>NZ_JAFBEX010000013.1 GCF_016908975.1 Neobacillus cucumis
GACTGATACTAATCGATCGAGGACTTAACCAAAACGAAAAGCGGAGGCGACTGTTCTGCCTCGAAATGCGCTGGAGCTTCTGGCGGAAAAGTCGAGAGACTTTGACAGAAGAAGTGAAGCGACTCGAGAGGCAAGGAGCCGGAGCTGGACATGTAAGTGATTGAACTCGTTTTTACCCAATTTCTTCTATATTATCTAGTTTTGAGAGAACGAACTCTCTAGTTTCATAAGTCTGGTAATAATGGCGAGAAGGTCACACCCGTTCCCATACCGAACACGGAAGTTAAGCTTCTCAGCGCCGATGGTAGTTGGGGCATGCGCCCCTGTGAGAGTAGGACGTTGCCAGGCACGAAAATGAAAAAGACAACCACTGGTTGTCTTTTTGTTTTATCTTTGTATTGAATTTAGACTGTTTCAAGATATTTTGTTGTTCTCAACCTCAGTTTCCTCTTTAGAAGTAATCCGTTCAGGTATAAAATTACATCTTATCCAGCAATTTTCGAAACTTTATCAGCGAATTTTTGTTTTTATCAGCGAATTTCCATAATTTATCGACGCTTTTTTTAAAATTTATCAGCGATTTCTAAAAACACAACTTCAAAAAAGCTTAAGCTCCCAAGAAAAGCAGCAGCCCAAGACTACCAGAAAGCTCTAATTAATATTTTCTTTTTTTTCTGCTATTTCTGAAATTTAAAAAGGAATTGCAGGATTGAGATTAAGCACGTATAATTTTTTATTAATTTAAAGAACTTATCCCATTATCACTCAAGATCCACTGAAAGTGGTTATCCGTATTGGCACTTACCTTAAAGTGACTATTGATTTTAGAAGAATGGAATAATAATCGCGAACAAATAAAACAGTAGTTATTTTTTTAGCAAAGAAATCCTCCTCGTCATTGATGTATCAAAATAACGAGTATAGAAAGAGGTATTAAGCTATGAGCCAAAAGAAGCAGCAATTTGAGGTACAGGAAAATGAAAGTATTGAGGAATGCCTGAATAGGATAAAAGAGCAGGGATATGCTCCCATCCGTCGCACAGAAAAGCCCATTTTTCAAGAGGTAAAAAAAGCCGGTGAAACTATTTATGAACCAATAGGTCGCCAAATTGTCTTTGAGGCAAGGTTATTGGAGTAAAACACGAACATTATAGTAACATTTAAAAATAATGTTCGACAAATTTGTTGACAGCCTAAGGTGATGGTTGGTAAGATAAAGCTATCGGATTAAACAACAATTTTTACCCTCGTATATCCATGGGAATATGGCCCATAAGTTTCTACCCAATAACCGTAAATTATTGGACTATGAGGGAAAGTCAATATGTTCGGAAAACGGGGACAGTCCCTGTTTTACTATGAATTTATCCTACCCGAACAAATGGCTTTCTCTTCAACCAGAGAAGCTATTTGTTACGGGTATTTTATTTGCCTTAAAAAGGGGGATTAAAGATGACCGCAGTTGTTGGTGTCATCATGGGAAGTAAATCAGATTGGGAAACAATGAAGCATGCATGTGATGTTCTAGATCAGTTAGAGGTTGCTTATGAAAAAAAGGTCGTTTCCGCACATCGTACACCAGATTTAATGTTCACATATGCAGAAGAAGCCAGAAACAGAGAGCTAAAGGTCATTATCGCTGGCGCTGGCGGTGCGGCACATCTTCCAGGAATGGTTGCAGCTAAGACTACCTTGCCTGTCATTGGTGTTCCAGTTCAAACTCAAGCGTTAAAAGGAATGGATTCCCTGCTGTCTATCGTTCAAATGCCGGGGGGTGTTCCGGTTGCCACAGTAGCGATTGGAAAAGCAGGTGCAGTGAATGCTGGATTATTAGCCGCACAAATTATTGCAACCAATGACCAAGCGCTTGCAGATAGATTAGACGCAAGACGGGAAGCCACTAAACAAGAGGTATTGGAAAGTAGTGATCAACTTGGATAAGCAGACCCTATTACCTGGTTCAACGATTGGAATCATCGGCGGAGGTCAGTTAGGGAGAATGATGGCACTAGCAGCCAAAGCTCAGGGCTATAGAATCGCCGTGTTAGAACCGACGTCTGACTCTCCATGTGGACAAGTTGCAGATGTTGAAGTCATTGGCGCTTACGATGACCGCGAGGCGATCAGCCGCTTGGCAGAAGTCAGTGATGTGATTACGTACGAATTTGAAAATATAGATGCAGATACGTTAAGCTGGATTTGTGATCAAGCCTATGTGCCGCAGGGACCAAAGCTTCTCACGATCACACAGGATCGGGTTAAGGAGAAGGCAGCCATCCAACAAGCGGGTGTGGAGGTTGCGCCATACGCAGTGATTACCACCTATCAGGATTTATTTTTAAAAATAACGGAGATTGGATACCCAGCGGTGTTAAAAACTGCAAGAGGCGGTTATGATGGAAAGGGTCAGCTCGTGATTAGACAAGAGCAGGACTTAGAGAAAGCAGAGCCGCTTTTAACACACGGCGTGTGTGTGTTAGAGAAATGGATTCCTTTTGAAAAAGAAATCTCGGTGATTGTGACGCGGAGGCTTGATGGGGAAACAGCGATTTTTCCAGTAGCTGAAAACATTCATAAGGAAAATATCTTGCACAAGACCATTGTTCCGGCACGAATTTCAAAGGCTACAGAGGTAGAGGCAATTCAAAAAGCCAAGCAGATTGCTGATTCACTTGAGTTAGTTGGAACATTGGCTGTCGAGATGTTTGTTAATCAGGATGGCACGATTTTTATTAATGAATTGGCACCACGACCGCATAATTCCGGGCACTATACGATTGAGGCTTGCGAGACCTCGCAGTTCGAGCAGCATGTCCGGGCTATCTGCGGATGGCCGTTAGGAAGTACGGAGTTGTTAAAACCTGCAGTAATGGTCAACCTATTAGGAGAACACCTAGAAAACCTGTATGAAGAGATTCCAGAGTTGAATGGCTGGAAAGTTCATTTATACGGTAAAGAAGAACCTAAAGTCAAACGCAAAATGGGCCATGTGACGATTCTTCGAGAAAATGTTGAGATGGCTCTGCAAGAAATCGATGAAAGCAGCATCTGGGAATCTGCTAAAGAAAAGATCGGGGGATAAATGAATGATTGATCGTTATACAAGACCTGAAATGGGAGCTATTTGGACGGAGGAAAACCGTTTTAATGCTTGGCTTGAGGTAGAGATTCTTGCTTGTGAAGCATGGGCAGAGTTAGGTGAAATTCCGAAAGAAGATGTAAAAAAATTACGTGAGAATGCCTCTTTCAATATTGACAGAATCAAAGAAATTGAAGAGGAGACAAGACATGATGTAGTTGCCTTTACCCGCGCGGTTTCGGAAACATTGGGTGAAGAACGGAAATGGGTTCATTATGGCTTAACGTCAACAGACGTGGTGGATACGGCTTTATCTTATCTCTTAAAGCAGGCTAACACGATTCTTTTGAAAGACATTGAAAACTTCATTGAGATTTTAAAAAATAAAGCGATTGAACATAAGTTTACGGTTATGATGGGCCGGACACATGGTGTGCATGCTGAACCAACCACTTTTGGTTTGAAGCTAGCTTTATGGTATGAAGAAATGAAGCGTAACCTTGAGAGATTTAAGCAAGCGGCTGCTGGCGTGGAGTTTGGCAAAATCTCCGGTGCGGTCGGAACCTATGCAAACATTAATCCATTTGTAGAGCAATATGTTTGTGAAAAATTAGGAACTAGCCCAGCGCCAATCTCAACACAAACCTTACAGCGTGACCGTCACGCGCACTATATGTCTACGCTTGCGTTGGTTGCGACTTCGATTGAAAAGTTTGCGGTTGAAGTTCGTGGTCTGCAAAAGAGTGAGACACGTGAAGTTGAGGAGTTCTTTGCAAAGGGTCAAAAGGGATCTTCCGCAATGCCACATAAACGAAATCCAATTGGTTCAGAGAACATGACAGGATTGGCTCGTGTGATTCGCGGCTATATGATGACTGCTTATGAAAATGTGCCGCTATGGCATGAGCGTGATATTTCGCATTCATCTGCAGAGCGGATTATCCTTCCGGATGCAACAATTGCATTGAACTATATGTTAAACCGCTTTGGTAACATTGTGAAAAATTTAACGGTGTTCCCAGAGAATATGAAGCGTAACATGGACCGTACTTTAGGCTTGATTTACTCGCAGCGTGTCTTACTAGCTTTGATTGATAAGGGCTTATCACGTGAAGAGGCTTATGATACCGTACAGCCTAAAGCGATGGAGGCATGGGAAAAGCAAGTTCCATTCCGCAGCTTAATTGAAGAAGAGAATAAGATTACTGCATTACTTTCAGCAGAAGAGATTGCGGATTGTTTTGATTACAACTATCATCTCCAGCATGTTGATACCATTTTTGATCGATTAGGGTTAAATGGATAAATAAATCATGAGGAAGGGCGAGGTCTGCCCTTCTCATGTCAGAAAAGTTCCCAATATTACGAATAGAGGTGCAATTAGGATGAGCGAAATGCTTTACGAGGGCAAAGCAAAACGGATTTTCTCAACGGACGATGAACAAATTGTGCGAGTTCAATACAAAGATTCAGCAACAGCTTTCAACGGTCAAAAGAAGGCGGATATTTCAGGTAAAGGCCGTTTGAATAACGAGATTACTAGTTTGTTATTTATTAAGCTAAAAGAACAGGGCATTGATTCCCACTTTATCAAGAGACTTTCAGAAACCGAGCAGTTAGTGAAGAAAGTGACGATTATACCTCTTGAGGTTGTTGCTCGTAATGTTGCTGCAGGATCGCTTTCTAAACGTTTAGGAATCGAAGAAGGAAAGCAGCTTTCAACACCAATCGTTGAATTTTATCTTAAAAATGATGACTTGGGCGACCCGCTCGTAACCGTTGATCACATCCTTGAATTAAAAGCAGCAACGGTCAAGGAACTAGAAATCCTAAAGAGTAAAGCACTACAAATCAATACAATTTTATCAAGCTTTTTCAATGAGCTAGGGATTCGCTTAATCGACTTTAAGCTTGAGTTCGGCAAAGACAGTGACGGGCAAATTTTACTTGCCGATGAAATATCTCCGGATACCTGCAGACTGTGGGATAAAGAAACCAATGAAAAGCTCGATAAGGATGTATTCCGCCGGGATTTAGGAAGTTTAACAGAAGCCTATGAAACTATTTTAGCGAAATTGGGAGGACATCAGCATGTATAAAGTAAAGGTGTATGTAACATTAAGAGAAAGTGTACTAGATCCACAAGGGAAAGCCGTGAATCATTCTTTACATTCTTTAAACTATAAGCAAGTAACAGATGTCCGAATCGGAAAATTCATGGAGTTAACGATTGAAAAATCAGACCGTGATATTAATGAAGTCGTTAATGAAATCTGTACGAACCTATTAGCCAATCCGGTTATTGAAGATTACCGTTACGAAGTAGAGGAGTGTGTGACACAGTGAAGTTTGCGGTGATCGTATTCCCAGGATCGAATTGTGACGTTGATATGTTTCATGCCGTTAAGGATGAACTTGGCGAAGAAGTCGAATATGTTTGGCATGATGCCGATAATCTAGACGAGTTTGACGCCATCTTGCTACCTGGAGGTTTCTCTTTTGGTGACTACCTGCGTACAGGCGCGATTGCCCGTTTTAGTCCCGTGATGAAAGAGGTAGTCAAAGCAGCGGAGGCTGGGAAGCCAGTCCTTGGTGTTTGTAATGGATTTCAGATTCTTCTTGAAGCAGGATTGCTTCCGGGTGGAATGAGACGGAACGAAAGCCTATCGTTCATTTGTAAACCAGTTGAGTTAAAGGTGGAAAACAATCAGACGATGTTTACAAATGCCTATGGTGAAGGGGAAAGCATTATGATCCCTGTCGCACATGGAGAAGGAAATTATTATTGTGACGAAGAAACACTTGCGAAACTGAAAGCAAACAACCAAATTGCTTTTACCTATAATCAAAATCCGAACGGAAGTCTTGCGGATATTGCAGGAATCACGAATGAAAAAGGCAATGTCCTAGGCATGATGCCGCATCCAGAAAGAGCGGTTGATGAATTATTGGGCGGCGCCGATGGTTTAAAAATGTTTCAATCGATTGTAAAAGCTTGGAGGGAAGCACATGTTGTCAACGCTTGAACCAAATCCTACTCAGATTAAAGCAGAAAAAATATATCAGCAAATGGGTTTGTCCGACGAAGAATTTGCACTGGTTGAAAACATTCTTGGGCGCACACCTAACTATACCGAAACAGGTCTTTTCTCGGTTATGTGGTCAGAACATTGCAGTTACAAAAACTCAAAGCCTGTCTTGAAAAAGTTCCCTGTTACAGGTGAACGCGTTCTTCAAGGTCCTGGTGAAGGCGCTGGTATTGTCGACATCGGTGACGGGCAGGCAGTTGTTTTTAAAATCGAAAGCCATAACCACCCATCAGCGATTGAACCATATCAAGGTGCAGCAACAGGTGTTGGCGGGATTATCCGCGATGTCTTCTCAATGGGCGCTCGTCCAATTGCAATGTTGAACTCACTTCGTTTTGGTGAACTAGATTCGGCACGCGTACGTTACTTATTCAAAGAAGTAGTTGCCGGGATTGCTGGTTATGGAAATTGTATCGGTATTCCAACAGTTGGCGGCGAAATTGGCTTTGATCCATGCTATGAAGGAAACCCACTCGTGAACGCCATGTGTGTAGGGTTAATCGATCATAAGGATATCAAAAAAGGCCAAGCGCATGGTGAAGGCAATACGGTTATGTATGTAGGGGCAAAAACAGGCCGTGACGGAATTCATGGTGCAACATTTGCTTCAGAAGAATTAACAGAACAATCAAGTGAAGACCGTCCAGCCGTTCAAGTTGGCGATCCATTCATGGAGAAACTACTTTTAGAAGCATGCTTAGAATTGATTCACTCTGATGCCCTAGTTGGTATTCAAGATATGGGTGCAGCTGGATTGATCAGTTCATCAGCTGAGATGGCTAGTAAAGCTGGAATGGGACTTGAGATGAATTTGGACTTGGTTCCACAGCGTGAAACAGGCATGACCGCTTACGAAATGATGTTGTCTGAATCTCAAGAACGTATGCTGATTGTTGTTAAAAAGGGCAGAGAACAAGAAATCGTTGAGCTTTTTGAAAAGTACGGCTTAGAAGCGGTAGGAATCGGAAAGGTTACGAGCGATAAACAGGTTCGCCTTTTCCATAAAGGAGAAATCGTGGCGGATGTTCCAGCCGATGCACTTGCTGAAGACGCACCAGTTTACCACAAGCCATCTCAAGAACCAAGCTATTTCGCTGAGTTCCAGGCGATGGAAAATGAAGTTCCTCAAGTTGACGATTTGAAAGAAACATTAGTCAGTCTTTTAAGCCAGCCAACAGTAGCTAGCAAAGAATGGGTTTACGAGCAATATGACTATATGGTACGTACAAATACAGTTGTTGCACCAGGCTCTGATGCAGCAGTGGTAAGGATTCGCGGTACACGTAAAGCATTAGCAATGACTACGGATTGTAATGCACGCTATGTCTATTTAGATCCTGAAGTAGGCGGAAAAATTGCCGTAGCAGAAGCAGCCCGTAATATTGTCTGTTCTGGTGCAGAGCCTTTAGCCATTACAGATAACTTAAACTTTGGGAATCCAGAAAAGCCAGAAGTATTTTGGCAAATTGAAAAAGCAGCTGATGGCATGAGTGAAGCCTGCCGCGTGTTAGAGACACCGGTTATTGGCGGAAACGTGTCTTTATATAACGAAACAAGCGGTACAGCAATTTATCCAACACCAGTAGTTGGAATGGTTGGTTTAGTAACCGATCTAGATCATATCACCACACAGCACTTTAAAGAGAATGGTGACCTTATTTATCTAGTAGGGGAAACGAAGGATGAATTTGGCGGCAGTGAGCTGCAGAAACTTCTGAACGGACGTGTATTTGGTAAAGCTCCTGAACTAGATGTAACGGTCGAAAAAGAAAGACAAAATCAAGTGCTTGCAGCTATTCGTGCAGGTTTAGTGCAATCTGCTCATGACTTGTCTGAAGGCGGTCTAGGTGTAGCATTAGCAGAAAGTCTTTTCGCAAATGAAAAGCTTGGTGCAGAAGTAACCATTGGAGGAAATTCAGTCTCTGCCTTATTTAGTGAGACTCAATCTCGTTTCCTATTAACAGTAAAACCAGAACATAAGAATGAGTTTGAAAGCTTAGTAAACGCAGTACAGATTGGTACTGTAACGGAAACTTCAACATTAGAAATCAAAAATGATGATGCATCAGTGCTTGAAGCTTCAGTAGCAGAACTGAAAGCTGCTTGGAAAGGAGCTATCCCATGCTGCCTGAAATAAAGGGATTAAATGAAGAGTGCGGTATCTTTGGTGTCTGGGGACACCAAGATGCAGCACAGTTAACCTATTACGGACTTCATAGCCTTCAGCATCGCGGTCAGGAAGGAACAGGTATTGTTGTTTCCGATGGGAAAAAGCTTAGAGGTGTTAAAGGTGAAGGCCTTGTATCCGAAATTTTTACAGCAGATGCAATGAAAGATTTAAATGGAAGTGCAGCAATCGGTCACGTCCGTTATGCAACAGCAGGTGGAGGGGGCTACGAAAATGTTCAGCCGCTATTGTTCCACTCACAAACAGGCAGCCTTGCACTTGCTCATAATGGGAATCTCGTTAATGCCAATTCTTTAAAGCACCAGCTTGAAGCGCAAGGTAGTATTTTTCAAACAAGTTCAGATACTGAGGTACTTGCTCATCTAATTAGAAGAAGCGGTTTTCCTAACCTGAATGATCAAGTGAAAAATGCTCTTTCAATGTTAAAAGGGGCCTATGCCTACCTAATTATGACCGAAAATGAGCTAATGGTCGCTCTTGATCCCCACGGTTTACGACCGTTATCACTTGGCTGTCTCGGCGATGCTTATGTAGTGGCTTCGGAAACTTGTGCATTTGATGTCGTAGGAGCGGTTTATATCCGTGATATTATGCCTGGCGAGTTGTTGATTATTAATGACAAAGGCATAACCTCTGAACGCTTTGCCTTAAGCACAACAAAAGCCATTTGTACAATGGAGTATATTTATTTTTCAAGACCAGATAGTAATATTCAGGGGATTAATGTTCATACTGCACGTAAGAATATGGGAAAACAATTAGCAATGGAAGCACTGCTTGATGCCGATGTCGTAACTGGAGTTCCAGATTCAAGTATCTCAGCTGCGATTGGTTATGCAGAAGCTGCTGGTATTCCGTATGAAATGGGTTTAATTAAAAATAGATATGTGGGCAGGACGTTTATCCAGCCTTCCCAAACACTACGCGAGCAAGGGGTAAAGATGAAGCTATCAGCTGTCCGCGGCGTTGTTGAAGGGAAACGTGTGGTCATGGTGGATGATTCGATTGTACGCGGAACGACTAGCAGACGAATTGTAAACCTGTTGAAAGAAGCAGGGGCTAAAGAAGTTCATGTTGTGATTAGTTCACCGCCGATCAAAAATCCATGTTTTTATGGAATTGATACTTCGACAAAAGAGGAATTGATTGCCTCTGATAAAAGTGTGGAACAAATTAGAGAACTAATTGGTGCTGATTCATTAACTTTTATTAGTATCGACGGAATGATGAAAGCACTCGGTCAAGAAGGAACAAGCGGTTATTGCCTTGGTTGCTTCACCGGGAATTATCCAACAGAAATTTATCCGGATACACTACAATACTATTATCAAAAATAAGGTGGGGGAGACTCTTGGCTAAAGCGTATAAAGAGGCTGGCGTAAACATTGAAGCGGGCTATGAGGCTGTTTCACGAATGAAAAAACATGTTCAAAGAACGGCCCGGGCCGGTGTAATTGGCGGATTGGGTGGATTTGGCGGCATGTTTGACCTATCATCACTGCAACTAAAGGAGCCGGTATTGGTGTCAGGCACCGATGGAGTTGGCACGAAGCTGATGATTGCATTTTGGATGGATAAACATGATACGATTGGTATTGATGCAGTGGCAATGTGCGTAAACGATATTGTTGTTCAAGGAGCAGAGCCATTGTTCTTTTTAGACTATATTGCTTGCGGTAACCAAGAGCCAGAAAAGATTGAGGCAATCGTAAAAGGAATTGCAGACGGCTGCGAGCAGGCAGGATGTGCATTAATCGGCGGCGAAACAGCTGAAATGCCGGGATTATACAGCCAAAATGAATACGATCTTGCTGGATTTACGGTCGGAGCTTGTGAAAAATCGCAGTTAATTACAGGTGAAACGATTAAAGCTGGTGATGTCCTAATCGGTTTAGCATCAAGCGGTATTCACAGTAACGGTTATTCCTTAGTAAGAAAAGTATTTAACAATTGGTCGCTTCTTGACTTCGTGGATGAACTCGGCTGTTCTTTAGGAGAAGAGTTATTAAAGCCTACGAAAATCTATGTCAAACCGATTCTGTCCGCATTAAAAAAATTCCAGTTAAAAGGAATGGCTCATATTACCGGGGGCGGCTTCATCGAAAACATTCCTCGGATGCTGCCTGAGGGACTTGGCGCAAAAATAGAAGAAAAAAGCTGGCCAATTCCACCAGTGTTTCAATTGATTTCTTCTCATGGACAAATTGATTATGCCGAAATGTATAATATTTTTAACATGGGAATTGGAATGGTCGTTGCTGTGGATCGTGAAATCGCTGCTGACGTGCTGGAGCATTTTGAACAATGCGGTGAAAAAGCCTTTGAAATTGGTGTGGTAACAGACCAGGACGGAATTGAAATCAAAGGACAAGGTGGACGGCTATGAAAAAGATAGCAGTATTTGCATCAGGGAACGGCAGTAATTTTCAAGCTATCATTGATGTCGTTCAGTCAGGCGAGTTGTCGGCGGACATTTCCCTGTTAGTCTGCGACAAACCTGATGCCTATGCGGTTGAGAGAGCCAATACCGCCAAAATTCCAAGTTTTGTTTTTCAGGCAAAAGAATATGGAAGCAAAGAAGCGTTTGAGCAAGCTATTTTAGCAGAATTAAAGCGATTTGATGTAGATTTCATCGTTCTTGCCGGATACATGCGGTTAATCGGTCCAACCTTGCTTAGTGCCTATCAAGGACGTATCGTTAATATACATCCATCGCTTCTTCCTGCTTTTCCAGGCAAAGATGCGATCGGTCAGGCCCTCGCTGCCAAAGCGGATTGGAGCGGGGTCACGATCCATTATGTGGATGAAGGAATGGATACAGGTCCCATTATCATTCAAGAACGTGTAAGATTAGATGAAAACGAAACAAGAGACAGCCTGCAAAGTAAAATTCAGAAGATCGAACACAAACTATATCCAGAAATACTTCAAATGCTATTCACACAAGGAGATGTAATCAATGTCACAAAAGCGCGCGCTAATTAGTGTATCTGATAAAAATGGAATTACTGATTTTGCGAGAGAACTAGTCAGCCTCGGATTTGAACTGATCTCAACCGGCGGTACCAAAAAGGCCCTTCAAGAGCAGGGAATCCCTGTAATGAGTGTTAGTGATGTAACAGGTTTTCCAGAAATTTTAGAAGGCCGTGTAAAAACGTTAAATCCGTTTATTCATGGCGGATTACTTTCTAAGCATGATAATCCTGACCATTTAAAACAGCTGGAAGAGCATGGAATTCAGCCTATTCAATTAGTTTGCGTTAATCTTTATCCTTTCCAGCAAACTATTGCAAAACCAGATGTTACGGTTGCAGATGCGATTGAAAATATTGATATCGGCGGTCCATCTATGCTTCGCGCTTCAGCTAAAAACCATCAATATTTAACAGTGGTTGTGGATCCTGCTGATTATGGGACTGTCCTTGAAGAGCTAAAAGCACAAGGTACCACCACTTTTGAAACAAGAAGAAAGCTGGCGGCTAAAGTTTTCCGTCATACGGCTGCATATGATGCCTTGATTGCTGAATACATGACAAACCTTGCTCAAGAAGAAACACCAGAAACCTTAACGGTTACTTATGATCTTAAGCAGTCGCTTCGTTACGGAGAAAATCCGCATCAACAAGCTGCTTTCTATCGTAAGCCGTTAGGTTCTACTTTCTCGATTGCGAATGCGGTTCAGCTGCATGGGAAAGAACTATCTTATAACAATATCAATGATGCGGATGCTGCTCTGCAAATTGTTAAAGAATTTACCGAACCAGCAGCTGTAGCAGTTAAGCATATGAATCCATGTGGTGTTGGTACAGGTGAAAACGTGTTTGAAGCATTCACAAAAGCTTTTGAAGCAGACCCTGTTTCCATTTTCGGCGGTATTATTGCCTTGAACCGTGAAGTAGATGCCGATACAGCAGCAAAGCTTCATGAAATTTTCTTAGAAATTATCATTGCGCCGTCTTACTCAGAGGAAGCGTTAGCGACTCTAACTGCTAAAAAGAATCTACGTCTTTTAACGATTCCGTTTAATGATGCGAAGAAGCCTGAGTTAAAAATGACGACAATTGAAGGCGGATTGCTTGTTCAAGAACAAGACCGTTTTACGTTAGAAGATGCGACAATTACGGTTCCAACGAAGAGACAACCTACGGAAGAAGAGTGGGCAGCTCTAAAACTTGGCTGGAAAGTCGTTAAACATGTAAAATCCAATGCGATCGTGGTTTCAAGTAAAGACATGACACTTGGTGTTGGTGCAGGCCAAATGAACCGCGTGGGTTCAGCAGAAATTGCTCTTAAGCAAGCGGGTAAAAAAGCAGAAGGTGCTGCCCTTGCCTCTGATGCCTTCTTCCCAATGGATGATACCGTTGAAGCAGCGGCTAAAGCAGGAATTACCGCAATTATTCAGCCTGGCGGCTCTATTCGTGATGCTGATTCGATTAAAAAAGCAGACGAGTACGGAATTGCCATGGTGTTTACTGGCGTTAGACACTTTAAACATTAAGCTTTGTTGAATGTAACTTTGTTGATTGGAGCGAAAATCAACATTTAAGTTAAACACACAGTCAAACATTAAAATGAGGTGTAATGGATGAATGTACTAATCATTGGCCGCGGCGGACGCGAGCATGCGATCTGCCGAAAGGTCAGCGAAAGCACATTGGTTGAAAAAGTATTTGTCGCTCCAGGAAACGCTGGAATGGTAGATGTAGCTGAACGTATTGCCATTGACGAATCAAAGCATGATGAGCTTATTGCTTTTGCAAAAGAGCAAAATGTTGGTTTAACGATTATCGGACCTGAAGTTCCTTTACTTGAAGGACTATCTGATCAATTTGAAGCAGCTGGATTAGCTGTGTTTGGACCAAGGAAAGCAGCAGCTGAGATTGAAGGCAGCAAGTCGTTTGCGAAAGATCTAATGGAAAAATATCAGATTCCTACTTCTGATTATGCTGTTTTTACTTCCGTTGAAGAGGCTCGTAACTATATTCTCGAAAAAGGCGCCCCGATTGTTATTAAGGCAGATGGGCTTGCTGCAGGGAAAGGTGTTACGGTTGCGATGACGTTAGAGGAAGCTCTTGCAAGTGTGGAAGAGATGCTTGTTGGTGCCAAATTTGGAGATGCTTCTTCCAGTGTCGTAATTGAAGAGTTTTTAAGCGGTGAGGAATTTTCACTTATGGCGTTTGTCAATGGTGAAGTGGTAATTCCGCTTGAAATCGCTCAGGATCATAAGCGCGCATTTGATGGGGACCAAGGTCCGAATACGGGTGGAATGGGTGCATACTCTCCAGTACCGCAAATTGGTGATGACACCGTGGCGACAGCTGTTGAGACGGTTCTACTCCCAGCCGCAAGCGCAATGGTTCAAGAGGGACGGAGTTTCTGTGGAATTTTATATGCTGGGTTGATGAAAACAGCTGAGGGACCAAAGGTCATTGAGTTTAATGCTCGTTTCGGTGACCCTGAAACCCAGGTTATTTTACCAAGACTAAAATCCGATTTGGTTCAAGTCATTTTAGATCTATTGAATGGTGAGCGCCCAGAACTTGAGTGGGATTCGCAGGCAATGGTCGGTGTAGTTGTGGCGGCCAAAGGGTATCCTGAGGTTTATGAAAAGGGTGCTGTCCTTAAGGGATTATCAGATATTTCAGATGCTGTCTACACGTTTCATGCCGGTACGGTTCAGAATGAAGCTGGTGAGTTCTTGACGGATGGCGGCCGCGTGCTTCTTGTTGGCGGGAAGGCTGAGACGCTTGCTGACGCACAGACGAAAGTGTATGTGGAGTTAGAGAAGTTGGACTGTGATGGCGTTTTTTATCGTAAGGATATCGGAGCAAAAGCGATAGTTCCGGTAGTTGGTTAAGCAGGTCATTTGAATTTGATGAGCTCGATTTATTCGTCCGCATGAGATATTTCATGCGGACGTTTAAAGTTGAAAAACAGGGTTTAATGTCCGCATGAGGGTTATGAGGACAGGGAGCGTGGAGTTCCTGGGTCTATTGCCCGCATGAAGAGCTCATGTGGTCTTTTTATAAAAATTGAAATATCTGTCCTCATAAAATTTCTCATTGACCAAGTTGATCAAACGGGAACTCTTTTGGTAAATAAAGAGTCATTTCATTTCCCCAAAAGGAAAAAGCGCAGCTCCATAGGTAAATGAGGAGGCGTTTCATTGCCCCAAAAGGAGAAAACGCAGCTCTACTGGTAAATGAAGAGCCATTTCATTGCCCCAAAAGCAGAGCACGCAGCTCCATCGGTAAATGAAGTGACGTTTCATTGACCCAAACAAAAAAATCACAGCCCCACCGGTAAATGAAGAAGCCTTTCATTGCCCCAAAAGGAAAAAACGCAGTTCCACCGGTAAATGAACCTCCCTAAACCCAAAAAGGAAAGAGCCCCAAGGTTACTAACACAACCCCAAGAGCTCTCCAAAAAAATCATGTTGGATTATATGGCACTTCCAAATCCGCTAAATCTTCCGTCTCATCCACTGACTGTGTCGCGTCTTGATGCTCCTTTACCATATCCGCCCACCGCTCACATAATGCTGTCATCGGACAGTAGCGGACAATACCCTCAGCAACCTTCATAGCCCCGCAAAAAGCAGCTAACAAATAAGAATCTCTCCAAGGACGCTTGACCATCTTTGAAGTGCTCCAAGCAACAATCGTTAATCCAAAAGTGATTCGAATTAATGCATTCAAAATCCCGATATTCGGTGTAATTTTCATACTTGTTCACTCCTTCACAAAAATTTTACAATTTTTATCAATACTTTACTGCAGTAAAAAATAAAATATGATAAGATAAGTCTAAAGAAAATTGTAAGGGCTTTCTTTATTGAAAAATCAACTAATTATTATAGATAATTATTAAAGGGAGGGGCATGGTATGCTAGAACAACGCTACCGTTGGAAAAACAAGCACTTACGCATGCATGTATCCGTTTTGGAAGGGAAAACATCTCCAACCATACTACTGAAAAATGCATTGTACTTAAATCAGACTTTTCGCAAATGGATGAGAGCCAACATTTGGATTTATGACGATCGAATTGTCTATGTAGGCGAAAATCTGCCTACATACATCGAAGGCTGTGAAATCGTCGATTGTACCAATGAAATACTCGTACCAGGTTACATCGAACCGCATGCACATCCATTTCAATTATATAATCCCCTCACATTGGCTGCCTATGCATCCCAATTTGGTACGACAACGTTAATAAATGATAATATGGCGCTCATTTTACACTTGAAAAAAAGGGAAGCGTTTTCATTATTGAGGGACCTTCGTTCAATCCCATCCACTATGTACTGGTGGTGCCGATTTGATTCGCAAACCGAATTAATGAATGAAGAAGAAATTTTTTCACATAGTAATGTAAAAGCATGGCTGGAACATGATGCCGTCCTGCAAGGGGGCGAATTAACAGGCTGGCCGAAATTGCTTGATGGCGATGATATGATGCTTCATTGGATTCAAGAGGCCAAACGGATGCGCAAGCAAATTGAAGGACATTTTCCTGGTGCATCAGAGAAAACATTAGCAAAAATGACGCTTTTAGGTGCTGATTGTGATCATGAAGCCATGACCGGTGAAGAAGTCTATAACAGGCTTATACAAGGGTATATGGTTTCATTGCGTTATTCTTCCATTCGCCCCGACTTGCCGCAAATCTTGGATGATTTAAAGCGATTAGGGATTGAGGCTTATGATAAGTTTATGTTTAATACAGACGGTTCTTCTTCGACTTTTTACGAGCAGGGAATGAACGATCAAATGATCCGGATTGCTATCGAAAAAGGTGTACCGATTGTGGATGCCTACAATATGGCAACCCTAAACATTGCCCGCTATTATAATATGGAACATCTCCATGGTTCCATTGCGACCGGTCGGATTGCGAATATTAATTTCTTGTCTAACATTGAAGACCCGTCCCCGGTTTCAGTTTTAGCCAAAGGAAAATGGGTAAAGCGGAATGGTAAGAAAGTGGACGATATGTATGGACCAATAAACTGGGATGACTACGGGTTCAAGCCAATGGAAATCAATTGGTCGTTTTCGGTTGATGACCTGCAATTTTCAATGCCATTTGGGATAAAAATGGAGAATTCGGTCATCGCTAAACCATACTCCATTTCAATCGATGCATCAGATGATCAACTGCCAAATGAGTCAGATGAGTGCTATTTTACATTGATTGACCGTCAGGGGAAATGGAGAATTAATACGTTGTTAAAGGGATTTGCAACCAACCTTTCCGCCCTTGCAAGTTCTTATTCCAACACCGGAGATATTATAATTATTGGAAAAAACAAGCATGATATGGTGAATGCCTTTAATAGAATGAAAGAATTAGGCGGAGGAATTGTCATGATGGAGGACGCTCAAATCGTTTGTGAGGTTCCACTAGACCTAAATGGGATTATGTCAGGACTTCCTATTGAAAAATTAATAGAGCAAGAGAAAGCTTTATTAAGAGAATTAAGGGAACGTGGCTATCAGTTTTCAGATCCAATCTATAGTCTTGCTTTTTTCTCTGCTACACATTTGCCATACATCCGTATTACACAGCGAGGAATGTATGATGTTATGAACAAAACAGTACTCTTTCCATCGATAATGCGTTAAACTGTTAGTAAGTAAAGGGTTAAAGTGTGAAAGTGTTTGGCGAAATGGATAAAATAAAATAGGGGTGTTCACTTAATGAAAAAATGGGCTGTTGCCGTGGCAGCTATTCTTTTGTTATTTACAGGTTGTTCCAATAACAAGGAAACCGTTAAAAAACCCGTTAACAATGAAAAGCCAGATACGAATCAAGCAAACAAACCAGATGACGTGGTAAAAGCTGACCCTTATTTTTATCCATTAACAGGTATTGCAACCGATACGAAACCAGACCAACGCGCCGTAGCCGTTATGGTAAATAATCATCCAAAAGCGAGACCACAATCAGGATTGAACAAGGCTGATATTGTCTATGAGATTCTTGCGGAGGGGAACATTACCCGCTTCCTGGCTGTTTTCCAAAGTGAGAAACCGACAAATATTGGACCTGTTAGGAGTGCAAGGGTTTATTATATTAACCTGGCCAAAGGGTTAAATGCACTCTACATTGCTCATGGTTATAGTCCAGAAGCAAAAAAATTGCTCGACAGCAACTATGTAGATAATTTAAACGGAATGGTTTATGATGGAACATTATTTAAACGATCCAGTGCTCGAAAACCGCCTCATAACTCGTATATTACTTATGCCAACATTTTAAAAGGTGCGGAGCTAAAAGGATATACAATGAAAGGCAGTCCGCCGGCCTTCACCTTTTATTCAGTGGAAGAAAGTAAAAGTTTAACTGGTCAGGAGGCTAAGTCGGTTAGCATCACTTATTCAAAGGATGGAACATTTAATTCTAAATTCCAGTATGACGAAACACTTGGTAAATATAAGCGCTACTCAGCTGGTGAACAGACTGTTGACTTGGAAACAGGTGATCCGATTTTAGTGGATAATGTTTTCATTATAGAGGCAGTACACAAAACCATTGATGCCTATGGCCTTCGGGATATTAACTTAGAATCAGGCGGCAAAGCTTATTTACTCCAAAAGGGGAAAGTGAACGAGGTAGAGTGGGCCAATAAGAATGGCCGGATTATCCCCGTGAAGAATGGAGAAGAAATACCACTCGTACAAGGGAAGACGTGGGTAAATGTCGTTCCAACCAACCCAGGAATCCACTCAAGTATTTCGTTTAATGTACAATAATTATTTTTAATTAAAGGGGTTAAAGAAATGCAAATTAATAAACTGCGTGGAAAAGAGCTTGATCAATTATTTCAAGCTGTTCTCACTTTAAAAGATCTTGAAGAATGTTATCGCTTCTTTGATGATTTATGCACAATCAATGAAATTCAATCGTTAGCACAGCGGTTGGATGTTGCTCGGATGCTTCGCGAAGGAAACACCTACCATAAAATTGAAACCGAAACAGGAGCAAGCACGGCGACAATCTCAAGGGTAAAACGCTGTTTGAACTTTGGGAATGATACGTATGAGATGGTCCTTGAGCGTATTAAGGAAGAGAATAAAGCTGAACAAGAATAATTCGAACCGGAGACAAACTCTTCGGTTTTTCTTTTTGTATGAGCTTCCAAAATAGTTGGATATAGTTTCTATTGAGAGATTTATGGTTTTCTTTTTTGATTACAAACAGCTAATGCTATAATGTTGTAATGGAAAGATGAATGGGGGATTCCATCGATGTATGATATTCGCGAGTGGAGGCATGTGTTTAAACTCGATCCTAATAAAGAAATAACCGATGATCAATTAGAAAAAATCTGTGAATCAGGTACGGATGCCGTGATTGTGGGCGGAACAGACGGAGTAACACTCGAAAATGTCCTCGATTTAATGGCGAGAATCCGCCGTTATACTGTACCATGTATTCTTGAGGTATCTAGTATAGAGACCGTAACACCGGGATTTGACCTTTATTTTGTCCCAACCATATTAAATAGTTGCGATCCAAAATGGATTACAGGGCTTCATCATCAGGCTGTAAAAGAATTTGGAGAAATCATCGACTGGGATGAATTCTTTATGGAAGGATATTGTATCCTAAACGAGGACTGTAAGGCGGCCAAGCTGACAAAAGCGGATGCTCGATTAACAAGAGAAGATGTAAAGGCGTACGCCATGATGGCTGAAAAAATGTTTCAACTGCCCATCTTTTATTTAGAATATAGCGGTAAATATGGTGAGCCGTCACTTGTGGCAGAAACGAAAAAGGTGCTAAAGAAAACAACGCTCTTCTATGGAGGCGGCATTTCGACATTTGAACAAGCAGCCGAAATGGCTCAGCATGCTGATGTGATTGTCGTTGGAAACGTGATTTATGAAGATTTTCAAACGGCCCTTGAAACTGTAAAAGCAGTTCAATAGAAATTTGCTTCAAAGCATTAAACAAGCTAAAATAAAAAATAAGAACAAATGTTTGTAATGGTGGTGGGATAAGTGCAATTTTTAACTGATAAGCTCCTAAACGGACTTAATCCGGAACAGCAAAATGCTGTTAAAGCAACGGACGGACCACTTCTTCTAATGGCAGGTGCCGGAAGTGGTAAGACAAGAGTATTAACGCATCGTATTGCGTATTTAATAGTGGAAAAACGTGTGAACCCATATAACATTCTGGCGATCACATTTACCAATAAGGCAGCAAGAGAAATGAAGGAACGTATCGGGAAAATGATGGGAGGGGCAGCAGAGGAAATTTGGATTTCTACTTTCCACTCGATGTGTGTAAGGATTTTGCGCCGCGACATCGATCGGTTGGGCTATAACCGGAATTTTACAATTCTAGATACAACTGACCAACAGTCGGTTATTAAATCGATTCTTAAAGACAAAAATCTGGATCCGAAAAAATATGACCCTCGTGCAATCCTAGGTTCAATCAGTTCGGCCAAAAATGAACTAATCGGTCCGGAAGAATATGAGAAGGCTGCCGGCGGGTATTTTGAACAAACGGTAAGTGAAGTTTATAAGGAATATCAAAAGCGGCTCAGAAAAAATCAGGCGCTCGATTTTGATGACCTAATTATGATGACGATTCAATTATTCCAGCGTGTGCCGGAAGTACTTGAATATTATCAACGCAAGTTCCAATATATTCACGTGGATGAGTACCAGGATACAAACCGAGCGCAATATATGCTGGTCAAAATGATGGCCAGCCGGTTTCAGAATCTTTGTGTTGTCGGTGACTCCGATCAATCAATCTACCGATGGCGCGGCGCCGATATTGCTAATATTTTATCCTTCGAAAAAGACTATCCGAATGCAACCGTTATTCTTCTCGAGCAAAACTACCGCTCCACTAAGCGTATTCTCCTTGCGGCAAATAAGGTGATTGAAAATAACCTAAACCGTAAAAAGAAAAATCTTTGGACGGAAAACCCGGAAGGAAATAAGCTTGTCTATTATCGCGCTGATAGTGAGCAAGGTGAAGCGCAGTTTGTGGCCGGAAAAATTAAAGAATTAACGCGCGATAAAAAATGTCCACTTTCCGACATTGCCATTCTTTATCGGACTAACGCACAGTCCCGTGTAATGGAGGAAGTGCTTTTAAAATCAAATATCGAATATTCCATTGTTGGCGGCATCAAGTTCTATGATAGAAAAGAAATTAAGGACATGCTTGCTTATTTACGTTTAATTGCGAACCCAGATGATGATATCAGCTTGCAGCGTGTGATCAATGTACCGAAACGAGGAATTGGTTCAAGTTCACTTGATAAAATTGCAAACTTTGCCGCTCAGCATGATATTTCCTTATATCAGGCGTTAGAATCAGTGGAATTGCTTGGCTTAAGCCCGAAAATTACGAAAGCAGCGGGTCAGTTCCGTGATTTAATTCGTAACTATACCAATATGCAGGAATTTTTATCTGTAACAGAATTAGTCGAAGAAATTCTGGATAAATCGGGATATCGAGAAATGCTAAAAGCGGAAAAATCCCTTGAAGCCCAAAGTCGTCTCGAAAACCTTGAGGAATTATTATCCGTTACGAAAAACTTTGAGAACTCCAGTGAAGATAAAACACTTGTAGCCTTTTTAACTGATTTGGCACTGGTAGCCGACATTGATTCATTAGATGATGATGGGGAAAAGGCTGATACGATTACTCTTATGACACTGCACTCTGCTAAAGGATTGGAATTTCCAGTCGTCTTTTTGATTGGCTTGGAAGAAGGGGTGTTCCCGCATAGCCGTTCCTTAATGGACGAAGCAGAAATGGAAGAAGAGCGCCGTCTTGCTTATGTAGGGATTACAAGGGCAGAGCAAAGTTTATTTATAACCAATGCGCAAATGAGAACCTTGTTTGGTAGAACTAATATGAATCCTGCCTCTAGATTTATTGCGGAAATTCCACAAGATCTAATTGAAGGCGTCGAACCAGAGCAGCAAACAAGCCGTCCATTTAATGCTGGTGAAAGATCATTTGGATCCTCTGGAAACTCGTTTGGTTCTTCAGGAACTTCGTTTGGCTCATCAAGGGGCACGTTTACGACACCAACAACACCACGAAAACCTGTTATGCGTCCTACTTCAGCGGCGGCATCTGGCGGAGATGAAACAGGCTGGAAGGTTGGCGATAAAGCCGAACACGGTAAATGGGGAATTGGAACGGTTGTTAGTGTAAAAGGACAGGGCGAGGGAACGGAATTAGATATTGCTTTTCCAAGCCCAGCTGGCATTAAAAGATTATTAGCGAAATTTGCGCCTATTAAAAAGGCATAAAGTTTGCTAGGACAGTACAAGATTACCTTTTAGTGAAAGGGCTGGATATATGGATCTTCAAACTGCTTCGAAAAAAATGGAGGAAATAAGAAGCCTTTTAAATCAATATGGTTATGAATACTATGTGTTAGACACACCAACGGTACCAGATGCCGAATATGACAAGCTGATGCAAGAACTTTTGGGTTTAGAGGAACAATTCCCTGAGTTAAAAACAGTCGATTCTCCTTCTGTCCGTGTTGGCGGTCCAGTACTTGATCTCTTTGAAAAGGTAGAGCATCGTACACCGATGTTAAGCTTAGGGAATGCCTTTAACGAAGGAGATTTAAGAGATTTTGACCGCAGAGTTCATCAAGCTGCAGGCGACAATGTTTCATATGTTGCTGAGTTGAAAATCGATGGACTTGCCGTTTCATTACGCTATGAAGACGGATTATTTGCTCAAGGAGCAACCCGTGGCGACGGTACCATTGGGGAAGATATTACCGCTAACTTGAAAACAATTAATGCGATCCCGCTCCGGCTTCGGGAAAATGTTTCGATTGAGGTGCGCGGCGAAGCATATATGCCAAAGCGCTCGTTTGAATCATTGAACAAGCAGCGGGAAGCGCGTGGTGAAGAGCTGTTTGCCAACCCAAGAAATGCAGCTGCCGGGTCATTAAGGCAGCTTGACCCTAAAATTGCAGCATCAAGAAAGTTGGATGTATTCTTATATGGCATAGGTAATCCAAATGAAGTGGGTGTTGTGAGCCATAGTGAAGGACTGGATTATTTAGATCAACTGGGCTTTAAAACCAATAAAGAGCGTAGAAAATGTGCAACCATTGAAGAGGTGATTGAGTATGTCAACAGCTGGGTAGATAAGCGTCCGACTCTTCCATATGAAATTGATGGAATTGTAATAAAAGTCGATTCACTTGCGCAGCAGGCTGCGCTTGGTACGACAGCTAAGAGCCCCCGCTGGGCAATTGCATACAAATTCCCGGCTGAAGAAGTTGTGACGACTCTTCTAGAAATTGAATTAAGTGTGGGAAGAACAGGCGTTATCACGCCGACAGCCATTCTCGAACCTGTTAAGGTAGCAGGGACAACCGTACAAAGGGCTTCCTTGCATAATGAAGATTTAATCCGCGAAAAGGATATTAAAATCGGTGATAAGGTGGTTGTGAAAAAAGCTGGCGACATTATTCCGGAAGTGGTGAATGTTTTAGCAGACCAACGAACAGGTGATGAAGTCGATTTTCATATGCCAACCCATTGTCCGGAATGTGAAAGTGAGCTTGTACGCTTAGAGGGAGAAGTAGCCCTTCGCTGTATTAACCCGAAATGTCCGGCACAAATTCGTGAAGGACTGATCCATTTTGTTTCCCGTGATGCCATGAACATTGACGGTCTTGGGGAAAAAGTCATCAGTCAGCTTTTTGCCGAAAAGTTAATCAGCGATGTTGCAGATATTTATAAACTGACCCGGGAGCAACTGTTAGCCCTTGAGAGAATGGGTGAGAAGTCTGTTACCAATCTGTTAAAAGCCATTGAGGCTTCCAAAGATAATTCCCTTGAAAGACTGCTATTTGGACTAGGAATTCGCCTTGTAGGAGCAAAGGCAGCGAAAACTCTGGCACAGCAATTTATGACTATGAATCAATTAGCTCAAGCTACAAAAGAGGAGTTAACGAGCATTAATGAAATAGGAGATAAAATGGCTGATTCGATCGTTTCATTTTTCGAGCAGGAAGAGGCTGGTGAACTTATTCATGAATTAGCTAATGCTGGCGTGAATATGGAGTACAAAGGGGCGAAACCTGTTTCTGCAGAAGAATCAAACAGCCTCTTTGCTGGGAAAACAGTCGTCCTTACAGGAAAACTCGAGCAATTATCACGAAATGAAGCAAAGGAAAAAATCGAAGCACTTGGCGGAAATGTAGCCGGAAGTGTAAGTAAAAAAACACATCTCGTCATCGCAGGTGAAGATGCTGGTTCTAAGTTAACAAAAGCTCAAGAACTTGGTATTGAAGTGTGGGATGAGGAGAGGCTTTTAGTAGAATTAAATAAATAAGAGGTGGACGACGTGAGGAAAGTCTCAGTGCTCGCTCTCTCCCTTGTCTTGTTGTTAAGTGCTTGTGCACCTAACTTTCAAAAGCAAAATGATACAGTTCAAACGGAGGAGAAGACAACAGGAAAGGCAATTATTCCTAAATATAATATCTCGAATAATTATTACCGGACCATCCTGCCATTTGAACCTGGGGAAGCGCGCGGATTAGTTGTTAACAATATTAATACTAGATATGACCTAAATGAGTTTGAAATGGGCTTGATGAGAATCGCCCAAAATAGTTTTAGTACAGATAAGTATTATTTTCAAGAGGGCCAGCAAATTAAGGGAGCAACCATTAAACAGTGGTTAAGCCGTCAATATACGCCTGCCCAGCTTAAAGCAAATAATATTAAGGCATCGGACAATATTGGATTGAATCCTGTTAATACTAGTCCAACCGGCAGTACCCCTTCAAGCCCTATTTATCTTGCTCATGTTCTCGAACATGATTACTTGACCAAGGACGACAAGGGAAATGTCTCACTTGCAGGAATCACCATTGGTCTGGCTTTAAATTCAATTTACTATTATAAGTTACAAACAGATGGCGATACCCTTGAGAAAAAGCTTCCGTATGCTGAAGTGGAGAAGCAAGGCAAGAGTATGGCTGCGGAAATCATAAAACGTATCCGTTCCATGAAGAATTTAGGCAATATCCCCATCACCATTGCATTATTTGAGCAACAAAGCAAAACTTCGGTTGTACCAGGGAACTTCACGGCGTATGCAACTGTTGATGAAGGAAGTTCTGAACTAAATGCTTGGAAAAAGGTAGATGAAAAATACTACTTATTCCCTTCTACTGAGGCGACAAACGACCATCGTGATGATACGATTGCTTTCTTAAACTTTAAACAAGATGTAGAAACATATTTTCCTAACTACAATGGGGTAATTGGTAAAGCTTTTTATAGTGGTGGTCAACTGCAAAGCTTAGATATCACGATACCCATCCAATTTTACGGTAAAACAGAAGGAATTGGGTTCACTCAGTATGTGACGGGGCTTGTTATGGAACATTTCCCTAAATATCTGTCCGTTACTGTTAGCGTCACTTCTGTTGACGGTCCTGAATCATTAATTGTCAAAGAGGCCAATGCAACGGAACCATTCGTTCATATTTATCAATAAGACCTGGCTTTGTGCTAGGTTTTTTTTTTTTGATAAAAAAAGTCAAGTCCCTAATACTAGAGATTTCTGTCATTGCGGCTCTTTTCTAGCTCATGTTAGAATAAAAATGGGTATAACCATTTTTATACATATTTTTGTGGGAGGGGTTTAGAAATGATACAACCTTATAAACACGAACCATTGACAGACTTTTCAGTAGATGAAAACCGTCAGGAGTATCTTCAGGCATTAAAGATTGTTGAAGGCTATTTGGGGCAGGATTATCCTCTCGTAATTGGCGGAGAAAAGATCACGACTGAAGAGAAAATCGTTTCCTACAATCCAGCAAAGAAAGAAGAAGTAATTGGCCGAGTTTCAAAGGCCAACCAAGAGCTTGCTGAAAAAGCCATGCAAGCTGCAAGTGAGACATTTAAAACATGGAAAAAAACAAAACCGGAAGTTCGCGCAGATATTCTATTTAAAGCTGCAGCGATTATACGCCGCCGCAAGCATGAGTTTTCTGCTTTAATGACAAAGGAAGCAGGAAAGCCGTGGAAAGAAGCAGATGCAGATACAGCTGAAGGAATCGACTTTCTTGAATTTTATGGACGACAAATGCTGTCATTAAAAGACGGTGTCCCAGTCCAAAGTCGTGCAAATGAATTCAATCGCTACGATTATATTCCACTTGGAGTGGGTATCATTATTTCCCCATGGAATTTCCCGTTTGCCATTATGGCAGGAACGACTGTGGCAGCCATTGTTTCAGGGAATACCGTTTTATTAAAACCTGCTTCGACTACACCTATTATCGCAGCGAAATTTGTTGAGGTAATGGAAGAAGCCGGGCTGCCTAAAGGGGTTTTAAACTTTGTACCTGGCAGCGGTGCTGAAGTGGGTGACTACTTAGTAGATCATAAAGATACACGTTTCATCAGTTTTACAGGCTCTCGTGATGTTGGTCTTCGGATTTTTGAACGCTCATCTAAATTAAGCCAAGGTCAAATTTGGATGAAACGCTTAATCGCCGAAATGGGTGGAAAAGATACGATTGTGGTGGATAAGGAAGCAGATCTTGAGCTTGCAGCCCAATCGATTGTGGCCGGAGCCTTTGGCTTTTCTGGGCAAAAATGTTCTGCCTGTTCACGAGCAGTCATTGTCGAAGATGTATATGATCAAGTCTTGAATCGAGTTGTTGAATTAGCCAATGAATTAACGGTTGGAGATCCAGCAGAACAAAGTAATTTCATGGGTCCAGTCATTGACCATAATGCATTTAATAAAATAATGGAATACATGGAAATTGGAAAGCAAGAAGGTAAGCTCATGACAGGCGGCGATGGAGATGAATCCAAAGGTTACTTCATCAAGCCTACTGTGTTTGCTGACCTTTCACCAACAGCTCGTATGATGCAAGAAGAAATTTTTGGACCCGTTGTTGGTTTTACCAAAGCTAAAGATTTCACAGAAGCAATTGAAATCGCCAATAATACAGAGTACGGCTTGACAGGGGCGGTGATCACCAATAACCGTGCCCACCTGGAACAGGCTCGTGAAGATTTCCATGTCGGCAATCTTTACTTCAACCGTTCTTGTACAGGTGCCATTGTCGGCTACCAGCCGTTCGGCGGTTTTAATATGTCCGGTACTGACTCCAAAGCGGGCGGACCTGACTACTTGCTTCTTCATATGCAGGCAAAAACAACTTCTGAAATGTTTTAACTTCATACAAAGTAAAGAAGCCCTTTCTCAAGTTGAGAAGGGGTTTTTTGTGCTAAAAAAGTAATAAATAAGAGGATAGCGAAAACAATATGTTTCATAGGACTTTTTCATCACTCGAGAATATATACCTAATTCATCCTTTGGATGTATATTTTGTAAATTAACGTATATGTTGTGATAATATTAAAAAGCAAGATGAGAAAGAAACATTTTAAAAAGAAATTCGTCATTAATAAAGAGCTTATTTTTAGCTAAAGGACTTAGATGGTATGTCATGATCCTTGGAGGTATTGTGCGTTTGATCCCATTATATTTGTTCCATGTTACAGCAGTTGCACATAGTGAGGGCTTGTTATTGCCCTTTTTAACCTGTAATGCCTTTGTCGTCATTTCTGGTATTGTCTTTATGTATAAATTGTTTACGCAAAAAAAGGTAGGATTAGCCGGGCTTTTGTTTGTGATAACCTTAGTCATTAATTATATCTTAATCGCTATATTTGGAGACCCTTTTGACCTGTTGGGATAAGGAGAGAAATGGACTCAAGTTGCTTTTAGAAGCAGTTCTCTTATTGCCTAGTCATGGAGCAAATCTTAGGTAAAAAGCTTGAGAGGGGATGAAAGAATTGAAATATTACCGTTTATGGGTAATTGCCTTTTTATTAAAATTTATAGGTTCTGCTTGGGACGCGTCGTACCATTTTAAATATTTATTTGAAGAATACTCGATTCCGCATATTGTTAATTTTATCGGATTTGCTTTAGGGGGATTCTTGTTATTCAAGGAGTGGAGACAATCTACTTACTTAGACGCTTTTTCTAGGAATCTCATTACAATTGGATATGCGCTGTTTCTCATCGGCATTCCTCTTGATTTTAGCTATCACATTGCCTATGGGATTGATTTAACAACCTGGAGCCCAACCCATTTTATTTATTATATTGCAACCGATATTATGATTTTTGGAGTATGGCGTGGTTTTTACTTTTACACATGGCATACCGTTCCGATATGGAAATCGCTGCATACATGGTTTGCCATGTTCTTGCTGGAGTGCCTTTTGTTTCCGAACATGCAGCAAGAAAACGGGGCCATTTCGTATGACCAGTATATTCATGGGAGGTCGATTGCTTCCAAAGAAATCCTTGAATTAATTTCAGACCCTGCCTCACAAATCTTCGGCGGTATTCCTGAATATGTGTATCCAATTTATTCGGTATTAATGATCGTATTATTAACAGTTGTAACCATTCGACTTTTACAGGATTTTAGCATTCCTTTCATGGGAGCGGTGCTTTACATTGGTTTAAGATTTCTCTACAAAGCCATCTTTGCGGCTGTAGGATATCCTACTTCCTATGTACCGATAACGATTATCTTGATTCCACTTGCCTTTTTGTTGTTTAGACGAATCAATTGGCTTGCGGGACTTATTGGCAGCCTAGCTTATTTTCTCAGCTTATATGCAATCCATGTTTCAGGTATCCTTATCACCCCGCCACTTGCAATATGGGAACTAGTTCCCGCAGCCATAGCAGGTAGTCTAGTCCCAGTCATCAATGCGATTATCAAACCACATCTTGCAATAAAAAAAACTAAACAACCTGCCTAACGTAAAAAGGGTGTCTGTCACCCTTTTTTATTTTAGAGGAAATTATATAATTTTCGCTTGTGGATAACTGTTAATATAAGGACTGTTGACGTCCAGCTCCAGCGCCTAGCCCCTCGATGGTCTACAGCCACTCAGGGAATGAAGGCAAAGAACGCCTTCTTTCCCTGAGCGTCTTATGCTTGTCGGGGCTGTTCAAGGCGCTTGCGCTTTTGTTCTTTTTGCCTTTTATTTATGGTGCATATATTGATGGATTTACTAGTTTGTGACAATTACTTGAAATGTTCACAATTGAGCAATCAGATGTGACGAACGTCACAATTTTTTAGGGTTATACCATTTACAATCTACATATAGAGAAAAACATATTAAGACAAAATTAATCAAATATATATTAACTATAAAGGAGCCAACCAGAAATGAAGAAACTAGTAATGATCGGTAACGGAATGGCTGGAGTAAGAACCATTGAAGAGATTCTTAAACTAAATGCGGAACCATTTGAAATTATCATCTTTGGGGAAGAGCCGCATCCGAACTACAATCGAATTAAACTATCCAATATTCTACAAGGGGACACCCATTTTGACGATATTATTATTAACCCGCTTGAGTGGTACCAAGAAAATAATATCCAGCTATACACAGGAGAAGCAGTTGAAAAAATCGATGTAGAGGCTAAGCGTGTCATTAGTAATCAAGGTCGTGAGGTAGAGTATGATGAACTCATTATTGCGACTGGCTCCAATTCATTTATACTGCCAATTCCCGGTGCGGACAAACAGGGTGTAACGGGCTTTCGTGATATAAAAGATTGTGAAATGATGATCAAATCAGCAGGTCAATATCAAAAAGCTGTTGTCATTGGCGGCGGGCTGCTTGGACTTGAAGCCGCAAGAGGACTTCTAAACCTTGGCATGAAGGTCGATGTTGTCCACCTAATGCCGCATCTCATGGAGCGTCAATTGGATCCAATCGCCTCTTCTTTATTGAAATCTGAACTAGAATCACAGGGCATGAACTTCTTAATGGAGAAACAAACTGTTGAGATTTTAGGTGATGAACGCGTAACAGGTCTTCGTTTTAAAGATGGTTCTGAAGTTGAAGCCGATCTTGTTGTCATGGCCATCGGTATTAAGCCCAACACGCAGGTGGCAAAAGACAGCGGTATTTATGTAAATCGTGGAATTGTTGTGAATGACCTTATGGAGACAAGTGTCCCACATGTTTATGCAGTCGGTGAATGTGCAGAGCATAGAGAAATTGTTTACGGTCTTGTTGCTCCATTATATGAACAGGGAAAAATCTTAGCCGGTCATATTAGTGGGATTGAAACCAAGCCATATGAAGGCTCTGTTACAGGAACACAACTAAAAGTAGCTGGTGTTGACCTATTTTCTGCCGGTGAAATTTTTGAAGATGGCACAACCAAATCCATTATGAACTATAACGAGTATGAAGGACTTTATAAACGAGTTTTAATCAGAAATAATGAGATTGTGGGAATCGTCCTCTATGGTGACACAAAAGACAGCACAAGGTTATATCGTATGCTGACGAAAAAAGAAGATATCAGCGGTGTTTCTATTTTCCATACAGAGTGTACAGGAGAAGGCGGCACTGACGATGTTGCTTCTATGGCAGCTGATGAACTAGTCTGCGGCTGTAACGGTGTTACCAAAGGCGCCATTGTCGAAGCAATCCAAACACAAGGCTTAACAACACTTGACCAAGTCAGCCATTGCACTAACGCTGGACGTTCTTGCGGACGTTGTAAACCAATGGTTAGTCAAATTCTTGCTTATACACTAGGCGACCAATTTGATGCTGCTGTTGCTCAGAAAACAAGCATTTGCGGATGTACAACCAGAAGCCGTGAAGAATTAGTCGCTGAAATTAAAGAAAAAGGTTTAACAAGCGTCAAGGAAGTCATGAATGTTCTAGAGTGGAACAATACCGAAGGCTGTACAAAATGCCGTCCGGCGATTAACTACTATCTTGGCATGATCCACATGGATGCATATAAGGATGACCGTGATTCTCGTCTTGTAAATGAGAAAATGCATGCTAATATCCAAAAAGATGGAACCTACTCTGTTGTTCCAAGAATGTATGGCGGGGTTACAACAGCAGCCGATTTGAAAAAAATTGCAGAAGTTGCTGAAAAGTATGACGTACCTTTAGTAAAATTAACAGGTGGACAGCGTATCGGATTGTTTGGCGTGAAAAAAGAAGATCTGCCGGCCATGTGGGAAGAGCTTGATATGCCATCCGGTTATGCTTATGGAAAAACACTTAGAACCGTTAAGACATGTGTGGGTGCACAATTTTGCCGCTATGGTACACAAGATTCCATGGCACTTGGCATCGAGCTTGAAAAGAAATTTGAACGTCTGGATACACCACATAAAGTGAAAATGGGCGTATCCGCTTGCCCAAGGAACTGCTCTGAAGCAGGAATTAAGGATATCGGTTTCGTCGGGATTGATGGAGGCTGGGAAATTTATGTGGCAGGTAACGGCGGTGTCGACCTTCGTGCCGGGGACCTTTTATGTACAGTGAAAACAGAAGAAGATGTAATGGAAATGACTGGTGCCTATCTCCAATATTACCGTGAAACAGCTAATTATTTAGAGCGGACATCTAAGTGGGTAGAGCGCATGGGACTTGACCATGTCAAGGAAGTTCTGGCAAATGAGGAAACACGTAAAGCACTCAACGAAAGAATGGACCAAACACTAAATAAATATATTGAGCCATGGAACGAAGCCATTCAAAATGAAGAAATCAAAGATAAGTATTATACAAGACACCATATTACAGTTGGGAGTGAATCCAAATGATCGACACAATTACCCGTATTCCAGTAGCACATTTTGCAAATGTTCAACCAAGGGCTGGGTATTCTATTAAAGTTGATACAACAGAAGTAGCTCTTTTTAAAACAACCAATGGATTGGTTTATGCATTAGAAAACCGCAGCCCGCATCCAAAGGGCGGGGTCTTGACTGAAGGTCTTGTTAGCGGGGAGTATGTGTATTGTCCGGTCTATGATTGGAAAATCTCTTTAATAGATGGAAAGGTTCAGGCACCAGACGAGGGTCAGGTGAGAACCTTTAAAGTGGAAATCAAAGAGGACATAATCTTTATAGTTTTATAAAAGGGGAAGGAAGGCTGCAGGATGAAAACAGGAAATGTATTTTTGGTAGGAGCAGGACCAGGTGATGTAGGCTTAATCACGGTAAAAGGATTAGAGGCGATTAAGCAAGCTGAAGTCATTCTATATGACCGCCTTGCCAATCCAAAGCTATTAGAATATGCCGGAAATGATTGTGAGCTCATTTATTGTGGTAAATTGCCTGATCGTCATACATTAAGGCAAGAGAGCATTAATGAACTTCTTGTCCAAAAGGCCTTAGCAGGAAAAATAGTGGTCCGGTTAAAGGGCGGCGATCCTGGTGTGTTTGGTCGAGTAGGTGAAGAAGCCGCAGCGCTTGCTGAATACCAAATTCCTTTTGAAATCGTTCCTGGCATTTCATCGGGGATTGCAGCCCCCCTTTATGCAGGAATTCCTGTTACCCATCGGGAGCATGCTGAATCATTTGCAGTCGTAACTGCCCATGATAAGTCGGATGCAGGTAAACCTCTTCTTGATTGGGAAGGTCTTGCCCGTGGTGTTGATACCATTGCCTTTTACATGGGGGTCGGTAATTTACCGTATATTTGTGAAAATCTCATTCAGCATGGCAAGCCTTCCTCAACACCTGTGATATTAATTCACTGGGGCACTTTTGGCCGGCAAAAAACATTGCAAGGAACATTGGCGGATATATCTGAGAAAGTATTGGAAGCTAAGTTCAGCAATCCGTCGATTATTCTAGTCGGAAAAGTCATCTCCCTTCGTGAAAAAATCAGCTGGTTTGAGAAAAAACCTTTGTATGGCCGGCAAATCCTGCTTGCCAGGACAAGTGCCAGCCCAAGTGAACTGGCAAAAGAATTACTTGCACACGGGGCCGATGTGATTGAATTCCCCAAGTGGAAAGTGACCAAGATGCCACTTGACCTAGCTAAAGTATCAACCTATGAAAAAATATTATTTACGTCACCTGAAAGTACGGATGAATTTTTCGCCGCTATGGTTGAACAAGGTATCGATATTCGCAGTACCCAAGCTGAATTTTATGGAATGTCTAGTAAAACAATGAAAGCATTGCGAGAACGAGGATTCATCGGGAAAATCGCCCAAGAGATTGTCGATGCTGAGGGCATGCTAATTGTCGGTGATCATCATCTTTTAGAGAAAGGCTATCAAAAAGCGGATGTTATGGTGACGAGTAAAAAAGAGTTGGACCGTCAGTTCCTGCCGATTTTTCAAAGAATGCTTCAGGAAGCACAAGTGAATACCATGATATTTCCTAGCAGTGCATCTATTGAACCATTTTTAGCCGCATTAGCGGATTGCGATATTAATGGAACTGAGCTGATAAAGGATAAACAGGTAATCGCTATGGGTGAATTAACGAAAGCTGCTGCCTTAAATGTTGGTCTAATTTCAGCTGAGAAGCCAGCAAGTCCGACAAAAGAAGCAGTTGTCGATTATCTGATTGGGCATCCATTACAGGGAGCACAAGTATGAGCGATATGAATTATCCTATCATGCTAAAACTTATTGGAAAAAAAGTAGTCGTGATCGGTGGTGGCAAGGTCGCGGAGCGAAAGGTACACAGCTTGCTTAGCACGGGTGCTGATGTGATGGTCGTAAGTCCCGAGACCACGGCTGCGATTCAACGTTTGTTTGAAGGTGGAAAAATTGTTTGGCAGAAAAAGGCTTTTTCTGCAGAAGATCTTCAGGATGCGGCGCTAATCTTTGCTGCAACGGATGATCATGAAATCAATCAGTCGGTCAAAGCTCTGGCTGGAAAACATCAGTTGGTAACCATGGCTGATGATCCAGACAACTCAGATTTTCATCTTCCTGCCCATGTCCAACGAGGCCGATTAAGTATCGCGGTGTCAACGGGAGGGGCAAGCCCAACGCTTGCGAGGAAGTTGCGTACTTCGCTTGAACAGCAATTTGATGAGCGCTACGAAGAATATCTCGATTTTCTTTTTACCACAAGGCAATGGATTCTTAAAGAGGTGGACGATGCCTCTTTAAAAAGAAAACTATTAACAGCGATTGCTAGTGAAAATTTCTTAAACAGTCAAAATCGCCAAGAAGATTTCCGACTTTTATATGATAAATGGAACTAAGAGCGGGTGCCTTTAAAAAGGGCACTCGTTTTTTTATGGGTAAAATTTTGCCTCTTTTATTAAAGGGGGGAAATTTACCTATTTTAAAAAATTTTAAAAATAAATGGTTCCCTTTTCCAATAATGTGTTATATAATACAAAACGAAGGATGTTTCTGTATTATAACAAAGAGGTGATCGAGTACATGTCGACGCAAACTACAGGCATTGAAGTGGTTGGGGCTTTAAAAGCCCAGTATGATGAGATTTTGACACCCGAGGCATTAAACTTAATTGAGGAATTAGAGCGCAATTTTGGTAGGCGCAGATTGGAACTGTTACAGTACAGAGAAAAACGTCAAGATGAAATTAATATTGGAAAACTTCCCGATTTTCTCCCTGAAACAAAACATATCCGCAACGGTGATTGGACAATTGCTCCTCTGCCAAAGGATCTCCAGGATCGACGGGTCGAAATTACAGGTCCTACCGATCGGAAAATGGTGATCAATGCGTTGAACTCAGGGGCAAAATTGTTTATGGCTGATTTTGAGGATGCCACTTCACCGACATGGGAGAGTATCATCGAAGGACAAATTAACTTAAGGGATGCAATCAATCGAACCATTTCCTTTGAAAATCCTAATGGAAAAAAATATATGCTTCATAAAGAAACAGCAGTACTCATTGTTAGACCCCGAGGGCTGCATCTCGAAGAAAAACATGTGCTTTTAGATGGCAAGCCAATCTCCGGAAGCTTTTTCGATTTTGGAATGTACTTTTTCCATAATGTAAAGAAATTACTTGCAAACGGCTCAGGACCTTATTTTTATCTGCCAAAGCTTGAGAGTCATTTGGAAGCCCGGCTATGGAATAATGTATTTGTTTATACACAAGAGAAGTTAGGGATTCCTGAAGGAACCATTAAAGCAACGGTTTTAATTGAAACCATTTTAGCGGCCTTTGAAATGGATGAAATCCTTTATGAGTTAAAACAGCACTCTGCTGGCTTAAACTGCGGGCGTTGGGATTATATTTTCAGCTATATTAAAAAGCTGCGTAACCAGCAGCAGGTTATTCTGCCAGATCGTTCGCAGGTAACCATGACGTCACCGTTTATGCGGTCCTATTCCCTATTAACCATTCAAACTTGTCATCGCCGCAAGGCTCCAGCTATGGGAGGCATGGCAGCTCAAATTCCTGTAAAAAACAACCCTAAGGCGAATGAGGAAGCATTTGCGAGGGTGCGAGCCGATAAGGAGCGGGAGGCTCGTGATGGTCATGATGGAACATGGGTCGCACATCCTGGTCTGGTGCCGGTCGCAATGGAAGTATTTAATCGCGAAATGCCAACCCCAAACCAGATTCATACAAAGAAACAGCAAAAAATATCGATTACCGCTGCTGACTTACTAGAAGTACCAAATGGCACGATCACCGAAGAGGGTGTCCGCACGAACATTAATGTAGGGATTCAATATGTTGCCTCCTGGTTAAATGGAAGAGGCGCTGCCCCGATTCATCATTTGATGGAGGATGCAGCTACAGCGGAAATTTCACGGGCCCAATTATGGCAGTGGATCCGCCATCCAAAAGGCATTTTAAACGATGGTCGTAAAGTGACAGCTGAAATGTATGAGCAATTAAAGCAAGAAGAGTTGGAGAAAATTAAGCTCGAGGTCGGCTCTGAAACCTTTGAAAAGGAGCGCTTTGCTGAAGCCGTACAACTATTTGACCGCTTAATCTTGAATGATGAGTTTATTGACTTCTTAACACTGCCTGGTTATGAGCAGCTATAGGATTTTATTTTAATAGATTCATAGGAGGAATTAAAAATGACAGATACAAGAACTGCGCAATTACAAGAAAGCTGGGAAATGGATAGCCGTTGGAAAGGGATTACTAGACCATATACTGCCGAGGACGTGTTGAAGCTTCGGGGTTCGATTGATATTGAACATACTCTGGCTCGGAAGGGGGCAGAAAAGCTGTGGAAGCTATTAAATGAAGAAGATTATATTCATGCACTTGGAGCGTTAACGGGTAACCAGGCTGTTCAGCAAGTGAAAGCAGGTCTGAAGGCCATCTACTTGAGTGGCTGGCAGGTTGCTGCTGATGCGAACCTATCCGGACATATGTATCCGGACCAAAGCTTGTACCCAGCTAACAGCGTTCCGAGTGTGGTAAAACGGATTAATCAAGCCCTGCAGCGCGCCGATCAAATCCATCATTCAGAGGGGGATCATTCCATTGACTGGTTTGCACCGATTGTAGCCGACGCTGAAGCTGGTTTTGGCGGACAGTTAAACTGTTTTGAACTCATGAAAGGCATGATTGAGGCAGGGGCGTCAGGTGTTCACTTTGAAGACCAGCTGTCTTCTGAGAAAAAATGTGGTCACTTGGGCGGTAAGGTGCTGCTGCCAACCCAAACAGCCGTGCGCAACTTGATTGCTGCTCGTTTGGCTGCTGATGTAATGGGAGTTCCAACGGTTCTTGTTGCTCGGACGGATGCAAATGCGGCTGATTTGATTACAAGTGATATTGATCCAATTGATGCACCATTTATAACAGGAGAACGGACTCCGGAAGGCTTTTTCCGTACGAAGGCAGGAATTGATCAGGCAATCGCCCGTGGTTTAGCCTACGCGCCATATGCCGACCTGATTTGGTGTGAGACTTCCGAGCCAAATATTGAGGAGGCACGGAAGTTTGCGGAAGCGATCCATGAGCAGTTCCCTGGTAAACTATTAGCTTATAATTGTTCGCCATCGTTTAACTGGAAAAAGAAATTAGATCAAGAGACGATTGCAAGGTTCCAAGAGGAGCTCGGCAAAATGGGCTACAAGTTCCAGTTTGTCACGCTTGCTGGTTTCCATGCTTTGAATCACGGTATGTTTGAGCTTGCCCGAGGTTATCGGGATCGCGGTATGGCTGCTTACTCGGAGCTGCAGCAAGCTGAGTTTGACAGCGAGCAATATGGCTATACGGCGACACGCCATCAGCGTGAAGTGGGAACAGGTTACTTTGACCAGGTGTCAATGGTGATTTCAGGCGGAACTTCGTCGACTACGGCCTTGAAGGGGTCAACGGAAGTAGAGCAGTTTACTGGTAATAAATAATGGATGTGTGTGGTCCTTCTCTCCGGGTGGAGAGGAGGATTTTTTTGAGTTCGTGAGGGTGCGCGTACGTGTACTCTCGGATGGGGTGTGGATACTCTCGGATAGGGTGGGTGTACTCGGGGATAAGGAGAGAATACTCTCGAGAAGGTTGGTTACTCTCGGATGAGACGACGATACTCTCGGCTAGGGTGAGTGTACTCGGGGATAAGGAGAGAATACTCTCGAGAGGTGTGGTTACTCTCGGATAAGACGACGATACTCTCGGATAGGGCGCGTGTACTCGCGGATAAGGAGAGAATACTCTCGAGAGGTGTGGTTACTCTCGGATAAGACGATGAAACTCTCGACTAGGGTGAGTGTACTCGCGGATAAGGAGAGAATACTCTCGAGAGGTGTGGTTACTCTCAGATAAGACGACGAAACTCTCGGATAGGGCGCGTGTACTCGCGGATAAGGAGAGAATACTCTCGAGAGGTGTGGTTATTCTCGGATAAGACGACGATACTCTCGGATAGGGCGCGTGTACTCGCGGATAAGGAGAGAATACTCTCGAGAGGTGTGGTTATTCTTGGATGAGGAGAGGATACTCTTGGATGAGACGACGATACTCTCGGATGGGGTGAGTGTACTCTCGGATAAGAAGGCAATACTCTCGGATGATGTGCGGATACTCGCGCTTAAGATAAAAACTCTCGGTAGAGGAAGCTCACTGGCGTAACCCCAAAATACTGGCGTCGCCACCCCAACTGCCCAAAACCATGTTTGGTACGGAACACTTTTTCCTGTATCATCATACATAATAATAGCCTTTTACATGGAGATGATAACATTGGAAAGGAAAACCGTTGAAGACGTCTTGCAGCAAGGCATCTACGGACCATTGGAAACCAAACCAGAAGAGCGCCGCAAATACCTAGGAACCTTACGCGAGCGAATCATTCTCGCACTAACCAAAAGCCAGGTTGCGGAAACGAACCCTTATCCCGAAGTCCAGCAATCCATGAAGGAGTATCCTAAGGCACAGCTTTTACTAAATGGAAACATGACCTATGAAGAGCTATCCAAATACGTAAAACTAGCTGCTAAAAATAAAATTGAACATAAGATTGTAACCAATAAAGAGCATGACACAGATATCGGGCTAGTGTTAACTATGAACCATGCAATAGACAAAGAAGAGATATACATCACCAAAAAAGTACAGATTACGGAAATGCATGCAGAAAAAAAGAGTCTTTTTGCTAAATTATTTAGGCGATAAAAAGAAAAGTGTGTGATTCAACTAGACAATCACACACTTTTCTTTTGCTATTCAGCAACAGCCACTTCAACCTTAGCCTGCAGTTCCATCTTCACATTCCCTTGAATCGCGCGGCTGATCATACAGGAGGTTTCCGCTTTATGAGTGAGCTTTTCTGCTAATGCCACCTCTTTTACAGACGCATTCGCCTTCAAGACTACATGTGGACGATGAATTATTTTTAAATAAGTAAAAACGCCTCCGGTTACATCGACAATTCCCTCTGATTCCATTGTTAATGATTCCTTCTCGAGCCCAGCCCGCTCCATCATCGCTGCAAGGGTAATAACGTAACAAGTTGCAGCAGCTCCAAGGAGCATTTCATCCGGATTTGTACCCACACCCGGTCCGTCCATCTCCGGAGGGATGGATATTTTTGTTTTTAAATTTCCAGACTCGATTTCGCCAATATCATTTCGTAGGCCCGGCCAGTTGGCTGTTAAGTGAAAGTGATGCTCTGCCATGCAAAATTCCTCCAACTTAGAATTTTATCCCCACTTCATTAGACAACTATGTTATGGTATTGTTTGATACTTAAAAAATGGAGCAGTAAATAAATGAAAATCATTTCAAAAATCGTCCTATTTTTTATACTGTGTATATATATAGCCGTACTTTCGAAATTTATTTTATTCAAATATATTCCGTTATCGCAAATAATTGAGCATTTTAATTTTACATATGATGAATACCATTGGCGGGACAATAACTTTGTACCCTTTAAGACGATTAAATTCTATTTATACCTAGCAGATGTTAACCCAAGTATCCGAATTGAGAATTTGGCAGGGAATATCATTGGTTTTTCGCCATTCGGTTTTATCTTACCATTGCTTTCAAAAAGATTTCAAAAATTAAGCAGGGTCACTCTTGCCACCCTTTTTTTTAGTTTAACCTTTGAAATGATTCAACTGATTTTTGAATTTGGCAGTTTTGATGTCGATGATATAATCTTAAATACCATAGGTGGAATCTTAGGTTATATACCTATTAAAATAATTTTGTCCATTGTGAAGTACAAGGGAAAAACCCAATGACTCTTTTATTCCGAGCCACGGGTGTTTTTTCACGCAGTCACACATCCTATTTGTTAAAATATAAAATCATAATCTAAAACTCTTTCTGTTTGTTAATACTGAAGAATGAATCATTGCGGTAACGCAGAAAAGTCTGGTATTATCAATTATAAAATGATAAAGGGAAAAGGAGGTCAAAATGATGTCACGAATTTCAAACGAGCAAGTAAAACACGTTGCTAACCTGGCACGATTAGCTGTTACGGAAGAAGAAGTCGAAAAATTTACAAAACAATTGGACAAGATTATTACTTTTGCAGAACAGTTAAATGAATTGGATACGGAAAATGTAAAGCCTACATACCATGTCCTTGATATGAAAAATGTATTGCGCGAGGACGTTCCACAAAAAGGATTGCCACGTGAAGAAGTACTTAAAAATGCACCGGAGCATCAAGACGGTCAAATTAAGGTACCATCGATTTTGGGAGAGTAAGGAGTGAAAAAAGTGAGTCTTTTTGATTATAAAGTTTCAGACCTTCATGAATTAATACATAAGAAGGAAGTAACCGTGTCCGACCTTGTGGAAGAATCGTATAAGCGAATCGGCCAGGTCGAAGAGAAGGTTCAGGCATTTTTAACCCTGGATGAAGAAAGAGCCCGGGCAACTGCAAAGTCACTAGATGAAAAGATGAACTCTGGTGATTCACGAGGCCTGTTATTTGGCATGCCGATTGGTGTGAAAGATAACATCGTTACCAAAGGATTGCGCACTACTTGTGCAAGTAAAATCCTTGAAAATTTTGATCCGATTTATGATGCAACGGTCGTTCAGAAATTGCAGCAAGCGGAAACCGTCACGATTGGTAAGTTAAATATGGACGAGTTTGCGATGGGATCATCAAACGAGAATTCTCACTATCAAAAAACACGTAATCCGTGGAACCTCGAGCGAGTACCAGGTGGTTCTTCAGGTGGTTCCGCAGCATCGGTAGCTTCAGGGGAAGTCCTTTTTTCCTTAGGTTCTGATACTGGTGGTTCAATCCGTCAGCCGGCGTCTTTTTGCGGTGTCGTAGGGATGAAACCAACTTATGGTCGTGTATCTCGCTTTGGTCTAGTTGCCTTTGCTTCATCGCTTGACCAAATCGGACCAATTACAAGAACAGTAGAAGACAATGCCTATTTATTACAAGCGATTTCTGGATTAGACCCAATGGACTCCACATCTGCAAATGTTGACGTTCCTAATTTTGCGTCTGCCTTAACAGGTGATATTAAAGGTCTAAAAATTGCGGTGCCAAAAGAATACTTAGGTGAGGGTGTAACAGAAGCGGTTCGCCAATCTGTCATGAATTCATTAAAGGTTCTTGAAAGTCTTGGCGCTGTCTGGGAAGAAGTTTCCCTGCCACATTCAAAGTACGCACTAGCGACCTATTATTTACTTTCCTCATCTGAAGCGTCAGCCAACCTAGCCCGTTTTGACGGTGTTCGTTATGGCTATCGTACTCAAGATGCAGAAAGTTTAATTGAATTATACAAAAAGACACGTGCAGAAGGTTTCGGTGACGAGGTTAAACGCCGAATTATGCTTGGTACGTTCGCACTTAGCTCAGGTTATTATGATGCTTATTATAAAAAAGCACAGCAGGCTCGGACGCTAATTAAAAAGGATTTTGAAGATGTATTTGAAAACTATGATGTGATTGTTGGACCGACAACACCAACCCCTGCGTTTAAAATTGGGGAAAACATCGATGATCCGTTAACCATGTATATTAATGATATTTTAACAATTCCAGTAAACCTTGCGGGCGTACCGGGAATTTCGATTCCATGCGGGTTTGACGCAGGGTTACCGCTAGGATTGCAAATCATTGGTAAGCATTTTGATGAAGCGACCATTTATCGAGTTGCCCATGCGTTTGAGCAGGCAACAGACTTTCATAAACAGAAGCCGGAATTGTAGGAGGTGGAGAAACAATGGAATTTGAAACAGTGATTGGACTTGAGGTCCATGTTGAGTTAAAAACCGATTCAAAAATTTTTTCAGCGAGCCCAAACCACTTTGGCGCTGAGCCCAATACCAATACAAGTGTAATCGACCTTGGTTACCCGGGCGTCCTGCCTGTCCTCAATAAGAAGGCAGTTGAATTTGGCATGAAGGCAGCCATGGCCTTGAATTGTCAGGTTGCCACACATACGAAATTTGACCGAAAGAATTATTTTTATCCGGATAACCCGAAAGCTTATCAAATCTCACAATTTGACCAGCCAATTGGCGAGCATGGCTGGATTGAAATTGAAGTGAATGGCTATACAAAAAAAATCGGTATCACACGAATTCATTTAGAAGAGGACGCTGGCAAGCTGAACCATGAAAAAGGTTATTCCTTGTGTGATTACAACCGTCAAGGAACGCCGCTAGTCGAAATCGTTTCTGAGCCGGATATTCGCACACCGGATGAAGCCTATGCTTACTTGGAAAAATTAAAATCAATTATCCAATATACAGGTGTTTCCGATTGTAAAATGGAAGAGGGATCACTTCGCTGTGACGCCAATATTTCCATCCGTCCATTTGGACAGGAAGAGTTCGGAACGAAAACCGAATTAAAGAACTTGAATTCATTCAACTTTGTCCGTAAGGGTCTTGAATATGAAGAAAAACGCCAGCGGGAAGTGGTTTCTTCAGGCGGAACCATCGACCAGGAAACACGCCGTTTTGATGAAGCAACTGGGTCCACAATTTTAATGAGGGTAAAAGAAGGGTCAGACGACTATCGTTACTTCCCTGAGCCAGATTTGTGTGATTTATATATCGATGAAGACTGGAAGGCACGGATTCGTGCTGAAATCCCTGAGCTTCCGGACCAGCGCCAAAAGCGTTATATTGAAGAGCTTGGCTTACCTGTTTATGATGCCAAAGTATTGACGGTAACGAAAGAAATGGCCGATTTCTTTGAGGCGACAGTTAGCGGCGGTGCTGATGCGAAGCTTGCTTCGAACTGGGTTATGGGTGATGTGTCTGCATACTTAAATGCTGAGAGTAAAGAACTTGATCAGGTGGCGCTAACTCCGGAAGGGTTAGCAGGCATGATTAAGTTGATTGAAAATGGAACGATTTCTTCTAAGATTGCCAAAACTGTTTTTAAAGAGTTAATTGAAAATGGCGGCGATGCGGAGCAAATCGTGAAGGATAAAGGACTTGTGCAAATTTCGGATGAAGGCACACTTCTTAAGATTATTGCAGAAGTACTTGATGCTAATCCGAAATCAGTGGAAGATTTCAAGGATGGAAAAAATAAGGCCGTTGGTTTCTTAGTTGGTCAGTTGATGAAAGCGACTAAAGGGCAAGCCAATCCGCAAATGGTCAATAAATTGTTACAACAGGAATTACAAAAACGATAATAGGGAAGCTGGCAGAATTGATTCTGTCAGCTTTTTTATTGGGTGTGCTGCTTGAAGACAATATCGGTAGAAAAGGAAGCAAAGTGTCTACAAGAAGGGTCTTTGAGGACAAAATCAATAAAAGAATGAAGCGAAGTGTCTACAAGAAGGGTCTTTGAGGACAAAATCAGTAAAAGAACGAAGCAAAGTGTCTACAAGAAGGGTCTTTAAGAACAAAATCAGTAAAAGAACGAGCGAAGTGTCTTCAAGAAGGGTCTTTGAGGACAAAATCAGTAAAAGAACGAAGCGAAGTGTTTTCAAGAAGGGTCTTTGAGGACAAAATCAGTAAAAGAACGAAGCAAAGTGTCTTCAAGGAGGGTCCTTGAGGACAAAATCAGTAAAAGAAGGAAGCAAAGTGTCTTCAAGAAGGGTCTTTGAGGACAAAATCAGTAAAAGAACGAGCGAAGTGTCCTCAAGAAGGGGCTTTGAGGAAGAATCAGTATAAGAACGAAGCAAAATGTCTCCAGGTAGGTTCCATGGTCTAATCACATCATAATTTAAAATCGTCAATGAACTCATAAATCAAAGTCTTTTATTATAGTGTATGTCGAAACATGTCTCGACATTCTTTTCCCGGGAAATGGGGGAAAGTCTTTTGGTTGTAAGGGTAATTGTGTTTTTAAACAAACGTTTAGTTAATAAGAGATATTAGGGTGATGTGTCGAAGCGTGTTGTGTGTGACTAATCTCAGCATTAATCATGGTTGCATCTTCTCGCAGCATTACGTATAAATGGACCTAAACCCAATGCTTATAAGGGTTTTAGTAGATTTAAACAAACGTTTAATTAGTTTCTATCTTTCTACAAAATTTTTGAGGATTTGGTTCCTGAAATCTAGGTGTATCAACGGATTAAGGGATTTTAATTAAACGTTTGTGTAGTATTTTTTACCAATTTAAACAAACGTTTAATTAGTTTTTTGCAAAGATTAAGACAAAGAAAAACGAGGATGTTGGCCTCCTCGTTTTTAAAAAGAAATCATTGCTCCGCGTTCGTCAAAGACAGAGCTTGGATTCCAGGCAACTTCCCAGAGGTTCTTTTCAGGATCGGCAAAGTAAGCTGTGCGCCCGCCCCAGAAAGCATTACTTGGTTCTCTTGTAATGATCCCTCCTACTTGACGGATTTGTTCAATGGTAGAGTCTACTTGGTCGGGCTTTTCAACATTAATAGCAAAAGTTACAGGACGGAAGGTTTCAGGGGGGGATGAGAATTCAACTCCTGAATCTTTTGCTAGTTCCGCAATTGGAAAAATTGAAAGCAAGACGCCGGCTGTTTTAAAGACAGCATAATCATCAGAACTAGACTCTGTTTGATCCCAACCTAAAGAATTATAAAAAGATCGAAGTACTGGTAAGTTATAAGCTCCAATTGTTAGTAAACTTACTCTTTGTGGGACCATATTTTCATTCCTCCAATTTAGTTTTGTTAGTAGATAATGTTCTTCAACAGTGACTAGTTTCCTTTAAATTTAGAGAAAAATTAAAAATGCCTTTGCCGAAAAGCGTTTCCTTAGTTTAATCACGTCACAAAATGGTAAGATTTAGTTAAGTGGGTATCTCAAAGGATGCGAGGCTAAAGAATGACTATTTTTATAGCGTTGTTAAGAGGCATTAATGTTGGCGGGCATCATAAGATAAAAATGGCAGATTTGAAAAGTCTATTAGAATCGATGGGCTTACATAAAGTAAAAACATATATACAAAGTGGAAATGTTTTGTTTGAGTCGGAAGAGGAGGAAGCCCAGCTTACTAAGCGAATGGAGGAAAAACTAAATCATACCTTTGGTTTTCCTGTTCCAGTTGTTTTAAGAACGGCTGAGGACCTTCATCAGATCACCCTCGATTGTCCCTATTCTAGTGATACATGGAAAGAGGGGGAAAGTGTTCAAGTAGCTTTTTTAGGCGGAGAGCCTTCTCAAGAGGGCGTTGACCACATGTACACCTATAATAATGAAACAGAAGAATGCAAAATCGAGGGCAGGGAAGTTTACTTTTATTTCCGCAAAAGTATTAGGGATTCAAAGCTGGCAGCACAGCTTCCAAAACTCGGGGTTACAGCAACGGTCCGAAATTGGAAGACCGTTATTAAACTGGCAGACCTGTCAAAAACAATTTAACGGGAGGATTTGCAAGATGAATTTAAATCAATGGTTTGAAAAAGGAATGGCAGCGGACGAGTACATCGGTTCTATGAAAAAGAATAAAGATGAAATGCTGTCCATTTATGAGAAATTCCGTTTAACAGCAGAGGATCAAAGCAAACTGGAGGCTTTAAAGGAGCAGCGCCTGAGGGTCATTGCTCTAACAGAGGATTGGTGTGGGGATGCGCTGCTGAATAACCCGATTTTGATGAAGATAGCTGAGGCAGCAGGTATCCAACTACGTTTTCTCCTCCGTGACCAAAATCTCGAGCTAATGGACCAATACCTGACCAATGGCACTTCACGAGCGATTCCTATTTACATTTTTCTAAATGAAGAAGGAACGGAGAAGGTGGTATGGGGACCAAGGGCACCTGAAATGCAGACGCTTGTAACGGAGAAACGCGCGGGGCTTCCGGATAAGGATGCACCTGATTTCCAGGAGAAGCAAATGGCGTTATATAAAGAGTTAAGGGAATCGTATCAGAAGGATGCAGGGATTTGGCAAACGGTAGCTGATAGCATAATTTCAAAGCTTTAATAAAGGTGAGGGGCACTTCCAAATGGAAGGCCCCTGTTTTTAATGATAAAAAAGTATAAAATCGACCTTTGAAAATTGTCTAGCTCCAGCGCCTAGCCCCTCGAGGTCTTAAGCCACTCCCATAATTGAAGGCAAAAAGCGCCTTCCTTTTGGAAACGTCTTAAGCTTTCCGGGGCTGCTCAAGGCGCTTGCGCTTCTTATTACATGCTCTTTGGCGGGATGCGGTCGCTTTTTATATTTTTATCGTTGATTTTCGGTTCAATGCCAAGAATGAAGTTACGTATGTTGGAGCGGTGTAAGTATAGTAAAAAAAGTGAGAATAATAAAAAGATAAGTTCTAATTCTAGTTTAGGGGAGATGAATGCATAAATCAGCATGCTAAGACCAACCGAGATAGACCCTAAAAATACATATTTGGTTAGGAAAATGACTAGGAAGAAGGTAATGTAGGCGATGATGAGTAAGGGAATGTTGGTCATCAACAGGGCGCCGGCAGTAGTTGCGATCGCTTTACCGCCGCGAAAGCCTGCAAAAATGGGAAAACAGTGGCCAACGACGGCCATGAGACCAAAGAATAACGGTTCGGCATCAAGATGAAAGTAGATTGGCAGATAGGCAGCTAAGGCGCCTTTTGCCAAATCAATGAAGAGGACGAAAATAGCCCATTTCTTTCCAAAGACTCTTAGGCTGTTGGTAGCTCCTGGATTTTTGCTTCCCAGTTCACGTATATCGACATCAAAAAACAGCTTGCCTACTATTAAGGCGGTTGGAATGCTTCCAAGTAAGTAGGAAGCCAAGAGTAACAACCAGAACAATTGCATCATCCCCTCAAAAAGGATTTCCTATTAGAATTCTATCATACTATTTGTTAATTATAACAATTGCGAGACGTCAGGAATGTTCGCATGATGCAGGGCAGACTTTGGTCAAGTTGCTTATAGCTATGCAAGTTAAAGAGAAGATATACCTATGGCATTAATGGATAGCCTTCAGCTGCAGGACTGATGCCTTTTAAAATACCGTAAGAGAGTGCCATTTTTGTGTCTCAAGAATAACAGAATAGTAACCTTGAAACGTTTGAGGAAAGTGCCTTGCACGTTTTTTTGTTGTTCGATTTATTTAGTTGGAGTATGACCAAATTTTTACAAATGACTTGTTAAGATAAAAAAGTCGTATTAATTTTTTTATTTTGTGTAGGGGTAGTTGAGTGGAGTTTCGTCTATTGATGTGAAAGAGATAAAAGAAAGGGGGAGAGAACGATTAGTGATATAGATTTAATTGAAAGAGTGCTTGCTGGCAATGACCATGCCTTTCGCCTTTTGGTCGAGAAGTATCGCAATGATGTGTTCCGGACCATCTTTGCTATTCTTCGCGATTCAAAGGAAGCAGAAGATGCTTCACAGGAAGTGTTTATGAAACTTTATAACTCTCTCTCCCGATATGAAAATCAAGGGTTTAAAACGTGGATGACACGCATTGCCGTTAACCATGCGATAGATGTAAAGCGGAAACAGGAAAGGCGCAGAGAGGATGTTGTAGGCGCCTTAGAACAGCAGGAGTTAGGAACTCCAAGGGATAGTGTGGAAAAGGAAGTTATCGCCTTTGATCAACGCCGTCTGGTTCAGAAGAAGCTGAATGAGGTACCGGAAAATTACCGGGAAGTGATTTATGGTTTTTACATAGAGGAAAAGAGCTATCAGCAAATGGCGGAAGAACAAAATGTTCAGGTGAAAACGATTGAAACCAAATTGTACCGGGCGAGAAACTGGATGAAAAGGAATTGGAAGGAGGACGATTTTTCATGAAGCATTATAGTTACGCAGAATGGCAGCAATACGTGAAGGACGAGATGGGTAATAGTCTCCGTGAAGAGTTGGAAGGTCATCTTTATACATGTGATCAATGTCTAGACATATACCTACAAGCTGTAACAGCAAATGAAACATCCCTGCCAACCCTTCCAAACGAAACCCAATTCACTGACCGCGTAATGGAAATGGTGCCTGTCACCAATTGCAACGTTAGCAAAGTGGAAATAACCAAAAGGGTGCCTGACACCCGGTTGTTTCATTATTTGCTGGCGGCGGCTGCGACTCTGTTACTAATGTTTACGGGGGTGTTTCAGACGCTGGCTTCGTATACGAGTGCGTTTGAGAAACCGATGATTCAGGAAAAGAAGCCTAAGCCTTCTGTGACGGAAGGAGTTATCAATAGGACATTTGCATGGATGGATTCGATAGAAAAGAAGGAGGCAATTAAGAAATGAAAAGTTCAACCAAGGCATTAACATTATCGCTTTTTCCCGGGCTAGGTCATATTTATTTTGGTAACACCATACGCGGGGTTCTGTATTTACTTTCGGTGGTTGGACTGGCATTTATAACGATTATTTCATTAATCACCAATAACAAGGAATTTGCCATCTTAGCTTTTTTAGCCGGAATCTTTATATATTTGGTCAGCTTTATCGATATGGGTGTCCAAATTTCGAAACAAAAAAAGGCACAACTCGCGGAAGGGAGCTCAAATCTTGAAAATCAAAATAAAGCCTCTCAGGATTCAGAACGCTTCTACACAATTGTCCTTTCCTTTATCCCGGGGCTAGGGCACTTTCAAATCGGTCTCATGAACAGGGGCTTAACACTGTTAGCTTCGTTTTTAGGGCTGGGCGTTATGGTGATGTTCGTAACGGCCATGTCCAATCGCGCAGAGTTTATGGTTTTCTTGGCAGTATTGCCGATTATCTGGGTTTATGGATTCTTTGATGCCGTACAGCAGGTGAATAAAAAGCAGCGCGGCGAAGAGCTCGTGGATCGAACCATCTTTGAGGACTTTGAAATGCGTCGGGAAGACGGCAAAAAGAGTAAATCAATTGCCACCTTTCTTTCCATCTTCCCAGGAGCGGGACATCTTTATTTAGGCCTGCAGCGCCGCGGAATCCAGTTAATGGCGGCATTCTTGTTCTCTATTTATATCCTAGATGTTTTAAGACTCGGAATCTTCTTGTTTTTAATTCCAATCATCTGGTTCTACAACTTCTTTGATGCCATGCAAAAAGTCTCCAGATACGGAGTAGAACAGGTTGAGGATGAACCGATTATTGCGTATTTCCTTAACCACCAAAAATGGGTTGGAATTGGACTTGTCTTGTTAGGTGTTTACTATTTATTTATGAACATCCTGCTGCCAGCCTTTTCACCCATCATCAACCGATTAATTAACGTGGATATCATGTATTGGATTCAAGGATATTTCCAAACCGCACTTGTATGTGTCCTCTTGATTGGCGGTGGAATCAAGCTTTTATCCGGAAGTAAACAAAAAAGGGAGGTAAAGAGCCATGAGTAAGTGGGGACGCAGAATGGCAGGCTTTGTGCTGATTGGAGCCGGAATGGGGTTCCTTTTTAGAAAAAGAAAGGGGGAACATAAAGAATGAGGACTTGGCGCGTTGGAACATTTTCGATGGGAGCCTCGCTTATTATGCTCGGTCTTTTCCTTTTCTTTTCAAAGTTTCTCGGTTTGCAGCTAGCTGAAGTTTTAATGGCTTGGTGGCCGGTATTACTGGTGGTTTTGGGTGGTGAAATCCTAATCTACTTATTCCTTTCACGCCAGGAACAGCCGTTCTTAAAATATGATTTTCTCAGCATTTTCTTTGTGGGCCTTATTGGTACAGCGGGTATTATTTTTGCTGTCCTCAGCTCAACGGGAGTTATGGGCAAGGTGGAAGATGTAATGGCGAGGGAAGTGCGGTCCTATAATCTCCCAAATTTTAATTATAAAACGGATGACAGCATAAAACGTGTAGTAGTAAGAACAGTTGGTTATGATATGACGGTAGAAGCAACGGAGAGTAAAGAGGTCTCCATGTTTGGAACCTACAGAGTAGAAACCGCGAAAAAAACAGCTCTATTAAAAAATGCCCAAGATATTGTTACTGCTAATCAGAAGGGAGATACACTTTATCTTAATTTTAAGATGCTTCCCGAAGATGCTGGTCTGTTCCATTCACAGGGGATTCTAGCGGCAACACTCCTCATTCCTAATCATCTCAAGCTTGAAGTGGTCGGAAATACGGATTCGCTTAGCTTAAAGCCGCGCACGATAACAAACGATTGGAATATTGACAGTACCTCGGACGTAACGGTTAATGTATTGAAAAATAGTAATTTATCTGTAGAGACGACCGATGTTGAGCAACTGCAAGGGAAGGAGTGGAACATCAAGGAGGAACCAAAGGGTAGCGACGAGTTAAATGCGACTTTAAAAAATGCGGTATATCAATCAGGTGAAGGTAAATATCGTATTCATATTAGCAATGCTTATGATGTTAACTTGAATGCAAATCAATAATTGATTCCAATATATTTGTAAGCTCGAATAATAATTGGTAGAATATTGAACTGACAACGCCAATTGTTATTTAAAAATTAGGATGATGATGAATGAAAAGAGCAAGACTTATATACAATCCTACTTCAGGAAGAGAAATTCTGAAGCGTAACTTACCGGAAATTTTAGAAAAACTGGAGATGGCCGGTTATGAAGCGTCCTGTCATGCCACCACTAGTGCAGCAGGAGATGCTACTCAGGCCGCAAGACTGGCAGTGGAACGCCAATATGATGTGGTCATTGCAGCAGGCGGCGACGGCACGATACATGAAGTAGTAAACGGCCTAGCTGAACAAGAATATCGACCTAAATTAGGGATTATCCCGGCTGGAACAACCAATGATTTTGCCCGAGCCCTTCAAATCCCTAGAGATATCGGGACAGCAGTGGACATTATCACCAGAGGGGAACTCATTCCTGTAGATATTGGCCGGATTAATGATCGTTATTTTATTAATATCGCTGGCGGAGGCCGGATAACTGAAATTACATATGAAGTGCCCAGCAAGTTAAAAACCATGCTCGGGCAGCTTGCTTACTATTTAAAAGGGATGGAAATGCTTCCGTCCATTAAGGCATCCGATCTCAAAATTGAGTACGATGGGAAGCTGTTTGAAGGGGAAGCGATGATGTTCCTTGTGGGGTTAACGAACTCGATTGGAGGATTCGAAAAGCTTGCACCGGACGCTTCCATTAATGACGGTTTATTCTCTTTATTGATTTTGAAAAAGGTAAACCTGGCTGAGTTTATTCGGATCTCGACGCTAGCCGTCCGCGGGGAGCATGTTAATGATCCGAATGTTATTTATACCCAGGCGAACCGCATTAAGGTTTATTCGGAAGAGAAAGTCCAATTAAATTTAGACGGAGAGTTTGGCGGTCTGCTTCCTGCAGAGTTTGAAAATCTTTACCGTCATCTGGAAGTGTTTGTACCTCTTGATGATATTCGTCCAAATGACCGTCCAACTGATTGGATATCAGGTACACGATATAGTTAAGAAAAACGGAGGCACCTTGCACAGGGAAAAAAGTAGTTCATTTTTTCCTAGGGGCTTATGACCCGAGCTCCTAGGCGCTGGGGCTAGACAATTCTCAAAGCCACTTTTATAATTTCTAATCTTAAGGTCCGTTCCTCATGGAGCGGACTTTTTTCCATATTTTATGTATAATGGTTGCACTAGATTGTGTTAAGGAGAGGAGTCCAAAAAATGAGGGCGTTCATTAATATTGATTATACATACGATTTTGTTGCCGATGCCGGTGCTTTAACTTGTGGAGTGCCAGGGCAAAGGATTGAAGGGAAGATTGTGAAGCTGACAAAGGAATTTATTCAGAACGGGGATTATGTGGTTTTTGCTATTGATGTTCATGATAAGGGAGATGAGTTTCACCCGGAAACGAAGTTATTCCCGCCGCATAATCTAAGAGGAACGTCTGGACGTGATCTTTTTGGTGCTCTTCAGGGTGTTTACGAGGAAAATAAACAGCGTGAAAATGTGGCTTATCTGGATAAAACCCGCTACTCAGCCTTTGCAGGAACGGATCTCGAAATCAAATTGCGCGAACGGGGAATTACGGAGGTTCACCTTGTAGGTGTATGTACGGATATCTGTGTGCTCCATACGGCGGTTGATGCCTATAACAAAGGCTTTAAAATTGTTGTCTATAAAGATGCTGTAGCTTCCTTTAACCAAGCAGGCCATGAATGGGCGCTCGGCCACTTTGAGCAAACCCTCGGTGCTATGGTGAAATAGATTACGAAATGTTATTATTAGTTATAATAATTAATAAGCTGTAATAGTATTCCGGAGGTTTTATGATGAAACACATTTATGAGGATGATAGTTTATCTCTGCATACTGATTTGTACCAGATAAATATGGCAGAGACGTATTGGAGAGATGGCATACATAATAAACGAGCGGTCTTTGAACTGTTTTTCCGTAAGATGCCGTTTGGTAACGGCTATGCTGTTTTCGCTGGCCTAGAAAAGGTGATTCAATTTATTCAAGGGTTTCGTTTTAGTGAAGATGATCTTGAATATTTGAAAAATGAAGTTGGTTATAAGGAGGATTTCCTCGACTATTTAAAAAATATGCGTTTTACTGGAACCATTCGCTCTATGCAAGAAGGCGAACTTGTTTTCGGCAATGAGCCAATCTTACGTGTGGATGCACCCCTAGGTGAAGCACAAATCATTGAGACGGCCTTACTTAACATTGTGAACTATCAAACATTAATCGCGACCAAAGCTTCAAGAATTAAGCAGGTAGTCGGTGATGCAGTGGCAATGGAATTTGGGACTAGACGGGCACAGGAAATGGATGCCGCCATCTGGGGGACTAGAGCAGCTTATTTAGCCGGCTTTGCTTCAACTAGTAACGTGCGGGCAGGAAAATTGTTTGGCGTTCCTGTATCCGGAACACATGCCCATGCGATGGTTCAAGCTTATAAGGATGAATATATAGCATTCCACAAATATGCGGAAACACATAAGGACTGCGTTTTTTTAGTTGATACATATGATACTCTTCGCCTTGGCGTACCAAATGCGATTAAGGTAGCGAAGGAATTAGGAGATAAAATTAATTTCATCGGGATTCGCCTGGACAGTGGTGATCTTGCCTATCTATCAAAAGAGGCTCGGAAAATGCTCGATGATGCTGGTTTTCCAGATGCGAAGATTGTGGCTTCAAGTGACCTGGATGAATATACCATTATGAATTTGAAAGGGCAAGGGGCAAGAATTGACAGCTGGGGAATTGGAACGAAGCTGATTACGGCCTATGATCAGGCAGCACTTGGAGCTGTTTATAAAATTGTCGCGATTGAGGATGATAATGGCGGATTAGAAGATACGATTAAAATTTCTTCCAATCCTGTTAAGGTTACGACCCCAGGAATGAAAAAGATTTACCGGATTATTAATAATACCAATCACCATGCCGAAGGGGATTATATTGCGATGGAAGATGAAGTGCTGCCGGAAAAACGGCTCCGCATGTTCCACCCGACCCATACGTTCATCAATAAAATTGTAACCAACTATACGGCAAAAGAACTCCATGTGGATATCTTTAAAAATGGTGACCTTGTTTATGAAGTACCTTGTTTAGAGGAATCCCGTGACTATTTAAAGCAAAATCTAGATGCTCTATGGGATGAGTACAAGCGAACCATGAACCCGGAAGAGTATCCTGTTGATTTGAGTCAAAAGTGCTGGGATAACAAGATGAGAAATATTGAAGAAGTCAAAGAAAAAGTAGCGGCGATGAAAGCAGAAGAAGTATAATTTTGGGGGGCGTCTGGACAGGGCGTCCCAAATTTTTTGCAGTTTGGCGGAATTAATGCTTAAATCGGCGGAAAAGCGGGGAGATTGGGCTGAATCGGGGATTTAGGTGGAATTATTAAGCATGTACGTAAGAATAGTTGCAAATAAATCTGGCGGAATCCCTCCTCTATAAGGTCCATTTCGTATTCCCGCCCATTGTGTGTTACAATCTTTCTAGTCAATTCGGAGAAAAGGAAGAAGTAAATGAACAAAACCATACCAGTAACTAAAAATGAATATATAGATGTTGTATTCGAAGATTTAACCCATGACGGTGCAGGGGTGGCAAAGGTGGATGGGTATCCATTATTTATCCCGAACGGCTTACCTGGTGAGAAGGCAAAAGTGAAAGTAATTAAGACTGGTAAAAGCTATGGGTTTGGAAGATTAATTGAGCTTTATGAAAAAAGCCCGTACAGGGTGGATATACCAAGCGATGACCTTCAAAAATACGGTGGCTGCCAGCTCGAGCATATCAGTTATGAAGGCCAGTTAAAATATAAGGAAAATCAAGTCCGAGAGGTGCTGACCCGAATTGGAAAGCTTGAGAATGTAGTCGTGCATCCCATTCTCGGAATGGAAAGCCCATGGCATTACCGGAATAAAGCCCAGGTACCCGTTGGTGCAAAAGATGGCAAATTGATTGCTGGCTTTTACAAACCAAGAACCCATGAAATTGTTGATACGGATGAAAGCTTGATTCAACTGTCAGAAATTAATGAAGCGGTTCAAACGATAAAGGAAATTTGCAATAAGCTGGCGATCCCCGCTTATCACGAGGAGACTCATAAAGGAGTTCTTCGTCATATAATGGCCCGCTATGGAAAGCAAACTGGTGAACTCATGGTCGTTATCATTACTAGAACACCTGATTTGCCGCAGAAGGATAAGCTGGTTGAAGAAATTGTGGCTCGGCTCCCAAAGGTGAAGTCAATCGTTCATAATGTAAACTCAAAGCGTACGAATGTAATCTTAGGGGAGAAAACGAAGGTACTATGGGGAAGTGAGGTCATTTATGACTATATAGGCGACGTGAAGTTTGCCATCTCCGCTTTGTCGTTTTACCAAGTGAACCCGGTGCAGACAAAAGTACTTTATGATAAGGCACTTGAATATGCCGATTTAAGTGGTGAAGAAACAGTAATTGATGCGTATTGTGGGATTGGGACGATTTCGTTATTTTTGGCTCAAAAGGCTAAGAAAGTTTTCGGTGTGGAAGTGGTACCGGAGGCGATTGAAGATGCGAAGCGAAATGCGGAGCTGAATGGCCTTACCAATACTGAGTTTGCTGCTGGCGAATCAGAGGTTGTGATTCCAAAGTGGTACAAGGATGGCAATGCAGCTGATGTCCTTGTTGTGGACCCGCCCCGTAAAGGCTGTGATGAGGCTTTGCTAAGGACGATTATTGACATGAAGCCAAAGAAAGTGGTGTATGTATCCTGTAACCCTGCGACGCTGGCAAGGGACTTAAGAATTCTTGAGGATGGCGGGTACAAAACGGTTGAGGTTCAGCCGGTTGATATGTTTCCAATGACGACGCATTGCGAAGCAGTTGCGAAAATAGTATTAAAATAAACAGAAACCGAACTAGGTTTCTGTTTATTTTTTTGGGACTTGGGGATCTAAGGTAAAACCCGAATGTAACATAATGGATGTTTTGTTACATTGGACAATGCTGTTTAAGACTGTCTATTTTATACTTTTGTGAATTATTGCTTGCTGTGTCACAAGAATACAAGCAGAAAGGACAATATGTCTATATAATATAGTATTTTACAAGAAAGGAGATGCTTTTGTTTGAGTGATAGTAAAAAAAGGTCTAATTCAAAAAATTGTTCACGTTGCGATAAGAATCCGTGTTGTTGTCCAATCGAAAATACTAATAGGAATACTTTCAACCCAACAATTAACGTCAATCCCGTAATTAATATTTCACCTACACCAGTTAACGGTGAACAAGGATTGCTAACAGAATTTGATGGAAGTGTATTACCGGGAACTGATTTCGTTAATATACCTATTGGATTGTCACCTATTACTATAGGGACAGCCACTTTGCATATAAATGATCCGAGTGATCGCGTTTTGTTACATGCAACGATTCAATCCATAAATCCTAATCCTTTTGCTTTATCTATACAATTTTCTATATTCCGCAATGGAACTGAAATATATAGCACGATCGATAATATCCCTCCATTAGTAGAATTTATTTCAGCTACAACAACTGGTTTTTCATTCTTAGATAAGACACCTTTAGCTGAGGTCCCTCCCTCAGGGTTAGTCCTATATGAACTCAAAACGGGAAACTTACGAAGTGATGTATCTTTCTTTGTCGGCGGTTCCAGTGATACAAATTTTATCGTTTTTACTGCTTCCAAAATCAAAGCCAACAATCCAACCAACCCATAACTTGTTTGTTCCAACGTTTAAGTTAATAAAAAAGCGATTGCTACGGTGCAGTCGTTTTTTTGATTCCAATACTCTACTCGGTTAATAGAGCTTAAAATTTAAATTCTATCCCGTTTTCTATATAGATTGTATTTGGTAATCCGGTTTGGTTTACCAAATATTCAAATACATCTTTTGCTGTTCCTCTGGTTTTCTCGCTCAGACCTAAGTTGTCAAACAAGCGCGCATAGCAGCGGATGATCAACTTATCATTGTCTTTTAAGAGATGATAATAGACGGTTTCCTTGTGTATTTTCGAAAAACAGTTGATAAATAGATATTCATCTGTTGGTTCGATACCTTTTAACAAAAATTCTTTTTGAGCTATTCGCGTTATTTCGGCGATTTGTTTCTCTGATAAATGTATTCTCATACCTGCTCACCATCTTTTTTATTGATCAGCATTCCACCTGTATTAGTATACTAGAAATCGGGAACGCCTGTTACAAAAGATGGGGATAGCTACGGCGGTCCCTTTTCTTATGCAGGAAATACTTGACAAACCACTCGAAACACAGTAATCTTTCCACTATAGTGAATACAATTTACTATAGTGTTTAGGAGGTGCGTATGATTTCAGCAAGCGAAACGATTAGTAGAAATATAAAAAGAATTCGGCAAGAAAGAAATCTTACATTAGATGATTTAGCTCTATTAACTGGTGTCAGCAAGAGTATGTTGAGTGAAATAGAACGGTGCACAAAAAGCCCTACAATATCTGTCCTTGAAAAAGTATGTGAGGGGATTAATGTTCCACTCTCTCAACTTACGCATACCGAAACGCCTCAAGTATCTATTACCACAAATGATACGGTAAAACATTATTCTGCATGGGATGGATTTGAATTATTTGTTTTATTTGAATTTGACCCAAATAAAAAGTTTGAAATATTTCGTCATGTCATTAATCCCCATTCTGAACGTGCGTCGGAGCGCCATGTATCAGGTATCAGGGAATATATTATCTGTACGAAGGGCGTTTTTAGTGTACAAATTGAAGACAAAACGTTTCATTTGCAAGAAGGTGAAGCAATACAATTTCTTGCAAATTGCAAACATAAATATATGAACTTAACAAATCAAGATGTACATATTGTTATGCTTCTATATCATGAATAGGAAGGGGGATTCTACTATAAATAACTATGTGAAAAGAACAATTAAGTTGATATTTGGACTTTTTTTATATGCACTCGGCTCTTTTTTTAGTATACAGGCTAACATAGGCTTAGCCCCTTGGGAAGCATTCAGTATGGGGGGGGCTTATCTGACCCATATATCGTATGGTAATATCGTTGTCATTTCTGGCTTTGTTATCATTGCAATTGATTTTGCGCTTAAAGAAAAAATTGGATTTGGTACAATTCTTAACGCTATACTCATAGGAAAGTTTGTGGATTTGATCCAATTTGCCAATATTGTTCCTTTGATGTCCAATATTTGGCTTGGCATACTAATGCTCCTGTTAGGACAAGTTGCTATCTGCGTTGGAAGCTATTTTTATATGAGTGCATCCCTCGGTTGTGGACCCCGTGATGCACTCATGGTTGCACTTGGAAAGCGTATGCCAAAAGTACCCATAGGGGCAATACGAGGTTTAATAGAAGGTACTGTTCTCATTATTGGATGGCTGTTAGGTGCAAAGGTTGGCATTGGCACAGTAATATCTGTATTTGGTATTGGACTTATTTTGCAATTCACTTTTAAATTACTACGCTTTGATGTAAAAAATATTCAGCATGAGAGTGTAGCTGATACAGTAAAAGCAATGTAATCGAAGTGAAACTAGGTGTTTCGCATTATATTACAAGTGCGATCTAAATTATAGTTTGGTTATATGCTTATTATTGCGTGTATGTAGAAAAATTGTGGAGGTTTTCACTTAACCAATCAAGGGCTTAAGTTGAACAGGTGTGTTTTCTGAGAGGAAAAAGTCTGAAAAATGTTGATAAACCCACCAACATCTATTGTGTTGTCAATTACAGTCCACACATGTGAAGTGCTATTCACTACTGATATTAAAATAATTAAAAATGTGGCCGTGTATTTAAAAATCTCTTTGCATAGCAGAGAGATTTTTTTGATTAAAGCATGCCGTAAAAAAGGAAGAAGCAGAGAGACATTGCTCTCCACTTTTCTTCACACTATACAGATTAGTCAGTGGCATTTGGGTTATAGCTTTCTTCTTAAATCAAGATATTTCCCCATGCATCACCCAACATTTTGAATTGGACTTTCTTCTGAACGGCGGCGTTCAAGTTCTATATCCATTTCTGCCCGTTTACCATCGAGTTTGTAGGGAATCATAGTGATTCCAATCAGTACACAGATGACAAGTGGTACCCAGATAAAGCTTATTTCAATATAATTTAAAGCGGTTGCATTTTGTTTAACATTTGGAATATACCCCCCCATTTTCAGAAGTGCACCTACAAGTGCACTCCCAAGACCCAAGCTTACTTTTACAAAAAAGCCTTGAAAAGCTGCAATCATCCCTGCAATACTTCGATTATTTTTGTACTCTGAATAATCAATGATATCTGGTTGAATTGCAAAGGTTGTGCCGAAAATACCATAAATTCCGAGCCCGGTTATTGCTAAACCTGTAATCAGTAAGACTGGTGATGTCTTTCCGAAATAAATCACTAAATCTCCAGCAATATAAATGAGCGTACTTAGAAGCAATACATTTTTCTTCGGCATTTTCTTTTGAAGCCAAGGTAAAATCAGCAGCATTGGCAGACCGGAGAGAATTCCAAATAGCCCTACAAACGTGAGCCAATCCGTATGTCCTAGATTATAAGTGAAATAGTAGATAACAGTTGAATTTCTAATTACAAAAAGAGCAAAATAGAGAAAATTTAAGACAAAGAAAATTAGGGCATGGCCAGTCAATCCTTTAAAATCCTTTTTAAAAGAGGATTTCCCGGTTTGGACGGACGGCGGAACCACTTCTTTTGTATTCATAAAAGTAAACAAAAATACAAACACAGCTGCGATGCCGTAAACGGTCATCGTAACCAAATAACCTTTATGGTTATCTCCATGACCAAAGAAATTAACTAGCGGTGTAGTAATCGACATGACTAAGGCGGTTCCAATTAACGCACAAATCATTCTAGTCGATACTAACCAGTTGCGTTCATGGTTATCTGAGGTTAGCCTTGGAACAAGTGTATTTAATGGTATATTTACTACCGAATAAGCGATATTCAATAAGCAATAAGTGATATAAGCCCATAGAATTTTTCCTGACATACTGAAATCAGGAACAATAAAGGTCATGATTGTAAAGACAGCAAATGGAATTGCTCCAATCAGGATATAGGGCCTTCCTTGCCCCCACCTAGTATGAGTTCTATCAACCAATAATCCCATACCTGTATCGGCAAAAGCATCTATGACTTTGGTCACTAACATTAAAGTACCGGCAACGGTTGCGGTGATTCCAAAGACATCCGTATAAAAAAACAGCAGGTAAGACGCCATTGTACTAAATACGAGGTTGCAGGCGAAATCGCCAGCCCCGTATCCAATTCTTTTTTTCCATATATTCATCTGCATCACATATCCTTTTTTAATATTGGAATATTGGTTTAAAGCAAATGCTCAAACTATATTGTAGAGAGTCTTGTCAACGTTTTCATATCAGACTTTAAATTTTGATAGATAGATTTATAAACTTGGTAATAGTCATTATATTTTTCATGATTCTGTTGATTTGGCAAAATCTTTTGATCTAGCACTTGCCACTTCTTCACATCTTCATAAGATAGAAGACCTGTTCCAATTCCAGCAAGCATTACATCCCCCATATTCGCTTCTACATCATGAATTGGACAGACAACTGGGTAGCCTGTGACATCGGCAAAGATTTGTCTCCACAATTTTGACTTGGCGACGCCACCAGCAAGCAGGATATATTCTCCGAGATTTTCACCCGTCGCTTCCATAGCATTCCGTAATGAAAAGGCAACCGCTTCTAAAAAGGCACGATAAATATGCGCTTTTGTGTGTGCTAATGAAAGTCCTACAATGGTTCCTTTTGCATCGGAATCCCAAACCGGACTTCTTTCTCCCATAAAGTAAGGAAGGACAACCAACCCGTTGCTTCCAACTGGAATGTCTGCGGCCAGTTCATTTAATACTTCATATGCATTTTCTCCACCCGCTTTTTCTGCTTCCAATTCATATTGACACATTGTTTGACGGAACCATTTCACAATCGCTCCAGCTGTAGCTCCGCCAGCAAAATAATAGGAAAGTCTTTTCGCATCATATAAATACGGCCAAACAATCAGATCTTTTCCTTTTACTGGTTGATCGGAAATTAAGGCTGCACACATCGAAGTACCAATGGCTGCTGCATAAATCCCCGATTCAAATACACCGAGACCGATATTAGCTGCGCCGCAGTCAATCCCACTGGCGATCACTGGCATTCCTTCAGAAACTCCTAACTCCGCTGCGGCCTCTTTTGTCAATCTACCGACAATATCAGTAGATTCTACGATTTTTTCTGGCATCATCGAAAGAGGAATTCCCATCGCATCCATCATTTCTTTTGACCAGGTCCGGTTATTCATATCAAAAATTCCGCCGATATTACCTGCAGAGGAATAATCAATTGCAATTTCTCCGGTCAGTTTATAAATGACATAATCGTTTGGCGGTAGGAAGAGCTTGGTTTTCTTCCAGTTTTCCGGTTCATGATTTTTCATCCATAACATTTTTGTATAACCGTAATAGGGATCAGCGCCATTATGGGTAATTTTGAGAAGGCTTTCTTCTCCAATCTGCTCCAAGACCCACTTTGTTTCCTCTTCTGCTCTGCGGTCCATCCAAATCATACACGGCCTGACAGGTTCCATATTTTCGTCCAATGGAATTCCGGAACCCCCATATAGTCCGCTAATAGCGATTCCACGGATGTTTTCTGCAGGTATACCTGATTTTTGTACCGTGTTTTTAATCGATGTTTTTGTAGCATTAAGCCATATATCTGGCCACTGCTCTGCCCATAATGGCCTTGGTGTTAACACATCGTATTCCTGTAGATCTTGAGCAATCAGATTGCCCTCAGTGTCCATTAGGATCGTTTTGGTACCGGACGTCCCGATATCTGTACCGAGTAAGTAATTCATAGATATGTCCTCCTAGGAATCTATTAAATGCAAGTGAAAGCGCCATCGATGACAAAATCGGATCCTGTTGTAAAGCTGCTAGTATCTCCTGCAAGATACACACAAATGGACTGAAGTTCTTCTGGTCTGCCCATTCGGTGAAGCGGTGCCATTTCATTCCACTGTTCGATCAATGGCTGTAAGCTTGGTGAATTTAAGGTAAGTTCTGTTCCGATATATCCTGGGCTGATACAATTTACGCGCACATTTCTGGTTGCCCATTCCACTGCCAGCGATTTGGTTAACTGGATGACTCCTGCTTTAGAGGCATTGTACGAGCACTGCGGCTGCGGTACATTGACAATATGTCCTGACATTGAAGCGGTATTAATAATGGAACCGCCGCCTTGTTTTAACATGACTTTTCCAGCTGCTTGAGCTGTTAAAAATACACCGGTAAGATTAATATCAATGACTTTTTTCCACTGATCAAAGGTCATTTCCTCTGCGGGTATATTCATGCAGATTCCAGCATTACAGAAGGCAACATCTAAACGGCCAAATGATTCTAGGATTGTTTCGATCATGGCATCTACATCTGCTGGGTTGGTGACATCTGCTTTGATGGCAATCGACTTGATCCCATTATTTTCTTCAAGTTCTTTAGCTGTCTTTGTAGCTTCCTCAATATCTAAGTCTACAATGGCAATATCTGCTCCTGCTTCTGCAAAAGCGGTTGCAACACTCTTACCAATACCCCTTGCTCCACCGGTTACAAAAATTTTCTTTCCGTCCAATCTCATTTTTTCAATAATCCCCATATATACCATTCTCCCTTTTGTTAATTTATTTTGTAAAATACTTTTATAAAATACATTTATATAATATAGCTATTTTTTCTGATAGTCAATAAATATAAAAGTTAAAATTGGCAAATACTTTTTGACAAAGCTGTGATTGAAACTGCTCTTGTGATATATTTAAAGAGTTAAAGTAAATCTTTTTATAAAATTAGTTTGTAAAATGAGGTAATTTTCCCATGGAAAATAGCATTACGTTTAAAGATATAAAAAAAGGCAATTACTCATCGATCTACCATCTCATTTATCAAAATGAGAAGCTTTCGAAACAAGAAATTGCCAATCAACTTCATTTGAGTTTACCGACAGTTACTCAGAATCTCGTTCGCTTAGAAAAAGAAAAACTGATCGAGAAGAGAGGGCAGCTTGAATCTTCTGTTGGCAGGAGAGCAACAGCTTATGCCATCTGTCCTAAGGCTCGTATTAGCATTGGGGTAGAGATTCAGAAAAAGACTGTCCAAATTCTAGCGATAGATTTACTTGGACAGGCAATTCAGCAAGAGAGACTTACGAGGGACTATGCCAATGAAGACCGTTATTACAAAGAGGTAAGCCAAGCTGTAAAGTCTTTCATCACTTCTCTTGATGTGGCACAAGAGCAGGTTCTAGGTATCGGTTTTGCTGTTCAAGGTTTAACTTCCAATGATGGAAAAAAAATCACTTACGGAAAAATATTAATCTCTACAGGATTAGATATACAAGTGTTTTCAAAATATCTCCCATATCCATGTATGTTTTTACATGATGCCAAGTGTGCGGCGACAACAGAGTTGTGGGTAAGAAATGATATTGGCGATGCGGTCTATCTATCAATTGGTCCGCACCTTGGGGGTGCGATTATCATAAATAGTCAAATTTATATGGGAAAAGAAGGGCATAGTGGAACGGTTGAACATATGACGATTGATCCTGATGGTCCAGCTTGTTACTGCGGGAAGAAAGGATGCATGGAAACGTTTAGCTCTGTTAATGCGCTGCTAGATGAAGATGAAACATTAGAATTCTTTTTCCAAAAGGTACGTTCTAAAATCCCTTCTTATGTGAAGAGGTGGAATTCCTTTTTAGATCATTTAGCCATTTCGATCAACAATATCCATCTTGTCTTGAATAGAGAATTTATTTTAGGAGGCTATCTATCTCCATACTTAACGGAGGAGGATATCGAAACTCTTCATGAAAAAGTAAATGAAAAAACGGCATTTCCTAGCAATGCCCCATTTATATATATCAGCCATTCACCGGTAAAAGGAGTACCTTTAGGCGCCGCTATACCATTTATTCAATCATTTTTGAATGAAATTTAATAACGAAGGATCGCTTTTCCTTATTCCAATATCACGGGGTATCTTGAACAAGACTTCAGTATACAATGGGGAGTTTTTATAGAATGTTGAGTGTGTCGCGCAACTCATTTTAAAAGAAGGCAACTAACCCTTTGGGTGTTGCCTTTTAACTTGTTCACATAATTGTAGAAAAGCTGTTGAAAAGACTAAATTTATATGAATTCTAATATGATATTATTTTATCTGTTAGGAGGTAGCAAAATGGAAACATGACAATAAACATATTTTTAAAATTTTTGGTTTTTTTCCCTAGCATTTTCCCCATCAAAACAATTATGTTATGAAAACCTTAAAGAATAAATACAACTTTTAAATTATGCCATCGCTTTTGAACAAGCTCCTTATTGAATCTTCACATTTTTATGCTTTCACACCCACTTCTTCCATGTTATTTCAAAAAAATTGTTTAATAAAAAAATAGAACTGAAAGGATAGATAAACCATGTAACTTATGATCAGTATAAGTTTCCTAAGTCTATTATTTTTTGGTAAGTAAATTTATATCTGGAGGAGAATAATTAATGGGCCACGATATATCAGGATACAATAAAGCAGGAAAAGAAATTGCTTATGCTCGTTTTAGCATGGGGAATTATAATGCGACGATACTGTATCATTTACTTGGAGCAAATAATTACTATGCAGGAGTTAGTGGATCGGGCGACAGTTCTACCTTCTCGATACAACAAATTGAAAAGGCTTTGAATGGCTATAATCAATTGTATAAAAATGGTGATTCGCTGTCAGAAAGTGATATCTTAACTTGGGATAAAAAACAAATCCTGAATTTTATACAAAATTGTTTATTAACAGCCAAAATAGAAGGGAGTGTAAGAGTGTATTTTGGCTAAGGTTTTAAGACTGTTTGATAAATTCCTCAATTCCTCTGCGTATCCATATATAACTCTCTAGTAGCAATTGCCTTCATACGTAACCATTTGCATTCCATTTCCAGACAATCTTATGAATTTCCCCGAAGGAGCCTATACTAGTCGATAGAAGAATAAAACTAAGACCATTATGTTAATAATGAAAATTGACTAGACACTGATAGGTGTCGGATAATTATCATTAGATTTTCAATAGAAATAAAGAGATTGAGAGGGATGGAAATGTCTTATATCGTTGATTTTAAAAATGTGTCCACGGTTGGTTTAGAGTCTTCACCTGTAGTAGAAACGCTTGCTGGTTTACGTGCGAATGAAGCCCGCTACTTTATGAACAAATACAAGCATGAATTTACAGTTGTACCGGTTAGCGAAAGCCAGGAAACACTTGTTTATGTGAACCGAATTTTGAAAGAAGAACGTGATATTGAGTTTGCAGCCAAACCATTAGAAACGTCACGTTTTCAGGTGGAAAATATCAAAATGGCTTACGTCTTTTATGAGGATGGTCTTGAGGTCAACGTCATGTATACGGTTGATGGCCCTAAGCCGAAGCGAGCTGTTGGTTTTAAGCTTTCTGAAGGGATGGAGGTACCAAAGGAGTTAGAAGGCAAGTTTAAGTTTGCTAGGCAGAAGTCAAAACTAGCTGGAACCATTCGGGGCTCGTTTTTTGTCATTAAAGGAGAGTATTAAACCATTGCTCCAGAACATATTAAAAAGGCTTAGAAATTTTCTAAGCCCTACCTTTATCAATTGGAAGATGCAAGAGGTGTAATCCGATACAACCGAAGTGGTCGCCCAACGGTTCCATATTGTTGTTCTTCTTTCACTTCTTGTTCTTCGACCATATAGGATAAATATGTTCTGGTTGTTGATAGACTAACGCCAGCTAGTTTTGCAATTTGATCGGCACTTAAAGAATCAGGTGAGTGAATCAAGCAATTCCTTATTTTTTCTAAAGTACGTAAATCAATCCCTTTTTGATTGAGTGGGGAGGACGAAGATTCAGAAACTCGCAGCTTTTTTAAATCATTCACTGTGCTTTGATCAAGCTGGGTGAAACTAGAAAGACGTGATTTAAAATTTAAATATTTAATCAAGGAGGTTTGTAGTTGGGTTAGGTCAAAAGGCTTGATCAAATAATCAATGATCCCAAATCGGAATCCATCTTCCACGATTTCAAGTTCCTTGGCAGCCGTTATTAAGATCACATCACAGCGTTTATTTTGTAACCGAATCGTTCGAAGAAGCTCAATACCAGAACCATCAGGTAGATAGACATCCAATAAAACTAAATCCGGCTCCAATTTTTCCACCATCTTTAATGCTTCATCATAGCTATAAGCAGACCCGACCAATTGATAACCTTTTTGCTTAGAAATAAATTTCCCATGTAGCTTTGCGATCATGAAATCATCATCAACCACTAGAACTCGCAATTCTTGATGAGTCATTTTTATCCCCCCTAACAGGTAATCTAACTTGTAATGTTGCTCCCTCCGATGAAGAATTCATTACCATCTTTCCGTTTAACCGTGAAACCAATCGTGTCACTAATGCTAGACCGAATCCACGACCTTCCCCTTTGGTGGTACCTCCATCGTCAAAAATATGATCACCTAGTTCTGGATCAACGCCTGGTCCATTGTCGCTGACTTGTAAAGAGAGCAGGTCAAGATTTTCCTTTATATGTACAGAAATTACCGCATCTCTATCATTCTTTGTTTTTGTTATCGCTTCCATTGAGTTTTCTATAGCATTGCCAAGGATTGTTAAGACTGTTTCTCGATGTGGACATATTTCCGATACACTTGAGTCATCAGTGATAGCTAGCTGAATCCCCAGCTCTTTTGCCCGATGCATTTTCCCGATAAGCACCCCCACAATAGCAGGATCACGTACTTTTGCGAGAAAAAAGTTAAGAACATTCTGCTGCTCGACATGGACTTCTTCAATGAGATCCTTCACCAGATCATATTCCTTCATTTGAATAAGGCCTGAAATGAGGTGTAGTTTATTCATAAATTCATGACGCTGGCTCCTTAGTGTATCCACGTATTGACCAATATCAACCAATCGCTGGTCCAGCTGATCTAAATGCAATTTATCACGAAAGCTGGCTACAGCTCCAATTACTTTTCCATCAATTTTGACAGGAATTCGGTTTACTACGACTAAGGAATTTCCAATAATCATGGGTTGGTCATAGTGAGAAGCACCCTCCTTAATTACTTCAGTCAGCCGTGAATTCGGTAGAACCGATGTAATCGCTTTCCCTTTTAAATCTCCTGTTTCCTTCTCTAATAAGCTTTTAGCTTCTCGATTGAAGGTCATTATTTTACCGTTCGTGTCAATTGCTACAATTCCCTCGCGAATCGATTCTAAAATGGCCGCTTGCTGTTGGCTCAGAAAGGCAATCTCATGAGGCTCAAGATTAAGAATTTGTTTTTTTATATGGCCTGAAAGGATGAAGGCTCCGATAAGCCCTGCGATTAAGGCAATGATGCCTGTTCCGATTATTTTCAAAATGAGAGAAGTAATCTTTTTCCATATATTCTGCATTAAAAAACCTACTGAAACAACCCCTATTTGATGATTCTGTTCGTCAAAAACAGGATATTTGCCTCGGATGGAAAGACCGAGAGTGCCAGTAGCACGTGTAATACTCCCATGCCCTAGCAAAACTTGTTTGTCATCATCTCCAACCATATGCTTGCCAATTAGAGATGTGTCCGGATGGCTGTAACGAATTAAGTTCATATTGGATACCACAACAAATTGTGCACCCGATTTTTCTTGAATATCTTCAGCAATTGGTTGAATGATGGAAGAGGGATTAGGCTCTTTAAAGGCTTGAATCACTTCAGGAAGCCCCGCTACCGTTTTAGCAACAGTTAAAGCATTTTGTCCCGCTTCATCATACTCCCGGTGAACCATTATAAATGAAAGAGAGACGGTAACAAGTAACAGGACAAATAGGAGATTTAAAAGAATAAGACCGTTGATTTTGGTTCGTAACTTCACTTGTCTTTTTTTTTTCTTCAAGTTGCTTCACATCCTTGCCATTTAAAATAGTAGGCATTTAATTTTCTGAAAAATAGAAACTATACTTAATTTTAAAATAAAAACTAAATAGCAGTCTATATTAAAATATCGTTTTTTTGCGTTGGGGAAATCGTTTAAATTGTGTTTATTGTTTTTATTAAAGTTATTGGGGAAATATTTTCTTAATGTTTGGAATTTTCTATAATCAATTTGCAAGCGCTATCAAAATATAGAAATGGGGGAATCAAGTGAGTGTATTTGAGAAACAGGTGTATCGAGCTATGACACCATTAACTCCAGCTATGATGGAATTAAAGGGAGTAACAAAAGAGTTTGTCAAGCCATCCGGAGAAGTTCATACCGTTCTAAGAAATATAAATTTGAAAATCCCAAAAGGGGAATTTGTTTCCATTGTAGGACCGACAGGTTGTGGAAAATCTACCACATTAAGCTTGATTGCGGGGTTTGAATCACCTTCGGCAGGTGAGGTCCTTATTTCTGGTGAAAAATTAGAAGGCATTAACCAAAGGGCTGCATGTGTCTTCCAAACGGAAAATGCCTTTCCGTGGAAAACTGTCATTGACAATGTCTCTCTCGGGCTGCGATTACGTGGAATGAACAAGGCGGATGCCTATGAAGAGGCAAAGAAATGGATAGCCCGCGTCGGACTTAAAGGATTTGAGGGGCATTATCCTTCTCAGCTTTCAGGGGGAATGAGAAAGAGGGTTGCCTTAGCGCAATGCCTGATTGTCCAACCAGAGATTCTTCTTATGGACGAGTCGTTTTCGGCCCTTGATGTACACACAAGACATTTAATGGAAGATGAACTACTGAGGATTTGGGAAGAAACGTCCGCTTCCGTCTTTTTTATTACTCATGATCTAGAAGAGGCTATTGCGTTAAGTGACCGTGTCATTGTTCTTACAGCGGGTCCGGGTGCAACAGTCAAAGGAGATTACAGGATTGATTTGCCAAGACCACGAAATGTAGCAGAAATAAGCTTTGACCCTGCGTTTATGAGAATCCATAAGCAAATTTGGGAAGATCTGAAAGATGAGGTGATGATCAGTTATGAAAGCGCAAACAAACTCCATTCCCAATCAAGTTAATGTTGAGGTTGTCTCACGAAAAGCAGAGATAAGAAAGAAGGCCATAAAGCTTCGAATTCGCAATCTAAGTTTGCAATGGTCAGTATTTATTATTCTCATGGGAACCTGGCAAATTTTATCTAGCAATAAAATCATTGATCCATTCTTTTTTTCCAGTCCATTCGATATTGTGAAGCATATTTGGACATGGGCTGTTGATGGAACAACTGCTGGTCCGCTTTATGTTCAGTTTTTGGCTACCTTTGAAGAGACCATTCTTTCTTTTATATTGGGGGGAATCGCAGGTATTATTTTCGGCTATGCCTTAGGGGTAAACGAACTGCTGTCCGTTATTTTAGGACCTTATATTAAGATGATCAATGCCATTCCACGTGTCGTACTCGTGCCGATTTTTATTTTATGGTTTGGACTTGGGATGTCATCAAAGGTCGCTTCAGGACTTGTCCTAACATTTTTCATCGTGTTCTTTAATGCTTTTCAAGGGGTCAGGGAAGTGGACCGGAATCTTGTAAACAATGCCCGGTTGTTAGGTGCAAGTAAGCGTCAGTTAGCAAAGCATGTCATTATTCCATCCGCTCTTACCTGGATTCTATCAAGCTTACATTCTAGCTTTGGTTTTGCTCTAATTGGGGCTGTTGTAGGGGAATTCATCGGCGCGACAGAGGGGTTAGGATACTTAATTGCACAAGCTCAGGGTGCGTTCGATACGACAGGGGTTTTTGCAGGGATGGTCATTTTATCTATAACCGCCCTCATAGCTGATTGGGGTGTATCGAAATTAGAAAAACGGTTTATCGCTTGGCGGAACATCCGTCAATAAAAAAAATAAGGGGGATTTTGAATGAATAAGACGATGAAAAGATTAAGTGTAGGAGTTTCAGGTATGGCAGTAGCAGCTATGCTGTTAACAGGCTGTTCCTCGAACACGTCTACATCTGCGCCAAGCAAGGACAAGGCTAAAAGCAGTGTGTCTACAACAACTCCTAAGGTATCGATTATGGTTGGAGGGTTGGAAAAAATTATTTATCTGCCTTTTATGCTGGCTGAAAAGCTCGATCTTTACAAGGAGGAAGGACTCAACGTCACTCTTATTTCGGAAAGTGCAGGACAAAATGCGGAAACTGCACTTTTAGCAGGTCAGGTTGATGGCGCAGGTGGATTCTACGATCATACTCTGGATTTACAATCAAAAGGTAAAAAGGTTGAAGCGGTTGTTACCATGGCTGATGTTCCAGGGGAACAACTGATGGTTGCGACTAGATTAAAAGACAAAATAAAAACACTGGCGGATTTAAAAGGACTGACCATTGGGGTAACAGGACTTGGCTCCTCTACCAATATGCTTGCCAGCTATAATGTAGTAAAAGGTGGAAATAAAGAGAGCGATTATAAGCCACTCCCTGTAGGAGCCGGTCAAACGTTAATTGCTGCGATGCAAAATAAACGTATTGATGCCGCTGTAACGAGTGAACCGACTGCTACGCTTCTTAAAAATAAAAATTTGGCATACACGTTTGTTGACATGAACTCTAAAGAAGGAACGAAGGAAGCTTTGGGCGGAGGATATGCTGCTACAAGCCTATATATGAACAACGATTATGTAAAGGCACATCCTGATGTGGTTCAAAAATTAGCTAATGCTTATGTAAAAACATTGAAATGGATGAGCTCTCATACACCAGAAGAAATTGCTGATAAAATGCCTGAGGAATATTATGCAGGTGACAAAGCCGTATATGTACAAGCTCTAAAGGGGCAACTTCCAATGTTTACAACAGACGGAAAAATGCCGGATGGCACTCCTGAAAATGTGAAAAAAATACTTTCTGCGTTTAAACCAGTTCAAAATGTCGATCTTAGCCAAACTTACACAAACGAATTCGTTGATAAAGCAAAATAAAAAACGACCGGGACACTCTATTTGGTGTCCCGGTTTTCTTACTATAGTAAGAAAGTATAAATAATTTAACAAAGCCGATAATATAGTGTTTTCTCAAAGTAAAACAATATTTTAACAAATACGATTCCTTATTTCTGATTGAACTATCTATTATCATAATCAAAGAAATAAAAGGGGCAAAAAATATGAAAAAATATATGAAAGTACTGATTCCAGTTTTACTACTGGGTGCTTTGGCGGCTAGCTGGGAAACTTAGCGGCGTGTAAACAAGCGGGAAAGTTCATTGCTAGCAAACTTAAAAAAGGGGATAAAGTAGCGATTATTCATGGAGCTTTAGGAGATTCCACCCACGACGACCGTACAAATAGAGCTTATTTATAAGAGTGCACTTTTCCTTCTTTTTAGTCTATAAAGGTGACAAAAATCATTTACAAGGGTTAATAAATTTACATTGACCTTTATAAATTTTTAGTTGTTTCAAAAGGTACACCTTTCGGGATGGTTACATGCTCCCTATAAAATCAACGTTCATGTAGTCTTAAAAGGTTATAAAAACATTTTTGGGATATCCTGAAATTATGATTTATCTTTTGGGATAGATTGATATATTGTTAAGACAACTAATAATAAATATTTCATAGAAAGGGAGATTTGGTCATATGAACTATTCGGTTATATCCGTGTATCATCAAAAGAACAAAACGAGGCGAGGCAAATGGAGACCATGAGGAAGGAATTGAAGAACGGGATATATTCACTGATAGGCCAGTGGTAAAAACTTTGAACGTCCTCAGTATCAATTATTAAAACAAATGGTGCGTGAAGGGGATACGGTTGTATTTGATTCCATTACTCGGATGGGACGGAATATGGATCACACAATGAAGGAATATAAATGGTTTGTAAAAAATGGAGTGCAGCTGCGTTTCATAAAGGAGCCTATGATTAACACCAGCAATGAACATGACGATGTTATGAAGCGAGCAATACAAACAATCATTTTGACTCTTCTTACTGCATTCGCCGAAAAAGAACGTGAGGAAATCAAGACAAGGCAGGCTGAGGGGATTGCGGTAGCAAAAGCTAAAGGGAAACATCTTGGCAGACCAAAAACTGAAATTACTCAAGAGTTTGAACAAGCATACAAACAATGGAAAGAAAATGAGATAACAGCAGTTGAGACTATGAAGAAGGTTAACGTGCCTAGGAGTACATTTTACCGGATAGTAAAGGAATACGAAGAAACACAGAGTCCTCAACATTGATGTGTGAGGGCTATTTTATTTGAACATTCACTGTCTTTAGTTGTTTTTCCTTAATTTAATTCAAACCTTTTGAAGTTAAGCACCTAGTTGAAAATTGAGATGGAATGGAAAGGGGCACTCTTGCTTAAGCAACTTTTGAAGGCTTAAGCCTGCTTTATAGCCTTCAGGGTTATTTGTTCAAATATTAAGAATCAAAATGAAAAGGGGTTTTTTAATAAAGAAATTGTGAATATTTTCACTTAAAGTAACTGGCAGGTTAGCATTCCTGTAGATCGTTATTTTTCAACTTTGAAAAAAATAGGGTCCCTCAGTAAGATATGAGTATAGACACCACTCTAACTCACAACTTTAGGAGGAACCCTACTATGAAGTTTAAAATGCAAACCAAACAAAATCAACTGATAGAAAGAATTTCCGTTAAACATCTTGTTGTTGGGGTGGATATAGCCCAACAATTTCATGTTGCCAGAGCTGTAAATTTCCGTGGAATTATAGTCGGAGAACCACTTACATTCAATAATAATGAAGAAGGATTTTCAAGTTTTCTAAAATGGATTAAAAATCTTCAAAGATTAAACAACTTAGATGAAGTTATTGTTGGGATGGAACCAACAGGACACTACTGGATCAATCTTTCTAAATGGCTTTCTAATCAAGATATTGAAGTAGTAACCGTAAATCCACATTTAGTAAAAAAGAATAAAGAAAATCGTGATAATACTCAATCAAAATGTGATAAAAAAGAGGCATTAGTTATCGCTGATATGGTAAAGAACGGTTATTATTCTGAAGTTAGGTACACATCGGAAACATTCGAAAAACTTAGGGTTCTTATGTCTAACCGTGATGTAGTTGTTAAACGCCTCGTCAGTTCTATTAATCAATTGAATCGTTGGGTAGATATTGTTTTCCCAGAACTACGACAGGTATTCAAAGATATTAAAGGTAAAGGGGCAATCGCAACCCTTCGATTATTCCCAACCCCAATGGAATTAGAAACAATGCAGCCTCATGATGTCATCACAGGTTGGAAATCAATAATGAAGAGGCAACCTGGGTTAAAAAAGGCTCTATTACTCCTTCAATTAGCTAAGAAATCTGTCGGTACTAGACAAGCTCTTGATGCTTATAAATTTCATTTAGAACAGTTATTAGAGGAATATGATTTAGCTGTAACACAACTCGAAAGAGTTGAACAACAAGTTACCGAAGCATTAAACAAAATTCTTTTCGCTAAGAAACTGCTTACCATCAAAGGAATTAGTGAAATATCTTTGGCTGGCATATTAGGTGAGGCAGGAGATTTAAGTGGTTTCGCCCACGGTAATTCTCTACTAAGGCATGCAGGATTGCATCTAGCTGAGGCAAGTTCAGGAAAGTGGAAAGGCCAAATTGTCATTTCTAAACGAGGAAGATCAAGACTGCGACGGTTCCTTTACTTAGCAACGATGAGTCTTGTGATGAATAACCCAGAATTTCAAGCATTACATTCTCATAATGTTAAGGTAAAAAAGATGAAGAAAATGAAATCGATTATGAAGTTAATTGGCAAGTTGGCAAGGATTTTTGTAGGTATATCTAAACGAAATGAATCCTATTGTCCTGATAAGTTCAAAGCATTTTCACCGTTGGTAGCCTAATAAATTGCAGAATTGAAGAGTATTCGTCCCTTGAAATAAATAGCACAATATATTGACCGAATGTTGGCTTATTCGTAGAATTTCAAATATGTACGGAGTACCAGATTTATTGCACATAAGGGCACTGACCCGTTGAGACATGGGAGGGAAAGCCTCCAGGGGCGGCGTGGAGCATGTACATTATATGGTAAATTGTGGGGTTACACTATACTCCTCTATTTAACTATGCCTTCACGGAGCCTTATTAATCTGAACTCATATCATTTTATTGTTAACCCTATATGAAGGGGTATGAAATTCTGCGAATAAGCGAGCATTCGAGAGAAAACCGTATTTAACTGAGGGAGTTCAATTAGAGGAATTCAAATAATTAGTAAAGAAATAGTAATTAAACGCAATTAGAAACCTTCAGGAGAGGAAAGTAATGAATAATTCTTGGAATAGAGTAATATATAGAATCTGGTCTCCAATATATGATAGAATTTTTAATTCAGGTGTTTTCTTAAAAGCTCGAAGACAAATATTTCAGCAGATACCTTTTAATAGTGGTCAAAAAGTTTTATTTGTTGGCGTAGGAACAGGTGCTGATTTGGAGTTAATTAATCCATCGGATTTGATTATAACAGCAATTGACTTTTCACCTGATATGCTAAATCGGGCTAGGGAAAAATTCAAGAATTCCTCTATTAAGTTCATAGAAATGGATGCTCAAAATATGGAGTTTAAAAATGAAACATTTGATTATGTGGTTGCCAGTCTTATTCTTTCCGTTGTACCTGATGCAGATAAGTGTTTAACAGAAATGACAAGGATTCTAAAAAAAGAAGGAAAAATAATTATTTTTGACAAATTCGTATCTAAAGAACATAAATTATCTTTACCAAAAAAACTTCTTAGACCACTTATTAAGGTATTAGGAACAGATATTGGATTAGATTTTGAAGAGCTGTACTGTAGAAATAATAAAAATTTAACGATAAATGAAGATAAAAATGTAATGATGAATGGAATGTACAGAAAAATAATAATTAGTAAACGTAGTTGATTAGAAGATATATCAATTTATAGTCTTCATCAATAGTTTGTGAGTTATTGCACCTAAATAACGGGTGCTTGTGCGGCCGAGCATAGGTCGTATCATATAGCGGGTGGGATTCCCGTCGAGTAAGAACTAGCCATTCGCTCGTAGCGAGTCTTGGAGGGCTAAAGGTAACTTTAGTCTTTAAGCGTAGACAGTGAGGTGGCGGGCCGAAAGCCAAATGGCTGAAGGGATTGAGCTCCATAATGTTAGTAAATTGAGAGGGCTGATGCCTTAAGCACAGCAGAAAGCTACATTTTATCTTTCGTTAAGGCAAGAAGGGTAGAACCTCTCTGGAGTCAGAGACCTTGGCACGTTATACATTGATATGATACGGCAACTCGGGAGACCCTACCGGTCTTTTCTATTTTTTTTAGAAGAGTATGGTGTACAAGCGATAATAAGCAAGGAAACCAAATGCCGTGTAGGGAGTCGGATAGCAGCGTAGTACCAATGAAGTTGGGTAATGCCGATGGAGGAAAGGCTAGCTACCAGTTATCACCCTTACTAGGGGACACATTTACTACACTCAGAGGTAGGGATAATAAATGGAAACAAAACTACTAAGGATAGTAGAATTAGCAAAATCTGATCCTAAAATGAAATTTACATCTCTTACACATTTATTAAATGAGCAATCACTAGTTCAATGCCACCAGGAGCTACCTAGCAAAAAGGCAACTGGGGTTAATGGTACAACTAAAGAGCAATACTGTAAAAATCTAAAAGAAAACATCGAGGATTTAGTAAATAGGCTTAAAAGTAAAAGTTATCGTCCTGTTCCAGTAAGGAGAATGTATATTCCAAAGCTCAATTCAAACAAGAAAAGACCATTGGGAATTCCGGAACATGAGGATAAGATTGTTCAAAGAGGCATTACGAAAATACTAAATAGCATCTATGAAAATGATTTTCTAGATTGTTCATTTGGATTCCGTCCAAATCGCAACTGCCACGATGCTTTGAAAATACTGAATCACTATATTGAAAAGAGATCAGTAAATTATGTAGTAGATGTAGACATTCGCGGGTTCTTTGACAACGTTGACCACACATGGATGATGGAGTTCTTAAAACTGCGAATCGCTGACCCTAACTTACTAAGAATCATTGGTAGGTTTCTTAAAGGTGGATACATGGAGGAAGGTAAGAAATACAAGACAGACAATGGCACACCGCAAGGTGGAGTAATATCTCCGATATTAGCCAATATTTATCTCCATTATGTCCTCGACCTGTGGTTTGAGAAAAGGGTTAGGAAACAGTGCAAGGGACAAGCATACATAGTGAGATATGCAGATGATTTTGTTTGTTGTTTTCAATATAAAAGTGAAGCCGAGCTATTCTTCCATTCATTAAAGTTGAGATTAAAGAAATTTAATCTAGAAATAGCTGAGGATAAAACCAAAATCATTCCCTTCGGGCGGTTTGCGGAGCAAAATGCAAATCAGCAGGGAAGAAGTAAACCAGCAACTTTTGATTTCCTTGGATTTACACACTATTGCGGTAAAAGTAAACAAGGGAAATTCCGAGTTAAACGGAAAACAAGCAGGAAGAAAGTCCAAGCTAAACTAAAAGAAACTAAAGAATGGCTGAAAATTAACAGAAATAAAGACATTCATATGATTATGGATAGATTTAAACGCTCACTGATTGGTTACTACAACTATTATTGCATCACAGATAACACCCAAAGTGTAAACAAATTTAGAGACAAAATCGGGTACTTACTGTTTAAATGGCTCAATCGAAGAAGTCAAAGAAAATCATTTACTTGGGATAAATTCAGACTCTTTCTTAATAAATATCCATTACCTTACGCAAGAGTTAAGGTTAATATATACAATCTAAGAAAAGAAATTAGCTACATTTTGTAAATGATAACTAGGAGGAGCCGTGTGCGTTGGAGCAGCCGTCAAGGCTGAAAATCTAATGGAGTGAAAGTCTCCTGTTGTCAATTGACCGATTCAGACAACTAGCATATCCGATGCGTGAGGAGGTAACAAATCACGTTCTGCTCGGACGTAAAAGCCATAGCTGCCTATATTACTCAGAGAATATAAGGTAGGAACAGTCAGTGTGGCAAGCAAACCTAGAGGCCAGAAGGATTTAACGAATACTGCAGTCTCGAAATGGCTCCCCCTTCAGAAACTGTTGAAGGGATTGTTGCGATTCGCCGACCCATTGACGCATTGGGGAAGGCCGAAGCTCTATAGGAAGAAACGGTTATATGCACTATAGAGGATGCCGGGATATGGGCTCTAGCATCTAGGGAAAGATTTTCAGAGATAACGACGGGAAGGTCCTACTTCCAGCTGGGACGACAACAACCAGCAAAGACCCGTTATATAAGGTACCACCGAAATTGACAGGAGGATTTAGGACTGACGGATGAGGTCGTAGTAGCTAAGAGGAAAAGGTAATGCTTTTCTAAATATGTAGAAAACATATTTCAACTAAGGTAACACCAAAGTTGAGCAAAGGACCTCTGGGCACTTGGATGCCAGGTTATTGGGATAAAAGGACACAGAGCCTTAATAATAATAATAATAATTTCCAATATGGCTAATTATGTAGTAAACCTTATTATTAATTGGGGAACATGGGTGTCGCCATTTAATCCTAGAATAATAAGGGAAGGCTCATATATGATATATCCAAGGTCAGAACCGGACTCGGGAAATCCGACCGTCCGGGATCGCAGGGGGGCTTCAGGAAACGTGGCTTTAACTAGTGCGCGCACCTGAATTCTATCCAGACAATAGCGCAAGCACGGTTCTGTGAGGGGGGAGGAGTACAATTTACCGCAAGGTAGAAAGGCTCCCTTCTACTCGACTTGTTTAATATCCCAAATTATAAATAAGCTGAAGATATGCAAGTTTTTATTCACCTTTTGCATATTTTTAGCTTATTTATAATCAAAATATTTTCTGACAATATTAAATAAATTGCCACAATTCCCTATTTTAGGGATTAATAAAATAATATGGTAACTATTTGGCTTGATCACAAAGTTGCTGCTCTAATCGGGATGCCCCTTGGGCTGGCGACCCAATTTATTACTATTTATTTACTAACAATCTGAAATTTTTGAAAATTTATAATTTTTTGTATTTACAAAATTCGATCACTCGTGTATGATAAGGACAAGTAAAACATACACATCAAATAAGAAGGTGAATCCAGTGAAATAGCGAAAGGCGAATGTACAAGTCGTACAGGGAATATAACTAAAATCTATACAAAAAAGGGTGAGTCCAGTGCGATATTGAAAGGCGAAGTGTACAGAAATGTACATGGGACGAGTTTAATCTAGCTAAGGAAAAGGTGATTCCAATGAAGTAGGTAAGGCGTAAGCAGACCATTGATACGTTAGGTATCCAAGAGTCATAATACTGCTTAAGGAGGCGCTTTTTCTACTAATCTTTCGCTGTTCCGAGAATACTTAATAAAATAAATGAAAGGGTTTGTTATAATTGGATGAAGAAATAATGTAAGCGACCTTGTCGTTCCAGTACGGATTGACGAGGTCGCTTACTGTTGTTTTATATGCTTTTTTCGATCCCAATGACATAAAGGTGCTTCGGAACTTTAATTGAGAAGTTAGGTTAAAAGAACTTAACTTTATGTTATTATAGTATTCAACGTATTCAAGGGTATGGAAAAATGGACTTGGGTAATAGGAGAAAGAAACAACCTTGAAGTTTAGTGTGGAAGTGTACTTCTTCCATACTAAACTTCAAGGACAGTAAGCGACAGCGCGGTAGGTGTAATAGATAGGCTCGTTGCCTGATAGAAAACTGCAACAGCAGGATCAATCAATTATACCCACAGGGGGATAAAGTCAAGCTCTTAATACGTTTATCTATGACTACATGTAATCAACGATAAAAAGTGCTTTCTTTCAACTTTTTGAGCCGTTACTATAGATAACTGCACGTTAGCGCAATAACTAAAAATCATTTTTTGAAGTTATTTTAAATTTATTTATCTTCCACAAACGGGTGCGTTTCAATAAAATGGGTACTTGAATAGGAGGAAAATTTTTTTAAGTCGATTCCAAAAATTTTTCTATTTTAATCATTTTATAATCAGTGATATCAATATTCTTTTTAGCAATATTAGCAATATTGGGAGAGATAAATAAAACGATTTTTTAAAGTATGGAAAATTCCATACTTTTTTATGTCGCCCTTTTCATCAAATGCTTCCTATTATTAACTAACCCCCGTTCAAAAAGGAAGCCACCAATTTGGCAGCTAAAACTTCACCTCTAGGAGCCCTTCAGTCTGTAATAAAGGAACAAAAAGTGTATCAATCAAAGTCTGTACAAAAAGTCCGTCTCCTTCAAGCCATTCTGCAAAAAAACATCTTTATAATCTGTAATATTTTGAGTGTGTAATTCAGATTTTAACCACGTTTCGTTAGATCCCAAATCATTAATTTCATCCCATAAAACCTCACCATCTCTTATTAAAGTCACTTGAACTGAAACTGTCTTTGAAACTACTAAGAGGATTCCAGACGATAGGAAATAAGCGCCCAATGGTCCTTGACCTTAGAATAAGGGGAAATTTAGACATATAAAAGCACTTAAGGAAGCCTATTATTCATTTATATCTAATCCAGATAAATTTAAAGAAAGATCATCTAATACTAAAAATACACAACCGAAAACGGTTCTGTAATCGATAAAATCCCCTTTAACTTCAACATTAATCTCAATCATATTCCTTTTATTATGTATGTATTTTTCTTCAAATTGATTAAAATTAATACTTGTAACAGATACACTAATTTCCTCTAAAGATTTTTTTAGCTCTCTTTCAAATATTGAATTATTATAGTTTTCGCTAAAGAAAATACGAATAGTAAATTTCATTTTTCAAATCCTCCGTCTACTTATGATTTGCCAAATCTTCCTTACTCAACCTTTTTTCGAAAACTTGTGTATCTTTTATCCCATTTAATTTATTCAAATAGACTGTATCAATAGCAAATAAAAAAAGCGATCCTCTAGGTATCGCATATTTTACATTATTGCACCCGTTTGTGAACAAAATGAATTGTTTTCTTTCAAATTCTGTCCACTGTTGACTTTGAATTTCTATTAGCCTGTACCAACATGTAAAAGCGATCCAAATGAGAAAAATACTACGGTTTTTCTCTGTTTTCGTTTTTGTCGTTCTTCCATTCGGAATAGCTGGAATTCATTCTCCTTTCATTAACTTGCCACGTTACAAAAAATGGCCTTTCTTTTTTATTGGAAGCAAAGTATCAAAAGTTTAAGTACTTCCCACCCTCCTTTTTGCTTCCTAGACGAATCTGTGTTAACGGTACCGCTCTTCTTTAAATGGATTTGCTGTCATCGAATAGCCAAGCTCTTCCCAAAAACCAGCCTCGTCTACTTTCATAAACTCAATCCCTGAAACCCACTTTGAACCTTTCCATAGATAAAATACTTCTGGTGGAATAAACCTTAGTGGATAACCATGTTTTGGATCAATATTTTGCCAATCATGATTTTTATCCTTCCAACGGTATACAAACAAAGAATCGTCCCCTAATAAAGGCTCTAGCGGCAGGTTTGCAGAATAACCAAATCTGTCCCCATTGTAGTAACCGTAAATTTTAATGTATTTTACACCTTCATTAATTTCAACAAATTTCAATAGCTCTCTAAGTGCAATTCCTTCAAAAGTTGTATCAAATTTAGACCAGGTGGTAACACAATGCATGTTAACGCTTGATATGGTCTTTGGAAGCTCCATGATTTCCTTATAGGATAAGGACTTTTCTTCCTTCACCTCACCAAAAAGTCTTAATTTCCATGTGGTTTCATTAAACTCGGGAACTTCCCCTGTGTGCAGTATTGGCCATTTTTCTGTTTCGAATTGGCCAGGTGGAAGCTGCTTTTTCATCTTACACCATCCCTTTTTCATCTTAAACGTTAAATTAAATCACAGTGCTTTGTATAGTATCCATCAAAATAATGAAAGCATACTGTAGTCAAATCCGTTATTTGAGATTTACCTAAAGTTAGGAACCAGTATATTCATATTCTAATGTATAAGGCCTTCACATAATGGATGTGTTATATCATAAGTTTTCTATGCTTTTTATAGGACCATGTTGATAGAAGCACGTCTTTTTATTGGATATCTCTGTTTATTAATATTTAGAAATGAAATGCCATCACACTTTTCATCACATTTTTTACGTTAAGCAGGACATTCTAAGGTTACTTTGGTGTAATGTTAAATTTTATTTCCACAATAAAAAACTAATTAAGTTTTTAATGAATAATGATTAATGCGATTGCCTTTTTTATAATTGACATAATCACACTATACGAAACTTGGTAAGGAGCTTGAATTAGGTGGCTAAATCAAAAGAAGTATTACTATGGAGTATTGCTCTTCCTGGCTTTGGTCAATTTTTAAATGGCAAACTAATAAAAGGTATTGTTTTTGTATTCTTAGAATTCCTTATAAATGTAAATGCAAATTTTAATGTTGTTATAATTTCTAGTTTTCATGGAGAAATCGAAAAAGCCATTGCTCAAACTGATTACTTATGGCTAATGTTTTACCCTTGTTTATACTTTTTTGCTATGTGGGATGCTTATAAAGATGCTGGTGGAGGAAATAGAAAATATTCTTATTTACCATTCGTTTTTTGTGCTTTCTTTGTAACAGTGGGGTGTATATATTCATCAACATTCAAGATATTCGGATTTTTATTTGGCCCAATATGGTTACCAATTTTGTGCGTGATACCAGGAATTTGGATAGGTCTTTTACTAATGAAAAAAAGCTATTGAGGAACCTAAGAGCCAGTGTGAATTTAATTAGTATTCTTTTAACAAAAACTCTAATTAAATTATATAAATTGCAATAATTAATAAAGTTTGAGATTGTGACTAAATGTATTAATTAGAAATATCCCCTGAATAATTACCAATATTTTTGTCATTCTATAAGAGAAAATAAATAATGAAGGAGCCTTTTGTATGAACGTAAATGAGTTCGGCTTTCTTTGGTATCTTCAATCAAGTTCGAATATGGTTAATATTATTTTAAAAAATCTTATTGACACTGCTGAGGATAAAGATTTGAGAAGTGTTCTAGATGAAATCAATTCATTATCTACATTTCAAGAAAAAGAGGCTACAAAGATATTAAATGACAGCGGTTATACTGAAACGCCATTTTTCAGTGAAGTGGATTTATATAACTCCTCAGTAAAGCTTTTTACCGATCAATTAATCATTGAAATTCTTAAGCATATTACCGGAAATGGGATGCGGGTCCTCGCTTCGCAATATTCAGAACTAGCGGATATGAATGTAAAGAAATTCTTTAGTGAAGTCCTCACTAAGCTTATTCAAATTGATGGATCTCTTTTAGGTTTATTAAAAGAAAAGAACTTGTTACAAAACAGTCCATTTTTATACATGAAAGCACATGAAAGAGAGAGTAACCTGTTTAAGGTTGTATCTACACAATTGAGACCACTCAATGCGGTTGAATTGGGACATATGTACAGTGCACTTCAATGCAATAATGTTGGTGTTGCTCTATGCGCTGCTTTTGCTGATGTTGTAAAAGATGAAGAGTCAAAGCAATTATTTAATGAAGGCAAGAAATTAGCATTTCATCAAGCTGCTACTTTATCGGATATTTACAGGGAAAACGGAGTTAGTACTACAACTGGACTAGAGAGCTTCGTTCATAGGGTCCATGAATCTCCATTTTCAGATAAGTTAATGACGAACCTAATAATGTTTTTAAATCCTATTGGAATAATAAATTTACAAAACGCTGCTGTATCTAGTTATAAGAAGAATCATATCAAAATACTAAGTGAATTAATAGAACAGGTCCAAAGTTTTTCAGAAAAAGGGTTTAAACTATTGGTTAAAAAAGGTTGGTTTAATGAACCACCATTAACTAGTAGGTCAAATAAATAATTATAAACTGAATCCAATAGTGTAAATAATAAAGAAGGATGAAAGCATCAGTTTTTTTTAGATAAAATTGAGGATATATTGTCGTACTTATTATACGGTTTTCCATTGAAATCTTCCTTTCTAGGCTTGAAAATCGGAGGCAGGTGCAAAAATCAGAATTAGGATTAATCTACCATGAGTGCTTCCCGTAAGGGAGCGACAGTTTGTGATGCACCGTGGTCGTTGGAGTCAGACTAACGGATGGGCTCAATGGCACCATAGTGTATCGACCTTCCTCTCCCAGCCTTAGAACAAGTATGGACGGATTCAATACATTTTCATTCTTTGTGGTGAAGAGCTGTTTTTAGCGATTCATGGATGGCTAACGGGGGCTTAAGTAATCACACTTCTCCTTTACAACATAATGTTCATGATTAATTCTATATGTTGCATACAATTCCCTGCAAAAAATATGTAAATTAAGATAGAATGAATGGATAAAGGGAGCGCTAGAGCATTTGTTTAAACATTACCCAGGCTTAAGCCTGCTTTATAGCCTTCAAGGCTATTTTAACTTTTTAATTTGAGAGTGCAATATTAAATTCAGAATAATATTTATTTTTAAAAAATTCGGTTGGCAAATCGAGTTGATAGGTTTAAAATGATATATAATTAAATAATAAGCAATGATTGGAAATAGTAGAAGGATGTATAAGTTATTCAGAGAGCCGATGGTTGGTGGGAATCGGTAGTTATTGCCTTTGAACTCATCCAAGAGCTACGTCCTGAACATTAAGTAGGGGTTGTCGGTTTTCTACCGTTATGTGGATAGGTGGTGTTAGCTGCCGAAAATGAGTGGATTAATTATGTGATGATTAATCAATTAGAGTGGTACCGCGAGCATGCCTCGTCTCTATTTTTTTATAGAGACGGGGCTTTTTTATATATTAAAAAAAGGAGTGTTTCTGAAATGGCTAGAAAAATTTGGATGTTTGATACAACTTTAAGAGATGGCGAGCAAGTTCCAGGGGCTAAGTTGAATCTGTATGAAAAACTAGAAGTTGCACAGCAATTAAAGAAGCTGCAAGTTGATATAATCGAAGCTGGTTTTCCATCGTCTTCAGTTGGTGATTTTAATGCTGTGAAAGAAATAGCCATGAAAGTAGGAAATACAGACGATATTATCATCACTGCGTTAGCAAGAGCAGTAGAGGCTGATATCGATGCAGTTTTTAATAGTATAAAATATGCTAAGAAGCCGTTAATCCATATAGTTTTAGGCTCTTCAGACATTCATGTGGATAAGAAATTTGGGAAATCGAAAAGTCAAATTTTAGATATCGGTGTTGATGCAGTAAAGTATGCAAAAAGATTTCTACCAGATGTACAGTATTCATTAGAGGATGCGACTCGCTCTGAATTTGAATATTTATGGGCAACGATTGAAGCTGTTGTAAAGGCAGGGGCTACCATTATTAATGTGCCCGATACAGTCGGATATGCCGAGCCGGATGAGTATGGTGAATTAATTTTTAAAATAAATGATCGCTTGAAAAATTTGAATGATAAAGTGCTTTTAAGTGTCCATTGTCATAATGATCTAGGTATGGCAACTGCTAATACGTTAGCTGCAATTAAAAATGGTGCGGATAAAGTTGAATGTACTATTAATGGCATTGGTGAGCGTGCAGGTAATGCTGCGCTTGAAGAGGTTGTAATGGCAATTAAAACGCGCTCATCAGTCTATAATGCTTTCACAAATATTAATACAAAAGAAATCATAAAAACGTCTAGGTTGGTAAGTAGTCTAATGGGTCTTGATGTTCAAGTTAATAAAGCCATTACAGGAGATAATGCCTTTGCTCATTCTTCAGGTATACACCAAGACGGTTTATTAAAAGCAAGAGATGTTTACGAAATTATGAGTCCGACTGAAGTTGGTTTAGAGGATATGGAACTTGTTTTAACCGCTCGTTCTGGTCGTCATGCGGTGAAAAATGCGCTTGAAAAATTAGGTTTTAATGAGATGACCAACAAACAATTTGAGGAGATATTTGAAGCTTTCCTTGAATTGGCAGATGTGAAAAAAGAAATATATAATCATGATTTGTATGTCATTGTTGAAAACTATTATGCAAAAAATGATATTAATAGTAATTTTAAGCACTATAGTGATAATTTTTATGAACTAATGGACTTGCAAGTGATTAGTAATACGAGTTTCCCGTCTGCAATTGTGAAGATTAAAAAGGGTGGCCAAATATTAAAAAGCAGTGCAGTTGGTTCTGGACCGATTGATGCTTTGTATTCAGCTATTACAGAAATTTGTGATTTAGATATTAAATTGAATGAATACAAAATTAGCAGTGTATCAAGAGGTAAGGAAGCATTTGGGAAAGTTAGGATTCAAGTGGAATATCGAGGGGAAAAATATGTTGCCAAAGCAACAGATACCGATATTTTGAAAGCAAGTGCAATTGCTTTTATCAGTGCTTTAAACAGTATTGTGGTTGATTCTTTACTTTCTGTTAAATAGGTAATACCTCTCTTCTATTATGTTATTTCACTATAGACCATTAGAATTGAACAAAAATGGACTGTTTAAAACAGTCCATTTTCTTGCTCTTTAATCATTAAAGGGGCAGTATTCCTCCATAGTGCCGGCTAAACGTAAGAAAAATTGGCTTTCGGTACTGGAAAAACACTTTTTGCAATACTAATCACCATACCCGACTCCTGGGAGCTGCTGCATTCCCGTTTGTGGAAATTACTTTGCGCAGTAAGCATTTGTTTTACTTGCGATTCTCCCAATGCTCTTCAATCTCAAAATCCTCTTCAATCATTCTTTTCAACTGTGTTTCATCCACATATTTAGGACCTTTAATTAAAACATTTAAAGCTTCTCGATAAGTATAGGCTGTGTTAAAGGATGGACAATCAGAAAGCTTTTCGTATTCATTGCTCTTCCATTCCTTTTTTAGGTCCTCATATGCAATATCAAACCAAACAACCCTTAAACTGTTTATTGCGTAATCGTCAACTGCCATTATTTTGCCCCCTTCGCTTTTGCATATAGGGTTTAACGTGGCACACCTGTTTGTTTAGAAATGTCATTGACACTTAATCCATTTTGTTCCCTATCTGCAAACAGCTTTAATGCCCTTTTGATTTCCTTTGTGTCCTGTCCTTTTCTTCCTAAGTGTTTCCCTTGTGCTTTCGCCCGTTCTCGCCCTTCTTAGGTCCGTTCATTGATGAAATCGCGCTCGAATTCAGCAATAGCTCCCAACATGGTAAACATGAGCTTTCCAGCCGGAGTTGAAAGTCAATCTGTTTCTTAATGAATACAACACCGATGTTCTTCTCTTGTAATTCATGAACAATATTATGTAAGTCTCTTGTTGATCTGGCCAAACGGTCAATCTTATATACCACTAATTTGTCTCCTGCTCTTAAATACTCCATGGTTTTGTTCAGTTCGGGCCTACCAGTGTTCTTACCACTTTTCTTTTCGTGAAAAATCTTAGTGCATCCAACTTTTCTAATTGTTCATCTTGTAAGGAATAATCCTGATCCAAGCTACTTACCCTTGCATATCCCAAGTTCACTCATTTTTGACCATTCCCATCTAAAAGATATATAACTTCCTGTACGACTGTTATAGACTAACTTTTAGATGGAAAACAAGGAAGAAAAAAAGAAAAAAACTTATATTTTCGTAGTGTACAAAACTTACACCTATTAGGCACTGTTAAACAGTTATTATTCATTAACTAATCTGGAAAGAATATTACCGAATTGTTCATATTTCTTTAACTAAATTGTAAACACTACGGGATAAAATACGAGGAATTGGAGAAGGAAGTGGTCGAAATCTTTTTTGATGACGTTATCTATAATAAAAACCTCCCTGGGTTCCCGTAAAAGACCTGATCTTTGTATAGGGGAAACCGGTCTTTGGATCGACGCGAAACTTTCAAACGTTGCCTATTTTTCTGAGAAGGAACAAATCGAGAATTATACAAACCGGGATGACTGTAAGGAGTTATGGCTTCTTTGCCTCGATGCTATCGACAACGGAAGAGAATTCCCCATCGGCAATAAGAAAGTGAAGATTCTTTTTATCAAGAGCTACTATGAAGACTTACTGGAGATCGGAGGAGAGGATCGGATCGAACGTGCGGAATCGTTGAGAAAAGGGTCGATGAAATTCGAAAAACGACCACTAGCACCAAAAAGGCAAAAAATAAAACAGAAAATGCAATCATATAAGAGCAACTTATTTAAGCAAACATTTTTAATCACAGAATTAATCGGGACGAAAAAACAAACGGCTTACACTTTTTTCTATAATATTCTTCCCAACAAACCAATGGTTAGCGCACAGAAGTATATCTATACAAATCATTTCCTTGCGCCGAACGATTCACCTCACGTTTAATTTATAACCAAAATACTTTCCATTTTAAGGAGTATATAAGGTTTACCTTCTAGACACTTTACAATTGTTTGGAATTCCATACTTTTTAGCCCCTCGATGGTCTACAGCCACTCAGGAATGAAGGAAAAAAGCGCCATCTTTTTGAGAGCGTCTTATGCTTGTCGGGGCTGACCAAGGCGCTTGCGCTTTTCTAACTAGCATGCAATGGACTTTTTTTAGACCATAATGTAATCTAGAGTAATTGAATATGTTGAACAAAGCTACATCCTTTATAAAGTTCTACGATCAGCAATCCGGTCACTTCAAGGCAGTTGTTAAGATTGAATGCTGTTTGAGAATACATTAATTTTTTTAGTTAGGAGGTCCATCAATGGACAATAACGATATATTAATTCGTTTGAGATATGCGCTAGAAATAAAAAATAAAGAAATGGCTGAGATTTTTAAACTTGGCGGGGTTGAAGTAACCGTACCAGAAGTGATTCAAATCCTCACAAAATCAGATGACGAGTATGAAGATAATGATCAGATAAAATGTAATAACAGTATGTTTGATTCCTTTTTAAATGGTTTTATTATTTCTAAAAGGGGAAAACAGGAGCCAAAACCAGGACAGTCAAACACACCAGAACCGATTTCACCGAAGAGCGCAAACGTGAATAATCTCCTGTTAAAGAAAGTCAAAATAGCCTTAGCCCTAACGACTGAGGATATGCTGGATATCTTTGATTTGGCCGGCATCAGAGTGTCAAAAGGAGAACTGAGTGCCTTATTAAGAAAAGAAGGACATAAGAACTATAAAGAATGTGGAGACAAATTCGCTAGGAATTTCTTAAAAGGGCTAGCCATTAAGTACAGGGGATAACGCAATTTAGGTGATGAGATGATACATACCTATTTAGGTAAAACGATACTTTTTGAAATAAAATATAAAAACCGGACCTCCATCGGAATGACGATTGATAGCTATGGACATGTAGAAGTTCAGGCGCCGAAAGGGACACCTAATGAAAGAGTGCTGAAAGTATTAGAGGAAAATTGGGATCGTATCCAGCAAAAATTGGAGGAAATGAAAGACAGGCTAAATGGACCGCAGCAAAAAGTCTATGAACATGGCGAGAACTTTCTTTATTTAGGAAACACCTATCCTATCGAAATCGTTCAAAATCAAAATATTGATCAAGACTATGTCGTGTTTGAGGAAGAAAGGTTACGAATTCATGTGAAGCAGCTGGAGGATGAGAAGATAAAACAGGCTCTAAAACGCTTTTATTATCAACAGTGTAAGGCATTAGTGGAGGGTAGGATCAAATATTATCAAAGCCACTTTAAAACAAAACCGCGTTCGATACGAATTACCGATAGTAAAACGACCTGGGGAACCTGTGATTCAAGACTACAGCTAACCTTTAATTGGAGGCTGGCAATGGCACCACTTGAGGTAGTCGATTATGTCGTTGTGCATGAAATGTGCCATATGGTCCATCTGAATCACGACCGCTCCTTCTGGCGCCTTGTTGGAAAGATTATGCCTGATTATAAGGAAAAGGAAAAATGGCTGGCAGTATCAAATTGGAAAATGACTGTTTAGTCGAAAACTTCTTGTGAATTTGCATTAGCACTCCAATTACAAAAAAAGCATCTGCATTATGCAGTAACGGGTTCCGATATCTGTCACTTTTTATAAAAATGTCCTTATATTTGTGATCAATTTTGTCCTGCAAAATTCAGGGTTTCCAAAGTGCCACCTAAGCATTTTATGGCCAAGGCACTCTTATAAAACTAAATGTTGATTTCATTGCTTTTGAAAAATAACCGGAAAAATTCCGTTTAAATTGGGAAATACCCATATTTCCTTAAAAATAAGCGGAGCTTTTCCGCTTATTAATTCTCTTACCTACACGAAAATCAATAATAAAAAATAACAGAGCCAAGGCCAAAGAAAAACGCAGTTTTGCAGTCCAATTTACGAGGTAACAGAAATCTCTGTAACCTTACATTTTGATATACAAATTGGACTACAGTTTCACGCCTATTTTTATAATTATTCGAGTTATATCAATAAAAAAATGACCATCAAATTAACATAAAAATTGATGGTCATTTTAATATACATTTTGGATTTTTGTGACAGGTAACAGAACCCGTTAATTATGCAGGTGCTTTTTTACGCTATAAAAACACACTTCCCCAAATTGCAGAAAGATGTGTTATTTATTTAAGCCTATTTACCAATTAGATGCAGACAAAAGTCTAAATCGGCTTGTAAATGGTTTTTCATCACCATTTCTGCCCTTTCTCCGTCTCTTGCCTTAATAGCCTTGTAGATTTCCTCGTGTTCATCAATTAGATGGGGACGGTTGTAAAATACAACGGTTTTACGGAAAAGATAAATCGTAGATTGCATCCGGTCAATAATATCAATCATAACGGGATTATTGCTGGCATTAACAATAATTTCATGAAAGCGTTCATTAGCACGCATGATCTCTTCGACAGTACCTTTCCTTCCAATCTCAACACAGTTATATAGAGATTCCAGTTCGTCTTCCTTCAGATAGGATGCTGCACATTTTGCTGAAAAGCCTTCCAAAAGTATTCGAACTTGAAACATATTTCTCAAATCCTTTTCGGTCGGTTTGACAACCCTCTTATTCACTATAAGCCCTTCTTGTTCCAATTTGCGAATGGACTCCCGTATCGGCGTTCTGCTCACACCTAATTCAGCGGCAACCTTTTCTTCGACAATCTTGGTTCCACCGGGAAGCTCGCCATTTAAGATTTTATCACGAATAATTTCATAGGATTGATGGAAAGCCGGACGAGAACGATCACTTCCTAACAAAGTTTTCACCTCAATATGAATTCACTAATTAAAATTATCTTACCAAATATAGAGACAAAAAAATACAGAGTCATTGGTTATCTCTACAAATAATTATACACTAAATAAAATTTTGTATACAAAATAAATAAAAATTGTATACAAAATTAAAATGTTAGTATACAATAGCAAATGTAATCAACTAATGAAAGCGATTGCCTTAATTTCAAAAATGCAATTTGCTTAATGTATATTGAATGAATAGTCATCGAGGAGGAATAAAAATGGAACGAAAAGTCGGTTTTATTGGACTTGGAATTATGGGAAAACCAATGACACTAAATCTAATGAAGGCAGGGCATACACTCACTGTTTTTGATCTTAATCAAGAGGCGGTAAGTAGTCTAGTTGAGGCTGGAGCGACTGCAGCTGCATCACCTAAAAAAGTGGCAGAAAACAGTGATGTCATTATTACTATGTTGCCAGCTTCTAAACATGTACAAGAAGTTGTATTAGGTGAGAATGGCGTCCTTGAAGGAGCAAAAGAAGGATCAGTCATCATTGATATGAGTTCGATTACTCCAGAAGTATCTAAAGAACTTGCAGCTGAAGCAGCGAAAAAAGGAGTAGGTATGCTTGATGCACCTGTAAGCGGCGGAGAACCTAAAGCTATTGACGGTACTTTAGCAATCATGGTAGGCGGTAATGAAGATGTCTTTGAAAGCGTTCAATCCGTACTTTATGGCATGGGTAAAGACGTAACTTTAGTGGGTGACAATGGCTGTGGGGTAACAGCAAAATTGGCCAATCAAATTATTGTAAACCTTAACATTGCCGCTATGTCTGAGGCACTTGTATTAGCAGCAAAAGCAGGCATTAATATTGAAAAAATGTATCAGGCCATCAGAGGAGGACTAGCAGGAAGTACCGTGCTCGATGCAAAGGTACCCATGATATTAGATCGAAACTTTGTTGCAGGCGGAAGCATTGCTATCAATATGAAAGATATTACGAATGTAATGGATACAGCTCATGAAATCGGTGTTCCATTACCGCTATCAAGCCAATTATTAGAGATTTTCCATGCGTTAAAGGTCGATGGAAAAATAAAAGACGATCATGGCAGCATTGTTAGATATTATGAAAAACTTGCAAATGTTGAAGTAAAGAGGGTTTAAACCATGAATGAGACAAAAAGAGTATCCGTAGAAATTCTTGAAACTCTTCCTGAAGTAAACCGTGCGTCAGTTGATCAATTGCATGCCGAAGCGTTAAAGAATTTAAATAAAAAAATAATTGTTCTCGATGATGATCCCACGGGTGTTCAAACAGTCCATGACATCTCTGTTTTTACAGATTGGTCTGTGGAAAGCATTGAACAGGGATTTAATGAAGAACAGTCCATGTTCTTTATCTTGACAAACTCACGAGGATTTACGGCTGACGAAACAGAAAGTGCACACCGGGAAATTGCGGAAAATATTCTTACCGTTGCTACGAAACTAAACAGGGAATTCATGATTATCAGCCGCGGGGATTCAACCTTAAGAGGACACTATCCTTTAGAAACAAATGTCTTAAAGGAAACCATCGAAACAGCTTCTGATATAAAAATAGATGGTGAAGTCATTCTTCCATTTTTTAAAGAGGGAGGACGACTTACCATCAATAATATTCATTATGTCCAGTATGGTGAAGAGCTCGTACCTGCCGGTGAAACAGAATTTGCCAAGGATCGTACCTTTGGTTACACAAAATCAGATCTAGGTGAATGGATCGAAGAGAAGTCGAATGGAGAATTTTTAGCTGAAAATACCTTATATATTTCACTTGAAGAGCTTCGCTCATTACAAATTGAAAAAATAGCCGAAAAGCTTCTTCAAGTAAACTACTTTAATAAAGTAGTAGTTAATGCGGTTGATGAGGTGGATGTGAAAATTTTCACCATTGCTTTAGCACAAGCTATCAACAGCGGCAAGAACTTCTTATTTAGGAGTGCGGCAGCTCTTCCAAAAGTTATCGGAGGAGTGAGCAATAAACCGCTGCTTACTAGAGCAGAATTAGTGGGAGAAGAAACAGGGAATGGCGGATTAATTATTATTGGTTCCCATGTGAAAAAAACGACCGAACAGCTGGAAGAGCTTAAAAAGTTAAGTGCCATTGAATTTATTGAATTTAATAGCCATTTAGTTTTACAGCCTGAAGCATTTCAGAAAGAATGTGACCGGGTAATTGAAACAACTGAAGCTCTGATTAGTTCCGGTAAAACCGTTGCTGTTTATACCAGCAGAGAGCGTCTTGACCTTGGGGAAGGTAAAAAAGAAGAAGAATTAAAACTCTCCGTTTCGATTTCAGATGCGGTCACAAGTATCGTCACTAGATTACAAGTTAGACCGAACTTTCTCATTGCAAAAGGCGGGATTACCTCAAGTGATGTCGGGACAAAAGGCTTGAAGGTGAAAAGAGCTACAGTGGCTGGCCAGATTCGTCCTGGTATTCCAGTTTGGAGAACAGGGGATGAAAGTAAATATCCTGGCATGGCTTATGTCATTTTTCCAGGGAACGTAGGATCCAAAACCGATTTAAAAGAGGTTGCTGAAATATTAAGCGGTAACTAGTATGTCTAAAAGGATGCCAATCATGATTGGTTGGCATCTCCTTAAACAAAGGAGAAGATGGAGAAAATGCCAATAGTATATATCTGCATAGGGGTAGCATTATTACTATTATTGATGGTGGTCTTTAAGTTAAACGCATTCATCTCGTTGATTGTAGTTGGATTGCTCGTAGGTATAATGGAAGGAATGTCACCAGTCGAAGCAATGACATCCATTACAACTGGCCTGGGCGGTACCTTGGGAAGTCTAGCTTTAGTGATTGTATTTGGGGGTATGATTGGGAAACTGATGGCTGATTCCGGAGGTGCACAGCGAATCTCTGTTACTTTGATCCGGGCATTCGGCAAGAAAAGAGTGCAGTTAGCTGCCGTTCTTACTGCGTTTGTGGTTGGAATCGCTCTATTTTTTGAAACAGGCGTTGTTGTTTTAATCCCATTAGTATTCACGATTGCTGCAGAAGCGGGTGTTCCTATTCTTTACATTGGAATGCCGGTTATAGCGGCGTTGATTACCATGCACGGTTTTGTTCCGCCGCATCCAGGGCCAACAGCGGTTGCAGGTATTTATCAAGCAAATTTAGGGAAGACATTATTATATGGAATTATCATTGCTATTCCTGCTGTTATTATTAGTGGACCATTATATACGAAGCTATTTAAAAAAGAGGATTTGGAAGTAGAGATTCCAAAAGGGCTTTTTACACCAAAACACTTTAAAGAAGAAGAAATGCCCGGATTTGGCATTAGTATGTTTACAGCTCTTATTCCAGTAATTCTTATTGCTTTCCAAGCTATTGTTGAAATTGTAGCTCCAAAATCAGGTCTATTACCAGCAGCTCAATTTTTAGGAAATCCAGGCGTTGCGTTGCTTATCTCTGTAATCGTTGCCATTTTTACATTTGGTCTTAACCGTGGCAGAAAAATGCCGGAACTGATGAATTCACTTACGGAATCCATCAGCAGTATTGCCGTTATTCTATTAATTATCGCCGGCGGTGGCGCATTCAAACAAGTTTTGATTGACAGCCATGTGGATAAATACGTTGCCCATCTAATGGAGGGATCATCCATTTCTCCATTAATCCTAGCATGGTTAATTGCCGCAATATTACGTGTTGTTTTGGGTTCTGCAACTGTTGCAGGTATGACTGCTGCTGGAATTGCGGCACCACTGGTTGCAGCAACACATGTAAGTCCAGAACTTATGGTTTTAGCTACTGGTGCTGGAAGTATGACGTTCTCCCACGTAAATGATGCAGGCTTTTGGATTTATAAGGAATTCTTTAACCTTTCCATTGGTAAAACGATTAAAACCTGGTCAGTTATGGTTACGATTGCTTCTCTTGTCGGGCTGGCAGGGGTGTTAATTATCAATCTTTTTATTAAATAATAGGTTGTGTAGATAGAAGTAGAAAAAGGCAACTAATCCCGGTTTTGGGAAGTTGCCTTTTACCTGTTTTATATAGAAAATTTTTAATGTTCTGCTTTACTGATTCATCGCGAGCTGTCTATCGTTCCCCTCATAAAATTGCTTGATAGCCTGGTCCGTATACACCCAGCCCTTCCAGCCAATGTGAATCGTATCTTTCATGAAATACGGATCATATTCATGGCCCGAGAAATCAGCAACTTGAAACCCTTCCGCTTCTATTTGCTTCTTAATCCGTTCATAATAAGCAGTACGCCCTTCCTTAGGAAACCCGGTATAATCATAATATTGTCCATTGACCGGTACAGAGATAAACAGAGGCTTTGCTCCGGCTTGCTTCAATACATCAAGAACAAGCTGGAAGTCTCCGTATTCTTTCGACACACCGTAGGAACGGTTTATGTCTTTATTTTTTAAAGACGGCATGAAAGCTTTAATTTTATTATATTGAGAGTTTACGATATAGAAGTGATTGTTCGTTGCCCGCTTCGCACCGTATTGATCTGCTTCCTTTTCTAATTGGTTCCACGATTTCTTTCTAACTTTCGGGGAAAGGTCCCGGTGACGAGATAAACCGCCAGCCAAGGAGTAATATAAATCCTTTTTCTCTAGCACATGCCGATAGGCAAGCGCAACAGGGCGAAGGACCCTTGCTTCCCATTTAGTCAATGGATCATTTGTAACTTCAGCCTTATAAAGTGTAGACAGAATTGGATCATTTTTAACAGATGAATAGGTTAAGAGGCGCTTAATGGCCTGTTTCTTCACCTTTGGATCAATCTGTTGATTAAAAGCAAAATCATATCCCTGCAGGGAAGAATAATTGGGTACAAAATGTGATTCATCGGCTCCTTGTGGATTAAACCATTGCGGAGACAACACAAATACGATTTTCTTATCCTTTAATTGATTAATATGCTCGGAAAAATTTAAAAAGTGAATCAATGACTCGGTTCCGCCACGGCCTATCAGAAAAGGTGTGAAGTCTTCATGGACCTCTTGAAAGTAATCAGAAGGATGAAAACGATCAAGCCTCGCCAGTTCTGATGAACCATAAATGGGCAGATAACGGCTATCATCGAGCATTTTTTGCTGTATATATTTACCTTGAAACATAAAAGGATTTAATTCGGTTGCTTCTTGGCTGATTCGATTTTTGGGAATCAGACTTTCAATCCAGCGATCGGGAATGATTACTAGGATAAATAAAACAAAAAACGCTAGAAAAAGCGGGATAAATACAGGCCTCTTCATCTCAAATCAGCCAACTGAATGGCGATTTGATTTGGTGTATTCCAAGTATCACGGTCAAATTCAGTAATTGGGACAAGGATGCCAAAACGTTCTTCTATTTGAACCAATAACTCGACTGTTCCAAATGAGTCTAATAGTGCCTCATCAAACAAATCGATATCTGGATTTTCTTTAACAACCTCATCTTGGCAAATTTCTGCTAATAATTCTATCACTTGATCTTTAAATTCCATCGAAATCATACTCCTTTTTGAATAAAATGTCCTGAGAATATATAAAATCCAAAGCATACGAAATGGAAGGTAATCACAATACTAACGATTCGAGTAAACCTTGTCTGCGGCCACCATTTATGCTTTTTATTAAACTGTTCGAATGTGTTGTAGCAAACCATTAACAAGGCATGGTAGATGCCATAAAGGATATATTGTATCTCAAGTCCATGCCAGACACCCATTAACAGAAATAATAAAATATAACCGAGATTAGAAGTGATGTTTCGGTTTTTTATCCACTTCTTTTTCGTTATCCAAAAAACGAATCGCATGTACACGTAGTCTCGAAACCAGAAGGAAAGGCTCATATGCCAGCGATTCCAGAAGTCTTTTATATTTCTGCTGATAAACGGCAGATTAAAGTTTTCCGGTGATTTGATTCCCATGATATAGCTGATACCAATCGCAAACGCACTATAGCCAGCAAAATCGAAAAATAAATAAAAACTATAGCCATACATATAAAAGAGCTGGCTTTGAAAATGATTTGTCGCGATAAATCTTAAGTTAATAAGGAAAAAATGATTAATAGAATATCCAATAATATATTTATATAAAAAGCCTCGGAAAAGTTTGTTGATCCCGTCGTATAAAAGCTGCTTATACTGTTCACCTGTTATTTCGGCCTTTAAATCCTTGTCAAACCGACGGTAACGGTCAATTGGGCCAGATGAGATGGTCGGAAAAAATAAAATAAAATACAGCAAACTAGCAAGGGGCAGCCGTTGCTTGATTAGTCCATCCCTTGTCTCCATAATTAATTGTGTTCCCTTAAATGTTAAATAGGAAATTCCCAAAAAGGACATCCAGTTGGTATCTGAAAAATACGGAAGCAACTTATAAACTGTCAATGGAAGAATAGAAGCAATCACCGCAAAAGAAAAAATCCAGCCGCTGTTGGCTTTTTTTCTATAGGCTATATATCCTTCGATTAATAGAACCTGCCATACTGTAAACAGAATTAAAGCAATCGCAGTTGACGGTTTAGATGAAAAAATAATGGCCAAGACCATTACTGAGACAATCATGTTGTATGTGTGAAATTTCTTACCCTTTAAGCCAAGAATCACAGTCGGTGCCAATAGAACAACTAGGATGAAAAAGAATGTAAAGGAACCATATGGAATCATACGAATACCTTTTCGCTAATTTGTTTTCGGTCTACTTTTCCATTCGGAGTCATTGGTAGTTCCTTATGGTATGAAAACTTTCTTGGAATCATATAAGCAGGTAATATTAATCCTAGTTCTTTTTTAATCGCACTGGTAAGCTGATATTCTTTTTCAAAAGGGTGTTCCGCCGGAATAATTAACACCGATAGGTATTCTATTCGTTCATCTTGATAAATGGGCACAACCACCGCTGAATTCACAAATTTCGATTTTCCAATATGATATTCGATTTCCTCAAGTTCCATTCGATACCCATGTAATTTGATTTGAAAATCTAATCTCCCTTTATAATAAAGTAACCCTTCTTTGATAAAACCGGCATCACCGGTTCTATAAGCTTGCTGTCCATTGTAATTAAAGAAGGCTTTAGTGGTGAGTTCTGGTTGTCCGAAATAGCCTTTGCTGACACTCGGCCCAACGATAATAATTTCGCCCTTTTCTTCCTCAGATACAGGCATATTTTCTTCATTTAATAGAATGATTTGTGTATCAGATTTTGCGACCCCTACTGGAAGAGTTTGATATTCCTTTAGCACTTTATCTGTTATTTCTGAAAAGGTAACAGCAACGGTTGCCTCAGTCGGACCATAGGTATTAAAAATCCTCGCCATTGGAAATCGTTCCCTCAGCTGCTGGCAAACTGAAACAGGAAGAATTTCACCGCAGAAAAGAAAGACTGATAATTCCGGAAGGAGTTCGCTGTTAAACGAAGGATCCATTAGGCACATTTGTACAAAGGATGGTGTGGAGGTCCATACCTGTGTCTTAGATTTTTTTAATGCTTCAAATAAGATTTTTGGTTTAGCGATTATTTCTTTTGTAATCGCAAATAGGGTCCCACCGCTTGCTAAAGCTGGATAGAGATCCATTACGGAAAGATCAAAGGAGAAGGGAGCTTGGTTTAAGAAGCGAAGTCCGCCTTCAATCGGAAAATCTTCCAGCATCCAATCCACAAAGCTTTGCAGATTGTTAGCAGATATTTGAACACCCTTAGGATTTCCTGTACTTCCTGATGTGTAAATAATATAAAAGTTCTCGTTTTCCTTCACCCAGTTGAAAGAATCAATGGAGGCAGCCAATTGTTTATCCATTTCTTCAAAGGTTACTGTTCTTACAGAAGACTCAATCGTAAGTTCGAGACCAGATACATTAATGAAGAACTCGGTTTGAGAATTATGAATCATTTTCTCCACTCTTTCTAATGGAATGGAGGTATCAACAGGAATATATGGATGACCGGCCTTTACACTGCCAAGGAAGGAAATCAACATTTCTGGTTCCATATGTCCATAAACCAAAATAGGTGAGTGCTTTTTAAGGTTTAGTGCCAAAATAAAAGCTGCCCATTGTTCTGATTTTTGCCAAAGCTCACCGTAAGTCATCTGTTTAGCAGGAGAGATAAAAACCAATCTTTCTGGATGTAACCTGGCATTATTTTGAATGGCTTTTAATAATTGCATGATGTAATCCCTCCATAATTAGAAATCATTGTAAATATACGAACCTGCACTCGCATTATTGAAACCATACATAAAAAACAGTAAAAGCAGAATAAGCAAGTAATACAGAAATCTACTGACCCACCTAACTTTCTCCTGATAAATGAAACCCTTTAATTTTTCCAGCATTATAATGATCCCCCACAAAAGATAGTCAAATATGACTATAATTTTGTATTTTTACGTAACTATCATAATTCTCATTGTAATTCTTTGCATTAAGATTTAATGAAAAGGAAATTAATTTTTAATTTTTTTCTTTTAAATTTGCTTTTAACCTGTCCAAATGCAGTGGACAAGTGTATTTCGATGGTGCCTGACACCAAAAAGGTGTAAAGTGAAAAGGGAAATAAGAAAGGAAGAAGGTTTTATCGTTGGAGAAGTTGCAACATGGAACGACTGGATTTCGAAAGGCTAATTTTGCTCTCTTTGCAGGAGGATTTATTACCTTTTCGATTCTTTATGATGTCCAGCCTTTATTACCTATCTTTACAAAAGAATTTGATGTCACGGCAGCAACTGGGAGTCTGACATTATCAGTCACGACCTTTACTCTTGCGCTTTCAATGATATTGATTAGTTCTTTATCTGAAGCGTGGGGGAGAAAAACGATTATGTCGGCTTCTCTGCTCTTATCGTCACTAATTGTCATATTCACGGCTTTTAGCCCGACCTTTAGCTCTTTACTCGGCTTTCGCGTACTCCAAGGGGTAGTGCTCTCGGGACTTCCTGCAATCGCAATGGCTTATCTTGGTGAAGAAGTAGATCCCAAAAGCCTTGGAATCGCAATGGGAATTTACATTAGTGGAAATTCCATTGGCGGAATGGCGGGCAGAATTATAACTGGATCGCTTACAGACTTATTCTCTTGGCGGATTGCGATGGGGAGTATAGGGATCATCAGTTTCATCCTAAGCATCTGGTTTTGGTTTCATCTGCCAAATTCCCGTTATTTTAAACCTAAGCCATTAAAGCTAAAAGCACTTAGCAACTCCCTGGTTGGTCATTTAAAAGATCCAGCCCTTTTGTGTTTGTTTTGCATCGCCTTTATCCTAATGGGCAGCTTTGTTACTTTATACAACTATATTGGCTTTGAACTGCTCGCACCGCCCTATCACTTAAGTCAAACCCTAGTGGGCTGGATTTTTATTGTTTATCTGACCGGTACGTTTAGTTCCACTTGGATGGGACGTCTTTCCGATAGCTTGGGACGGAAAAAGGTCTTATGGATTGGTCTATCCATTATGGCTGCGGGGGCCGTCTTAACCTTAGCGGCATCACTAGTGCTAAAAATTATTGGGATTGCGGTCTTTACGTTTGGCTTTTTTGGTTCCCATTCGATTGCTTCGAGCTGGGTGGGGAGAAGGGCGCGAGAGGCTAAAGCGCAAGCATCATCGCTTTATTTATTCTTTTATTACTCCGGTTCTAGCATCGCGGGTACTGCCGGCGGCTTTTTCTGGTCACATTTTGCTTGGAAAGGAGTAATCGGTTTTATCATTTGTTTACTCTTACTCGCCTTTCCGTTATCGCTCAAGCTATCTTCTGTATCAGGGAAACCGGTACAGGCTTTAAACTGAACCTTTCAACAAAGAAAGGTTCTTTTTTCATTGGAAAAGTCTAAATTTCTAAAAGATGAGTATGATTTTAAAAGAAAGGGAGGGGATAGGGAAAATGGCGAAATCAATTGGTATATTAGGTGTCGGCCAGGCCGGCGGAAATATTGCGGAAATTGCTGCCTCGATGGGCTTTCAAGCCGCGCTCATTAATACAAATAAACGCGATGGCACAGTGAATGCGAGGGTCGAAAACAAATACTTTGTTCCAGGTTACAGTGGGGCAGGTCAGGATAGGTCGATTGGGTTAAAAGCCGTCAATGAGAATTACCGGGAGTTAATTGATTTTGTCAAAAATTCTTTTAAGAATATTAAACTGTTATTAGTAGCCTTTTCGACAGATGGTGGAACAGGGTCAGGGATGAGTCCGCTCCTTATGGACATATTACTGGACCAGCTGCCAGGTGTCAGTATTGGAGCAATCGCAGTCGTCCCGGATCGGAATGTTCTAGCTGGAAACCGCATCAATGCGGCGACCTGCATCGCAGAGATTTCTAGGATTGAGGCTCTATCATCCGTCTTCCTTGTCGATAATGATCAGTTGCGGAAGTTAAATCCGCAGTCCAGTAAACATCAAGTCTATCTTTCTTCCAATCATCAAGTCATGGATGCCATCAATCATGTTCTGCAAGTGACGAAGAAAAGCTCCTTTTTTGGGAATTTTGACGGAACGGATTTAATGAATATACTTAACACAAGAGGAGTCACGATCATCTCCACCACTACGATTACGGATGCAAAGTCGACTGCTGATGTCACAAGTAAAATTCAACAATCGTGGGTAAATTCTATTTTTTGCCCAGTTGAATCAACGGGTGTCATCAGAGCAGGGTTAATCTATGAAGGTCCGGAAAATATGGCGAAACTGATTAATGTCCCATCCATTTTTGAAGGAGTTGGGGAACCGCTCGAATTATTCGAAGGAACCTATATTACCGAGTCAGATCCTACCATTACCACCGTCCTAGCGGGTCTCGCTTTTCCATCCCGCCGCTTGAAGGCACTTGAAGATCTGCTTGAGAAAAATAAAGAACGCCTCCAGCAACTGGCTAAAAAGGAGTATTCTCAGCATTATGAGTCACAAGTTACTTGGGCGTCTAACCTAAAAGCGCGACCGCAGGAGAAGAAACCAACTGCAAATATTGCATCAAAAATAACTAAATATCAAAAGTAAATGGAAGGGTTAGTCTCAAATACCGAGGCTGACCCTTTTTTATTATCCAGCTTAAGCGCCTAGCCCCTTTCGCTTTTATTATTGGGTATTTGTTCCTTTTTTAGGGTAAAATGAATTGAAGGTGTTTATATAATACGAAAAACTAGTGGGTTCTGCCATTTTTAAGCTAAAATAATCTAGGTAATATGTTTTGTTTTTAAAAAAAGGAGAAATGAACGATGTGGGAAGAAATTGTTTCAAACTTTACCTCCATGCTGAATTGGCATATGTGGGCAGATGTGTTAACCTCACCGAAGGCGTGGGGATTAATTGTATCGTTAGCGGTGCTAGAATGTATCTTATCTGCAGATAATGCTTTGGTTTTATCAGCATTTGTGAAACCATTGCCAAAGAAGCAGCAAAAGAAGGCTCTAGTTTATGGACTTTGGGGGGCGTATTTATTCCGGTTTATCTTTATCGGACTAGGAACGTTTTTAATTAGGCTTTGGTTTATTAAGTTGATTGGTGCAGCTTATTTACTTTGGCTATCCGTCAAGTTTTTTATAGACAAGTTTAAAAGTAAAGAAGACGGAGAAGAGGAAGATGTGCGTGAACCTAAGGGCTGGCTGACTCAAACTTTTGGTGTTTTCTGGGCAACCGTTATTAGTGTAGAGCTAATGGATTTGGCCTTTTCCGTTGATAGTATTTTAACAGCATTGGCTGTTTCCGATGAAGTTTGGGTTGTTTTATTAGGTGGTATGATTGGGATTCTCTTGATGCGAGGAGTGGCGACCTTCTTTATCAGTTTAATGAACAGGGTCCCAGAGCTCGAAACAACTGCGTATTTCTTAATCCTGTTTATTGCAGTTAAAATGGGGCTGACTCTGCTCAATTTCGAGATACCAAATGAAATGTTTATTGTCGTGTTGGTGGTCGCCTTTGTGATTACGTTTATTGTTCATGGCATTCGGAAAAATAGGACAGAAAGATTATCCAATTAAAATGCTTGGCTGCTATTGACATTAAGGTTAAGAAAACTCAATATGGATATAAAAGCAGAGGAATACATCAATGGTTCTTCTGCTTTTTTTTGCCTTAATTCAGATAATTACTAGATAAATAGGGGATACGTATGTTTAATTTATTTCATTTAAATGCCTCTGAGTGGGTTTGGATCATAGTGGCGGCGGTTTTGATAGGTTTTTCGAAAACGGGAATTAGTGCTTTTTCGATGCCGGTCATCCCGATTATTGCTTTAATCTTTGGAGGTAAAGAGTCAACGGGAATGATCTTGCCTTTATTAATTATTGGGGATATTTTTGCGATATATTATTATAATCGCCACGCTGACTGGAAAGACATAAAAGCTCTGTTGCCATGGGTGGTAGCTGGTCTGATTTTAGGACTGCTGGTGGGTGAGTATACAAATGATGCCCAATTTAAGATGATTATCTCTATTTGTGTTATTTTATGCTTAATCATTTTATTGTATATGGAGCGAAAGGGAGAAGGAGTAAAAGTGCCTAAGGGTAAGTGGTTTTATGCCTTAACAGGCGCCCTTAGTGGATTTACCTCGATGATCGGAAATGCTGCAGGACCAATCTTTAGTGTTTTTTTATTAGCAAAAGGATTTAAGAAAGATAAATTTTTAGGCACAACTGCTTGGTTTTTCTTTTTGGTTAATATTTCGAAGGTACCTATGCAAGCTTTGGCATGGCATAATATTCATTTAAAAACGCTGTTGTTTAGCCTTATGATGATTCCAGCGATTGCTGTTGGTGCCGTTTTGGGAGCATTTTTAATTAAAAGAATCAATGAAAAGCCGTTTCGGATTCTTATTCTAGTAGTTACTGCTTTATCTGCAATAAGATTATTAATCTAACAAAAAACAGGACTAAGATCAAATCGCCTTAGTCCTGTTTTTATTAGGTAAAATACCTAGTCTTTATAAACATACAACGTCTCCCCGCCGAAACGACCAAACGATGTTTGAATTTGTGAGCTAGTAGCTGATTGCCATTCGCTACTCGGAACTTCTTCACAATTATCCTTAATCCACTGTGTCACCGATTCACTTTGATTACCGCCCATACCTCCACGGCCTGAGATTAAGAAGAACTTCACATATCCGGCCTTCGCCATTTTTTCCAATTTTGCAGGCGTTAGAGCCGGGTCACTGCCAGAAAAACCGCCCATGGCCATAACGGAATAATCCGTATTAAGGATATAAGGAGCTGCAGTCTGCGTGCTGTCGGTTGCTAAGAAATATTTTTCACCGTCATAATTTTTTTCTAAATACGAAAGTAATGCAGTGTTTAATTGATTTCGATTATCCATCGTTTTACCGGCATTTGCTGGAGCACTTGCCGGAATGCTGGCAGAATCTTGATTTGTAGGTGGTGTCATGCTGCCATCTTGAGTTTGTGAGCCAGATGCAGAATTGCCACTCGTATCTTGTGCGCCCTCTGGTGCAATATTACCAGCCCCTCCTGGGAAGCCCATATTAGCTGCCATTCGAGCACCTCCGCCCATTCCGCCCATACCCGAACCTGGTCCTGCGATGGGAGTGCTTGCATTATTGGTTTTATTAATCGTTATACCCGTCCAGTATAACGGCAAAATCAATAAGGCTAGCAAGGCTGCCATTGGTAAGGCAGGGGAATACGTTTCTTTTTTCATGCGCTGAACCATAAGAATAAACAGGATAACCCCGACAAGAACCGTTCCAACTACCAAAAATTTGGATTGTGAATTTTGGTTAAGAATTAATGCCTCAAAAAGGAATGTAGTCAAAATGCCACAAGGCAGAAGCCCAGATTTCCATCCGTCATTGGTTGTAAAGTAATTCCAGAGCATTGTCCACCCAATTCCCACTAATGCCGCAATCGCTGGTCCCATCATACTTAAATAATATTGATGGAAGAACTGAGCCATGCTGAAGAAAATCATCATGGGAATCAACCAGGTAAGCCAAAAGGCAGCAAATTTGATGCGCATGTCAAATTTCTTTGTTTTCCTAAATTCCGCGAATAAACCAATGACAGCAAAAAGAATAAATGGTAATAACCAGCTTATTTGTCCGGAAAGTTCAGATGAGAATAAACGTAATGGACCGGCAGTACCAGTGCCAAACATCCCGCCTGTACCGCCGCCCATTTTACCGCCCATGCCGACTTGGAGGTTTGGCGGAGCGCCGTTACCCATTGGAGCTTGGGTGTTAGAGGAACTATCCGTCACAGCAGTTCCTTGGTTACTAGATGCGGCTGTTCCCTGGGTTCCTTGGGCTTGCCCAGAAGCAGCTGCTGACTGATTAGATGGAGTCTGCCCATTGCTAGTATTGGTTGTGGAACTATTATCTTTGTTTTGAACCGCAGTAGATGCACTACCCATACTTTTGGTCCCTTTATTTTGTCCTAGCAAACGCTGGATCCCATTATAGCCAAACGCCAGCTCCAGGACAGAATTGGTCTGACTGCTTCCGATATATGGTCTCTCACTAGCCGGAACAGAATCCACCGCTACCGCCCAGGATAAAGAAATTCCGGCCATAACCACGGTTGCAGCGATTAAATGCAGCAGCCGTTTCTTCCAGGTTAATTTCACAGCCATCCAATAAAACAAGAAAATCGCTGGTACAACCATATAGGCTTGCAGCATTTTAATATTAAAGCCAACACCGATTAAGGTAACACTTAGAATTAGCCAGCCTAGCTTTTTCTGATCGACGGCTTTCATCACGGCCCAGGCAGCTATTAATAGGGTGAGTATTAAAATACTGTCCACATTATTTGTCCGAACAACAGCCACAAAAATGGGTGAGCAGGCAAGAACCAAACTGGATAATAGTCCCGCTGTGCGACTGAATTTTGGCTTAACAAGTATATACATAAGAAAAACTGAAATAACACCTGCTAGAGCTTCCGGCAGTAAGACACTAAAATCACTAAGTCCAAAAATTTTGGCACTTAATGTTTGAATCCACAGCGCCACAGGGGGTTTATCCACTGTGATGAAGCCTTCAGGATCAAATGATGCATAGAAAAAAGCATGGAAATTTTGCATCATACTTTTGACTGCGGCTGTATAGTAGGTGTTTGTTCCAGCATTATTCAAATTATAAAAATTTAACCCTAACGAGAATAGGAGTATCCCAACTAAGAGATAATCCACTCTTTTCATGAATGCTTTCATTTCATTACCTTCCATATGGTTATTTTTTAAGCGTAATTGGTACTGGGTTGTTTCTTCTCAAGTTATTTCTTTCTTCCAGCCCGTAGTAATCACGGACAATATACAATGGACGATTTTTGGTTTCATCATAAATTCGTCCGATATATTCACCCATAATTCCAAGTAAAACAAGCACAAACGAACTAAAAAACAATTGAATGATAATTAGTGAAGACCATCCGGGGACTGTTGCATCGGTGAAAATTTTTAAATAGCAAACATAAAACATATAAATCAAACCAGCAATTGCGAGGAATGCTCCCGCATAACTCGCCAATTTCAAAGGTTTGTAGGAAAACGATGTGATTCCGTCCATTGACAGTTTTAACATCCGCTTTAATGGGTACTTCGTTTCACCAGCCGCCCGCGCGTCTCTCTCGTATTCAATGGCGATCTGCCGGAAACCTACCCAGCTAGCCATCCCGCGGACAAATCGGTTTTTTTCGCGGAGGCCTTTCATTTCCCCTACGACCTTTCGATCCATGAGACGGAAGTCCCCGGTATCAAGCGGAATATCAATATCGGTCATGAAGCGGAGTGTTCGATAGAAGAGGGAGGCAGATTGCTTTTTAAAAAAGCTTTCGCCTTTTCGGGACAGACGCTTCGCATAGATAACATCATAGCCTTCCATCCATTTGTCAATCATGTCCAAAATCAATTCAGGAGGGTCCTGCAAATCAGCGTCAATAATGACAACTGCTTCCCCTTGTGCATAATCCATCCCGGCAGAAATCGCTACTTGATGTCCAAAATTCCGTGAAAAGTTAATGAGTTTGACTTTTTTATCATTTCGTCCGAGTTCAACAAGGATTTCCTCTGTTGTGTCCTTACTGCCATCATTAATAAAAAGCAGTTCATAAGGGGCATTCGTAGAGTTCATCACAGAGGTTAATCGCTGATACGTTTTTTTTATGACCTCTTCTTCATTAAAAACAGGTACAATAATCGAATATTTTATATTTTTCACTGTTTAATTCTCCTTTCAAATAAATGGGTGAGAATGTTACCGTGAGTTATCTGACCCTACTTTAACGAATGAAACTTAATTAATTCTTAAAAATGATTTTTCTTTACGCATGAATTGATATACTTAATGGGACTGACTAACTTTTAAGGGGAGATTACAGTGATTAAATTCGGTGTCATTGGGCTCGGGGATATAGCGCAAAAGGCATATTTGCCGGTTTATAGTAGTTTGAAGGATGTAGAATTTCACTTTTTTACACGTAACCAGGAAAAACTGAAGTCGATTGGCAGTAAATACAGGTTTGAACATCTCCACTCTACTTTAGAGTCTTTGCTGAGCAGTGGTATATCAGGAGCGTTTGTTCATTCCTCGACGGCCTCACATGAAGAGGTAATTGAACAGCTTTTACAACATAATATCCATGTGTTTGTGGATAAGCCCATCACAGATCATTATGAAGGCGCTAAACGGCTAGTTGAATTAGCCGAACGAAAGGGCTTAATCTTAATGACAGGGTTCAATCGAAGATATGCGAACTTTTACCAGCAGCTAAAGGGAGTTACTGATCCCAATATGGTTTTGGTTCAGAAGCATCGGAAGGCATTGCCAGGTGAACCAAGAAATTTTATCTATGATGATTTCATTCATGTGGTCGATACGATGAGATACCTATTTCCGAACCCAGTTGAAGATTTAGTGGTTAATGGCAGAATCGTTGACGGGACTCTTTACCATGTTGTCGTTCAGTTTATTTCAAATGGAGCAACCGCGATTGGCATCATGAATAGGGACAATGGTACAAATGAAGAAATCGCTGAGGTAATGGGACCTTTGGAGAAGCGTAGTGTACATAATATCTCAAAATTAGTGGTTTCAAAGGGAATGGAAACCATTGAAGTACGAGGCAGTGACTGGGAGCCGACTCTTAAAAAACGTGGTTTCGAGCAAATGGTTGCAGATTTCGTACACGCGGTTACAACCAATTCAAAGCCTGCTATTTCAGGAGCAGACTCCCTAGAGACGCATAAAATCTGTGAGGAAATACTGGTAAAATTAGACAGTCATTTAGTGTAAAGATGCTGAAGATATAAAGAAGTGCCGCTTAGATTCATAACCTAAGCGGCTTTTTTAGGTTCACTTTGTTAAAATAAAGGGGAAAAAGTGTTTATAGGAGTTTCCGATGAGAGAATATTATTTTGATAAATTATTGAATATTAAAACCCGAGGCGACCAGCAGGGATTTAACAAGAGTTTGCATTATCACCGTTATGAGCCTACACCATACAGCGGACTAGAGGAACTTTTCCGTTATTATGACATTAACAGAGATGACCATATAGTGGACTTTGGCTCGGGGAAGGGGCGGTTAAATTTTTTCCTTCATTATTTTTATGATGTAACGGTTGTAGGGGTAGAAATGAACGAAGAACTTTATCAAGAGGCGCTGTTAAATCAAAAGCGTTATGTGAAAAAGAATGGAAAGGACAAAATCCGATTTATTTGCTGTTTAGCAGAAGCGTATGAAATCACCAGCTTAGATAATCGTTTTTATTTTTTTAATCCGTTCTCGATTCAAGTGTTCCGTAAAGTGGTGAACAATATCCTGCGCTCTTTGGAGGAGGCGCCACGGGAAGTGGAGCTGGTGTTATATTATCCTTCTGAGGATTATATTTATTTTTTAGAGCAGGACACGGCCTTTGAACGGAAGATGGAAGTCACCTTACCGTATGTCTATGAAAATAACCCGAATGAACGCTTTTTAATTTATCGATTTGGCGCTGTAAGTTTTTAAGAAAGTACTTTATGTCGATGTTGACTCAGGAAGTGCCGATAAAATGCTAAAAGTGCTGATAAATCATTATTAAGTGCCGATAAAATGTAGAAAAGTGCTGATAACTGCAACGTAAAAGCATTTTGAGATATTAGGAAGCCCCAATCCATCAGAAAGGGGCTTTTCTTCTATAATTTAAGAGCTGCATTTGATTTTTTACGATTCATTTTTTCAGAAGCGCTGACATATTTTTCGGTAAAGATGGTATAACCCATCACCACATAAGTTAACCCCCAGAAAAAGGCGAAATAGTCACCGAGGAAAGGAATTCCTAATGAAAGCAGCATGAGTGCAAAGATGCCGATATACCAGCGTGGAAAAAGGTTGGCGCGATATGTGACAATCATTAAGAGAAGTGTTCCTAGCAGTAACCCCGGATACGCTAATGATTCCGTGATATTGACAAAGGTGCCTGGCTTTGGCAATTCGCCAAAGGCAAAAAATCCATAAAACCCTCCAGCCAAAATGATATTACCAACTGAAAGGAGCAAGGTTGCTAAAAATCCAAAGAATCCAGCTTTCTTTGCCTGTGCTAAAAAGAGGTTGATTGAACTTAATCCCATTAAGATACTGGCTGTTAAAGCAAAAGCTAGTTCCTGTTTGCTATCAGATCCAAAAATGAGTCCCGCTGGAGTCATCCCCATTCGAGCAATACCGGCCAAAATACAAACCACCCCAAGCCATTTAATCGTTCTTTCTACTGTCATTCTATCCATCTCCCTTAAGAATTGTTGTTATTTACAAACTAATCGTAACAAACGATTATTCCTATTTACGAGAGAACCCCATACCTAATGAAATCGGGAACTTTTATGGGGATATTCGGGATAACTTAAGGATAATTTGTTGAATAAATGAAGGTATACATAGTGATATTTTCGTTGTTATAATTTTCCTATAAATAGGGGCGAGAGGATGATGCTAGTGAGAAAGAACGTGTTGATTCTACAAATAGTAGTCGTGGCAGTTTGCGCCCTCATGATTGGTTTTTATATCAATAATATTTCAAGTTATTATGAAATACTTCGAACCGATTGTACCCTTAATCCGTGCAGCACCTTAGCACCAGCTCCTCCTACGACAATAGAGGCTTTAAGTGTATATTCTTTAACCCCGGATATTTACTCACTTTGGTTTGTCATCATGGAATGTACTTTTTCTTTTCTTTTTTATCTGGCGGCTTTTATTATTTTTATAAAAAGTAAACGGGATTTGCTAGGACTTTTGGCGATGGTTGCCCTCGTAGCTTACGGAACGACGTTTACTTCGCTTGTCTATCTCGGATCGGAGAACCATTCAACACTTGCTCGTTTTCCTGAGGCGATAGCTGGTCTAGGAAGGATGGCATTCTTTTTATTTTTGCTGCTTTTTCCTAAAGGGCAATTAGTACCGAAATGGACGATGTTTGTGTATATCCCTTTTTGTATGATCCAATTTGTTAGCTTTATGTTGCCTGGAACATCCTTTGATTTGCTGAATTGGTCAAACACGTCCAGGCTTTTCTATTATTTAACGATGATTGGGGTAACAATTTTATCCCAGGTGTTCCGTTATAAGAAAGTATCAAGTTCGCTTGAGAAACAGCAAACGAAATGGGTGGTCTATGGGGCGATCATTTCTCTCCTCGGTTCAGTGATGATAAGCGGCTTTTTTGTGTATCCGGTATTTGCTAATAATCCTGTTTCCTATCTTTATTTAAGTGCCTTGCTGTATGCGGTTGTGGCGATTATCCCCTTAACCTTAGTTTTAGCGATTTTAAGACGCAGGCTATGGGATATCGACCCGCTCGTAAACAGGACCATACTATATGGGGCTTTGTCGTTAGCGATTATTTTACTATATATAGGAATTGTGTTGTATCTTGGAAGTATATTTAAGACAAAAGATAATTTTATGATCTCGCTTTTCTCCACGGGGGTAGTTGCAGTGCTTTTTTCACCGTTAAAAGAAAGACTGCAGAGGTTATTGAATCGTCTGATGAAAGGGAGGCATGATGATCCATATTCGGTATTAAGAGAACTTGGTGATCATTTGGTCCAACCATTGTCACCTGAAGAGGCCCTGCAGGAGGTAGCTAGAACGATAAAAAGTGCACTGCGGCTTCCATTTGTCGAGATATTTATAAGGGTAAATGATGAAGAAAAAATGGCAGCAATAGCGGGGGATTCAGCAAAAGGCTTTGATGTTCATTCCTTTCCGATTATTCATGGCGGGGAGGAACTTGGAACAATGATGGTTTCAAGTCGCTCATACGATGAAGTTTTTTCCCAAGAAGATTTACGGTTGATGGATGTTTGCTTAAGGCAGACTGGAGTCATTCTACAGAATGTAAAAATGACGTGGGGCATGCAACTCTTAGCCCAAGATTTGCAAGAGTCAAGAGAAAGGATCATTTATGCCCGTGAAGAAGAACGATTGCAAATTCGGAGGAATCTCCACGACGACCTGGCACCTAAGTTGTTATCATTAGCCTTTAATGTGGCAGCGGCGGAACAGTATGTTAATAAACAGCCTGATAAAGCCGTCGAGCTGCTTGGTGAACTGCGCGGTGTTATTCGGACAACTGTAAATGAAATCCGTACGATGGTGCATGATTTACGGCCTCCGACATTGGATGAATTTGGACTGCTAGGTGCGATTGATGCGAGGATAAATGAAATTAGGAAAACAGCAGGAGAAAAGAAGGAGCAAGGGGGAGCTGTATCTGTTACTGCCCCTTTAAAGATTTGCTTGTCTGCCCCTCCCCAGCTTCCAGAATTACCAGCAGCTGTGGAGGTGGCAGCCTATCGAATCATTACAGAGGCACTCGTCAATGTCGTCAAACATGCTGAGGCAACTGAGTGTACGGTAAGGATTGCTGTAAGGTCTGGATCCAGATTAGAAATTGAAGTGAATGATGATGGAAAGGGTCTGCCGTTAGTTATAAAACCATCCAAAATGGGAGGCATCGGCATGAAGTCGATTCGAGAGCGGACGGTAGAACTTGGAGGGCACTGTTTTTTTGAGAAATCGGATGCAGGGGGAACAAAGGTAAGAGCGGTTTTGCCTTTTGCAGGGGGAGAAGAGGGCTATGAAAATAGTATTAATTGATGATCATCCATTATTTCGGAGCGGGGTCCGTAATTTGATTCAGACAACGGAAGATCTAGAAGTGATAGGTGAGGGGGCTTCAGGTGAAGAGGCGGTTGAGCTGGCCCTTCAGCTTCAGCCAGACGTGATCGTGATGGATATTCGTATGCCTGGGTTAAACGGGATTGAAGCTACTCGGGTTATTCGTGAGAAGCTCCCGGAAATGAAAATCTTGATTGTTACAATGTTAAAGAATGATAAGTCGGTGTTTACAGCCATGCAAATGGGGGCAAGGGGTTATGTCCTAAAGGATGCGGGAGAAATGGAATTGCTTCATTCAATTCGAATGGTGGGTAACGGTGGTGCTGTATTTAGCTCTGATATTGCCGTCCGGATGGTGAATTACTTTACAATACCGCAGAAAAAGGATCTCGTAAACCTGGCTCTCAGAGAGCTTACAAGCCGTGAGCTGGAGGTGTTAGAACTGATTGCAGAGGGATACACGAATACACAAATTGGGGCCAAACTACAGCTAAGCACAAAGACGGTCGCCAATCATATATCCAATATCCTCAACAAACTGCAAGTCACAGACAGACACCAAGCCAAAAAGGTCTACAAAGAATCACAAAATCTCCTAGGCGAAGAAGACGACTAGGACAACGACTGAAATAATAGGAATCGATGGTGGTAATAGTGGAAAGGGTGACAGGCACCAGGATTGATTTGTTGGATTATTTGCGGGGGGTTGCAATGCTTGGGATTGTTTTGGTTAATAGCGGGTCGCTGTTATCTGCATATCCTCCGGAAGCTGATACCGTAGATTATGCCTATTGGCGTTTTTTGTATTTATTTATAGAAGGCCGTTTTTATCCGATTTTTACCTTTTTGTTTGGTGTTGGTATGCATCTCTTTATCACCCGGGCCAAGATAAGAGGCAAAAATGGAAGGGTATTGTTTGTTAGGCGATTGGTGGTGCTATTTATCTTTGGGTTAGTGCACATGCAGTTCCATCCTGGAGAAGCCTTAACGATTTATTCAATCGCCGGACTAATCCTCTTGCCGTTTTACAGTGTAAATAGAAGGATTAATCTTATATTTGGCATCATGATGCTAATTGTATTAAGCCTGTTTGCGTTCAAAATCTTAATGGTGGTTCCATTGATGTTGTTGGGGATTGCTGCTGGTCAATATCATGTATTTGAAAAAATCTCGCTTTACAAAAAGACGGTTACCGGGTTCACCGTGATTATGTTTGTTCTAAGTATAACGGGGATCATCTTACAATTGCATATGATACCTGGTGGCACTGAATCCGCCAACACTGTTCAAACGCAACACTTTCTCAACATGGGCATTACGATTGGTCCAGTCATATCTGCTTTTTATATAGGGGCAATGATAGGGGTGTTACAATCGCCCATTTGTCGAAAAGTTCTAGCACCCATAAAAAGCTATGGCAGAATGGCCTTTACCAATTATTTAATGCAAACGGTTTTCATTTTAATAGCTGGAACATTGCTGCAGCTTAAAAATCATATTTTTTACCTTCAAACCCTATATGTCTGCTTGGCTATATATGTTATTCAATTACTATTTAGTACCATTTGGTTACATTATTTCCGATATGGTCCATTTGAGTGGATTTGGCGGGCATTGACCTATGGGGAGTTACCGCCAATGCAAAAAAGAAAAAAAGAAATACCGCTCTAGTAAAGGTCCACTAAGGTTAAAAGTGCAGTGCCAGTTCCATTTAATTAGAATGGGACTGGCACTTTGTTATTTTCAAATTATTTATGATCAATTGAATTTCACCTTATGTTCCTTAGCTAGTTGGTTTAATTTAGTCTTATATTCTAGGATATGCGCTTTCGCATCTGCAAGCATATTATTGGCTTCCTGAATCATTGCAGGGTCTTGTGCCTCTAAGGCCTGTTTGATTTTCACAAATGCTTTATATTGTATGTTGGCCCCCTCAACATAAATCTTGTGAATCTCCTTTAACTCATCGGTTTCTATTTTGACAGAATTCAATTCTTGGATAAATTCATTATAGGTTGGAATCACTTTTTTCGTTAACACATCATACAGTTTTTGGTCGTCCTGATAGTTTGCCCCTGTCTCACTCTCATAAGCAGTTATAGCTGCAGCTTCTAATTTCCCTGGCTGTTTCATTTCCTTATTCACATAATTGAGCAGATCATCTTGTACAGGGTCGCTAAAGCAGCCTGACAATAGAAGTATGAACGGAAAAACAATCGCTAAAAGTCCTTTTTTCATACAATCACCCCCTATCACCAATTTATGAAGTGCTGGAAGTCCATTATGTTTTACGCTGGAAAAAAGGACGGGTGGTCACAAGACGAGCTATGTGTTTGGGGTGCCTGGCACCACAATGGGAACGGAAAAATTTACGGAAGTATAAAAAAGCGTCAGACACATGTTTTTCAGTGCCTGACGCTTATTTCGTATATCGATTTGCATAACTGGAGGCAACAAAAGCATCTGGTTTGATTTTAGGTTCTACACCCATTGACTCCATTCGTGTCACCATTTCTGTCACAAATTCCCTTGTCTTATTTCGTTTGCCAGCGCCAATGTCGATATGCCCCTCCATCGTGAAGGTAGCACCTTCGTAAAGATAAGGGAGGACAATTGCGATTAATTGATTTTTTCTTTCTTCTGTAAACATGGAAACAATTTCCTCGGTTAACGAGAGTTCGAGTGAAATCCTTTCATGCAGCTGTGTCATTTTCCTTGGAACAATGTACTTTCTTATACAGGCCCACACACCATTTCCTTCATTTTGAATCACAATTCCTGTAATAAAAACAGTTTGAGATTTGTGTACCTGTGAATCTGTTCCCACCATCAGGCGATAGTTTGCTTTTGGATTTGATGTCATGAATGTAACAATCCGTTCGAAAACCTGCTCGAAGGAGAGTCCATTCTCCTGAAGATTTTTAAATGAATGGTAGTAATCTGAATTATTTTTCATATTAAAACACCACATCTTTCCCTTCAATTATAGAATTTAGACTAACTCTTACTTCTATCTTATGGCTGGAGAATCATTGACGTGCGGACAAAGAAAACAATCAGATTAATTAATATGTATGTGGAGTTGTTGCAAATTAGAAAGAAAGACGAGTAGGAGTTGATTATTGGATGTTAGTCCTTCTGTCATCTGAAGGGGAATTTATGAGGTTTAAATTTTGTCCAAAAACCATTATTTGCCTAACAATATTTATGCCAGTCCATCATTAGATAAAGAAACGAGATTAATTGAAAAGAGTGATGGAAATGGCGAAAAGAAACAGAGGAAAGACAATTCAAAACCTGCCTTCAAATGGAAGGGGGACTTGCCCTTTATGCGGAAGAACAGGGATAAAATTGCTATATTCGCATAAAACAGAATCCGGCCAAACCATTAATGTTTGCAAAAACTGCCGGAAAAAATAAGAGAGATTACTGTTTTTATAATGTTAACTAATTGCGAATTTTAGTTGACAATAAATATCCTTACCGTTTATTTTAAAGATAAGATAAATGATAAGGGTGGGAGTTTATGATGAGAAAGTTAAGGACATTGGATTTAACATTAGCGGCAATGTTTGTGGCTTTAATGGCTATCGGAGCAAACATATCAACGATTGCACCGTTCTTACATGTGGGCGGAGTACCGATTACTTTACAAACTTTTTTTGCTATTTTAGCAGGCGCAATTTTAGGAAGTCGAGTAGGATCAATTGCCATGGTTGTTTATATGTTAGTAGGCTTAGTAGGGGTTCCGGTATTTGCAGATTTTACTGGCGGGCTTACCACCGTCATTAAACCGACATTTGGCTTTATTGTTTCGTATATTTTAGCAGCGTATATCATCGGTAAATTGGTTGAAAAGAATAAAAGTCTACCAGTATTTATCATTGCTTCGTTCATTGGAATGGCGGTTAACTATCTTTTCGGAACCAACTGGATGTATTTTGCTTACAAACTCTGGGCAGGAGCTCCCGAAGGTTTCTCATACAAAATGGCATGGTTATGGATGGTGGCTCCACTGCCAAAGGACCTTATCTTATCCGTCCTAGCTGGTATCATGGCCCACAGACTCCAAAAAACTGTCTTATCCAAAGGACAATTCAAGCATATTGGTGCCTGAAAGAAAAGCGTAAGCGCCCGTTTAGCGGCGTATGGCCTGGAGTGCTTCGACTGAGATAAAGTCAACACGAAGAGCGAAGCTTTTTCGTGTTGACTTATCGTAGGAAGAAGCGCGAAGGACACTAGCCGTTGGGCGCTGAAGCTGGACCATTCTCAAAGTTATCTCTTGAAAAAAACGGTTCAACCCTTTGGGTTGAGCCGCTTTTTTAATTTAAGTTTTGGCTTGTACAGTGCCTTTATAAAGACATTTGCTAATGTATTCTGTAAAAAGGAGTGAGAGTAACGATAGTACAATGTAATACCAAGAGTCCCACCAAACCAAACTATGCAGGATGCCGGCTCCTTTTAGTATAAGGTTTGCGCTGTACATACTTAATCCAGTAGCGAGATATTTCACCCATCTTGGTAGAATTCGGAGTTTTCCCATAAACACATAAACGAGGCTCGCACACAAATAACAAAGAGTGGCAAATGCGATTGTATCTTTGGATTGGTTAGCAAATAAACCAAACTCATAATATCGGTTATTAAAAAGCGTAATTGGAACAATATGAAGGGTACCTGCGAATGGGCTAATAATTAAATATAAACAAAAAGTATGCAAAAATCCTTTTAATGGGAAACTCAATTTGCGATAAAGAAATTTGACAAATAGAAAATAAAAGAAAAGACCAAACGATGTATAGCCTATCTTCCACCAATTATGCTTATAGATATGTAGTTCTAAAAACAACCATTCAATAACTGCAAACAAACCGATCATCATGAAAATCCAAAGCCAACTTTTACGGAACGCTGCTAGAAAAACGGCTGATACAGGTAATGTTAAGGCATTTGAGGCAATCGCACCAAATGCACTGTCATATATAGGATCATGTTTAATGAAGTTAGGATAATATTGATAGCTGCTTAAGAAGTTATAGATAACTCCCTCAATCATATATCCCAATCCGACCATGGCCATAAATGTTAATAAGGCATGTTTGGCACCCGTTTTTATACATACATAAATCAGAAGAATGATACTAATGAATCCTAGTCCGAGATAGCATAATGAATTTAAATTCACTATCACACACCCCTTCTAAAAGAATAGTATCTGATTTTCATAAGGAATTTATACAAAATCGCCAATTTTGAGAAGATTTCATTCCATACTAAGGTGTCTCCAGACTATCTAATTTGTTAATGGGTATCTTTCCCACATATTGTTTACGAAATTGGTGTGGCGTAAGATGTTCCAACTTTTTGAAGAGTCTGCTGAAATAGGCGGATTGTGTAAAGCCGCTGCTTTCTGAAATGCGATCAATACTCCAATCTGTTGAAATGAGTAAAATTTTGGCTTGGTCAATCCGAATTTTATTTACATATTCAATTGGTGTACAGCCAAATGACTGGATCATACATCTGGCAATATGATTTGGATGGAACCTAAGAGCTCGGCCAAGGTCTTCGTAGGTTACTTTCTTGGCATAATTTTTTCGTAAAAAAATGGCTGCTTTTTCTGCAACCGCAAATGCAGGCAGAGAATTGGCTAAGTGCATATGATTCGAAAGTTCTTGGAGTAATTGTTGAAATAGGATTTGACGCTGCCATTCCCTAGAGTAAATGGACTCGGTCTCAGATGAAGTTATTTTTGAACATAGGAGTTCAACAGCCTCAGGATTTGATAGATTGCAGTATTTGGGCAGTGTAATCCCAAATGGATTCTCTGAAAAAAAATTCCCACCATCTTCACTAGCTCTCTCTTCGGAATGAAAAGGCTTAGAAGTAGTAAGATCCTGCCAGCCTTTTGAGGCAATGAAATGAAACCAAAAAAATTTGGTCACTTGATCACAGGGTGAAACAGAAAAGTGGTACCGATCTGGATAGAGGATAAGCGTATTTCCTCTTCCAACCTTAAATTTATGATTGTCTTCACCCATGAACAATTGACCCTTTGTGACAACTAATAAATCAAAAACACCAATCTTGTTTCGGTTTATATGGGATTGACCGATATTAAAAGTTCCCTTGCCCGCTGCAAGAAGTGTGGGTAAAGGAGGGGCAAATAATTGAAGCATTTGATTTCTCCTCTAATGTTAGGATTGTGCAATTTTTTGTTATGATTTTACATTTTATTCTCTGATTATAACACTATAATAGGTTCATAAAAGTTTTTATTTTCATGTATATATGTTAGAGATTCGGTGGAAGGGGGATGTGAAGCATGCAGAGCATACGCTGGGTGTGGGGATATATAAGGAACTTCCGGATTCGATTATTCAGCGGACTTTTTCTGACATTAACCGTTTCTATGTTAAATATGCTAAATCCATATTTTGCAGGAAAAATAGTCGATAAGGTTATTTATGGTCACCAGAATGGTTTACTATGGTCCTTTTTAGGGACCATGATAGGGGTTACTTTGCTTAAAACAGTTGTTCGTTATAATTACCAATTAATGTTCGAAAGGGTTTCGCAAAATGTCATATTCACAATCAGAGAACAGTTGTATGACCGGCTTCAACAATTAGATTTTAGCTTCTTCGATCGGACTAAAACAGGAGATATTATGGCGCGAATGACAGGAGATTTAGAAGCAGTCAGGCATTTTACCGCCTGGGGGATTTATATGATCTTTGAAAATCTAACCATCTTAATCATGGCCATTGTGTTTATGTTCTATATTAACCCGCTTTTGGCGATAGCCATGATAGCTGTTACACCCATCATTGGTTTCTTTGCTACTCGATTATCCTTTACGGTCAAACCTACCTTTTCAGCGATTCGAGGACAGTTTGCCAGGTTAAATTCTGTGGTACAGGAAAACATCAGCGGCAATCGGGTAATAAAGGCATTTGCGAAGGAAGACTATGAAATTGAAAAGTTCTCAGTCGAAAATGAAGCCTTCAAGGCAAGAAGTCTTGACTCGGCAAAAGTTTGGGAAAAGTATTTGCCTGTTCTTGATTCACTTGCCGGTGTATTAACCGTTGTGATGATTTTAGTTGGAGGATTTATGGTCATTAACGGTTCGCTGACTTTTGGTGAATTAGTAACCTTTAATTCTTTGATATGGGCATTAAATAATCCAATGCGGATGGCAGGGTGGTTAATCAATGATGTTCAAAGGTTTATAGCTTCTGCAGAAAAAATAGAAGACCTGTTAAATACCCACCCAGAGATTACAAACGAGGCAAAAAGAGCTATTATCAAACCTATTAATGGGGGAGTAGAATTCAACCATGTGTCCTTTAGTTATGGGGACGAACAGGTTTTGAACGATATCAGCTTTAAAGCACAGCCTGGGCAAACAGTTGGAATCATCGGTCCAACAGGGTCTGGTAAATCGACACTGGTGAACCTCCTCAGTCGTTTTTATGATACAACTGGTGGAGAAGTTAAAGTGGATGGGATGAACGTGAAAGATTGGGATATTTCTAGATTGAGAGATCGTATGGCAATGGTGATGCAGGATATATTTCTTTTTTCTGATACCATTGAGGGCAATATTGCGTATGGGAATCCGGATGCCTCGTTAGAAATGGTTCAATCTGCTGCAAAAATGGCAGAGGCACATGGTTTCATTACCAACCTTCCAGAAGGTTACGATACCATTATTGGGGAACGGGGCGTAGGACTCTCAGGAGGACAAAGGCAAAGGATTGCGTTAGCTCGCGCGATTCTAAAAAACCCATCCGTCCTAATTCTCGATGACACCACATCAGCTGTCGATATGGAAACAGAACTCCGAATCCAACGAACATTAAAGACATATTTAAATGGGAAGACCTGTTTTATAATTGCTCATCGAATTTCCTCCGTGAAAGAGGCAGATCTCATTCTTGTCATGGACAATGGCACTATTATTGAAAGAGGAAGACATAAAGAGCTGCTTGCGAAAAAAGGGTATTACTACAAAGTGTTCATGAATCAAAATGGCAATTTTGATGGTCATTACAATGGTAAGGAAGTGATCTATCTTAATGGCGCGCAATAAATTTGATGTAGATGAGGAATTGGATTCACCATTCAGCTTTGTTCATCTGAAAAGATTGTTTACGTATTTAAAACCTTACAAAAAAAAGATAATTTTGACCGTATTGATCATGCTGATTGCCAGCGGAGCCAATTTAATTGGACCTTATTTAATTAAAAAAGCTATTGATGAGAGTATTCCGAACAAGGATGTCGGAAATTTAGTGGTCCTTTCTTGTATTTATCTTGGTGCTCTTGTGATTACCGGCATCTGTATGAAATATAGAATACGAATGATGTCCGAGATCGGGCAGAGCGTCATCTTGAATATCAGAAAGGATTTATTTACCCATTTACAAAAATTATCCTTTTCTTTTTATGACAGCAGGCCGCACGGGAAGATATTAGTGAGAGTGGTTAACTATGTTAACTCCTTAAGCGATTTATTATCAAATGGCTTAATTAATTTGATAACGGACCTGTTTAGTCTTTTTGTAATAGTAGGATTTATGTTAGCAATTGATGTAAAGCTAACGCTTATGGCAATGCTTGGATTTCCAATCCTTGCGGTAGTAGTTCTCCTAATTAAAAATGCACAGCGCAAAGCATGGCAGGTATTAAGTAATAAGCAGTCCAATATGAATGCTTACATTCATGAAAGTATCAACGGAATTAAGGTCACTCAAGCTTTTACAAGGGAAGAAGAAAATAAACGGATTTTTAGAGAAGTATCGGAAAGCTATCGGAGTTCCTGGATGAAAGCGGTTAAAATCCAGTTCCTGCTATGGCCATCGATTGAAAATATATCGATTCTCACTACCTCAGTAATCTATGTATTTGGTATATCTCAAATGGGTGAGGGTGTATCGGTCGGTGCATTAGTTGCTTTTGTTGGATATATAGGGATGTTTTGGACTCCTATTGCCAATATCGGAAACTTCTACAATGCAATTATAAACGCAACGGCCTATTTGGAAAGAATTTTTGAAATGATCGATGAACGCCCAACCGTACAGGATCCCCCGAATGCCGTAGAGCTTACGACGATCAAGGGGAAGGTGGAATTTAAAGATGTGGAATTTCAATATGAAGAAGGGGAAAGAATTCTCAAGAATATACATTTTTGCGTAAATCCCGGTGAAACCATTGCCCTTGTCGGGGCCACCGGATCGGGAAAAACAACCATTGTCAGTCTGCTTAGCCGTTTCTATGATGTTAGCAGTGGAAAAATTGAAATGGACGGTGTGGATATTAGTTCGGTTACTATCCCATCCCTACGAAAGCAAATGGGCGTCATGCTTCAAGATCCATTTATCTTTTCAGGAACGATTTTGGATAATATCCGTTATGGCCGGCTTGATGCCTCAGATGAAGAAGTAATTGCGGCGGCGAAAGCCGTGCAGGCACATTCGTTTATTAGCGGGCTCGCTGATGGGTATCATACGGAGGTCAACGAAAGAGGCACAAGGCTTTCCACAGGGCAAAGACAGTTGATTTCTTTTGCCCGTGCACTCTTAGCTGATCCTAAAATTTTAATTTTAGACGAGGCTACATCATCGATTGATACGGAAACCGAGCTGGCTTTGCAAAAGGGGCTTGAAACGTTACTTGCGGGAAGAACCTCTTTTATCATTGCCCATCGCCTTTCTACGATTCAAAATGCCAATCGTATCTTTGTCATCGATAAAGGCAGAATCATAGAAGAAGGATCGCATAATGAATTATTAAACCAAAAGAGTTACTATTGGAAGCTGCATCAATCACAGCATCAGTCTTTAGAAGTGGGATAATAACATGAATATAGGAACATTGTTTTCCCTAAAGGATTAACAATGTTCCTTTTTTGATGTTTTTTTGGACCAGTATATAAAAGTCAAAATTTTCACTTACTAAGTAAAATTATTCTTATTGGTTGGAAATAGAAATTTGATAATCTTTTACTTGTAAAGGCTTTCAATATTTAGTAATCAAGCTGAGGGGAGATGGAACATCGGACGTATGTCAAAACAAGGAATCTATCATTTAAGACAGTAGTTTGTTAAAAGAAATTATGAAAAATGGGGGAAAACTATGAAAAAGCATTTCGCGTTAATATTTGTGCTTCTACTAATTATAGGTAGTGTAATGACGGGTTGCAGTTCTAAAGATACAGCTTCAACCGCAACAGATAAAGATGGAAAAGTTACCTTGAAAGTAACTGTATGGAACTATGATACAACCCCTGAATTTAAAGCTTTATTTGACGCCTATGAGAAACAAAATCCAAATGTAAAAATTGAACCAGTTGATATTGAAGCAGCACAGTATGATCAAAAATTAACCACAATGCTGGCCGGTAACGATGATTCCGATGTTTTAACAATGAAAAACCTGATTGGCTATTCAAACTATGCATACCGCGGTCAATTAAAGGATCTAACTTCATATGCAAACACTTTAGATGCAGATAAATATATGGGTACATTAGATTATATGAAAGATGATAAAGGGAAAATTTATGCCTTACCATATCGTAACGATTTCTGGGTGCTTTACTACAATAAGAAGTTATTCGATAAAGCAGGCGTTAAATATCCTGAAAACCTAACTTGGGAAGAGTATCGCGAAACTGCGAAAAAATTAACTTCCGGCTCAGGCGATTCTAAAGTATATGGTGCTTATAACCATGTATGGAGATCAATTACCAATGCGACTGCTGCAGCTCAAGAAGTAGGAACACCAAATGCAATTATCAAAGGAGACTACAGTTTCCTAAGCAACATGTATAAAGTATTCCTAGGTATGCAGGCAGATAAGAGTGTACTAGATTATGGAACTGCCAAATCAACTAATACAACATATGCATCACAATTTGAAACAGAAAAAGCTGCTATGCTTCCAATGGGTACTTGGTATATGGCCGGTGTACTTAGTTCGAAAAATGCAGGTAAAACAAATGTAGATTGGGGGATTGCTCCACTACCTCAAACAGAAAAAGGCAAAGTTAAATCATGGGGCTCTCCAACCGCATTCGCAGTAAATAAGAATGCTGCACATAGCAAAGAAGCTGAGAAATTTGTTAAGTGGGCTTCTGGTGAAGAAGGTGCAAAAGTGGTTGCTGGAGTGGGTGTAGTACCAGCTTATCGTACAGCTGACATTAATAATATTTACTTTAATGTTGCTGGAATGCCAAACGATGAACTTTCTAAGAAAGCATTTAGCCCTGATTCTGTAAATATTGAAATGCCAATGGATAAAAACTCTGCTGCTATTGACAAAATTTTAGGTGAAGAACATGACTTAATCATGATTGGCGAAAACAGTATTGATAAAGGAATCAAAGAAATGGATCAACGTGTTAAATCGGAAGTTCTGAAGAAGTAAAATCATTGGGACAAAAGCGGATAGATTTAACTGTCTAGCTATTGTCCCCATTTAACCCCTTTACTGAAAGGAGAGAACCGCCAAATCAATAGGGTGGGACAATATGAGTAATACAAATTTGATGCTTAATACTCCTAAAATTGTAACAGAAAAGAAACGAAGAAGAAGAAATAACTTAATTGCATGGTCCTTTATTACCCCAAATTTCCTTGGCTTCGCTATTTTTACCTTAATCCCTGTAATAGCTTCCTTTGTTATTGCTTTTATGAAGTGGGATGCCTTTTCATCTCCCGAATTTGTTGGACTAGAAAACTTTAAATCGATGATTAATGATCAAACGTTTTGGATATCCCTTTGGAATACGGTCTATTATACAGTTGGTACTGTGCCATTAACGCTAGTCTGTGCCTTGCTTTTGGCGATTTTACTGAATAAAAAAATCCCCGGAATCAGTACCTTTCGTGCGGCAATCTTTTTCCCGTATGTCACTTCATTAGTAGCTATAGCAGTGGTATGGAATATGTTATTTCATCCAGATATGGGACTTATTAATGAATTTTTACGATGGATTGGAATAGACAATCCTCCAGGATGGACGTCTTCTTCAAAATGGGCTATGCCGGCCATTATTATTGTAAGTGTTTGGCGTGGGATGGGCTATTATATGGTTCTCTATTTAGCAGGTTTGCAAAGTATACCGAAAGAATTATATGAAGCGGCTAAAATGGACGGTGCGAATACTTGGCATGAATTTAGACATGTTACCTTACCAATGCTTGCTCCTACCACTTTTTTAGTTTTAATTTTATTGACAATATCCAGTTTTAAAGTATTTGACTTGATTCAAGTCATGACCCAGGGTGGACCAGGACGTGCTACCAATGTATTGGTTTACCTCATTTATAATGAAGCGTTTGTCAATTATAATTTTGGCTATGCTTCTGCGATCTCATTAGTATTATTCATCGTTGTCTTGGGAATCACGATTCTTCAATTCAAAGTCCAAGAAAAGAATACAGACTTTTAGGAGGTGAAACCATTGGAAGCAGCAACAAAAACATTAGATGCAACTGTCAAAAGCTCTTTCAAGTCACAAAAGAAAAAGAAAATAATCGGAAATACAATTACGTATATCTTTTTAGTTGGTTTATCTTTTTTAGTCTTAATTCCCTTTTTCTGGATGATTTCTTCCGCATTGAAACAAGATAACCAAGTATTTAGTATACCAATCCAATGGATACCTGATAAACCACAATGGAATAACTTTGTGACCATATGGCATCAAATCCCGCTATTAACATTCTTTAAAAATACTATTTTCTTAAGTGTTGTCGTTACCTTTATTCAAGTTCTGACTAGTAGTTTTGCTGCCTATGGATTTTCAAAAATGAGATTTAAGGGGAGAGATACCCTTTTCTTAGCTTATATTGGTACGATTGCGGTTCCATGGCAAGCATATATGATTCCACAATTTATTATGATGAGAGATGTACATTTAACCGATACATTGTGGTCATTAGTACTATTACAAGCATTTAGTGCATTTGGTGTCTTTTTGATGAGACAATTTTATATGAGTATCCCTGAAGAATTAAGTGAAGCAGCCCGCGTAGATGGATTAAATGAATATGGAATCTACTTTAAAATCATTTTGCCATTATCCAAACCAGCACTTACAACCCTGATTGTTTTAACTTTCGTCAATACTTGGAACGATTATATGGGACCGTTTATTTACTTAAATTCAACAGAAGTAAAAACAATTCAGTTAGGATTACGTATGTTTGTCACATTGTATGATGCACAATATGCATTGATCATGGCGGCATCCTTAATATCGATTATCCCAATTACGATTATTTTCATTTTTGCACAGAAATATATTATTGAAGGAATAGCAACGACTGGTATGAAAGGCTGATTCTTATGTTTCGAATGAACCTGTCACATTTTCAATATGCTGCCATTTTTAATTATGGTTATTGGTTTTTGATACTAAATTTGTATTTTTCCATTGCTAATATACCCTTTATTTTGGCACTGTCTACCTTACAATTTGTACCATCAAATATGATCTATTATTTTATCACTCTTATACCAATGGGACCTGCATTGGCGGCATTAATCGCATCCCTAAATAAAATAGTGGTAGAAAAAGATATTAGCGTAACAAAAGATTTTTGGAAGTTTTATAAAGGGAGTTTCCCGACATCCATCCTTTTATGGACAATCACCTTAGCACTGTTATTTATTTTGATGATGGATATTGTGGTGTTCATGGATAAATCTTTATTTGCGATTGTTTCTCCCTTCTTTATCATCTTATCCATTTTACTATTAAATATCGCGATATGTGGCCTGGTTATTTTGACAAAGACAAAGCATAAATTAAAAACACTTATCATCCTGTCATTCTATTATTCAATAAAAAAATTCTATCTTACCTTTTTAAATATGGTTTTAGCTTGCTTTTTTATCTTTATTTTATTAGTTAAGCCCGTGTTTGCTTTTATGGTATTACCAAGTTTAATTTTTTTCTTGATTGTGCGTAATAGTTCATTGTTTATTCGCAATGAATCAGTTGTATAAAAGAAGTTTCCTTAGGTAACTATTGGATGGTGAAAAACATGAATAATGTTGAAGCAGTAAAGGTAACAAGCAGAAAAGACCTTGTTGATATGTTGGAAAAATTAGTGGATCCACTTATTAGCCAATTTGATGGTGAGGGACCAGGTCTGAAGTTTGATACTGGTGGTACGCATTACAGCCAAAAGACTCGTCAAATTGAGGCATTGTTGCGTCCGCTCTGGGGGATAGTTCCATTGCTTGCCGGGGGAACAGAATATAAAGGTCTTGAGAGATATATTGCAAGACTTAAAGAAGGTATCAATCCTGATCATCCACATTATTTTGGGGAAACCCATGATTATGATCAACGACTTGTTGAAATGGCTGTTATTGGTTTAGCTTTATGCATTTGTGGAGAAAAATGGCTAAGTTACTTTAATGAAAAGGAACAAAACCAACTGCATGCTTGGTTAAATCAAATTAATGATCGGGAGGTTCCAGAGAATAACTGGATTTTCTTCCGCATCTTGGTCAATCATGGTTTTCGTCTAAATGGCTTTACCTATAATGAGGTACAGTTAAAGAAGGATTTGGAGTTGGTTCACTCCTATTATCGTTCTGAAGGATGGTATGTAGACGGATATCTTGATCAAATCGACTATTATGTTCCTTTCGCCCTTCATTTTTATGGGTTAGTTTACGCCAAAACAGCGGATGAAGAGGATCAGCATGCAAGAATTTTTGTGGAACGATCAAAAGAGTTTGCTCAATCCTTTGCTTGCTTCTTTGATGGCAATGGGGCAGCAGTCCCATTTGGTAGGAGTATGACTTATCGTTTTGCACAGGTAGCGTTTTTTAGTGCAGCTATATTTGCCGAAATTGAAGTCCTGCCGTATTCCGAAATGAAATGGCTGGTTCTTAAACACTTAAACCATTGGCTGAAGCAATCCATTTTTAGTCATGATGGTTTACTTACGGTTGGTTACTACTATCGGAACCAGGTGTTTGCTGAAGGATACAATGCTTTCGGTTCACCATATTGGGCATTGAAGTCATTTTTGTTGCTAGGATTACCTGAAGAGCATCCATTTTGGTTGATTCCAGAAAAAGCACCAGAGCTTCCTAGCAAAAAACTAATTGCTCAGGCAAGATTTCTAGTGACACGTGATCAGAAGAACACACAAGTCCAATTGTATACCGCTGGGTTACATTGTGAGCCACATACCCATTGTGATGCAAAATATGAAAAGTTTGTTTATTCAAGTGTGTTTGGCTTTAGTGTTTCAAAAGGCCAATTGAATTTAAGACAGGGTGCGTTTGATAATACTCTTGCGGTCAGCTTGGAGCCGGAAAGATACTACAAAATGCGCTATGAAAAATCGAACTATCAAGTGACAGAAGAGTATTTACTCACAAATTGGAATCCATACGAAGGCGTGAGGATTAGAAGTATTATTGTTCCATTTACTCCCTTCCACTTCCGGATTCATATGATTGAATCAGATAAGACGATTTATCTTGCAGATGGAAGTTTTGCCCTTGGTTTTGATATTGATGGTGTTCATATGCAGAAAAAAATGATGACTGAATCCAATCAAATTAAGGTGATGAACGATGAACATCAGGTTGGTTTGATTGATTTTAGTCATCAATCTGAATTGGAATTTGTATTCGGTGAGCCAAACTCTAATATCATGAAGGACCAAACGTATATCCCAACGGCAAAGGATAAAGTGGAAAAAGGTAAGCATTTATTAATCCACGGATTTTATGGAACGCTTATTGATGATACGATTCCAGAACCAAACTGTACGATAGATGAAAATAAAATTATCTTATCAGTTGGCCAAGATGAAGTGTCCATTCCTAAGAGTTTATTAGATTTAAACAACTGACGCTTTCGTCGATAAGAATGTTTGTTAGAAAGGAGTGGAATTGATGAATCGGGTAACTGTATTAACAAAAATTTCCGATTGTGGCGTAGTCGCTGTAGTTCGAGCTGATTCAAAGGAAGAAGCGATTAATATATCAGAAGCTTGCGTAAAAGGCGGATTATATGGAATAGAAGTTACATTCACTGTACAGGGTGCGGATGATGTAATTCGAGAGTTGGCTGCTGAATACAGTAATGATGACAAAGTCGTAATTGGTGCGGGAACGGTTCTTGATGCAGTAACGGCTAGGATTGCCATTCTTGCTGGTGCCGAGTTTATTGTAAGCCCATCCTTTGATGTGGAAACGGCAAGACTATGCAATTTATATCAGGTTCCTTATTTGCCTGGATGTATGACCATTACAGAAATGAAACATGCACTTACATTTGGTGTCGATATTATTAAGTTGTTCCCAGGGAATGCCTTTGGTCCAGACATTATTTGTGCGATTAAAGCACCTCTTCCACAAGTAAATATTATGCCTACAGGCGGAGTTAACCTCGAGAATGTACACCGATGGATTAAAAATGGCTGTATTGCTGTAGGAGTTGGAGGTAACTTAACGGCTCCTGCCAAGACGGGTGATTATGAAAAGATTACAGTGTACGCTAGGCAATATGTACAAAAAGTGCAAGAAGCGAGAGAGGCATGTCTATGAAAAAAATTGTGACTCTTGGAGAAATAATGCTTCGGTTTTCAACTAGTTTAGGAGAAAGGCTTTCCCAAACAAATCATTTAAATATGCATTATGGCGGTGCGGAATCCAATGTAGCAGTCGCCCTTTCCAACTTTGGACATGATGTTTATTTCATGAGTAAGGTTCCGGATAATCCACTTGGATTGGCAGTGGAAAGACATTTGCGATCCTTTAATGTTCATACTGACTATTTATTAAAAGGTGGAGAGCGCCTGGGTACCTATTATTTAGAAACGGGTGTCGGGGGAAGAAGTGCCCAAGTAACCTATGATCGGAAGTATTCAAGTTTCTCTAAGCTTACACTCGAAGAGTTAGAGTTAGATTTTGATGAGGTTTTCTCTAATGCAGATCTTTTTCATATTAGTGGAATTACCCCTGCGTTATCAGAAAGATTAAAGGAAATGACACTATATGCTCTAAAAAAGACTCGTGAACATGGTGTCATGACAAGCTTTGATTTTAATTATCGGGCCAAATTATGGTCCCATAAAGAGGCTTCAGAAACGATTCAAGAATTGCTGCCCTATGTTGATATTTGTTCATGCGGTGAACTAGATGCGGTTTATTTACTAGGGATGGAAGAACCGAGTGATTCAACCAACAAATTGGAAAGATTACACTATTATTATAAAAACATACAAGAAAAATATCCGAATATCCAATGCTTCAGTTCTACCATTCGAGAAGTTCTATCAGCTTCTTCTAATCGATTACAAGGTATTTTTTATAGAGATGGAGATTTATATCAATCAAAAGTCTATGACATTAATCACATTGTGGATCGTGTGGGTGCAGGCGATGCTTTTGCCTCGGGAATACTGCATGGAATCCTAGAAAAAGCAGCCCCACAACAAATAGTTTCCTTTGCAACAGCTGCTGCCGCGCTTAAGCATACCATTCATGGGGACTGTAATGCTTTTTCATTAGAGGAGATTATCGCCATGGCTGAAAATGAATCGGGTAAAATTGTTCGCTAGAGTAAATCAATTGCTCTATTAATATTGCATTGTTAAGCGACATTGTGTTTTTATACCCTGTTGATTGGAGCGGAAGGCGCTCGACTCCTCGAAAATGCTATCGCATTTTCTTCGTGCGTGGGCGGATTCAAAGAAGTAATTTCAATGTCCTGCGGGAGTACGGGGCTGGGGAGACCCCACAGACGCTTTAGCGCCGAGGAGGCTCCCCGGCACGCTCGCGGGTTTGCTGAGCGCCTGGAGCGGAAATCAACAATCAAATTTAACCGACTAAATAATAAAAGACAAAGGAGATTAATGGAATGGAAACACGTTATGCCAATCATCCGGAAGAAATTAAAAGATATACAACAGAAGAATTAAGGAACCATTTCCTAGTTGAAACTATTTTTGAACCAGGAAAAGTTCATTTAACCTACACTCATGTAGACCGTATGATCTTCGGTGGAGTAACACCCGCTGAAAAAGAATTAACGATTAAATTAGATAAAGAACTAGGGGTAAATTACTTCCTTGAACGTCGTGAACTAGGAATCATTAATATTGGTGGTGCAGGTGAGGTTGTCCTTGATGGTGTTGAATATGACATGGAGCGTCGTGATGGCCTATATGTAGGTAAGGGAACAGAACAAGTATTGTTCAGGTCTAAAGATCCCAAAGATCCAGCCAAGTTTTATATTAACTCCACTCCAGCCCATCATACATATCCAACGGTAAAAATTGATATAAAAAATATTAAACCGCTTGAAGCTGGAGAACCTGGTACTTTAAATGAAAGAAAAATCTATCAATATGTACATCCAAATGTCTGTGAATCTTGTCAGCTTCAAATGGGATTAACAATGTTATCGACTAGAAGTGTTTGGAATACAATGCCTTGCCATACTCATGAACGGCGGATGGAAGTGTATCTATATTTTGATATGGAACCAGATACACGTGTCTTCCACTTCATGGGTAAACCTGATGAAACTAGACACCTAGTCATGAAAAATGAGCAAGCCGCTATTTCTCCGAGCTGGTCGATCCATACAGGTACAGCAACTAGTAACTACACCTTTATTTGGGGTATGTGTGGAGAAAACATCACCTATGATGATATGGACCATATTAAAATGGAAGAATTACGATAAATTTCGGGAGGTTTATACCCATGGAAAATGATTTGCAGCAGTTTTCATTAGACTATTTTTCACTAGCAGGTAAGGTTGCAATTGTAACTGGCGGTAATACAGGACTAGGTCAAGGATATGCTGTTGCTCTTGCCAAAGCTGGTGCTGACCTCTTTATTACGACACATGGACGTAATTGGGAGGAAACAAGAGAGTTAATAGAAAAAGAAGGCCATAGTGTAGAGTTTTTTCAAGCCGATCTAACAAATCGAGATTCAATTACAGAGATTGTCTCAGCTTGTTTAAAAGCTTACGGAAGAATTGATATTTTAGTAAACAATGCAGGTACCATTCGCCGTGCGCCTCTTCTTGAGTATAAACAAGAGGATTGGGATGCTGTAATGGAACTTAACTTAAACTCTCTTTACTTTTTAAGCCAAGAAGCAGCAAAAGTGATGGTCGAACAAAAGAGCGGGAAGATTATTAATGTTGCATCCATGTTATCCTTCCAAGGCGGAAAGTTTGTCCCGCCATATACTGCAAGTAAGCATGCAGTCGCAGGTTTAACAAGGGCATTTGCCAATGAGTTAGCTGAATACAATATTCAAATTAATGCGATCGCACCGGGATATGTTGAAACGGCTAATACAGCACCAATCCGTGAAGATGAAAGACGCAGGGCAGAAATTACTTCCCGTATTCCTGCCGGACGCTGGGCAACCCCAGCAGACTTACAAGGTGTGGTTGTCTTCCTTGCAAGTAAAGCATCTGATTATATGAATGGTCATATTTTAGCGGTTGATGGCGGCTGGTTGGCTAGATAGATTAAAAGAATATTGCCTTTTACAAAGAGGGCGGAATCTATTCTTTGTAAAAGGTTTTTTAACTAATATATCTATTGAAATATTAAAACTAAAAAAAGGGAGATTCAGATGAGTTTTGAAACAAGAAAACTTGAAGTAATCTCAATGGCAGCGGAAAAGGCATTATCATTACCATTACTAAAGCAACATTACTGGTTTTTTGAGGATATACGGGATAATTTTTATTATGCTATGCATCTATTTGCGGCAAGCCAAGATGAGCGTATTCCATTATCTGTGGATAGGGAAGCAGCAAAAAGTCTAGCAGAAAAGGTGCTACTCCACAGTATCAAACTTCAAGATCAAAATCCTCAAAGTCCTATGTTTGGCCATTGGCCCTTAAATCTTTACCCGGAACCCTTAGAGGCAGAGAAAAACACGTTGCCAGTAGAGTTCTTTGGCAGTTTACTTTTATATTTTTACGAAAAATATAAAGGGACGTTTTCCGGAGAATTGCACGTAGAAATCAATAATGCTCTCACTACTATTTACCATAGTAGTTTAAAAGATAGAGTCCCAGAATTATTTAATCATCATGAAACAAAAATATTTGTGATTCAACTAATGTTTGGGCAATTCTTTCACGACAATCAGATGAAAACTAATGGTTATAATCATTTGAAAGCGTTATATTACCATCTCACTGAGTACGGTCTCAGAGAATATGGTGCATTGCCTTGGGTTTGGCATAGAATCCAATCGATCACTTTTGCGCAGGAATATATTCTTGATGAACCGATTAAGCAAACCCTAACCGCTTTATTGAACTTATTTTGGCAAGAACGGTCGACTTTTTATTTAAAAGGCGCTTGGGTGGGGGCGCATTCCAGGGGTTTGCCACATGACATCCCTAAAGATGAAAATAACCTTATTGACTATATCCAATTCGGTGATTTTCCTCTGCCAACCTCCATATCCCGTTTGGAAGGAGCAGGGTTTTTATCCTATCAAGTACCCTTTTTTATACGTGAATTAGCATTAAATCACCAACAACCGGTTGAGGTGAAAAAGCAAATCCATTTATTTACTGAAGAGGATAAAAAAGAATGGGAGGTTCTTCATCATTATGCCTATATCACTTCTTCATATGCTATGGGGGGAATGTGGGAACGGACAGATGAATATTTGAATGAGCAGCACCGGTGGGATATTTCGCTGCCGGTGGAAAATAACGACACTATTAATCAAGTTTATTTCTTTCATCCAGGTGAAGGATTTGATTTAAGTATGGAAGACGGTCGCCATCAAAGCCCATATAGTGAAGTACTTTACCGTAAAAATGTAGTGTGTGCTCTATTTTATAATTTACCGATGGAGAGTCATCCATTTATCGTCGGATATCTCCCTAAAGGCGAATGGATTATGGATGAAAAAGATCTTTATGGTAAGGTTGGTGACGTGTATTTTGCCGTTCACTTATATAATCCTATTTCACTGATTGAACAAGAACGAAATTTACTAGTAAAAAGTAAAGGAAATAAAAATGGGGTAGTCATTGAAGTATTGACCACCAATGAATCAAAATCACTGAATATTCAAAACTTAGTTGATTTTAAAACCTATATGGGAAGTTTTAAAGCGGGTTTTGCGTTAAAAGGAGGTGATGAGATGGTCATATCTTACATAACGACTCAAGGTGAAAGTTTGCAATTAAATTATGATTTTTCACAGAAAAAAGCTACAAGGTTAATAGATGACCAAGTGATTAGTTTTAACGATTATATGATTTAATTCCTAAGGGTGCCTAATTAAAAGGAGGTTCATGATGAAGCGAAAAAAGAAAGTTTACTCGGCTCTAGCAACGCTTATGATTAGTTCCAATTTAATTCTACCGCCTGGCATTTCAGCATATGCAGATACGGGGACAACTGCAGGTATCACCAATGCTCTTCTACAGGATGATTTTGGGGATGGTGATTATACCACTAATCCTACATGGACAGTGGATTCTGGTGCATGGCAGATTTCTGCTGACCCAGCTGACTCAACTAATAAAGTATTGAACCAAACGGATACAAACGAGGGAATTATTAGTGCAGGAAGTCCAAATTGGACAGACTATTCTGTATCAATGCGCTTGAGGGCGCCTAGTACGGCAAATGTTTGGCCGGGAATTTTGGCACGCTTTCAGGATAAAAGCAATTATTACTATTTACAAATGCAAAATAAAAGTTTGGTCCTTACCAAAGTGGTTAACGGGACAAGTACTACACTTCAAAGCACCAATTTTACCACCAATGCTAACACTTGGTATACTTTTAAAATGGTTTTAGCAGGCGACTCCATCAAGTGTTATACCGTTAATAATGGAGTGGATACACTTGTCATCGATGCAAAGGATAGTACTTTTAAAAATGGCAAAATAGGGATAAGAGATAAATGGCAGCCTGTTTATGTGGATGACATTCAGGTCACAGCAATCACAGCATCTGGAATGACTACCCCTTCTGGTCTTACTGCTGCAGCCTCATCTACTACCACACATTTAAGCTGGAATGAGGCAGCTGGAGCAACTGGGTATAATGTCTATAGAGCAGCAAATGCAGCAGGTCCATATGATCTTGTACAATCTAATGTTACGGGCACATCTGTTATAGATAAAGGATTGGCCCCATCCACAGCGTATTACTACAAAATAACAGCGGTTGGACAAGGTGGACAAGGTGGACAATCTGATTTGTCTGATCCAATTAAAAGTACAACAACAGAGGCGATAAGTAATTCAGCAGTACTTTCAGCCTCCGATATAACAGACACTGCTGCGACTCTGGGCTGGGAGGCCGTTAACGGAGCGACAGGGTATAATCTGTACAGATCGAATACATCGGGAAGTGGCTATTCTCTTGTATATTCAGGGAAAGATCATACATTTACAGATACATCATTAGTTACAGGTAAGACTTATTATTATGCTATGTCATTTGTAAATGGAAATGAAGATGAATCTGCGAAAAGCTCAGAAACAAAGATCACAACTAAGCTTGTAAAGCCAGCTATTCCTACTGGTCTTGTAGTGGGTACAGCTAGCTCCGGGTCAGCAGTTCTTAACTGGAATGAAGTACCGGGAGCCGATACTTATGATGTGTATAGGGCTGATAGTGATAACGGTAATTATAAGCTTATTAATGAAGTAACTACAAATACTGTTACAGATGGCAGCGTATTACCTGATACCACTTACTACTATAAAGTATCTGCAAAGAATGGTGCAGGGGAATCAGATAAGTCTTCATCGATTAAAGTAACCACAGCGACTCTTAATGCTACCCCAATCACTGTGGACGGTAGCAAAGCAGACCAGAATCCAGCTAATACCTTTAAGGGGTTTGGGATGGTATCGGCTAATGGGACTTCGCGTTTACTTCTTGATTACAAGGCTGAAAACCCTAAGAAATATGAAAAAATCTTAAATGAGCTGTTTAATCCAACTACTGGGGCAGGGCTCAACCATATAAAAGTTGAGTTGGGGGCGGATTTAAATACTTCGACTGAAACAACACCAGCTACAATGCGTACTGCCGATGAAAAGGCCAATGTACTCCGTGGAGCAGATTGGCATCTTGTTGCAGATGCAAAAAAGATTAACCCAAACATCACTGTAGACGCACTTCGTTGGGCGGATCCTAAATGGGTTAGTGATGCATTTAAAACGAGCACAGCTGCTGGGTACGAAGCCCGTTACAAATGGTATAAAAACACCATCGATGCCGTGTATGATACCTATGGAATAAAAATGGACTATATTGATCCTGATAAAAATGAAACTGGTTCACCTGATACGGCCTGGATAAAATATTTTTCACAGCGCCTAAAGAGTGAAACGGATGAACGCTATGATTATAGCAAAATTAAAATTGTTGCCTCCGACGAAAATGGTACCATTAAAATCGCTACATTAATGAAAAATGATCAAGCTTTGCGCGATGCCGTGGATGTTATCAGCATGCATTATAATGCTTATGGCACGGCTGATAGTATTCTAATGAACCAGACCTATCATAAAGAGGTGTGGTATAGCGAGGGAACAGGTCCGATGACATTCTCTGAATATCGGGTTAATGCCTCGAACCCTGCAGGTGGCTTGGGTGGGACAAACGGTATCCTTGATACGGCAAACCATTTGATAAACATGTTTTATTCAACCAGTACTCAAAGCGCCTATATGACCCGTTATGAATTTCAGCCAGCTGTAGGCTCTTTCTATGACGGTGGACAGTATTCTTCTAAGGAGCTTATTCATGCAGACAGTCCTTGGTCTGGTTATTCTTATTCTGATTCTGGAGTTCAGATGGTCCGCCACTTTATGAACTTTGCTCAAGTTGGATGGAAATATATTCTCGGTGCATCTTTTGGAGATGGAACGGGTGCCAATTCAATTAGCAATACGACTAATAATTACCTGACGCTTGCCGATCCAAACACCGGTGATTATTCCATGATTTTCACCAATGACAGTGCAGTACCGCGTAAATATAGCGTAACGGTGAAAAATTTGGACAAAGCAGGAAGCGGTCTTAAAGTATGGGAAACAAAAGGTCCGGATTATGGACAAGCATACGATGCAAACTGGATGAAACATGTAGATGACATTACACCTACGGCAAATGGTGATGGCAGCTATTCGTTTACTTACGTCGTAAAGCCTTATTCTATTCTTACTCTTACGACTACCATCGGGCAGAAAGAGTATCAACGTGATGATGATCAAGCAGACAAGAATGATAAGGTATTACCATTGCCTTATACGGATGATTTTGAGTATAAAGATGAAAAATATACATCCTATAAAGATGCCGCTGTATTAAATGAAAGCGAGCAAGGATACCTTGCCAGCCGGGGAAATACACCACGTTACACTACGGATATTGGCGGTGCTTTTGAAGTTGCGCAGAATCCGGATAATAATACCTTAAAAGCAGTAATTGACTCAGATACTCACGCAACTGGAGAGTGGAATCCTAAACCAGGTAATGATACGGTGCTCGGTGATGATCGCTGGTCAAATTACCAGGTAAGTATTGATTTCAAATTGGATACTGACACTGCAGGTACAAGTGCTAACTATGCAGGTGTAGCTGCACGGAACCTAATTACTAGTGGTGGAGAAAATCCAGGATATATTTTCAAGGTGTTTACTGATGGCTCCTACCAATTGCTTAAAGGCGGTACGGTGAAGGTAGCTGGAACCATTGCCGGTTTTGATAATACCAAATGGCATAATGAAGCACTTAAGGTTGTGGATAATACTATAACAGCATATGTTGATGGCAAACAGATTACCGAATTTACCGATACATCAAGTCAGTATATGTCTGGGAAAGTTGGTATTACTAGCGGCTACTACCATACTCAATTTGATAACCTGAAGGTTGTTCCAATTGAGGGATATTCATCATATGTCAGCAGACTGGATGATTTAGATTCTAGTGTCCATTATCAGGGAACCTGGAGTCATAATGCTTCTACTGGCTATGGCAACTTTAATAGAACAAATTCCGTAAGTTCTGCTGGCAGCATCATGAACTATTCATTTACTGGAACAGGAATCAATCTTGTAGGTAACACTGGAGCAGCTAAGATTAATGTTTCTATTGACGGAAAAGAAGTGGAAAAAAATTATAGTATTTCCGCAACGGGCGACCGTGCAACTTCTTATTTTGTAGAAGGTTTGGACTATGGCAAGCATACTATTCAGGTTCAGACAGTCAGCGGTTCGTATACGATTGATGCTATTGAAGTGCTGGATCAATTAGTAGATCATACGGCACCCGTTACTTCTGCAGAGGTGAATGGAAAAGAAAAAAATAATTGGTACAATTCTGATGTTACTGTGACGCTGAACGGAGAAGATAAAGTGACCGGAATCGATCGAACTGAGTACAGAATTGGTGAAAGTGGGGACTGGACACCTTATAGGAATCCGATTACTCTCAATCAGGATGGTACCATTACACTTCAGTATCGTTCCATCGACAAAGCAGGAAATATCGAAGAGGTAAAGCAGCAGACGATTATAATTGATAAATCAAAGCCACAATTTGAAGTATCCGTTAATGGTAAGGATCTTAAGGATGGAGAAAGCTTTGACGACTATTTGCCGCTTACCTTTAAAGTACAGGATGATCTATCTGGAATTGCTACTGCAACAATCAACCTCGATGGCAAAACCTATTCTTTAGATCCTAACACCGAGAGCGAGGAAATAGACTTGGCGGGGAGACCAGGAAGCTTCACCGCAACGATTACGGTAGAAGATCTTGCAGGCAATATCGTATCGGAGGTCCCATTTACCTTTACTGTAACAACTAGTATCAGCTCAATGAAGCAACTAGTAGAACGCTTTTCTTCTCAAGGAGAGATTAGCGGACCAATGATACCACAGCTAACGAATGACCTAAATCAAGCACAGCACCAGCTTGATATTGAAATGCCAGAAAATGCGGTTAAACATATTCAAGACTTTGTTGACCGACTTAACAATAAGGCATTAAGTGAATATAGCAGTGACAAAGCTAAGAAAGTTTTGAATGCCGATGCAAATGATCTGATTAATAAATAATAGAATACGAGATAGTACTGTGTTACTAGAAAGCGACTCATATATTTAGAAAATGAATGAGTCGTCTTTTTTATTTGTCTTGTAATTAAGAAAGTCAAAAATTTGAGCTGATACATCAAAAAAACGTTATTATGAAGATTCATGTTTATCTTATAATAGAAAAAGCAGAATGATACAATGCCCTATAAGGATGTCGAGGAACTGAATTTTTCCTTTTTTTAGGAGGATAAAAAATATGTCAAATTTTCTGTGAAACTAGTATAATTATTTATAAGTTGAGGAAATTTTGATAAGTATTTTTGAAAAGGCTTTCTTTAGGGGCGGCCTAACTCCTGGAGGGAAAAGGATGAAGAAAAATATATGGTCTTTATTAATAGGTACCGTACTATTTTCGGTTCTAATAACAGGCTGTTCAGGTAGTGGAAGTAAGGTTTCGTCAGAACCAATAAAGGAGAAAAAAATTACTTTAAAATTCTATTCCCATGGAACCGAGGCAAACTACAACTGGAAGAAAACAATCAATGCCTTTGAAAGGAAATATCCAAATATTCATATAGACTTAGTTGTTCTTAGTGAAAAGGGGGACACACAGGAATCTATTAAGAAGTTGGATCTTGCAGCTGCTTCAGGAGAACCAATGGATGTTCTCATGTTCAGTGATTCAGCAAGTTATTCCCAGCATGTAAGTATGGGAATGGTAGCACCATTAGATGAATTTATCAAAGAAGATGGATATAAGGTTACGGAAGAATATAAGGTAGACACCCAAATAAACGGTAAATATTATGCACTCCCAGGTAAATTTAATTCATGGTACGTCCTATTAAATAAGGACCACTTGGATGCAGCTGGACTAAAGGTTCCTAAGGACTGGACATGGGATGAATTCATGGAGTATGCGAAAGCGCTAACAAAGGACGGTCATTACGGTACATATTTCCATGGCCCGCAAGATGGAAGCTGGATGGAATATATGAGGCTTGCACTTGCAAGTGAGTCTGATAATTCAGAATTCCTGAAAGAGGATGGGAAGTCCAATTTAGATAATCCTCTATTTAAGAAGTCTCTGGAAATTAGATTGAAAATGGAAGAGGATAAATCTGCTGTCCCATATGCAGATGTCATTTCACAAAAGCTAAATTACCGTGATGAATTTTTAAATCAAAATGCAAGTTCGATCCTTATTGGAAGCTGGATGAATACATCGCTTGGAGGGACAAAGCAATCTCCATTAAATTTCCATGTTGCTGTAGCCCCTTTCCCAAAAAACAATAAATCTGATAAGGGCGGTTATGCTCCAGTAACTACGGACTATATGTCAGTTGCTGCTAATTCCAAGCACAAAAAAGAAGCATACACCTTTATTCGGTGGTACACAACGGAAGGACAAATTGTCCAAGGGAAAAACATTCCATCCTGGAATAAAGTTAAGAATCAGGACTTAAAAAAAATTATCGATCATATTCTTAGCGGTACCCAAAATCCCGAGTTGGTTGATAAAGAATCACTTATTAATGTCTTAACGAATGCAAAATCATCGAAGTTTACTCCACCAGTTCCGTATCAAGCGGAAATCTATAAGGTAATTAACGAGGAATATGAAAAATTAATCTTTGGTGAACAAACCATTGACCAGATGATTGAAGCATCACAAGAAAGGATACATGAAATTATTGATAACAATCAATAATAAGGAAATTCGATTAAAAGGACTGAGCATTATGAGGAAAAAGATTCATAATATACTATCACCTCGTTCATTTCGTTTTAAAGTCATTTTTATATCCTTCATTTGTCTGCTCATACCTGCTACTATGACGCTATTTATCTATAATTATTTAACGAAAAATACCATCAGGGAACAGGCGTTGTCGAATGCAAATAGAGAGCTGACAATTGCAAATGAATATGTTCAAAAGCAATTCGAGGATATGATGTATATTACAAACTTTATCCAAGTTGATGCTGAAATGAATACCCTTTTAAAAAGAAAAGCAAAGAATCTTAAAGATCAAACGCCAGACCAGAATTATCAAATGTTTTTAGATGATAGTAAAATTAACAAAACAATTGATAATATTACCTTACTTGGAGGTAATTCCTACGTTACGATTCTTTTGAAAAATGGTAAGTCTTATACAAACTATTCGAGTAGTGAATATAACCCAACTGATTTATTCCATGAAGATTGGTTTAAGCAATTGAATAAAACAAAGGGATATGAGTCAGTCTGGATTGGTAGTCAGCCGACTATGTTCAGTTCAGAGAAAAGCAAGAATCCCTATCAAATTTCAGTTGCCCGTACATTAAGGGATGAAAATTCTCATATTTATGGTTATGTAATTGTCACTACAATGGAAAATGAAGTCAGCCAAATATTCAAAAATATGTCGGGGCATGAAGAAATGGTGCTCTTAGATTCCTCAAATCATGTTATTTCAACCAGAGATGACTCTGAAATTGGTAAATCGTTTCAATACAGAGATCAACTTCGAGAAAAAAATTATTCCAATATTTTTCAAATTTCTAAAAAGAACTATTTAATTGCGGAACATAAAATTTCGTTTACAGGCTGGAAACTAGTTTCAGTTGTCCCTTATAAACAAGCTACCAATAAAGTAAACTCTATTTTTAATAAGGTCATTTTCGTTCAGGTTATATTTTTCTCCATATTCCTTGTCCTTATGACCTATTTTTTGAGAACGATAACAAAGCCGATTTCCCGTCTTGGCAATGTTGCAGATATTGTCCAACAAGGAAATTTAAACATTCGCTCCCATATCAGAAGTAAAGATGAAGTTGGAAGATTGTCTAAGTCTTTTGATTTAATGCTTGATCGTATTAATGAAAAGATTCATGAGATTAAAGCAACAGAGGAAAGAAAAAGAAAGGCAGAACTTGATATGCTTCAGGCGCAAATCAATCCTCATTTTCTGTTCAATGTCCTTAATTCCATCAGAATGAAAGTATTGGTAAAAGGGGATAAAGAAAGTGCCAATATGATCAGTTCTTTGTCAAAGTTACTGCGAATGACCATATCCAAAGAAAAGAAAATCATTACTTTGGATGAGGAAATTCAAATTGTCCTAGACTTTATAAATATTATGAATATGAGGCAAAAGGAAAAAGTCATTGTTGAAATCTCGATTAGTGAAGAGGCAAATACAGTAATGATTCCAAGGTTTATTCTTCAGCCAATTATAGAAAATAGTATCATCCATGGCTTGAGCCAGAGTGCTGGGACAATAAAAGTAAATACGAAAGTAAAAGGAAATGAGACCATCATTGTTATTGAGGATGATGGTCATGGTATGGATGAAGAGGCGTTGAAGCATTTACGAAGAAAGATAACTCTAGCTAATGACGCTGACTATTCTATTAACAAAAGTAAAAAAGGCTTCTCATCACTGGGATTATCAAATGTGTATGAACGAATGTATATGACTTTTGGACAGGAATTTAAAATGGAAATAAAAAGTGAAATAGGCAAGGGAACTCAAGTCATTTTATCCATTCCTAAAGGGGGGGGCAGGTCTAATGTACAAAGTAATGCTAGTTGACGATGATTATCCAGTATTAGAATTGTTATCTCAAACTATTGAGTGGGAACAATTAGGAGTAAAGCTTCAAGGTATATATGAAAATGGAGCAAGCGCCTTTGAAGATGCACAGGATGAAATGCCCGATATTTTGATTACGGATATCGGTATGCCCAAAATGAATGGAATTGAATTAACAAAACGCTTAAAAGAGTTAAATCCTGCATTACAGGTTGTCATTTTGTCGTGCCATTCCGAATTTGAATTTGCCAAACAAGCCTTAAAACTCCAGGTTCAGGATTATATCGTCAAAGACATGTTCGACCCCGAGGATTTATGTGTAGTGGTAAAAAAAGTAAAAGAAAATCTTGATTCTCAAAAAAGGAAATCCATGGAGCAAATGCAGGTACAGCATATGCTCGATAAAAATAGAGAAAATGTAAAGAGCCGATTTATCAGACAAACAATCTATCAATCAGAAATCTCTGAAAAAGAATGGTTTATTGATGCTGGTGCTCTCGGATTACAGTTAGATAAAAGAGGATACACAGCTACACTAGCATTTGTTCACGATTTTCATTTAGCTAAGGAGTATTATCTCTCGGAGGATAACTTAATTTTTTCTATTAACAATGTAATGAATGAGCTTCTTAAAGACTCAAAATTAGAAGCAGCCCACTTTTTTCTAGAAGCAAATGAAATCTTTGTATTTTTTCCATGTTCTGAATCCATCAATACAGGTGCCTTTGATGATATAAATGAAAATATGAAAAAAATTCAAAGGGTTATAAAAAATTACTTAAATATACAATTATCCTTTATGGTAGGGAGTGACTGTTCAAGCCTTTCAGACATCAGGAAGGAGTTGTCACTTCTGCTCAATGCAAAACACCAGAGTTTTTATATGCTGCCAGGAAGCATTATTAAGAGGCAGATAGTTCAACCAGTCACTAAAGATCTTTTTTCAAGATATGATGAAGCATCATCAGACTTTAGAGATCTATTGTTAAGGAAAGATGAAGGAATGATTATTCCGGTTGTTAGCAATTGGTTTACACACATTGAAGAAGCAAAGTATCCTCCTGAATTGGTAAAAGAGTGGATATTAAAACTATTATTAGATCTAAAGGTTAAATTGCATGCTCTGCAGTTATTCCGCCAAGAACACGATGTAGAATGTCTGCACCAAGAAATTATATTGAGTCATTTTCTAGGTGAATTAAAAGTTTTACTAATCAATTACTTTAAATCTATGTTGTACCTCTCCAATGAAGTTTATAATCAGACAAAACGCAAGGAAATCTTGGATGCCATCAGCTATGTTTCTAAGAATCTAGAAAAGAGAATTAGCCTAGAAGAGGTTGCCAGCCATCTGTTTTTAAATCAAAGCTACTTTAGCCGTTTGTTTAAAAAAGAGATGGGTGAAACTTTTGTTGAATACGTAACAAAGATGAAAATCTCTAGGGCTAAGGAATTGCTTGAGCAAACAGCAGACTCCGTAGGGAAAATTTGTGAACGTCTTGGCTATGATAATCAAAGTTATTTTATTAAACTATTTAAAAACCATGTTGGAGTCACTCCTATTGAGTTCCGAGGCGGAAAAAAGTCAGTAAGTTAAGATTTGAGTCCAGTTAAAAGCTGGACTATTTTTTTTAAAAAAGAAGATCTTTTTAATATAAACAAGTCAAAATTTTATTAAGAGTTATCAAAAAATCGCTACTAATCGATTATTTTTAAACTCTATAATTTAACTAATGCAAGAAATAATTACACCTAGTAAGGGAGGGGTAAATCCTTGATTAGTGCGGATTATAAGAGTTTGCTAGGATCAGAAACATCTCTTTTATTTTCAACCGGGGAGGAAAAAAATAAATGGTGGAGAAACACAGCTCAAAATCCTGCATATCAAACGTTTATTGAAGAAATAAGAGATGAAGCTAACAATCTTCTGCCAGAAAGGGATCCAATCCAATCCTATTCACTATTTAGGATTTTTGCTGAGACTGGTTCACGTCTTGAATATGAAAAGATTTATTTTCAAAAGAGAAGAAGGTTAAATACTTTTGCTATGATGGTGCTTCTTGAACCTGAAAAAATCGAGTACCTAAATGCATTGGAAAATACAATATGGTCAGTTTGTAATGAATATACTTGGTGTCTTCCTGCACATTTAATCAATAGCCCAGAAACATCAGCCCAACTAGGTTACTCTCTGAGACAGCCATTTACACAAGGTTACACAATTGACTTGTTTGCAGCAGAAACGGCATTTACTTTAGCCGAAATTTTAAAATTGACTGAGGATTATTTAAGTCCACTAATTTGTAAGCGTATTTACGAGGAAGTATACAGGCGGATATTCCATCCATTCCAAGAAAAACAATTTGGGTGGGAAACCCAAACCCATAACTGGGCAGCTGTTTGTGCAGGGTCGATTGGAGCAGCCGCGCTGCACTTAATAAAAGATGCCAGTGAACTGGCCATAATAATTGAGCGGGTACTTCCAGCGATGGATTCTTATTTAAAAGGGTTTAATAAGGATGGCATTTGTCTTGAGGGGTATGGTTACTGGCAATATGGATTTGGCTATTTTGTCTATTTTGCCGATTTACTAAAAAAACGGACAACAGGAAAGTTGAATCTATTTGATTTTGAAAAAGTTCATCAAATTGCACTCTTTCAACAAAGATGTTTTTTGAATCAGAGCTTGGTTGTAAACTTTTCGGATGCCCTTCCTACAGCGACCGTATTTTTAGGTTTGAGTCATTATTTAAGCGGTATTTACAGTGATTTTGAAGTACCGGAACAGGGGCTTCGGGCGAAGTATTCAGATGATCATTGCAACAGATGGGCTCCGGCAATCCGTAATTTACTGTGGTTTGATGAAAATGCTTCTCCGAAACCATGGAAAAGTGGAACCTATTACTCGGAAGAATCCGCTTGGTTCATTTCAAGACATCAATCGGGAGCCGGAAATTTTTCCTTCGCAGCAAAGGGAGGTCATAACGATGAGCCTCATAATCATAACGATATCGGTCATTTTATCTTGCAGGGAAACAATGAAGTATTTTTAAAGGATTTAGGATCTGGTTTATACACTAAGGATTACTTCAATGATAAACGCTATTCGTATTTATGTAATGGTTCACAGGGACATTCTGTACCTATTATTAATGAACAATTTCAAAAAGAAGGTCCTTTAAGGTTTGCCAAGATCCTTGATATTGCAATAAGAGAAGAGGTAGAAACCTTTGAACTCGATATTGAAAATTCGTATGAAGTCGAGAGTCTTCAAAAACTTTCAAGAAAGTTTACCTGGATGAAACAGAAACATCCGAAGCTTATTTTGGAAGATTGCTATTCTTTTAAAGAACAACCTTTTTCTGTTATTGAAAGGTTCATCATTCCCACACTTTCGTTAACAAAGGATGATCAAGGTGTCATTCTTGAAGGACATGGAAGAATGAGAATCGTATATGACAAAACCAAGCTTTTACTGAAAGTTAGAACCATAGAATTTGAAAATCATTTCGGAGAAAAAGAAAATAACATCGCCCTCGATTTTAATGTAATAAACCCAGAAAAGGTTTGTAGGGTGAAACTAGTTTTCAAATTTGAATAGAAGGGTGAAGAAGATGACAGAACAACTGAACTGGGTAAATGACGCATGGAAGCAAGTTACTCAAAAAATCAATCGAACGAGCAAAAGAATCGGGGCGAATTTCCCTCATGCAAGTGAGAACGGGGAGTATATTCTCGAGGAACCGCAATGGTGGACTGCTGGTTTTTGGCCAGGTTTACTGTGGCAGGTATATCGGGATACGAAAGATGAAACATTAAAAGAATTGGCTGTAGAGTGTGAAGAAAAGCTGGACGCTGTCCAACACCAATACTACCGGCTAGATCATGATATGGGTTTTATGTGGACCTTAACGAGTGTTGCCCATTATAAGCTCTTGGGCAATCAGGAATCCAAACGTCGTGCACTTCTAGCAGCAAATCTCCTAATGGGACGATTTAATGTAAATGGAAACTATATTAGAGCTTGGAATCCTTGGACTGCGGGTGAAGACAATAGCGGCATAGCCATAATTGATTGCATGATGAATCTGCCGCTTCTTTATTGGGCTTCTGAAGAAACAGGTGATCCAAGATTCAAAGGTACAGCTAGAAGACATGCCGATATGGTACTAGAAAATTTTATTCGGAGTGATGGTAGTGTTCATCATATTGTCCGTTTTGATCCTGAAAGCGGGAGTAGAATAGAAGCGTTGGGAGGGCAAGGCCATAGCCCGAATTCAGCATGGTCTAGAGGAACAGCTTGGGCGATTTATGGTCTGACATTAAGCTTTCATTATACAGGCGAAGCAAAATATTTGGAAGCAGCCAAAAAGGTGGCTCATTTCTTTATTTCTCATCTTTCGAAGGATTTTGTGCCAGATTGGGATTTCCGTTTGCCTGCTGATATCGATGCTCCAAAGGATTCTTCTGCTGGTGCTATTGCGGCATGTGGTCTTCTGCTCTTGGCTGATAAAGTAATAGCCGAGGAATCACCTGTTTATCAAAGAGCTGGTGAAAAAATCCTTGAATCATTATATAAAAATTATGGTGATTGGACAGGAAATGAGGAAGGATTAGTCCTACATGGAACAAGTCACTTTCCTGAAAGAAAATACATGGATAACCCATTGATATACGGAGATTACTATTTTGTTGAAGGTCTTGCAAGATTAAATGGATATAAGGAGCTATTTTGGTAGAAAAATTCCAATGATTCTTCCATTCTGAAAAAATCTGATTGAAGTTAAGGAAAGTTTATGAAATAGTGGAGGAGAAAATAGTAAATAGGAAGGTGAAATAAAAAATGACAACGATTTCAAACGTAACAAAGGCTGTCCCAACCTTGGACTGGCTATCCGATGTAAATGTATTTGCTGTTAATCGTATTCCAGCACATTCGGACCACTATTACTATGAAACAGTGGCGGAGGCACAGCGCTTTGCTCCAAGAAAAATGCGCCATGACTTAAATGGAAGCTGGAAGTTTAGCTACAATGTAAATCCGCAAAACCGACCTGCAGAATTTTATAAATTAGATTTCAATTGTACTGGCTGGGGAGATATCTCCGTACCTGGGCATATTCAGCTCCAGGGTTATGGGAAACCACAATATGTTAATACAATGTACCCATGGGACGGTCACAATGAAATTCGACCGCCAGAGCTCCCGACCGATCACAATCCAGTGGGAAGCTATGTAAAATATTTTAATCTGCCAGACAATATGCATAACAAGCCGGTCTATATTTCTTTTTAAGGTGTGGAGTCTGCTTTTTATGTGTGGCTGAACGGAGAATTTGTCGGCTACAGTGAAGATTCCTTTACACCTGCAGAGTTTGAGCTTACCCCGTATTTAGTTGAGGGAGAGAATAAGCTTGCGGTTGAGGTTTACCAGCGAAGTACGGGAAGCTGGCTGGAAGACCAGGATTTTTGGAGGTTTTCAGGGATTTTCCGTGATGTTTACCTCTATACGGTCCCGGAAATTCATGTTTCCGATTTACATGTCCAGCCGGAACTCGATGCAACTTTTACAAAAGGCAACCTCCATGCCAATCTTAAACTTCAAGGTCATATTTCTGCAAAAATTACAGCAGAATTACTCGATACCCATGGTAATCTTGTGGCAGCGGCTAATGGGACACAAATCGAAGATAAGTGGTCAATTACTTTGCCGGTTGAAAACCCTGAGTTATGGAGCGCGGAGACCCCGTACTTGTACAAACTCATGATTCAAGTTTATAACGAGTCTGATAGTTTGGTAGAGGTTGTTCCTCAGAAAGTTGGCTTTAGAAGATTTGAGCTTGTCAATAAAATTATGCGCCTCAACGGGAAGAGAGTGGTATTTAAAGGCGTAAACCGTCATGAGTTTAATCCACGCAGCGGTCGTGCAATAACAAAAGAGGACATGCTTTGGGATATTAAAACCCTAAAGTGCCATAACATTAACGCGATAAGGACGTCCCATTATCCCAACCAGACCTATTGGTACGAACTATGCGATGAATATGGAATCTATGTGATCGATGAAATGAATCTGGAAACTCATGGATCATGGCAAAAGCTGGGCGAAGTCGAGCCGTCCTGGAACATTCCGGGCAATAAGCTAGAATGGCAGGATATTGTTATGGACCGGGCAATCTCAATGGTCGAACGGGATAAGAATCACCCGTCCATCTTGATTTGGTCCTGCGGGAATGAATCATATGCGGGTGAAGTAATCCTCAATGTCAGCAACTATTTCCGCAAGGCAGATCCAAGCCGGCTTGTGCATTATGAGGGGGTTACCCGTAATCGTACCTATAATGATACGAGTGATATGGAAAGCCGCATGTACGCCAAGCCTGATGAAATTGAAAAATATTTAACCGAAAACCCTGAAAAACCATACATCAGCTGTGAATACATACACGCGATGGGAAATTCACTTGGCGGCATGTACAAATATACGGACTTAGAGCAAAAGTATCCAATGTATCAAGGCGGATTTATATGGGATTATATTGATCAATCTATTTATAAGAAAGATCGTTACGGGAACGAATACCTTGCCTACGGCGGTGATTTTGATGACCGTCCAACGGATTACGGCTTCTGTACAAACGGAATCGTCTATGCTAACCGAGAACTTTCGCCAAAGATGCAGGAAGTAAAATTTTTATATCAAAACTTCAAGTTAGAACCGGACCAAAATGGAGTATTGGTTAAGAATGAGAGCTTGTTCACTAATACAGAAGACTATGTGTTGGAATATTCCATTTCCTTTGAAGGGAAAGAATTGTACCAGACCACTCTCATTGCTGCAGTTGAACCACAGAGCGTGAAACGTTTTGAATTTACTGGGCCTCTGGATATTGATTCTACACCTGGTGAGTATTCGATTCAAACCTCATTAAAGCTGAAGAAAAGTACGCTTTGGGCAGAAGCTGGATTTGAGATTGCGTTTGGACAATATGTGTATGCAAAGGGCAGGAAAGTGTTGCCCCCAGTAAATGGTGAGCTGCGAGTGGCACACGGTGATGTTAATATTGGCGTACATGGGAGAGATTTTACGGTCATGTTCTCTAAGGCTCAAGGAAGTCTGGTATCCCTAAATTTTGCAGGGAAAGAAATGATAGCCCTTCCACCAGCACCTTTATTCTGGAGAGCGACGACAGACAATGACCGAGGCTTTTCGCAAAGTTTTGATTCGGGAATATGGTATGCGGCGAGCCTAGCAAGGAAATGTGTCCATATGGAAGTGGAAGAGAACAAGAGACAGGTTAGCGTTGCTTTTACTTATAAATTCTCGATTCATGACCAGATTGAGGTAAAAACGACTTATACGGTTAGTCCAGATGGAAGTGTCCGTGTGAAGTCAGTATACAAAGGTGCAGCGAATTTGCCGCAAATTCCGATTTTTGCCCTATCCTTTAAGGTGCCAGCCGATTATCAGCAATTGGAATGGTATGCAATGGGACCTGAAGAAAATTACGTAGACCGTGCTAAGGGGGCAAGGCTTGGAACTTTTAAGAATACAGTGGCTGATAATGTATCGGGCTATGTAATGCCGCAAGAATCAGGAAACCGGACTGGTATCCGCCGATTGGATGTTACTAACGATAATGGTCAGGGAATCAGGATTTCGTCTGTTTCCGCCCCGGTTGAATGTAATGTTTCTCCGTATACAGCCTTTGAACTTGAGCATGCAAACCATGTTTATGAGCTGCCAAAAGTTCATTATTCTGTTGTAACCGTAGCAGGGAAGCAGATGGGGGTTGGCGGTGATGACAGCTGGGGAGCACCAGTTCATAAAGAACACTTAGTTCCGGCTGATCAAGACATGGAATTTGAATTTAAGATTGAGAGGATCTAATTGTAAGAAAGAGGCTGACCACGCAGTCATGTATACCAATTGCCATTGCCTTCCTACTATTGCAGAAGCACCTTGCTTAAAGTTTAACAGCTGGTGGAACAAAGATTGATTGAATAGTTAGTATGAACTAATGGTAGAAGGAGATTAAAATGACTAAACATGAAAAGATATATACTACTAAAGCCAACTTCATGCTTCACGGGGGAGATTATAATCCGGACCAATGGCTGGATCGACCGGATATATTAGCAGATGATATTAAATTAATGAAGCTTGCACATACGAATACCTTTTCAGTTGGAATCTTTGCTTGGGCAGCATTGGAGCCGGAAGAAGGAGTTTACAACTTCGAATGGTTAGATGAGATTTTTAACAATATTTATGGGATTGGCGGACGTGTTATTTTAGCTACTCCGAGCGGGGCGCGCCCTGCTTGGATGTCACAAAAATATCCAGAAGTATTGCGCGTGAATGGAGCTCGAGTAAAACAGCTGCATGGTGGAAGACATAATCATTGTTTTACTTCAGAAGTTTACCGTGAAAAAACGCAGAAGATTAATCGATTGTTAGCAGAACGCTACGGTAATCACCCTGCGTTGTTAATGTGGCATATTTCCAATGAATATGGCGGCGAATGTCACTGTGAAAAATGTCAGCATGCCTTTAGAAACTGGCTGAAAGAAAAATACAATAATGATCTAAAATCGTTAAATGATGCATGGTGGGGACCGTTTTGGAGCCACACCTTCACTGACTTGTCACAGATTGAATCGCCATCGCCAATCGGAGAAAGTATGGTTCACGGATTAAATCTAGATTGGAGAAGGTTTGTTACCGATCAAACCATCTCATTCTTCGAAAATGAGGTTGTTCCTATTAGGGAATTGACCCCAAATATTCCGATTACGACTAACTTTATGGCAGACACGCATGAGCTTATTCCATTCCAGGCACTTGATTATAGTAAGTTTGCTAAACATCTCGATGTCATTAGCTGGGATGCTTACCCGGCATGGCATAATGACTGGGAAAGTAACGCTGATTTAGCCATGAGGGTTGGTTTTATTGATGACTTATACCGCAGTCTCAAACAACAGCCATTTTTATTAATGGAATCAACTCCAAGTGCTGTCAACTGGCATAATGTCAATAAAGCTAAACGTCCAGGAATGCACCTACTTGCTTCCATGCAAATGGTTGCCCACGGATCTGATAGCGTAATGTATTTCCAATGGCGGAAATCACGCGGCTCTTCTGAAAAATTCCATGGGGCAGTTGTTGATCATGATAATAGTTCAGAAAACCGTGTGTTTAAAGAGGTTGCGAAGGTTGGTCAAACATTAGAAAAGCTGAATGATATTGTTGGAACAAATCGTCCATCAGATGTCGCTATTCTTTATGATTGGGAAAGCAACTGGGCATTAAATGATGCTCAAGGGTTTGGACTGGAGACCAAGCGTTATCCACAGACACTCGTTGACCATTACCGCACCTTCTGGGAAGAAGATATTTCTGTTGATGTCATTACAAAAGAACAAGATTTTAATTCTTATAAACTATTAATTGTTCCGATGCTTTATTTAGTAAGCGAAGAAACGATTGCGCGTTTGAAATCATTTGTTGCAAACGGCGGAACGTTAGTGATGACTTATATTAGCGGACTGGTAAATGAAAACGATTTAACTTATTTGGGCGGATGGCACAAAGATTTGCAAGAAATTTTCGGAATGAAACCAGTAGAAACAGACACTTACTATCCAAAGGATCGAAATTTTGTTAGTTATCGTAATCAATCCTTCGAGCTGAAAGATTATGCAACGGTCCTTGAACTAGATACCGCTAAAGCAGAAGGAGAATACGAGGAAGACTATTATGCAAATACTCCTGCGGTAACAAGCCATCACTATGGAAAAGGAAAAACCTATTATATTGGCGGCCGCTTGGAGGATTCTTTCCATCGGGAATTTTACCAAGAATTAATCAATGACTTATCGCTGCAGCCAGCTGCTTTAGTAAAACATAATAAGGGTGTATCTGTACAGGTTAGACAAGCCCCTGAACATGATTATATTTTTGTTATGAATTTTACTGAAGAAAAGCAGCCAATTGTTATTGAAGAACAGGTGAAAAATTTAGTTACTGGTAAACAGCTTACAGGCGATTTAACATTAGAAAAATATGAGGTTAGCATCCTTGAAAAAACAAGGAATTGAATGATAGTGTGGGAGTAATGCTCCTACTCTTAAGTAGCAGTACTTACAATGGTGGAAGTACAGGATATGCTGCTATGACAAAAATAAAAGTCGCATGAAAGAATTAGTTCATGCGTCTTTTTTTTGATCTTAATTTTTAGTAATATTTTAGTAAAAATATTGATTATTTTTACTTTGGAAAGTAAAATAGAGGTAAAGAATCAGATTAATGCTAAAGATTGATGAAAAGGATTTCATGGATGGAGGAACGATAAAATGACCGTTACAGCACTTAGTAACATATTTGTAGAAATTTTTAAAACAGCAGCTGATAAATCTTTCTTTGCTCCAGGGCGGATTAATTTAATTGGGGAACATACCGACTATAACGGCGGACATGTTTTTCCTTGTGCAATTACGTACGGTACTTATGCGGTTGCCAAGAAGCGTGAAGACAGACTCGTTCGTTTGTATTCAGTTAACTTTCCGGAAAAAGGAGTTATTGAGTTTAGCCTAGATCAACTAGATTACAACAAAGAACACAATTGGGCCAATTATCCAAAAGGGATGATTCGCTACATTATGGAGGCTGGATATCAAATCCCAAGTGGATTTGAGTGTGTCATTGAAGGGAATATCCCAAACGGTGCAGGACTATCCTCTTCCGCTTCAATTGAATTATTAACAGGGGTTTTAATAGAAGGGCTGTTTGCTTTAGAAATTCCGCGTATTGATCTAATTAAAATAGGTAAGCAGGTTGAAAATCAGTTTATCGGGGTTAATAGCGGAATTATGGACCAATTTGCAATTGGGATGGGTAAGAAGGATGCAGGTATATTACTAGATTGCCAGACATTGAAATATGAGTATGCTCCTATTCAGTTAGAAAATCATAAGATTATCATTATGAATACTAACAAGCGCCGCGAGTTAGCAGACTCTAAATACAATGAGCGCAGAGGTGAATGTGAAGAAGCATTATCACAGCTGCAGCAAAAACTACCAATCGAAGCACTAGGACAGCTTTCAGAAGTTGAATTTGATGAAAATCAGCATCTCATTACAAATGAAACGGTACGGAAACGGGCAAAACATGCAGTGTATGAAAATATTCGAACATTACGGGCACTCGAGGAGCTCAAGGCTGGAAATTTAGAAACCTTTGGGCAATTAGTTAACCAATCACACATTTCTTTACGAGACGATTATGAAGTAACAGGGATTGAGCTTGACAGTTTAGTAGAAGCAGCATGGAAACAGCCAGGTGTTCTTGGAGCACGGATGACAGGAGCAGGATTTGGCGGGTGTGCAATTGCGATTGTTGAAAATGATAAGGTTGAAAGTTTCATTAGCAATGTAGGAGCGGAATATGCAGCGAAAATTGGATATGAAGCTGATTTTTATGTAGCAAGTATTGGTGAAGGGGCAAAGGAATTATAGTAATCACTAGTACAGGACTAGTGTATGTATGAACCAAATGGTATTTAAAAATAGGTGGCGATTAAATATGATCTTTCAACTTGTCCAACAATTAGTTCAACAAGCGCTTGCCACTCAGTTAATGGAGCGGGAAGATGAAGTATATTCAAGGAATCAAGTGCTCGCACTGTTACAATTAGATGAGTTTAAGGATGTTGAAATCGAGGGGGAAATCCAGGAAATCCCTGATCTCCTCGAGCAGATTGTAGATTATGCAGTTGAGCAAGGTATCATCGAAGATATTTTTGATGTAAAAGATATTTTTTCTAGTAAAATTATGGATTGCTTTATCTCACGACCTTCTAGTGTGAACAATCAATTTTACGAAAAATATCAACAAAGTCCTGAACAGGCAACTGAGTACTTTTATGATTTAAGTAAAAACAGCAACTATATCCAAATGAAACGGATTCGGCAAAATATTGAGTTCAAAGCAGCTACCGAGTTCGGGGAATTAGATATTACGATTAATTTATCGAAGCCGGAAAAAGATCCAAAGAGTATTGAACTTGAGAAGCTTGCTAAAAAGTCAAGTTACCCTAAATGTCTACTTTGTGTAGAGAATGAGGGATATGCCGGTCGTATTGGTCACCCTGCCCGTTCAAATCATCGAATGATTAGAATGAATTTAACAAATGAGAATTGGTATTTACAATATTCTCCGTATGTTTATTATAACGAGCACTGCATTGTGTTATCGGAATCACATACGGACATGAAGATCAGTCCAATGACGTTTAAAAGACTCTTGGCATTTGTTGAGCAATTTCCGCACTATTTCTTAGGTTCTAATGCAGATATTCCGATTGTTGGCGGCTCAATCTTATCCCATGAGCATTATCAAGGCGGGAATTATCAATTTGCCATGGCAAAGGCTGGGGCGGACTGGACTTTTACCATGAATAGCTTTCCAAATGTGGAATGCTCGATTGTTAAATGGCCAATGTCAGTAATTCGCTTACGCTCTAGAGAGGCTAGTTTATTGGTGGACGCTGGGGCACATATTTTTGAAAAGTGGAAAACTTACAGTGATGATAAACTTGATATTTTGGCTTGGACAGGGGAGACTCCTCATAACACGGTTACCCCGATTGCCCGTCGAAATGGTGATTTGTTCGAACTAGACTTGGTTCTCCGCAATAATCGGACGAATAATGAACATCCACTGGGTATTTTCCATCCACATTCGGATGTCCATCATATTAAGAAGGAGAACATTGGTCTTATTGAAGTAATGGGATTAGCGGTACTGCCTGCGCGACTAAAAGGAGAACTTGAAGAGGTGGAAAAATTCCTGCTTGGTAAAACGAATGCTGTTGCAGACTATCATACCGATTGGGCTAATAAGTTGAAAGCCCGTTATGGAGCTATTGCTAACGAATCTAATGTAGAAATGCTGGTACGAGAAGAAGTAGGTAAAAAGTTTTTACGTGTACTAGAGGATGCTGGTGTATTTAACCGGAATGAAGAGGGGTTAACAGGATTTTCTAGATTTGTTGATGTTCTATAAGATGAACTATTTAAGAGGATGTGAGTTTGTTGAAGATAGTTAGTAAAGTGTTCGGGAGTTATGAGGGGGCAACGGTGTTAGAGTATTCTCTTATCAACCATACAGGAATGAGCGTTTCTTGCCTTAATTACGGCTGCGTCATTACGGAAATCAATGTCCCTGATCGGCATGGAAAGGTTGAAAATGTCGTACTGGGTTTTAATCAGTTTGAAGATTACCTTGATTTGTCTCCGTACTTCGGTGCAGTAGTAGGAAGAGTCGCCGGAAGAATAAAAGATGCCCGGTTTGAAATTGGAGGGAAGGAATATCTGCTTGCTGCCAATGAAGATCCTAACCATTTGCATGGAGGGGGAAAGGGCTTTAATTCAGTTATTTGGAAATCAGAGGTAATAGAGGGAAACGAGGCAGTTGGGGTGAAGTTTTCCTATCTTAGCCCAGATGGTGATGAAGGCTATCCAGGTAATTTAGACATCCATGTGACCTACCTCTTGAATAACAAAAATGAACTGTCTATTACTTATGAGGGAGACACGGACCAACCAACCATTATCAATTTAACGAATCATTCTTATTTTAATCTAAGCGGGAATATAAAAAGGGACGTTTCGAACCATATCCTTCAGTTAAATAATGATCGTTTTTTAGAATTAGGTCATGATTTAATCCCAACAGGTCAAATTCTTTCTGCTAAAAACACCACATTTGATTTTCAACATGGACGAAGGTTATTAACAGGAATCAAATCGGAACATCCACAAAATGTACTGGTGGGGAATGGTTATGATCATCCACTCATTTTTACCGAGGGTGATGAACATAAGATTTTTCTAAGTGATGAAGAAAGCGGTCGGACATTATTGGTTACGACAGATCAACCATGCGTGGTACTCTATACATCTAATCAATTAGAAGGACCGTATTCTATATCAGGAGTTAAGGCTAGAAATTATTTAGGTGTCTGTCTTGAAACTCAAGGGTACCCTGATGCTGTAAATCAGCCTAACTTTCCATCTGTTATTTTAAATCCGGAGGAAGTATACTATTCAAAGACGATTTACCGTTTTTTTTCTAATATAATAGGGGATTGATAATGGCTACTATCAAAGATATTGCACAATTAGCAGGTGTTTCGATCGCGACTGTATCAAGGGTGCTAAATTATGATACCACGCTTTCTGTTAGTGATGAAACGAAGAAAAAAATTTTTGAGGCGGCAGAGGAGCTTTCTTATAAGAAGAAACCAGCTCGGAAACAGGATTCCGGAAGCATTGCCGTTCTTCAGTGGTATACGGAAAAGGAAGAACTTGAAGATTTATACTATATGTCGATTCGGCTTGGTGTGGAGAATCGCTGCCGTAATAAGGGCCTTCAGCTTGTGAAGTATTTTCATGACAACTATGAAGAGTTGAGAGAAAATGATGAGATCCAAGGCTTAATTGCCGTTGGCAAGTTTAGCGGTAAGCAAGTAAAGGAACTGCGGACCTTTACAAAGAATATTGTATTTGTTGATACCTCTCCGGATGAAGAGCAATTTGATTCGGTTGTGATTGATTTCGAAAAGGCCACGAAAAAGGTATTAGATCATCTGATAGCTAAGGGGCATGAACAGATTGGCTATATCGGCGGCAAAGAGGAATATAAAGATAAAACATCCGCAATTGCGGATGCAAGAGAAGAAACCGTTAAACGTTATTTAACGGAAAAGGGAATTTATGAGAAGCGTTTTATGTATAATGGCAAGTTTTCTGCGGATGATGGTCATGTTTTGATGAAACAGGCGATTCAAGAGCATGGTGAAAACTTACCGACGGCTTTTTTTGCGGGGAATGACTCTATCGCTGTCGGGGCCTTAAGGGCGTTACTCGAAGAAGGAATCGCCGTGCCGGAGAGGGTTAACATCATTGGCGTCAATGATATCAGCATCTCGAAATATGTTTTCCCAACCTTGAGCACGGTTAAAGTTTATACCGAGTTGATGGGTGAAACGGCGGTTGATACCCTAATGGAACGAATCGAAGGTCGAAAGACCGCCAAAAAAATCGTCATCGCCACCAAACTCATCGTTCGCAACAGCAGCTTTTAATCTAAATGTAGAGAAATGCATAAAAGGCGGGATTGTCCATCTGCGATGGACAATCCCGCCTTTTTGTCTTTGAATGGTGCCTATCACCATTTTTACTATTTACTTAGTATTTGGGTTGGTTTGAGCTGCTAGCCATTCCATGATGTGAGTTGTTTTTCCGTTGATGGTGTTTGTTGGCGCATTATTGTATACGTAAATCCATGACCAGTGTCCATTATATTCATATGGTGTGCCATCCGCGTTCTTATATAAACCGGATGTATCGACCACTTTATCAAATAATGATTTATGGACATTTTTTGCTCCAGCATCGACTAAGCGTTGATACGTAGGTTCAATATAATCAGTTGTCTTAACAACTGGGTCTGTTTTAGCGGCAATGAACCACATTGGGAGATCCTTCATTTTTTGAATTTGCTCATTTGTAATTAACGAATCCTTTAAGGCTTCACATGTTGGGAAGGCAGCGGCAAAGTAATTAGTATAATCGCGTGCCATCAGCATGGTCATATATCCCCCGTTAGAGTCACCGCCAATGTAAATTCTGCTGGTATCCACGTCCTTGTGATTAGCAACATATTCCTTAATTAAAGACATTAAAGCATTCTCATACTTGGAGGTTCCATCTCCGAATCCTTTCAAACCGTCCATCCAGAAAGTTGGAGTCTGAGGTGCGAGAACGTAGGCTCCGTCAAATTTTGATTGAATATCCTTTGAAGCAAAATTGGCAGCTTTGTTGGCTGAGATTGGAATCGTTGGATCTGTGCCGCCTTCACCGGCGCCATGGAGCCAGATAATTAATGGGTTTTTATGATTGTCCGTTTTTGGACTGAAATCGGCGTACGTTAAGCTAACATTGTCATAAGTTCCTTTTCCTGTGGAAAAATCATCTACTAGCTCTCTAGTTTCTCCAGCAAATTGATCAACAACTAATCCTGAAATTGTTCCTGCACTAGTTTCAATATCTTTTTGCTGTGTGATGGTATAGTTCATATCAACCCAATCATTAAAGCCAGTAGTCGCCCAATCATAGTTGAGTGGTGAACCTAGGGATACATCAGGACCAATTTTCATTTCTAAGACAACATATTTACCTGTTTGGACAGCAGGATTGCCGTCTTTGTCGGCTACGTATGCTTTAGTGATGGTGCGGTCTCCTTCCTCTAGGAAAGGTTTGCTTAACCGTTTATCGCTTCTAGCCACATGGACTTTGAAGGTATCGGTTGTTACAGAATTCTTTGGTATTGGTTTCCCAACATTAACAATTACTTTCGTTGTTGCTGCACCCCAATCTTCAATCTCTGTCACAGTTTGATAGGATGTTGACTGTGTATTGATTTGCTTCGCAAAAACATTTGTATTGAGTGATAAAGTCATAGCTGCAGCCATTGTGGCCAACATGGCCTTTTTCTTCATTTTTTTAAGCATTTCCTTTACCTCCATTATGATAAAAATGTAAACATTTTACTGCTGATTGAACTTTGATAACCGATCTAATTCCACATCTGGTGCATTGTCATTATCTACTTCGGCAACAATATCGTTGTCCACTTTAAAATCCAGCTTCCCTCTAATATCGGCAGAGGAAGCCCCAATCTTGAATTGATAGGTTCCTTTTTCAACAATCCAAGAGGAAGTAGATTCATCAAAGGAAGCAATATCCTTTGGATCAATAAAGAAGTTGAATGTTTCTTTTTGTCCTGGCTTCAGCTCACGCGTTTTTCCGAACGCTTTTAGCTCAATCGCTGGTTTTTCTAACTTGCCGTCAGGTGCACTTACATATAATTGTGGTGCCTCTTTACCAACATTGGTACCGGTATTAGTTACTTTAAACGAGACTTTAATGTTATTTGATAACGTATCTTTGTTTAATTTAAAATCGCTATAATCAAACGTTGTATAGGAGAGTCCGTACCCAAACTCGTAAGCTGGTTTTACCTTAAAGGTAGAATAGTAGCGGTAACCTACATAAATATCTTCTTTATACTTTACTAAGTTTGCATTACCGTCCGAGCTTGGGAAGTTCGCATAACTTGGCGCATCCTCTAATTTAACCGGGAAGGTCTCTGGAAGTTTTCCTGATGGATACGCTTTTCCTGAAAGAACATCTGTAAGAGCGTTCCCTGCTTCCATCCCTGGCTGCCAGGATAATAAAATAGAGTCTGCCTTATCTCTCCAACTTACTGTGTTAAATGGAGCACCCACATTTAAGACCACGACCATCTTTTTATTAACGGCGTGAAAAGCATCAGAAACCTTATTAATAAGATCTAATTCTGTTGAGGTTGGTTCAAAGGTGGTTGAATTTCCATCTGCTCCTTCGCCAGAACCTCTAGCAATCACGACTACACCAATATCTGAGTTCTTCGCCATATAAGCAGCATCTTCCACGCTAAGATTTTGATTAAGTTCTGCACCACTAGCATTGGTCGTAACAGGGGTGTATCCAGCATTATTAAGTCCTTCTGGTAGCTGGACGGTATGTGTTGGGGTAACATAGGCACTTCCAGTTCCCATTAAGAACATTTTTGAAGCGGCGTTATCGGTTGTACAGGCAGATGTAGGAGTACCAAATCCGCAGCTAGGCATGGTGTAGGAGTTCCCAACAAGACCGACCTTTTTCACCTTCTGATTGAAAGGTAACGCTTTCTTTTCATTTTTTAATAAAACCATTCCTTCTGGTGCTGCTTCTCGTGAAAGCTGTGCATCGGCAGCAGCTAGGTCCGCATTAACACTTAGTTTGGTATTGTCAACCGTACTTAATTTTTTAAAGGTAGGTGACTTAACCACTAAAGTAAGGATATTTTCGATGGCTGTGTCGAGTTTTTCCTCAGGAAGCGAACCGTCTATAATGGCTGCTTTTACCGCTGCCTTTCCGGCGTCATTTAAACTTGGCATCGACAAGTCATTTCCGCCATTTAACATCGCTTTGCCATTTTGTTTAGAGCCGCCCCAGTCAGTCATAACCATGCCATTAAAGCCCCAATCACTTCTTAAGACATCATTTAACAGCCAGGAATTGTGGGCAGAGAAAGGACCGTTAATCGAATTATAGGAGCTCATCACTGTCCATGGCTGTGCTTCTTTAACGACGCGTTCGAAGCCGGCTAAATAAATTTCTCTTAAGGCACGTTCTGAAATGATTTCATTTACGGACTGTCTATTGGTTTCTTGGTTATTAGCGGCAAAATGCTTCATGCTGACGCCAACACCTTGGTCTTGAACACCTTTTGTAAATTGAGCGGCCATTTCACCGCTTAGCAGAGGGTCTTCTGAGTAATATTCAAAGTTTCGTCCGCCTCGAGGATCTCGATGAATATTTAAGGCAGGTCCTAAAATAACATCTACTCCATAATCAAGGGTTTCTTTTCCCATCGCCGAAGCCACATTATACATGAGATCTTTATTGAAGCTGGAAGAAAGAGCAGATGGAATTGGGAAACCGGTTGTAGATTTATTTGCTGTGGATCCAAAACGAAGCCCGGCTGGACCATCTGCAAATGTAAGTTTCGGAATGCCAAGCCGTGGAATGGCATATGTACCGCCGGCCGCTCCTGTGACGGCCGCGCCTGCACCGCCAATTAAATTTACCTTTTCATCCAGCGTCATCGCCTTAATAACGGCTGGAATCGAAGCTTGGTCAACTAACATTGGTGTTTGTTCCTCGACCGTACCAGTTTGCACGCTGCCGCTGTCTCCAGAAACAACTGCTGAATTTGCTGCTGAAGTTGGCTGTTCCGCAGCAAGTACGCCTGAATAATTTGAAGAAAGCAGCATCAGACTAAACATTGATGTACTTAGAACTTTGTAATAACTCTTCACACCTAACAACCCCTTTATATATATGGAAACACTTACAATTGGAAGATTAGCATGTAAAATGTCATTCGATAAGTTACAAGTTCTAGCATTAAATTGTGATTTACTAGATTAATTTGCTGAAGTCGGAAAATTCAGTATTCAATAAAAAAATCAAGAGTATATAGTCATGCACCTTAAACATTTTCTGATGAGACTAAGGATATAGGTCGAATAAAGTGGTGGTTCTAGCACTAAAAAAGGCCCATTAACTTTTATCTATCAAAAAACAAAATAGTGAAGATTTTCGCAATATAATCCAGAAAATAAATCCAATTTTGATTCACTAATTGAGTTAAACTTGTCAATGGAAGCGTTTTAAGTGTGAATATTCAAAAAAATAAGGGGATACTTATGCTGAAAAAACTAAAGAAAAAGAAAAGAGCAAACTTACTCGCCGTTACTCTTACATCTACCTTACTTCTCTCAGGACTTACCTTTGATATTGCATCCGCTCAGAGTCAAAATCCAACAACTGTGACTCATGCACAAACATCTGCCGTTCAGACATCCACGCCTTATCTAACAGATGCTTCATCGATTGACAATGTGATTCAAGCCATGACCCTTGAGGAAAAATCAAAATTTGTTGTCGGGGTAGGAATGCCTGGATTTGGAGGAACACCTCCATTTAGCGATGTAGTTGGAGCAGTAGGTGGTACATATGGAATTCCTCGGTTAGGAATCCCTGAACTGCGTTTTGCCGATGGCCCGGCAGGTCTTAGAATCAGAGCGACTAGAACAGGAGAAACTCAAACCTATTATGCAACAGCTTTCCCTATCGCCACATCACTTGCATCTACTTGGGACCCAGCAACTGTAGAAGCGATTGGAAAGGCCCAAGGAAATGAAGTGAAAGAATATGGTGTCGATATGTTATTAGCACCTGCACTGAATATCCAACGCAATCCATTAAACGGCCGTAACTTTGAATACTATTCAGAGGATCCATTAATTGCAGGAAAAATGGCTGCGGCGATGGTAAATGGACTTCAATCAAATGGTATTGGCGCAACGATCAAGCACTTTGCGGCGAATAATCAGGAAACGAATAGAATGAGCGTTGATACTGTCGTTTCAGAACGCGCATTGAGGGAAATTTATCTAAAAGGTTTTGAAATCGCTGTCAAGGAATCACATCCATGGTCAGTGATGAGTTCTTATAACAAAATAAACGGAACCTACACATCCCAAAGTGCCGACCTTTTAACAACGGTTTTACGTAAAGATTGGGGCTACAACGGATTTGTAATGACGGACTGGTTTGGCGGGAATGATCCAGTTGAACAAATGAAAGCACAAAATGACATGATTATGCCAGGTTCGACAGCTCAATCCGATCTAATTAAAGCGGCCGTTAGTAGTGGGAAATTAGAGGGAAAAGTTTTAGACCGCAATATTAAAAACATCCTTCAGATTCTTATCCAAACCCCTGAGTTTAAAAAGTACCAAAATACAAACAAGCCTGATTTAGCTGCTCACGCGGTAACAGCTCGTAAAGCGGCGGCTGAAGGGATGGTTCTTTTAAAGAACGACAAAATGCCTTTACCAATCAGCAAGGATCAGAAGATCACGTTATTTGGTAATACCCAAATCGAAACGGTTAAAGGCGGAACCGGAAGCGGAGATGTGAATGCGGCTTACACGGTTTCGATTGCAGATGGTTTAAAGAGTGCTGGATACCAGCTAAACCAAACTGAATTCGGTGATTACAAATCATATATTGATAACCTTCGCTCGCAGGATCAATATAAGATTAAACCAAGCCCATGGGGTGAAGATTTTGGCAAGTCAATCCCTGCTATTCCTGAAAAGCCTTTAACAGATACTGAAATATCTAATGCTTCTACGGATTCAGATATAGGAATTATTGTCATTGGTCGAAATTCCGGTGAAGGTGCAGACCGTAAAGTGGTAAAAGGGGATTATTTATTAAGCGATACAGAACAAGACATGATTTCAAAAGTATCAGCAGAATACCACAATCAGGGCAAAAAAGTAGCGGTTATTTTGAATATTGGCGGACCAATCGAAGTTGCAAGCTGGAGAGATAAGGTTGACTCAATCCTTTTAGCATGGCAGCCAGGACAAGAAGCTGGTTATGCGGTTGCTGATGTTATTTCCGGAAAAGTCAATCCTTCCGGAAAATTAGCCACTACCTTCCCTGTTAAATATGAGGATGTGGCATCGGCCAATAGCTTCCCTGGTACACCTGCTAATAACCCAACACAAGTGATTTATAACGAAGACATTTATGTTGGATACCGTTACAATACGACGTTTAATGTCAAGCCTGCCTATGAATTTGGTTATGGATTGTCCTATACTGACTTTGATATTAGCCATTTAAATATTAGTGAGGGCAAGAAATTTAAAGACACGCTAAAAGTATCGGCGATGGTAGAGAATACAGGTAAATTACCGGGTAAAGAAGTTGTACAAGTCTATGTTTCCGCACCGGATGGAAAACTTGAAAAACCAGCTGTTGAACTCAAAGCCTTTGATAAGACCAAAGAACTTAAGCCAAATCAGCGTCAGCTGCTTCAATTCGAACTGAATGCCAAAGACCTTGCCTCTTTCGATGAAAAGCAAAATGCATGGATTCTTGAGAAAGGCACCTATACGGTAAAAGTTGGGGCATCCTCAGAAGATATTCGAGATACGGCCACCTTTACAGTCGATCAAGATATGATCGTTGAAAAAGTAAACGAAGCATTGGCTCCAAAGGTTGAATTTGAGAGACTTACTAAATAAAAGACAATTAGTACTAAACAACCAGTCTACATTGTAAGAGAATGCAGGCTGGTTGTTTTTTTGTTCCTCTCTTTTTTGAAAAGATTTGTATCAAGTTTCCAGTTTATATTATGATTGTTGCTTTTTGGAAAGTTCCGTATAATAGGGTTATCATGTGCTTAGGGATCGGAGATTTGAAGATGAGCAGGTTATCGATTATAGCGTATTCCGTGTGCGGTTTGTTTTTTTCTGTTAGCTTGGCATTTTCCCTATTCTATGGATACAAGGTCATTACTCATGATTTACCAAAAGAGAAAAAAGCAGCAGAAACATATAATTACCATTTTGTGCTTGTTCCCGAAGAGTTAGACAATGAATATTGGAAACTCGTAGAAAAAGGGGCACAAGATGCAGCGAAGAAATATGGTGTGCTCCTTGAATATACAGGTCCAAAGCAAGCTAACATTGATGATCACGTCAAGACGATTGAAATGTCTGCAGCCTCTAAAGTAGATGGCATCATGACCCAAGGATTAAGTGAAGAGCAATTTACGCCGCTCATTAACCGGATTGTGGCCAGTGGGATTCCTGTTGTCACGGTTGATACGGATGCAGCGAATAGCAGAAGACTCACCTATATTGGAACCGATAATTATTATTCGGGTTATTTGGCAGGCAAAGCTTTGATAGCGGATACATTTGGGGAAATAAATGTCGCCATTATTACGGGAAGCTTTTATGCAAATCATATGCAGCAGCGGGTCAAGGGATTTGAAAATGCGGTTAAATCAGAAAAAAGAATCAACATTATTACTGTTCAAGAATCTGAGATCAGCAGAGTAAAAGCAGCTGAGAAGGCTAATCAAATTTTGCAGGATCACCCAGAGGTTAACGCATTTTTTGGGACAAGTGCTCTTGATGGAATTGAGATCGCCCATGTGGTTAAAAAATTTCATAAACAACATCAAATCTATATCATTGGCTTTGATACACTTCCAGAAACGCTTAACTTTATTCGAGAGGGGACCATCACGGCCACTGTTGTTCAGGAACCATATCAAATGGGATATGAGGCTGTTAAAATGATGGTTGATCATATTCAAGGGAAAAAAGTGCCTCCTATTGTCCATACCGAGACTCGAATTTTAAGAAAAGCGGACTTACCTGTTAGTACACAGTCCGGAAAGGCGGAGGGCAACTAATGCTATTTCGGATCAGATCGAAATTGTTACTTTATTTTATAGTCTTGGTTGTATTATTAACCTCTGTCGGAATGTTTTTTTATGACTGTAGTGAAAAACTCGTATCAGAATACGATCAAAGTTTTGAACAATTCCTCTTGCTAAATGATATTTCACAAAAAAGTAATTTTCTCACAGAAAAGCTGCATGGGTATATTTTAGATAAAGATAAATCATATTTACAAGATTACCGAAGTGAAAAACGAAAGTTAATTAAGGATCAAAAGAGTCTCTTCAATGTGATTACCACCAACGATGTAACACTGACAAATTACAAAAATATGATTGATAGCTTTTTAGATGAGGGGGATGCCACGATTGGGGCGTTCCATCAGGACCAGATTAACGAATATTCCAATCACTTTAATGAAGTTTTGAAAATTAATTCTTATATTCAGGAAAGTACGCTTGCCTTGTTAAATAATAAATTAACAGACTATCAAAAGTTTTATGACCAAATGGAACAGCAAAACCATTATTATAAGCTTTTGTCGATTTTTTTGTTTGCGGCTGCTTTTTTCCTAAGCACCTTGCTGGCTTTATGGATCTCAGGCGGAATTACCAGGCCAATTAGTTACCTATCAAGAGCAGCCAAAGAGATTTCAAAAGGGAATCTGGCGGGTGAGGATATTAAAATAACTACTAAGGATGAACTTAAACTGCTAACCGAAACGTTTAATCAAATGCGCAGCAACCTTAAAGTGCTAGTCACTGAAATCAAACAGCAGGGAGAACTTGATAAGCTTTTAAAAGAGTTAGAATTAAGAAGTTTGCAAAACCAAATGAATCCTCATTTTCTATTTAATACTTTGAACACGGTTTCAAAGATGGCCTATTTAGAAGAGGCGGAGGAGACTTCAAGGTTAATTGAAGCTGTTGCGGCATTATTACGCTACAACCTAAGTGATTTCGATAAAGTTTCTACCTTAAGAGACGAAGTCAGTATTGTGAAAGAGTACTTCTTTATTCAAAAAACAAGATTCGGCGATCGCATCCAATTTATTTCGGATATTCAGGACGAATGTCTAGATATTGAAATTCCTAGTCTCATTCTTCAACCATTGGTTGAAAACGCCTTCACCCATGGAGTGGAAGAATATGAGGATAATGGTGTTATTCAACTACATATCTATAGGAAGAGTGATCAAATCAATGTGGAAGTAATCGATAATGGGGCAGGAATGGATGAGCCAACAAGGCGGAAGCTGATTCAGTATGCCGATGGATTGGACTCTGAAGAAAATGAGCTAGAGAAAAGAAAAGATCGTTCCAATGGCATTGCAGTGAAAAATGTCATTCGAAGACTTCAGCTCTTCTACCAACAAAAGAATATTGTTGAAATTGAATCAGAATTAAAGAAAGGAACCATTTTCCGGCTGACGATTCCTGTCAAGGCTAGAGGGGGAAACAAACTTGTTGAAAATTCTTATAGCAGATGATGAGATACTTGAACGAAAAGCAGTAGCTAAAATTATAAAAGGCTCTAAATTGGACGTGACAGTTATCGGAGAAGCTCCAAACGGGAGAATCGCCATAGAAATGGCGGAGAAATTCAAACCGGATATTATTTTTATGGATATTAAAATGCCGGGTACCGACGGTGTTCAAGCAGTAAAGGCGATAAAAAAGTTTGACCCGGGCATTCGTTTTATCATGGTTTCAGCTTTTAACACGTTTGAATACGCGAAGGAAGTTATGCAACAGGGTGTGAAGGAATATATCTTAAAGCCGAGCAGTAAAAGGGACCTTCTCGACAGTTTACAGCGGGTTGCAGAAGAAATTATCTCTGAAAGGAAGCAGCAAGAAGAACAGCAAAACTTAAGAAAAAACCTGAACCGGGCCGTGTCGATTGCTCAAAAAGAATGGGTCTCGTCCTTATTGATGAACCAGGTTCAAGATATGACCTTTGACGAATGGAGCCAGCTGTTAGGCGTAGAAATAACGTCTGGATACATGATGTTATTCACTTTAAAGCCAACTTCTGAGACTGAACTAACATCGTTCGAAAAAGAAAAATGGTATAACTGGCTTAAAAAGACGCTTAAATCGATTGTGGTAAAGCATGAAATTATGGTAGGAGCGATAATGGACACCCAAGTACCGGTATTGTTCTTATGTAAAATATCAGCAGAGAAAAATCAATTCAGGACAAATGCTGAAACGATTATCGAAAACCTCTATCTTCTTTTTAAAAAAGAAAACATGAAGGCTGATATGAGAATTGGGATTGGGCTTCCGTATACCTATGCCCATGAGTTAACGAAATCCTATCATGAGGCGGTATTGGCACTAGAGGAACTATTAAAGACACCGAATCGGAAATTTTTATTTTCCAGTAAACAGGGAACTGCTTATGAGATGCCTTCCGATTCTGAGATTATGAAGGTGGAGAAAAAGCTGTTGGACAGTGTCAGACAAGGTGATGTCAATCAAGTGATGCTGATCTTTGATTCCTTTGTCTCCAAGCATGGTACCCTTGATGCCAAAACGTCTTTTATAAAAAAATCGTTTGATGAGTTGTTTATTCTAATTTCGCGAATGCTCCACGATTTGGGAATAAACTCTGAACGGATTCCTAACCTTGAAGATTCAGGGGATATTCGGACGCTTCTAGAATCGGGAAAAACGCATTTACTTGCTGTTGTGCAGCATGTGCAGGTCTGGCGGAATAATCATGCAAAGGGTATGCTGCAAAAAGCAAAAGATTATATTGAAACCCATTACGCAGAAGCGATTACCTTGGAATCTGCAGCCGAATACGTAGAACTAAGTCCGTTTTATTTTAGCAAATTATTTAAGGATCGATTTGGGCTGACATTCATTGATTACTTGACAGAAATTAGGATCAAGAAAGCGAAAGCGGAAATGCTCGACCCGGGGAAGAGCATGAAAGAAATTTGTTATTCAGTCGGCTACCGGGATCCCAACTATTTCAGCAGGGTGTTTAAAAAGTTAACAGGATTGTCACCAAGTGAATTTCGGAAGGCAACAGTTAAATAGGATTCGTTCGCAGAGGACCTTTTTTGAAAAGGGTCCTTTTTCTCATATATAAATAGTTTTATTACATTGTTGTTTCAAAGATTGCAAAAAAGTCTAGATAATCGCAAATATGTGCTATAGGTAGACCCTATTGGAACCGCTGTCACCATGCTACTATAGGTGTAAGGGCTTACACCAAGACTTCGTTAAGCTCTTTAAAAACAGCTTAACCCAAGTCTCTATAAAATTAAAAAAAGGGGAATGATGAGTTTGAAGAAAAAAGGTTTAGTTCTATCATTAGCAGTTGCATCTAGTATTCTTTTAGCAACAGGCTGCAGCAGCAGTGCAACAAGCGGTGGAGCTTCCGGTAGCAACGACGCCAAGTTGCCAGCTGTTGGAGCAACGATTTACAAATTTGATGATAACTTCATGTCTTATGTGCGTCGTTCAATGGAAGATTCAGCTAAAGGAAAGGTTAACTTGATGCTGAATGACTCACAAAATGACCAAGCCAAACAAATTGAGCAAGTGGATACATTAATCGCTAAAGGTGCAAAATCGCTAGCTATCAACCTAGTAGATCCAAAAGCAGCTCAAACGATTGTTGATAAAGCGAAAGCGAAAGATATACCTGTTATCTTCTTTAACAAAGAGCCAGATGAAGCCGTATTAAAAGGCTACGATAAAGCTTATTATGTTGGAACAACTTCTTCCGAATCAGGTGTTCTGCAAGGTGAATTAATTGCTAAGGCTTGGGAAGCGAACAAAGATAAATGGGACAAAAATCACGATGGCAAGATTCAATACGTCCTTTTAAAAGGCGAGCCAGGACACCCAGATGCCGAAGCCCGTACCAAATATGTGATTGACACTTTGAAATCTAAAGGAATTCAAGTGGAACAATTAGCAATGGATACCGCTATGTGGGATGCAACAAAGGCAACTGAAAAAATGGATGCATGGGTTTCCAAATACAACGATAAGATTGAGTTTGTTATCGCTAATAATGATGGAATGGCGCTAGGTGCGATTGCCTCACTTGAAAAAGCAGGTTACTTCACTGGCGACAAGTTTGTACCAGTTGTAGGTGTTGACGCGATTCCAGAAGCACTTGAAATGATTGAAAAAGGTAAAATGGTTGGTACTGTCTTGAATGACGCGAAGAACCAAGGTAAAGCGACAGTTGACCTAGCCGCAAATGCAGCAAATGGTAAGGACGTATTAGCAGGAACAGATTGGAAACTTGATGACAAGAAAGCCGTTCGCGTTCCTTACATCGAAATCACAAAAGACAACATCCAAGTTGGTAAAGACGCTTATAAATAGAAAAGCGGAAGCGCCTTGCCCAGGGGCGACCGGCATATGACGAGCTGGCGAGAGGGCTGCTCTTTAGCCTTCTAGACGGATTGGCTTATGACCCGAGCCCTTAGACGCTGGAGCTAAACAATTAAGATTTAAATACGAAAACACGATTTGCGCCAGTACCTGTGTTAGGGGCTGTAGCCAGCCCCTTGGCGCTCTTCGAACGAAGGAAAAGATGATCTTTTCCTTCGTTCGGAGAATCACGCTTTAAATAATTGGCTGTGTTGAAGGTTATTGTTGATTTTGGAACGATGTTGATTGAAGCGGAAGGCGCTCGACTCCTTGAAAATGCTATCGCATTTTCTTCGTGCGTGGGCGGATTCGAGGGAGAATTTCAATATCCTGCGGGAGTACGGGGCTGGGGAGACCCCACAGGCGCTGTCTACGCCGAGGAGGCTCCCCGGCACGCCCGCGGAAAGTGAGCTCCTGGAGCGGAAATCAATATCCATGTTTAACACAGCCAAATAATTAAAGCTGACACCGTAAAAATAGTAAATTAAAATTTTTCATTAAAACAGATATGAGCTGGAAGAAGAAGGTTCACTCATATTTTTAAATGGTTAAGTTAGGAGGTTCACTTATGTCAGGATCTAGTACTACCTATCTACTAGAAATGCAGAACATTACCAAAAGATTCCCTGGGGTACTTGCTTTAGACAAGGTTACTTTAAAAGTGAAGCCGGGTTCGGTTCATGCCTTAATGGGGGAAAACGGTGCTGGGAAATCCACCTTGATGAAATGCCTATTTGGAATTTATTCAATGGACGAGGGGAAAATCATTTTTAATGGAAATGAAGTTTCATTTGCAAACTCAAAGCAGGCCTTAGAAAATGGTGTTTCCATGGTGCACCAGGAATTGAACCAGGTTCGCCAGCAAAATGTCATGGATAATTTATGGCTGGGTCGTTATCCAAAGAAAGGTATTTTCGTAGATGAAAAGAAAATGTACGAGGATACGGCAGCTATTTTCAAAAACTTAGATATAAATATTGACCCGCGGAGCAAGGTTAGTTCCTTATCCGTTTCTGAAATGCAAATGGTTGAAATTGCCAAAGCTGTTTCTTATCATTCAAAAATTATCGTCATGGATGAGCCAACATCCTCGCTAACAGAGACGGAAGTCAATCATTTATTTAGAATCATTAAAAGACTACAAAGTGAAAATGTCGCAATCATCTATATCTCGCACAAAATGGAAGAGATTCTAAAAATTTCAGATGAAGTAACCATCATGCGCGATGGCCAGTACATCGCCACAAGAAGTGCAAAAGACTTAACGACAGACGAAATCATCAAATTGATGGTTGGTCGTGACTTATCACAGCGCTTTCCAGCTAAAGAAAACCAGCCGGGAGATGTGATTTTAAAGGTCTCTGACTTAACAGCAGAAACACAGCCATCCTTTTCTAATGTAAGTTTTGAGCTGAAAAAAGGTGAAATCTTAGGCATCGCCGGCTTAGTCGGTTCCAAGAGGACGGAAGTAGTGGAAGCGATCTTTGGAATTCGCGCATTAAAGACTGGAAAAATTGAGCTGAACGGCAAGGAGGTAAATAATCATTCGCCGCAGCATGCCATTAAAAACGGCTTTGCACTTGTAACCGAGGAAAGACGTTCAACCGGTATATTTGCGGATTTGAGCATAAGCTTTAACTCCATTATCTCAAACATGAAGCAGTATAAAACAAGGAGCGGTTTTTTATCTAACCGCAAGGTGGCTGACGATACCCAATGGGTAATCGATTCGATGAAGGTAAAAACACCGACTCAAAAAACAGCCATTGGGAGTCTATCAGGTGGTAATCAGCAGAAGGTTATCATTGGGCGCTGGCTCTTAACTAAGCCCAATATTTTATTACTGGATGAGCCAACTCGAGGAATTGATGTTGGGGCCAAATTCGAGATTTATCAATTAATTAACCAATTAGCCGCAGAAGGAAAAGGGATTATCATGATCTCTTCTGAAATGCCAGAGCTATTGGGTACGACAGACCGAATTCTCGTGATGAGTAATGGAAAAGCAGCTGGGATCGTTGATACGAAGACGACTTCTCAAGAAGAAATCATGCGATTAGCAGCATTGTATTAGGAGGCGAAAAAAATGAGTACAGAAGCATTAAAAAAATCAGGTTCTAAGGAAATCAAAAAATCGAATTTTTCAAAATGGATTGTCGATAATGTTATTTATTTAGTTTTAATTCTATTAGTCGTTGGGATTGTGGTAGCATCTCCAGACTTCTTATCCATGACAAACTTAATTAATATTCTGAGTCAGGCGTCATCTCGTGTAATCATTGCCCTTGGGGTAGCGGGTATTCTGATTCTAGCCGGTACGGACCTTTCGGCGGGACGTATGGTCGGATTAGCAGCGGTAGTATCAGCTTCCATGCTTCAAGCTAGTGACTATGCTTATAAAATGTATCCACATTTACATGAATTACCGTTATTTGTTCCTATTATCATTGCGATGCTGGCAACTGGTTTCATTTCTGCTATCAGTGGTGTAATTGTGGCGAAGTTCCATGTACCACCTTTCATAGCCACACTAGGTATGATGATTGTCGTGTACGGTACGTCTTCCATCTACTTTGACCGTCCTCCATATGGTGCACAGCCAATCGGTGGTTTAAGTGAGAAGTTTACAACCTTTGCTCAACGTGGTATCAAACTAGGTCAATATGAGTTTCCATATCTAATCTTTTACGCGATTATTGTCTCCATTATTATTTGGATTATTTGGAATAAAACACAGCTTGGTAAAAATATGTATGCGATCGGCGGAAATCCCGAAGCTGCTAAAGTTTCTGGCGTAAACGTTGCAAAAAATATCATTATTATTTATATGATTGCAGGTCTACTTTATGGATTTACTGGTGTTCTTGAAGCAGGTCGTGTTGGTAGTGCAACAAACAATACAGGTAATATGTATGAGATGGACGCCATTGCAGCCTGCGTCGTCGGCGGGGTGTCTTTGACTGGTGGGATTGGTACTGTACCAGGTATCGTAACCGGGGTTCTTATCTTCCAAGTTATCAACTATGGATTAGCCTTCCTAGGTGTGAGCCCATACATCCAGTTCATTGTAAAAGGCTTAATCATCATCGTCGCAGTAGCCTTCGACATGCGTAAACATGCAAAGAAAAAATAAAAATCAAAGAAAAGGCGGTCTCCATCATTTTGGAGAACCGCCTTTTCTTTGATTTTGTTTGAAAGTGGAACTATTGTTGTTATTTGAATAATGGCTTAATCAATATTATAGAATACTTTTTAGAAAGTGGATTTTAGTAGTTAAATAGTAAAAATCGTTGTATGGAATGAATCTACCAATGAAAGGCTAGTTTGAAAAATAATATATTTCAGAAATATTAAAATTAATAAATAATATACTAGACGAATGAAATTAATTGTATTACAATACTAAATATCAGTTAGACAAACCATTGAACATGCCATTCTACCAAACTACAAATGTATGGATGTCTATGTCAGAAAAATCAGATAAATAGAAAAGGGGATCATCATGATGAAGAAGAATTTTGCAAAGATGTTTATGGCTTCAACATTATTGGCTGGTGTTTTAGCCGGATGTTCAGGAGCAAAGGATAATGCAAGCAGTGGAGACACCATTAAACTAGGTGTTAACTTAGAACTTTCAGGCGGCGTTGCTTCCTACGGTGAATCCATCGCTTCAGGTGTCAATCTTGCGGTTGATGAAATTAATAAAAAGGGCGGAGTAGATGGCAAGAAGCTTGAAGTTGTTAAAGTTGATAATAAATCAGATGCAGCCGAAGCGACAAATGGTGCCATCAAATTAACAAGCCAAGATAAGGTAACAGCTATCATCGGTGCTGCAACAAGTGGTGACACAGTTGCCCAAGCAGAAATTGCAGACAGCAATAAAACCATTCTTTTAACTCCATCTGGAACAGCTCCAAATGTAACTGTTACTGATAAAGGAAAATTAAACGAATTTGTATTCCGTACTTCTTTTATCGACCCGTTCCAAGGAACAGTAGCGGCGAACTTTGCAGCTAATAATTTAAAGGTTAAAAAAGTTGCCATCTTTGCTGACAGTGCGAGTGACTATGCTAAAGGTTTAGCAGCATCATTTAAGAAAACATTTGAAAAAGCAGGCGGTAAGGTTGTTTCTGAGGAAGCATATGTTGCCAAAGATACAGATTTCCGTGCAACGTTAACACGTATTAAAGCTGCAAATCCAGAATTTATCTTTATTCCTGGATACTATGAAGAAGTTGGTTTAATTGTTAAACAGGCTCGTGAATTAGGTATTACTGCTCCACTAATGGGTGCAGATGGTTGGGATTCACCAAAGTTAGTTGACTTAGCAGGTAAGGATGCATTGAATAACACATATATCACAAACCATTATTCTTCTGATGACCAGGACAAAAAGGTTCAAACATTTGTAACTGCATTTAAAGCTAAGAACAGTGGAACTGCTCCGAACGCTTTCAACGCTCTTGGTTATGATTCTGTCTATCTATTAGCAGATGCGATCAAACGTGCCGGCAGCACAGATACTACTAAAATCAAAGAAGCTCTAGAAAAAACAAAAGATCTTTCTCTTGTAACTGGTACTGTGACAATCGATAAAAACCACAATCCAATCAAATCAGCAACTGTTTTAGAATATAAAGACGGTAAGCAAGTATTCAATTCAAAAGTAGCTCCACAATAAACTGAGGTGCATTTTAACAAAAGACTTTTTCGCTAATATAGCGGAGAAGTCTTTTTTTGCGTATATCTTGTTAATAACAAGATTGGGTTAGAGGTCAAATGCTGAAAGAAATCTTTCTTTAAGAGAGTCATAATTTAGCACAGTTTAAATTCCGAAAAAACGGAAAATTCCGCTTTTCCGGAAACACGCACAGCTTTTTTCCGGAAAAGCGGAATTATTCCAGTTTTGTGGGATGCAAAAGAAAGGCTTTAGAGAGAAAATACCAAAAGACGAATTTGGCATAATTCTTGCATAGATATAAACGTAAGCTTCAATATGGAAACGCTTACTGTTGGGGGATGGAAAGGGAAGGAGCTTACCAATACATTTTAGGGGGATTTGCATGGAATTATTTGTTATTTTACTTGCACTTGGTCTGTTGATTTTTGTGGCCTACCGCGGATTTTCTGTAATTTTATTCGCGCCATTATGTGCACTTCTTGCTGTATTACTAGTTGACCCAAGTCATGTTTTACCATTCTTTTCTGGGGTATTCATGGAAAAAATGGTCGGATTCATTAAATCTTATTTTGCTGTCTTTTTATTAGGGGCCATTTTTGGAAAAGTGGTCGAAATGTCAGGAATTGCAGAATCTATTGCTAAAACCATTGTTCGTTTACTTGGAGCAAAACGTGCGATGCTGACCATTGTTTTACTAGGGGCAATTTTAACGTATAGCGGTGTGAGTTTATTTGTAGCGGTTTTTGCCATTTATCCATTTGCCGCTCAGATGTTTAAACAAGCAGACATCCCAAAAAGGCTTATCCCAGGTACGATTGCACTTGGTGCCTTTACGTTTACAATGGATGCACTGCCAGGTACACCGCAAATTCAAAACGTTATCCCTATTAACTTTTTCAAAACAGATATTTATGCAGCTCCAACCCTGGGGATTATCGGAGCTATTTTTGTATTAGTTCTAGGACTCTTATATCTTGAATCTAGAAGAAGAAAGGCTGAAAAAGCCGGCGAGGGTTATTACGGGTTTGGTACTGAAAATGCGGCAGCGGCTGAAAAGATAGCAGAAAAAGAAGAAACTTTACCGGATTTAACCTCGCAGCAATCTGTACTCAGACAAATTTCTGCCTTTGTGCCACTCATTCTTGTGGGCGTGACGAATAAAGTATTTATAACATTAATTCCGAAATGGTATCCGAATGGATTTGACTTTGCAGCCATTGGTTTGAAAACGTATACAGTGGATGTAGCAGGTATGGCCGCCATTTGGGCCATTATTATGGCATTAGTTGTCGGAATTATTTCATCGCTTCTCTATGATGGGAAACGTGTGACGAAAAACTTGAAGGAAGGATTAAATACAGCAATCGGCGGATCCTTACTGGCAACGATGAATACAGGTGCGGAGTATGGATTTGGCGGAATCATTGCGGCACTGCCTGGTTTCACGAAAATTAGTGACGGCATTTCCGGTACATTTACAAATCCGCTTGTAAACGGTGCGGTCACAACGAGTACACTTGCCGGTATGACCGGTTCCGCCTCCGGTGGGATGGGAATTGCGTTAGGGGCTATGGCTGATAAATATAACCAAGCCATTGCCGCTGCCAATATTCCACCTGAAGTGATGCACCGCGTTGTTGCAATGGCGTCGGGCGGTATGGATACACTTCCACATAACGGAGCTGTTATTACGCTTCTTGCGGTAACGGGTCTAACACACAAGCAATCTTATCGAGATATTTTTGCTGTTACCATTATTAAAACAATTGCGGTTTTCTTTGTAATCGCGCTTTATACCATTTTTGGAATTATTTAAGAGAAAGAGTTTACTAGCATTTAGGAGGTACGAATAGATGAGTCAGTTATTACAAGGTAAGACGGCCTTGATTACGGGATCAGCCAGCGGGATTGGCTTAGAAATGGCCAAAACTTTCGCCCAAGAGGGAGCGAGTGTAGTAATCTCCGATTTACATGCGGAAAAGAGTGAACAGGCCGCTGCGGAATTACGGGAGCGAGGGTTCGAAGCTTGGGCTGCTCCATGTGATGTAACAAACGAGGAAGCGTTTAAAAATAGTATCCAGCAGGCATATAAGACATTTGGCCGACTTGATATATTAGTCAATAATGCCGGAATGCAGTATGTTGCACCTATCGAGGAGTTCCCAACGAAAAATTTGAACTCCTAGTGAAAATTATGTTAACGGCTCCATTCATCGGCATTAAAAACGTATTCCCAATTATGAAGAAGCAGGGCTTTGGAAGAGTGATTAATATGGCGTCCATCAATGGAGTGATTGGCTTCGCTGGAAAGGCTGCCTATAATAGTGCAAAACATGGGGTCATCGGTTTAACAAAGGTTGCTGCACTGGAAGGCGCAACGAGTGGGATTACGGTTAACGCCCTTTGCCCGGGTTATGTTGATACACCACTGGTTAGAAACCAGTTAGCGGATCTCGCGGCCACTAGAAATGTCAGTTTAGAAAGTGTCATTGATGAGGTGCTCTTACCGCTTGTTCCACAAAAAAGGTTATTATCCGTGACAGAAATTGCGGATTATGCAGTCTTTTTAGCAAGCGAAAAAGGCAGAGGTATCACAGGTCAGGCTGTTATTTTAGATGGCGGTTACACAGCGCAATAAGCATGTATGAAATCCTATTCGTGAGTCGAATAGGATTTTTTTGTTTTTTAGGAAATTACACTAGCGTTGCATAAAGCTTTAGCAGATAAGTCAATAACATAAATTCACAGTAAAAATTATGGGAAGTTTAATATACAGAATATTCTGATTTAAATGTTCTCCACAAATAAGAAAAAAGGATAAAGTGACATCAAAGAAGGTGCCGTTTATCCATATTTTTACAAATGTATATTAGTGTGCTATTTGAATATTATTCCCTGAATTTACCTTTTTCCACCTCTATTAATGTTTCTTTAAATATTTTTTCATAATCATAACTTTTTCTTCCTTCAGTGGTTCTTGAAGGAGGTTTAAATAATTCCTCTAATAAATCTGGATACCTGTCCAAGATAAATTTAGCAAGATGCTTTTTTAACACTAACAATGTCCCTTTAAACCTTAAATCTGATTCTAATAACAACGTTAAACAAAAGGCGATCATAGCCATATAAACTTGGTTATGTACCGCATTTTGACTTTTTCCATACATTGTTTTTAACACCATGTGCTGCTTCATCCACTTGTAAAATAGCTCAATTCTCCAACGATCCCGATAAATAGTGCTTACTTCATCTGCTGAAATTTTAGCATCATTAACAATAATTTGGATTTGTTTTCCCTCGCTATTTACTGTTTCTATCAAACGAAGGGGATGTTTCATTTTCCCTAAAAAAACAACGGCTTCTCTTATAATGGGTGAGTTCTTAGGGACAGTAACTTCTTCTACCATTTCAATAACAGTGTTCTCCTTTATCCGTGTAGCAAAACGAATCCCTTCTGAACAAAGTCTTTCAAATGTTTTAAAGTCAAAATACCCTCGGTCAAAAACGTGGAAAGTACCATGTTTATTTACTATGAGAGCATCTAATTGTGTTATATCAGCGGGTCTTGCAGCAGTTACAATAATATCATCTAAATAGGTAACATCATCATAAAACACCACACGTGTATGCAACTTTACACCGGAGGTGTAACGGTTTTTAGGTGCCCATGGGTGTTCTTTAAGGCTAAGAGTAACCGTCGATGAATCAATAAGATAAAGCTTTCTTAGCTTATGATTTCCTTTAACTACTCCAAATTTTTGGCGGACCTTCTGTATTAGATGTTTTAGCACAGCTTGAAAGATATTAGGGGAGATATCGCTTAGTTTCCTTGATAATTGTGATTTGCTAATCGATTTTAACCCAATCTCTTTCTGTAGTTTTGGAGTCGTGTTCAACTCAAGACTAATATCTGTTAAACTAGATATTTGTTTTAATTGGGCATAGGTAAATAGTTTTACAAAAGGTATAATCTTTAGCTTTTTGACATACTTATCAAGTTCCATTTGTTCAGCCATTTTATTTAAAACACCTTCATCCATCGGATGAAGGTATTTATTAAATACTGTTTTTGTGTTATTCTTGTCCATGGGTTCTCCTTGTAATTAGGATTTGGACAGGACTTTGACCTTCCTCCTAATTATAAGGATTTTTTTATATCACTAAAAACCATTATTTTACATTAAAGTAAATATATATTTAAAAATTCATTGTTGACAAGATAATTATTTTTTTATGCAACGCTAGTGAGGAAATTATAGATTTAGTCATTGTGGATAACTTTTTATAGGTTTAGACACGTCCAGCTCCAGCACCCAGCGGCTAGTGTCCTTCGCGCTTCTCCCTACGATAAGTCAACATCGAATCGCTATCGCTCTTCGTGTTTCCTTTATCTCAGTCGAAGCACTCCAGGCCATACGCCGCTAAACGGGCGCTTGCGCTTTTGTTTTTGTTATGGAAAATCTTCCAATCTATTTCATACCTGTCAGCCTTTGTTATAATAAATATAACCAATATGGTAAGGGTGAGAATCTATGAAAAAAGGAATGGAAGCGATTCCTTCTAATTGGCATGAGCAGATTATCAATCTTTTAGGAGAAAGAATTGTTGTGACGGACCGTAAGGGAACGATTCTTTATATAAATGAAGCCTATTGTGAGTTTTTGGGAACCACTGTTGAGGAGGCAACGAATCGCCCCGTTCAGGAAGTAATTGAAAACACACGGATGCATATTGTAGCGAATACAGGAAAGAAAGAGCTTGCCGCGCTGCATCCCATCAATGGCAGTGAAATGATTGCCAATCGTTACCCGCTCACAGTTGATGGGGAACTAGTAGGGGCCCTTGGGACCGTGATGTTTCGCAGCCCAGAGGAATGGCGGATGTATAAATCGAAGATCCAACACCTGGTAGAGGAATTAAAATATTATCAAACAAAAGTAGAAAATGAGTTAAAGAGCAAATATAGTTTTCAGGATTTAATTGGCAGCAGCCAGTCCTTCCTTGCTGCCAAAAAATTAGCAGAACGCATTTCGGATAGTAATTCTTCTGTTCTTTTAATAGGGGAATCAGGTACTGGAAAGGAATTGTTTGCCCATTCCATTCATAATCAGAGTCTTCGTTCATCGCTATCGTTTGTGGCCATCAATTGTGCGTCCATTCCTGAACATCTACTTGAATCGGAGTTGTTTGGTTATGATGATGGTGCGTTTACGGGAGCGAAAAAGGGAGGGAAAAAAGGGCAGTTTGAATTAGCCCATAATGGCACTCTTTTTCTAGATGAAATTGGTGATATGCCACTTTCAATGCAAAGTAAACTGTTAAGAGTTTTGCAGGAAAAGGAAGTTCAGCGGGTTGGCGGTCAGAAATCTCTTCCAGTTGATGTCCGAATCATTGCCGCTACACACCGTGATTTAGAAAAGATGGTGGAAGAAGGAAAGTTCCGGCGGGACTTATATTATCGCTTAAATGTAATCAAAATTGAAATCCCCCCTCTAAATAAAAGGATAGAGGATATTAAGTTAATTTCCATGAGTTTGTTAAAAAAGCTTGAACGTAAATTTTTCCGGACCGGCATTGCTATTTCTGAAGAAGTGGAGAAAAGATTGATGGAACATTCGTGGCCTGGAAATATTCGTGAGCTTGAAAATGTTCTAGAGCGGGCTATTAATGTGCTTGATGGACAAACCATTAAATTGATTCATCTTCCGTTATATCTGCGCGAAATGAGGTCACAGTGTCCTAATAATGGTAAGAGAACGATGGTAGAAATAAAACCTGCCCAGAAAATGCCTTTATCTGTTATTCCGTTAAAGGAAACATTGGCCCGAGTGGAAAAGGAAGCGATTCAGAGTGCACTCGCTGTGACAAATGGGAATAAGCAGGAGGCAGCAAAGCTGCTGGAAATAGGAAAAACAAGGTTTTATGAGAAATGTAAGTTCTATGATATTTGAATTATATATTTCCTAATTATAAAAACAGTTGATAGGTTGTTCACTTAAGAGCAGTTTTTATTAGAAAAAGAAACCATTCTGGTTTAAGATAAAAGATATTGTAAATTTGACAGAGTTTGGGTGGGAGTCAGTTGGTTTTTATAGACTACATAATTAATCTCTCCATTTTTTCTCTTTTGGTCAGTACGCCGTTAGCAATCGGTTCGTTCTTTAATCATAAGGCTATAAAGAATTGGCGGTATTGGGTAGGGATTTATGGGGGAATCGTTTCCGTTGTCTTGATTAAGTTATCCTTTCAACAGCAGGGGTATTCTTATGATATTCGCTATGCTCCGATCATCTTGGCGTTTGTTTACTTCGGGCCTTTAACAGGAATCATTACAGCCATTTTTGCATTGGTAACGAGATTGCTTGAAAGCGGTCAATGGAGTACGGCTATCATCGGTTGGATTACTATTATTATTATTTTTTCCATTATTCATTTTGTAACAAAACGACTTACCCATGTGAAAAAAAGTGTTATCTATTACGCATCTTATGTCTTAATTTATATCATCATTGTTCCAATTATATTTCACGCTTTCCGAGATAAACCTTTATTTCATTTGCAATACTTAATATTCGTTTTGTTAGGTGTTATTATAGGGAATTTATTAATAGAATCCTATGAAAAGCTGCATCGGTTAAATCGTAGGCTAAGAGACATGTATAAATTAGTAGAAGCAAGTGAAACAAAATACCGTCTAATTGCAGAAAATACCTCTGATCTGATTATGGTATTAGATAGAGAACAAGCGATAAGCTATCTTTCTCCATCTCATGAACATGTTTTAGGCTATCCGTGCTCTGAATTATTAGAGCATAAATGTTTTAAATTATTACTTCATCCGGAGGATACACCGTCGTTTCGAGAATCCATCAGTAGAATGTTTGAGGATAAAGAGTCCAAATCGATGGAGTTTCGTTTAAAACATATGGATGGGCGGTGGATTGAATTCGAGTCGAGGTGTATGCCTGTTATAGGTAAAGAGGATGGTGTTGAAAATATTGTCACGATTAGCCGGGATATTTCGGAACGAAAAAAATCCGAAGAAATTCTTTTACAGTCAGAAAAGCTGTCGATTGTTGGGGAGTTAGCTGCAGGAGTGGCACATGAAATTCGAAATCCGCTTACGACCATAAAAGGTTTCGTTCAATTATATAAAGCAGAAAATAGTTCGCTTGTTTATACTGACTTGCTTTTGAATGAATTAGAGCGGATTGAATCGATTACAAGTGAACTTCTATCCTTAGGCAAACCACAGGCTGTGCAGTTAAATCAAGTGAATATTGGAGAGTTATTAGAAAATACAGTTGAGTTACTTCACCCTCAAGCGATTTTAAACAATATTCGTTTTGACGTAAAAATCGACGATGGCTCCTATTTTATTAAAGGGGAAAAAAATCAATTAAAACAGGTTTTCCTTAATATTTTAAAAAATGCCATTGAGGCCATGCCTCTTGGTGGTGAAGTGCAAATTAGTTTGGGTAAGGGCGATGCAAATCATTGTGTCATTTTGGTCAAAGACCATGGGCAAGGTATTCCCGAAGAATTACTTCCACGTCTAGGTGAGCCGTTTTACAGTTTAAAGGAAAAAGGGACCGGACTAGGTGTGATGATCTGTCACAAAATCCTAAAACAACATCATGGCAGCATCACCTACCAAAGCAAACTAAAAGAGGGAACCACTGTAGAAATCAAACTTCCACTGATAAGTTGAGAATAGTAAAAAAGGTGAGGCACTTCCGGTGCCTGTCACCTTTTTTGACTTTAACACTTATTTAAGCGTACTTTTGCACATCACGCTTTTGGATGATATCAGAGTATTGGTAGATCAGATTATTTAATATCTGTTCCCAACTCTGTGTTAAGGCATAGTGTCTTCCAGCGTTTCCCATTTGTTTGCGCAGGGGATGATTGGTTAAAAGGTGCAAGATAGAATGGGTAAACTCCTGAACATTACCGGGACTGCACAATAGCCCAGTTACTCCTGGCTCAATGATATTCTGTACACCACCTGATTTAGCTCCGATTACTGGAGTACCACAGGCTAGAGATTCAAGCACCACATTCCCAAAGGTTTCGGTTGGGGATGGAAAAACCAATATGTCGGATGATGCATAGGCTTGTGCTAAACGTTTCCCACTTAAATATCCGGTAAACGTCATATTTGCCGGTGCCTTGGCTTCTAGCTCTTTACGCAAAGGACCGTCTCCTATAATTAACCAATGTATTTTTTTATTCAAATCTGGTGGAAGCGTTTTTGCTACAGCTAAGAGTGTGTGTAAATCCTTCTCAGGCGCTAATCGACCCACATAAGTAAGTAAATATGAATCTTCTAATTTGTAATCACTTTTAAAGGAATTTTTATGATGATTAGGATGAAACAGCTTGCAATCTACTCCCCTTGGCCAAAGCTCAAGATTGGTAAATCCTTGCTGTTTTAATAGTTGGAGTGTTGCTGGTGAAGGAACGAAGATCTTTTTACATGTCTTATGGAACCAGTGCATGTAATTCCAAAGCAGTCTCGTTAAAAATGGAAGGTTATAGTACTGTAGATATTCATCAAAATTGGTATGATACGAGCATACAAGGGGAATATTCATCTTTTTTGAAAAATAAACCCCACATAGACCGATGTTAAAAGGGGTCGCTACATGAATTAAATCCGGTGAGAAGCTTTGTATTTCGGATTTCATTTGCAAAAGATTCGGCAAAGCTAGACGGCATTCAGGATACAAGAAAAATGAAAGGCTCTTAGTACGGTGAATCGGATAATCAGTAAAATCTTTTGCAGGAGAGCTTGGCGCAAATATTTTATAACTAATCTTTTGTGATTCAAGGAAGCTAGTCAGTCGTTTGAGTGTCTTTGCAACACCATTAACATCAGGATAAAAAGTATCTGTGAAAATGGCAATTCTCATTTCATCCCTCCTAAAATCCATATCTTATATACATAATAAGCAAAAGCATAATATCCCCGTACTGGTCCCTAGAATTCCTCCTGCTATCGTATCGGAAGGATAGTGAAGCCCTAAGTAAATTCTTGATACCCCTACAAAGGTTCCTAAAGGAATCAAAATAAATGCAAGCTCCGGATTGTATAAGATATAGGGGGTTATAACGGAAAAAATCGCCGTGGTATGCCCCGATGGGAAGGAATGATCTTGTAAAGGATTTGCAGGAAACTTGGTACTTTCTAACATCATATAAGGTCTTTTTCTCGGCAGCAGTTGTTTGATGATATGAACGGGTATATGGCTTGCCGATAATGCTAGTGCACTGGCAATGGCAGTCAGCTTCGGCTCACCTGATGAGATGATGATAAGGAGGAAACAAGCAGCAATGGTTATATCTGCACCCCCAAATTGTGTGACGAATCGGAATAAAAGGTTTAGAACCTTTTTATCAAAATGGCGATTCACATGTTGCAGTAGGCGGCAGTCAAATCCGTAAATCGCATGGATTAATCTCATCATTGTCTTTCCTCCTCCATCTGAAATCTCAGGCAGCGCACAGATACGTTCCAAAAGAAAGTGATTGTTAACGGTTATTTACTTGAATGACAGCCTCAAGTAATGGCAAAGGCTCGTTTAAAAGACTGCTGAGCTGTGCAAGTGTTTTGGTCTCCATCGGAAAACGGCTGTCATAGCCAATCTTTTTGTTGTGTCCAATTCCATAGGCCACTTCCTCTATGTTGGCACCCACATTTTCACAGATTCTGGCCATTTCATTCAAAAAACTCATCTTTGTGGCTAAAAAGGCATTGAAAGCATATTTAATCATTTCGGCACTTCTAATGTCCGTTTTGAAAATGGGGATTTGCAGCGGCAGGTAAAGCTCATTCAAAATGGCAGCCACTTTCGGGTTACTAGTTCCAATCACAATACGGTCCCCATGAAAAAAATCGATAATCGCCGATCCTTCCCGAAGAAAATCGGGGTTGGCCACAACTTCTACTTGGAGGTTAGGGGGTTTTCTACTATCAATAATTTGTTGGATAATCTCATTTGTCCCAACTGGAACAGTACTTTTTGTACATACAATGACATCCTGTTCAATATAGTGTGCAATCGTATGGGCCACCACATATAGGTATTTCGGGTCTACCGAGCCATCATGTTTTTCTTGTGTCCCAACGGCAATAAAAATGATGTCTTTTTTTGAATAGGCGTCATGGGGATTTGAAGTGAAAGAAAGCCGCTTTTCATTAAGATTTTTTTCTAGGAGGGCTTCTAACCCTGGCTCATGGAATAGGCATTGACCGGATTGAAGCAGATCAATTTTCTCTTGTTGAATATCAATACATGTCACCAAATGCCCTAATTCTGCCAAACAAACACTAGTGACCAATCCTACATACCCAGCCCCTACAACGGTAACCTTCATCCAATCCCTCCAATGGTGTGTTTTACTATATTGTATTAGCTGAAGATGGATTTTTTCTAAACGTAGTGTAAAGAGAGTGTTAAGACTGTGTTAGTTTTAATAATAAGGTTTTTACATTTAATTCAAAATGCTTGAAATCGAAATAAATTCACTATACACTTAAGTCAGATGCATAATTAATGATGCTGAATTGAACCATATCATTAATAACAATCTCTTTGGAATGGTTAGAAAAGGATGGGATGAAAAATGGATCGGTTTCATCAAGAGCCAAATATTTATGTTGGTGAGGTAAATATAAAGGTAAAAAATCTTGAAAATTCCATTACGTTTTATCAAAATATCATTGGCTTTCAAATATTAGAAAAAAGTGAACGAAAGGGGGTTTTAACGGCAGACGGTAAAACCCCGCTAGTAACCTTAGAACAACCGGCTGATGTAATCCCTAAACAAGGACGAACGTCAGGATTGTATCATTTTGCCATACTACTGCCATCACGTGCTGATTTGGGCGGTTTTTTACGTCATATTATTCAAACTGGTTACCCGCTGGGGGCAGCGGATCATTATGTAAGTGAGGCATTATATTTGGAAGACCCCGATGGGAATGGAATAGAGGTTTATCGTGACCGCCCATCTTCTGAATGGACCTGGAAAAACGACTTAGTTAATATGGCCACAGAGCAATTGGATGCGGAAGGAATTTTAGCATCGAGTGTGGCTGAATGGGATGGTCTTCCTCCAGGAACGATTATGGGTCATATTCACCTCCATGTTGGCGATTTAGAAAAAGCAAAGGAATTTTATACGAAAGGACTTGGTTTTGATGTCGTCAGTTACTACCCGCAAGCGGTATTTCTTTCTTCGGGCGGATATCACCATCATGTTGCCATCAATACTTGGCAGGGAGCAGGAGCTCCAACACCACCGAAAAATAGCGTCGGTTTAAAATGGTATACCCTAGTCTTTCCTAGTGAGGGTGCAAGAGAAAAAGTGATAGAACAACTGAAGCTATTGGGTGCTCCCATAAGTAAAGAAGGAAACGACTACGTAACAAGTGACCCTGCTGGAAACCTAATTTACTTAAGAGTTTAAAAAAAGAGTCTATCCCTGCCCCAATATAAAAGGCAGAGATAGACTCTTTTTACGAAAAAAAACCTAAGGCATATTTAATGCCTTCCTCAATATCATTGGTTTCATAGCCTTGTAAATCTTCATGCGTAATTTCTAGCTTTGTTCTCGCTAGAGCGTAACCGCTATCTAAATTCACATCTAGCAGAACCTCATAACCGCTCTCGGTTGGGGTGATTTGAATAATATCATAATCACGAATTGCAGTTCCTGTCTCATACTCAATCGGCTCAAGATCTGACATAAACAACCTCCTATTCATCCTTCAAACAAGATTATTTTCCTCCAAACCAAGAAAAAAATTCAGTTCTTTCACCGTTATCACGTCACAAAAAAAGAACCCGTATTTGGGTTCATTTTTGTGACGTAATTCAGTTACACTCCAATTACATTTAAGGATTGGCGCAGCCCTTCTAGAGCAAATCCTGAAATATATCTAAAAACGAATATAGCGATTATGGGTGAAAAATCAATCGGACCAACTGGGGGAATGAACCGTCTAAAGAAGCCTAAATAAGGCTCGACAAGCTTTGAAATCCAGTTCCCAATTTTGGAAGAATGAAATTGCGGAAACCATGAACCAAAAATGGATATTAAGATTAGCCAATAATAAGCATCAAATACATATTGTCCAAATTGTAATATAGTAGAGCCCATTTTAAATCACCTATCTATTAGAGTTTATTTTAGGTACAAACATAGCAGAGATACGTATATATACGATAACATTCACTAAAGGTTTCAAAAAAATTCGAATGACTTGCTACCTCTCTGTCAACTGCAGCAAAAGCTAAACAAACGTTTAATTAATTACAGGAAATGATTTGGTAACAGAGGATTTTTCTTAGTTCTATAATGGCAGAGGAACCTTAACTAATGCTTAAAAGATTTAATGTCGTGGCCAGCGCCACTTACAATAGCGGCAACGTAAAAAAGATGCCCTGTGGAGCTTGGAGCATCTTTTTTAATCATAAGAAGCATTTTTTAATAATTTCCTTTTCCTTTTATAGGAAAAATAAAGAAGGACACCTAATACGAAAAGGGCAATAATGTAAATACTATACCTGGAAAAATACATGCCAACATATACCCAGTTTCCGCCAAGCAATCGGCCTAAAGTGATAAAGGTAAAGCACCAAAGAAGTGCTCCTAGATAAGCGAACAGGGCAAATTTTTTATAAGAATAATTATTAATCCCAGCGAGATAGGCAGTAATATGCCGGACTCCAGGAATAAAAAAACCGATAAGTAACAGGAGCGGACCGTACTTATTAAATAATTTCTTTGTTCGGTCAATCTTTGTCTCGCTGATATGCAGTTTAGGACCAAACTTATGTAAAAAAGGAGCCCCTAACACAATACCTAAAATAAAACTTAGTGTGATTCCAATGCTTGCCCCAAAATAGGCACATACAAGGGATGGAAGGTACACCAATTTCCCTGCAAAAACATTATAACCTACATAAGTGAGAAGGACCTCATCAGGAATAGGCAGACCGATAATCCCGCCAACCAATGCAATAATAATCCCCAAATAGCCAAAGTGTTCTATAAGATGATTTAAATGACCCATCTATGCACGTCCTATTAGTTCATTCTAAAAAGTTAGCTATTAATAGTATCTGCAAATTTTCCATTTTTATATACGGGTTCCACCATTTTCTGCAAATGATGTGAATATAGTAAAAGAAAATGTTTTTTGAGGAGTGGTAGGTCGTGACTATTGAGTGGAAGGAAGAGGAAAAAATCTTTCATTTATATAATGGTCGTGTCAGTTATATGATTCAACTTGTCCATGGGAAGTATTTAGCACATGTATATTGGGGAAATCAAATTCAAATGATGCAGCCATCTTCTATCCTTCAATTCAAAGGAAGGGCTTTTTCTCCGATGAATGAACCTTCTGACCCTCGGTTCTCTCTGGATACCCTCCCGCAGGAATTCCCTGCCTTTGGCAACGGTGATTTTCGTACACCTGCCTATCGGCTTCAGAGTCCTGATGGTTCCACTGTCACCCATTTTGTTTATGATTCATTTGAGATTATGAAAGGAAAACCGCTTATAAAGGGATTACCCATGACCTATGTGGAAAATACCCTTGAAGCCGATACACTGGTAATTACGATGGTCGATTCCATGTTAGGCGTAGGAATGAATTTGTATTACACGATTTACCGTGATTTTGACATGATCACAAGGTCAGTTTCATTTGAAAACCTTGGAAGCGGTGAGGTGAGAATCCAACAATGTATGAGCATGTCTGTTGATTTCCATGATTCAAATTGGGACTGGCTCCATCTTCAGGGAACATGGGCACGGGAGCGTCATATTGAACGCAGACCGCTTATTCACGGCGTTCAATCCATATCTTCCTCAAGAGGTGCAAGTAGTCACCAGCATAATCCCTTTCTAGCCCTTCTGTCTAAGGATGCAACCGAAGACCATGGGGTGGTATATGGAATTAGTCTTGTCTACAGCGGAAATTTTCAAGCAACGATTGAAGTGGATCCATTTGAAACGACCCGTATTAGTATGGGAATCAACCCGCTTAATTTCTCGTGGCTGTTGAATCCGGGAGAAATTTTTCAAACGCCAGAGGCACTAATGGTCTATTCGTCAGAGGGGTTGGGCGGCATGTCGAGAACCTTTCATAAAATCATCCGAAGCAGAGTTTGCCGCGGTGTTTATCGTGACAGGACACGACCTATTCTCATCAATAATTGGGAGGCTACCTATTTTCATTTTACAGAAAAAAAATTAAAAGAAATTGCGGATGCTGCTAAGGATCTTGGTATTGAACTATTTGTATTAGATGATGGTTGGTTTGGTCATCGTGATAATGATAAAAGTTCGTTGGGTGATTGGATTGTGAACAGGAAAAAGCTGCCGCATGGTTTAAAAGGGTTAGCAAGTTACTTAAATGGTTTGGGAATGCAATTTGGCTTGTGGGTCGAACCAGAGATGGTGTCGCCAGATAGTGATCTGTACCGAAATCATCCTGATTGGTGCCTGCATGTGCCGGGGAGGAACCGGACACTTTCGAGAAATCAACTTGTCTTGGACTTAAGCCGGGAAGATGTGTGTAATTGGCTGATCGAAACGCTCACGACCCTTTTTCAGAGTGCCTCGATTCGCTATGTTAAATGGGATATGAACCGGAATATGACGGAAGTGGGATCTGCCTTATTGCCTCCCGAAAGACAGCAGGAGACGTCCCACCGGTATATGCTGGGGTTATATCGGATTTTAGAAGTGTTAACACAACGTTTTCCTGAGATTTTGTTTGAAAGCTGTTCAGGCGGGGGCGGACGCTTTGACTTAGGGATGTTATATTACATGCCGCAAACCTGGACGAGTGATGATACCGATGCGGTTGAAAGGCTGAAAATTCAATATGGCACAAGTATGGTTTATCCAGCATTGGTAATGGGGGCTCATGTATCGGATGTTCCGAATCATCAAGTAGGAAGGATGACGCCATTGCGGATGAGGTGTCATGTCGCTATGGCGGCCAATCTGGGGTTTGAATTGAATATTGATAAACTTAGCAGGGATGATAAGGCGCTGGTTAGGCAGGAAATCCAGTTTTACCATCAAATAAAGAATGTTGTTCTCTTTGGTGATTTGTACCGGCTGTTAAGTCCTTTTAAAGGGATGGATACGGCATGGATGTATGTGGATGAAAATCAGGAACAAGCAGTTGTTTTTTACTATAAAACATTGGCAACTCCAAATCCGCCTTTTTTTCGGTTGAAATTAAGGGGATTAAATCCGAAGCTGAAATACAAAATCAATGATAATAAGCGGGTCTATTATGGAGATGAACTAATGAAGATCGGGATGTCTTTACCACTCATTAAGACCGACTTTTTCTCTGAAATCTATTATTTAAAAAGAGATGAGTGAAAATTTAAAATATTATCTATAAATTGATTTCCCCAAAGCTTAAAATGGTTATATGAAGCTTCGATTTATGGGGGGGATACAAATTGAATCTTATGGAAGAATTGATAGCAATTATTGGGGATCGTGAACGGGTTTCAATTAATGAAACCATTCTGGAACAGCACAGTAGGGGAGAGGCGTATCATAAACCATTTAGTCCGGATGCAGTTGTTTTTCCGAAATCAAAAGAAGAAGTGAACCGGATTGTTCAATTCGCGGGGGTGCATTCTATTCCCCTGGTGCCTTACGGGGCTGGGACGAGCTTGGAAGGACATATCATTCCGATTCACGGGGGCATCAGTCTTAATTTCAGCCTTATGAATCAAATCTTATCGATTCGGCCTGATGACTTTCAAGTGACTGTCCAGCCAGGGGTAACTAGAACGCAGCTTAATCAAGCGTTGAAAAGAAATGGTTTGTTCTTTCCTACAGACCCAGGTGCAGATGCTTCGATCGGCGGTATGGCAGCCACAAATGCAAGCGGGACCAACAGTGTAAAATATGGGGTCATGCGTGATCAGGTCCTTGGCTTAGAGGTGGTATTAGCGGATGGATCGATTATTCGAACAGGAGGGCATTCCTTTAAATCCTCTGCGGGTTATAATTTAACGGGGTTGTTTATCGGATCAGAAGGGACACTGGGCATTTTTACGGAGATTACGTTGAAGCTGCGGGGGATTCCTGAGACGACGTCTGCGGTAAAAGCTGTGTTTCCATCGATTGAAGCGGCAGGAAATGCTGCTGCTATTCTCCTAAAAGCAGGTCTGGCGATAGGAAGAATTGAGCTTGTTGATGAAAAAACCATTCAGGCAGTAAATAAGTATAAGAGTACCAACTATAGTGAGGAGCCAACTCTTTTCTTAGAGTTTAGCGGGAATGAACCTGAAGTTACATATAGTGTGGAACTCATGCAAGAGATTCTGAAGGATGAGGATTGCCTTTCATTTGAATTTGAGAATGACTCGTTGAAAAGGGCTCAGTTATGGGAGGCAAGGCACCATGCTGCTTTTGCGATTCAGGCTACTAATCCAGGAAAGGTGTTAATGTTTACCGATGTATGTGTACCATTATCAGAATTGGCGAATGCGTTGAAACAGACAAGGGAAGTTATTGAGAATTATGGCCTGGAGGGTGCGGTTTTAGGACATGTCGGCGATGGCAATTACCATGCCTGTTTGCCGATTGATCCAAACAGCGAGGAAGAGCTGGAAGTGGTCGAAGAAGTTCATCATCAGATTGTATCATATGCTCTTTCTAAAGGGGGGACTTGTACAGGGGAACATGGAGTAGGACTTGGCAAAAAAGCCTTCCTGCAAGAAGAACACGGAGACCTAATCCCAATTATGAAAAACATCAAACATAACCTTGACCCCCAAAACATCCTAAACCCAGGGAAAATATTCTAAAAGATGACATTTAACGGTGACAGGCACCGTTTAGAAGGTTCAAGTTGAAAGGGTAGGAAATGGTGACAGGCACCATTTCCTACCCGGTTGTGTTGTTTTGAAGTTAGAAGTCGAAGTTGTCCGGGTCTGGTCCGACGCGGAGGTTTTGATTTAGACCGTCTAGTTGTTCCATATCAGCTTGGCTTAGTTCAAAATCAAATATAGCGGCGTTTTCAATGATGCGATGTTCTTTGGTTGATTTTGGAATGGTGACAACTCCGTTTTGCAGACCCCAGCGCAGAATAATTTGTGCTGTAGATTTGTTATATTTATCAGCGATGGCTTGGATGACCGGCTGAGTTAATAATTGGCCTTGCATTAATGGTGACCAAGCTTCCAGCTGAATACCATGCTCTTGGCAAAAGGCTTGAACTTCTTTTTGTGTTAAACGTGGATGATATTCAACTTGATTAACCATTGGTTTAATCTCGGCATCCTTCATTAAATCTTCTAGATGGTGGATTTGAAAATTACTTACGCCAATCGCCTTGACTTTGCCTTCCTTATAGAGAGTTTCCAATGCCCGCCATGCATCTTTATATTTCCCTTCAACAGGCCAATGAATAAGGAATAAATCTAAATAGTCTAAACCTAGTTTGGTTAAGCTAGTTTCATAGGCTGCGAGTGTAGATTCATAACCTAAGTCACTGTTCCAGACCTTTGATGTAACAAACAGTTCTTCTCTTGAAATCCCTGCCTCTTGCAGTCCTTCCCGGATTGCTTGACCGACACCTTCTTCGTTTTGATAAATGGCAGCTGTATCAATACTGCGGTAGCCATGTTTGATCGCAAATTTAATAGCATGAATCAGTTCAGGTCCTTCTTCTACTTTAAATACGCCAAGTCCAAATTTAGGCATTTTCACTCCATTACTTAGTGTGGTTGTATCTTGTAAGTTGTTAATCATTATCATCATCCTCCAAATTAATTTTTATATGACCCGGAAGGAGAGGAGATTGTCCCACCTCTGTTCCGGTAAACAATTTTTTTAATGTATAGGAACTAGCTCGTCTGGATTGTTATGAAATAACTTTTCCAACCTTAACACCAACTTCTTTACGCTCTCTACTTTCTAGGCCTCGGCTCCACGCTGTAAGAACAACAGCACCCAATACCATTAATGCCCCAATCCAAGAGGTATGGATTAAACCGATTGAATCCGTAATCACCCCGCCGAGAAATGATCCAAGTGCGATACCAGCATTAAACGCAGCAATATTGATAGCGGACGCGACATCAACAGCACGCGGTACAAACCGTTCTGCTAACATTACTACGTAAACTTGTAATCCAGGAACATTCATAAATGCCAGCAATCCCATAAAGAATATCGTTATTAATCCCGCAATCTTATAGGGGGCGGTGAACAGCAAGATAAATAGGATAATGGCCTGGATAATAAACATATAAAATAACGCACTTATAGGATTCTTATTGGAAAGCTTTCCACCAATCATATTCCCGATGGCAATGGCGACACCATAAACAAGTAAAATCACTGCTACCGTACTTTCTTTGAAGCCAGTTATATCCTGCAAGATAGGGGATAGGTACGTGAACACCACGAATGTACCTCCATAACCTAATGCCGTAATAATAAATAGGAGCAGCAATCTTCCGTTAGTTACCAATTTGAATTGATCACGAAATGTAGTCTGCACGCCTTTACGTAAGTCAGACGGAACAAGAATACTGTTAGCCAAAAGGGCGATTACACCGACTGCAATAATAATGACGAAGGCCATCCTCCAGCCGAATTGCTGACCAATAAAGGTGCCAAAGGGTACCCCTGTTACAGTCGCCACTGTTAGTCCTGAAAACATGATTGAAATCGCACTGGCTCTTCGATTTTCAGGTACCAAATCAGCTGCGATTGTTGAGCCAATCGACATAAAGACACCATGTGAAAAAGCAGAAATCACACGTGCAGCGAGTAACACTCCAATACCCGCAGCACTGGCAGCCATCCCATTCCCGATGATAAAAATAATCATAATCCAAAGTAACAAGGATTTTCGCGACATCCTAGAGGTGAACGATGTTAGAATGGGCGCCCCAAAGGTGACGCCAAGTGCATATAAAGAAACAGTTAAGCCGGCCGTTGTAACAGGAATTTGTAAATCTTTTGCTATCAGCGGCAAGAGCCCGACACTGATGAATTCGGTTGTTCCGATGGCAAAAGCACTGACCGCTAATGCCAACAAGGCATAGGTACTTCTTTTTTGATTTATAGTCATTTGTTTCTCTCCTCCTAAAATAGTTCTATTGAATGAATGATTTGCTAAAAGCAAAACTAAAAAAGAATGAAAATGGGATTAATCAACCGGCATTTGTTATTATGGAGTATATAAGATTAATGGAAAAGTACGCACTTTAAAGTGCTATAGATACTTATAAGTGCTATAGGTACCTTTTAGTACCTATAAAACGGAGGGTTTTAGAGATGAAGAAAAAGAAATACAATATATCAGTTGAAGCGACCTTAGAGGTAATCGGAGGCAAGTGGAAATGCGTGATTCTTTGCCATTTAACACATGGCAAGAAACGGACTAGTGAATTGAAACGCCTGATGCCCGATATTACTCAAAAGATGTTAACGCAACAGTTACGAGAATTAGAGGAAGATGGGGTGATTAACAGGATTGTTTATCAGCAGATTCCGCCTAAAGTGGAGTACGAGCTTAGTGAGTATGGCCAGAGCCTGCAAGGTATTTTAGATTCCCTGTGTGCCTGGGGCGCCAATCATATCACCAGAGTATACGGTGATCTCTCCGTCCTAGATGAGAATGTGTTAAATGATCCATTAAAATAAGACTGTTCGGAACATCATCGAGGGTTGGATTTTGCACGTGAGATGCCTAAATTAAAAGTTTTACCTATATTTTCTGTTTGACGTTTTCGAGCCGTTTCTCTATTATATAGAGATGAGATAGCCCGTACTTGAACGGGAGAGGTTCATAGCTGATACCCTCTATAAAAAACTATGGATACATGACTTTCTGCCATGTCCATAAGGGACATGGCTTTTTGTTTTGATCCCTTTAGTTTGTATAGAACGTTGGTTTTTTAGCTGAAAATGGAAACTCTCTTGAAAAGTGTGGGGATATATTATGTGCAGGGGGTTTTTTTATGTCTGGCCGCAGCCATGAAGAAGGATTAAAAGATTTAACACTATTAGGTAATCAAGGGACTACCTATTCATTTGAATATGCACCTGAAGTTTTAGAGGCAGTTGATAATCTCCATCCAGAACGAGATTATTTCGTCAAATTTAATTGTCCAGAGTTTACGAGTTTGTGCCCGCTGACACGCCAGCCGGATTTTGCTACTATGTACATTTCGTACGTTCCTGATAAAAAAATTGTTGAGAGTAAATCTTTAAAGTTATACCTCTTCAGTTTCAGAAATCATGGTGATTTCCATGAAGACTGTGTAAATATCATTATGAACGATTTAATTAAATTGTTAGACCCGCGCTATATCGAGGTTTGGGGTAAATTCACACCACGCGGCGGCATCTCCATTGACCCTTGGTGCAACTATGGAAAACCAGGCACTAAATACGAAGAAATGGCAACTTTCCGCCTAATGAACCACGACCTCTACCCAGAAAAAGTAGACAACCGCTAAACAATTGGTGACAGGCACCATTAAGTGACATCTGATAGTGAAAATGTTGCTAACGGTGACAGGCACCACAAACAAAAGCAGCCGTGCGAAACGGCTGCTTTTTTAGAGTGCGGCTTTGATGACTTTTTTGTAATAGACCACCGAAAGAAAACCAAATATAGAGTATAGGGCGGTATAGAAGACCATGACTAGGATCATAGGGGTCCATACTTCGGTGCCGAATATAAACCAGCCAGATTGAACAGCAAAATAGCTGTGGAGTAGCCCAACCACTAACGGAATCCCAAAGTTGAACAGCTGCTTGGCTTGAATTCCCCTCAATAAATCCCCTTCAGTGAAACCAAGCTTGCGTAAGATCGTATAGTTTGGCTTCTCCTCTTCACTTTCACCCATCTGTTTAAAATACAAAATACAGCCCGATGTGATCAAAAACGTTAGCCCTAAGAAGCCCACAATAAACATAATGAGTCCCATCGTCTTTTTTTGTTTGTTGCTAATTTCCAAACGAGATGAATAAAGGTCATTCTGATCAAACGCCAAATTCTTATAGATTTGATTTGCTTTTTCAAGTTGACCTTCATTCTTTAATGTAATCCCAATAAACAGGGAGGTTTTCTTTTGAATCTCTGGGTTTACATCCTTCTTTAATCGTTCAAATACCGATTCATCCACAATTGCAATCGGTTGTCCGCCATTCGTAAAATAACCAGAAACAACAAACTCTTTCCTTAACCCTAAATAGCGAAGTGGGATGGTTTCATTTTGTCCCTTTAATTCCACCCTGCCGGTGTCTTTTAAACTCATAAACTTCTGCAGTAGATCGTTATAGCCCGTAAAAACGGTCTCGTCCGCGGCCACATCGATATTGTTTATATCCCTTTCACTGACCATTGGAAGTGGCATCGCCTGAGGGTCCACCATGATGCCTTCAAGATTAGTATCCCAAATGTCCTTTAGATTAGCAGACACTTGAAGAACCTCAATCTGCTTTTCTGTAAAATCAATTCTTTCAGCTTTCAAGGCCTTTTTAAATTTAGCGGCATCATCCGTATTCGTGATCGCAAAATCACCTGCCGTCTGATTTTCAGCCATTTTTTCGGCGGAATAATAGGAAATATAGCTTAACGACAGCAGCCCGATGGCAAGGGCCGAAACCGTTGTAATAACGGTTAATAACAAGGCATTTGATCTCATTCGGAACATAATCGATGACATTGATAACACCTGATTAATCGTTAGATAGCCATCCTTCTTTTTTCGAACCATATTAAAAATAAAACTGACCGATCCTTTATAAAATAGATAGGTTCCGATAATGACCGACCCTAAAATATACATCATTGCCAAAAATAGTTCTGTCATGGTAGTATAATCACCGCTAAATAGCTTGGATGAAACATAGTAGCCGGAAATAATCGCAATCAATCCGATAATCCCAATCAGGATTTCCCATACAGATATTTTCTTTACTTTCTCCTCAGTCGACGAAACCACCCTAAATAAAGAAAGGATGCTTTGCCTCTTAATAAAAAGATAATTCATCATCATGATTAAAAGGTAAAGAATGATAAATACAATCAAGGTCTGATAAAAAGCCTGCGAAGAGAAATGCAAGCGGGCAATCGCATCTACCTTGGTCATTTTAAATAAAATCATGATAATTAATCTAGAGACAGAAAAACCAATAAAGATCCCCACCGCCATCGAGCTAAAGTAAATAATAAAATTCTCCATACTAAGGATGGTGAAAATCCGAGCTTTCGTCATCCCGATTAATTGAAATAAACCAATCTCCTTGCTCCGCCGCTTAATAAAGATGTTATTGGCATACAGCAAGAAGATCGAGACAATTGCCACAAGGAGAATACTCGCTGACCGGATGGCAGCGGCCCCTTTAATCGAATCCTTTGCCTCATTCATAGCCGGGTCATATTGCAGGGTGACAAAAGCAAAATAAAGGGCAACACTAAAGATAAGGGCAAATACATACAAATAATAGTTCTTTAAATTCTTTTTCAAGTTTCGAAAAATAAGCTGGTTAACGCTCATATGGCACACCGCCCAGCACTGCTTGAGTTTTCATAATATCCTTGAAAAATTCCTGACGGCTCTGTTCCCCTTTATTTAACTGGGTATAAATCTGTCCGTCTTTTATAAAAATGACTCGGCTGCTGAAACTGGCCGCTGCCGGATCATGAGTTACCATGACAATCGTGGCCGTTCGCTTTTGATTTAATTCACTCAATTTATTTAATAAATCAGAGGCGGACTTCGAATCGAGCGCACCAGTCGGCTCATCTGCGAAAATAATACTTGGCTCATGAATGAATGCCCTTGCCGCTGAGGTCCGCTGTTTTTGCCCGCCTGAGATTTCATTCGGATATTTATCTTTCATTTCCGATATTCCTAATTCTGTGGCAACCCTATTGAACCTCTCATCGGCCTCTCTTTTTGAAACCTTGGCAATTGAGAGTGGCAGTAAGATATTTTCTTTGACCGTTAGTGTATCTAAGAGATTATAATCTTGAAAAATAAACCCTAAATGCCGTTTGCGGAATTCAGCTAACTGCTTTTCTTTCATAGCTGTCATTTCTTTGCTTTCAATTTTGATGGAGCCGCCACTGACCTTATCAATCGATGAGAGCACATTGAGAAGGGTCGTTTTACCGGAACCAGAAGGACCCATGATACTAACGAATTCTCCTTTTTCAACTGTAATATCGATTCCTTTTAAAACCTCTTGTTTATTAAACTTATTTCCATAGCTTTTATGAATTTTATTAGCAGCTAAAATAATCATCACTTCACACTCCTTATTTGATATCTCTATTATAAAATCCACCGATTTTCGTTTCCTTCGATTGGCCGAACAAAACAGGAAAGCATGTGACATTTCTGTCACATGCCTGAAATTGTGCCAAATTCATTTTTTTGAGGAAAGGTTAAAGTGAAGGTGGTCCCAACATCAAGTTCGGAAATAACATCTATATGGATTAATAAAGGTTTAGCAATTTTCTGAGTTAAATATAAACCCATGCCGGTAGAGGCGCTGTCATGGTGCACGGTTGTTGAGGTAAAACCTTTTTCAAAAATCCGCGGCAGGTCCTTTGAGTCAATGCCGCGCCCAAAATCCTGTATCATTAGTTTAGTCCGCTTATCCTCTAGGAAACTTTTAATGATAATATCCGATTCTTCACTATATTTTACGGCATTCGTTAACAGCTGACGGATGATAAATCCGAGCCACTTAGCATCTGTTAAGACAAACGTAGCCTCTAACTCTACTTCAAAGCCAATTCCTTTTTGCATACACCAGGTTTGCAATGTTTTAATCTCTTTGAAAAGCAGGGCTTTCAAATCCGTCTCTTCTATATATAAATCATTTTCCATAAAGGGAAGGCGCCTTTGATGCAGCTGTGAATCCAGCAGTAGGTGAATTCGGAGCCACTCATGGGCTAATTGGGCTTTTAAGACCACGTCGTCTATGCGGTCAATCATCAAATGCATCGCGGTTAAAGGGGTTTTTACTTCATGAATCCAGGATAAAAGCTCATCTTTCTCCTGTTCAACGGCCGTTAAATTATTCGAAATCGTTTGTTTCAACAGCTCTGTTTGGTTCACAATGCTTTGTTCGATTATTTTTTCGAACGGACGATCAGCCTCAGCGATATTGGTTAAATCAAGATTGTTCTCCCATTCTATTAATTCAGAATAAAATTTCGTTTCTTTATGATAACGAAAACATAAAAAGATCATAAAAATCAGTGATGATAAAAAAACAATATAGAGCAGAGGGGTGAACCGTATAGCAGTATCAATATATCCGGTAAACAGGACAAGGAGCTGTAAACAGATAAAAAGAACAATCCAGCTGCGTCTTTCTTTTAAATAAGTTTTGATCATGCTTGGGCCTCTTCAATCGCTATGTACCCTTGTCCAACCTTTGTTTCAATAAAACGTCCCAATTCCAGTTCATCGAGCTTTTTTCGTAATCGGTTAACATTAACGGTTAACGTATTATCACTGACAAAGCGTTCATCATCCCACAAACTCTTGATTAATTCTTCCCTGCTGATAATTTTGTTTTTTTGTTCAATCAGCTTTTTTAAAATAAACATTTCATTCTTTGTAAGTTCAACCGTTCCCACTTCGGTGCTGACAGTGTTTTTCTCAACATCTATAGTGGCATTCAACCAGGTTTTGATCGTTATTTGCTCATGATTGTAATTATAGACGCGGCGTAGAATGGCCTGAATTTTGGCTATCAGTACATCAAAATGAAAGGGCTTTTGAATGAAATCATCTGCACCCAACTGCATTGACATGACCATATCTGTCGGATGGTCGCGTGAGGAGAGAAATAAAATGGGTACTATAGAATGGGAACGGATCATCCGGCACCAATGAAACCCATCAAATTTAGGCAGCTGAATATCGATAATCACTAAATCTGGTTTAACCCTCGTAAATTCCTGCATCACTTGGCTGAAATCATCAATTCCATATATATCATAAGACCAGCCCGCCAAACGCTCTTTTATCTCATTAAAAAGAATCTCATCGTCCTCAATTAATAATAATTTAAACAAAAACCTCATCTCCCAAATCTTACCTAACTTACATTAATTGTATACCAAAATTAGTGCCTGTCACCATTAACAGCATTAACACCTTCTATTATCATTTATCGGTGCCTGTCACCATTTTTTAAAATTTTTTAAGGATAAGTTAAGGGAGGCACTTGATAATAGGCTCATGAATTAAAAAAAATACTTGGAGCGGGTCCGGGCTGCTTCATGATTAAAGGAGTCTAGATAAATGAAAAAATGGATTTGGATACTGATTAGTGTAATCGTTGTTGGTTATGTCGGCTATCAATATTTTCACGCCAGAAGCACTTCTGCTAGTACAAGCACTACTACATCGACTCGAACAGCTACTGTCCAAAAAGGAAAGTTGGAAGTCACAATTAGTGGTTCGGGGACCGTTGCAGCAGTAACCACAGAAGATATTAAAGCAACAGAGGACAATAATGAAATTGACCAGGTTTTAGTTTCTGCCGGGGACGAAGTAACTGCTGGACAGGAGTTAGTAACCTTTACTGATGATAGCGATCCGATTACGGCGCCAACAGCCGGAACCATTACATCTGTATCGGTTGCTGCCGGTGACCGAATTAACAAAGGTATGGTCGTCGCACACCTTACCAATTACAACGATTTACAAACGGTCGTAGCAGTAGATGAGTTGGACATTCCAAAAGTAAAAGTGGGTCAAACCGTTACTTTAACTGCTAGTGCCTATCCAGATGCAACTTATACGGGAAAAGTAACAGCTGTTGCAGAAGAAGGCACATCTTCAAGCGGTTCTTCTACATTTAATGTAACGATCCATATTGATAAACCTGCCAACTTAAAAGTGGGAATGAGTACATCTGCTACCATTTTAACCGCAAGTAAAACAGATGCATTATACGTTCCAGCAGATGCCATTTATACAAACAGCAATGATGAAAAATATGTGATTATAGCCAATAGCACATCTGGTACAACTGAACAAAAAACAGTCAAAACAGGGATTGAAACAGACGAATATGTTGAAATCACTAGTGGAGTAACGGAAGGTCAAACTGTTCAATTACCAGAGGTAACTTCAAGCAGTTCTTCCTCAAGTCAAGGCGGTATGATGCAAGGTGGTATGGGCAGCATGGGCGGCATGCAAGGCGGAGGTTTTGCTCCAAGCGGTCGAGAAGGAACAACAGGAGGACAAGGGACAACAAGCGTTAAATAGGAAACTAAAAAAATTAATTAAAAAGGAGAAATGATAATGAAAAAAACGAGACAAGCACACTTATGGATAGGATTAATTTGTTCAATATTTATTTTAATGGAGTCTATTACAGGGCTGCTTATGAACGAGCCGTGGCTAATTGGTCAGTCACAAACAGAAGGCGGCAATATGAAGCAAGGCATGATGATGCAGCAACAAGGCACGACAACCAATTCAACCCAAACAACTGGTCAAACAAATCAGGCTGGCACTACTACACAGGCTAATGGCACTACAAATAATCAAACAACTGGAAACACACAAGGTACGACAAATAATCAAACAGCTGGAAACACTCAGGGTACTACAAATGGGCAGGCTCCAGCATTTGGAGGAAGAGGTGGCTTTAGTGGTGAAGGTTCACAATCAACTTCATTAATGGGTATAATTAGAGGACTTCACGAAGGGAAAATTGGAACAACAGATATTACCTGGTTAATCGATCTAACAGCCATTGCTATGATTTTCTTAACAGGATCTGGAATCTATCTATCCGCGAAGGTACTTGCAGCAGATCGAAAAAGAAAAAGATTAAAAGCAGAAAGAGAAATAGCATAATTTTAAAATCACTAAGAGAGTACATTCCAAAGAAAACGGGAGGGACTCTCTTTTGTTTTAAAAACTGAATGACAACTTTTCACCGAGTTTTCACCAACTAGGACTAGACTATAACCTGTACCAATTAAATTGTAACTATCACAGAATATAGAGAACAATATTTCAAACTAGAAGGAGAATATTAAAATGGGTATTTTTAAAAGAATTAAAACAATCACACTGGCCGAAATCAATGCCTTATTGGATGGATTGGAAGATCCCATTGCAATGCTGAATCAATATTCTAGAGAAATGGAAGAGGAACTTCAAAGAGCACAAAAAGCATTAGCACGGCAAATATATGTCGAGAATAGACAAGCTGCACTCATAGTCGATACAGAAAGATTATTGGCAAAAAGAATCCGTCAAGCTAAATTGGCGATTGAGCGAGGAGAAGAATCGATTGCGAAACTAGCCGTCCAAGAAAAGCTAATCCATGAAAAGCAGCTAATAGTGTTTAAGCAGCAGCAAGATGCTCTTAAAGCACAAACTAAAATCCTGTTGGAAAAAATCAATGAACTAAAGGAAATATATAATGCCCTGCAGCACAAAAAAATCCTTTTGGCTTCACGTGCTAACACGGCTTTAACAATCAAACAAATACAAAAGGCTTCAGCATTATTCCAAGCAGAGACCATTACAAGAGGGATTGCAAGAGCAGAAGACCACATTTTAATGATGGAAGCAGAAGTACAAGCCGGCAACCAGTTTACTACTCCATTAGCCCAACAAGAGGCTGCTGCACAAACATTTGTTGATGAAGAGGGGTTAAACAAGGAAATTGAAAAATTAAAAGTAGAAACCTTTAGTTTAGTTAAATAAAATTTATGAATAGAGAAGCACATAAGCGGGCCGCTTGGGTGCTTCTTTTATCTTTAAGATAAACTTAAGGCTTTTTCGATAGAATGTTTTATAGATATAATGAGGAAAAAAGGAGCCTGTTAAAAATGAATGTTTTATTAGCAGAAGATGATCATCGCCTTGGTGATTTAATTGTATATATGTTAAAAAAGAAAGCTAATTGCAATGTGGAATGGGTTAAGGAAGGGGAGGACGCTTTCTATTATGCAACAACTGCCCACTATGATGTGATTATAATGGATTGGATGATGCCGAATGGAGACGGTGTAGATGTCTGCAAACGGCTTCGAAAACAAGGATATTCAGGGGCCATCCTAATGTTAACCGCTAAAGATACTGTTCAAGACCGAATTCAGGGTCTTGATTCAGGAGCAGATGATTACCTTGTTAAACCATTTGAATTTGATGAACTAAGTGCTAGACTGCGTGCCTTGTCCCGCCGAAACTTTGCACCTATTATGGAAGATGAGACTGAGATAGAAGGACTGTTTTTTAATCGGGCAAGCCATCTAGTACGGACCGTTGATGCGGAAATTCAATTTAGTCCTCGTGAATTTCAATTATTAGATTTACTTGTGCAAAATAAAGGACAAGTCCTGCCACGTGAACTGATTTACGAGCGTGTCTGGGGTCTAGATACCGATGTGACGATGAAGACAATTGATGCAACGGTTAAATTAATCCGAAAAAAACTATCCAAGATTGATAAGCAAGATAAACTTCAAAGTATCAGAGGGGTAGGGTATAAATTTGAGACATAAATTTTTATCCATTATTGACCCGCTATTCAATCGGTTTGACAAAGATGTTTTTAATAATACACAAAATAGGTTGACCCGAAATTTTAGCGGTCTTCTCATGTTATTTCTCTTTCTCTTTATTGTGATTGTCTATTCGGTTCTTTATTTTGTTATCCTCAATACACAGGAAAGGGAACTGCGGACCTTAGTGGCCCAGGAGGCTGGGTACATCGAGACATTGATAGGGAAGAATAACCAAAGTGACCTTAGAGGCATTCAAAATCAAGAAGTGATTTTTGCTGGAGTAGATCAATCTTTTTATTATGTTATGAATTCGAGTGGCGAAGTAGTCATGGGCAGCGAGGCTAATCCACGCTTACGCCCTCAATTACTTTCCATCGTAAATAAACAGATGTCTAATGGTCAGGATATTCTGAATGAAGTGATTCAAATGGATGAGAAATTACGAAAAGGAAGAGGAGAATTTCGAGCCCCTGATCAAAATCAAGATATTCACATGTTGATCGCCAGCCATGATGTTTATTATAAAGGTCAATATATAGGTCAAATATATATAGGTAAAGACATTACCTTTGCATATCGCTTATTTCACTGGATTTTGGTCATTCTTATCGTGTTGGGAATGGTTTTTGTGGGTGTGGCTATATTTATCAGTTTACGCATGTCTAAACGGGCAATGGTTCCGATTAAATCAGCCTTTAAAAGGCAGCGGGAATTTGTTGGGGATGCATCCCATGAGTTGCGGACACCTTTGAGTGTCTTGTTATCGTCCGTTGATGCAATGGATATGACACTTGATACCCAAAAGGATGAGATGGCAGGTAAGTTACTGAGTAATATGAGGGAAGAAGTCAAGCGAATGACGAACCTAGTCAGTGATTTGTTAACTCTCGCACGTTCTGATTCGAATACTATTGAGCTTAAAACAGAAGTATTTGATTTAAAGCCTCTTGCTGAAAAAGCAATCGAGTCACTACATCCGATTGCTGCTGCCAAACAGATTCAGTTTGGGTTGTCCGCACCAGATGATTTTAATGTAATGGGAGATCCGCAGAGGTTATCGCAATTAATCTATATCCTTTTAGACAATGCCATAAAATATACTCCCGAAGGTGGGCAAGTAAAACTTAATCTTGTCAAAGAAGGTCGCGAAGTTAGAATAATGGTTCAAGATACGGGAATTGGGATTAAGAAAGAGGATTATCTCAAAATTTTTGAGCGTTTTTATCGGACAGATAAATCTCGTTCCCGACAAATAGGCGGACATGGATTGGGACTTTCCATTGCGAAATGGATTGTTGAAACTCATAAGGGAACAATACAGGTTACAAGTGAACTAGGAAAGGGAAGTACATTTATCGTTAAGCTGCCTGATTACGTTTCTTAAATCAGGCTTTCTTTTTAAAAAATTGTTTAATAGTGGTTGACTTCATTTGGATATGATAGTAATATAGTAATCCTGATGAGGAGATGCCTGATAGGCAAACAGCTCATTAAAAAATATTATTAAGATGTTGACAAGGTTAACTGAATCTGATAATATTAATTCTCGTTGGACGAACGAAAAAAATATTTTAAAATAATATTTGACATCTCGTTTGATCATATGGTAGAATTTATTCCTGTCACTAATTGTCCTTTGAAAACTAAACAAACAAAAACGTCAACAAACAATAATTAATAGTTGCTTAATTGAAACTATGCCAACGTAACAAATGAGCTAATCAAATTTCTTGGAGAGTTTGATCCTGGCTCAGGACGAACGCTGGCGGCGTGCCTAATACATGCAAGTCGAGCGAATCAATGGGAGCTTGCTCCTGTTGATTAGCGGCGGACGGGTGAGTAACACGTGGGCAACCTGCCTGTAAGACTGGGATAACACCGGGAAACCGGTGCTAATACCGGATAATTCTTTCCCT
>NZ_JAFBEX010000014.1 GCF_016908975.1 Neobacillus cucumis
TCGGACAGGTATTGGCTCATTTTTTGGTATCATCGGATTTTTTACTATTTATAACCAATTATACTGTCATCAATAAGCCAAGCTTGCCACCTCGATTATACTCTAAAATGGCGATTGGCTCATTTTCAAGGGGGAATGGCTCATTTCGGGCAGCCATTGGCCGATTTTCCCCCTTGATTGGCTCATTTCGGACAGGTATTGGCTCATTTTTTGGTATCATCGGATTTTTTACTATTTATAACCAATTATACTGTCATCAATAAGCCAAGCTTGCCACCTCGACCATACTCTAAAATGGCGATTGGCTCATTTTCAAGGGGGAATGGCTCATTTCAGGCAGCCATTGGCCGATTTTCCCCCTTGATTGGCTCATTTCAGGCAGGTATTGGCTCATTTTTTGGTATCATCGGATTTTTTACCATTTACACCCAATTATACTGCCATCAAAAAGCCAAGCTTGCCACCTCGATCTTACTCTAAAATGGCGATTGGCTCATTTTCAAGGGGGAATGGCTCATTTCGGGCAGCCATTGGCCGATTTTTCCCCTTGATTGGCTCATTTCGGACAGGTATTGGCTCATTTTTTGGTATCATCGGATTTTTTACCACTTATAACCAATTACACTTTCATCAAATAGCCAAGCTTGCCACCTCGACCATACTCTAAAATGGCGATTGGCTCATTTTCAAGGGGGAATGGCTCATTTCGGGCAGCCATTGGCCGATTTTCTCCCTTGATTGGCTCATTTCAGGCAGGTATTGGCTCATTTTTTGGCATCATTGGATTTTTTACCATTTACACCCCAATTATACTGTCATCAAAAAGTCAAGCTTGCCACCTCGACCATACTATAAGATGGCGGTTGGATCATTTTCAATGGGGATGGCTCATTTCACCAGGCATTGGTCGATTTCCCCCATGACTTTGGGGTAGGCACAACAAGTGTTTTGTCCTAAAAAGACGGCCAGGCTTGATTTACGCCATTAACGTATAAAAGGTCCTACGTCTTAATATTTATTTATAAGGAGAGAACTTACTCACATTATTAATATCTAAGGGGGAATGTCTCTGAAAGTAATCAGATTGTTTCAGCGAATTATTGGTATTCTCCTTCTTGTGTACGGGGTCTACCTTATTTTCGGTACGCAGGAATTCTTTGGTACCTTATTAATTATCTTTGCCTTCTTAATCTTCCCGAGCATAAACAAAAAAAAAGACCATTCTTCTTATGATAATCATTCCTACCATGACGACAACCTAGAGTCTTCCCCAAATACTGATTCAGATTATAGCAGCGATTCCGGCGGAGGGAGTGATTCCGATGGAGGAGGAGGAGATTAATCCCAACAATACTTGCAAACTCAAGTAAACAAAAAACGCCCCCATCTGGGTATCCCCCGGGGGCAATTCCTCTATGATTTTCCTTTTGTAAAAAAATACAAAAACCAGACTGCATGATTTTGTTCATCCACTGCCGCTCTCTGAAAGGCACTTCTCATCATCGGATCCGTCGCCTTATCGGCTATGTCCATGTAAAAATCCACCGTTTTCTGTTCATCCTCAATCGCAAACATTAAACCCTTCAGATAACTATTTGGGCATTCTTCCGTGATTTTTGGCTGAGGTGGCCTCCCAGTTAAGCCACGATAAATTTGAACAAACTGCTGATAATGTTTGACTTCATCCTCACGAATCTCCAAGATTCGTTCCCGCTCTTTCTTATTCGAAGCTAAATTGGCCAATCTGGTATAACATTCAATCGCTGAATATTCACCATTGACCGCCTGCTCCACATCTTGAATCAACTCATGCGTCTGTCTATTTAAAGCATCATAATAATTGGTAAAAGGATACATCGGTCAAACCTCCTAAATCATTCATTATCTATTCTATGAACAACTAAATTATTCGGTTCTCTCCGGTGCCTGACACCATTTACACTTCTTGGATGTTGTCTTCTTGTTTGCTGTCTAGTTTGTTTTCTTGTTTGCTGTCTAGTTTGTTTTCGTTTTCTTGGATCAGTTCTTTTAGGAATTGGATGAGTTCGGTGTTTAGTCCTTCTTGCTGCAAAGCGAATTCGATGGTGGTTTTGACAAAGCCGATCTTTTCGCCGACATCAAACCGTTTGCCCTCAAAGTCGTAGGCAAACACGCGCTGAATCTGGTTTAGTTTTTGAATGGCATCCGTTAACTGGATTTCACCGCCGGCTCCAGCTTCATGAGCATCAAGGAACATAAAAATTTCAGGTGTTAAAATATATCTACCCATGATTGCAAGATTCGATGGAGCCGTTCCAGGAGCTGGCTTTTCAACGAAATTCTTCACCTGGTAGCGTCTGCCTTCCTGCGCAAGCGGATCAACAATCCCATAACGATGAGTCTCGTTCTCAGGCACATGCTGCACACCAATAATCGACGAGAAGGTCGCCTCATATTGTTCAATCAGCTGCTTTAAACAAGGAGTTTCACTCTGGACAATGTCATCACCCAATAGCACCGCAAATGGTTCATCTCCAATAAAGTTTCGCGCACACCAAACGGCATGTCCCAGTCCCTTTGGTTCCTTTTGGCGAATATAATGAATATCGGCGAGATTAGAAGTATAGTTGACTTTACTCAATAAATCCCATTTTTCTTTTTCCATTAAGTTCTTCTCAAGCTCAGGGGCAAAATCAAAATGATCCTCAATCGCGCGCTTCCCTTTACCTGTAACAATAATAATATCCTCGATACCGGAAGCAATCGCTTCTTCAACAATATATTGGATCGTTGGCTTATCAACAATTGGCAGCATCTCTTTTGGCATGGCCTTCGTTGCTGGTAAAAATCGTGTCCCAAGCCCAGCTGCAGGGATAATCGCTTTACGTACTTTTTTCACAAACCGTCTCTCCTTCGCATCTTCAATGATATGTATAATTATAACAATATTTTTCTCTCTTTCCTAATCTGGAAGCAAGAGAACCGTCCCCATGATTCTTTAAAAATAGCTTTCCTGAATTCTTCGGTCAATCTCGTCGATGGAAGCAAAAAATTCTTCAAAGGTCAACGGCTGACTGATAAAGTAACCTTGAATTAAATCACAGCCTAATTCCTTCCATTCTAAAAACTGCTCATGCTCCTCAATTCCTTCAATAATCACCTGCAGCCCCAGATTATGGGCCATTTGCATAATCGGAGAAATAACATCGACGTACGTTTTATTTTTCTTTAAACTTAAAACAAAGTTACGGTCAAGCTTTAGATAGTCAATCGGCAGCAAAAGAAAATCGGAAAACGAGAAATATCCATTACCAAAATCATCTAGAGCGATTGTAAAACCCATCTCTTTCAAGGCAACCAACCGTTCCTTGACCCTTTTCACCGTGTAAATTTCAATATTCTCGGTGATTTCCAGGGTGATTTGCTCGGCTTGAACCGACCAATCCGCTAAGATCGAAGTTATTTTGGCTAAAAAGTTGTCCAGTAACAGCTGATTGACGGACAAATTAATCGAATACTTCAATTTGTTGTCATTCTCTCTCGCTCTGGCCATATTTTTACAACATTCCTCGAAAATCCAGTAGAACAGGCCATTCAGTACACCTGCTTCCTCGGCATGGTCAATAAATTCCCCCGGAGCGACGGTACCTAGACTTGGATGGTTCCAGCGGATCAAGGCCTCAACACCTGTAACCCTCTTTTCCATTAAACTATACTGTGGCTGGTATTGAACGTAGAGCTGCCCTTTCTTTAGCGCATATGGAAGATCATTCTCAATTACCATTTCTCGATTGGCGTTCGCATCAAGCCATCCTTTATAAAAAGAACAGCGGTTTTCCCCATCCTTTTCCGCTTCATACATTTGCGCTTTGGCCACAGACATTAATTCATGGGCATCCTCGGAACTATACGGATACAGGCAAACCCCGATATGACAGCCGACAGAAATTTGGTGGAAATCCAACGAATATTGTTCAGAGACCACGCCAATTATTCGCTTACAAATGAACTGGCAATCATACTCCGTTATATCGGTTAGTAAAATAATAAAATCAGTGCGAATGACCTCGATAACAGTGTCAATCTCCCGAATCGAATTTTTTAGCCTGGTGACGATTTGGCGAAGAAGGCGTTTCTCTAGCTCTTGATTTTGTTGTGGTAATAAGTTCGGTGGGATTTGTATTCTAAGGTAACAAACAGCGGCTGACATATGGTATCGCTTGCAAAAAGCCAAAGTCATCTGAAGACGTTCTGTAAGCCTTTCATTATTCGAAAAATCATCCTGATGATTTTTCACCAATTCGTCCATATACGAACCACCTTTTAAATGATCTTGCCTTAAGTGTATTTTAAACCATTATCACTAAGAATGAAAACCCAACAATGGACGAAACGCCAAATGCGATAGCATGGTCCTGCCTTATGTTGCTAAAAAGAAGAAGTTTGACGCCTGCACACTTCCTCTTTATTGAACATTTTTATTTATTTTTTTCATTGTGTAAGCTTTAAAATAGCACTTGCCAATTTTTCATCGACGATCAGGACATCAATAAATTGGCCTTTCAATGCTCCGAGTACACTTTCTGCCTTGTGCTCCCCTTCAACTACCGCCACAACATTCTTGATTTGCTTTAATTCATCTAAGGTTATTCCAATAATTTTTTGGCTGGAGGAGTCACTGATTTGGTTTCCTTTTGCATCAAAAAAACGATACCCAATATCGCCAACAGCCCCCATTTCCTCGAGCTCGCTTAAATCCTGCTCTGTTAGGTAACCAAGCCTCATTAACGTGGACTGTTGAAAAGGATTGCCGATGCTAATCACAGCAATATCGACTTGGCGACTGCTTTCCAACACCGTTTCAATATCCTGCAGTTCCATTAATCGTTCCTTTAATTCCTTTGTTTCCACGATGGCCGGGGCATACAAATAGGTGCAGGTGCCGTTCATTTTTTTAGCCAATTCATTGGCAAGCTGGTTAGCATGGATTTCCACCTCTTTGACACCCATTCCGCCTTCAAGTGGGACAATCTGGACTTCTTCATGTCGCTCATAAGGATATTCCTGAACGAGATAGGCAAGGGTCGTTCCCCATGATATCCCAATGCTTTTGACGCCCTTGGCATTTTGCGATAAATAATTGGCACCTGCAAGCCCTACTGCCCGCTTGTCCCGTTCGCTCGACAAGCCGTCATTCGGCAACACAATCGCATCCTTAAGGTTGAAACATTTTTCAAGCTGCTGTTCGAGCTCAACCGTGCGGACAGTTTCATCCTTTATATATATATTTACAATCCCTTCATCTTTGGCCTTTTGCAGCAACTTGGAAATTACCGGACGAGAAACCCCTAATTTATTGGCGATTTCCGCCTGTGTCTGACCGTCCTTATAATAGAGATGAGAGACCTTCACTAATTGTCTTTTTTCTTGCCATTCCAAATCATCCAACTCCTAACAATGGCAATAGTATCACTGAACACATTGCCTATTATTATTTTACACGATAGCATTTTTTTAAGGAAATCACAGGTCTAGTAAAACCGCTTACATAAAATCCCTCATATATGAAAGCCCTATTATCGTTTATAATGGATTTAGTTGTGCTTTTTGACAAAATATATTTCAACATAAGCAGAAAGGAAGGAATCACCATTGCAAACCAAACAATTGATTTTTTTCGATATTGACGGCACTCTTTTAAATGAAGAAAAGCAATTACCCGCCTCAGCCAAAATGGCTATTAATAGATTACAAGAATTAGGTCATGAAATCGCCATTGCGACTGGACGCGCTCCCTTTATGTTTAAGGATTTACGGGAAGAACTTGGTATTCATTCTTACGTTAGCTTCAATGGTCAATATGTCGTTCATAACGGTAAACCTGTCTATCGAAACCCTCTCGATCCAGACGAACTGCATTTATTAACTGCTTCAGCTGGTAACAAGCTTAATCCAATCATTTATGAAAACCACGAAAAAATGTACTCAAGTGTTGAATCCCATCCCCATGTTGAAGAGGGAATCGGTTCATTAAAAATTAAAGATGGATATGTGTTTGATCCTCACTTTTATAAAGGAAGCGAAATTTATCAATCTTTATTATTCTGTAATGATGAGGAACAAGAAGCCTATCGTTCCCAGTTCAGTAAATTTGAATTTGTCCGCTGGCATGAGCGCTCTGTCGATGTGGTTCCTGCGGGAGGTTCAAAAGCAATAGGGATTGAAGCCTTAATGAATCATTTAACTATCCCGAAAGAGAACGTGTATGCTTTTGGTGACGGGCTGAATGATGTCACTATGCTCACATTTGTAGAAAACAGCATTGCAATGGGCAATGCCGTCGAAGAGGTAAAGGACGTTGCTAAATACGTGACAAAACATGTAGATGAAGATGGAATTTTAAGAGGATTAGAATTAGTAGGTTTACTATAATTAGTATGGCCACAGTGGTATATCCCTGTGGTTATTTTGTTTCATATAGGCTTACTTGATTTGTTTTGAGATAGGGCTTATCCCTTTTGAAATAGCCTTAACCCTCGAAACGCCTTCCTTCCCATTTATTTTACAGATCTAATGGTGATTAACACTTCCACTTTTAAATAACCATCCATTATTACTAGATTAATAATTATAATCATCTAAAAAACGAAAGCAATGCGCCTAGAAAGGTGCATTGCTTTTTTTATATTAATATGGTTGTTTTTGATGCCATCTCCAGGCATCTTCAATAATTCTCTCTAAACGGCGTTCGGCTTTCCAGCCTAGCTCTGTGAAAATCTTATCAGAAGAAGCTACTAATCTAGCAGGATCCCCTGAACGACGGTCCGCCATTTCGACGTTCGCCTTAACTCCCGTAACTCGTTCACAAGTCTCAATGACTTCCTTAACAGAGAACCCGAGTCCGTTGCCTAAATTATAAGTTTCCGCCGATTTCTCCTCTGATAGCAAAGCTTCTAGGGCAAGAATATGAGCTTCAGCTAAATCGGTCACATGGATATAATCACGAATACAGGTTCCATCCGGGGTGTCATAATCCGAGCCAAATACCGAAACCTTTTCCCGAGTACCTAATAATTGCTGCAAAATAATCGGAATTAAGTGGGTTTCTGGGTCATGACTTTCACCGATAGCCGCTGATTCATGAGCACCTGCTGCATTAAAGTAACGAAGAACGACATAATTCAATCCGTACGATTTTGAAAAATCAGCCAGCATTTGCTCGACCATTAGCTTCGATTGTCCATAAGGATTAATCGGTGCCGTCTTAGTCGTTTCATCAATTAACTCCACATCAGGAATTCCATATGTAGCAGCAGTCGAAGAGAAAATAAAGTTCTTTACTTTGAATTTCATCATCACTTTTAATAATGTTAAGGTAGACGCTACATTATTTTCATAATACTTTAATGGGTCAACAACTGACTCCCCAACCAAGCTAAAAGCAGCAAAATGCATGACCGCTTTAATAGGATAACTTCTGAATACCATTTGCAGGTCTTCCTCATTTCCGAGGTCCCCTCTTACAAAAATGGCCCGTTTATCAATGGCCTCACGATGGCCTGTTGATAGATTATCCAGGACGACAACATCTTCTTTTTCTACTAATTCCTTTACGAGATGGCTACCAATGTAACCCGCTCCGCCAACGACGAGAATCATATTCATTTCCCCTTAGCTAGAATTAAAACCTTTATTATTATAACACTATTCTTATTAATCAGCTTTTAAAGAGGTCTTTGTAATAATTGCCATCAATTCAACACTATCACGCGACCTCAAATTATGTTAAGATTTTGAAGATAATCATATAAAAGGATGAATTGGAATATGAAATCCTTACCTACTAATCTATTGAAAAAAACGAACATGGCTAGAGAATTTGACCACCATAATTATGAGCATTTGTTCGAGAGACTAAAATTAGTCTCTTATATGCTCATCCTTACTTATCCCTGTTTTTTCATTGTCGACTTTGTCCTATTTAAGAATCTGGACCATCCCACTTTTAAAAGAGTTCTAACGATGGTACATATCAGCGGTATGTTGATCTCGCTCATTTTTGTGTGGATTTATCGAAGCAAAGAAAGCCGAGTTTCAAAAAGCATGATCGTGAACAGTTTTGTACTCCTTTATTTAATCATTGGGGCTGTTTCTTCAATCAACAGCCAGTTATTCACAAAAAATCTATATGCGTATATCATTATTTTATTGGCTGTAGCAGCCATTTTCCCCCTTAACCCAAGAAACATATTAATCCATTATGGTGCAGTACACATTTTTTTCTTATTAGGATTAAATTGGATGGAAACCAATCATTATCTGTTCCTTTCCATGTTAATTAATTCAACTGGCACCGCTGTCATTGCCTATACCATTGCACTTGCTTTCTATACCTTTCGAAAAAGAGATTTCGTAAACAAGCAGAGGCTTAGTAAAAGTAAAGAAAGCTTTCGAAGTTTGTTTAACATGAACCCCAAACCGCTCATCCTGATGAAACTTGCCGATTTTGAGATTGTTCTAATGAATAAACAGGCGATTGAGTACTATCAGCTGAACGATTTAAGAAATGGAAGCTTCTTGTTTTCTAACGAAGAGGAAAAGCAAGATATTCTAAGCAAGCTAGAAAGAGAAAGTAGGATGAAAAACTACATTACACGACAGCAAATCACACCAGATTTAGAGAAGTGGTCTTTACTTAATTTTGAATTAATCGAATACTTGGATCATACGTGCGTCTTAATTGATACAACGGATATTACGGCTATAAAAGAGAAAGAGGCTGAACTAGTCAAACACGCTTCGATTGATGTGCTAACAGGTGTGAGAAACCGGAGAAGCGGAATGGAGTTCATCCAAGAACAGCTCGAGGCTTCAATTGAATTTATCCTGATGTTTATCGACATTAACAATTTAAAAATAGTCAATGATACCTACGGCCATTCTTCTGGGGATGAATTAATTAAGACATGCTGTGAACTAATCCATAAGCACCTTTCAAAGAAAGACCATTTATTCCGCTTAGGAGGAGACGAATTTATTATTATCTTTTTAAATAAGCAGCAAGAAGAAGTTCAACAATTCTGGGCACGGGTTGAACAGGATTTTGACATCCTTAACCACTCGGGCGTTAATCCATACCAAATCTCGGCTAGCCATGGGCTACATCACTATAAACCTGGGACACTGTTAACGGTTGATGATATTCTAGAACAGGCTGATCAAGAAATGTATAAAGTGAAGAGTTTGAGGAAAGATAGAATACTAGCATAAAGAAAAGCCCCGACAAACACAAGCTAAACCGGTTGATAGGTTGCCACTTAACCTTTTGGACGGCTTGGCTTGTGACTTCGAGGGCTAGGCGCGGAGCTGGACAATTCTCAAGGTCGATCATATACTTCCTTAATCTGTACTAAAAGGCCGGATTCGCATCGGAATCCGGCCTTTCTTTATACTGCTTTTCCTGCTTTGACCTTACTGCTGGCTGGCGGTGCCACCGTAATGCCTGTCGTTTCTTCAAAATTAAATAAGCTCGTCGGTATATCAGTAAACCTCTCCAGCTCGTTATAAGCCGGTATCCCATGGTACGACATATCCAAGCCTTCGTCTTCCTCTCGCTCCTTGGCGCGGAACCCAACTGTTTTCTCGCATACTTTCGCCATAAACGTTCCACCCAAGAGTCCCCATACCATAACAACAGCCGCTCCTAATAGCTGGATCAAAACAAGTGAAACATGACCGGTTGTTAACAAGCCATCACTCTTATCAAATAATCCAACCGCAATCGTTCCAAAAACACCACCGAAACCATGTACGGCCACCGCACCAACCGGATCATCCACCTTTAGATAATCCACTAACAACGTGGCATAAATGACCAAAACGCCACTAATGGCACCAATGATAATAGAGGACCACTCTGAAACATACGCACACCCAGCCGTAATCGCTACTAATCCCGCCAATACGCCATTAATCGTCATACTTGGGTCCGCTGTCCCGAACTTCTTCATCGTTAAAAATAAGGCCACTGTCCCACCGCTCGCTCCTGCAAGCATCGTATTAATCGCAACCGGCGCAAGCTCAGGGCTTGATGCATCCAATGTACTGCCGGCATTAAACGCAAACCAGCCAAACCATAGAATAAACGCACCAGCCGATGCTAAAGGAATATTACTTGGCGCAAATACATTTGCGCTGCCATCGGAATTAAATCTGCCCTTTCTTGGTCCAAGCCATTTCGCCATCGCCAATGCAGCAAAACCGCCAACGGCATGAATCGCCGCCGATCCGGAAAAATCTTTAAAACCGATCTTTGCTAACCAGCCATCAGGATTCCAAATCCAGTGTCCGCTTATTGGATAGATGACAATACAGATGAGTGCTGCTGTCACCACATAGGCTTTGAAATTCATCCGTTCTGCCACTGCACCTGATATAATCGATATGCTTGCCACCGCAAAACCCATTTGAAAAAGAACAAAAGCGGTACCAGGCAAATGAATCGCAAGATGGATTTTTTCAGGGCTCCCAAATAAATTGGTTCCAATGATTCCAAAGGCATCCTTACCGAACATGACTCCAAAACCGACCATCCAAAATGCCAAAGCTCCAATCGTTAAGTCCACGAAAATTTTCATCGTTACATTTACCGCATTTTTTGTTCGAACAAACCCTGCTTCTAGTAAGCTGAATCCACCTTCCATAAACAATACCATTGCCGAAGCCAAAACAACCCATACTGTATTGATGAACGTCAATTCCATTAAAGTCCCTCCTCCCTTTTCACTAAATCATCAATATCATAATCAAATGTACCCGTCCGAATGTTATAGGCTTCTAGAATAGGATAAACATAGATTTTCCCATCGCCTTCCTCACCGGTCTGTGCTGCCTTAATAACCGTCTGTATCGTTGCATCGACTAAATAATCAGAAAGAACAATTTCAAGTTTTACTTTTGGGTGAAGTGTTACTTGATAATTTTTCCCGCGATAGACACCCTTTGTATCCTTTTGTTTTCCGCGTCCCACTACCTGTGACACCGTGAAACCTGTTATGCCAAGACTTTTTAATCCCTTAATCGTATCCGTGAGTTTATCTGGTCTAATAATCGCTTCTATTTTTTTCATGGAATCACCACCATGTTATATTTCCTTACATCAATATGTTAAAATATATAACACTTTGCTCCACTACGTCAATTAATATTTTTAACCAATTTTTAAATTCTGAATTTTTTCACATATTACCCAGAGCGCATCTTAATAAATTCTTAAGTAATGAAGATAATGAAAAACACGCTGCCAATGCTTCGTTTCCTATTAAATATCATCATTTATTGAATTAGAACATTTTTTGAATAAGAAAGCAGAAATTATTTCCTGAAATTTATTGAAAGCCAACCATTTCGGTTGGTTTTTTTACGTTCCGGGCAATCGTACAAGCCCTTTTGCAAGCTTATCCATATATTAATCTGAAAGACAAATTTTTAATAAGGGGTTGATAGAATGAAGCTTTATTTGGATCCGGGGCATGGCGGTACTGATCCCGGTGCCCAGGGAAATGGACTAAACGAAAAAGATGTCACACTTGATATTGCTCTTAAATTGCGGACAATCCTTCTTAATCAGTTTGAAAATATCGATATTAAGATGAGCCGTACATCGGATATTACCAAAGGATTAACCGAGCGCACAAATGAGGCAAACAGCTGGGGAGCCGACTATTATTTGGCGATTCATATTAATGCCGGCGGTGGTACTGGATATGAAGATTATATTTATAGTGGTCTATCAGATACGTCTACATCGGCAAAATATCAGGATATCATTCACGCCGAGGTCCTTAAGCTGAATAGCTTAACCGATCGCGGCCAGAAGAAGGCGAATTTCCATGTGTTACGTGAATCCCATATGCCAGCGCTTTTATCAGAAAACGGCTTTATTGATAATGCCCATGATGCTACTTTAATGAAACAAAGCAGCTGGCGGCAAAATGTCGCTCAAGGTCATGCCAACGGGCTTGCCAAAGCCTTTAATCTACCAAAAAAAGCGGTCGATCCTGGGACAGGCACTCTCTATAAAGTAATTGCAGGATCGTTTCAATCAAGAGAAAATGCCGATGACCGAGTAACGTATCTATCATCAAAAGGAATTGATTCGTTTGTCGACACCGTGACGATTTCCGGTAAGATCTGGTATCGCGTCCAATCCGGTGCCTACGGAAACCGGGCAAATGCAGATGACCGTTTAAACGAACTCAAAAAGGCCGGCATAACCGATGCATTTATCATTGCTGAATGATTTGAAGAAGTACAAAAATGTCCTTCCGTAGGTGAAGGACTTTTCTTTATGCGGACACATTGCGCCTTTCCTGGTTGGATTTTGTCCTCATAGACGCTTTATGCGGACAGGCTTCACCTTTTCTGTTTCAATTCTGTCCTCATGGCCCCTTCATGCGGACAGGCTTCACCCTTTTCTGCTTCAATTTTGTCCTCATGGACGCTTTATGCGGACAGGCTTCACCTTTTCTGCTTCAATTCTGTCCTCATGGATCTATTTATGAATTTTTTATAACATTTCTTAAATAAGATAACGCTTAAACAATTACCATTTAGAGAAAAATAAAACATAACTATTGAAACTTTCGTTAAAAACGAATAATATATAAAAGTTGCATTAAAACGTTCGTATTTTGGAGGTATCCTCATGTTTAGATTGCAAGAAAATCATACCAATGCAAAAACAGAATTGATGGCTGGAATTACCACCTTCTTTACCATGGTCTACATCGTGGTTGTCAATCCTGTTATCCTATCAGATGCCGGAGTGCCATTTGAACAAGTCTTTTCAGCCACCATCATTGCCGCTTTAGCCGGAACCCTTTGGATGGGGCTATTCGCTAATTATCCGATTGCGATTGCACCGGGGATGGGCTTGAACGCCTACTTCGCTTATTCTGTCGTCGGTACCCATCAGGGAGTCAGCTACCAAACGGCCTTCGCCGCTGTTTTCGTCGCCGGACTTATTTTTCTCATCTTATCCCTAACACCTTTCAGGGAAAAATTAATCGAAGCCATTCCTGATAATCTGAAATACGGAATTACCGCCGGAATCGGTTTGTTTATTGCTTTTATTGGTTTACGTGAAACGAAAATCATTATCGCCAATCCTTCTACTTTAGTTGGTTTAGGTGACCTGCATTCAGCTTCAGCTCTTTTAGCCATCGTTGGTCTTGCCGTAACGTTGATCTTAATGGTCCTGAGAGTCAACGGGGCATTGTTTTTCGGAATGATTGTAACCGGAGTGATTGCTTTCTTTACAGGTCAGCTTTCCTTCGATAAAGGATTCATGTCACTTCCATCCCTTCCGGAAGGACTGATGATTACCAATCCGATTACAGCCATTACGGATGTGATCCACCACAGCCTTTATGCGGTTGTCTTTTCGTTCATCCTTGTGACGATATTTGATACAACAGGAACGATGATTGGTGTAGCCAATCAAGCTGGCTTAATGAAGGGTGACAAGCTGCCACGGGCAAGACAGGCCCTTCTGTCAGATTCAATCGCGACCCTTTTCGGCTCTATTTTTGGTACAAGCCCGACCACCGCCTTTATTGAATCCACTTCAGGTGTTGCCGCAGGCGGACGGACAGGGTTAACTTCTGTAACAGTTGCCATCTTGTTTATCGTGTCAGCTTTCTTCGGTCCGCTCGTTAGCGCTGTATCAGGGATTGCTGCGATTACGGCACCTGCGCTAATTATTGTCGGCAGTTTGATGATGGGCAGTATTGCCAAAATTAATTGGAATGAGTTAGATGAGGCCTTCCCTGCTTTCCTAACCGTTATAAGTATGCCGCTCACTTCCAGCATTTCAACGGGAATTGCCCTCGGCTTTATTAGCTTCCCACTTTTAAAATTAGTCAGAGGAAAATGGCGTGACATTCATCCTTTGCTTTATGTGTTTGCCATTCTTTTCTTTATTCAATTAGCGTTCCTACAACATTAAAAGACCAAAAGCGTAAGCGCCTTGAACAGCCCCGACAAGCATAAGACGCTCAGGGAAAGAAGGCGTTCTTTGACTTCATTCCCTGAGTGGCTTATGCTTGTCGGGGCTAGGCGCTGGAGCTAGACGAAAAAAGAGGAAGGATTTCGTCTTGAAATCCTTCCTCTTTTTTTATGCTGGTAATTCACTTGGCTGTTCTGCCTCTTGATGCTTTTCTTTAATAAAGATTCCGCCAATGAGCCCCATTAACGAGAAAATAACGGGAATGAGAAACCCATAATGATAACCGATGCTTGCTGATGCTGTGTGAAAATGGTCTAATACTTTACCAAAAATACTTGGGAGGAGCACCGCACTTAAAAAGCCCCCCGTATTGGCAAAGCCCGAAACGACACCCACTTCCTTGATATCAAACGATTTCCGAACCACTGCAAAAGTTAAAGAACTAGAGCCATTCCCATACCCAATCAATAAGAAAATAATGACAAGCAGATAATAGGGCGGCTTGCCGGTATAAAATAACACCAACCAGCTAATAAACGCTATCACATGAACAATCACAAATGGTTTCTTAATGGAACCAAACCGGCTTGAGATCCAGCTTGTCAGCGGTGCCCCAACAAGAGCACCCACCAGACCAATCATCACCAGCTGACTGGACTGTGAACGTGTCATATCATAGACATGCATGCCATAAGGAACAGCCCAGGAGCCGATAAACCCAACGTAAGTACCCACTAGACCAAAGTGGCAGAAGAACGCGGCCCAGGCCTGACGGCTTGAAAAAATCCGCCGTAATACTACCATTGTTTTTTCACGAGGCGCCTTTTGCTTCATTTTCATAGCATCCGTCTTAAACAGCTGCTTGGACTTTTTTTCAAGAACGTAATAAAGCAATAGTGCACTTAATACTAAGATGATTCCAATAATAAAAAAGGGTGTACGCCAGCCTGTTACCGAAATCCACGCCGAAAAAGGTACGGTGGCGAGCAGAAATCCTGCGCTTCCGGCCATCCCTGCTATTCCGAGTAAACCAACAAACTCTTTGACCTTAAACCATTGACTTAAAATCAATACGAGATTCACCCAAATGGTGGCATCCCCCAGTCCTGCCAATAATCTTGCCACAAGAAGAAAATACTCATTTGGAGCAAGACTGTATATAAGCGTGCCAATCCCGTTGAGTAAAGTACCAATAATAAGGAAGAAATTGGGCCCAAACCGGTCGGACAAAATGCCAATTGGGATTTGAAAACCTGCATAGGCCAAAAACTGTATGCTTGTCAACAAACCAATCATCGACGCTGTCAAACTGAACTCTTTCATCAACTGGTCAGAAATTAACCCTGGTGCTGTCCGCTGACTAACAATTAAAAAATACGTAAACAACACCGAAGCAAAAACGACCCACCTAAACTTGCTTGTTTGTTTTTCCACCATTCTCTACTCCTGTAGCTAGAATTTATTTTCCTATTATACTCCTATTTTTCAATAAAATTTTACTAATTTTTCATGTGCGCGCTTCCATTTTAAAAAATAATGATATAGTCTTAGAAAATGAATTTGCTTTCAGAAAAATACAAAATTTTTTTCAACATTGCGTGACAGACACCACAAATAGGATTAAAATCATCATTAAGTGAGAAAAGCGGAGCGCTCTTGGACAAGGGCACAGGATGAAGACAAGTCCCTCGGCGCTTGAGCTAAACTATAAATAAAGTCCAAAGAAAGCAATAGGAGGATATCCACATGCAACTTAGCACTGAGGAAATTGAAATTTTAAAAATCATTGAAGAAAATCATAAATTACCTGTAGAATCGATCGCCTTAATGGCGATGTGCAGTGAAGAAACTGTTAAATCGACGATTGAAAAATTAGAGCAATCCCAAATCATTATCAGCTATCCAACTTTAATCGACTGGAGCAAAGTTGAAGGCCAGGAAAATGTCATCGCCATGATCGATGTCAAAGTGACGCCAAAACGCGGCGTCGGCTTTGATGAGGTAGCACAGCGAATTAGCAAATTCCCTGAGGTATCATCGCTTTACCTCATGTCAGGTGCTTACGACCTGTCCATTACGGTCGAAGGAAGATCGATGATCCAAATTTCTAAATTTGTATCGGAAAAATTATCGACGATTGAAAATGTCATCTCAACAACGACTCATTTCATGTTAAAAAAATACAAACATGATGGGGTTATTTTTGAAGAAGAAAATGATGATAAAGATCGCAGGATGGTGGTTACACCATGAGGCACGAGCATGCCCACTATCTATCCCAAACAGCCAAAGAACTACAGCCATCAGGGATTAGGAAATTTTTCGACCTCGCTGCCAGCATGGAGGGTGTTATATCACTAGGGGTTGGCGAACCAGATTTCACCACCCCATGGAGTATTCGTGAAGCAACCATTCTTTCTCTCGAACAAGGCTACACTTCTTATACTGCAAACGCGGGATTACTCGAATTACGAGAAGAAATTACGAACTATTTGAGTACAAGATTTGGCGTAGAGTACAGTCCAAAAAATCAAGTAATCGTCACGATTGGAGCAAGCCAGGGAATCGACCTCGCTTTCCGCGCGATTTTAAATCAAGGCGATGAAGTGTTGATTGTCGAGCCTGCCTTTGTCTCTTATGGCCCATTAGTAGCAATTGCCGGCGGGAAACCTGTTCCAGTTTCCACCTCTCCCGTGAACGGATTTAAAGTAACACCTGAACAAATCGAGGCGGCGATTACACCAAAAACAAAAGCGATTCTTTTGTGCTCGCCTAACAATCCGACCGGCAGTATGCTAACCAGGGAAGAGCTTGTCGAAATCGCCAACGTGATCAAGAAGCACGACTTACTGGTGGTCTCGGATGAGATTTATGCAGAGCTTTCTTATGACGAAGAGTTTTGCAGTGTGGCCGCGATGGAAGGTATGTATGAGCGGACCATTCTCATTAATGGTTTTTCCAAAGGCTTTGCGATGACCGGCTGGAGATTAGGCTTCCTAGCAGGACCAGTGGAATTTGTGGAAGTGATGTTAAAAATCCATCAGTATACAACGATGTGTGCCCCGCATATGCTTCAGCATGGCGCCATTGAGGCGCTTCGGAATACGTATGATGAAGTTATCTCGATGCGCAACAGCTATCGCCGGAGACGGAATTATATGGTGCAGACCCTGAACCAGATGGGTCTTGATTGCCATACGCCTGGAGGCGCCTTTTATGTATTCCCATCGATTCGCGCAACTGGCTTAAGCTCTGAACAGTTTGCCGAGGAACTGTTGATGCAGGAAAAAGTGGCGGTTGTACCGGGTCATGTGTTTGGTGAAAGCGGTGAGGGTTATATTCGCTGCAGTTACGCTGCTTCTATGACGCAGCTGCAGGAAGCAATGAAACGGATTCAGCGCTTTATTGAGTCAAAAGGCGTTTATACTGCCGCAAATGCACAAGCAAGTAAGGTTGAGGTAGAATAATATAAGATACATAAGAAATGACGTGTGGATAGGCACACGTCATTTTTTTATGTATAATTCTTATATTTTCCTTTTCTTAACGGTTCAACAATGAGGAATTGGTATATGTAATTAACAATAGCGACCGCCACACTTAACAGGAAAAGTTGCATGCGGCTCATTCTTCCCATTTTATATACTCTTAGCTTTTCTGCAATGGTGGTTAATGGGTAAGCAAATAAATAGTCAGAAAAAATATTCGTCAATAGATATAACCAAAATCGTTTGTACGTTAACTTGAAGATCCAAAAGTTCAGGATGGAAAATGGACCAAATACAAAGGATACATCGGTTGCTAATTTTGGAAAAATAGGATTTTTTACTTTCCACCATTTGAACTCCCGGGATAGCTCGCTTATTAAGGCAATCAGCAAGTCGCTGAAAATAATTGTTGGCAGGTACCGAATGAATGAAGACTTACCAAGCTTCGTGACAGATAACCAGGGTACTATTAACAATAAGTACATTTTCCACTTTTTTCTCATTATAATCCCCCTCATTATGGAATAATATCTGCTTTTTATACTCCATTCATGCGTATTTATTGTAATTTTAAAATGGAGGTTGGTTAGTTTCATAAGAAAAGCGTAAGGCGCTTAGCTTTCGGCGACAAGCACAAGACGAGCCGGCCGAAAGGTAGCTCTTTAACCTTTTGGACGGATTGGCTTGTGACCTCGAGCCGCTGGCGCCTGGAGCTGGACAATTCTCAAAGACGAAATTTATACTTTCCTATTTTAAAAAAACCCGCCCACTGTGACTGGGCGAGTTTCGCTTTTCTTATATTTCCAACGTCATAAAAACACTATTAGGATCCTCAATATAATCCCCAAACGGCTCACAATATTGGAAGCCAAAACGGGCATACAGGTTTCTGGCCGGTTCAAAAGCAGCCATGGATCCTGTTTCTAGACTTAAGCGCCGATAGCCGCGCAGCTTAGCCTCATCAATAATGTGCTGAAGCATCCGTTTGGCTACACCTTTTCTTAGGTGCTGCGACGAGGTGCGCATCGATTTAATCTCGCCATGCTGTTGATCCAGTTCTTTCAGCGCACCGCAACCAAGCAAATCCTGACCTTCCCAGACACTCCAGAAAGTAATTTCCGGCCGGCGTAGTTGTTCTAGATTTAAGGCATGAATGCTTTCAGGAGGTGAATTTAATGTCATACCGTGAAGGTGCTCTCTAATCAGTGCTGCTATTTCTGGACCGGTTAAATTATCTATTTTGATCTCCATAAAACACCTTCTTATGATTGAGCCTATTACTATGATATAAGCTTTTAATCTTTCTAGATGATGGCTTGTTCGGACAATATCTGGCTTTTTCAGTTGGGTCCTGTCCGAATTAACCTTGTATTCGGACAGCGTACACCCTTTTCCGGCGCTTCTTGTCCGAATTAACCTCGCATTCGGACAGCATACACCCTTTTCCGGCGCTTCCTGTCCGAATTAACCTCGCATTCGGACAGTATACACCCTTTTCCGGTGCTTCCTGTCCGAATCAAACCCTCATTCGGACAACATCGACCCCTTACAGAGCGATCCCTGTCCGAATCACTACCTCATTCGGACAACATCACCCTTTTCCGAGTGGTTCCTGTCCGAATCAAACCCTCATTCGGACAACATCGACCCCTTACAGAGCGATCCCTGTCCGAATCACTACCTCATTCGGACAACATCACCCTTTTCCGAGTGGTTCCTGTCCGAATCAAACCCTCATTCGGACAACATCGACCCCTTACAGAGCGATCCCTGTCCGAATCACTACCTCATTCGGACAACATCACCCTTTTCCGAGTGCTTCCTGTCCGAATCAAACCCTCATTCGGACAACATCGACCCCTTACAGAGCGATCCCTGTCCGAATCACTACCTCATTCGGACAACATCACCCTTTTCCGAGTGGTTCCTGTCCGAATCAAACCCTCATTCGGACAACATCGACCCCTTACAGAGCGCTTCCTGTCCGAATCATAACCTCATTCGGACAACATCCTCCCTTATCAGAGCTGTCCTGTCCGGAATCAACCTCCTATTCGGACTTCACCAAACACTCCGCCCCGATCATCCTGCCACAATCGAACTAACCCTTACTCTTCATACCCATTCGGGTTATTTTTCTGCCATCTCCAAGAATCCTCACACATTTCAGCAATTCCCCTCGAAGCAGTCCAGCCAAGCTCATTCTTTGCCTTCGCGGGATCCGCGTAACAAACCGCCACATCTCCAGGTCTGCGGTCGACAATCTTATAAGGAATCTCAACACCAGAAGCCTTTTCAAAAGCTGTCACAATCTCAAGCACACTATAACCCGTACCCGTGCCAAGATTGTAAGCCTCTACACCGGTACTAGGAAGAATTTTTTCAAGCGCCTTCAGATGACCAATGGCTAAATCAACCACATGGATATAATCGCGGACACCTGTTCCATCTACCGTCGGATAATCACTGCCAAACACTTGCAACTGCTTTAATTTGCCAACCGCCACCTGAGTAATGAACGGCATTAAGTTATTGGGAATTCCATTTGGATCCTCGCCAATCCGACCACTTTCGTGAGCGCCGATTGGGTTGAAATAACGTAATAATGCAATACTCCATTCGGAATCAGACACATATAAATCCCGTAAGATTTCTTCAACCATTAGTTTAGTCCGGCCGTAAGGATTCGTAGCGCCCAGTGGGAAATCCTCTTGAATAGGCACACGCTCCGGCATTCCGTAAACGGTCGCGGAAGAACTAAACACCAAATTCTTGACCCCAAATTGCTTCATCACTTCACAGAGAATCAGTGTACCGGTGATATTATTATGGTAATAGTGAAGCGGAATTGATACCGATTCACCCACCGCCTTCAATCCAGCAAAATGAATGACAGCCTCAATCTGATTTTCGGCAAAGACTTTCTCAAGACCTATCCGGTCAAGGAGGTCCACCTCATAAAAAGCAAAATCCTTCCCCGTAAGTTCTTTAACCCTTTTTAAAGACTCCGGTTTACTGTTTGAATAGTTATCGACAACGATAATATCGCGGCCGGCGTTTAATAGTTCAATACAGGTATGACTGCCGATATATCCGGCTCCACCCGTAACTAACACTGCCATATCATTTCTCTCCTTTGTAAAGGCTCTTAAAACCTTCTCTTCTATGTACAAACTTACTTTTTATATTACCAAAAATGTTGTCAAAAAAATACAAATGATTTTCATAAAATGGAACATAATAATTGAAAATGCCGGAAAGGGAGGAGCCATGGCTTTTACCATTTATTCCACCATCACCTTATTAGCCGTCATTTATTGCACGGTTAGACCCAAAATATTAAATTCACTCGAACTAACGATGATTTTCCTTCTTGTCATGTACCTGGACAGCAATATGATGGATCTAATCACGCTAAATATAAAAGGAATTATTTTATCGAAAAAGAGCCCAGACCTCTTTGCCTTTTACTTGACGTTTATCGTTTTATATCCGTTGATCATTTCCTGCAGTTTAGACTCTATACGGAAAATTCAAGTTAAGTTAGGAAAAGTCCTTATGATCTTGTTAGCCGTTTTTTCCATTGTTGGACTAGAACAGGGATTAAGATATTTTAAGGTGCTCATTTATCAAAACTGGAACTGGTCGTTTGATATTATACAATGGCTATGTATTTACCTGATTACCTACTTCCTTCATTCTCTTTTTCGAAATTTAGTTCTGAAGGAGTTGAATCACTAATGTTATTACTACCTGAAAAATTTGACGAAAACGAGTGGTTTATTGTGATTTCTCTTATTCTGACTTATTGGCTGATGCTAAAACTTCCTAAGAGATTTCCTTTAACCATTACCTTACTGATCCTTTTTTTCGGAATGTCCTATGTTCAAGTAACCGACCATATTATAGGCGGTTCAAGCTTTAATATGTATGATATCAACGATACTGGTAAATTTGAGTGGTTTGATTTGATTGGCTGGTTCATTTACCCGCCTTTTGGGTATTTTTTTATTTATTATTTTGATAAGTGGTCTATTCGCGGTTTGAAGATATTTTGGTATATTCTCGGCTGGTCTGTTATCGCCATGCTAGTGGAATGGATCAGTCTGAAATTTCATATGTTCACCTATTATAGCTGGAAACTCTCTTACTCTTACCCCATTTATCTTATAACCTTATCCATTTATCTTTTGTCTTTCCTATATATAAAAAGTACTTTTAAAAAGTTAAAAAAGATACAGAAGCCGGTTAACTGAAAATCCGGCTTGTATTTAGTTATTTCTGGAAAGTCATTGAGACATGAAAAAATCACGAGTATAATAGATAGATGTTTGAGATTTGTTATGTTCATAGGAGGACGAGATGAAACAGGAAGGTTCAAGATCGTTTGCCCTGCCGCTGACGATTTCCATTATTGCGATATCGTTTTCGGCTATTTTTGTGAAGTGGTCTGACGCACCAGCTTCGATATTAAGTATGTATCGGATGTGGTTTGCTTGCATCCTGATGCTGCCAATTGTTTGGAAAAAGCGTCATGAATTTAAAAAAATTGAGAAAAAGGATTGGTATTTTCTATTCTTTTCCGGCCTCTTTTTGGCGTTCCACTTTGTTCTTTGGTTTGGTTCACTAAAGCTGACAACTGTAGCAAGTTCGACGATTATACTAGCATTGCAGCCAATTGTTTCATTGGTAGGAGGCTTCTTTTTATATAAAGAGCGGACGTCCATTCCTGCCTTGCTGACAATGGGCATTGCGATTATCGGGGCCATGATGATTGGCTGGGGAGACTTCGGCTTAAGTAAAGGTGCCATGATGGGGGATATCCTCTCCTTTTTTAGTGTTATTTCGGTCGTTGGTTATCTGTTAATTGGTCAGTCAACCGTTAAAAAAGTATCCCATTGGCTTTATAGCTTTTGTGTGTTTTTCTCAGCGGCAGTGGTGCTAACCATCTATAATCTGACAGCGGGGGTTGCAGTGACTGGGTATCCAGCAAAAGAGTGGGGCATCTTTCTTTTACTCGCAGCGGTACCAACGGTTAGCCATGTTATCAATAACTGGTTATTAAACTATGTCAATGCGACAACCATATCGATGAGTATTTTAGGAGAACCTGTCGGGGCTACCATCTTAGCGTTCTTCTTGCTGGATGAAAAACTAGCGGGCTGGCAGATTGTCGGTGGTCTGCTTGTGCTGGCTGGGGTCTTTTTCTTTTTGACACAAAAGCAAAAGCCGATTCCGGAAGTGCTGAAAGAAGAATCCTATAATTAAGACCTTTAGAATGAAAATTCTAGAGGTCTTTCTTAGGCTCTGTTATTATTCATGGTTGATTTTCGTGTAGGTATGAGATTCATAGACGGAGAATTTCCGGCTAATGTATATAGCGGGAGCTTAAGCAGCAGATTTAAGCGGAGATATTCCGATTAACTGCTCTAAATAAGACAAAATCCGAAGATTTGGATATTATAGACGGAAAAACTCCCCTTATTTTTAAGGAAATAGAGGTATTTCCCAATTTAAACGGAATTTTTCCGTTTATTTTGCAGGTCTAGTGAAATCGTTCCAAAATCAACAATATCCCTTTAACACAGCCTAAATAAAAGAAGACCGATAGGGTTCTACTCTATCGGTCTTCTATGGTAAATATACTTGATGGTTACCTGAGGGGATGTCATCTCCAAACCAGTACGGTTCCTGCATGATTCCATACTCCCCCACAAACTGCTCCATCCTCGTCCACATTTGAACGAATTCCTCTGCAAAAACAGGTTTACTAAAGAAATAGCCTTGCCCTTCATCACAATGATGCTCCTGTAAGAAAACTAATTGCTCCTCTGTTTCAATCCCTTCTGCAACCACTTTTAACTGAAGATGATGGGTCATCGAAATGATTGTTTTGACAATCGTGTCCCCATTATTATTATTAAGCAGTCCTCTCACAAAGGATTGATCAATCTTTAAGGTATCAACCGGAAACTCTTTTAAATAATTCAAGGAACTGAAACCTGTTCCGAAGTCATCAATGCTGATAAGAACACCCAGCCTCTTCAATTCGTGAAGAGTGGAAATCGTATGTTCAATATCCATCGTCATACTTTCCGTAATCTCAAGTTCTAAAAATTTTGGTGCCAAGCCGGTTTCGTTCAGTACTCTTTCAACAATGGAAACGATACTCACATTCGAAAACTGACGGGCGGATAAATTAACAGAGACGACGATTGGTGGGAATCCACGCTCCTGCCAAAGTTTATTCTGTGAACACGCTTGCCTTAGGACCCACTCCCCGATTGGATTAATGAGACCTGATTCTTCTGCAATCGAAATAAATTTGGTTGGTGAGACCATGCCCCATTTCGCATGATTCCAGCGAATCAAGGCTTCGACACCCACTATATTTCCTGTTTTCAGATCCACCCTAGGCTGATAATGCAGAAACAATTCATTCCTTTTAATAGCCTTATGAAGCTCCATTTCCATCGTCAATGGGTTGAAATCTCCCTCATGCTGAATACAAGAATAAAAGCGGTATGTTTTTTTCCCCGCCTTTTTAGCCTGGTACATCGCAAAATCTGCGTGCTTGATTAGTAATTCAACCGTTTCTCCATCCTCAGGTGATAAACTGATACCGATGCTTGGAGAAGTAAATACTTCTGTCGTATTTAATTTAAACGGTATGGATAATGCATCAAGGATGACATTCGCTGCAGTATCTGCTCTTTTACGGTCAGCATCCTTCAAGATCACAATAAATTCGTCTCCGCCTTGCCTAAAAATCAAATCCTTATCCGATAACGACGCTTTTAACGTTTCTGCTACTTTCTTTAAAAGCTGGTCGCCCATGGAATGGCCCAATGTATCATTGACAATCTTGAAACGATCAAGATCAATAAACAATACGGCTATGTTCTCCATTGCAATCGTCCCGCTAGTTAAAAAAGACTCTAACATGTTTCGGTTCGGGAGCCCGGTCAAATAATCATGATAGGCCAAATGCTGAATCATTTCTTGACTCTTAATTTGCTCTGTAATGTCTTTTGCCACGCCATAAACACCGACCGTTTGTCCATCAATAATGATTGGGATAAGAGTCGTATGCAAATGAATGATTTCTCCATTTTTATGCTTCAGACGGAATTTGTTTTGCTGGCTTCCCCCGTCCTTAATGGTTTGATGGAAAATTCGGACGGTCTCTTCCAAATCCTCGTTCAAGATTATCTCCGAAAAATTCTTGCCACTAAGTTCTTCCGGGCTATAACCGGATAAGGCTTCGCAAACAGGATTTGCACTCGTAAATCGACCTTTTAAATCCAGCGAATAAACCGCATCAAAATGGTAATCAAACAGGGATTTATACCGCTGTTCACTCATTTTGATTTGCTCTTGAAGTCTTTTATTTATCTGCTCACTCTCATTTAATTCTTGTTCTATTTGAATCCCCTTGGTTACAACCCTGGCAACTCTAACTACTATGATTAAAAAAAGAATGATTAATATGAATACAATGATGTTGGCCAAGAAAATTCCTCCAAAAAAGAATACATATATTTTATAATTCGTTTTCTAAAATAGTAAAACTTAGGCAGGAAAATAGAATGATACTTAAAGTAAATATAGCAACAAATAGGACAATTCTCACTGCTAAATTATTTCCATGGTGTTACAAACAGGGAAAAAGACCGCCATTTTATGACAGCCTTTTCCATTATGTTATGCATCTTGAACGATTGGCTGATCAATAACATCGCAATCAGTAGCATTGGTTGCGCTAGGACCATTTACGTTTAAAATATTAACGCCAGTATTAGAAGAACCTGAACCGAATGCGTTTTTTGAAGCGCTTTTTGGTGAAACAAATAGTGCTCCTCCAAATTGGACAACCCCGCCGCTCACCGTATCAATTTTAACAGGGAAAGGATTAAGGGACATAGTTGAACATCCTTTACAATTGGATTTCCTAGTTCAATGTATGCTAGGCTGCCATGGTGTGTGTTTGCTGAAAAAGGATAATGTAGGGCAATTTTGAAAAAAGTCGTAGCCTGTCTGTGTGATAGGATTACAACCTTTTTTGCTTTATTTAATAATTTTTCGATTCCCTCTGTTGATCCTCTTTTTGAATAAATACATAATGAGAACCTTAAATAGCTTCCGCGTCGGTGGAAAAAGCATGAGAAAACCAATAATATCGGTAACAAACCCTGGTGTTAATAAAAAGGTCCCGCCTATCAAAATACAAATTCCGTCTAACAAGGCATCACCCGGAAGCTGACCGCGGCTTAACTGCTCTTGGACCCTTCGAATCGTTTGTAGCCCCTCCCTTTTCGCTAAATAAGCGCCAAGGACCCCGGTTGAAATAATAAGTAGCAAAGTTGGCCAAAAACCGATCGATTTCCCAAATAAGATTAATAATCCAATATCTGCTGCCGGTATCAATATGATTAACAAAAATAAATAACGCATAGCATTCTCCTTTCACGCCAAACTCCGAATCCTAAAAACACTTCTTGTCCATAATAGTACCAAAATATTGGGAGGGAAAAAACAATGGGGATTTGTGAGCTATGCGGTCGGCAAGAGGTGGAGACAACGGTCCATCACCTGCTTCCAAAAGAAATGGGCGGAACATTCGGGGCAACCGCGAACCTTTGCATCCCCTGTCACAAGCAAATTCACGCCCTCTACACCAATGAAGAAATCGCTGCTAGGCTTACCACTTTAACTGAACTAAGAGTAGATGCTAAGCTTGCCAGTTTTATTAAATGGATTCGCAAACAGCCTTCCACAAAGATTATGAAAATAAAAAAGTCGAAAGAACGGAGACGAAAATAATTGATTTACAATATTTAATCGTGTACGATTAAAACGTCTACGATATATATTTTTTCAAGGAGGAATACCATGACAACGGTTTATGATTTTACTGTTAAAATGCCTAACGGGGATATGAAATCATTGAAGGAATACGAAGGGAAACCATTAGTTATTGTGAATACAGCAAGCAAATGTGGCTTTACCCCGCAATTTAAAGGACTTCAGGAATTATATAAAAAATATCAAGATGAAGGACTCGTGGTGCTCGGCTTCCCATGCGACCAGTTTAACAACCAAGAATTTGCTGATATCGATGAAACGACTCAATTTTGCCAAGTAAACTATGGGGTAACCTTCCCGATGTTTGCCAAAATTGATGTCAACGGAGAAAACGCCGATCCATTATTTACTTTTTTAAAGGAACAGCAAAAAGGACTTCTCTTAAAAAATATTAAATGGAATTTCACTAAGTTTCTGGTCGACGCAAATGGTCAGGTTCTGGAACGCTATGCCCCAACTGTGGACCCTCTTAAAATGGAACAGGATATTAAGAAATTATTTTCATAAGGTGATCACTTGAAAGACTTCTTTACATTAAAAAATCAATTATGCTTCGCCATTTATGAAACAGCCAGTGAATTTACGAAACTGTATACCACCGTTCTTCAGCCATTCGGGTTAACCTATCCGCAGTACTTAGTCCTATTAGCATTATGGGAAAAGGATGGCGTAACGGTTAAAGAGTTAGGTGATAGATTAAATCTCGGAACCGGAACGTTGACCCCGATGATTGCAAGAATGGAAGGAAACGGTTGGCTCCATAAGGAACGTTCCTCGGAGGATGAGAGAAAGGTTTTTATTTTTTTAGAAGAGAAAGCCTATGAACAAAAGCCCTCGATTATCCAGCAAGTCGGTGAGAGAATCGAAACCTGTAAGATTGAGCTACACGAGTATGAACAGCTCATGGAGCAATTACATCGATTACGTGATAAGCTGCGGAAACCAAATTAGAAGCAGCGAGCTAAGAAAAGCGCAAGCGCCTTGGTCAGCCCCGACAAGCATAAGACGCACCCAAAAAGAAGGCGCTTTTTGCCTTCATTTTGGGAGTGGCTGTAGACCATCAAGGGGCTAGGCGCTGGAGCTAGACAATTCTCAAAATCGAAATTTATGCTTTCTTATCATTTGAAACAAGACTTTGAACCCTTGATTAAACCTCTCTCGCCCATTCACTGGACATCTATCATGCATACATTAGTGGTGTAAGAAGCGATTCTTGCCCTACCTTAAAAATAGAAGAGGAGATATATGCGCATGTTTGGAGGATACGGCGGATATCATGATGGATATCATGGTGGATATCACGGCGGATTTTATGGTGGCTACCCTGGAGGATATTATCACCATCATCATGGATATTGGGGTTACCCTGGATACGGATATGGAGGCTTCGGTTCACCATTTGTTGGCGGTTACCCCGACGGGCTAACGGCAGGAGCTTTAACAGGGTGCTGTCCTTCCCCATATTATGGCGGCTACCCTCACTATTAAAAGAAAAGCGCAAGGCGCTCAGCTTTCGGCGACAAGCACAAGACGAGCCGGCCGAAAGGTTGTTCTTTAACCTTTTGGACGGATTGATCTAAATGTGGAGGCGACTGTTCTGGGACTCTAGGCTAAGACGAACCCTGTAAGAAGGCGTTCTTTGCCTTCTTCAGGGGATGGCTTATGCCTTGAGTCCCAAGGAGCCGCAACTGGATAAGCTTGTGATGTGACCTCGAGCCGATGGCGCCTAGAGCTGGACCATTCTCAAAGTTGGAATTCATACTTTCTAATACTAAAAAAAGGCCGGCTAGCACATCCCATTGCGAGCCGACCTTTTTTACTTGTACCGAATTTTACGATTAAACGTTATATATCATCTATGTTGTTGGGAAAATATTATTTTTTCTGTTCACATCATGCTGTTAATTCTTCTATTAAGCCCATTTGCAGGTTGATTAATCTATCAAGTCTTTCACTCAATTTTACCGTCTCAGCAGAGGTAAAACCTTTTGAAAGCCCTACAGTTATCATTTTTAATCGTAGATTTTCAATTTGCATAAATAAATCTTCATTTGTCATGTGCGATAACCCCTTATATTAAAACTCCCTGTGTAAATAAGTTTACTAGTTGAAAGCGAATACAAGAAACTAGTTTCTATCATCAAATATCGACACTGTTCATATTAAATATGTTGATATTTGAAAAATGGTGCCTGACACCATTTTTCACTATAGGACTATGTTAATAGTTTTATTAGATTTTCGTCATATTTTAGCAAATGATGGAATATAGTTACTATCACTCGAGAATTGAGAAAAGGGTGGTATGGGGATGAGTCAAGAAACTGTCGTTTATAATGGTAAGCTTTATTTTGTTATTTATAAATATCTTTCTGGTTATTGGGAAATCCGGCAGAAGGACAGTCAATTTAATGTACAGTTGGTGCATGAATCTGAGGTTCAACTGATTGATGCCTAGTGCTAGTTGCCATATTGGCTAACGATCTCTTCTATGGGTCGCTCGCACACATGTAATTGTACGAAAACTTTCAAGTTTTCAGCCCTGTTTCCATCTTTATACACTTTATAATCGTGTTAGGAAGTGTTTTGTCTAACTTTGGTTATGGAGGATTATATATGAAGAAATGGGCAGTTGCAGGGCTATCGCTTTTATTGTTAGCGGGCTGTTCATCTAATACAGCTGACAAGAAGGAAGCTTTGGATGGAGAGACGCTTTATGGAAATAAGTGTTCAGCCTGTCATGGAGGTAATTTAAAAGGTGCGGTTGGACCATCTCTTTTAAATATCAGCAGTAAATACTCAGAAGATAAGTTATTTAAGGTGATTTCGGAAGGTACTGATAAGATGCCAGGACATCTTTTATCAGCCGCGGAATCGCGAGTGGTTGCCAAATGGCTGTTAGAGAAAAAATAAGGATGATGGCTTGGAACAGCTCCAAGCCATTTTCTATTGTTTTTATCCGATAAAAGAAATAATGGCGATTCCAATCAGCGCTAGGATGGATAAATACAGTCCATTGGCACGAAGACCCGTTTGAACTCCAGATAGGCCGGCAAAACGGCTTACCATCAAATTCAAACCGGAGAAAGGACTGAGAGCAGTGGAAATCGACCAAGTAAGCAGGAGCAGTAATCCTAAACTAACATTGCTCACCCCTAACTCCGCAGGATTTAATTGCATGGCCAATGCCCCAACAGCCGCAATTTGATGGATTCCTATATAGGTGACACATAAAACAAGCATCATCACCGCAAGGGCGAACAGGATAAAGGATTGGTGCGCCAGCAGGCTAAGGAACCTGCTCACTCCATTAGCAGCGCTAGTCCCCTTCATCGCAAAGGCCAACATGCCTGCGCTCATAAACAGCATAATTTCATTGTTCAGCATTGGAACGGTTCGATCGCGGAAGTCCATTAATGGAGAAACCATCCGCTTCCAATCATTTGTCACAGTCCCGTACAAGGCAGGAACAAGAATAGACATCAAACAAACAATCACAATCATCGACCAATGGGTATAATTCTCCACCACTAAACAGGACCCCATTAGCAGGAAAACAAATAAGACCAGCTTCATTAGCTGCTTTTGATGCTGTTTTTCAAGTGGAGCGGCCGGTGTTAATGGCTCTATCAACGGATGGCGTTTTTCCCAAAGAGCAAACAACAGGTTCCCAACTACTAATGATAATAATGACAAACCCATTCCGAACAAAATATACTTTTTAAAAGAGATATTTAAGTAGTGCAGCACGAGTGAAACAGACGCAAAATACGGTGACCAAAGAATCGCTGTGGAAAACCCGACTAGGTAACTTTTGGCCGACATGGCCGAAGGCAGCTTAATTTCTTCCAAAAACTCATTTAAGATTCGAACCGAACCCAAATTTAAGACCGGGGCTAATAAAAACAGCGTTCCCGTAATGCCAGCGTATAATTTTTTCGGCTGGTGCTTTAGATTTCGCAATAGGACCTCAATAGCGTGAAAGAAGCCGCTGAGCCGTAAAGGGATCGATAGAAGCGGTGCGAGTGCCAACAAGCAAATCAATGGCAGAATTAAGAAAATGCCATCACTAATCCCTTGGACCCCCGTTCCCTTTTGCCATTCGATGATAATGCCAGCCGTCATCATGATGATGCCGAGCCAGCGTGGAAATCGATTAGCTTTAAAGGCACTGCCTAAGAAAGCCACTAACGACAAGCCGACAACAATGAATTCAAGCCACTTAACCTCTACAAAATATTGGACTAAAAATAAAGCACACATTCCCAAAATTAGATAACTTCGCATAGTTGCTTTTCTCTCCCCGCCTTGATTGCCTAGATAGATTCATAGTCAAGGTTTATCGTAATCCCATAATATAGGGAATACAAGATTTTTTTCAAAAAAGTGGAAGCATATTTATTGTAAAACAAAGCTCTGCCTTGAAAAATGCTCGACCAAATCGTTGGAAATGGGTTTACTAAAATAATAACCTTGCATTTTATCGCATCCGATACTAGATAAATAATGATATTGTTCACGTTCCTCGACCCCTTCTGCGACCACATTCATGCCAAGGTTCTTCCCCATCGCCACCAGCGAGCGGCAAACTGATTTTTGATTAGCATTGTGGGTAAGGTTCTGGATAAACGACTTATCAATCTTGATCGTATTAAACGGATACTGAACCAGATAACTGATTGACGAATAACCGATGCCAAAATCATCTAAGATAATATCAACTCCATATTCCTGCAACTCTCTCATCGTTGATAAGGTTTTCTCCACATTCGTCATCGCGGTGCGTTCAGTGATTTCTATTTTTAGAAAATCAGCAGGCAGGCTGTACTGATTTAATGCCCGTTTAATTGTCTCAATAAAATGATCTTGATGGATTTGCCTTGCAGGTACATTGATTGAAATATAAAACGGCGGCAACCCCTGCTCCATCCAGCACTGACGCTGCCTACAGACGGTAAATAACACCCAATCGCTCAAGTTTAAAATCAGTTCCGACTCCTCCGCAATTTGAATAAATTCCCCTGGTGAAATATGCCCCAACATGGGGTGCTTCCAGCGAAGCAGTGCCTCCAAACCAATAATCTGCTGTGTTTGGACATCGATAATCGGCTGATATTCCAGATACAATTCTTGATTTTCAATCGCTCTGTGAAGATATTGTTCCAATAGCATCTTTCGCGATAGGCTTTTCGACATGCCATTTTGATATTGCTGAATCCCTGATTTCGTTTCTTTTGCGAGATACATCGCCTGATCCGCCCTCATCATGAGAACATCTGCTTCATGGCCATGGTCTGGAAAAATACTGGTCCCAATGCTGACGCTGAGCCGGTATTCACGATTAAGTATTTTAATCGGCTTCGCCATGACCCGATTCACTTGGACCGTGATACCCTCAATCGCATGAATATGGGGTAAATTTTTTAATAAAACAACGAACTCGTCTCCGCCCTGGCGCGAGATTACCGCATCGGAGTGTAAATTTTCTTTTAACCTTCTGGCCATCATTTGGATAAATTTATCACCCATCTTGTGGCCTAGTTAATCATTAATATCTTTAAAACGGTCGATATCAATAAATAAAATTCCCACAAAACGCTTGTGTTTCGCCGCCTCAATCAGTGCATTTTGGAGTTCCTTTTCTAATTTCCGCCGGTTCGGTAATCCTGTTAAGGCGTCGTGAAAGGACAGGTAGTTGAGTTCTTCTTCGGTCTTTTTTCGGTGGTCAATATCCATGACAACACGGTCATAGCGTACCGAAACATAGGCTTTAGCAGTTCTCTCGTAAACGGCAGTGACATAATCCGAAACCCATTTGCAGTCTCCATACGGTGTACGAATTCGGTACTCCAGCTTGGCTGATTGACCATATTGGATGGAAAGCAGCTGCTCTAGGACGTTTTCTTTATCATTTGGATGCAGGATATCCTCCCACAAGGATGCATTCTTCATAAACTCATCGTGATCATACCCCAAAATGGTTTTACAGGATGAGGAGATCTGCAGTGTTCTCCTTGTACTGGCATCTACGGACCATAAACATATATTCATTTTATTAAATAGCTGTTCCCAATGAGCGGAGATACATGGCGGCTGAAAAGACGGGGCGGAATTCATATACGGATTTAAATCGGAGTTTTTGCCTTGATCTTTCATAGAGGGCTCCCTTCAGCAGAGGATAAACTGACGATATTATCATAGCAAAATATGGGAATGGATTCAGTTTCAAAAGTCACAGCAAGAGTCTTTTTTTGATAGAATCATGGTCCTTTTTGAAATAGATTTGCATGATGTTCTATTGGACAAAAACCATTATATTGTCCAATAGAAGTCTCACTTCTTATCTGACAAACGTAATAAAATCAACATTTACAGGCTCATGACCAACTTGGCGCAGCAGCCGGTTAATCTGACCTCGATGATACTGTCCATGAAGTGCCACATGCGTGAGAATATCCCTGACGGAAGTGGAAAACTCTTGGCCAGTACTATTTTTATAGACGATTCGTTCCTCCAAATCCTCCTTAGACACCCCTGCAAAAAGTCTGGCAACATGTTGTTTATTTTTTTCAACAAGCTTCGAGCACTCTTCTATCGTAAGTTCTGTCCAGATGGCTAGTGGATTACTGTCTTGTCCTTTGATCCGCTGAAACCAAACCTCTTCCGCAAGCAAGATGTGGGAGAATTGTAGCTTGGCCTGATTTGCCTGGTCTTCTTTCGATTTCAAAGCTTCTAAAATACGTTGATTCGCCCAATCCAAATGGTGAAACATCTTCATAATGGTTTCCAATTCCGCACCCCCTCCTAGCCATTATACAGACCATAGCTTAGTTCATTCCATCTTTAATTGAAAATTTTACCAATTGAATTTAGAATTCTTCAAGATTAGGACGGAATTCTACAAAAAGAGAAGCGAATTCTACACAACTAGCAGGCATTTCTACAAGAGCCTAATAGAATTATACAAAACCAGGAATAATTTGGTGATATCAATAAAACTCTGCAGCTCCAAACAACAAATCCTGCAAAATTTCGTTCATCTTTCAATAATCCCCTCCAATTTTTTTATTTTAAAAGAAAAATCATCCTTTTCAACTCTTTTTCCCCGTCAAATTCAAAAAAGTGCAATTCGCTGTAATTCGCGTTTCTCGTTATGGTAGAGCTACCTAGGAAAAATTAGAGACGCGCGCGGGTCCCGAAAGGATCTAGCAATGGTTAGCTTTGAGGAGTTAGTCGTCCAATATACACCTATGATTCACCGAATCTTGAAATCTTTATCAATTTACCGCAATCGGGAAGAATTCTATCAAACAGCGTTAATTGGGCTTTGGGAAGCACAAAAGGGATTTGATGCGGGAAAAGGAACCTTCACCAATTATGCCTATAGCTATATTAAGGGGAAGCTATTACTAGAGTTGACCAGGTGCAGCCGGTATGAGGCTGGCAATGTGTATCCGAAAGAGGAATATTGGGGGTTGATCGAAGGAAGCTGCTCGCCTCTCCCGCTGGGGATGGAGCAAGTGCTAGCGTATTGTCATGGTTTAACGGAAAAAGAAAAAAAGTGGGTAACCTCGACTTTCTTAGAGGATTTATCCATAAAGGAGATTGCCTTACGTGAAAAAGTATCCATTTCTGCCGTAAAGCAGTGGAAAGGGAGTGCGCTTAAAAAATTACGAGCTGGACTTGAGCTTAAGCCATGAATATGATTTAGTAAATGGGGCAATGATGAATATTTCAAACGAAAGGAAAATATTATAGATAGGGTGTTATAATCCTAAATTCCCTACTAAGATGGGGGCTGTTTCCTTTGTATAGGAATAGGAATAAGAATGTTAATTTAATTATTTTTTTACTTTGTTGCTTGCTTATTTTCTTTATTGTTCATGTGATTATCAATGTTAGAGTTTATTTTGTATATAGTACAGGGCTGGGGTCTCTTTTGTTCATTGGACTAATCATTGGTCTAATTGTTTTACTTTATTTTAAAGGTTGAATAATGGTTGTTTCGCTAAAAAACAGAGGCTGATTCGCTTTAGAATCAACCTCTTTCTTTTTAATTGGCTGTGTTAAACATGGATGTTGATTTCCGCTCCAGGCGTCAAGCTACCCGCGGGCGTGCCGGGGAGCCTCCTCGTCGCTGATGCGCCTTTGGGGTCTCCCCTGCCCCGTACTCCCGCAGGACATTGAAATTACTTCTTCGAATCTGCCCATGCACGAAGAAAATGCGACAGCATTTTCGAGGAGTCGAGCGCCTTCCGCTCCATTCAACATCGTTCCAGAATATCAATAACTTTTAACATAGCCTTTTAATTTGAGATGGTTACAACTCTTCCCGGCAATGTTGTAATTCTGCCGGTTTTTCCTATTTCCCTAACTGTTATCGTATGTTTGCCATTGCTAAACCCTTTTGTATTCAGCACATAATGATAGCCGGCATTGCCATTATGAAATTCTGGATAGACTTTTTGAACATCTGGTCGTAAATCGCCGTAAACCGCCTGGCCAACAACCCTTCCATCCACCAGCACATCAATCCTCGCAACGCTATTTTCATCTAAAAACCAGCCTGATACCGTTTTGCTGCCACTAATCGTACTATTTACTGCGGGCTGATCGAGACTCCCTCTGACATTGGAAATCACAAACGATTTATTTGGCAATGACGAGACAAGACCCTTTTTGCTCGTTTCTCTAACGGTAATCGTATGAGTTCCGTCTGCTAGTTTCGTAGTATCAAGGGTATAGTGGTAGCCAGCATTGGCATTGTTGTAGGACGGATGGGCATTTTTGACATCCGGTCTTGAATCGCCGTAAACGGCTTGCCCGACCACTTTTCCATCTACCAATACTTCTACTTTGGAGACGCCGTTTGGATCCAAATACCAGCCTTTTACATTATACTGTCCCTTTGTTTTCTCGTTTACTGCCGGAGTATCTAACATACCTTTTGCATTCGATACGTTGACAGCCTTACCAGGCAGTGTACTAGTCCAGCCGTTTTTGCCTGTTTCCTTTACTGTTATTGTATGGTTTCCATTACTCAACTTCTTCGTGTCCAACGCATAATGGAAGCCGGCATTACCATTGTTGTAGGATGGATACGCTCTTTGAACATCTGGTCGGGAATCGCCATAAGCGGCCTGGCCGACGACTTTTCCGTCAACTAATACTTCAATCTTGGACACTTTACTCTCATCTAAAAACCAACCTGATAGATTATAGGTTTCATTAATGGTTGCATTTGCAACCGGTTTATCAAGAACACCTCTGATAGATCCATATGTAATCGCCTGTCTGCCAAATTGCTCCCAGCCATTAATAAATGATGTTCGCGATACCTTGCGATTTTTTATATTAGCAAGTGGGTCATTGAAGTAGACATAGTTTTGGTCATAACCGGTAAGCAGGACGCTATGCTCATGAAATGTCATTCGCAGCGGACCGATTGGCGTTTGGATCGTTTGCCACTGACCGCTTGGTACGGTTGCGAAGGTACTTGTGGTAATCACCCAAACCGGTTTTCCTTGGTCTAATTGCTTCAAAATGACATCAAACGAGTTACCTGTTAAATCGATTGAATTGGTATATCGGTTAGCTAACTGATAGACAGGACCATGATAGACAGAATAACCGATGGAACGACCGGTAATATCCCCGACAAATCCAGTATTGGGGTTCCCCCAGTAGATGGTACCTCCGGATACACGATAGGGGGTCGGATCTTTTTTCACTTGGCTAGCCAGCGTCATTTTCGTAACATTCACACCTTTGTATCGAAGCAGCATGGATAGACTCGTAACCTCGCAGCCATTCTTTAATTCTGGTAATTGCGAGATAAGCGGGACATTCAGTGGTGTCTGGGCATAAGAGGTTGACGGCAATAGGAAACTGACGGAACTGATGACGCCTAGGGCAAATGCTGATGAAATAATCTTCGTTTTCAAACGATTCAACCTACCATCTCCTTATCACACAATTTTCCATCTAGTAAACCATTACATTATTAACATTTGCTTAACATGAGCAGATGCGTCGTTATGACTATTATTCTAGCAGAAATTGGAAGGGTTTGAAAGAGGTTACAGGCAGTGAGAAATCCCCATCCCATCGACAAAATGCGATGCAAAACAACTTCTTTAAAAATTTTTCCCACCACCTGTCCTTTTTGCCTATGAAACTATATATATAAGGCGAAAGGAGGTGATAGACAATGGCTCAAGCCTTACTAGCAGGAACGAAACTTCGATTGTTATTCGATGCTGGCATCGATAACGAAGGAAACCCGATCCTAAAATCCAAAACATTCAACAACATCAAGAAGGAAGCAACCGTGGACCAGCTATTCCAAGCAGCCCAAGCGATCTCTGCTCTATGCAATGACTCCCTAAGCCGAGTAGAACGCACCGACAACTCCGAAATCATCGGATAACGTGGTGTCAGCATCGTTAATGTGGTGCCTGTCACCATTAACAACACTAGGACAGGGAAAAGGAGGTGATTTGAATGGCTAAGACGTTGGAATTGCAGTTTGGTACGGAGTTTGGGAAGACGGCTCGCATCTCGGTTGAGAATCCAAAGGAGCCGGTTGATGAGAATGTGGTGAAACTTTCGATGGCACAGATTATTGCCGCAGATGTTTTCACTACTGCTGGCGGTAAACTTGTCGCTTCAAAAGGAGCTAGAGTAATCAACCGTGACGTGACAGATTATGAGCTTGCATAATTAGAAAAGCGGAAGCGCCTTGGTCAGCCCCGATATAGGGAGATTTATCGATGGCAAACAAAGCGTAGCCAGAGATTAGTCTCCCTTAATGCGAACAGAAAACGATAGTTTTCTGTAGCCAAGCTCAAGACAAGCCGGTCGAAAGGTTGCCTTTTAACCTTTTGGACGGATTGACCTAAATGTGGAGGCGACTGCCCTGGGACTCTAGACTAAGACGCACCCTGTAAGAAGGCGCTTTTTGCCTTCTTTAGGGGGTGGCTAAAGTCTAGAGTCCCAAGGAGCCGCAACTGGATATGCTTGTGACCTCGAGGGGCTAGGCGCTGTAACTGGACAATAATAGGAGGCCGGATTCTTAGTGGAACCGGCCTTTTCTTTCATTCTATTACAGATCAAAACCGAAAGGAGGAACCTGTCGTGGAACAAATCATTCCCCTCATTAGTGAAGTAGGCTTCCCAATCGTCGTATCACTCTATTTGCTATATCGCATCGAGTCCAAACTAGATTTAGTGGTACAGTCCATCCAAAGTCTGCCCGACCGGATGAGGGAACGGGCCTAAAAAAGAGAAAGCCATCCCGTGCAACTCTGGAACCAGAGTCAATACAGGGTGGCTTCCTATTCAATTCCTAGGTTTGGACCTGACTCCAAAGATGTTATTCCTCTTCCCCTCCCTCGCTTGCCTCAGTTCCCTCACTCTCTTCCTCCGTCTCCTCCACTTCCTGTATCTTCTGAATCTCCTCCGTTAATTGTTCGAATGCATGGAGCCGAAATTTCGCACTGGCAATTAGGTCATCAATAATCTGCACAAACGTATCATACTCCACCCTATTTTCACTGCACTGCTTAATCAGCCGCAAAAAATCATCCTCATATAAATGGTATCTTTCCTTAAATACATCCGAATCCATTGTCAAAAAATACTCTTCGTCAACCACAAATTCATTAAATATCTTCTTCGTTAACCGGCTTTTCGTGACCTCTATTTCCTTCTGGTCCTTTTCGTCTTTATAATGCTCGGCATCCTCATACTCCGAGCATAACGTGGCATAGATTTTTTCAAGCAGCTCAGTCGGTTCTAAATATTTTAAATCAGCCAAAAGGAAAAACCTCCGCAACCTCTTTTTCTAAAATTATTTCCATTTACAACAAAAAACCTACCTCATAACACTAAGGTAGGTTTAAAGCACATATTTCATATATTTATGAACAAATCTCTGATAAATTAAGCTTTAACCGCTGAAAAACGTTTTGCTACTGCAGCCACTTTTGCTAGACCTTCAGCAATAATCGTTTCCGCTTGATCTTGTGCCGCATTGTGCCCCTCGATGATGACTTCATCAACGATTTCCATACCGAATAAGCCGCCGACCATATTTTTAATATAAGTAGCTGCCATTTCCATTGGAGCTGCTTCAGGTGTTGAGTAAATACCACCACGTGCAGATAGGATAACAGCCTTTTTATCAGACATCAAACCAACTACGCCAGCTTCAGTGTATTTGAAAGTAAAACCTGCTCCAGCTACATAATCGATGAATGTATGCAATTTAGCTGGGACTGTTAAATTCCATAATGGGAAGGCAAAAACTACTACGTCCGCTGCTGTTAGAGCATCCATCGCTTTTTGTTTAGCTGCCACAAGACGCTGTTCAAGATCTGTTAACTCTTCACCAGCTTGTAATTTACCAAATGCATTGAAAAGGTCTTGGCCAAAGTATGGCATGTCTTCTGCAAATACATCGTAAGTTGTTACGTTAACACCTTCAAGATTCTCCATGAAAGTCTCATACATTTTGCTTGATACCGCTTCTGAAGCAGGACGGTTGTTTGCTTTTACTACTAATATATTCATAATTCAAAAATCTCCTTTTTAGTTATCTCAGTTGATAATATCTCGGATTAAGAATATATGAAAATAGCATAAAAGGCAAACCAAATGCTCAAAGAATCACGGGGACGGTTCTGCTGCTTCGGAAGCAGCAGAACCGTCCCCGTGATTTTAGTCATTTTGAAATCTTAAATCGCCTTTTCTCCTTTTATCCCGTTAATGGAGTAGCTGACAGTCATTTCTGCATTTAATGAATGGGAAACGGAGCAGTATTTATCTTTAGAGAGTTGAATCGCCCGGATGACTTTGTCTTCAGGCAGTTCTCCATCTAAGGCAAAGTGAATGTTGATGTTGGTAAAACGCTTCGGGTGTTCCTCCGCCCGTTCACCGTCTACATCGATTTGAAACGAAGTGGGCTCGAGCCGCATTTTTTGCAAAATCGAAATAATATCCATCGCTGTACAGCCGGCTGCTGCCTGCAGGAGCAGCTCGGTCGGCCTTGCCCCCGTATTCTCGCCGCCTACTTCCGGTGCCGCATCCATTTTGATTTCATGGCCAGAAGGAGTTGTTCCTGCAAAAGCCATTTTTCCGTTCCATTTAATTGTTAAGTCCATTGTCATCCCCCTTTCTATAGGTTTATTCTTACCATACGATCCATTCCTTATTTTTTATTACTGAAAATACCCCTCTACATAAGAGGGGCCGTCGCTATTTAATCTGAACAAACAAATAAATACTTGCATTGTTCTGGTTGTACTGCTTCTCAATGCTGACATTTTGGACCACTATGGTGATTTTGGCACGGTCATTTTCCTTGGTAAATGTAGCCTCATCTGCCGGAATCGTCTCCTTAGTCGCATGATAGTTATCATATTTATCAAAAATTTCTTGTGTGTTAAAACGGATCAATTCCTTATTGTTTTCTGCCATTAGTTTTAAGGTGACTTGATTTCCGTTTGTTTCTTTTAATAGCGTATACGTTTTCCCCGCTTTATTGAATTCGCTAATCTCCTCTTCTCCATCTTGACCGGCTTTATAAAGATCAATTTGGATAAATCGGTCAAATCCCGAAATATTCATAGGAGTGGATGGCTCTACATTCAGATAAATAGATTGGTTCATATCCCCTGATTGTTGATACTCCTTAAAACCAAATGTCTCATAAAAATCTTTATACGCATCGAATCCTTTTGGCAGCCAGTTGATTTCTTTTATATACTCCATCCTTGTCAGGTAAAAAACCGTATCGGTAATTATCTGTTGGTCCTTTTGTGAAATCGCCCCATTACGCTTGATTTCATTGTGGTCAAGCATATCATTTCTCAAAAGAACATTTTTTAGCGTGCTAATCTGACTATTGCGGCTAATCGTAAAGGCATCGACTGGCGGCACAATGGAAATGGCTGCAAACAGAATTAACAAGGCTGCAATGAGACCGTTTTTTCGCACTGGTAAAAGGCTAAATAAAAGGCCGGCTATCGCAGCAAAAATGCCAAATAAAATGACATAATAGCGGGTGTGTGTGACACCTGTGTCCGTCAAACTGATGACGGATGATGCGATTTGGAAAAGAACGATGGGTATAAGGATCTTCGGAAAAATTTTTCGAAAAGTGATGGTAAACTTATTGTCTATATCGCTTACCAATATATATAGCAATATTACCGTAATAGCATATGAAACCAGCATGGGTTCAAGCAGGTTATCGGTCCAAAATTGGCCGTTAAGATTTTTAACGATATATAGCACAATGATGAGTGTAAACACAGCAAGAAGTGGGATGAGGATATAGGATAACAGAATTTCTAAAAACTTCGGGATGTGTGCTGCTTTCTTAATACTTCCCTCGTTTGCGTTGGGATAACTTGGAATGAGTGATAGGAAGTACATCGGCGCAAACAGAACAAAAACAAGATTAGCGATATGCGGGTAAAAGGTATAATCAATTGTTAAAATCAACTCATTGAAGGCAGCCAGGATAATACTGATCCCCGCGAATATAATCGCAGAGAAAAAGGCAGAATTAAACAGCGCTTTAAAGGCGATCATAAAGCTCTGATTAAAACTGGCGGTACTTTTGATGACCGGCACCCAAATAAAAGCCCAAAGCAAACCAAACAAGGCAACGGCTGTTCTAATTTCAGTTTCCGTGCTTAAGCCTGGCGCAGGTCGAATAATGATGTAATATCCTGCCGTCAATAAGATCACCACAGCCATTAGAATCAGCCGGGCTGATGAATTCGTATAGAATCGTTCATAACCAACCTGGGCGACTGCACTAAGAAACGCCCCCAAAATAAACGTTAACAGGAATTTTGAATGGTCTTTCTCTGTGCTGATTGAATACGCATTGATCACGGCTGCCGCCAACAGGAATAAAGACGTTAACGGAAAACGAGCAATCGCATCAGTTAACCCCGTAAATCTCTCTCGAACCTTCCTCAACCACCTCATCTATATAACCCCCTTTTATATATCCTATGGTGACAGGCACCATTTAATGGTATTTCATGATGGTTTTAGGATTTATTCTTATTTGTCGGGATGACTTTTGTAGGAATTCGACAACTTTCTCTAAATCCCTTCAAATTTCCTGGGGAATGAACACGTTTCCTCCTAATATTTTCCACTCTATTAAGTACTTATTGACAAAATTCTATTTTGAAACAGATAAAAAAATCACAGGGACGGTTCTACTGCTTCGGAAGCAGTAGAACCGTCCCCATGATTCCATGTTATTACATAGTGATGGAAGCGGAAGAACCGTCCCCATGCTTCTTAAATAGCATATGGTGGAGCATGCCGAAAAAGACGAATATCCAGGCGGCTAGGGCGATGTAGATCATAAAGCGGGGAATGACGGTTAGAAACGGAACTCTTAGCGCTTTAGATAATTGATAGGTACTTGTTGTGTACATCGCCAGCGGGAAGGCCATTCCCCAGAACTGAGGATCATAGGTCATCGGATAGCGATGATAAAGATGGCGCCAGATCATCAAAATTAACATTAACGGAATCCACCATGTACCCATAATCCAGAAGAACAGCGTAAACCCTTTTAAAAAAGGAGTAATTTCAACCAGCAGCGGCCATTCCGCAGCATGCAAAATAAGGGAAGAACCCGCCAACGTCGTAATGGCAACGGCCCCCATATTAATCCAATAAGGCGGTGTTAAAGCAGAGTGTTCAAGCTTTACAAACATAAAGCGGTAAAAAATTAACGTAATAATGTTGAGATACAACATACACCCTAAAAAATACATACATAAAGTAAAAAACAAAACCACTCCCTGCCCACGCTCAATATGAGGAGAAAGCAATGTTCCAAGGATCGAAATCGAATGCGTTGCTACAGCAACAATCAACCAAGCACCATTAATCCCTTCCGCGATCGCCGGCTTATCTTGCCGAATCGTTACCGCAGAAAAAAAAGTATACATAATGACCAGCCATAACAAAATCGCCAGCCCCCATAAATAGGTAGCCATGATGTAATGCTTTGTCACAATAATAAGCTGACAGCCAAACATACTCGTTCCAGCCACCCACGTAAAAAAGCCCGGACCGATGGTATGACTCGTCAGGTCGGCTGTCATTTTAGGAAAATAGTAAAAAAGTCGAATCATGTTAAGGAGCCACAAACTAAGATAGGCAGCCACATTAATCCAGAATAATAGCTTAGCAATCAAAACCATTCCAAGCAGATATGTCCCAATTGAGAGTGCCCCCGTGGCCATTACCAAGGCAAAATAGCCTGGATAAAGATTACTAGCTTTTTGTTTTAAAAAAGTGAACACGGTCTCACCCCTAAGTTCGTATTTTCTTATCCATTTTATCATAAATGTCTAGAGTCCTAGACGAGAAGCAAATACTTGACGCCATAGTCATGTTGAGCTACATTTTTGTAAAATACTAGTAAAAGAGGTTAAGCCCATGCTATCATGCCGCAATGATGTACTAGCGATCACAAAACAACTGGTAAACATAGAAAGCGTCGTAAACACGAACGGAGAAGCCATTATTGCAAAGTCGCTATATAACATGATTACCTCCCTTCCTTATTTTTTGAAAAATCCAAGCTTCGCGACAATCGAACAAACCATAAATGATAATCAGGAACGCTACAATGTTTTGGCCTTAGTTAAAGGAACTAAGGGAACGAGCAGCCGGACCGTTATCCTCATGGGGCATGTCGACACAGTTGGCATCGATGATTTCAATCATCTAAAAAACATGGCTTGTGACCCTGAAACACTCATGGAAGCATTAAAAAAAGAACAGCTCCCAGCTTCCGCCAAAGAACACCTGGAGTCAGGGGATTGGTTATTTGGCCGCGGAGTTCTGGATATGAAAAGCGGGGTCGCTAGTCATCTCTATTTATTAAACTATTATTCCGAACATCCTGAAGAACTAAATGGGAACCTTGTTTTCTTAGCAGAATGTGACGAAGAGGACAGTTCACACGGAATCCTCTCTGCGTTAAAAACATTAAAACGCTGGAAAAAGGAACATGGATTTACTTATACGGCTGCCATTAATGCTGATTTTGTCGCGCCGCGCTACGAAGGAGACCATAATCGCTACATTTATAAAGGAACGGTTGGAAAACTGCTGCCTTCCTTTTTCATTACAGGTGCGGAAACACATGTCGGGTCAGCATTCGAGGGGTTGGATCCGAACTTTATCGCAGCTGAACTAACCAAACAAATCAACTATAATCCGGACCTGTGCAACGAGGCCTATGGGGAAACAACCGTACCACCTGTATCTTTGAAACAAATCGACCTAAAACCGTCTTATACCGTTCAGACCGCCCTGTCTGCCTATGTGTACTATAATTTTTTCATTCATTCCTGGTCGCCAAAGGATGTACTTGAAAAGTTAAAGGAACAAGCCACAGTTGCCTTTCATAATGCCCTTACCGCTTTTGAAGATCGGTATAAACGTTATAGTGCCTTAAGCGGTGAGCCATATGTCCAGCATCCTTGGAGGCCTAGGGTGCTTACCTATGAAGAAATGGACCAATTATTGATTCAGGAGAACGGTACAAAGTACGTCTCTCATATGAAAAATATTAAAGAAGATTTAGTAAAAATTGCAGAATTGGATACACGTATGTTTGCGGTTCGAGTCGTAGAGGAAGCTTGGAAATGGATGAAGGACAAAAGCCCGGCCATTATTCTGTTCTACTCATCCCTCTATTCTCCAAGGATTGAATTAACCGGAAAAACAGCTGACGAGCTTGACTTAATCAGGGCTTTGGATGAAGCGGTGGAAGAAATTCAGCCAGTCTATGCCTATCCGATTGTCACCCGGAACTTCTTCCCTTATATCTCAGATATGAGTTTTGTGGCCCTCAGTGATGATGAGGCCGGCATCAACGCCGAATCCAACAATAACCCTGGCTGGGGAACGAAGCTGTTTGTCGACTACCAAGATATCCGCGACATCAATGTCCCCGTCATCAACATCGGTCCATACGGCAGCGATGCCCACAAAAGACTCGAAAGAATGGAAATGACCTACTCACTAGAAATCGTGCCAAATCTAACCAACTTAGTAATTCAAAAACTTTTGAATTAAGAATCACGGGGACGGTTCTTCTGCTTCGGAAGCAGAAGAACCGTCCCCATGATTCGCCAATTTAAGGAAAATTTAAGGTTTCTTTTCTAACATGAAAAGATAAATAATTCCATTGAAATACAAATAGTGACAAATTTCATGTTTTCCATATAATAGAATAGTAGTGGTAATTTAATATTTAAGTAATCTAGTTGTAAAGTTTGTTACAAACCAATGGTTTTTAATGTCAAATGACATTACTTTTTAAATGGGGGAATCAAGAATGGGAAGTACAGCAACCGAATCAGTAGAAGAAATTGACAGTAGACTCGTCAAAAAAGGCAAATGGTATAACAACTGGAAGTGGATCACATCAGGAATCGTGATCATCATTGCCCTTATATTGGCAGCACTGAACTATTATCAGGCAAAGCATTTCAATGCCAATATCAAGATTAATGGCGTAAATGTCGGTGGACTGACCTCGGATGAGGCACTTAACAAATTAAAATCTTCAGTTTTAAAAAATGTCGTCTATGTTGGAGAAAAACAAATTTTTGATGGAAAAGATACAAAATTAGGATTTTCCGATCAAGACCTATCAGGTGTCAATAAATTATTAAAAAGCCAGCAAACCGTTTTCCCATCTTCAAAAGAAAAAGATTATTCATTAGTGCCAAACAGCGGCGATCCATATCGCACTCAAGAAATGAAAAAACTAGTCGAAGAGAAACTGGCAGCACTAAATAATAATTTAACTCCGCCTGTAGATGCGAAGGCCACTTTACAGCAGGGTCAAATTGTTATTACCAAAAGCAATAATGGTGAGCAGTATGATGTTGCAAGTCTAATCAAGGCCTATGAAAAACAGCAATATGCAAGCGAAATTCATCTTGATCCAGTATACATACAGCCGATCAAAGAAGACAGTGAAACTGTAAAAAATGAACAAAAAACACTGCAAACTCTTCTTCAACAAAAGGTTGACTATAAAGTACAAAATCAAGTCTATTCTTTGAAAGCCAGCGATCTAATTAAAAGCGCCACGGTCTCAAAAGATTTGAAAGTGACCATTGATGGAGCTGATATTAAAAATAAACTCGCTGAAATTAATGATTCACAATCTACTTTAGACAAAGATTTTACCTTTAAGACCCATTCAGGTTCTGTTATTAAGGTAAAAGGTCAAGGTTATGGCTGGGCACTAGATGTGGACAAAGAAGCAGCACGTATTCAGGCAGCTTTTGAAAAAGGAGAAAGCTCTACCGCAGCATCTAATATTATCGGACATGGCTGGAGCGGTGAAGGCTACGGTTATGACATCACATCTAATAACGGTATTGGCGATACTTATGCGGAAGTTTCAATTGCCGAGCAAAAAATTTGGATTTATAAAAATGGTAAATTAGTTGTTACATCGAATGTCGTTACAGGGAAACATAGCACAGGGGAAGATACATCAAAAGGCGTTTGGTATATCCTCTACAAACGCACACCATCCATACTTAGAGGAAGTCATGTGGGCTTAGGTTCCTATGAAGTAAAAGTCAATTATTGGGCACCATTTACCAACAGCGGTCAAGGTTTCCACGATGCCAGCTGGCGTACCAACTGGTCCAGCACCGCATACCTAAAAGCAGGATCAGGCGGCTGCGTCAACACACCATCAAGTGTGATGAAAACAGTTTATAACAACCTCAGCACACATGAGCCAGTAGTCATTTATTAAGAAAAGCGAAAGGCGCTTAGTTTTCTGCGACAAGCACAAGACGAGCCGGCCGAAAGGTTGTTCTTTAACCTTTTGGACGGATTGGCTTGTGACCTCGAGCCGATGGCGCCTGGAGCTGGACAAAAACAAAATCATGGGGACGGTTCTCCTGCTTCCAAACGAAGCAGGAGAACCGTCCCCTTTGATTATCTTGACGTAGTGATCTACTGGAGGATGGCAATGGTTTACTAGTGGATGGCGCCTGATTTCTGGTGGATAACTTGTTTACTGGCGATGGCGCCTGGTTTCTGGTGGATAACTTGTTTACTGGCGATGGCGCCTGGTTTCTGGCGGATAATTTAGATTTACTGGTGGATGGCGGCGACTTACTCTCGGATAACGGTATTTTACTCGCGGATTGCTCACTTTTACTTGTGAAAAACAACCATCTTATGTCAAAAAACAAGGACCTTTCTAATCTAGAGGTCCCCTAACTCATTTACAGTTATTGTTTCCGAAAAATCACCATCCCGACAATACTCGGGATAATCATAAGAAGCCCGACTGTTAAAGCAGGAATTGGGAGCTTTCTAGCAAAGATGGCGCCGAATTCTCCTAAAAACCCACCAATAAGAAAAGGAATAGTCGTTAGTACTTTATTAGCACCCATTTTCGCATAATACCAAGCATCCCAAACAGCATAAACATAAAAACCTGGATAAAATAACATTCCATCATACATAACCGATTCTAAGGCCTGATGGTGGAAACCATTCAAATCAAGTTGAATCGCTTTGTTTATGTTTCCAGTCCAATTATCAAAATGCTCGATAACCAGGAAAGCAATCCCCTTTATAAATTGCTTATTATAAATTTGACCGAAACCCGGCATAAGTAATGAAAATAAAGCAGCGATATTTCTCATCTAATTTTCTCTTTTCTTTTATAATTACCAATTAATTTCCAATAATTGTTATTATGGATAAAAAAGAAAAAATATATTCCTCTGTTAAGAGAATCACGGGGACGGTTCTCCTGCTTCGGAAGCAGGAGAACCGTCCCCGTGATTCTTTTCACTGCCATTTGGAAATAGTAACATTAGCTGTGTTAAAAGGAGGAAGAAACATCTTGAACTTACAATCTGGAACGTATTATTGGCCAACGACATTTCCTGATGCCCCATCTTATCCTTCTCTAGAGGAAGACTTAACATGTGATGTCTGTGTAATTGGCGGCGGGAGTTCAGCTGCCCAATGTGCTTACTATCTAGTAGATACTGGTTTAGATGTGGTCGCAATCGAAAAAGGAAAAATCGGCAGCGGGAGTACGAGTACAAATACAGCACTAATCCAATATTCTGGTGAAAAAATGTTTACCGACCTCATCCATACGTTCGGTCAACCATACATTGAGCGCCATCTGACGTTATTAAAAGAAGCGATTGATGAAATCGAAATTGCTTCAAAGATGGCTAAGTTGGAGAGTGAATTTACTCGAAGAGACACACTTTACTCCGCAAGCAACAAAGATGATTTTGCCAAGTTAAAAAAGGAATATGATTTTTTGAAAGAGCATAACTGTGAGCTCGATTTTTGGACAAAGAAAGACATTGAAAATAAGTATCCTTTTAGCCGGGAAGCGGCTATCTATTCTTACAACGACGCTGAACTGAATCCCTTCAAGTTTACCCATGCCTTAGTGGACTACGCAGCAAAAAAAGGGGTCCGTTTTTATGAAAACACTGAAATGAATGGTCATCATTATGATAAGACACAGAACAGGATGGTCATTTCTACGAAAACAGAGCATTCGATTAGGGCACGCTTCGTTATTTTCACTGCAGGCTATGAGGGCATAGATATAAAAAAAGAGAAGAAGGCCTCGTTTGTTAGTACTTATACGGTCACCACAAACTCAGTGGATGACTTTTCTTCATGGTATAACCGGACACTCCTATGGGAGACAGCCCGTCCCTACCTATTTATGCGTACCACAGCAGATAATCGCATTATCATTGGCGGTCTGGATGATAATACAACGTATTCGGATGATCGGGATAGTAAACTTACCCATAAGAAAGATCAACTGATTGAGGAGTTTCATAAACAGTTCCCTGATATTCGTGTTAAACCAGAATACTATTCCGCAGCTTTTTATGGTGGCACTGTTGATGGTCTGCCGATCATCGGGCTCTATGATGAGTATCCCAACAGCTATTTCCTATTTGCCTTCGGCGACAACGGTACGGTCTACAGCCAGCTTCTAGCAAAGCTGATTGCAGAAAATATAGTGAAGGGCAGCAGCCCAGATATGGCACTATATTTGCAGAATCGACCGCTTATATAGAATCACGGGGACGGTTCTACTGCTTCCAGAGCAGCAGAACCGTCCCCGTGATTTCAAGAAGCAGTAGAACCGTCCCCACTGCTTCCCAATCTTTCCAGAATCCTGCGTTTTCGATAGAGCATCATTCCTGTTTCTGCTAGGTCATTGATCATGGATCGATTGGTAAAGGCACCGAAGATCATGCCAGCGACCGGGACCATTTGAAATAGTTTTTTCCATCCAAACTGATCGCGGTATGTATAGACTACTTCACGCCAGCCTTGAAGCTGTGAAACCATTTCGCCTGACCTGCTCTCCTTCTGACCATAGCTGGAAAGTTCATTCAAAATCGCCCGTTTTCCGACAATATCGGCGGATGAAAATTGGAGGCATTTCACAATAAAAACCCGTTCACTTTGATCACTTGGGTCAAAGCCATGAATGATGGCTATTTCCTGCAGTGTTTTTAAAGAAATCGCCAGTAAGGCTGGAATATCAATCGCAAGCGTGAAAATCCCACCGATTCCAGTGCTCGCTCCTTGTATGGTAGCAAACTTCTTCCTTTGTTCTGTCAGCTCTTCACTTATCTTTTGCATCGCTGTTAAAGGAATCTTTTCGATGTCGGCAACCTCGTTAATCGGCTTGCCCAGCTCTTTTTCAATTCTTTTAAAAAGTGTTTCTTTTTTAATTAGATAGCTACCGCCGGTTTGGATGTAAGAACCGATTTCCTCCAGCAAGCTTCCCACTTTGTTGTGAATGAATTGAGGGGTTATTTTATCAAGAAGCTTAAACGGCAGCCTCCCCAGCCGCTCCCAAAACCACAAACCGCTCTGGCTTTTTTCCCATTTTCCAATAACAGACAACTCAGCTAATAATTCTTCTTTTGTTTCCATATATGAATCACCTCTCTATCTTTATTAATATCCGTTTATTCACTTACGAAAACAAACTAGGTTGGTTTCAAAAATATAAAAACAAAGGCAGTGATGTTGTGATCACCGCCCTCACTCATTATTCTTTTTTATCAATGGATATTTTTTTCTCCAGCTTCGCTACTAATTCATCAATCGTACTGCTGAAAAAGGAACGGTTCACTTTCTGTTCTAACCGGTCGAGATAACCCTCAATTTCCTTAAATTTGGAGAAGGAGGAATCCGCGTAAGCATCTGCTTCTAGTACCTGGTTGATTTGCAGATTGGCGCGGGTCACATTTTCTCTGCCCATCAATTCCATCCGGCGAATCTCCATATCCTTGACTTTTCGCTTCATTTCTTCATACTTTCTTTCAAGCCCCGTCAATTGCTCGGTGACCTGATTTAGAGAACCCTGCAGACGCTGTGCCTGTTCTTCAAAACACTGCTGCTCAACTGAAGCAAACTGGTAGAGCTCCGTTTCCCCTGCCTTTTGGGCAACTTCTGCTTGATATTTTCTTTTTTCCGCCATCTTCATGGCTTCAGCATATTCTCTTGCAAATTCATCTCGTAACTGGTGCTGACGCACTACTAACTTGCCTACCTTTTCGGTTTCCTTTTCACATTCGCGTAGGTATTGATTGAGCATAGCAATCGGATTTTTATTTTCCTTTTGGTTTAGGGCCTCATTAATATCCGCTACCACAATATCTTTAATTCTTGTAAATAAGTTTGTCATGTTCATTCTCTCCTTTTTTTAAAAAATTATTTTCTTAATTCATTCCATTGATTTTCAAAGTTGACAAAGGGATCATTTTCTTTGCTTTTAGGTGCTCTTTTGCTTTTGTTCCATGCTTTATAAACAAGGAAGAGCACATAAGCAGCAGCTACTCCAATCAGAGCCGGGATATGCTGAACTGTAGATGCTAGGACGATTAGACCAATAATGGCTAACCCGATCTTCCAGCCGATAGAATCGGTTTTGAGAAACTGTCGGAAGATGAAGTAGAGTAACACTAGACTAACTAGCAGCCCAACCATTGGGCCAATCGTATTTAGTAATATTAAAGCTGCAATCCCGCCTGCTAACAATAAACCAAACTTTTTCATTTTATTTTCCTCCTTGATTTGACTTGTTTATCTTGATTACATCTTACCTTTTTTCATGTGTTTCCATAATTGCGCCAGAGCTCGATTTTTGTATCAGACCTAAGGCGTAGGTGATATCGGACCGCTGTATGTTCAAAGTATTGAGGCATTGCTGATGATTTACCAGCTTACCTTGTTCTACTTTTTTTTAATGGGCTTCCAAAGCGATAGCAGGAAATTGGCTATCAAGCCCTTACACTGAAAGAAGTTTAAATGAGAGATGATATAACGGAGGAGATTCGGGGCTGTTTAACGAGTTCTAAAAGGGGTGTTGGAAGTTAGGAACCACCCATACACCCCAAAAGCTGCTCGTTAGGGATGGCTTCGAGGGTTTTGGACCTTTCATAACTGCCGAAACTTCTTTTTCGAGGCGGCTTCGGGGGTTTTGGACCTTCCATAACTGCCGATGCTTCTTTTTCGGGGTGCCTTCGGGGGTTTTGAACCTTTCATAACTGCCGAAACTTCTTTTTCGGGGCGCCTTCGGGGGTTTTGCACCTTTCATAACTGCCGATGCTTCTTTTTCCGGGGCGGCTTCGGGGGTTTTGGACCTTTCATAACTGCCGAAACTTCTTTTTCGGGGCTCCTTCGGGGGTTTTGGACCTTTCATAACTACCCAAGCTTCTCTTTAGGAGCGGCTTCGGGGGTTATAAACCTTTCATAACTACCCAAGCTTCTCTTTTGGGAAAGCTTCAGGGGTTATTAACCTTTCATAACTACCCAAGCTTCTCTTTAGGAGCGGCTTCGGGGGTTATGTCCGTCCTCCCTAGTCTTTCTTTATGAATGTAAAAAGAAAGACAGCACCAACTGTCTTTCTAAAAGGATATTTTGCTATTTTAATAAGGTGATTTCGCACCTAGATATCTCGTTTTCCAATAGCTAGATGTCATATCTGAGATGACGACGCCGGTTGAGGCTGCGCTGATGAATTTGTTGTTTCCTAAATAGATTCCTACATGGGATGGTCCGACTTTGTAGGTTTGGAAGAAGACAAGGTCACCGACTCTTGGCGAGCTGACAGGTGTGGTCGCATCCCATTGTGTTTGAGCGGTTCGCGGCAAAGAGATGCCAAATTTATCAAATACATATTTGGTAAACCCACTGCAATCAAATCCTGCTGGAGTGTTTCCTGCCCATTTATATGGAGAACCAATATATTTCTGAGCCTCGGCAATAATACTTGCAACAAGAGAAGCATCTGATGTCACCGGTTTTTGTGCTGTCTCAGTAGATGTTGCTGGTGCTTGTGACGTTGTTGTAGCCGCACTTGAAGCCGACGGCGCTTTTGACGTTTCCGCTGGTGCACTAGATGTTGCCGGTGCCTTTGGCGTTACGGCTGGTGCACTAGATGTTGCCGGTGCCGTCGTTGTTGCTGCACTTGAAGCAACTGGTGCCTTTTCTGTTGTTGTTGCTGGTACACTTGAAGTCGCCGGTGCCTTTTCTGTTGTTGATGCTGGTGCACTTGAAGCCGCCAGTGCCTTTTCTGTAGTTGATGCTGGTGCACTTGAAGCCGCCGGTGCCTTTTCTGTTGTTGTTGCTGGTGTACTTGAAGCCGCTGGTGCTTTTTCTGTTGTTGCTACACCAGATGTTACTGCAGTGCTTCCAGCTGTCGCTGTTTCAGAAGCTGCCGGTGCTTTAGATACTTCGTCTACACTTGATGTTGTTGCCGCAGAACTTCCACTTGTATCTGCACCTGAAGCCGTTGTTGCTGCACCTGAAGCCGTTGTTGCTGCACCTGATGTTTCCGTCGCTCCTTCACTTACAGATGTACTTGAAGTTGCTGCTGTTCCTGTACTATCAATTGATTGCGCCGTTGTTGCTGCCGCTGTGCTACCAGCTGCTGCACCTGAAGTTGCCCTAGCAGAAGCCGCAGTGGTTCCCGCACCCGTAGTCGCTGCATTTGAACTAGCCGCTGTAGTACTAGTTCCCCCACTACCACTCACTTTTAACGTCTGCCCAGCATAAATAGTATCAGAGGATAAATGATTGATAGATTTAAGCTGCGGAACAGTAACATTATAACGCGATCCGATCACCGATAAAGAATCCCCTTTTTGAACCACATAAGAAGAATCACTTCCATTCGTGCCAGCGATTTTCAATTGCTGCCCAGCACGAAGAAAGCTTGAAGTCATCCCATTCAAGCGCTTTAATTCATTTACGGTTGTTCCATTATCTCTTGCAATTTTCCAAAGACTATCTCCCTTTTGAACCGTATAAGTAAGCGATAGTTTTTGATCGACGTAGATTGTATCACTCGAAAGAGAATTCCACTCTTTTAATTGATTAATAGACACTTGATTTGCTTGACTAATTTTCCAAAGACTATCTCCCGGTTGAACCGTGTATCCGGGTTCTTGCGCACTTGCTGAGGCTCCAAACGCAGTAAGAACAAGCCCAGCCGTGGCAGCTGCTGTTACTAGATTTTTCTTCACTTTTAAAATTTCCTACCTTTCCTTAATTTACTTCAATAGTCATATTAATGCAATTTTCGACAAATGAACATCCGACGAAAGTGGTAGTTTAGTAGGAAAAACACTGAAAAGGTAGGACTTTTTATAAAAAAATAATAGGAGAAGTGCTGTGAACACTTCTCCTTGAAAAAATCAACCGCTTTCTCGATCGCTGCCGGTCAAAAACATCTCCCCCAGATACTCAGAGTGCGCCAAATACTGCTCCACAAATTCCGTTAAGGTGATCGGGATTCCGGTATCTTCTAACCAATATTCAAAACTGGTGGCAATATTCTTTTTTATCAGATCGTTTTGGCCCCAACTGGCAGCCAGCGGATGTTCAATCCCAGCAAGGACATCAGCAATCTCTTGGATGGTCGTTATTTCTAACACCCTCTTTTTTTAAAAATGGAAACCTTTTATTTAATGTATGTAACAAACAACATTTAACTCACATAGAACAAACCTTTTTTAAAGTCGCCGATAAATTGCTGAAATCGCCGAAAAAAACAATAAATAGCCGATAAAAGGTTCCAAATCGCTGATACCCCTTTAAAAACCGCTGAAAAACCTCCGCAACAATAAAAAAAGACCCCGCAAGTCTTATCTTGCAGGGCCAACTCTTAGTTTTCCTCTATTTCTCTTCGATTTTTCTTAAATAACTTCGATAAAACTTCATACACAATTGGTACGACGAACAAGGTTAACAGCGTGGAGCTTGTTAAACCGCCAATAACGGTAATTCCCAGCCCTTTCGAAATCAATCCGCCGCCACCTTCGCCAAGTGCCAATGGGATCAGGGCACCTACCGTGGCAATCGCGGTCATCAGGATGGGACGTAAACGGGTTGCTCCCGCTTCGAGCACCGCTTTCCGCATCGTTAATCCATCGCGTTCCATATGAATAATTCGGTCCACCAAGACAATCGCGTTCGTCACAACAATACCAATCAACATCAATAGACCCATCATAACCGAAACTGAAATCGTCTCACCGGCAATTAATAAACCGACAAACGAGCCTATAACGGCAAACGGTAATGAGAACAGGATCGCAAACGGTGCAACACCTTCACGGAAGGTAACCACCAGGATGAAGTAGACAATCGCAATCGCGGCCAGCATCGCAGCCCCAAGCTGTGTAAAGGTATCAGTCATATCGGCCTGTACGCCAGCAGTGCTGACGGTTACCGTTTTTGGCAAATCAAGCTTATCGACTTCTTTACCCAAACGGTCCGTTACTTTTTTAACATCCTTACCAATAACGGTTCCTGTAACACTCGCATAGTATTCTCCCTTACTGCGCGCCAGTGTATTTAAGGTTGTTCCTTTTTTCACGCTGACAAGCTGTGAAAGCGGCACAGTCGTACCCATGGCGGTTGGGACTGGCGTTTTTAACATTTCATCAATCGATTCTGGCTGTTTCGATTGTTCTTGCTGCACAATCACATCTAGGGATTCACCATTTTTCTCAATCGTCGTTAACACATCTTGCGTCTTCGTTGGGTTCAGCATCATCACGAGCTGACCAGTGGTTAACCCATATTTAATCAAATCATTCTGTGCAACATTAAAGGTATATTCAACATAAGGGTCCTCTGCACTAGAAGAGACATCTTTAAGCCCTGTGTCTTTCTTCATCACCTTTTCAACCTTGTCGACCGATTGATACAATTTATCTAGGTTTTCACTATAGAAGGTGTAGCTCACCTCATTGGAACCAACGGATGAGGTACTCATGTTCTGGCTCTTCCATGTGCCCGATTGGTTAAGGTTTTTCACATATTTTTCAATTTCATCTTTTACCTTAGGGAAGTCCTTTGTATCAGGGTCAAAAATCAGATACATTAAGCCCCCGCCACCGCTGCCGCCAAACATGGCAGTGGATGTGTCCCCTTTATCTGTGACCGAAAGCTGAACGATATCAATATCGTCACGCTTCAGCATCTTATCTTCGACGTATTTAACGTTCTTCAAAGTCTCATCCTTTAACTCACCTGCTCTAGGCGTGTACGTTAAATAGATCGTCTTTTCTTGTTCACTGCCCAAGAAGCTGAAACCGATTAATGGTGTTAAAGCCAAACTGCCTGCTAATAAAACAACGGCAATAATCGACGTGATCACTTTATGATTAAGTGTTTTTTCCAATAAAAACTTATACCATTTTGCCAACTCGCCCACTTCTTTGTGACGTTTCCCCGTCTTGTTACCATATAACTTTTTCTTAAATAGGGTATGTGATAATGCTGGTACAACCGTAATGGCGACGAGTAACGATGCACCAAGTGCAAACGTCATTGTTAAGGCAAACGGCGAGAACAACTCACCGACCATTCCACCAACAAAAATCAGTGGTGCGAACACGGCAACCGTTACTAATGTGGAGGCTAAAATCGGCTTAAACATTTCAATCGTCGCCTCGCGAACAAGGGCACGACCATTTAATTTTTCCTCTTTTAAATGCAAACGGCGGTATATATTTTCAACTACAACGATGGAGTCATCGATGACCCGTCCTATGGCAATGGTAATGGCCCCCAGCGTCATGATATTCAGCGTAATATCGAGCCAGTGCAGGATCATCAACGCTATGAAAATCGATACTGGAATCGAGATAATTGCCGTAATCGTTGATTTAAGGCTGCGTAAAAACAACAGAATAATTAAGACTGCAATAAATCCGCCAAACACGGCTTTTTCAATCATCGTAGAAATGGATTCTTGAATGGGTTTCCCTTGGTCAAGGGTTACATCGATATGAATACCATCGATTTTAGCCTTTTGTTCTTTGACAACATCCTTGACACGGTTAACCACATCCACCGTGTTAGCACGTTGCTCTTTGACAATTTGAATAGCAATCGCATCTTTCCCGTTGGTTCGAGAAACAGATTGCACTTTCCCCACGGTTTGAATTTTGGCAATCTCATTTACTTTCACAAATGGTGATGGATGTGCGGCCGTCGGTGTGACAGGAATCATCGTGTTCTTTAATTCATCCTCTGTCATGTACTTGCCGTCAATGGCAACTGCCTGCTCTCCTTCTTTAAACTGATAAAGTCCTAATGAAACGGCCATATTGCTGGCTTGAATCATTTGTTTGACTTTATCTTCGGTCAGGCGAAATGCTTTTAATTTCGCTTGATTATAAGTAAGGTCCACTTCTTCAATATGCTGACCGCTAATGGTCGCAGAAGCTACACCATCAATTTTTTCAATTTTGGGAAGAAGAATATCCTCGACTGTTGAGGTTAGTTTTACAATATCTTCCTTCGAACTACTTACACTGAGGGCTACAACCGGCATCATGTTCATGCTGATCGCCGTCACCTTTGGCTTTTGTGCTCCGTCCGGATATGTTACGTCATCTAAAGCGGATTGCAATTCACGTTTTGCTTCGTCCATATCAATGCCATATTCATATTCCACCTGAATGCTTGACATGTTAGAATAAGAATTTGATTGGACAGTTTTTACGTGATCAAGCCCTTCAACTGCTTTTTCAATCGGCATGGAGACATCTTCCATGACCCTCTTAGGAGTGGCACCTGGATACACATCGGTGACCATTAAGTACGGAATCGAAATATTCGGGATCGTTTCCATATTCATGCGTGTCCCTGAATAGATACCCGCTACCGTCACAATAATCGTCAGCAGCCAGACGGCCAGTTTATTCCCAAGGACAAAATTTGCTAAAGCTTTCACTTTTGACACCTACCTCTGATTGACTTACTAGACTCAACTATTTATAATAATGACCAACCAGTCATTTGTCAACGAATGACATTAGGGAGTGTTACAATGAAAAAACAATTAATCATGGAAAAAGCACTCGAACTTTTTGCAAAACAGGGGTTTGAAGCTACTTCCGTGCAACAAATAACAGAACATTGCGGCATTTCGAAAGGGGCCTTCTATCTATCCTTCAAATCGAAAGACGAATTGATTCAGGCCTTAATTGACCATTTCATGAATCAAATGACCGTTGATATTGACTATGTAGTCAAAAATACAAATAGGAACGAACTTTTATATAAATTTTATTACACGATCTTCCATACTACCTATCAGCATTCGGATTTTGCGAGATTATTGTTAAAGGAGCAATCACACACGTTTAATAATGACCTTTTTCAAAAATTACATTATTACGACCACTTACTCGAGAACACGATTTTAGTCATGTTGGACCAATTATATGGTGAACAAGTAAGGGAGACGAAGTACGATTTAATGTACTGTATCAAGGGATTCATGCACACCTATTCACATCTGTTTGTTTTTTACAATATTCCATTAGATTTAAACGAACTAACTCAATCACTTGTGGAAAAAACAAATTTGCTTGCACAGCATACGACCGTTCCATTTATGACCGAAGAACTGGTTGGAATGTTTAAGAGTCCAATCAATGAAGAAGTCACTAAGGAACAGATCCTTGATATCCTTGAAAAGAAAATCGTGGAGATGGATGATTCGTTGGAGAGGGAATCACTTCTTTTACTGCAGGAACAGCTCGAGGAAACGACCTATCGTCCGGTTATTATCCGAGGGTTGATTGAGAATATCCGCAATCATCCGGATTGCAAATGGATCTCCTTTCTACTGCGGCGGTATTATGATTTTTAAAAAAAAAGACAGAGCGCCATTGGCATCTCTGTCTTTTTTCATATTAAGCTGCTAATTTTTCATCCATGTTCACTTTATGGCCTTCCCATCTTGAAACGACGATTGCAGCAAGTGAGTTACCTACAATATTGACACATGTACGAGCCATATCAAGGATACGGTCGATACCAGCGATGAACGCTAGACCTTCAACAGGAATTCCAACGCTTCCTAATGTAGCAAGGAGAACGACGAAAGATACCCCAGGAACCCCAGCAATCCCTTTAGACGTAACCATCAAAACAAGCACAAGCGTAATTTGATGCCCTATGCTCATGTGAATGCCATACATTTGCGCAATGAACAAAGCCGCAATCGCTTGATAAAGAGTAGAACCGTCTAGGTTAAACGAATAGCCAGTTGGAATAACAAAGGAAGTAATCGCCTTTGGACAGCCAAGCTTCTCCATTTTTTCCATGATTTTTGGAAGAACGGCTTCCGAACTTGCAGTCGAATATCCTAGTAATAACTCATCTTTTAAATAAACTACGAATTTAAAGATATTCACACCAGCAATTTTCGCAGTAATACCAAGAACAACGATGATAAAGAATATCATTGCGCCATAAACAACGATGACTAATTTTCCTAATGGAATCAGTGAAGATAAACCAAATTTAGAAACGGTCACACCAATTAACGCAAAAACACCAATCGGTGCGAATTTCATGACTTGGTTGGTCACATAGAACATGGCATCCGCAGTACCTTTAAAGAAGTTGATAACGGGTGTTCCTTTTTCGCCAATGGCCGCAATACCCAGACCAAACATGACAGAGAAGAAAATAATCGCTAACATATCGCCATTTGCCAATGACTGAATAATGTTGGTCGGAACGATGTTGACGAACGTATCAGCCATGGAATGAGATTCTGTTGTACTCGCTGTTGCCACATACGAGTTAATATCCGTTTTTGATAAGTGAGAACGATCAACACCTGTCCCAGGGTGGAAAACATTCGCAAAGATTAAACCTACTAAGATGGCAATGGTTGTAATGATTTCAAAATATAAAATGGTTTTGCCGCCAAGTTTCCCAAGTTTTTTGGAATCACCAACGCCAGCAACCCCTACAATAATACTAGAAATAACAATTGGGACCACAATCATTTTAATTAAGTGGATAAAGATGTCCCCAAATGGCTGTAGAATTTTTGCAATTTGAGGATTACCGTAAAAAATAGCACCAACAATAATACCCAAAGCCAAACCGATGAAAATTTGCCAAGCAAGACTAATTCTCTTCATGACCTCTCCCCTTTTCTATAAATTATATATATAATCACACTTTCCTATTCTAAAAAACCTCAAATAAGGTTAATCCATATCATAACATGATACCACAATATAATTCTAGATATTTTTTTCGACATGCACAATACTGAAAATACTGGTAGAACGTGTTTTTTGTCTTTTTTGTTACTATTGTATTAGTTTTATTTCCCTAGAAAATTTCGGATTAGATATTATTTTCAGATAATAAACAAAAATATGACTATTTAGTTTTTTTAGAAATATGTGTTTAAATTTTTACAAACTGGCCCATACTTTAGCCATACGATCTAGAAAAGGTCATTTTGGAGGGATTAACATGGGGAAAGATTTAGAAAGCATGTTTTTGGAGTTAAAAAAAATGAAAACCAAGGAATTGGAAGATTGCAATAAGGAACTAAACAGCACAGACTATAATAAGGTGATCAAAAAAGCGCTCATGGTGTATAAAAACGAACTGCTAGAGTGTTTAGATATGTATGATCTTTATCTTGATAAAAAAGAAACACTTCTCATCTAACAGGAGGCTCCGATTAAAAGGAGCTTTTTTTCATTTAGGCTGTTTTCGTATAGTTTGTTGCTTTCTTTACCATAATAATAGAGTGTTTTTATAATGCGATAGAAACGGTAATTCGATTGCTCTAAAAGCTGGTACAGGGCGTGTTAAAGCTGAAGAAATATACGCAGTAATAGGTGGATATATACATCCGACATCTTTGTTATGCACCGATACAGCTACTAACTATAAAAAATTTGCCAAAATGAAAAAATTGCAGCACGAACCTGTCAATGAACATCAGAAGCAACGAGTGAAGAAAGGCATTTATCATATCCAGCACATTAACAATTTTCATAATCGCTTAAAGAAGTGGATGGAACGAGCCAAGGGGTTGCGACGAAATACTTGGATAACTACTTAAACTGGTTCCGTTGGCTTGATTTAGGTGATAATCTAGCATTTGAAAAACAAGTGGAACAAATTCTTTTTTGCGTGCCAAAAATCAAGTTATATGACGATTGAAACTTTCAAAAGTGCATAAAATAGAACCCAACAAAATTTTTAACGGGTTCAGTTAAAGAGGTTAAAAAATTAAAATGACAAGCAACTTGGTGTTCAAACTCGCAATAATACTGGAACGCCTTTTTTCTTGTCATATCAGGATTTTTATTAAATTGTTATTAAAATTGGAAAACCACCAACTTCCGTTAATACATCAATTGTCTTAGATGTAAATAAATAGTGTCCATTGAGATAAATAAACTAATATTTAATTCTTAGATGGGTACGGAAATAGAGCAATAAAACGAGCAAAAGTATACCAACAAAATTAATAAATCGATCTAATTTTTTATTATTGATATACTTATTACTAAAATCATATGATTTCAGTCCAAGAAAGCCTCCAACAGTATTTGTAATTGCATCTGTTATGTCTGTCGCTCCAATAGCGAAGGTAAATTGGATTAATTCAAAAGTAAGACTTAAACCTACTATAAAAGAAAATTTAGGTAAAAACCCAACTCTTTTGAAATTGACATTGAAAAGCAATCCCAAAGGAATAAAGGCTATGACATTTTCTATCATCTCTATGAAATGGTCTCCTGAAGCAAATGGAATCAAGTTAAGACTCCTATGATGATAATTAAATACTGACGAAATATTGTACACTAATTTGAATAAAACTAACCAGATTAGTATCAATAAATATAAAGCTAGCAATCCTCTAGATAATATTTTTCCCATACAATCTCCTCTAAATTTTTTGTTTAAGTGTATCAAAAATATGCCCTGTTCAAAATCCGAAATTTTCACTTAAAAAATTGGGTATTGAAGAATCTCAAGTTCACTCTTTATTAGGGATTGTACAAAAACCTTTAAAGAAGACTTAGTGAAGGGAGTCCAAACTGGTAAAAAGGATGTCAATTGACATCCCTTTTTATTCTAATTGTAGACAATTAATCGACCAATCTCAATGTCAAAACACTTGCCAAATCAAAATTTCAACCTCTTAAATGAACCCGTTAAAAAATTCTTGAGTTCTTTCAAATTCCCAATTATATAAAAAATCCTAATTCATGCCAAAATCCTTTATCTAGAATCCTTTTATAATATATTTTACTAAAATCAATATAACCCTTCAAAAACAACAAACTTTACGAAAACAGTCTTCATTTAAATCGTTTGAAAACAAAATCCTATTAAAAATCCTCTAAAATGCTAAAAATAGCTTCCAAATTTCACATTTGGTGCACAAAAAGGGCTTTTCGCACCAAAAAACGCCTCCAAATTCGAAAAAGTGGCATTCGATTTACCTCGTAAAACCCGCTATCGTGAAGATATTCTCACGGTGAAAGGGTGTTATTTTTGTTCCAATTAAAATCAGGTCATATCGAAGGCTTCGAGCCATTTTCTCAGTTTTGTTCACTAAAAGAATTTAATACCCATTTGGAAATGTGGATGCTTGAGCACAAGCATGATTTTTCAAAAGGAGAATTAATCGGTTTAAAGAGATTAGCCCGTTTTGCAGCCAAAATCCCTGGCGTTTGCAACGCCAAAATCGGCACGATTTTAAAAGCAATCCACGAGGAATATCATGATAACGGTATTTCGCGTTCTACCTTTAAACGGATGATCCTAAAAGCCAAAGAATTAGGGATTCTTACTGTTTATGAAACTGAAAGAAAAAACGGTTCACAATCGAGCAACTTGTACCAGTTCAATCGTTTTCCTTCAAATGAACTGCCCAAAACGGAAACCGCGGACCACCCAATAAAAGCTATTAATCTTTTTAAAACTGATAAAGATCAAAAGAAACGTATAGAAGAGCCGTCCCCACTAGACTATACATATGTGAGCAATCGTGTTCCACAGCCGTTTGTCCAATTAGTAAAGTGCTTTTTTAATAATGCAAAGACAATCGAAGAGTACTGGAAAATGGCCAAAGCCTCAGCCTACCAGAATCTTTTTGAAAATGATGCTGATCTAACGCTAGAGGTTGCTATAGACTCCTTTAAGCAGCTGATTCGTAAACTAAAGGTGAGCCGTACAGTCCGAAACCCTTTTGCCTATTATTTCGGAATCTGCTACAACAAGTTTTGCAATCTATTCCATGAAAAAATGCAGGAGGAATATGAGTTGAATGAGAAGGAAGTTGTTTTTAATTAAATGATATTTGGAGTTAGTTTTTTTAGAGATTAGGCGTCCCCTGCAAAAAAGTTTGCCCTACAGGTAGGAGAATCGACGAAAATCGTAAAAAACCGGGTTCAATTTGCAACCCGGCGCCTTTTAAATCGTGAAGATTTCTTGCGTTTCTGCCTATTTAAATTCAAAAATGCGACTTCTTTATGGCTATTTTCGACGAGACTTCATTTAAATCATGCTAAATACGTGATTTTAGATGTAATTGGTGTCCTCTTCTTGACCGCAGGAATGTCCGATGGGTAACCCACTCCAAAGACTCCAATCACATCATACTCTTCTGGAACACCAAGTATTTCACGATTTTGCGTTTTCTCCCCCATCGATGTCCAATAGACGCCGACACCTGCTTCTTGGGCAGCCAATAAGAAATTCTGTACAAAACAAGAAGTAGCCATAATATTTTCATCACGCTTGAAAGAAGTATCGGCAGGCTTTGACAATACAGCAAAAACGACAGGTGCACCGCCAAAGTCGATTTTATGATTGAGTTTCGCTCTGGTTTCAGGCCCGACAAAAAGAAGCTCCCATGGTTCGTTCATGCGATGATTAGGCGCATAACTTGCGGCCTCCAGCCATGAGATTAACTCTTTTTCATCAATCGGATCCGGCTTAAACTTTTTAATCGTTCTACGTTCTTTTATCACATTAACGATCGTCATCTTTTAACATCCTCTCCTCTAATATCAGGTTATTGTCTTGTATGGCATACAAAGAATATATATATAGTAAACTTAAACCTAAACATGCGTTTTTTTCAACAAATGTACCTTGAAAAAGTTAGATACCAAGCTATCCCATTAAATAAATGTAGAAGGAAGAATCAAATTGGATACTGAATGGTTAAAGTTTTTTATGACCATCTCAGAAGGGTCTACTTATTTTGATACTGCCGAAAAGCATAATATCTCCAATATATTTTATGTACTGCACCCCTAATTTAGAGCTTTGAGGTGTTTTTTTATAAGTGGAGCTTAGGGAAGGTTGAAAATGTTCATAAGTGCCGTAGGCTTTTTTTCAGTCCTGCTTCGATAGTTTTGAATCGTTCATAACTGCCGTAGGCTCTTTTTGGGTCCTCCTTCGGGGGTTTTGAACCCTTCATAACTGCCGTAGACTCTTTTTCGGTCTTGCTTCGGGGGTTTTGAACCCTTCATAACTGCCGTAGACTCTTTTTTGATCCTGCTTCGGGGGTTTTGAATCGTTCATAACGATAAAAACCCAAACTATTCCCTTTCACCCAGTTTTATATTTTAATAGAAGAAGATAATCTAAAAAAAAAATGGAGTGTTACGACATGAAAGCTATTTTCTTCGATTTAGATGACACATTATATGACCAAGTCCAACCATTCCAAGAGGCATATAATCGAACTTTTTCTTCTATTACTGATATTCCCATCCTCGACCTTTTTAAAAAAAGCCGGGAATATAGTGATAAAGTGTTCTCGTTAACCGAATCAGGAGAAATGTCCTTAGAAAAAATGCATCAATATCGTATGATGAGCGCCTTTAACGATTTGGGGTACACGATTACCTCAGACGAAGCCGATGCCTTCCAGCAGGCATACAAAGAACATCAATATAAGGTCTCTCTGATTCCAGAAATGAAAAATATCCTGGAATATGTAAGCAGCAAGGGCATTCCCGTTTATATCACCACCAACGGTCCATCCGCCCATCAGCGTTCAAAACTAGAATCACTCAATCTCGTGCAGTGGATACCAGCTAACCAGGTCTATATCTCTAGTGAAATGGGTTATGCGAAACCTCAGAAGGAATACTTCGAATACGTTAATCAAAAAACAAATACATCCCATGAGCATTCCTTGATTGTTGGGGACTCATTTGAAAATGACATCATCGGCGCCCATCATGCAGGCTGGAGTTCAATTTGGATCAATACCAAAAACAAAACGAAGGCAATTGAAACCATTCAGCCTACGTATGAAACCAATTCCTATCAGCAGCTTGAGAAACTAATTAAAGAACTATATTAAAGTTATTTCTCCAAAAAAATCCCGCTCTCCGAAAAGAGCGGGACACCTCCAAATTTTCAAACCACCCTTTTAAAACGAAACAGGACTGCGAAGCTTGTAAATATAATTCACAACTCCCCCCTTGAAAACTGCTTTATTCGACAAAACTCCACAATTCCATAGTAAAAACTTTACAATCCCGATATATTTCTACCAATTTCTGCATTGCGTTCGACGAAATTTTTTGATTAGATAGAAATGGTATTGTAAGAATATTTTCCCTTAAGAGAATTTTTGCGCTTTTATCCAAAATATTATATTCTAAAATAGGCAGGTTCAACATTTATGGTATTTGACGGCATTATTATTTCGTTTATGATCGGTTTCCTCAGAAAAGGTAATCTAAGAGCCCTAGCCCAGCTAAAGCTTAAATGGGGCTGGATTTTCCCCCTGCTATTAGTCGTGGAACTAGCCGTTTTTACGCTTCAAAATAAGATTCCATTACTTGGTCAATTAAGCGGTTCCATTTACATAGTCGTTTATATACTTGGCTTGCTATTTCTTTTTATGAACCTCAGAAACCCTGGATTCGTGCTAATATTAATCGGAGTATTCCTCAACTTTATTGCGATGGTTCTCAACGGCGGAAGAATGCCGGTATCAGTAGAAGCAGCCTCCGTACTGGATCCAAGCTATATTAAAATATTAAAAACTAGTTTATATGCCAAACATACCATGTTGACGTCTTCAACTCATCTAGGAATTTTAGGCGATATCATTCCCATCACAAAACCATATCCGCGTACCCAAATCATCAGTATTGGTGATATTGTGATGAATATCGGCATCTTTCTATTCATTCAGTATCTAATGGTTCGTCATCCACTTGCCCAAAAGGGTTCAGCTCCCTCCGTTTCGATGAAGGGAGGTGGGACACGATGAAAAATGAACAAAAAAACGGCATTAAATTAACTGGTATCATTTACAATGCAATCATTATTGGTTCTGTGATTATCGCTTTAACCTCAGGATTTAGACTAGTATAATTAAGTTCATACAAGGAGGAGTAAATTTCTTTACTTCTCCTATATTTTTATATATGAGAGAGATGAAAATGCAAATATTAAAGTTAACAACAAATAAATACCTATCACTAGTGACAATCATTGGTATTGTAAGTTTTATTACTTTTAATCATTTTTCCTTACATTCTAAATACGAGTGGCTAATTATTTTTGCCTTAGCAGGAGCTATCTTAATACTAAACCATTATCCAATTTTACTCCCTCCAAAGGGCAATTCCCTTTCTATGGATTCTTCTATCTTTCTAGCAAGTCTTTTTTTATTTGGGTTAGACTTAACCTTGGGTGTATTACTTATCAATTCGATACTGTTTGCTTTTACACAACGAAAAATTGTCTGGTGGAAACATGTTTTTAATTTTTCAATCTATTCTATAATGATTGTTTCTGCCTACTATACATTCATTTTTACAGGCGGCAAAATCGGTTTCGTTCAATTAAATAATTCTTTCCCCTATTTATTATCATTGAGTATCTACTTCGCTATCAATGTTTTACTGATTAGTGTTTATTTTATTATTGCAGCAGCTGAAAGCTTAGTGACCGTTTTTAAAGGTATTATCAAAGAAACAATCGCCACCTATATAAGTTCATTAATGCTATCATTAGTTCTTGTCATCTTAATGAATAAAGAAGAAATATTTGGGCTTACCCTGTTCACCTGTATTGCCTTTTTATTGTCATTAGCGTTTAAACAGCATTTTCACCTGTTTAAAGAGATTTCTGAAAAAGCCAATAAGGATTTCCTAACCGGTCTAAATAATCACGGGTACTTTAAGGAAATCTTGGAAAAAGAGGTCACTGCCGCTAAAGAAAACGATGAGCCACTGAGTATCGCCATTCTTGATATTGATGACTTTAAAAAATACAACGACCTGTATGGGCATATCCAAGGAGATCAGCTCCTCCAGGAATTCGGTGCCTTTTTAAAATCGGAAGCCGATAAGGCTAACTATATCGTGGCCCGCTATGGCGGTGAAGAATTCGCCATCGCCATGCCGAATACGAACCGGAAAGCCGCCTATTCATTCATGAATGAACTCCGGAAGAAGGCCAATGACACCTACTATAGTGGGGTCGAACGTCTTCCGTATGGCTGTTTCTCCTTTTCATGCGGTATAGCCGAATGTGAAAAAGAAACGTACAGTATTTCAGAACTTCTCAATAAAGCAGACCAGGCGATGTATGCAGGGAAAAATCAAGGAAAAAACCTGGTCCAAATCTATAATGCCAACTCACAATATACGGTCCAAAACTCTGTATGTCTTGAAAAAGAAACCGAAGAAGCGGAATATCAATTAAAGATCTTCCTTTCAAAAGATGTTTATACCTATCGCCACAGCAAACGCGTTTACCAATATGCAGTTAATTTTTCAAGGATGCTGCAATTAAGTGATCACGAACGCAAAACGTTGATTTTGGGTGCACTCGTCCATGATATTGGCAAAATTGAAATCCCACGGGAGATTTTAACGAAAAAGGGTAAGCTGGATGAACATGAATGGGAAATGATGAAAAAGCACGTCACCTATGGAAAAGAAATTGTTTCCACGAATAAGAAATTAGAAGATTTGATCCCATTAGTAGAGCTCCATCATGAACGCTATGATGGGAAGGGCTATCCATATGGTTTAGCCGGAAAATCCATTCCTAAATTAGCCCGCATCCTTTGTATAATGGACTCATTTGATGCGATGACCACCGAGCGTCCTTATCAAAAAACAAAAACCTTCCAAGAAGCGATCGTGGAACTGCGCGAATGCTCCGGCAAGCAGTTTGACCCTCAATTCATTGAGCCGTTTATTGCGATGATCAAAGAGTTGGAAGATTTGGGGGAAGAATTGGAGAAAGAGCTGGTTACGGTGAATAGTTGATTGAATGAAAATCCTCTTCCGTGGTGTGGGAAGAGGATTTTTGGTTTATTGGTTATATGATTCAAAATTGGCGTACGCACTAGACATAATTAATTTATTTGTGACCGTCGCTACCCTATATCCTCTTACCTCGGGCAATATAAACTTTTATTGTGACCGTCGCTGCCCTATATCCTCCACCTCGGGCAATATAAACTTTTATTGTGACCGTCGCTGCCCTATATCCTCTTACCTCGGGCAATATAAACTTTTATTGTGACCGTCGCTGCCCTATATCCTCCTACCTCGGGCAATATAAACTTTTATTGTGACCGTCGCTGCCCTATATCCTCCTACCTTAGGCAATATAAACTTTTATTGTGACCGTTGTTACCCTATTTCCTTCCCCATTGGGTAATATTAATCTTTTGACTGTCGCTGTCCTTTTTCTCTCGGTCCGGTAATACTAATGTAGTTTTTTGACCGTGTTGGTCCATTCCGAACTAAACATAGGCAATGGTTCCAAATCCCAACAGCGGCAGAACCAAATAGCGGAAACTTGCTGCAGTCGCGACTAGAATAAAAATGGCCAATATGGATTTTATGATAAGGCACATTTTTATAAGGGGTTTAAGAAGTATATGGAATTGACGCCGGAGCAGTATCGTCGTTCGATTGCCAATAATTAAGCTGCAAAATAAAAACCTGAAAGATCAATTTGTGATCATTCAGGTTTCTTTATACTATAGCTTAGTAAAGTCTAATATTTTAGTAACACTCAACAAGTAAATCAACAAAACTCTTATAATCTTCGGCATCCATAATACGAGAGACATTGCCATCTTCCGTAAAAATAGCAGCTAGTGCATCCACTACCTCATGGAATAATCTCCGATCGTCCTTACTTACAGCAAAAAGCAGAACAACATTTACCATAAGATCCCCCCACTCGATCCCCTTTTCATTGACCAATACAAACATACCGGTCTTTTTGGCATTCATTTTAATCGCGTGAGGAATCGCGATACGACCAAAAGCGGTTGAGGACATAGCCTCTCGTTCTACTACATTCGTAAAAAAGCTTGAATCGACAAATCCCTTTTGTTCCATGATTTCACATATCCTGATAAGCGTATCCTCTCTTGTCCCTGCCGAATCAACCATTTCAAATAGTTGCTCTCCCGAAATAGCGCCAAGATTTCTCTTAAAAGAATCCTTACGCCTCGTATCCTTTAGTTCATTGATTATATTCGCCACCTTGTTCTGATCGGCATTCGTAAATAAAGGATTAATTAAAACATATGGAATCTTTGGAACAGCATTAAGTTGGACAGCTGAAATGATTAAATCACAATTTACGGCGTTCAAATCGACTTCATTGGTTACGATATGCTGAATCAGAATATCTTCACCGAATTGTTTGACCAACTTATCCGTCAGCTGAACGTTGTAATTATAATAAAACGGAAAAAGAATCGAACATGTAATTTTGGAATGGGCCTGCTTTTGCATCTCTAATGCATAGCCCAAATGAAAGGCGATATAGGCAATTTCATCATCATTCATCGTGAAGCCCGTCTCTTCCTTAATCGTATAGGATACATGGACGGCACAGTCGTAAATGGATGGACAATTTAGTTTGATGGTTGAAGTCAACGGATTCTTACTGACAAAATGATTCTCCAAACGCATGATTAGATTTTTAATATGAAGGGTGAAGCGTACCAAGAAATCGGTATCCTCAATGACAATGTAATAATTGGTTCGCAAATCGTCTAGCATCTTCTTTACCAGGTTCAAACAACGGACTCCTGCTACATCTTGAAGATCTGATAATTGAAGGTGCATGAAGTTGACACTTGTCCCACTACTTGAAATGAGGAGTGCAAGGTCACGCACCTCCCCTTCCGAATACTTCACGCCAAAGCGAACTTCAAGTCTTTTGGCCATCTCATTAGCCATTTTGTATTCTTTTTCCTGACTAGCTTCCCTATCCATCTGTTGTGAAAAAACGAAGCCATTTTCCATTCGATCAATGGCGATGGCAATATGTACGATAATGTTTGTGAGCGAATAATCATTGGTAAAGTAGTGATAAGTTGAAAAAACCTCCGCAACCACATCACGAATAAAGTCGATATCATAGCCTTCAAAAGATGACTTTAACTTATCAATATCAAGAAAATGATCATTCGTCTCACTATAAAGAATGGAGCTCATTAATTTCCTTTTACTTTTTTCCTGTCCAACCATTTCAATAAAGTCGCCGGAGATTTTAAGTTCTAGATTATGGTCAGCTAAACGTTTTTTGACTTTACGTAAATCACCTTTTAATGTGACCTCACTGATATACAATTCATCACTTAAATCAAATATATTTAGTGGACCTTCTGCATTGACTAAACTCTTTAAGAGATACTCCGCCCGCTCTTTTGGTGATTGTGGAATCGCCTGAGTCATCATTTTTAAAAATGGATTTAATTTTTCCAGATCAACCTGATAACCCTTTTTGGATGAAGTAATCAGCCCTACTTCCATTGAGTTAAGTTCGGCAATATACGTTTTCACACTTCTTTTTGAAATTCCTAACAAGTTAGCGAGCTGGGCTGACGAAGTCCAGTCTTGTTGCGTACTTAGATGCCGAAGGATTTTTCTATATTTATGATTCATAAATCTAGCCTCATTTCATCGCAATAGGTGGGATTGCACTCTTCATATATCAATTTGCACCACCCTAGTGTAAAGAGTTATTGGATAGTTTCTATGATTCATTTTATAGTAGGATTGTAGAAAAGAAAACGCTATCAGTGAAATTGGAGGGGTTGAATTTTATGGAAAAATTAAATGTATTACTAGTATGTGGGTCTGGGGCAAGTTCTGGTTTTATGGCATCCAATATACGAAAGGCGGCCTCCAAACGGAATCTTGACATCAACATCAAAGCCCGCGGTGAAGCAGAAATCGAAAATTATATTGATGAAATCGATGCCTTAATGGTTGGGCCGCACTTAGCCTATATCTTAGACGAAATTGAGGAGTATATTGGCGATGCTAATGTAAAAGTTTTATTAATGAAACCATCCTACTATTCTACTCTTGATGGAGAGGCTGCGTTAGAAGATTTATTGAAGGAATTCTAATTATAAAGGATTCGAGGTGGATCAAAACATGCAAAAAATGATTACATGGCTGGAAAAAGATTTTTCACCTAAGATGATGAAAATTAACCATAATGTATGGGTCACAACGTTAAAAGATTCGATTATGCAAGTACTTCCCTTTATTCTATTAGGTTCTTTATTTTGTTTGCTTACGATTCCTGGAGATGTGTTCCATCTTAAACATTATCCTAATTTCTGGACATTATTCGGTTGGACAATGGGTGTACTATCACTATTGATTTCTTTCTTAATTCCATTCAATTTAATGGAAAAGAAACGCTTGCGTAAACAACGTTTTATCGCTGGAAGTACAGGTCTTATTACTTTCTTAATGATTATCACTCCACAAGTGATTGCTGACAAAGCGATCGGCTTCAGCCATGCATCATTAGGTGCAGGCGGTATGTTCGTGGCCATTGCTGCAGGTGTATTTACCGGTTACATCATGGGGCTGTTCGGTAAGTTTTCCTTCTTTAAAGAAGACTCCGTCATTCCTGATTTTGTACGAGCCTGGTTTGATTCCATGCTCCCGATAGGCGTTGTCATCGTGGCAACTTGGTTAGTAGTAGACATTGCTCATTTTGATCTCTATAACGTTATTCAAAATATCTTTAAGCCTCTAGCCCAAATTTTCGAATCACCATGGGGATTTGCTCTCATTATGTTTATTACCTGCTTTATCTATTCCATGGGTATTTCCACCTGGGTGCTTCAGCCAATCACCAAACCAGTTATTTTAGCTGCCATTACGGCAAATGCCACTGCCGGAGCCGCTAACCTAGTTACAGCAGAAACGATGTATTCAGCCTATTTATGGATTGGCGGTATCGGATGTACCCTGCCATTAGTATTGATGTTGACTTTCTCAAAAAGCGCCAAACTGAAAGCACTCGGCCGCGCTTCTTTAGTACCCGGAATCTTTAATATCAATGAGCCAGTCGTATTTGGAGCCATTGCCTGGAACCCCATTATGATGTTCCCGATGTGGATAAATGGATTAGTTCTGCCACTTATTATCTGGTTCGCTACAAAGGTGATTCACTTTGCACCCGTTCCAAAGATTGTCTTCGACCTTTGGTACGTTCCCTTCCCATTTTCAACGTGGATTACAACAGGTGCCATTAGCGGGCTGATCCTCATGCTAATCATCGCCGCTGTATCTACTGCGATTTGGTTTCCATTCTTTAAAGTATATGAAAAACAGGAATTAGCGAATGAAACAATAGAGCCCAAGAATTCCGCCTCTTTAAAAGAAGCAAAATAATCATTTTTGAGGAGATCTTATCATGCTTGATGACAAAACTGCCGAAAATGCCATGCAAATTATTCTCCATGCGGGAGATGCTCGCGTTCATTGTATGAATGCGTTAAAAGCGATTGAAAAAAGTGATTTTGAACTTGCCAAAGAGGAAATCAAACTGGCCAATAGTGAAATCGTCAAGGCGCATCATATTCAAACCAATACGATCTCTGGTGAAACACAAGGTGAACCAAGTGATTACTCCGTCCTTTTTGCTCATGCCCAAGATACCTTAATGACCATTTATAGTGAAATTAACATCGCCAAACGAATGATTAAGATTTTTGAAGTATACGATGCCAGATTGGCAAAATTGGAAAAGATGGAAAAGGGGAATGATCATGAAAAATGTACAAACAGGATTTCCTAAAGGCTTTTTATGGGGTGGCGCTATTGCAGCTAACCAAGCAGAAGGAGCCTATGATGTTGATGGAAAAGGGTTAAGTGTTGCGGATATTAACGAATATCGTGCGGATATTCCGATTGATAAAAAGTCAAATCTCGAAATAACGACACAATACATTGAAGAGGCTTTAAAAAGCAAGGATCGTGTTTTTCCAAAACGCTGGGGAATCGATTTCTACCATACTTATAAAGAAGATTTAAAATTATTAGCAGGAATGGGTCTTAAAACATTTCGTACATCTGTTGCCTGGACACGCATCTTCCCTAAAGGAGATGAATTAGAACCGAATGAAGCTGGTTTACAATTTTATGATGACTTATTTGATGAAATCATTAAAAACGGCATGGTGCCGATGATTACCATCTCCCATTATGAAATGCCTTTATATTTAACCACAGCATACAATGGCTGGCATTCTCGTGAACTGATCGAATTCTTTAATCGTTTCTGTAAAGTGTTGTTTGACCGTTACCATGAAAAAGTGAAGTACTGGATCATCGTTAACCAAATTAACCTTATTGTGCATGAATCCTTTAACCATTTAGGAATTGCCGAAGACAAAGTGGATCATCTCCTTGAGGCAAAATATCAAGGCGTTCATAATGAACTGGTTGCTTGCGGACATGCGACAAAATACGCTCATGACCACTACCCTGATTTGCAAATTGGCATGATGTTATGCGGCGGTCCAACGTATGCAGCGACTCCTAAGCCCGAAGACGTTCTGGCAACGGTTCGTCACAATCAAATGGAGTATTTCTTTTCAGATGTATTGCTGCGCGGGTACTATCCTGGTTACGCCTTCCGCTATTTTAACGATATCGGCATTAACATTGTATTTGGCGAAGGCGATGTAGAAGCGCTGAAAAACACCGCAGACTTTATGTCATTCTCCTATTACTATACGAAAATATGTGATGCAGAAAGTTATGCCAATGGGAATCAAGATCATCGCAATCCACAATTGGATGCAAACCCATGGGGCTGGTCAATCGACCCAGTTGGTTTAAGAACCTTTCTGAACCTTTTCTATGATCGTTATCAGTGTCCAATCTATATTACAGAAAACGGTGTTGGATACTATGACCAATTAGAAAATGGAGAAATACATGACCCTTACCGGATTGACTACTTACGGGCACACATCGAACAAATGAAAGAAGCTATCAAGGACGGTGTAGACCTTCGTGGTTATTATGCTTGGGGACCGATTGATATTGTCAGCTGCTCCTCATCGGAAATGTCTAAACGATACGGATTCATTTATGTCGATCAAGATGATTATGGCCATGGCAGTAAGAAACGTATATTGAAAGATAGTTATCATTGGTATAAAAAAGTCATTGAGACGAATGGAGAAGATTTAACCTTTACGAAAGAACTAAAGTCCACAACTTAATTCTTGATGAAAGAACCTCTATCACATTGGATAGAGGTTTTTGTAACTCAGAAAATAGTATTGCTTACATCAATAAAAATATAATCGGTATAATTTGTCATACATAAAATGATAATAAAATGATGATCATGTTGAACTACGACTGTCATGAACATAAATATTTCAATAAATTCCCACAAAAAACTTTTGGCGCCCCGGGGAAACTAATTACAGACCAAAAGGTTAAAATTTAGTTAAAAGGGGCTTTCACATTGAAGAAAAAAATATCACTACTATTTTTAGGTTCCATCTTATCTGGGATGATGTTAGGATTAACGGGTTGTAATACGAATAACAAAAACGATATAAATCCTCCATCACCAACCAATAACAGAATGGATAATGACTTGAATAATAATGGAATTAACGACAGATACGAGAACAATTTTAAAACAAGAGATGTAAGGGACAACAATGTCATTGACAGAAACTACTATCCGGAAAGTGAAGACAAAAACACTCAAACAGACAAGGATACTGGGAAGGACAACAATACTCCACGAGAAGAAATCATCGAGGATGATATCGACCGCCACGACAGAGATAATAAAGATGAATAAGAAAAGCGCAAGGCGCTTAGCTTTTGGCGACAAGCACAAGACGAGCCGGCCGAAAGGTTGTTCTTTAACCTTTTGGACGGATTGATCTAAATGTGGAGGCGACTGACCTGGGACTCTAGACTAAGACGCACCCTGCAAGAAGGCGCTTTTTGCCTTCTTCAGGGGGTGGGTAAAGTCTAGAGTCCCAAGGAGCCGCAACTGGATAAGCTTGTGACCTCGAGCCGATGGCGCCTAGAGCTGGACAATTCTCAAAGTCGTTTTTTATACTTTCCTATTAGTTAAGAAAAAGGGACGGCTGAAACGCGGCTGTCCCTTTTTTCACTTTTCCTTTATTTTAGGAATAACTTATGACAAATCGTATACGACACATAGACAGAAATGCTTCCAACTATAAAAATCAGTACCGGAAGTAAATAAATTAGATAAATTGAAATCAATAGAATCCCAATTAACAAAAGTGTGGATAAAGGATAGGAAATGGCCATAATAAGCGAATTTCGAATTATTTGTTTCCACTTCGTCTCAAATTGAGCCATTACAGGAAATAAATATACCGTTATCGATAGAAATAATAGAGTCAACAGCCCAAGAATACCCATCATTAGCAAATTCGAATGCACCAGCTGATAATTGACAAAAATCAAATAGGCTAAAAAAAACCATAAAGTTGAGATTCCTATGCTCTGAAAAAAGCATTCCCGGAACTGTAAGAAAAAGCTCCGAAAAACCCCGTCTGTTTCTTTGCCCATCACCCATTTTCGAATCACGCCATACATCGCGGCCGTTGCCGGAAAAATCGTCACCACTGGCAAGCAAAAAAGAAGCCAGATTAGATTCAATAAAAATAGGTCAACAATTCTCTCAATGCTCCTTAGCATACGACTATTCAGGATATTCATCGATGACTTCCCCTTTTTTATTTCCAGATAGTGTTTAAATGATAAATTTCTAATGAGACTAGTTTAACATCCCCGCCAATAGCAAACAATGCTACTCCCTCGCTTGTGCCGCTCGGGAAAATCAAGTCTGTCATGACCGTTTCTCCCCTATTTGCAAACACTTCTACCGAAGACCAATCCACGAATAAACGAAGGCTTATTCTATTTCTCTCTGGTTGTAACCTTGCCGTATGACGACAAGCGAACAACGGATGAAAGGATGATTCGCCGGAATGCTCGCGGTCGATAAAAAGTTCCTGTTTCGTTGCATCATAGCCAATCAGCGTTTTTTCTTCATTAGAGGTTCTCACTTCAAATCCGAATTCAGTGGCAGAATCTAGTTCAAACTCAGCCAAAATTTCGATTTCTTTGCCTGTACAAATTGATAATATATTTTCCGAATTCGTGTGAATGATCAAATCTTTCCATTCTCTTTTTTCTTTCCGGATATTTTCTATTTCCTTTACAGGGGTCTGTGCTAAGCGGATGCCTTCCCATGTGCTGATGAGTGACAACTCCCTCGGCAATGTCATGGCACTTCGCCATTCTTTTGTCGGCGTAATATTGGCGTATTTCCAATTACTCATCCAGCCGATAAATACCCTTCTTTCCTCCAATGTATCTGACCAGGTCACGCCTGCATAATTGTCGCGTCCATAGTCGACCCACAGAACGGTATCATCTGGGTTATCATTGACAAAGGTTTTCCCGTCAAATTCTCCAATAAAATACTGGGTTCGTGAACCTTCTGGGTGAGCATCGTCGTTGCCGATGCTGACAAGCATCACCCATTTTTTTATGTTCGTCTCACCAATTGGCAATTCAAACAAATCAGGACATTCCCATACACCCTCATGTGAGCCTGCTTCTCGTCCGAATGCACTGGCAAAATCCCAACTTTTAAGATCCTCTGAAAAATAAATTCTTACATGGTCTCCAACCGCCAAAATCATGATCCATTTATTCGACTCTTCATGCCAAAACACTTTTGGATCGCGAAAATCTGGACAACTTTCTTCGATTAAAACCGGGTTTCCCTCATAAATATTCCACGTTCTCCCTTTGTCCGAACTGTATGCAATGCTTTGCGTTTGCACGGGTCCATCGGCTGAGGTGAAAATCGCAACAAGGCCTTTTCCACCGTTAAAAAATCCGCTGGAATCCTTCCAATCAACTACCGCACTTCCAGAGAAAATCGCTCCATTTTCATCAGGATATAAAGCAATCGGCAAATGTTCCCAATGAATCAAATCCGTGCTTACCGCGTGTCCCCAATGCATGGGGCCCCATACGGTGCTATACGGATGATATTGATAAAACAAATGATATTCACCCTCATAATAAACCATCCCGTTAGGGTCGTTCATCCAATTGGATTCAGGTGTAAAATGAAACTGCGGCCGGTAGTTTTCTATGTATTTATCTGAGCTTAGCAAATTTGATTGATCCAATACCATATTTACACGTTCTCCTTTGTCGTTATCTTTGATGTAACGAGTGTAGTAATCTCATCGAGAGTGGGCATACTTAAAATCGCCCCTCTTTTGGTGGTGGCTAATGCACCTACAGCGTTAGCGAAAGAAGCTGTTTCTATTAATTCATCCTCTGATAAGCTATCGATCTTGCAGTTTTTCTCTAAGATTTGATAAAGAACTCCTCCAAAGAATCCGTCCCCTGCTCCCGTAGTATCAACTACATTCACTTCGTATCCTGGTACCATACCCATTCGTTCTCCACACCTAAAATAGCAGCCCTTTCCGCCTAAGGTGATAAATAGTAACGAAACCTGATACGTATCACATATCCATTTAGATCCTTTTTCTAAGTCACTATTCCCAGTAAGAAACACTAACTCTTCCTCGGAAATTTTTACGACATCGGACAATTGAAGTCCCTTGAACATCATTTCCTTCGCATGGTCTAAATTTCCCCATAACGACTCCCGTAAATTGGGATCAAAGGAGATAAGAACGCCATTTTCTTTCGCAAAAGAAGCCGCTGCCAGTGTCGTTTCACAAGAAGGATTATGCGTCAATGATAGAGAGCCAAAGTGGAAAATTCTTGAATCCTTAATGGAATCAAAGTTTACCTCTTCTACTTCTAATGTTGTATCCGCCCCAGGGTCCCGATAAAAGCTAAATGTTCGGTCACCTGTAGGATCTAAATGAACAAAAGCTAATGTTGTATTGGTTTGCTTGGAAGTAACGAGCCCTGCAGTATCCACATTTATTTGCTGCAAGGTATTTTTTAGAAAAACGCCAAACTGGTCGTTTCCAACCTTCCCTATAAATCTAGTTCTTTTTTGAAACTTAGATAAAACGGCTAATACATTGGCTGGAGCACCACCTGGATTCTGTTCAAACAGAATCCCTCCATTAGCTGAATATCCGGAAGGTGTAAAATCGATGAGAACCTCCCCAAGTGCTGTAACATCGTACATGCATACTCACCTGCTTTCATATTTTTAAAAAAGAGAAGGCAGAACAAAGGCGGCACCTTAATGTTCTGCCCTTAAAAATTTCAGGAATTATTTATTGTTCTTATTAAATTGATCGAGACCTTTTTGGTATAGTTTCATTAGTTCAGGAAGCCCCATTTGGTCTAATTGTTTGACATAGCTATTCCATTCCTTGTCAATTCCGCCATCTTGCAGCCAGTGAGCTTGCTTTTGATTGACAAACTGAGTAATATCGGTTTGCAGCTGATTGATTTTTTGCGTATCTTCTTCATTAAAGAAGACTTGTGGATAGTTTTCTTTTTCTTCATATGGGCGATAGTACTTATCTAAAATAGCCAAACGTTCTTTTGCACGCGGCTCCATATCAACCACTTTACCGAAGTCGTCTTTTAGTACAACGAACGGTCCTCCAGGAGCTACTTTTTGACGAAATTCACCCATTGCTACTCCTGCCGGAAGCTCCTTATTGACAAGCATTCCATTTGCATCTTCTTGATAAACTTCACCAATTGGACCCCAGTCTACCTGAGCAGATTCCTTTGGTGCATATAACTGGTCTACCCATCTAGCGGTAATTTCCGGATACTTATCGGCTTTCGTGATGACAAAAGCATCTCGACTGTATTCAGAGTAATTCGAACGACCTACAATTGGCGTTCCTCCTGGTCCTTTAAGTGGTGGCAGTACCTCATAGTCATCTTGACGATCGGTTCCGACTAATTCAGTATTTTCCCACCAAATAAAGGAACCCAATGTCTCGTCTTTGGTTTTACCTTTTGAGAATAACTTCGCTTGATCCTGTGTGGTTGCTTCAGGATCAATGATTCCTTCTTTCACCCACTTATGGTAATAAGCAATGGCCTCTTTATATTCCGGTTGAACCGCACTGAAGATGACTTTTCCATCACGGACAATACGGTGGTCATTATTATCTGGTACACCAAAGGCTGCAATCATATCACCAAAGTTTCCACACCAGCCATTAAATAGGTACGTTAAACCAATCTCATCCTTTTTACCGTTTCCGTTTGCGTCTTTATCTTGGAACGCTTTTAAGACATCATGGTATTCTTCAAGAGTAGTCGGCATTTTCAATCCTAATTTATCCAGCCACGTTTTGTTTATGTACATGGTGTTCGGAAGTCCAACAAGGTCCATTTCCTCTGCTCTTGGGAGTGAATAAATGTGCCCGTCAGGAGAAGTGATGACACTCTTTAGAGCAGGTCTTTCTTCTAGTCTCTTTTTCAAGTTAGGCATATACTTATCGATTAACTCATCAAGTGGAATGATCGTTCCATCTTTTGCATATTTCACGATATCTAAATCGGTAAATCCGGAATTATAAAACGCATCTGGTAGATCCCCGCTTGAAAGCAACAGATTTTTCTTCTCTTGGTAACCTTCACTTGGAATGTTATTCCACTTTACTTGAACATTCGTCTGTTTTTGAAGCTTCTTGAACAGAGTCATGTCCTTAAAATTTGGTGCTAAAGAAGATTTAGGTGAGACAAAATTCAATGTAACGGATTTGTTTACAATCGGTAAGCCCGTAGTATTCATCTTCACATTTGCCTTCTTTTCACTCGCATTGCTACCTGTACTACTTGAACAACCAGCCAGAAGAGTAGATAAACCAATCGATAAAACCAGTGAATTCCTTACCCAAGACTTTTTCATGTCGTGTTCTCCCTTTATGATTATTTTTTTATAGGCTGTGTTAAAGGTAATGTTGATTTTTGGAACGATGTCGATTGGAGCAGAAATCAACATCCATGTTTAACACAGCATTTTTATCTAATGGCGAAATGGTTTTAAGAGTCTAAAAGATCATCCTTTTACTCCGCCAATTAAAACACCTTTTACAAAATGCCTTTGAACAAATGGATAAACAATTAACAAAGGCAGGGCTCCTACAATAATAATTCCGTATTTAATAATCTCTCCCACTTGCTGCTGCGCGGCAAGATTGTCAAGGTCACTCAGCATTTTGACGCTTAGCTGATTTTGAGTCAGGATATTTCGCAATATCAATTGCAGTGGATAAAGACTCTCATCGTTTAAGTAAATAAGGGCGTCAAAGTACGAGTTCCATTGTCCAACAGCGTAAAACAAAACCATTACAGCAATAATTGGTTTGGATAGTGGCAGCACCACTTTTAAGAAAAACTTGGTGTTAGAGCATCCATCAATCTTTCCTGCTTCAAGAAGTTCATTTGGAATATTTTCTTCAAAGAAGCTCCTCGCTACAATCAAATTCCAAACAGCGACGGCTTTAGGAAGAATCATGGCCCATATCGTATTAAGCATGCCTAAATCTTTGACCACTAAATAAGTTGGAATGAGTCCCCCATTAAAGAACATGGTAAAAAGAATGACCATCATAAAAAAACTTTTTCCATAAAAATCCTTGCGTGAGAGCGCATAAGCTGCCATCAGGGTTAGTGAAACCTGTACGACGGTTCCTACAACGGTATAGATGACCGTGTTTTTATACCCAAGCCAAATTTTCGGGTCACTAAAGATTCGTTTGTAACCTTCAAAAGTGATTTCCTTCGGGAACAACCAAACTTCCCCGTTATAAACCATATTCGGATTGCTGATTGAAGCAATAATGACGAAATATAAAGGATACAATACCGCCAAGCAAATCAATGTTAAAAAGACGGTATTAACGACATCAAATATTTTATCTTCTTTCGATTTGATGTTTTTCGCTGTTTGTGCCATTTTGGTTCCTCCTCACCATAACCCTGAGCCAGAGAGTTTTTTAGCTGTTTTGTTAACAATAAAGAGCAAGATCAAGTTAATTACGCTGTTAAATAATCCCACAGCAGCTCCAAAACTGTACTCAGCCTGCTGCAATCCGACTTTATAGACGTAAGTTGGAATAATTTCCGCAGCCGGTTGGTTGAGAGGCGTCTGCATAAGGTAAGCCTTTTCAAATCCAATATTCATTAAATTCCCAACGGACAAGATTAGTAGAATAATAGCTGTTGGCATGATGGCCGGTATATCAACATGTAGAATTCGCTGCCATTTATTTGCGCCATCCATTGTTGCCGCTTCATGAATTTCCGGGCTGACCCCTGCTAGTGCTGCAAGATAGACGATACAGGCCCAGCCTGTTTCCTGCCAAACGCCTGAACCGATATAAAGTGGCTTAAACCAACTCGGTTCTGACATAAACATAATGGCCTTTCCTCCGAAAAGTGTCACCACGCTATTAATAAGTCCTTTGTCTGAAAAGAAGACAAACATCATTCCTGCCAGAACCACGATGGAAATAAAATGCGGAGCGTAAATGACGGTTTGTACAAATCGCTTATACTTTTCATGAATCATCTGGTTTAACAAGAGAGCAATAATAATGGGCATCGGAAATCCGATAATCAATTGAAAAATACTTAATCCTAGTGAGTTCTTGATTAAATCCCAAAACTGATACGAGTGAAAGAATCGTTCGAAATTTTCAAATCCTACCCATGGGCTTCCTAAAATTCCTAGTGACGGGGTGAAATCTTTAAAGGCGATTAGAACTCCGTACATAGGTACATATTGAAAGACAATAAAGTAGATGATGGCAGGTAATAAAAAGAGATAAAGCTCATAGTTTTCAACGATCCTTTTGATCCTGCTTTTCCTGTTTACATTCTCCTTTGGAATGGCCGATGCTTTTAAAGAATTAGTGGAAGCTTTTAAGGTTAATTTCATAATATCTCCCTCAACTTTTTTAAAAATGGTTCTGTTAAATTTGATTGTTGATTTCCGCTCCAGGCGCTCAGCAAACCCGCGGGCGTGCCGGGAAGCCTCCTCGGCGCTGAAGCGGCTGTGGGGCTCCCCTGCCCCGTACTCCCGCAGGACATTGAAATTCTTCCTCGAATCCGCCCACGCACGAAGAAAATGCGATAGCATTTTCGAGGAGTCGAGCGCCTTCCGCTCCAATCAACAGGAGTATAAAAACCAACAATATCCTATAACAGAGCCTTAAAAATAAATACAACTCGTTCGAGCAGGCTATGTACAATCAGCACGAATAGCATAGAAATGTACTCAATTCTAGTCGTTGAAACGTTTCCAAATATAAGAAAAAAATATATCCTTCTATTTAATAGGCATTGGGGATTCGTTCAATCTCTTCTGCTCAAAATAATTTTGTATTTTATGAATCCCCAGAAATCCTGTTGAAACGTTTCCAAAGATAACTAAAAAAAGAAGTTAGGTTGTTTCCCCTTTTCGATAGTGAACGGGAATTCGATAAATATCTTTCTCTAACTCCTTACCCTCAATTTTACTTAATAAGAGGTTGACAGACATTCTTGCCATTTCTTCAACCGGCTGCCTAATGGTGGAAAGGAGTGGATGAAACAAATCATTGTCTTGTATGCCATCATAGCCAATGACTTTGACGTCTTTAGGAACGGTTAAACCTTTTTCTTTTGCTTTTTTAATGTACTTAGCAGCAAGTATATCTGTATTAGCAAATATCCCATCTACGTCGCCATGCTGTTGAAAGAAACGTTCAAAAAAATCATCATCGTTGTAAAGATCGTCTCTTTCTTCATATGAAACATATTCAATACCATGAAGTTTTACCTCGTCTTCAAATCCATTTTTCCTCAGAAGGACTTCACTGTAAGCAGAACTAGTGATTCCAAGGTATGCGGCTTTTTTTACTCCGGTCTTTATAAGTTCCCTTGCAGCCATTCTTCCTCCTTCATAGTTGTCCGAGGTCACACATGTAATTTCGTTTCCAATATGGCGGTCTATGCTTATAAATGGAATGTCGGTATTCACATTTTCCTCGATGTCATTGTAAGTAAGCCCGATGATCCCTGCCACTTTGTTTTGATAGAACATGTCAAGATAATAGACTTCCTTATCAGGCCTGCCGCCGCTATTGCAAAGCATGAGTTTATAACCTTGCTGGTCAAGTTGATCCTCGATGTAAAAAGCCATTTCTGAGAAGAACGGATGCCATATACTAGGGAGCAAAAGGGCAACCATTTTCGATTTTTGCATTTTAAAATTTCTTGCCACTTCGTTTGGTATATAGTTTAGTTGTTTGATTGCATCATTCACTTTCTTGATGCTCTCGGGTGTAACGTTTGCATGATTGTTTATGACTCTTGAAACAGTGCCAACTCCAACCCCAGCTAAACTTGCAACATCTTTAATGCTTGGCACTACAACTACCTCCGTTTTTTGGCAATTTCAACGTCCTTCTTCCTCCGTGGAAACGTTTCAATTGATTTATGAATTTATCTTATCATTCATTTGGAAACGTTTCAATATATTTTTAAAAAAATTTGCAAGGGGACGGTTCTCGTGCTTTGGAAGCATAAGAACCGTCCCCTTGCTTCCAGTCATAAACGTTTCGGTGGTGCTAACCATTCTTATTATTAGAAAAATTTATAATATTATTATTTCAATAATATTATGATATATTATTTAAATAAAATTTAATATCTGTTAAAATGAATCAAATTCTTCAAGAAGGAGCACATGTAATGCAACAAAAAATACCATTTTCAACCTACGCCGTCATTGGTACGATGCTATTCGGCATGTTCTTTGGCGCAGGTAACTTAATCTTCCCGATCCAGATGGGACAGCTTGCTGGAACACACTTTTGGCCCGCGTTAATTGGCTTTTTAGTAACAGCGATAGGTCTTCCCTTTCTAGGGATATTAGCATTCGGTCTATCCGGCAGTAATGGACTGCGCGATTTAGCCAGCCGCGTCCACCCGCTATTTGGAGTCGTCTTCTCCATGGCACTTTACTTAACGATTGGCCCGTTCTTCGCGATTCCGCGTACAGCAACCGTACCATTTGTTGTGGGTTTTGAGCCCTATATGAATCCAGCACACGCAAGTCTTTATCTCGCTATTTTCAGCTTCCTATTTTTCGCGATTGTCTACTATTTCTCATTAAATCCAGCGAAAATTATCGATTATATCGGCAAGTATTTAACTCCTGCTTTTCTAGTATTTCTATTTATTTTAATCGTGACTGCCATTGTTAAGCCGATGGGACACTTCAGTAAGCCGACAGGTGATTATACTGGATTAGCCTTTATCACAGGGTTTAAAGAGGGATATAACACCATGGATGCCCTTGCGTCACTTGCCTTTGGGATTGTCGTCATCAACGCGATTAAGGGAAGAGGAATTACCAGCACAAAAGAGATTGCCAAAGCTACATGGAAATCTGGCATTTTTGCGATGGCGCTGATGATGCTGATTTACGGTCTCATCACCTATATGGGGGCGTCAAGCGTATCCGCGATTGGGACATTCGATAATGGCGGCTTGATCTTCGCGAAGGTCGCACAGCATTATTTCGGACAATTTGGTGTCATATTGCTCGCGATTATTATTGTACTAGCATGTTTAAAAACAAGCATCGGACTGATTACCTCTTGTAGTGAATTTTTCAATAGTATTTTTCCAAAAGTAAGTTACAAAATGTTTGTCTTAATCCTATGTCTATTATCTTTTATCATTGCTAACTTCGGTTTAACCAATATTATTCAATACGCCGTACCGGTCTTAATGTTACTGTACCCATTAGCGATTGTTCTCATATTATTGGCGCTATCTTCGTCATTGTTTAAACATAAACAAAGTGTGTATGCAACGTCTATGTTTCTGACCTTTTGTGTTAGTTTCTTCGATGGATACAGTACCCTAGCAGCAAGCTTGCCAGGGGTAACGAATTCTTTGTTTGAATCCATCAAAGCTGCTTATATTGAGTATTTACCACTCTACGATATTGGGCTTGGCTGGATTTTACCAGCAGTAGTGGGAGTGATTATTGGCTATTTTTGGCCGACGAGCGCTAAAAAAGTCGCTATGAATTAAGAAAAGCGAAAGGCGCTTAGCTTTCGGCGACAAGCACAAGACGAGCCGGCCGAAAGGTTGTTCTTTAACCTTTTGGATGGATTGGCTTGTGACCTCGAGCCGATGGCGCCTGAAGCTGGACAATTCTCGAAGTTAAAATTTATAAATTCTTATCTTAAAAAAAGAACCCTCCTTTACATTTGGTGAAGGAGGGTTCTTTGCTTTGCTTATATCAGACCATATTTTTTAAAACTATTATAGATTCCATGCTCATCATGGGTATCCGTAATATCATTGGCCGCCTTCTTAACGGCTTCCTTGGCATTTCCCATCGCAATACCATGTTGTACAAATTCAAGCATTTCAATATCGTTGTAGCCATCACCGTACCCAAAGGTATGTTCCTTTTTTATATTTAAATGGGATAGCAAAAATTCGATACCTGTTGCTTTATTAACTCCCGGAATCGATAATTCTCCACTATTCGGTCCAAACATAGATACCGTGCTTGGAATGACAGTGAATTTTGAAGCAAGTTCTTTGCTAATCATCTCGATTGGTAAATCTGATCCTAAGAAAGAAATTTTATTAATATCCTCTCTAATCAAATCTTTTTCTTCAATTAGTACATCAATAAAGGGTTCGATCCCTTTTTTAATCGCAGCTTTTGCTTCAGCGTTTTCCATTATTAAATGGTTGATAATAGTCCGTAACCGAGTTTTACAGTTTCTGCTTGCAATATTGCCGCCATGGGTCTCCAAAAAAAAGTCAATCTTGTGTTTGTTAAAAAACTCGACAAGATGTTGGATGTCCTCTTTTTTCACCCGTTCATGTAATATGATCTCTTCGTCTACCTCAATGTAACCTCCAGCTGCACAAATACTCCCATCAAAGCCAACCTCTACGATATGAGAAAATAGTTCGGCTTTTGATCGCCCTGTACATAGATAAACAAGGTGTCCATTTTCCCTGGCCTTTTGCACGGCAAGTTTAGCTGACTCTGGAATCACACCATGATCATTAACGAGCGTTCCATCGACATCCATGAAAATAATCTTCTGCATAATCACACCTACTTATCTATTGATGATCGGACATTTTTAAAAAAATCAAAACCCTATATAGATAGTTTAATTGTATTTATCTAGATAGTAAATAAATGGATGGTTACTGCAATCAAAAAAATGATGAATGAAAAACAAAAAGAATCCCTTTCACTCCTTTTCTTTCAGGTACGAAAAAGGAGTCATTCTTAACCTCTATAAAAAGGAAGAACAACTCCTAAACCCATTTAAATCAAACCATATTTTTTAAAACTATTATAGATACCGTCCTCTTCAACTGTATCTGTAATATCATCTGCCGCCTTCTTAACGGCTTCTTTGGCATTTCCCATCGCAATACCCTGACGAACAAATCCAAGCATTTCGATATCGTTTAGTCCATCTCCATAGGCAAAAGTATCTTCTTTCCTAATGTTTAAATGATTAATCACTCTTTCAATTGCTGTCGCCTTGTGGATACCAAGGATCGATAATTCACCACTATTCTGTCCAAACATAGGCACCGTGCTAGGAATGATCGTAAACCTTGAGGCAAATTCTTGACTAATCGTCTCGATGGATAAATGGGATCCTAAGAAAGAAACTTTATTAATATCTTCCCTACTAAGCAAATCTTCTCCCTCAATGAGACAATCATGAAAATGCTGGATCCCTTTTTCAATGGCTGCTTTAGCTTCAGGATTTTCGGATAGTATTTTTTCAATAATAGACCTGAAGTGTTTTTTACAGTTTTGACTGGCATATATACCGCTATTTGCCTCTAAGAAGAAGTCAATTTCATTTCTGTTAAAATACTCTACAATCAGCTCGATATCCTCTTGTTTCATTCGTTCATGAAATAATACGTCTTCTCCTACCTCAATATATCCCCCGGCTGCACCGATGATCCCGTCAAATCCAACTTCTAAGACATGAGAGAATAGTTCTGATTTGGAACGTCCTGTAGATAGATAAACAAGATGTCCATTTTCCCTAGCCTTTCTTACGGCAAGTTTCGCTGACTCTGGAATTTCACCATGATCATTAACAAGCGTTCCATCTACATCCATGAAAATAATTTTCTGCATCATCACACCTACTAAAATAAATATCTATTAATTTTAAAAAAGCAAAACACTATATAGATAGTTTAATTCTATTTAGGTAGCCAGTAAATAAATGGATGGTTTCTAGTTTTTAATTCCGCGGGATGGAATATGTTACATGAATGGAACAGGGTGTAACTTTCGATTGTGATAAAACGCATAAAACGGTTTATTCTTGCATGAAATCATAAAAAGAACGAGCTCGAGCTCTACGAGGGTCTTTATATCCACCCTTTGCTTGATGACCTAAAGAACTAAAGATGACGAGGGATGCAAATATGAGTAATAATTTTTTCATTTTAAATAAACTCTTTCTATTTAATATATAGTTTAAAAGTTTACCTAAAAACTAGTTACGATTCAATACAAAAATTTTATTTTTCTTAATAATATAAAAACTCCCCGTTTTTGGAAGGGAGTTTCTGTAAGATGAAGCCTATGATTAGCTAGTTGATTTTTCAGCAAGGTTGGTCGCTGTGTTGGCTGCCGTTACGTCCACTTGCAGCTGCTCGCTTAATTCATGTGGATGGTAAAAGCCCTTTGCAATCATGTAGTTAGTAATATTTTCATGTGTTTGAATGGCATGTCGCAATTGTTCTCGTAATGCTTCTCGTAATTCGGGAGTAGCCGCTTCTGTAATCGCAACCGTATAGTTTCTAACCCCGGCCTTGGCGGCGATTAAAAAGTCGGTGGCAATCACCTGATCGGTCATTCCCCCCATCCCCATCATATTTTGAATGAATTGGTTCATGCTTGCGCCTCCCGATTCGTTAAAAATTGCTGTAATTGTTGAAGATGCTGCTGTCCAACCGTGACGTCATTTTCCAGTATCGTTTTCAATTCTTCATCCTGCACGAACGCACCCATTGTTGCTGCTTTCGTCAAGCAGAGACTTTTAAAGGTAATTAATTCATGAAGATCAAGAGTCTCATGTAATCCTAAATATTGTACCATGGTGTCCACTCCATCGATTCAATTTTTCTGCCATCTTATTTTTTCAATAGATGTGGTTCAATATTCAATTTTCTAAGCGAAAAAGCACATTTAAAAATTATTTGTTGGGGAAAATACTTTTGTCACGAAATGGAGGGTTTTAAATGGATCAGGAAAAATTAGCTCTACATGAAACCTTAGAAACACATGAAATTATCAATTTTAAGACCGTTTGTTTGCTCAGGTCCAAATTAATGCAGGGAATTTGCTTCAATAATGAATTAAAACAGCTCATGGAAAAAGATGTGAAGCAATCGATTCAGGATATCAACGAACTACTCCCATTTTATAAACAAAGCCAAATACTTCATTAAGCCGGAGGTGAAAAAATGCAAGATTATCTTGACCCAAGAAATGCTGAAGGCATGCCAAATTTAGCCGATTCTACTTTTGCCATGGATTTTTTACTTTCAGTTAAAACCGGAATTCGGAATTATGGCTTTGCCATTACCGAAACGACCAACCCTGAATTAAGACGGGTATTAGCTAAACAATTGGAAGCAGCGATTGATTTACATGGTGAGCTTTCCGAACTAATGATGAAGAATAAATGGCTTCATCCTTATAATTTTAAAGACCAGTTCCCAATTGATTTAAAAGGGGCTGAGACAGCTGTCCAGATTGCACAAATGACGCTGTTCCCTAATGATACAGACAGAGGCGGCATGTTTGCCACACCAAATCAATAAAAGGAGGGATAAACCTAGATGAAAGCTGTAACCTACCAAGGGATTAAAAATGTTGAAGTGAGAGAAGTGAAAGATCCGACGATTAAAAACTCGGATGATATTATTATTAAGGTTACTTCATCTGCCATCTGTGGGTCTGACTTGCATTTAATTCATGGCATGATTCCCAGTACGCCTACAGACTTTGTTATTGGTCACGAACCAATGGGGATTGTCGAGGAAGTTGGACCGGGTGTTAGAGACTTGAAAAAAGGCGATCGTGTCATTATCCCTTTTAATGTCAGCTGCGGCTCTTGCTGGTATTGTCAGCATGACTTGACCAGCCAATGTGATAATTCCAATCCTCATGGTGACATGGGCGGATTTTTTGGCTATTCCGAGCTTACCGGCGGTTATGCTGGCGGGCAAGCGGAATATATGAGGGTTCCTTACGGGAACTTCACTCCTTTTAAAATCCCTGAGAATTGTGAAGTGGAAGATGAGAAGCTGGTATTGCTGGCGGATGCGGCCTCAACAGCCTATTGGTCTGTGGACCATGCGGGTGTAAAGGATGGAGATACGGTTGTTATTTTAGGCTGTGGTCCAGTTGGCTTGCTCGCTCAAAAATTTGCTTGGTATAGAGGGGCCAAGCGGGTTATTGCCGTTGACTATATTGACTACCGTTTGCAGCATGCCAAACGTACGAATAACGTCGAGATCGTCAATTTTGAACAGCATGAAAACACGGGGGAATACCTAAAAGAAATCACAAAAGGCGGAGCGGATATCGTCATTGATGCCGTCGGTATGGATGGCAAGTGGACACCGATGGAGTTTCTTGCAAGTGGGCTTAAACTTCATGGCGGCGCAATGGGTGCGTTGGTCATTGCCAGTCAAGCCGTCCGAAAAGGCGGGACCATTCAAGTAACAGGCGTATACGGCGGACGCTATAACGCTTTCCCTCTCGGTGATTTATTCCAACGAAATATCGACCTCAAAATGGGACAAGCACCTGTTATTCCATACATGCCATTTCTTTATGACCTATTCTCAACAGAAAAAATCGACCCAAGCGACATCGTCACCCACGTCCTCCCACTCGACCAAGCAAAACACGGGTATGAAGTATTCGACACTAGAACAGAAGACTGTATCAAGGTCATATTAAAACCATAATCATGGGGACGGTTCTCGTGATTCCAAAATTCACAGAAAAATCAAAGGGACGGTTCTCATGCTTCCGAAGCAGAGAACCGTCCCCGTGCATCCCTCTTTAGGAGGGATGAACAATTTCTAATGATTTGATATGGTAGCCATCGACTTCAAGCACTTTAAACTCATGGTTACCATGGTGAATTTTTTCACCTTCAGCTACATCCATATTTTGTGACAATACCCAGCCGCCGATCGTATCGATATCCGTATCATCCAAATTCAAACCAAATAGATCGTTTATTTCTTCGATCAGGACTTTTCCATCGACGATCGTTTTATTTTCACTAATCTGATTAATTTCAGGGACTTCATCCGCATCAAATTCATCGCGAATTTCCCCTACAATTTCCTCAAGAATATCCTCAACGGTTACTAATCCAGCCGTTCCGCCATACTCATCCATGAGAATCGCCATATGAACGCGGTCTTTCTGCATTCTAAGCAGCAAATCGTGGATGGCAATCGATTCAATCACCTGGATGACAGGGCGTACATAATTTTCAATTGGCGTTTCTAAATTTTTATGGATAATGTAATCCGTTAAAACTTCTTTCATATTCACCATACCTACGATATGATCTTTTTCACCATCAATAACGGGGTATCTTGTATAATTTTCATTTTTGAAGATTTCGAGGCATTCGGCTAACGTTTGGGATTTATCAAAAGCAATAATCTCCGTACGAGGCACCATAATTTCCTTTGCAATTCGCTCATCAAATTCAAAAATATTGTTTACATATTTAAACTCCGATTGATTGATCTCGCCACTCTTATAACTTTCATTAATAATTAATTGGAGTTCTTCTTCCGAATGCGCCGCCTCGTGTTCTGAAGCAGGTTTCAATCCAAATAGTCCTACAACTAATCGAGCAGAACCATTTAATCCTTTAATAAAAGGATACATCAATCTATAGAATACGATCATTGGGCGAGCGAACAGCAATGTGACATTCTCCGCTTTTTGGATCGCAAACGTTTTGGGGGCAAGTTCCCCCACTACAACGTGTATGAATGTAACAGATGCAAACGCAATAATTAAGGATGCGATACCTGAAACGGTCTCAGGTAAGTTTAAGCTAACAAATAATGGGTGAAGGATATGCTCTACCGTTGGTTCTCCCAACCATCCTAAACCTAACGCCGTAACTGTGATTCCTAGCTGACAGGCAGAAAGATACTCATCAAGGTTGGAAACAATTTTTTTGGCTGCAATGGCCTTTTTGTTCCCTTCCTCAACGAGCTGGTCAATACGGGAACTACGAATCTTAACAATAGCAAATTCATAAGCTACGAAAAATGCGGTAAGCCCAATAAGGATTGCTATTATTAACAAATTTATAATGGTCAATAGTCTCCTTACTCTATGGAAAAGTAAGGAATCCACCTCCTGGTTTTTTAGAAATAATTTAAGGTTTAGCCAAATAGTAATAACAAGGTTTGCGCCAACGTAACTCCCTGTAAGGAAAGTTTATTGACGAGCATTTCTTTTTCCTCTTTGTTTAATTCCCGAAGAATAGGCTCCATAAACTTTATTTCCTCTTTCAAATGTTCCATAAGAACCGCAATCTGATCACAATGCTGTTCTACTTTCTCTTTATCTATTATATTTTCAGAATGAAGCATTTTAATGTAAGATTTTATTTCCTCAAGCGGCATATTAAGAGTTTTATAATGTTCCACCAGCTCCAAAATCTTAACCGAATCTTCTCCATACATCCGATAATTAGATTCTGTTCTGGCCGGGGTCAGTAAGCCTATTTGGGTGTAATAATCAATCGTTCTCTTCGATACATTCATTAAACCGGCTATTTCACCAATCCGATACAACTTCCCAACTTACTCACCCCTTTCTAATTATATTAACCTTAACACGTCCAAACCGTACAGTCAACGTAACGGTTTGGAATCATGGGGACGGTTCTTTTGATTCGGAATCATGAGAACCGTCCCCATGATTCTATTTATAATGATTATAAAGAAGGATTGTTTTTTTACTAATAGCTGTTATTATTTATTTATCTTCCAAAAATGAAGGAGGTCTTGAAGTGATGACTGCAACTAAAACGGTGTGTCAAAAGTGTGGAGTTCAAATAAAAAATCTGAAGCATAGTACTAAATGTGGCTGTGGAGTAAAATTAAAGACGTTTAAATCCATAGTATAAATCCCCGGACAAAAGACCAGGGATTCATCTTACATAATTTTAGATTGTTTACTTCTTAAACTCTTCGCCAAACGGACGTTTGACCCAAGATTTGATCGCAAATTAGGCAGCGAAATGATGATTGTGCCAAGAATAATGATCAATGCCCCTACCCCTGACACCCAGGTAACCGTCTCATGATAAAAAACTGCCCCAAGCAGCATCGCGAGAATCGGCGATACAAACAGCCAGGTAGAAGGAAAAACAGGGTTTGTCTTTGAAACCAGCCAGTAATAGAGAGTGTGTCCGCCCATGGAACCAAACACAATCAAATAAACATACGATCCGACCGCGGCTGGACTCACTAATGCACCCCAATGAATAGACTCCGTACCAAGCGATAAAAGCATTAACAGGACCCCGCCATGCATCATTTGCACTGCATTCAAAGCAATCGGAGAAACCTTGCTAAATTGGTCCATCACCCGTTTCGAGTAAATCGTTCCTGATGCATAAAACACCTCACCCACAATAATCAACAGACAGCCCGCCAGCATAAAAGCATTCATATGAAAAGTAAAACTCGGCAAAATCAGAAGAAAAACCCCCATGATTCCGACAAGGCAGCCGATAAACGAGCTGGAATGAGCTTTAATTTTTAAAATAAATGTTTGAATCAGTAAAATCATCATCGGTCCAGTCGCCGACAGTACCGCAGCTGTTCCGGATGGAACAAATTGTTCTGCCCAATAAAGGGTCGCAAACGTACCGAACGTCAATCCAATCCCTGTCAAGAGCATCTCCTTCCGAAAAAACAAACCGACAGGAGTCTTTCTTTTTAAAACCATAACCGCAAATAGAATCAAACCAGCAATAAAAAAGCGAAGGCCCGCGGAGAAAAAAGGCGGTACACCCGCATCAATCCCAATTTTAATCGCAAGAAAAGTCGTACTAAAAATCAAACACATAAACAAGTAACCAAACAAAACCATTGTCTATTCCTCCTTTTCGCTCCATTATAGAGGAAGGCGAATAGAACAGATGAACAACCTTAGACCAGTTGACGCCAAAACATGCTAAAATCAAAGGGGATGGGAGGAAAGACCATGAATGGCGATTATTTGTTTAAACAAGTCTATGACTTTTGTCTACACCGCATCGAGCGGGGGGAATGGAAAAAAGATGAAAAGCTCCCGTCGATTCGAAATTTAGCTGTTGATATGAATGTTCATCGCTTAACCGTATTAAAGGCCTATCAGCTGCTGAAACAGGAAAATAAAATCTATGTCAAAGATAAATCCGGTTATTACGTGCAATCGGGTGAAAAGGTAAATCAGGATACCCCCATCGTCTCGGGCTATGTGCAGAAAAACCATCTATCAGAAATCCATCGAATACCGGCTGCCTATCAATTTTCCCAGGCATTAATTGATCCCAACCTTTTGCCAAACCGTTATATTTCAGATTATGTGAAGAAAGTTTTTGACCTCTATCCGAAAGTACTCTCTACCTATTCAACCGTTCAAGGTGACGAAGAGCTGCGTCAATCGCTTTCCCACTATTTTAACCGTCAGTATAAAATGGTGACCACTCCAGACGATCTTTTTATTACGACAGGTTCCCAACAGGCCATTCACCTGATTGCCCAGGCCTTTGTGAAAAAAAGAGATACGATTTTATTAGAGCGGCCCAGTTATAGTTCAGCGATTGATATCTTTCGAGCCATCGGGGCCAATATTATGACGGTCGACATCCATCCGGACGGATATGATTTAGAGCAGCTTGAAACGATCATGAAAAAACACAAACCACGATTGTTTTATCTGAATCCAACTTTTCATAATCCAACCGGCTACACGGTTCCCTCTTCCCAGCGGAAGCAGCTGGTCCAGTTAGCCGAGCAGTATCGCTGTCTTTTAATCGAAGATGACGCCTACAGCGACATCTATTTTGACAAGGAGCCGCCCCTGCCCATGTATACCTATGATACATCCGGCATGGTGATTTATATCAAAAGCTTTTGCAAATATATATCGCCGGGCTTAAGGATTGCTGTGATGATGAATGGACAGTCAGCTGTGAGGAAGTCGCTGTTTGCCGTAAAAGCGCTGGCGGATAATGGTTCGCCTCTTCTAAATCAAAAAATTTTTCTTCACTATTTTTCTTCCTCCAGGCTGCAGAAGCATGTGGAGAAATTGCGTATTGCTTTGCAAATACGTAAAGAGGTGATGGAGGAAGCGATGGCCGTCACTGATTGGCATTGGACCAGCCCGAATGGGGGACTAAATTTGTGGGTGCAGCTGCCAGGCGGGCTTTCAACAGAGGAGTTGTTAGCCACGAGCCTCGAGCACTCGATTTCTTTTGTTCCAGGGCAGATTTGTGATCCTTTACAGGAACCCTCTTCGTGGCTGCGATTAAGTTATTCGTTTGCGAATGAGGAACAGATTTCGAATGGGATGCGGAGGTTTATTGAGGTGGTTGGGTTAGGGGCCAATTAGTCTGAACCCTTGATGGATGACTGACTATCTCCTGTAGGACTAGCGGGCGGCGGTCTTCTGGTTTTTGAACCTTTATTATCGCCTGTACGTTCGCGGACGGTGCTTCTTCGGGGGTTTTGAGCCTCTCTTATCCCCCTTACGTTGGCAGCCGGCCTCCTTCGGGGGTTTTGAACCTTTCTTATCCCCCGTATGTTGGCGAACGGCGATCCTTCGGGGGTTTTGAACCTCTCTTATCCCCCGTACGTTGGCGGACGGTGCCTCTTCGGGGGTTTTGAACCAAAATGAATTCCTTTTTGTGACCATTTTTACTCTTTACTTTCGTCCATGGGCAAAATATGAAATTTTTTTGACCGCTGACGCCCATCCTCTCATCAACACGGACACAAAAATCCACACCGCTCCTAACAAAAACCATCCCACCACAGCTTTAATCAGCTTTACAACTAATCCATTTCCTATGTAATGGAAGTATAAACCTAAATACGACCACATACAAAGGAATCGAAATATAGAAACTCCAGCCATGAGGTTTCATATATCCGACACTCCGCATGCCCAATTCAACCAAGGTAGAAATCATCGTAAATAGGATCGCTAGCTTCCATTTATTTGTACGGGTTAAGTAATTTAAATAAATGACGGAAAAAGAGGATGGTATAAGACTGTAACTTAAAAACTCGCCTAATCCAGTGATCTTCGGATTCCCAAAATCCACTAAATCTAACATCTTACCTAAAACAGAATCAGAAATCCAAGCAATATATCCAACAATACCAAACGTAACATAAAATTCTCTCCAACCGATTCCTTTTTTAGGCATAAAAAGAGCATACAAAAGCAATACCAATGAGAGCAGAATTGGCAGCCAACTTCCTTGCGAATATAGATCTAAATTCTTCACGAACGAATTCAAAATGCTCACCTCTGCCTTATTATCTCCTAAGTCAAGGTAAATATTTCAAGGAATCATGGGGACGGCTCTCTTGATTCCACAAAATCAAAGGGACGGTTCTTATGCTTCCGAAGCAGAGAACCGTCCCCGTGTTTCTTACCGCAAATCCAATTACCATAACCTAAGACCACCAACTATTCAGTACTCGATAAAGGGCATGAATTAATATACCAATTCCAAAGGCGAGCAAAATAATATGACTGAGGCTGACTGTATGCTTCCGTTTATTTTGTAGAAAAAGTATGATCCATAGAATCGCTTGAATAATATAAAGCGAGCCCGTTATAAATGCATTTCCTGTCAAAAGCAGATCCCCTTTGGTGGCGTGGCATATATAGGAATATGCGCTCTCTAGAGTTACGTCCTGTTATGGTTCTTTTACCTGAGAGATTTATTCCTAGGATTTTATGTGTAAATAATATCTGAATATTCCATCAAATTCTAGTTAAATGTTAGGAAAGATAACATAGAATTTACTGCAAACAAAAAGTCCTTTCCCTAAGCGGAGGACTTTTTCAAAAAACCTAAAATGGAAAGCCTAAAAAATTCCGAACAAAGTAATACCCTACATAAAGAGTCTGGCCAAACAGGACCATTCCCAAAACAACCGCTGGAACAAACTTTGTTTGAACCAATGCCGCCTTTCTGCCTGGATTGCCTCTAGTCATTAATGATTGTCTGCACACCTGAATCGCCCCCACAATCGACTGAGAAAACAGAACCGAAGCTAGCAATATACTTAGATGAACGAGAACCATGTCAGTTCGAAAATAAACCGGCAAGGCTAGCAGAACAACAAGCGAAATCCCCCAAATCACCCCATAAGTGTTACGGATCCACAACACCAAGGCAAGCACACAAAGCCCTAAAAATAAATAAATAAATAAATAAATAGTTAAATGATAGTATCCTCGAGTGACTAAATAAAACAGCCCAATCGCGGCCAGAGATGCACCCGTATAGCCGGCATACGAGATGAGCGCTTTTTTAAACGATGATGTCAGATTTACTGTTGCCGCCCAGATCCATCGCTATACAGAAGGATTTTATTTTTCCTAGCACCCTCTAAGCTAAGACTAATCACAAGATGGACCAAGTTGTGGACGTGCGCTAAATAGACTCTCACAACGGGAACCCTGCTGCCCAGAAACGCTGCTACCAACTGAACCCTCACCCCATTGAAATAGGGTGGTTCTAAAAAATTAGACCTTCTTTAAATGAAGAATGCATGTACTTTTCCCTTTCCTTACTAAACAAGAAGATGGTTCTTGTCGTTCAGACTCATGAGTTTTCCATGCAACATTCGCGAACGAACAGCTCTTCCACGCAAAAGAATTACAGTCTTAGACATGGCGGAAACCAGACGATTTCCAGTCGCCGTTTAGTATTCACATCCGGCTTTAACCTGCCAAACAAGAATTACCTAAAACTCACGTCGTAGAGTTCCTGTTCTTCCGTAGGATTCAACACGGCAAAGGTTTGTATGATACAATATTAAAACCCGATACTTGATATAAACTTTTTATTTAATGACCGAAGAGTCTCTTCGGTTTTTTTATAGTTTTCAAAAAACGAAAAATAATCGGTTAAACACTTCTCTCGGTTTACTTTATTTTTCATATTATTTACGTTTTTAATTAACCAGGCAGAATAACAATCTCGCTGTATTTTTGTCCCGTCTGGGAGGACATGAAATCGTTGAGATAACTTCTTCTTTTGGTAATCATCTAAGACATGGCAATATTGACTAGCTTTTACCGTCCAGGTATTGATATATTCAATCTCCTTTCCTTGATAAGATAGTTTTGTATGAACGATTCTTAAAAACATACTCGGAGCTTTATATCCAATCCTCTTACCGAAATTCGTTTTCTGAAGTCCCTTGTAATTCATCTTTTCGCAAAATACCTTGTTACCCATCTTAAGGATCGTATTAGCTAGTTTATTGTGCATGATTTTCCGAACAGCGGCGATCTTACGGCAGATTTCTTTTAGGTTAATAAATAGTTTCCAATAACGCTTGGAACGCAACCATTTATCTCTGTTTCCTTTTTTTATAGTCCCGTTTTCATGGTACTTATTTGGATTGGTCGCTCTTCTGGACCTATCCATTTTTCTCAGAATAAGTCGTTTTTCTTTCTCCAACATATCTAAACTTTCACAAAACTCCTCAATTATCACTTCTTTATTAGAGACAGCAGCTACGGTTGAGATGCCAATATCTATACCGACTTCGCCATCAAAAGGTTCTTGCTTTTGTGGAGGGATACCTTTTAGAATTAATTGCAAATAATATTTGGTTTTTCCTTTAATCGTCTTACGAACTAAACGGCAATAGGCAATTTCGTCGTGTAATGCCTTTTGGATGTATGTATCCTTCAATGGGATATGCACATTCATTTTTAAACCATTCCAATGCAAAATTCCGTTTTCGTAAGTTAATCCCGCCCTATTATTCTTTCCTTCAACCGAATCGAATTTTCCATATTTTTTAAAATGAACCTTTTTACCTTTATTGAAAAGATAGTCAGAAATAGATTTCCAAACTTGAAGGGCAATTTTCTGTACGACATGAGAATCTAAATGAACCTTTTGTTTATGTTTTGGATTCTTTGGCTTCTTTTGTTTAAAATGTTTGCCCATTTCTTTGACAATTCGTTCAGCCCCTTTTTGAGAAACATCAAATTTATCTCTGATTTTCCTAAGTGCAGATGACCGTTCTTCGGATTTTTCTTCCCTCATCCAAAATTGATACTCCTCATCGCCTCTCATATGAGAAATATTCTCCAGCATTTTCCCCTTGCAAGCATTGTAGATATGCCGTGCAATTTCAAATCTTGTTTCTAATATATGTAGTTGAAATGTTTCTATAGGCAAATCGAGTTCCACTATATAACATAATTTTTTCTCCTTTGTCATTTCGCCGCCACCACCGAACTAATGTTCTATATAATTAATTATATGGATAATTATAGAAAATATCAATTATTAAGATTCAAGAAGGATACAAAAAACAGGCATTCATCACCTCATTAAAATAAGGTGATGAATGCCTGTTGAAATCGTAAATCAGAATCAACGTGGTTGTGCTCAAATGAACTCCTCCTCTCTACGTCAGATAGAAAGAGAAGCACCAAGCTATTGTTTGGTGCTCCTCTCCCTTCAATTACAATTCACTTTTTAGCTTTTCAAGTTCCTTAGTCAGCTCTTCATCACTTACATAGCGATCATATGCAGTATCAATTTGTGCGAGCGGTGCTGCAAACTGATTGCCTGCCTGTACTTCTGCTTCCATTAATAGAATCTTTTCCTCCGCACGAGCGACGCCTCTCGCAACATCATCGGTATTGAACGAAACAGTTATTTTCTGAATTTGCTTCATCGACTGGGCCACATTCGCCCGAGACGCTAACAAGATTTTCTTTTGCTGTAATTGATTATAGGTTTCCTTGAGCTGGTCTATTTTTTCAACGAGGATTTGCGTTTGCCCCTTAAGTGATTCTAGTTGATCCACATAAAGTTGTAACGTTTTTTCTTGGTTAAGCTTTTCTTGTACGGCTAGTTTAGCAATAGCCTCCTCACCTTGTTCAATCGCTAGTTTCGCTTGACGCGTACGCTTGTCCACCAACGCTTTGGTTTGCGAAATAAGCGCGGCTTGCTTTTTCTCGACAAAAATTTGTCTAGCTAGAGCTTGCTGACCTTTGGTAATTTCTTTTTCAAATTCCCGAGAATACTCATTTAACATCGCAATCGGATCTTCAAGTCCGTCTAGTAATCCGTTAATTTCCGCCATTGTAATTGTTTTTAATCGTTTAAAAATACCCATTCTATTCATTCTCCTTTTTTGGTTAAAATATTTTTTTCCCATTGATCTAAGATGTTTGCATTTTGGTTTGATACTGGAATATGGGAACCTGCTAGTGAGGTGTCAATAAACTGTTGCATCGAAGAAGCTTGTGATTTCTTTTTGTACCATCTAACTAGTATTACGAGAACAGCTAGTCCAATAATAAGTAAAACCCAAGGGAATCCTCCCTCATGGTAACCATGACCGCCATTCATCATCATATGGCGACCGCCTTCAAATCCGCCGCGGTGACCCATTCCACCAAAACCATGTCCATTCATTTTCTGATCTCCTCTCGTTCTCTTATGTAATGAATAATAATAGAGTTTGGTGAAAACTTGGTGAAAAGAAAGAATCACGGGGACGGTTCTCCTGATTCGGAATCAGGAGAACCGTCCCCGTGATTCCACTCTAAAAAAAAACGGGCTGTTTTCTTTGCGAAAACAGCCCGACTTATGCGAGAGACTAAGAGTTTATTTCTTCATATTCTTTTATTTTATTGACACGGTTTGCGTGCCTGCCACCTTCAAAGGGGGTTGTTAACCATATTTCCGCGATATCGCGGGCTAGCCCTGGGCCGATGACACGCTCACCCATCGCTAAGATATTGGAATTATTGTGCTCTCTTGTTGCCTTTGCACTAAATGTATCGTGCACCAGTGCACAGCGTATTCCCTTTACTTTGTTTGCCGAAATACTCATACCAATCCCCGTGCCACAAACTAAGATACCTCGGTCTACTTCACCACTTGCTACCTTTTCCGCAACAGGAATCGCATAATCCGGATAATCAACAGAGGTGTCACAATCACACCCTAAATCTACGTACTCTATTTTCATTTCTTCTAGCAATGAGATGATTTCATTACGAATATTTATACCACCATGATCAGATGCAATCGCTACTTTCATTTTATTTTACCTCCCACTAGTCCTCTTTCTTGTCCTTGGAACAATTCTGACACACTCCATACCACGTTTTAACGCCTTCTGTACTTTCAACAGTGTCAATTACTTCTTCACACACCTGACAAATAATCGTGTCTTGTTTTTCAATTAGTTTCTGACCCATATTCGCTTCCCCCTAAATTTTTGGTAATAAAAACTTATTGATCAAAGCAACAATAAAGGGTATCCATTTCTAACTTAAAAGCTTTTCTAGTAATCTATATTTATCCTGCTTATCAGCTTTCTCCGAATTTACGCAGCCTAGTTCTTTATGAATCATTTTATTTTCCTTCATTCCAACAGCTAATCCCGAATGTCCATTCATCAGCAATTCGACTGCCTGAACGCCCATCCTGCTTGCTAATACCCGATCAAATGCGGATGCATTTCCCCCTCTTTGGATGAACCCTAATGAGGTGGTTCTTACACTAATGTTTAATTTCTTTTCAATGTATTCCTGCATGTCCTGCAAATCATACATTCTTTCGGTAACGATGACGAGGTTATCATTTTTTCCACTACTTATTCTTTGATGTAATTTTGAACAGATAGCATATAAATCTAACGGTTTTTCTGGAGTAGATACGATTTCCCCTCCGCCTGCTAAAGCAGAATATAAAGCTACATCACCGCAATATCTTCCCATCACTTCGACAATCGTTGTTTTATCATGCGAATAATCAGTATCTTTAATTTTACCGATACACTCCAATACCGTATTTAAAGTGGTATCAAATCCAATTGAATAATCTGTATAAGCTAAATCATTATCAATGGTTCCAGGTATTCCGACTACTTTCATCCCTAGATCATGTAATTTTTCGGCCCCTTTTAAAGATCCTTCCCCACCAATGACAATCAAGGAATCTATATCCAAATTTTTCAATATATTAATAGCTTTTTCCCGTCCTGCTTCCTCCATGAATTCTAAGGACCTTGAGGTTTTTAAAATCGTTCCGCCTCGATCCGCAATATCTTCTATCTCTTGGGAAGTTAGTTCATGCACTTTACCATCAATTAAACCTTGGAATCCACACTGTATCCCCATTACTTCCACATCATAATGGCTTGCTGCTTTTACTACTGCCCTTATAGCCGCATTCATTCCAGGCGCATCGCCACCACTTGTTAGGACCCCTAGTTTTTTCATGACCTCTACACCCTCTTACACGATTTATCCATATAGTTTTTCTTAACTCGTTTTTTTCAGTTCTATTTCCATTTTCCTACTCTGGACCTTTCCTGACTGTTTAACCAAGAAAACAATAATACAAGAACTTAAAATCATACTCACACCTAAGAAAATCATACTAATATTAAAGGAACCAGTTGTATCTTTAATATAGCCCACAATGTAAGGTCCAAAAAATCCACCAAGATTTCCTATGCTATTGATAAGGGCAATGGCGCCTCCAGCTGCAGCTCCAGTTAAGAAAGAAGGTGGAATGGCCCAAAATGGAGCGTATGCCCCAAATGCACCACATAGAGCAATGGTTAGAAATACAAATGATAAGATAATACTTACATTGGCAATATAGCTGCTTACAATCATCGCAATCGCACTTATGGTTAAACATACCGCAGCATGCCAGCGTCTCTCGTTCTTTTTATCTGAATGGTTGCCAACTAGAATCATGGTCACCATGGCTATAATATACATAGGAAATAAAATCAAACCCATACTTTGAGTGCTAAGATGCATTTTTCCAGCTAAACCTTTTGAAATGGTTGGTAAAAACATGTTAATCCCGTAATAGCCAACCATCCAGCAAAAGTATCCAGCTGCTAAAATGAGAACATCACGATCTTTCAAAGCCTGCAGGAAAGTGTAGTGTTTCACTTCCTGCTTTTCAAGTTTCTCTTTGGTTGTCACGTCGATTAACCATTTTTTCTCTTTTTTGTTCAACCAATTTACTTTTTCAATTTGATCGTCAAGATAGAAATAACAGATAATACCAAAGATGACAGATGGAATGGCTTCAGAAATAAACAACCATTGCCATCCTTCCATACCAAACCAGTTAACGTTTAGCAAGAAAGTACATAATAGAGAACCGATTGCATTTGTACTTGGTATGGCCACCATAAATCCAGCAATCGCCTTTGCATGGTGTTTCGTTTGATAGAAACCGCTTAAATAAGAGACCATACATGGATAAAAACTTGCCTCAGCAACACCTAAAAGAAATCGTACGGTATAAAATTGTATGGGGGTATGGACGAAAGTTTCTAAAAAGGCCAGGATGCCCCATGTCACCATGATTCTACTAATCCATTTTCGCGGACCAATTTTTGCCATCATCGCGCTGCCTGGTACCTCCAAAAGGAAATATCCTAGGAAAAAAATTCCCGCTCCAAATCCAAAAATAGCATTCGAAAAACCTAAATCTTTGTTTAATTGCAGGGCAGCATACCCAATATTCACTCGATCAAGTACGGATATTGAAAAACATAAAAATAGAAATGGAATTAATCTTAACGTCACTTTCTTGGTAGTGGAACGCTCAATTGCAAGTTGATCCATAATAATTCCTCCTAAGGTTGTTGCTTTTTCTTTATCTAGCTAGCTTTCATAAAGATTTATAGTTTATATGTTTTAAAAAAAAGATATCTTAAGAAGATTCAAGATTAATAATAGTAAGAATACAGCAACCCCTTACATCAAACGCTTTCATAAAATACCTTATTTATACTTGAATCAACGAAAAAGATATAAGCTGGTACTCTGTATCTTTTTTTAAAAATTACTATATAATCCTCATTACTAACTATTCGGAACATTTGTCCACTTGTATGCTAAGATAACTTTTGTTTTAAGCATATCTTTGACAGTCCTGGTTGTCAAGACGATATAGGGTATTTTTACTTCATTCCTTCCAATACCGATCATATAAGTTGTTCATATGATTAGTCATTAAATCAACTGCTTCCTTTTCATTGTGATTCTCAATTGCGTTAATAAGAAGTTGATGTTCTTTAAAATTAATATCTCGATAATCGGGTCGAGTTACCGTTCGATCTCGAAGAAATTCCCACATTTCTTGTTGCTTCATGGCATGACTAATAGCCGCCATAATGTTAATAAACAAGTCATTATGGGAAGCCTTTGCAATGCCAAAATGCAATTTGTGATCTGTTTCGGGTACATACACGCCATCCATGGTTTCTTGCTCCATCTCTTGGATGGTCGAACGAAGTTCCTCTATGTCTTCATCCGTTGCTCTTTGAGCTGCAAATTTGATAATGAGAGGCTCAATAGTCATTCTTGCTTCCACAATATCTTCTGGGGAAATCGATTTAAAGAAAATAGCTGATTCAGAATGATTATTTTTAAGCTGGTTCCGTTTCACAAAAATGCCTTCGCCCTGACGAGAATAGATGATACCGTTCAATTCTAATGCACTAAGGGCCTGTCGAATGGGAACACGGCTTACACCAAATTGTTCGCACAACTCTCTTTCAGCAGGCAATTTATCACCTATTTTAAATGAACCCGATTGGATTTCAGAAAGGATTTGATAATAAATTTGCATGTACAATTTCTTACTAGCTACTGGATTAAATAATTTAATAACAACCACTCCTCTCCAACTTTGTGTTCATCATCATATGTAAGTGATAATGAGACAGGCATTCCTGACTGGAATGCCTGTACAGTAAGGATTGGATTAATCCATGTGTGAACCACCATTAATATCAATTTCTTCCCCTGTAATGTAGGAAGCTTCTTGTGAAACTAAGAAAGCAATCGTCGCCGCAATTTCTTCCGTCTCACCTGGTCTTCCCATTGGAATTCCGTCGATTACCTTCTTAGCTTGATCTTCAGGAAGGGACTTCCAAATATCCGTATTCACAAGACCTGGTGCCACACAGTTCACAGTGATTCCATCAAGGGCAACTTCACGAGCAAGATTCTTAGAGAATCCTAATACGGCTGCCTTTGAAGCGGAATAATGCGGTCCACCAAATACACCGCCGCCTCGTTTCGCGGATACGGAGGAAAGACTAACGATTCGACCATACTTTTGCTCTTTCATCGTTTTTAGTACGGCTTGGGTGCATAGGAATAGTCCAAACATGTTTACATTAAATACTCTATTGATGTCCTCATATGTCATATCCTCAACGGTTACTTTTTGTGAAATTCCAGCATTATTCACAAGGATATCAATTTGGCCAAAGGCTTCGAGAACCTTTTCTACCATCGCCTCATTCGATTCTTTACTGGTGACATTTAGTTCGACTCCTAAAGCTTTTCCGCCAGCTTCCTCAATCGCATTAACGGTATCATGAATTCCTTCCATATTAAGGTCAGCCACAACTACTGCTGCTCCTTGTTTTGCAAGGGTTAACGCAATGGTGCGTCCAATCCCTTTTTTAGAACCACTGCCTGTAACGATCGCTACTCTATTGTTTAATTCAAACATGTTTCTTCTCTCCTCGATGATTTATTAGTTTTGGACTAAATTTTTTGCTGTAGTGACAATATTTTCAATGGTAATTCCATTAAGCTCTAACAATTTTTCATATGGAGCAGACTGACCGAATTGATCTTGAACTCCAATTCTTCTGACAATCCCCTTACCTTCTTCTGCCACTACTTCACATACTGCACTTCCGAGACCATTTAAAATATTGTGGTCTTCAACTGTAATAATTTTGCCAACATTTAGACAGTCAACGACAGCTTCCCGATCGAGCGGCTTTATCGTATGCATGTCTAATAGTTTGACAGATATTCCTTCTCCTTCTAATCGCTTTGCCGCTTCTAAAGCGAGATAGACGGTGTCACCGTTTGCAATAACCGCGATATCTTTCCCGTCCTTAATCTGTTTAGCTTTCCCAATCGTAAATTCTTCATTTTCATCATATAGAACCGGCACTGTATCTCTTGTAAAACGAAGGTATACAGGACCATACATTTCAGCCGCTTGTTCGACTAATTTTCTAGTAGAATGATAGTCAGCACCCATAATAACCGTCATATTTGGAATCGTTCTTAGTACGCCCATATCTTCAATAGCTTGATGACTTGCCCCATCACTCGCTGGAGTAAGTCCGCCATGAGAACAAGCAATTTTTACATTTAGGTTCGGATAACAAATTTCTTGTCTGATCTGCTCCGCCATTCTTAAAGAACCAAATACTGCGTAAGTGCTTACAAACGGGATCTTACCAGTTGTCGCAAGTCCTGCCGCTAATCCAGCACCATTTTGTTCTGCAATACCAACATTGACATGCTGATTTGGAAATTTATTTGCAAATGCTGTAGTCTTACATGATTTACCGATATCAATATCCACCACATAAATATTTTTATTTTTTTCCCCTAAACGGACAATTTCATCACCGAATGCATCTCTGGTCGCTTTTTTGACTAAAATATCTTTTTCCATTAAGCTCATTATTTTAACCCCCCTACTACTTCTTCTACAGCTTTAAGAAATTCGCCATCGTTTGGAGCAACCCCATGCCATGTAACCGAATGTTCCATAAAAGATACTCCCTTACCTTTTACCGTGTTAAGGACGATACATTTGGGCTTTCCATTTTTAGCTTCGCGAATCCCATCTAGTGTTTCAACAATCTCTTCCATCGAATGTCCATTGATTCTTTTCGTTTCAAAGCCAAAAGCCGCAAATTTCTTTTCTAAATCTTGGTTTGGCATAATTTCTTCGGTTGTACCATCAATTTGCAATCCATTATCATCAACGAATACTACTAAATTATCTAACTGATATTTAACAGCGCTTTGTGCTGCTTCCCATATTTGACCTTCTTGACACTCACCGTCACCTAACATGGCGAAAACTCGGTAAGTCTTTGAATCTCGTTTGCCTCCTAGTGCCATACCTACTGTACAAGAAAGTCCCTGTCCTAACGAGCCTGTCGAAATATCAATACCTGGGCACTTTTTCATATCTGGATGTCCTTGGAACGGTGAACCAAATTCTCTTAGAGTGTAAATGGTGTCATATGGTACATATCCCCGTAATGCTAATGCTGAATATTGGATTGGACAAACATGCCCTTTTGATAAAACAAACCGATCACGATCTTCCCACTGGGGATTATTTGGATCTATATTCATTTCTTTAAAATAAAGTGCCGTTACCACATCAGCTGCAGATAAGGAACCACCAGGATGCCCGGCTTGCGCTTTGTGTATCATCGTGAGAGCTGTTTTCCTCATCTCAATTGCTTTTTGCTTTAATTCTTCAATACCAACATCTTTCATACCATTCACCTCATTTAATTTTTATCAACTTAACTTGTTGTCTACTTGTCTACTAAGTTAACTTATGAACTCAGTATATCACCGTTTTCATATTTGTCAATGCAGATTTTATAAAAAATTAACCATTTGTAAAATCTATAAAAAACTCACTTTGCCTTTAAAGACAAAAAAACCTTCGGTCAACAAAAATTGTGCTCCGAAGGTTTTAGCTGGCTAGATGATATTATTTAATTAATTATTTTTTCAGCTAGATTTTTTCAAGTTATTATCAACATTTGTCCTTAAGGCCTTACCTGACTGTTTGACTAGGAAAACAATAATACAAGAGCCGATAATCAAACTTACACCTAAGAAAACCATACTAGCATTAAATGAGCCTGTTACATCTTTAATATATCCAACAATATACGGTCCAAAGAAACCACCAAGATTCCCGATACTGTTAATAAGTGCAATCGCCCCTGCTGCTGCTGCCTCAGTTAAGAAGGATGGCGGAATCGACCAGAATGGAGAGTACGCACCAAATGCCCCACAAAGAGCGATGGTTAAGAAAACAAACGATAGAACAATACTAGTATTGGCGACAAAACTACTAATGACCATGGCAATGGCACTAGTTGTTAAACATGCGGCAACATGCAAGCGCCGCTCGTTCTTTTTGTCGGAATGGTTGCCAACTAGAATCATAGTGACCATCGCACAAACGTACATTAATCCTAAAACCCAGCCCATTGTTTGAGTACTAAGGGATGTCGCCTCCGTTAAACCTTTTGAAATGGTTGGTAAAAACATAACAATCCCGTAATATCCAATCATCCAGCAAAAATATCCGATAGATAAGATTAAAACATCACGATCCTTTAAAGCCTGCAAGAAAGTGTAGTGTTTGACTTCCTGTTTTTCAAGTTTCTCTTTTGTGGTAATATCCATTAACCATTTTTTCTCGTCGGCATTTAACCATTTTACATCTTCAATTTTATCGTCCAGATAGAAATAGCAGATAATACCTAAAATAATAGCTGGAATCGCTTCCATTATAAACAGCCATTGCCAACCTTCCAATCCCATCCAGTGAACTCCTAGTAAGAATGTGGAGAGTGGTGAACCTAATGCATTCGCCCCTGGTATAGCCACCATAAATCCGGCAATTGCCTTTGCATGATGTTTCGTTTGATAAAAACCACTTAAATAAAAGACCATACATGGATAAAAACTTGCCTCCGCAACCCCTAAAAGAAATCGAGCGGTATAAAATTGCAAGGGAGTTTTTACAAAAGCCATAAAAATGGCAATGATGGCCCATGTAACCATGATTCTACTAATCCATTTTCTTGGTCCAATTTTGGTCATAATGGCACTGCCCGGGACCTCTAAAAGGAAATACCCAAGGAAAAAGATCCCTGCCCCAAATCCAAAAACCGCATTAGAAAAACCTAAATCTTGGTTCATTTGTAATGCTGCAAATCCAATATTTACCCGATCAAGTATCGATATGGTAAAACATAAAAATAAAAATGGAATTAATCGTAACGTCACCTTTTTAGTAGTTGAACGCTCTAATTGAAGTATATCCAAAATAATTCCTCCTATCATTCTCCTCTATAATCGTTGCAAACCCTTACATTAAACTTTTAAAAAAAGATCAAAGCTACAAAAATATGTAACATTTAAAATTTCAATAAAACCTTTACAACATTCTCTAGTTTTTGGTCAACTAGATTCATAGCATCCTTAATATCTTCAATTGGTATAACCTTTGATATAAGCAAAGTGGTATCAAATTGATTAGTTGCGATTGCTTCTGCTGCGATCTCAAAATCCTCTCTCACATACATGTTAGAACCAATTAATTCAATCTCTTTATTTTGAATGTAAGAGATATCGATTTCTGGTTTTTTGCCAAAAAGAGCTACTTCGGATACTTTTCCGCCTCTTTTGACGATCTTGAAAGAATCATTCAGGACGGATTGAATTCCAACGGCGATAAATACTGTGTCTACTCCGTCACCATCTGTTTCTTCCAATATCCTTTCAACTGCATCCTCATCATTTGTATTAATGGCAGTAGTAACACCCAGTCCTTTGGCAATTTCTAAATTATAATCCAAAGCATCTGTTATGAAGATCTTGGTTGCACCTGCATTTTTTGCCGCAATCATTAACCCCAAACCTATAGGGCCTGCACCGAGAATAGCTACTTTATCGTTGTGCCCTACTCCGGCCTTTCTAACCGCATGAACGCCCACTGCAAGGGGTTCGATTAGGGCTCCCTGTTCAAACGATACATTATTTGGTAACTTTACAATGGTGTTTTCCGGAACAACAATAAATTCACCAAAAGAGCCAATCCATTCTTGTGTACCTAACACCCTTTTTTCTTTACAGATGTGATAATTTCCAGCTTTACAAGATTTGCATTCACCACATCCATAATGCGGCTCTACCGTAACACGATCCCCGACTGAGACATCCAAGACGTCTGAACCTGTTTCTACAACCACTCCTGCAAGTTCATGTCCTGATATGACTGGCGGGATTCGAAAAGGATGTGTACCGTGGTAAGCATGAATTTCTGATCCGCATATTCCAGTTACGACCACTTGAATTTTGACCTGATTAGCATGCATTATTTCCGGTTCGCGAACCTCATTCAAAACGATTGAAAATGGTTGATCAATAACCGCTGCTCTCATTGTCTCCTCCTTTGTTTGAACGTATTTAATCCCTACTCACTTGTCCTCTTGTTCACTTGTCTACTAAGATGTTATGTATTTAATATACGTTTATTGAATTTGCTTGTCAATAAGAAAAAGTCAGTTGATGGACATTTTTTCTATCAATAAAAAAATTCCCCATTGTATTTACGGGGAATTTAACGTATTGGACTATATACTGTTTTGACAGGTTGGTTCATTTAATCCTTGTTCCAATACCTATCATATAAATTCTGCATATGATTGGTCATAATTTTCACTGCTTCTTTTTCGTTGCGATCCTCTATTGCTTTAATTAGTAATTGATGTTCTTTGAAATTAACTTCTCGGTAGTCCGGTCGAGTAACGGTCCGATCTCGAATAAATTTCCACATTTCCTGTTGTTTCATCGCATTAATAATATCAGCCATGATGTTGATAAATAAATCATTATGAGAGGCCTTGGCAATACCGGCATGTAATTTCTCGTCTGTTTCTGGTACGTATACTCCAGAACTGGTTTCCTCTTCCATCTGTTTGATGGTTGAACGAAGCTCCTCTATGTCTTCATCAGTTGCTCTTTGGACTGCAAATTGGACAATAAGTGGCTCGATGTTCATTCTTGCCTCAACAATATCTTCAGGGGATATGGATTTAAAGAAGGATTGATCAGTAGCAAGCTGATTGCTTTTGACATAAACACCCTCGCCTTGGCGTGAGTAAATAATCCCATTTAATTCTAGGGCGCTTAGGGCCTGACGAATAGGAGCACGACTTACACCAAACATTTCGCATAGTTCTCTTTCAGCTGGCAGTTTATCGCCTATTTTAAATGAACCCGATTGGATTTCTGAAAGAATTTGATTATAGATTTGCATATATAATTTCTTGCTGGATACTGGATTAAAGTTCATAATAATCACCTCTTTCTACACTATGTTCGTTGTATTCTAAGTAAGTAATTAGACATCTATAATTATAATGATATTTATGGAAAAGGGCAATACGCTTAGTATTTAAAGAATTCTGCCGGGTTGTTAACAATAGCTCTAGTACTTATAAGAATTATATAAAATTGGGCTGTTTTCTTTGCGAAAACAGCCCGACTTTTTTGTTGAAACCTTTTAATACCTTTGCCTCTTAAAATTTCCCACTAACCGTCGTCCAGATTTGATTTTTGACATCTAAAAGATGATTCGCCAAATTCATATCCAAACTAAATGGCAGACTAATAAAATTCAGTGCAAAAAAGTAACCAGCTAGGACAGTTTGTCCAAACAGAATGATGCCCAAAACAGCAGCCGGGATATATTTTGTTTGAACCAATGCCGCTTTCCTCTTCGGATTGCTCCTCGACATAAATGATTGCCTGCAAACCTGAAATGCTCCAAGAAGTGATTGGACAAATAGCACCGATGCTAGGAAAATACTCATATGAACGAGAACCGTCTCAACGTTTACATTCACAGGCAATACATTGTTGTAGCGGAGATAAATTGGTGTGGCCAATAGCGCAACAACGGAAATTCCCCATATGACTCCAAAGGCGTTGCGGATCCACAACAATATGGCAAGCACTGCAAGTCCTACATATAGATAAATAACGTATTGATAGTTTCCTCTGGTAACGAGATAAAGTAAACCAATTCCGACCAAGGAAGCAACCGAATAGCCGGCATATGAAATCAACGCCTTTTTAAAAGGGGATGCTTGGCTCCCTGTCGTCTGACCTGAGCCATCCGGATAAAGATGAATTTTCCCTCCTTCCAAACAAGCACTAACTATGAGGTTAACAAGATTGTGGAAATGAGCAAAAAACACTCTCAAAAAAGGAAGTAACCCCCCAACCAACGCTACCCCCAAATAAATAAAAATCCACGTAGTCGTATTCAAACAACATTCTCCTCCCTATGCATTCTATATAAAAAATAGTAATAGAGAATAGTGAAATCTTGGTGAAAAAGGGGGGGGCACGGGGGGTTCATGGGGACGGTTCTTGTGATTCCGAATCACGAGAACCGTCCCTTTGCTTCCACCATTGAATCAAGAGAACCGTCCCCATGCTTCATAATGTTCATCATTATGTCATATTTATTGTGAAAAATATCACAATTGAGGTGCTATACTAACATCATCAACTTGTTAATGTTAAATATCATACGAAATCATCTTTTAAATTTTTATATAAAGGGGAGTTTACATTATGGAAAACCTAAATAAGAAAGTAAATCGAGTAGTCTTAATTGGAACAGGTGCAGTTGGATGTAGTTATGCTTATTCTATGATTAATCAAGGAGTAGCTGAAGAATTAGTTCTTATTGATGTGAATGAAGCAAAATCAGAAGGCGAAGCGATGGACCTGAACCATGGAATACCGTTTGCTCCTTCCCCTATCAAAGTATGGAGCGGAACTTACCAAGATTGTGAAAGTGCAGACTTAGTTGTTATTACAGCAGGATTGGCCCAAAAGCCAGGAGAAACCCGTTTACAATTAGTCGAAAAGAACACCAAAATATTTAAAGAAATCATTAAAAACATCATGGCAAGTGGTTTTGACGGAATCTTCTTAGTCGCAACCAACCCGGTTGATATTTTAACCTATGTGACTTGGAAAGAGTCTGGACTGCCAAAAGAACGCGTTATTGGTTCTGGTACTGTTTTAGATTCTGCGCGTCTTCGCACTGCGCTTGGTCAGCATTTTAACATGGACACACGGAATGTTCATGCTTATATCATTGGCGAACATGGGGATACAGAACTTCCGGTTTGGAGCCGTTCTTCAGTAGGTGTGGAAAGACTAGAAGAACTTCCACCTGAAAGACTCAACAGAGAAAGCCTAGAAAATATTTTTGTGAATGTCCGTGATGCTGCCTATCATATCATTGAACGCAAGGGCGCAACTTACTACGGAATTGGAATGTCCCTTGTTCGAATTACAAAAGCAATATTAAATAATGAAAACTGTATCTTAACGGTATCTTCTTATCTAGACGGACAATACGGTCACCAAGATGTATTTATCGGTGTTCCAGCTGTCATAAACCGTGGCGGAATCCGCGAAATCATCGAGATCGACTTAAATGCAAAAGAAAAACAACAATTCGATCACTCCGTTACCGTGCTAAAAGAAACAATGAAACCTGTAATCTAAATGGAATCATGGGGACGGTTCTTGTGCTTCCAAATCATCGGGAATCACAAAGACGGTTCGAGACCTGTGGGAAATTTCCAACTATATTAATTATTAAAATCATATAAAAGGGAATAAAAAATGGGCACCTCAAGGTGTCCATTTTCGTTTCTAATAAAGAACACCCTTATAAAATAATAGGTACGACCAAATACCACAATCATAAAGAGGGAGTCTCTTGTGCTTCTACTAGAGCCAAAGAATCAAGTATACACTCTTTTTTATATAACAGAAAATTATAGTAATAGGGTTTAGTTTTTCACAGGTCTCGGACGGTCTTGTGCTTCCGAATCACTAGAACCGTCCCCATGCTTCCTCATGTAACCGCATACCACCTTTACTTCAAAATGTAAAGGTTTCCATACAAATGTTCATCATTATGCCATATTCATTGTGAAAAACTTCACAATATAGTGATATACTAACACCATCAACTTGTTAATTAATACATTTTCTATATATAAGGGAGAGGTCAACATGGACAGCAGAAATAAAAAAGTAAATCGAGTAGTCTTAATTGGAACAGGTGCAGTTGGATGTAGTTATGCTTATTCTATGATTAACCAAGGAGTAGCAGAAGAATTAGTCCTTATAGATGTTAATGAAGCAAAATCAGAAGGCGAAGCGATGGACCTAAATCATGGAATTCCGTTTGCACCGTCCCCTATCAATGTATGGAGCGGAACTTACCAAGATTGTGAAACGGCAGACTTAATTGTTATTACAGCCGGATTGGCTCAAAAGCCAGGCGAAACTCGCTTACAATTAGTCGAAAAGAACACCAAAATCTTTAAAGAAATCATTAAAAACATCATGGCAAGTGGTTTTGACGGCATCTTCTTAGTCGCAACCAACCCAGTTGATATTTTAACCTATGTGACTTGGAAAGAGTCTGGTCTGCCAAAAGAACGTGTAATTGGTTCTGGTACTGTCTTAGATTCTGCTCGTCTTCGCACTGCGCTTGGTCAACATTTTAACATGGACACTCGGAATGTTCATGCCTATATCATTGGTGAACACGGAGACACAGAACTTCCAGTTTGGAGCCGTGCCTCAGTAGGGGTGGAAAGACTAGAAGAGCTTCCAGCTGAAAAACTCAACAGAGAAAGCCTAGAAAATATTTTTGTGAATGTTCGTGATGCGGCCTATCATATCATTGAACGCAAGGGCGCTACTTACTACGGAATTGGAATGTCTCTTGTTCGAATCACAAAGGCAATTTTAAATAATGAAAACTGCATTCTAACTGTATCCTCTTATCTAGACGGACAATACGGTCATCAAGATGTATTTATCGGCGTTCCAGCTGTCATAAACCGTGGCGGAATCCGCGAAGTCATCGAGATCGACTTAAATGAAAAAGAAAAACAACAATTTGATCACTCTGTTATTGTCCTAAAAGAAACAATGAAACCAGTAATCTAAGGAAAATTTTAAGTGACCTTTTACAAGAAATAAATTCTCTAATGATATGAAAGAAGATGAGGACATGAAAACGATGAATCACACTAAAAAAGGTTATTTTATGATGGCAGTTTTATGGCTGGCTTATGTAACCTTTGCCATGAACTGGGTCGCAGGTTCTTCCTTGACACCGCAGATTACCGCAACGTTTTTCGGTGGTCCGGTGGATCCCCTTATTTCTCAATTAGTGAACTATTCGATTACGACAGCTCGTGTATTTGCAAATATTTTAGCAGCCGTCGTACTGATGAAATTAGGACCTAAAAAAGCGGCAGGAACGGCTATCGGTCTATTGATGATGGGGCTTGTCGCCATTTATCTGCCTAATTACTGGGCCTATACCCTTGCAAGAATGGTCATGGCTGTTGGGGGCTCGATGGTAATTGTTTACATGAATCCAGTTGTTGCTCACTATGTAAAAAATTCACAAGTAAAGTTGCGCATTAATGCTGCTAATACAGTGGCCTATAATACTGGTGCCTTTATTGTCGCCGTTTTATTTACGGTTTTTGCTAAACAAATGGTCGCTAATTGGCGTTTAACGTTAACGTTTTTTGCCTCTTTAACACTATTGTTTTTTATCGCTTGGCTTTGGAAAGCGGAGACCTTTGAGACACGAGTTTCAGGTGAAAAAGCTGAAACTTATGGTTACAAAGATGCACTCAGGGACGGATTTCTCTGGCGTTATGGTCTAGCGTTTGCTTCCTTTTTAACTTTGTATGTCTTATCACTGGTAAGCTTTAAAGCGATTTTTGACCAGTATACATTATTAAATGGATCTGTAACGAATCTATTAATTTCAGGCTTCGGTATTCTCGGTACATTTGCCGGAATTCGAATCGGGAATAAAGGGGTACCGCGCAAGCCAGCCCTTCTGTTCTCCGGAATTGTCATGGTAGGGACATTTGCCTTTGCAATTGTGTTCGCTAATAAAGTTCCACTTTTATCTTACACGTTAATTGCCGTTTCCGGATTTGCAATGTATATCCAGTACCCAATCTTTTTGAATCTCCCTCATGAATTAAAAGGGATGACACCACAAAGATTGACAATCATGTTCGGACTATTTTGGGCAATTGCCTACGCGGGACAAACCATTGCAACCATTATTTGGAGCTATATCCTAGGAACATCCGGATACACACCAGCGATGATCTTCTTCATCGCCGTATCAAGCCTATACATCTTCCTAGTAGCAACCTTCCCAGAAACAAAACAAAAGGAAGCCGCTATAAGAAATGCCGCATAAAAGGGCAATCATGGGGACGGTCCTTCCCGCTCCCAAATCAACAGGAATCACAGGGACGGTTCTTCCGCTTCCAAATCAACGGGAATCATAGGGACGGTTCTTCCGCTTCCAAATCAACGGGAATCATAGGGACGGTTCTTCCGCTCCCAATCTAGGTTAATAATAGCAGAACCCCTTTACACAATAAGTGAAAGGGGTTCTGCTTTAGGTATGATTGCCAAACTTTCGAGGAAGCAGGAGAACCGTCCCCCTGCTTCCTTTTTTATAATGCTGCGACTTTTTCTTTTTCGTTCTTTAGTTTTTCTAGTTCTTTGTTGAGTTCTTCGTCGCTTACATAGTTGTCATAGGCCGCATCGAATTGGGCTAATGGAGCTGCAAACTGGTTGCCTGCTTGGACTTCTGCTTCCATTAATAGAATTTTCTCTTCGGCACGCGCTACGCCTCTTGCAATATCATCGGTATTGAAGGAAACGGTCACTTTTTGAATTTGTTTCATGGACTGAGCCACATTGGCGCGAGACGCTAACAAGATTTTCTTTTGCTGCATTTGGTTGTAGGTTTCTTTGAGGTGATCCAGTTTTTCCAAGAGGATTTGGGTTTGTCCCTTAATTGACTCTAATTGATCCACATAAACTTTCAACTGGTTTTCTTTGTTAAGCTTTTCTTGTACCGCTAGTTTAGCCATGGCCTCGTCGCCTTGTTCAAGCGCTAGTTTGGCTTGACGCGTACGCTTGTCCACTAATGCTTTTGTCTCCGAAATAAGAGCCGCTTGTTTTTTCTCTACAAAAATTTGTCGAGCTAACGCTTGCTGACCTTTAACGATTTCTTGTTCCATTTCTCTTGAATACTCATTTAACATGGCAATCGGATCTTCGATACCATCTAGTAATCCGTTAATTTCCGCCATTGTAATTGTTTTTAATCGTTTAAAAATACCCATTCTATTCATTCTCCTTTTTGGTTAAAATATTTTTTTCCCATTGATCTAGGATGTTTGCATTTTGATTTGTTACTGGAATATGTGAACCTGTAAGTGATGTGTCAATAAATTGTTGCATAGAAGAAGTTTTGGACTTCTTATTTAGCCATCTTACTAATAGAACTAGAACAGCTAGTCCAATAATAAGAAAAAGCCAAGGGAATCCACCTTCCTGGTGAGGGCCATTCATCATTTGGTGGCCGCCGCCAAATCCGCCGCGGGGTCCCATTCCACCATGCTCTCCAGGTCCTCTAGCATAAGCGCTGCTCCCACCTAGTAGAAAGTGGAGAACGTTAAAAACTAGTACCGAAGATGCAATGATGACTCCCCAGAAAATACCCTTTTTTGCTTTTGAATTCATCTTTATCCTCCTTTCGCTATCTGATGTAATGAATATTAATAGAGAATGGTGAAAAGTTGGTGAAAAGGAGAAAATAGATTTAAAAAAAGAAAAGTTTATTTTTAAATGCATAAAAAAAGCCCAGTCCAACTAGAACTGAGCAAAGGAAGCAAATAATTTCATTCATCGGGGTTTTTTCTACCATAAAAAATGACTATCAAAAATTGATAGTCATTTTTAGAAGCCTATACGTTTTTTATACTAACTTTAACCCACTAACAAAAATCAATACCGCCACAATTGCCCGCAAGGGTCTCGCTGGAACCTTACTTGAAATCATACTCCCGATGAGCACTCCAGGGATTGATCCCGTGAGAAGATTTCCTACAAGCATGTAATTCACATTTCCAAAACCAATATGAAGCAATCCTGCAACCGTAACAAGTAGAAATGCATGTGAAATATCCGTACCAACCATCTCTGAAGTCTTCATTTTATAAAGATAAATCATCGCCACCGCGAATAAAGAACCCGAACCTAATGATGTGAGGCCGACAATAAATCCAAAGACGCAGCCAATTAAGATCGTCAGCCCCTTTTTCTCGCTCAAAGGCTTTGACTGCCAGCGATTAGGACGTAGTCTTTTTTCAAAAAAAGTTTTGATGATGACCGCAACGGAAACAAATATAAGAACATAGCCAAGGGCATTTCGAATGATCTGTTCCTGATTATGGTAGGCAGCTTCAAAGAAATGAAGGGCGGTAATCGCGATAGCCGCGCTCGGTATACTCCCAATTGCTAAATATTTAACCATTTGAACATTTACGTTTTTTTGTCGCCAATGGCCAAAAACACCGAATAGCTTCGTTATTGAGTTATAAACAAGGTCTGTCCCTACCGCAATCGAGGGATTAACTCCTAACAATATTAACAATGGCGTAAGCAATGCTGCTCCACCCACTCCTGTTAATCCTACCAAAAAACCAACCAACAAACCCATTAATGTTATGCCTATGGTCATATTTGCACGCCCCATCTTAATTCCAAGTATTTATATAGGATTATATATAAATATATGATTATTGTAAATAACAAAGTTTTTGTTAGATTCTGAGAATTATCAGGAGGGAGCGTAAATGGCGTCCGGACACGATAATTTTTCGCTTCTAGCAGCATTATTCTTATTATTTGTGACCGAAAAAAACACTGGACTAACTTAGTTGTACTTACTTATAAAAAACGATCCAGCTCACACACCGAGCTGGATCGCTTTTCAATATTAACCTACACGTTTCATACTTGGATTCTTACCTTCTTTTTCCTTCATCCGGCTGAAAAGATTAGCGAGAACGGAACCAGACAAGTTATGCCACACACTAAAAATCGCGCTCGGCACTGCTGATAATGGCGAGAAATGGGCTGTAGCAATCGCAACTCCCAATCCGGAATTCTGCATGCCAACTTCCATTGCAACCGCCTTTTGCTTAGCCAAATCCATTCCGCAAAGACGCGCAAAGAAAAAGCCAATCGTGAATCCTAACAAATTATGAAGAATAACAACTCCAAAAATAAGCAATCCAGTTTCAGCAATCTTAGCCGCACTGCCGGCTACAACTGCTGACACTATTAACACAATTGCAATAACGGAAACGAGCGGCATTGCCTTCGCACCTGCTTGTGCTTGTTTTCCGAATAATTTTTTAATGATAAAGCCAACAGCCAATGGAACAATTACAACCTGTATAATTTGAAGGAATAATGATGACACACTGACATCCACCCATTTGCTCGCAAACAGAAGAATAAGCAATGGCGTGACAATTGGCGCTAAAATGGTAGAAACAGAGGCAATCGCTACCGCCAACGCGACATTTCCTCGTGCTAGAAACACCATTACATTGGAAGCTGTTCCGCTCGGGCAGCATCCTACTAAAATAACTCCGACCGCGACTTCTTTCGGTAAGTGCAGGCCGACTGCCAATAAAAAGGCCAACAAGGGCATAATGATGAAGTGTCCGATTACCCCAAGCGCCACTTCTTTTGGTCTTCTAAATACCTCTTTAAAATCCGATAATTCTAGTGTTAGACCCATTCCAAACATAACAATCCCTAATAATGGAACAATATAGCCCCCTAACCCTACAAAATGACTAGGAAATTTATAAGCAATAACCGCAAAGATTAACACCCATAATGTAAAGGTCTTCCCGGCAAAGCTGCTGATTTTCTCGATGACTCCCATAAAAGTACCCCCTTATATTCTTTCGTTTTTCTAAATAATCAGTCTTTTAATATATTAGAATAAATTTTTATAAAAATCAATATTTTCTCACAAATAGTTTTTCACAATGATGATTGTTTATTTCGGTTAAATAAATCTCTCTATCCATAGGAAAAAATCTAGCAGAACAAAAGATAGACAAACAACTTTATAATAGATGATTAGAAATATTCTATGAATCTATTGACAACGTTTACAATTAGACTTTATACTGTAGATAAGTTGATATTATGTGAAAGAGAACATGGAGACTCACGAAATTTTCCCCTTAGGGGGATATTTTGTGGTCTCCTTTTTTTGTTTCTATTATTATCTTCGTCATTTTATTTCAGGGAGGTCAATTATGACAGCATTTTGGGGGGAATTAATCGGTACGGCTATTTTAATTACGTTAGGAGCGGGTGTTTGCGCAGGGGTAAATTTAAAGAAAACGCTCTCTAATGGAAGTGGATGGATTGTGATTACGTTTGGCTGGGGGTTTGCAGTAGCAATTGCTGCATATGCCGTGGGAAAATTTAGCGGTGCCCATCTAAATCCGGCTTTAACAATTGCTCTAGCATTCACTGGGAATCTTCCCTGGAGCCAGGTTCCAACTTATATTATCGGACAAGTTATTGGTGCCTTTGTAGGCTCGGTTGTGGTTTACTTGCAATATCTGCCACATTGGAGGGTAACGAATGATCCAGGTGCAAAACTAGGAACCTTTGCAACAGGGCCTGCTATTCCTTATACGTTTGCGAACTTAATAAGCGAAATAATTGGTACTTTTATTCTGGTTTTAGGTATTTTAGCAATAGGTGCAAATAAATTTACAGATGGATTAAATCCGCTTGTGGTAGGCTTCCTCATTGTTAGTATCGGTTTGAGTTTAGGAGGAACAACAGGGTACGCGATTAATCCAGCACGTGATTTCGGACCAAGATTAGCCCATGCGCTTCTTCCGATTCCTGGTAAAGGAAGTTCGAATTGGGGATATGCATGGATTCCAATTGTCGGACCCATTCTTGGCGGAAGCCTTGGAGGTTTGTTCTATAAAGCAGCATTCCTTGGAAAAACAACTTCAGCTTTATGGTACGTTATAGGGGCATCACTTGTTATTTTAGCAGTGTCCTACTTTGCTAGTGAAAAACCACAAGATTTACCAGAATTAGAAAAAGTAAGCGCATAAATTCGTCAAAGGGGAGAGTTATAATTATGGAAAAATACATCTTATCATTAGATCAAGGTACAACCAGCTCACGGGCAATTCTTTTTAATAAAAAAGGGGAAATAGTGCATGTAGCACAACAGGAATTTCAACAATACTTCCCTAAACCAGGCTGGGTGGAACATAATGCGAATGAAATTTGGGGTTCCATTTTAGCAGTCATCGCAACCTGCTTAACTGATGCAAATGTAAAACCAGAACAAGTTGCTGGAATCGGTATCACCAATCAACGTGAAACCGCTGTTGTTTGGAATAAAGCAACAGGTCAGCCGATCTATCATGCCATCGTTTGGCAGTCCCGCCAAACTGCTGGAATCTGTGAAGAATTAAAAGCAAACGGATATGACCAATTATTTAGAGATAAAACAGGGCTTTTAATTGACGCTTACTTCTCTGGAACAAAAGTAAAATGGATTTTAGATAATGTGGAGGGTGCAAAAGAAAAGGCTGAGCGAGGGGAGCTTCTCTTTGGAACGATTGACACATGGCTGATTTGGAAGTTATCAGGTGGTAAATCACATGTTACAGATTATTCCAACGCATCGAGAACATTGATGTATAACATTCATGAACTTAAATGGGATGAGGAATTATTGGAGATCCTTGGAGTCCCCGCCTCTATGCTTCCTGAAGTCCGCCCATCTTCAGAGGTATATGGAGATACAGTTGATTATCACTTCTTCGGATGCAATGTACCGATTGCAGGGGTAGCTGGTGACCAGCAGGCTGCATTATTCGGACAGGTCTGCTATGAAAAAGGAATGGCAAAAAATACGTACGGAACTGGCTGCTTTATGCTAATGAATACTGGCGAAGAAGCGGTAAAATCTGAACATGGATTATTAACAACAATTGCATGGGGAATCAACGGAAAAGTGGAATATGCTTTAGAAGGAAGTATTTTCGTTGCTGGTTCTGCAATCCAGTGGCTACGTGATGGGCTCCGCATGTTTAGGAATACTGCACAGAGCGAGGAATATGCAACCAGTGTATCTTCTACAGATGGCGTCTATATTGTGCCTGCGTTTGTTGGGTTAGGAACCCCATATTGGGATAGTGATGTACGTGGTGCCGTATTTGGGTTAACTCGTGGTACAACAAAAGAACATTTTATTCGTGCTACACTAGAGTCTCTTGCTTACCAAACAAAGGATGTACTCACATCAATGGAGTCTGATTCAGGAATTTCATTAAAAGCTTTACGTGTTGATGGGGGAGCTGTTGCCAATAACTTCTTAATGGAATTCCAAAGCAATCTGTTAAATGTTCCAGTAGAACGCCCTGTTATCAAGGAAACTACTGCATTAGGTGCCGCCTATTTAGCAGGGTTAGCAGTTGGGTATTGGGAAAGCCAAGAAGAAATTGCTGCTCAATGGAACATGGATCGTGCCTTTACTCCTGTAATGGGTGAAGAAGAACGCGAAACTCTATATACAGGCTGGAAAAAGGCAGTTAAAGCTGCAATGGAGTTTAAATAAATTGGTAAATTAGTAGAAAAGGCTGTACAAAAGGTTGTTAAACAAAAACCTTTTGTACAGCCTTCTTTTATATAAGGGGTAAGCCTAAAAATGAGAGCCACCCCTTTTTTCTAACGGGTTCCGTTTCCTATCGCAAAACGTCAATTTGCACAGGAAAATGCAATCCTTTTTGCACTATAATAATGTAAAGCAATTTAAGGCTAGAGAGATTAAAAAACATTAGAAATAGCAAGGGTTTGCTATTTTGCGTTTAATTGCTAATTCTTCGGAAGTTTGCAAACCATTTCCGCCTTCTTCGTATCGATTTTTGTGTAGATATCAGAATTCATAGGCAGAGAATTTCCTGCTAATGTCCATAGGGAAGCTTAAGAAGCGAAGATATTCCGATTAACTGCTCTTAATAGGATAAAATCCAAAGACGTGGATAATATAAACGGAAAAACTACCCTTATTTATACGGAAATAGGGTCTTTCCTAATTTAGTCGGAATTTTACCGTTTATTTTTCATTCGCAGTGAAACCAACATTCAGTTATAACAGCGCCTAACCTTAAAGAGGAAAATATTTTTCTGTTTATCAATTTGCAAGTAAAAATGTAGTATCTTTTGCTGCGGTACAATGGCTATTGTACCCCTACATTTTAATATAAAAATTGCACTACAAATTGTCTCCAATAATTATTAATATCCCTCAACAAAAATGGACCTCCAAATTACCATACAATTTGAAGGTCATTTTCCATTACATTTTTTTGTTTGCGATAGTTAACGGAACCTGTTACCGTTTTTCATTTCTATTTTAATGTCCACTCGCTGCTTTAGTAATTAGGTCTTTTTCATCTATAGGGGTAACGGCCCTTAGTAAACCCTCTTCTAAGGCTAAAGAATAATGTTTCGTTTGTTGATCCGTCCATTTAAACTTATCCGCCATATATGCAATGACTTGTTTTTTCCACCTTTGCACTAATTGAATGTTAAACAAAATGGCTCCGGTCCGACGATTAAAGAAATCAATAGGAGTAGCAATCATTTCTTGATTCAATGCATAAACAAGCTTTGCGAATAACTCAAGAGGAAGTTCGTATTTCTTAGCATCTTCTTTATTTTCTAATAAGAGTTTGTAAACTGCCTTAATATTTGAACCGTAAGTTCGTGCCAAACTTTCAGTCTCTACCTTCGTAAGCCCCAAATCTCTTCCTTGATTGATATGCTTAGATACATAGGAAGCAAATTGACTGGAACCGCCAACATTACCACCGGAAATTGGGAGTTTTTTTGTTTGGCATGCCGGGAAGTTTCTTCCTTCTTCCATCTGCATCTCTTTAGCCAACAGGTCAACGACCATTTCCGCCATTTTACGATATCCGGTTAATTTACCTCCAGCAATGGTAATCAGACCTGATTTAGATTTCCAAATTTCATCCTTCCGTGATATCTCGGATGCACTTTTTCCTTCCTCGTAAATCAGAGGTCGAACTCCAGCCCAACTGGATTCAATATCCTTTTTACTTATTTCTACGTCAGGAAACATATAATTAATCGCTTTAATAATGTAATCGCGATCCTCAACTGTCATCGTTGGGCTAACCGCATCTTCATTAAAAAAAGTATCAGTTGTTCCTACATATGTTTTTCCATCTCTTGGTATGGCAAAAACCATGCGTCTATCAGGTGTATCAAAATAGATGGCTTGTTTTAATGGGAAGCGAGATTGGTCAATGACAAGATGGACACCTTTCGAAAGCTGGAGGACCTTGCCGGTTTTTGATTGGTCCATTTCTCGGATGGAATCAACCCATGGACCAGCAGCATTGACGATTTTTTTTGCATGAATGGTATATTTTTCACCGGTTAACTGGTCTTGAACTAAAGCTCCAACCACTTTTCTATTTTCATAAATAAGCTTCATTACTTTTGTATAATTAGAAGCAATGGCCCCGTTTTCAACCGCAGCTTTCATAACCTCAATGGTTAATCTTGCATCATCAGTACGGTACTCCACATAAGAGCCCCCACCTTTTAGACCCGTTTGTTTGACAAGCGGCTCTTTTGCTATGGTTTGTTTCGCTGATAACATTTTACGGCGTTCAGACTTCTTTACGCCTGCGAGGAAGTCATAAACCCGCAGCCCAATTGATGTGCTGATTTTACCGAAAGTCCCTCCCTTATGAATAGGAAGAAGCATCCACTCGGGTGTTGTCACATGAGGACCGTTTTCATAGACGATTGCTCGTTCTTTACCTACTTCAGCTACCATTTTTACTTCAAATTGTTTTAAATACCGCAGTCCGCCATGAACCAACTTTGTGGATCTACTCGATGTACCTGCCGCAAAATCCTCCATTTCGACAAGTGCAGTCTTTATTCCTCTTGTTGTTGCATCTAGTGCAATTCCTGCACCAGTAATTCCTCCACCAATAACTAAAACATCATATTGCTGACTTTTCAGGTGATCGACGATATCACTACGATAAAGGTTTGAAAATTTCATTTGAATTATCCTCCCATTAAGTGGATTGTTAAAAGGAAACAAAAAAGACCACAAAAGACATTATCTAAAAAGATAATGTTTTTGTGGTCTCTCCGATTCTCCTACCAATTATTAACTTACCTTTATCTTATCATCAAAAATCGGATTTGAATAGTATTAATATTTAAAGTAACAAATGCTCAGTACAATTCATTCATTTCCTGATTTTTTTCAAAATACTCCCAAAGATCTCGTTTTGATGTCGTTATAGCTGAGGCACCTGCATCTAGAGCGGCTAGGACGTCTTCAGTTGTCCGAATTAAACCTCCTGCAAAAATTGGGATATTTACCCGTTCTTTGACTTCCATAATCATTTTTGGCATTGCACCTGGAAGTACTTCTAAATAATCAGGTTGTGTTTTCTGAATGAGTTTGTAGCTTTTCTCAATCGCATGAGTATCAATCAAAAACATACGTTGTACGGCGACGACTCCTTTTTGCTTGGCCTTTTGGATGACTGTTCCCTTCGTTGAGATTAACCCATAAGGTTTGAATTCCTGGCAAATAAATTCTGTCGCGAATTCATCATTTTTAATACCGTGGATTAAGTCTACATGATAAATCATCTTCTTTTCGAATTGATTCGCCAACTTACTGATATTTTTCATTTGGCCTATATGCATGTCCAAAAAAATACCGATTTTATATGAGCTTTTTAAAAAACGCTCAAATTCTTTCATATTTGCAGAGGCTGGTAATATTTTTTGATCCATAATGACTTTAACCTTTCATAAAACTTTCCTCTATCATAAATAGAAATACCATTTATTACAATATGAAATCATGAATTTAAAATTTGTTGAATCCTGAAAGGAGTTCCGAAAATTATAGAAAAAAGTATAGGTACATCGGAATGCTATCTCAAAGGACCATTCGTTATAAAGATTAGAAGATATTTCATCTATGCATTTTTTGAAAATTATATATATAATTAAAATTATATTTTTAAAGGAGCGAGATAATATGACAAAAACACTTACAAAAGCACCTTTCAAAGCTGATCATGTCGGAAGCTTCCTTCGCCCAGAGCGATTGAAACAAGCACGTCTTCAAAAAGAAAACGGAGAAATCACAGCTGAACAGCTTCGTGCGATAGAAGATGAAGAGATCATTAAATTAGTAGAAAAACAAAAGGAAGTGGGTCTTTCAGCGGTAACAGATGGAGAATTCCGCCGTGCCTGGTGGCATTTTGACTTCCTTGCAGGACTTGAGGGCGTAGAGCTTTATGAAGCTGAACAGGGAATTCAATTTCACGGTGTCCAAACAAAAGCTCACGGACTAAAGGTAAATGGCAAGCTTGATTTTGTGACGCACTCATTTATTGATGACTACAAATTCTTGCATAGCATCAAGGGTGACCATGTCGCAAAATTCACTATCCCTAGCCCGAATATGCTTTTCTTTAGAGGGACGATTGAAGAAGCAGTTTATCCTGATAAAGACGTATTCTTTGATGATTTAATTAAAGCCTACCAAAAAGCGATCCAAGCATTTTATGATGCAGGCTGCCGCTATTTGCAATTAGATGATACTTCTTGGGCGGTGTTCTTCTCTGAGCAAGGTCATAAGCAGATTGCTGAAAAAGGCTATACTCCTGAAGAGTTAATTAAGATTTTCACTCGTGCGATTAACGAATCGATCGCTAACAAACCAGAGGATATGGTGATTACGATGCATATCTGCCGTGGAAACTTTAAATCTACTTATACCGCAAGCGGTGGTTATGATAATGCATCTGAATATATCTTTGGCCAATTAAATTTAGACGGCTTATTCTTAGAATTTGATGACGAGCGTTCTGGTGGCTTTGCTCCGCTTCAACACGTAAATCGTAAAGATCTACAAATCGTCCTAGGACTAATCACTTCGAAGTTTGGGGATTTAGAAGATCCTGAGCTAATCAAAGCACGTATCGCTGAAGCGGCTAAGTATGTTGATTTAGACCAACTATGCCTAAGCCCGCAATGCGGATTCTCCTCTACCGAAGACGGAAACCTACTAACCGAAGAACAACAATGGGAAAAAATGAAACATGTCATCTCCATTGCGAATGATGTGTGGAAATAGGAGCACAGGGAGCACGGGGACGGTTCTCTTGATTCCTGTGGAAGCGCGGGAAGCGCGGGGACGGTTCTTCTGATTCCGAATCATAAGAACCGTCCCCATGATTCTGCCCGTTTCCCCAAACCGCAAAAAAACCTGAAGCATGGTGTGCTTCAGGTTTTTTGCTTTGTCAATATTACCGTATTTTAATAGACTGTTACAAATACAGACTTACTTTGATTGTAGGCGTTATCCATAGCAATCACTTCAAGTTGTGCCCCTTTGGTCTGTTTCGTAATTGCTACGGTAAATTTCCCGTAGGTATCAACTGTTGCGGTTCCAAGTAATGTTGTTCCTCGATAAATATAAATTTTGGATCCTTTTTCACCTGTACCCGTTACATTAGTTGAAGTATACGTTACTTTATTGACAGTCGGAGCTGCAGGCGGAGTCTTGTCCAATACAGTTAAATTGGTTGAACTTTGGTTCCCTGCCTTATCAGTGGCATAAACCGTTAAGGTGGTGCCCGCCTTTTGTACAGCCGTCAGTTTAAGAGTAAAATAACCTGAACTGTTAGCTGCTCCACTTGCTAAAACAGTACTGCCGACTTTGATGGTTACAGTTGCATTTGCTTCCGTATTACCTGTGACAATCGTTTGATTATCTCCAACGCTATTAACAGTTGGTTTGACCGGCGGAGTTTTGTCCGTAACCGTAACCGTCACGTTTCCGCTTTTGTTTCCAGCGGCATCCTGGGCATAAAAGGTCAAGGTTGTCCCCGCCTTTTGAGGTGAGATGGAAATACTAAAGCTTCCAGATGAATTCGCCTTACCACTGCCAATTGTTGACGTTCCTAATTTCGCATAGACAGTGGAATTTGCTTCTGCCGTCCCAGAAATCGTCGTATCCTTATCACTGACAGCTTTGACAATTGGATTGGCTGGCGGAGTAGTATCAGCTATTACATAATAAGGATTTTTCACTTGGAAAAGTGTTGTATCGGAATAATATGTATCATAAATTGAATCTGCAACACCTAATCTCATATAGATATATGGTTGATCGCTAAATGTCGATTTTGAAACATAGGAATGTAGATTAACGGTTTGATAGCCAGATGTATCAAATTGGGTATAGCCAGCATACGCCAAAGTACCACCATTATTTTTGTAAAACTCAATGGATGTAATTGCATCTTTTAGATAGTAATAATCGGTAGAATCGGTGACTTGAATGTCCATCAAATCGGTTGTGTAGCTTGATACACTTCCAAAAGTAATCGTATGTATGGTATCCCAACTATCATACAAGTAATCTACGAATTGCCCATTGGTGACGAGTTTGTAATCTCCCGGGCTCGTATAAGATTGAGTTTGAACCTTGGATTTAATCAGTGGACTTTTCGGTGCAGTGGTAATCATCGACTTACCAAATGACTTGAACGGCTGACCGATTGGTTCACCCGCTGGTTTAATCTGCTTGGCAGTAGTTTCCCCAAATGCAACAGAAGGAAGAATAGCAAATAAGCAAACCACTACAAAACTACAAAAAAATGTTTTTAAAGCCTTCACACTTATTCATCTCCTTTTCTCCTCCTATTTTACCAATCAGTAGTAAAATTGTCTGTAATTATTTTGAAAAAATTTATTTTTTTTAGGACTATATTACCAATTAAATAAGGACGGTTCTCCTGCTTCCAAAGGAAGCAGGAGAACCGTCCTTATGATTCCCAGAATCAAGAGAACCGTCCCCATGATTTTGATTGGATCTTTGGTAATCTCTCAACCTTATCAAATGCAATCATTGAAAATCGGAACGATACCATTGAAACAGGTACAACGATAACAAAAATCGTAAATGGCGCATAATACAGGATCATTCCTGCCCCAATCCACATCAGGATAATGGCGAAGGTTGTTTTCGCATCAATAACGGAAAACGTAAATGCTTGCTTAATTAGTTCCAAACCTTTTGTTTGATAATGAACCATAATCGAAAACAACATACTACTAGTTAATAGATAAAGAATAAACGCCGTTACGGTTACAACAATCAGCATAATCTTTACGATACTCTGAACTTGCAAGAAAAAGTATGCATCCAACACAAGCAACATGCCAAGGAATTGCCAAAGGGTTCCCACCATCAATCCTTGTTTAAAAAATAATCGATATTCAAGGATAAAACTCCGAATGACACTTTCATCCTTGTACAAATGCCACTTTCGGATGACCGCATACATTGCAGCGGTGGAAGGTCCAATCGTCAAAACGGGCATAAAACTAAGAACCCATAAGACATTTAGGATGATGATATTCGTAACGGTTTTTAAGAATAAAGAGGTTTTTCCTTCCCAAGGATTCATGGTTGTCACCCTTTCTTACTTCCAGGTAGATTCAAGTTGATAGATAGCTGCATTCCCTAACCTAACTTCTCCATCCACAGCCTTATACTCTAACGTAAATGGAGATTCTAACGGAAAGAAAATCTCAGTCATAACACGAATTCCTCCATTGACAAACAGTTCAACAGAAGTCTTATCAAGAATAAATGTGAAATCCTCTAACACTGCTAAGGGCATCGTATCTACGCTCGCGAATTTCTCGGAGAAAGATACTTGACCGCTGTTTCTCCGGTCAATTCTTACTTCTTTTCCAATCTTATCAAAAACAATCTCCAGCTGTTCCTGTTCACCTTTAAACGAAATCACAAACTCAGATGCCGTACTCTCGAGCACATTTGCTTTAGCAAATAATTGGCGGACATCCAATTTCAGTTGATAGGATTCACTAGTTCGAAGCGTTAATGTTTCATCAGATAAAAGGGCCTCTTTATATAAAGGAGAAAGGTCAATCGGATTCTGAACCAACCTTAGCTCCCCGTCAACTCTAAGCAATCCTAATTTTCTTGGGATCGACATCGCACTTCTAAAAGGAGCGGATGGAACTTCTCTGGCATATTGCCAATTACTCATCCAGCCAATCCAAATCGGTTCAGGGAGATTACTCCAGGTTACCGCTGCATAGAAGTCACGGCCAAAATCGGCCCATTTCACAACATCCTTTGCATCATCACAAATAAACTCTACGCCATTGAATTCGCCAACAAAATACTGGACAACAGACCCGCCATTCGGTCCGCCTGGATTAATACTTACAATCAATACCCATTTCTGTTGGACTTCCCCTTCAACCGGCAGTGGAATCAAGTCTGGGCACTCCCAAACTCCGCCATGGGCACCATGTTCACTGCCAAATGCCGAAAGATGCTCCCAATCAATTAGGTTTGGCGAGCCATAAAAACGAATACAATTTCCACTCGCAAGCGACATCACCCATTTTTGTGACTCTTCATGCCAAAATACCTTCGGGTCACGGAAATCCTTTTCCCCTGGATTAGCTATAACCGGATTCCCGTCATACTTAACCCAAGTCCTTCCTCTGTCATTGGAATAAGCAATGCTTTGCTTTTCATTGTCTTCGCCGTGATGCGTGAAAATCGCCACCATCACATCTTCATCCGACGTTTTTAAGCCACTCGTATTGTGTTGATCGATAACCGCACTACCTGAAAAAATTTGTCCTAGCTCATCTGGATAAAGTGCGATCGGCAGCTCCTCCCAATGCAGCAAGTCCTTACTGACGGCATGACCCCAATGCATGGGCCCCCAAACCATGCTATGTGGATGATATTGATAAAAAAGATGGTACTCCCCTTTGTAATAAACCAAACCATTAGGATCATTCATCCAATTCTCTTTTGGACTAAAGTGAAGCTGGGGCCGATATTGTTCATTATACATTTTGAACACCTCTGACTAATTTTTCTAATTCATCCAAAGTAGGTACCACACTAAACCCGCCCTTTATGGTGGTGGAATAGGCAGCCACAGTATTCGCAAATTGTAGGATTTCCGATAAGTCCTGCTCTGTTAAATCGCCAATAGACTTCCTCTTAATCAAAAACTGATGAAGGACGGATGCCATGAAGGAATCTCCAGCACCTGTCGTATCCACTGGCTGAACATGAAGCCCTTCTTGTCTTATCACGGGGGAAGATGATATGAAAAAAGCGGCAGAGATGCTAGCAAAAGATTATCAAATTTCCTTGTTGTTTTTGACTAAAGGAAAAGATGGTTCTCTAGCCATTTGTAACGGAAGGGTGCTTGAGAAGTGAAATACCTCTGCCTCTTGGATTAAGTTCCTATTAATCTCATCTTTTGTTAAAAGCTGGTCCGCCCCTGGGTTTCGGATAAAATCAAAGGTCCGATTTTTACTTTCATCCAAGGATACAATCGCTACGGTTGTTGGGGCCGAGCCATCGGTGATGATATAGTCGGCATTGATATTGGCACCTTTTACTTTTTTCTTTAAAAAATGGCCAAAAGCATCGTTTCCTACCTTTGAAATATAAGCAGTCGAGTGTCCCCATTTAGCTAATCCAGACAGCACATTAAGCGGGGCACCCCCTGCCTTTGCCTCATAAGCAGGGGTATCTGATGTATAGTCATGGTGGGGAATCAAATCAATTAGTAATTCCCCAAGTGATACAACCTTGTACATACGGCTTTCCTCCTTTATTAGCCTTTCACACCACTAGAAGTGATTCCTTGAACATAGTAGCGTTGGAAAAATAAGAAAATCAAAATAACCGGAATCGTCGTCAACGTAAGGGCAGCCATGATTTGGCCATATTGAATGTTATTATCCGTAAATAGATACTGAATTCCAATTTGCACCGTTTGGATTGACTGGTCAGTGGCAACAATAAGCGGCCACATAAAGTCACTCCAATGGGTAACAAAGGTCAATATGGCTGCTGTCGCAAACACCGGTTTGGAATTCGGAACGACGATTTTGATAAAGGTTTGCCAAGGTGTCGCACCATCAATTTGGGCAGCCTCTTCCAATTCCTTTGGAAAGCCCATGAAAAATTGTCTGAACAAAAAGATATTAAACGCACTCGCAATAAATGGAACAATCAATGCTGGATATTGATTAATCCAGCCAAACTTATTGACCACAATATAAAGAGGGATTAAAACACTTTCGAATGGAACAACATACAAAGCAATGATGATCAATAAGACAAAGTCACTGCCAGGAAATTTTAATTTGACGAGTGCATATGCACAAATAGAGTTGACAATTGTACCTAATAGCACAATCATTCCCACTGTAAATAAACTGTTGCCCATATAATGGAAAAAGTTAATATTATCAGAGAATAGGATTTTTCTAAAGTTATCAAACGTCGTTTGTTTCGGGATAAAAGCTTGAAAGCCCATATCTTTAAAAATCAAGGTTTCAGGTTTGATTGACGCGATAATCATCCAAAGGAGCGGGGAAATAAACAAAAACCCAAGTACAAGGATGCTAAGCGTTATACCTATTTTTCCAATACGTTTTTTTGTACGGCTTTTCATCAGAAATCCACCCCTTTATTGTTTTAATATCTTTTTAAGCACCATGGATGTAATAAGAACAACTAAGAAAAAGACAACAGCAATCGCAGACGAATAACCAACATCGCGAAACTCGAACCCGTTTTCATAAAGCATAAAAACAAGTGTCTTTGTTGAATCGCTTGGCCCGCCGTTTGTCATGACATATGGCTGGATGAATAATCGAAAGGCTTGAATCGTTGTGATAATAAGAACAAATCCGGTAACATGCTGAATGGACGGTAGGGTGACATTTCGAAACTTCTGCCAAACATTGGCCCCATCGATGTCAGCTGCTTCATATAATTCCTCAGGTACATCTTTCAATCCTGCAAGAAAAATCATCATTTGAAACCCTGCCGCCTGCCAGATTGACATAAAGATGATGGAGTTCATTGCCTGATTGGGACTTAATAAAAACGGTTGGTTCTTAATTCCAAAAAGGTTCAAGGTATGATTAATAAGGCCACTATCCACGTTGTATAAAAAGGTCCAAAGAATCGCAACAACGACCATGGAGGTGACAACTGGACTAAAGAAAAATACACGTCCTAATGAAGCGACCTTTACCTTTTTATTAACCAAAATGGCTAAAAATAGCGCAACACCACATTGAAGCGGGACCACGAGAACAGTAAAGTATAATGTATTTTTTAATGCGGTAAAAAAAGTCTTATCTTGGAATAGTCTTATATAATTATCTAGACCAGTAAACACTTTTTCATCGGGATTTAACATGTTGTAATTCATAAAGCTGTACACGAATGCCAATCCGACTGGCAAGATTAAAAATGTAAATAACAAGGCCAAAGCTGGAAGAGAAAACAACACCCCTAATACTTTTTGCTGACGCTTGTACGTCATGTGATTTTCGCGTTTATATTTAACCTGGCTTTCACCTTTTCTTACGATTGTTTCCATTTCTCACACCACCCTTTGTATTAGAAAAGCGCAAGGCGCCGCTTATCGGCGACAAGCACAAGACGAGCCGGCCGAAAGGTTGTTTTTTAACCTTTTGGACGGATTGGCTTGTGACCTCGAGCCGATGGCGCCTGGAGCTGGACAATTCTCAAAGTCCAAATTTATACATTTTTATCTTTTGAAAAAAGGCAATCAAATGATTGCCTTTTATCTAGTTTTTACTTTTTTCTGTCGATTTCTTTATCGACTTCTTGTGCGACCTTATCTAATTCATCCTGTACATTACCGCCTAAGAAGATGTTTTGAACAGCTTGACCATACTTTGTCGATAATACTGGATAAGCAGTAGTAACAGGTCTTGGATGAGCGGTATTTAATACCTGCTCTTTTAAAATGTTAAGTGGTGCTTGGTTCCATTCCGTCATGGACTCGAATGAAGACATACGTGCTGCTGGCTTATTACTAGCTTTCGCTAACTTAATGACATTATCTTTATTCAGCATAAAGTTTAGTAGAGTTGCTGCTTCTTTCTTATGTTTTGTATTCTTTGAAATTCCCCAGTTCCAGTCACCTGATGGAGATACTTGTTCACCATCATTGCTTTTTGGATAGTAGGTGATTCCCCACTCTGTGTTAGGATAATCTTGTAATTTTCTCCATTCCCATGAACCCATTAACATCATGGCAGCTTTGCCATCTTCAAATTCAGTTGGTTTAGGCTGTAGGTTGACTAGCCCTTCTTTTGTAAACTTCTGGAGGTATTTCAATGCTTCTACTGCTTTAGGACCATTCACATAACCATCGGCTTTTGAACCATTTTTAGCAATAAAGCTACCGCCATTACTCCATACAGTTGGGCCTGTGAAATAGATAATCCATTCACCGTAATCAAGTGTCCAGTTGACACCGTAAATGCCCTTCTTTTTATTCGTTAGCTTTTTCGCAGCGTCGTAGAATTGATCCCATGTCCAAGCATCTTCCAGTTTTGTTGGCGGCTGGATGCCCGCATCAGCTAGCATTTTTTTGTTATAAAACAAGGCAACGGTTGATTCTGTTGGGCCAACTGTATATAACTTCCCATTAAATGTACCTTGTGTAATAATCGACTTTACAAAATCATCTTGGTTTTCAACAAGACCATCAATTGGCTGGATAATCCCGGAATCTGCATAGTTTGCGACATTCGGGCCATCCATCGCCACTAAATCCGGCAATGTATTACTTGTTGCAGCAGCTGAGACCTTATCTTCATAGGCATATTTATTTCCTCTTGGAATAAAGGTAATATCTGCTTGGATTTTCCCTTTGTACTTCTGATTAAATTCTTTAATAATTTCTTTATAGGCATCAGTTGCATCTCCCTGTGGATGCCATAATGTTAATTTAACGGCACCGCCCTCACCTGACGAAGAACTTTCCTTGCTGCTGCATGCACTTAAAATTCCTAGTAACAAAACAACAGCCATACTAATTGCTAAAAACTTTTTCACCTAATTTTCCCCCTTTGCCTTTTGATAAAGCGTTTCCATGCATTAAGAATAAAACATTTAAATCGCTTTCAAAATGTGACAATCCTCTTATCAATGTTTAAATTTCTACTTTTATAAAACTAGACAAAAAAAAGTCCCCCATCATAAATGAGAGACTACTTAAACATTTTTCGGTATTCACTTGGTGTTTTTTTCATTTTCTTTTTAAAAACCTGGCTGAAATAGCGTTGATCGGTATAGCCCACTTTAAGGGCTATTTCATACGTTTTTAATTCTAGATTTTGAAGGAACAGGCAGGCGTAATCAACTCTGACATTGGTTAAATATTCAAGAAAAGTGACCCCTGTTCTTTGTTTAAAAAGATGACTAAAATAACTGACACTCAAGCCCACCTTTTCAGCTACTTGCTCCATTCCTAAATCCTGCTCAAAATGATTCTTTATATAAGCAATCGCTTCGTCCATTTGGTCGGCAGCTGTGTGTTTTGGTTTGTACTCTTGTTTAATCAATTCGTCTGTAATAATCGTACTCTTTGTAAAAGCATCAAACTTAAGCCATTCTCTCGCATGGCTAACCGACTTTTTAACATCCATTAAACAATCCACATGTTCGCCAATAGACACCACACACTTTTGGGAAACGTTGTTTATGATTTGCTGGGCTAAATCCAGTGCGTATTCCTTTATGGAATCATGAGGACTTGTTAAAACGATGATGACTTCTTCATCCGACATCCTATACACATAGAGCTTGTCATGTAGCCGTTGTACGATGGACTCCAAGTTTTTTTCATAGGACTTCAAAGCAATTGCCAAATAGGAACCAACTTTATTTCGAATCTCAGGGTCCATTTTTTCGGTTGTCATCAGTTCATAGATTTGAAACTTTTCATATTCAGATTCACTTCGTTTTTGCTGATCTAATTGACCAACTGCCCGTTCAATGCACTCTTGTAATTCATCATAATCAATCGGTTTTAGAATATAATCGAGGGCATTATTTTTGATCCCTTCTCGGGCATACTCAAAATCATCATAGCCGCTGATTAATAAAGTGATGGGTTTATAGGGTAACGTTTGAATCTGCTTCAATAAATCAATTCCGGTCATTCCAGGCATGGAGATATCCGTTAAGATGATATCCATTTGTACCTTCTCTAAAATGGTCAATGCCTCATGACCATTTTGTGCCGTACCGGCCACCATACAATTCAGTGCCGGCCAATCAATAATTTGGGTAAGATTCTTTAAAATCAAGGGCTCATCATCTGCAATCAATACTTTATATACCATGTTTATCACCTTGAATAGGAAATGAGATTCGAATCGTTGTACCTTTATTTTCACTAGAACAAATCATTAGTCCATATTTTTTTCCATAATAAAGTCCCAATCGTTCCTGAACATTCCGGATACCGTGACCACCTTCTCGCTTAGGAATTTCTGATTCCGGTCGATTTAAATCCAGCAATACACTGTTATTCATTCCTTTCCCGTTATCCTCTATGAAAAATTGACCGTGGCCATTTCTTATGGTCCCTCTAATCTTGATCCTTCCACTGTGATCTTGGTCAAAGGCATGAATTAATATATTTTCAACTAATGGCTGAAGAATCAGTTTTAAAACAGGCTGGTTTTCCAAGACATCGTCTATCTCGACCTCATAGGAAAAGCGGTTATCATAACGGATCTTTTGGATTTCTAAATAACTCTTAACATGGCGAATCTCATCTTTCACCTTTACTTCATAGCCACCGTTAATACTGATCCGAAGTAATTTACCAAGGTTAATCGTCATTTTACTAATTTCCTTTTGGCCATTTAATGAAGCAAGGGCATTAATGGATTCGAGCGTATTATATAAAAAGTGAGGGTTGATCTGTTGCTGAAGCACCTTGAATTGGGCTTCCCGCTTTCGTTCCTGTTCGCTTTCCACTTCCCTTAATAACCATTGGATTCGGGTGATCATATTATTAAACCCGAGCGCAATATTCTCTAATTCTTTTATACGGTAACGCTTCATTCGAATGCCTAGCATCCCCTTCTCAGCTAGTTTCATATCTTTTAATAACTCTTGAATGAACTGAGTAATCCGTTTTAAATAGACCATATTGAAAAGTCCAGCAATAATCACGGCGATGATCACAATGAATAGGGTCGTATTTCGAATATGATTGATATCATTAGAGATTTCCTTCCAAGGTTTAATCGAAACCATCGTTAAAGCGGATGAGTTTGTAGCTGTTTGAAAACTTGAGGGCATAAACGTAATCAAACTTTTTTTGCCTTTCCAGGTATCAATCAGATAACCACTTTTCTTTGATTCAAGTTCGGCAAAGTGATCAATGGTAAAAGACTTTCCAATTAACTCCCGTTTCGGTGAATAAACGATTTTCCCCTTTTCATTCACTAACATTCCATAGGCAGAACCGTCTTGTATATCAGTGAAGGCGGAATCTAATAGATTCGAGTTGACGTCTAAAATGACATACCCTAAATTATCGAGGGTATCAATATCCTTCACCACTCGCCCTAATGTAAAGGAAGATTTTTTATTTTCATTGAATTGCTGCTGCTCAGAAGGAGTTAACCATACAGGTTTCCCCTTTTCCTGTAAAATCTGACGATAAAACGAGCTTGATTTAAATCTTCCATAGGAAGGGATTTCGGAATCTCTTAAATGGGTGGCCCCTCCATTTTCCCTATATAAAATAAAATCAGCAATTTGTGAGTTTCCAAGCATCATTCCGGCAACTGCCTGCTGTTTTGTATAAAAATCAATCATTGAAGTGGTATCGTTTGTACTCAGATATGACTGAATTTCACTAGAAGAAATAACATAATCGGAAAAAGCATTGACCTGTGATACAGAAGCCATGACATTTCGATCAACAGCCTTCAATGTCTGAACGGTCTGATTACTAATTTTTTGCTGCAGCGTGGTTGATGATATTTTATAAGAGACAAAGCCTAACGTAATAATAGGTAATAAGATAAAAAGTAAAAAAGCAAGAATCATTTTATGTTGAAATCTTAGCATGCAGGCACCTATCTTCTATTTGAATCCTTATAATGATTAAACATGTTTTCAAGATTGATAAGATAAGAATCGATATTTTTATCATAATAAAATTGGGACGAGTATTTTCGGAAATCGGATTCTGCAGCCGTACCACCGGACCAATAATGGTTCGGCCAATTGACAGACTTTCCTTGCGTTATTTCTTCATTTAAAAGTCTTAATTGTTCTTTATTAACCTTAACACCCTTTACGGTGCTAATGGACCCCTCATAATCTGATAATCTTTGAGCAATGTCTTTTTTAGTCAAAAATGCTAGAAATTCCTTTGCTTCCTTTGGATGCTTCGTATCGGAAGAAATAGCGAGTCCAATATCGACCCCGCCTAAAACTTTATTTTGATTAGGCTGATTGGTGGCTGGAAATGGGAAAATTCCATATTGAAACCGAGGTTTGTTTTTTTCAATTTCCGGCAGTACCCATGTTCCCATGACATACATCGCACCCTCTCCATTTGCAAATTTTCGATTCACAGCAAAGTAGTCATCTTGAAAGGAATTGGGCTGTACAAATGAAAGTGATTTGACAGTCTTTTCTGAAATCTCCCTCCATCTTGGATCCTTCAATAATGAAAAAGAATCTTGGCTCCAATATTGATTATTAATTTGGTTAGCTACTAAATTCAGGTTAAAAACACTGGTTTTACTCGCATCTTTATTAGGCATTAACAAAGGAGTTTTTCCTGCCGTTTTTAATTTTTCCATAACCGCAATAAACTCATCCCATGTCTTCGGAATCGATAGATGAAGTTCTCGAAATTGATCCTTATTATAGAGAACACCTACCGCATTCTGAGTTAATGCAATCCCATACATTTTTCCATTTACTAGATAACGATTTTGAACATTGGGATCAATATTTTGAATAAAATCTTCATGGGTCAAATCTAATAGATAGCCTTTTTCGGCTCTAATGAGATAATCTTGTTCGATCGGATAGGTAATAAAAATATCCGGAATATCCCCTCTTGCGATTCGCGTTTTTAAAACGGTCATTCCTTCTGGCACCACTACTTGATGGATTTTAACAGTAGGATGCTGTAGCTCAAATTCATGAATCAACTCGTTAAAAATACTCTCTGTTTCAAATTTAGGGGATAAAAACTCAAGTTGAACTGGTTCCTTATTGGCTGTGATTTTTTTCACCTGATGACCACCACAGGCCGTCATCAAGAAGACGGTCAAAAGAAAAATAAAACGAAAAAGAGACTTCATAGAACCCCCTAATTTCCCATATAAATTTAGTTTTTCTAACTGGCCGTAACCGATTACAAAAACTTATTTATATAATACTACAAAAAACCTACAATAAAAGCCTCTATCCGACAAATACCTACTTTCCAAAATATAGAAGAGGAATCATGGGGACGGTTCTCTTGATTCGGAAGCAGGAGAACCGTCCCTATGATTCCATGATTCCACAAAAAGAGAGGGAATCCCTGTCTTATAGGGACGCCCTCTCTAAATTTTAGTTTAAGGTTTTATGGTCTAGCACTAATAATCGTGGTCCACCCGCTATATACTTTTGTAGAACCGACTGTCCGATAGGCCCTTAATTTATAATAGTAGGTTTGTCCGGTTGTTAGGCCGCTATTTGTATAAGATAAAGACGTAGTCGTTTTTAGCAGACCATAGGTTCCTGTGCTGGATGTAGCTCTGTAAATTTCATATCCGCTTGCCCCCTCTACCGAACTCCAGCTTAGCTTAATACTGGTTGAGCTGACTCTAATTGCACTCCAATTGGTCGGTGTAGACGGAATTGCCTTACCACTTGTGTACTTTGTGAAAGGGCTATATACTTTTGTGCCATTAATTACCCGGTAGGCTCTTACTTTATAGTAATAATTCGTACCTGTTGTGACATCACTGTTTGTATAGCTTACGGTACTTCCACTTGTCACAGTGCCGACCCTGCTATAGGTTCCTGTGCTGGATGTGCTGCGATAGACTTCATAGCCACTAGCACCTGGAACACTGTACCAACTCACTTTAATTTTATTGTAAGAGGCAGATACTGCTTTGATCGTAGAGTTGACAACCGTTGTTCTTCTTGTCGTACTTGTATTACCAATTGAATCCACTGTGTAAACGCCGATGATAGTTCCCGCTTTTTGCGCCGGAATCGTGATACTGTATTTACCTGATTTTGCCGTAGTTTCACCGAGCTTGACTGATCCAACGGATGCATATACTTTTGTACCAGAAACAGCTGTTCCAGTAAGGACCGTACCTGTATCATAAATTGGATCTACACTTGGTGTTTTATCAATAAAACTAGCTTTTACACGATAGGTAGCACTCGTGGTTCCATTCCAACTAAATGGATCAATATAGAGATAGTAGGTACCTTGTTGAAGATTCGTATTGATGGAAAGGCTATCTCCCGCTGAATAGGTATAATCGTAACCAACAGAATTTCCGTAGCTATCCAAAAGACTCATATAATACCCAGCTGTGTTTTTATCAAGATTAATAGTAACATTCCCATCTTTATTCGTTGTCAATTGATAGACATCCCGATCAAGGGCTGAATAACTGCTAGATGAATAGGACGTGTTGGAAATCATCGGTAAACTTGTTTCCGCTGTATCATTCGTTTCGAAAGTAGACGCATTCCTCGTGAAAGTGGATGCATAGGTCGCCTTTAATCGATAAGACGCACTTGTGATTCCGCTCCAACTAAATGGATCAACGTAAACATAATAAGTTCCCTTTACGAGATTCCCTTTTAAAACAGCCGTCCCTCCAGCAGAATAAAAATAATCGTATTTCTGGGTAGTTCCATAGCTATCTTTAAGAGTAATATAGAAGCCGGCTTTTGCTTGATCAAGTGTTATGTAAACTTCTCCATCTTTAGCAGTTGTAAATTTATAAACATCACGATCACTGCTTGTTTCAGCCGTTGAACTATAGAGCTGTCCATTCGTTAAATTCATACTTGTTTCTTTAGTATCATTTGTTTCATATGTGGTTGCGTTTCTCGTAAACGTGGAAGCATACGTAGCCTTTATACGGTAAGAAGCACTTGAAATGCCGCTCCAACTAAATGGACTAACCTCAATAGAATAAGTTCCTTTTGCGACGTTAGCACTTAAAACAAAACTAGTACCACCTGAATACGAATAATCATAATCTACTGTATTCCCATAGCTATCCAAGAGTTTTACATAAAGCCCGCCTGTTGTTTTATCAACGGTAATATAAACTTCTCCATCCTTATTCGTTGTAAATGTATAAGTATGGTTTGTATCTTTATAGATTGTTTTGGTAATCGGGGTACCATTAGCTATATTAGTTCCCGCTGCAAAAGTTGGATGACCCAAAATCATGGTCAGGATGAAAATAAAAAAACTAGTACTAATGATTCTTTTCAACGATATACTCTCCTTTTTCCAAAAATTTGTAACACAGTAATATATTACTATATTACTAGGTTAAATAGGAATAAAGACATGTCGACTTTTTTCGACAAATAGAGTAATTATGGGACGGTTCTCTTGATTGTGAATCAGGAGAACCGTCCCTATGATTTTTCCCTTGTTTGAATTTCTTGAAGGAGTCATTATAATGGAAAAAGAAGCATGGGGACGGTTCTTCTGCTTCCTTTGGAAGCATGAGAACCGTCCCCATGCTTCCCGCCCCAACGAAATGAGGTATGGTGATGAATTTAAAAAAGGAGCTTTCCATTGCTTTTGTAATTAGTCTGGTTTGTCTTTTGGGATTTGGTATGATGGCTCTTCTTGTCAGCAAACATGATATTATTCATTTTGATAGTACCATTATTTCTTATGTACAAGGTTTTGAAGCACCCACGTTAACGGCGGTCATGAAATTTTTCTCATTCATTGGTGGAACGATACCTGTTGGGGTCATTACTCTTTTGAGCATTTTCTTCCTATATAAAGTATTGAAACACCGTACAGAACTTATTTTTTTTATCGCGGTAATCGCAGGTGCCAATACTCTTTTTGTATCATTAAAACAGCTGTTTCACAGAGCACGCCCTGATTTACATCGCTTAGCTGAGGCGAGTAATTATAGTTTCCCTAGTGGTCACGCAACGATGGCGTTCGCCTTATATGGTACGCTCACCTTCCTATTGTGGAGGCATATCCCCACCCGAATAGGTCGGACAATTTTAATTATGATAAGTGTGTTTATGGTCCTTGCAATCGGCATTAGCCGAATATATCTAGGTGTCCATTATCCGAGCGATATAATCGCTGGTTATTTTATTAGTGCCTTCTGGTTGACCTTTGCTATCGGTTTTTATCAGAGATATAAGGAAAAACAATATAGCCGTCGGAACAAGCTATTAAAAGTTTAACCTGGAAAAAGAAGTCACCCTTTAATGTGACTTCTTTTTCAGTTTTAACAACTAATAAAATGATGAAGATATTTTTAAAAATTTTATATATTTGGAGTTTGGAACTAAAAACTTCCTTGATTGAAGTGTTAAACTTGTGTAAATTTATTGATAGTGCTTGAAATAAATAAATTCTAAAACTATACTTCCTAGAGAAATAATTTTTTGTTTATTCTCAACACAAATTAAGGAACAACTGAAGGGAAGAAGGACAAACCATGCACGAAAATATTATCGCTTTTATATTGGGCATCGTAGAAGGATTAACGGAATACTTGCCTGTATCATCTACAGGTCACTTGATTTTAGTCGGCAGCTTACTAGGATTTACCGGACAAAAGGCAAGTACATTTGAAGTCATCATCCAACTTGGCTCGATGCTGGCTATCTTAGTTTTATATTGGAAAAGATATCTATCATTATTAAATTTCAGTACGATTGGAAAACCAGTTAAGAGATTAGATGCGATTCACATTATTTTAGGGGTCATACCCGCAGCAGTAGCTGGATTAGTTCTTCACGACTTCATCAAAAATGTACTTTTTTCACAAAATGTAGTCGTCGTCAGCCTGATCGCTGGAGCAATCTTAATGTTATTTGCAGAAAAGAAACATAGAAACTTCACAGCTAACACAGTGGACGAATTAAGTTATAAACAAGCATTAGTGATTGGACTCTTTCAATGCTTAGCGGTAATCCCTGGTTTCTCACGTTCTGGATCCACTATATCAGGAGGATTACTAGCTGGGGCCAATCATAAAGCGGCCGCTGAATTTTCCTTTTTGGTCGCACTTCCGATTATGGTGGGGGCTACAGGGTTGGATTTTGTTAAAAGTATTAATTTTTTACATACGAGCGACATTCCCATGTTCGCTATCGGTTTCATCACTGCCTTTGTGGTAGCAATGATTGTAGCCGTCGTATTCCTTAAATTAATTGAAAAAATCGGTCTAAACATCTTCGCCTACTACCGAATTGTCTTAGCCATCCTATTTACGGTAATCGTGATTCTTTAAAGAATCATGGGGACGGTTCTCCTGCTTCCTTTGGAAGCACGAGAACCGTCCCCATTGATTCCCAAAAAAAGTGCCTTAACCACTGTGGTTAAGGCACTTTCTTTTTTTAAAATTAAATTATAGTTCTGCACCGTTTGTAGCGATGACGTTTTTGTACCAATCAAATGATTTTTTCTTCTTTCTTTCGAGTGTTCCGTTACCGTAGTCGTCTTGGTCGACATAGATGAAGCCGTAGCGTTTGGACATTTCTGAAGTGCTTGCACTGATTAAATCGATACAGCCCCAGCTGGTGTAACCCATTAATTCCACACCATCTTTGATCGCTTCGCCCATTTGCTCAATATGCGCACGAAGGTAATCAATCCGATAATCATCGTTGATGGAGCCATCTTCTTCAACTTGGTCGTACGCCCCTAAACCATTTTCTACGATGAATAAAGGTACTTGATAGCGGTCATACATTTTCTTTAATGAAATGCGTAGGCCCTTAGGGTCAATTTGCCAGCCCCAATCAGATGCTTGTAAATAAGGGTTTTTGATACCATTAAAGAAGTTGCCTTTTTCCTTTAAGCGCTCAGGGTTACCACTCGCCACCATGGTCATATAGTAGCTGAATGATAAGAAATCAACTGGATGTTGTAACAAGATTTCTTCATCACCTGGAAGCATCTCGATTTGGATATTATTTTTTTCAAAATAGCTTAGCATATAGCTTGGATAATAGCCGCGCACTTGGACATCTGTGAAGAATAAATTCTTTTGATCTTCCTCTAATGCCGCTAAAACATCATCTGGGTTGCAAGTTTCAGGGTATGCTTCCATACGAGCTAACATACAGCCAATCTGTGCATCTGGAATGATTTCATGACATGCTTTTACCGCACGAGCACTTGCCACAAATTGATGGTGGAGTGCCTGATAAACCGCTTGTTCCTTATTCTCTACACGATCAACTAAAATCCCGCTGCCGATGTACGGAGAAAAGGTGGAAACGTTAATTTCGTTAAATGTTAACCAGTATTTTACTTTCCCTTTATAACGATTAAAGACGGTTTCTGCATAATGAACAAAAAATTCCACTAAGCGGCGGTCTGTCCAGCCATTATATTTTTGGACTAAATGAAGCGGCATTTCATAGTGTGATAGAGTCACCAACGGCTCGATGCCGTATTTTAACAGTTCATCAAACACTTTATCGTAGAAGGCTAGTCCTTCTTCGTTTGGTACTAATTCATCCCCATTTGGAAAAATACGCGGCCAAGAAATCGACATACGGAAAGTTTTAAAGCCCATTTCAGCAAACAGTGCGATATCTTCTTTGTAACGGTGATAAAAATCTATTCCACGGCGTTTAGGGAAATTGTCTCCCTCATTACCTGCTAATAACGCTTCTAATTCTTCTTCACTTGTTACGTCCATCTCGATGTCTTGTTTACGTTCTTCTTTCGGAATAAAGGTTACCATATCAAAAATTGATAATCCCTTACCGCCCTCATTATAAGCTCCTTCTAATTGGTTAGCAGCAGTTGCTCCGCCCCATAAAAAACCTTCTGGAAAACGTCTATTGGTCATTGGAATACCTCCGATTATTGAATCAAATAAGATATCAGCTATAAGATAATCATACAATCATTCGACAAAAAAAACTGGTCTATTTAAGACCAGTTGAAGACTAGTTAAATTCGGGAAAACGCTGATAACGATGAATCAATACATCAAATAATCGTAAAAGGGTATAACTACTTACACTACTATTATCAATTTTGCCACATTGTAAGATTTCATGGAAAATTTCCAATGTATGAAGCTCACTAGAAAAAGTAAGGAGTAATTTTTTACCTTTAGCTGTTTTAAGTTTTTCCATGATGGGAAAATGATTAGAAAGGATATTTCCTTGAATAGAAATGGTTATAATCATGTCTTCCTCTGATAAATCAGATAAGGCATCAATTTGTTTAAAAAGATTGGTATCACATTCGCAAAGCTTTCCAAGGAGAAATAATTTCTTTTGTAATTCCATTGCCTGAATTTGATATTTTTCAAAGCCTAAGATTACAATTCTTCTCGATTGGTGTATTTGATTTACGATCCGATCAATATCGGACATAGGAATATTTTCGATTATTTCAATATTCTCGTTTAATTTAGTAAAAAACGCCTTTGTATTTAATTCTGAATCTGCCTTTTCATTAAAAGATACTCCCATGGGAATTGCCGCACTATGTCTAAGGTTAGAAAAATTTTTAAAACCAATTCTTTTGCAAAATCGATTAATGGTAGAAGGTGCCACATTACATGCTTCAGCAACGCTATCTAATGAAAAACTCTCTATCTTATGAATATGTTCCAAAAGACTTTTTGCTATGTAGTAATTTATGTCCTTATTAATAGAATTATTTATATAAGCCAAAAGTGTATAAATCAACTGCTCCACTTTCCCCACCTCACTCAAAAATTCTATCACACTTTCCTAAACAACAAAAAGTGCCTTTACCCCAACCGGGTAAGGCACTTTTGTGAATTATAGTGAATCACGGGGACGGTTCTCGTGATTCCGAATCAGTAGAACCGTCCCCATGCTTCCTAACCAATAACGGTCAAGAGTGTTTCTTTTTGTTGGATGGATTCTTTTGCTGTTGGTTTGATTTCTGCGTAATCATCGGTATTGGTGATGATGACTGGTGTAGTCACAGGCAAGCCTGCTGCTCTGATTTTGGCGATGTCGAATTCCACGAGTAAATCTCCTGCTTTAACAGTATCACCTTGTTGGACATGTGCGGTGAAAGGTTCACCTTCTAATTGCACTGTATCCATTCCAACATGAATGAGAACTTCCACACCATTGTCCGATGTAACCCCAATCGCATGTTTCGTGTTGAAAAGCGTAGTCACTACTCCATTTACAGGCGAAACGACTTTCCCTTCTGTTGGCTCAATCGCAACCCCTTTACCCATGACTTCACTTGAAAATGCTGCATCTTCTACTTGATTTAATGGAATTACTTTTCCTTTTAACGGACTTACAACCTCTTGTGTGCGTTTTTTATCAAATACTTTTGCTGTCTTTGTTTCGGTTGTTGCTTTTTCTTTATTTGCAGGATCCTTAAAACCGAATATATAAGTTAAAATAAATGCTACGACGAAACCTGCAACTAATGCGATGATGGCTCCATAGACAGACATATCTAGTGATGAACCAGGTTTGATAAAGGTTGGTATAACGAAAATACCCATTCCACCAAACATCCATAATTTACCTGCAGTAGCACCAATAATACCACCGCTGACTGCACCACCAATACAGCTCATAATAAATGGTTTTTTAAGTGGTAACGTTACACCGTAAATAGCTGGTTCTGTAACACCGAAAATACCTGAAATGAAAGCTGGAACACTTAGTGATTTCAATCCTTTGTTTTTGGTCTTTATCATAACCGCTAAAACAGCACCGGTTTGGGCGAAACATACCATAACGGTTGTTGCTAATACTGGATCGTAATGTAATGTCGATAAGTTGTTCATTGCAATTGGAACAAGTCCCCAGTGAAGTCCAAAGATAACGAATACTTGCCAGAATCCACCTAAGATTAAACCCGCTACGATAGGGCTTAAATGATAGATCCAAACCGTTGCAGCGCCTAGCAAGCTACCTGCCCAAGTGGATAGAGGTCCAATTACTAAGAATGTTAACGGTACCATTACAATGATGGTTAAAAACGGAACAACGAAAGTTTTTACTACATCTGGAATCACTTTTTTGAAACCTTTTTCTACTTTTGCAGCAACAAAAGCTGCTACGACAATCGGAATAACACTTGATGTGTAACCCATTAAGATAACAGGAATTCCTAAAAAGGTTAAATGAATTTGAGATTCAAACAAACTACCGCTAAACAATGTATATAGTGGCTTTCCTGCTGTAAACGTTGACAATGTTGGATGCACTAACGCAGCCGCAATGGCCATACCCAAGAATGGAGTTCCACCAAATTTTTTCATAGCAGTGTAACCTAAGAAAATAGGTAAGAAGGTAAATAAACCATCACCAGCGATATTCAGTAAGTTATACGTTCCTGATGAGGCTGACACCCAGCCTAAAGCAAGGATGAGGGCAGCAAAACCTTTAATCATACCAGTTGCCGCTAAAACTCCCAAAATTGGAGTAAATACTCCCGAAATCATATCAATGAATCTGGCACCCAACCCAACCTTTTGATCGTTGCCTGAATCATTGTTAGATGTAGCAGTACTCATATTCGCAACTTCTAAGAATGTCGCATAAACATCAGGTACATGGTTTCCAATAACCACCTGATATTGTCCACCGCTTTGCATAACGGTCACAACACCCTCTAAGTTTTTGATTTCTTCCGTTTTGGCAATTTTCTCGTCCTTTAATTTAAAACGAAGTCTTGTTACACAGTGGAAAACACTTTTGATATTATCTCTACCACCGACTAACTCGAGAATGTTTCTTGTTAATCCTGTGTAGTCCTTTTTACTCATCAAAAACACCTCCAAATTAATTAACCGAGTATTTATAGTTGTGTCCGTATCCGGTCCCAAAAACACAAAAAACCTAAACTACCCAAAATATAAGAAAATAGCATTCTCATACTTTAAGTAATTTAGGTTTTGCCTGCCGGACCAGTAACAATCCTAAGAAGAATTATTAATTTTGTTTACGCTTTCATTATAGCACCGTAAAAAACAATGTCAACGTTTTCTTGTCGAAATTTGAAGAAAAAGAATCATGGGGACAGTTCTACTGCTTCGGAAGCAGTAGAACCGTCCCCATGATTCCAGCGTTGCTTGGTCGAATGTTGGCGGGTATAATTGGAAATTGAGTGACTTTAAAGGGGATTTAGCGATGAAGATGTTGAATGAATCATTTTTACGGCAGCAAAATGAGGTTTTTGATACGGATTATATGGCAACGATTGCTTTCGATCTTGATGATGTTTGCAATCTTTTTAATCAACGCTATGCGGAAATTTTGAACGATGCTTTTGGTTTATCGCTAACGATGGAGGATATTACCGAATGGGATTTGACGAAAATCGTCCCTCCTCATATCGGACCAAAGGTTTATGACTTTTTTAAACGACCAGGTTTATTTCGATACATAGAACCAGCGCCATACGTAGCTGAAGTGATGCAAAGGCTGACCGACCGTGGCTTTGATATTATTATTATCAGCGATCCACCATCTGGTCATGCACATAGTGATAACATGGCCGGGGATGAACCATACCTTCCCCCAGGAGAATATCAGCGTTCGAATCCATGTGATGACAAACGGGCTTGGGTGGCGGAGCACCTGCCGATGATCCCGCAAAGCAATCTTTTTTTTGGCAAGCAAAAATATCGGATTCGCTTTGATTTACTAATCGACGATAAACCCGAAACCTTTGAATTAATGCAAAACTTCGGTCTCCCGATTCTCTTAATGGACAAGCCTTATAATCGGCATATCCTGACAGACAAACGGATTACAAATCTTTTAGAAGCCGAGGAAAAAATCTATGAGCTTTTCCTTTATGCAACTGTGGGCAGCTATTAGTTGAGGAAAGATTAATTATATTTTAGACTATCTCATGTAGGACTCCTCTCTACTATGATGCAGGACACTTTATGTACCCCTATTAGAGATTTTGTCTTTTCACCTCAATAACGTACTCTAGAATCACCAATGCTAAAAAAAGTGCCTTCCCCTCAATGGGACAAGGCACTTTTCAGCCATCATTTATCTATTTTGGCAAGTTTTCAAATAATTTATGACAGACCATGTAGGATACATACGCAGACCCGCTGTATAAAATAAACCCTGCAATATGGCAGGGTTGTTTTCTTATCTTGGACGTCTATCTTCTTTACTCGCTAAAGGCTTAAATGGGGTATGCGGTTCGGCTTGATACCAATAAGCAACAGACGCCACATCATCTTGTCTTTCAAACAAGCCATTTTTCTCGACACCGATCTGTTGAACGGTCACCTTCAGATCTTCAGCGAATCGAATTGGATCAAGAACATGCCAACGATAAAAGCCTCTTTGCGGCATGGTATCATCATTATGATAGAAGTTATGAACGACTTCATCATGTGCAGAGTAATATGGATAACCCAAAAATGGCGTGCAATATGTATTCTCTACCGTTTTGCCGTCTTTTTGAGTCGCAAAACTCCACGCTCCGCCAAAATAGTCTTCTGTTCCTGTACCGCAGATGGTTGGATATTCATCATCACCATCGATATACATTTTTACTTCCCCTTCTCCCCACCAGTATCGCTCAAGTGTTGTTAAGGCTAAATACGTTCCCACATATAATCCTTCGCCTTTAATATTATCTACAATTACATAATCTTCCTGTTTATTAGTGATTTTTTGACGATTCCATTGGGCATGGAAATACGCTGTATTTTCAGGCAGTTCATCATATAAACAATAATCAATTTGATAAAAGAAAGCTGGAACCGTTCCAGCATGCTGATTCTCAATTGTAATCTTTGCTTTCTTTCTAAATGGCATTTGGAAATAGCTATTGAAACCTCTGGTTGGATTCACAACAATCGGCATAGAATTAACCGTACAGCCTCTTCCAAAGCCATTACAGAAAAAGTCTCCAAGCGGGCTTTCCACAGAAGGTTCTTCTTCATCGTCCCAATACATTCTTAGAACTAAATCTCTTAAAACATAAACATCTTTATCAGTTTTATCGGTAACGGTAATCCAAATATGTTGAATCACGCCAGGACCATCGATTTCAGCAAGTGTTACCGTGCTTCCAGGTTCAATTTCACGAATACAAGGAGAACCTTTTCGGGAAGGTCCTAATAGGCTTGATGCCATCCCGCCTTTTCCTTTTTCACCGCGAGGGTTCTCTGCATTTACTGCCCGGCTTCTGCCATTGTTGATTAATGGAAGTGACGAAAGTCCTCCGAATAATGGATTAAAATTCATGTTCTCATTCTCCCTTCATATATCAGCCTTTTACACCGCCAGCTATAATACCTTCCATGATTTGTCTCTGGAATATACTTACAAAAATAATGATTGGGAAGATAATTAAGAATCCCATTGCACTGACAAGATCCCACGGAATGGAATACATATTATCTCGTAAAGGTAACTGGGTGATGGCAGTCGCCAACACGGAAATTCCGTTTGAGTAAAACAAAGGTGTAAAGAAATTGTTTAAGCAGCTAATGAAATTAACAATACATACAGTTGCAATCGCAGGTCTCAATAGCGGCAGAATCACAAAAAACATCGTTTGAAAAAATCCGCACCCATCGATGGCAGCTGCTTCTTCAATGGTTGAAGGTATATCCTTTAGAAAATTCTGCAAAATAAGAATGGTAAAAGGAAGAATCCCACTTGTATAAACAATAATGAGTCCCGTATAGGTGTCGTACAATCCTACCTTTTGTAAAAATTCATACAGCGGACGTGCCGTTACGACATCTGGAATCAACATCGAACCCAGCAAAGCGGAAACCGCAAGCGCCAGGCCTTTGCTCTTAAATCGAGCAAAACCATAAGCAGCCATAATAGAAACAACCGTGCTGACGATTAGTGTCGCTCCAACGATAATCAAGGTATCTCTGATTTTTGGCAGCAAGCCAACGTTATCAATTAAATATTGATAGCTTGCTAGTGTTGGGTGCTCTGGAAAATATTTAATCGGTTTCGAGAACAGCTCTCCAGCAGGAGTAATCGATGATTCAAAGATCCACCAAATAGGAAACAAAATAATAAAGGCGACAATGAGTGCCAGGATCCATTTAAACCCAGAAAATAATAGGGTCTTAGATTTTCTTGTCATTATCACCTTGTCTTTTACCGGACTTGTAATCACTCGTTCAACCCCTAATTGGTTTTTATATCCTTCAGGAACCATATCCCTTTCCCTCCTTAATAATCTACTTTTTTCGATGCATAGAGACTTAGACCGCTTAGGATTGCCATGACAAAGAAAAGTGTAACAGCCATCGCAGCACTATAACCTGTATTCAAGTTTGTAAAGGCCTCTGTCGTGATTCGATAGGCAATTAAATCGGTACTATTTCCTGGTCCCCCAGCTGTCATCGCATAGACAACATCGAAAGAAGTGATTCTCCACATGGTAAAGAAGATACTTAATACAAAAATGTTTCTTGAAATAAGCGGAAGTGTGATTTTGAAAAAGGACCGTAAACTTCCTGCACCGTCAATGCTGGCAGCCTCATATACATCGGACGAAATAAACTGAAGACTGGCTAAAACCAAAATCGCAAAAAATGGAAGGTCCTTCCACAAGTCAACTGCAATAACAGCAGTGCGGGCTGTAAACGTATTGATTAACCAATCCATATGAAAAGATGGATTGAACCAGCGGACAAAGTCATTGATTAAACCGTAATCGTTATTAACTGCCCATTTGGATGCAATCGCAACCACAACCATAGGAAGTGCCCATGGAAGCAGGACAATCGTGCGCAGAATTTTTTGGCCTGCAAATTTCATGTTTAGAATAAGTGCCAGAATAACCCCTAAAACAACGTGCCCAATCATGGAACCAATAACAAAGATCGCCGTGAAACCGATCGCTTCGATTACCTTTGGATCATGGAATATATTCACATAATTTTGAAGTCCAACAAATTGATTAATTCCTCTTAAAATCTTAATATCAAAAAAACTAATCCGGAAGGTTTCAACAATAGGATAAACCGTTGTAAAAGCTCTGATTAATAGCGCAGGGATAACAAGAAACCATGCAATGGTTAGGTATCTTTTATTTGCATACATTCATAATCCACCTTTCTTAAAAGGCATTTGCGAGAAGTAAGCAGCTCACTAGGTAACCACTTACCTCTCGTTCCATTATTTATATTCTTTAACCGCTGCCTGTGCTTTGTTACAGAATTCATCCAACGTAATTTTGTTTTGGATATAATCCTGGAAGAGTGAACCCATGGCAGTAATAAATTCCATTGTCTGTGGTAACATTGGACGACCGTGAATTTCATTTGTTGCTTGAATTTGAGAATAGATATCTTTTACATCACCAGTAACAGAAGAATCTTGTGCTACATCCGCTCTTGCAGGGTATCGAGCAAAATCCTTCCAGCCTTGTAATTCCCCATCCTTACTTGCCACATACTTCAAGAATTTTTGAGCAGCAGGTTTGTTCTTAGAAGCAGAATTTAATACATAGCTCCATGAATCCGTAAAGATCGTTCTCTTTTCAAATTGTGGTGTGTTGTTGATATGAATTTGGTCTTGGCCATAACGGTTTGCCTTTTTATAGTCATCACCAGTTCCCCACATGAAGACCATTCCATATTTTCCATCATTAAACTTTTGGTTCATTTGCTCGTATTTGTCAGCGATTTGGTCAACAGGGGTGACCTTCCAAGTATTGGCCATGTCATACATAAACTTAACCGCTTCTCTGCTCTTCGGATTCGTCCAATCATAATAATCACCGCCGAAAAGGTTTACAAAAGAGGCGATTTCATTAAATACATACGTTTTTTCCCAAGAACCGCCGTATCCAAACTCACCATTTTTTGTAGCAGCTTTGGCAAACTTAATAAAATCATCCTTTGTTTCAATTGTCCTCATGCCTGCGGCGTCAAGTTTCTTTTGGTCAACCCAAAGGGCAAGATAGCCTTGATAACTTGGTACACCAACGATGTCACCTTTGGTTGAAGTCAACATATCTTTCAAATAGCCTTGTGCAAATTGGTCGCGAATATCTGTCTTTAATACGCTATTTTGAAGTGGTTCAAGCCAACCGGAATTCTTAAAGGAAGTAGCCATTTCATCATTGATCTCAATGATGTCCGCTGAACTGTCTTTTGTAGATAGCATGGTGGTAATTTTCTGTTGGCGTGTATCGGAATCAGTTGGTTCCGCCACAACGTTGATCTTAAGACCTGTTGCCTTTTCTGCCGAACTCAGCCATGATTTGAAATTTGGATTGGTCGACTGAATGGTATAAAGTGTAATTTGATCTTTTCCTCCGGAACTGGACGAACTAGATGAATTGGAACATCCAGTTAGCGCTAGGGTTGCAGCGGTCACAGTAGCCAATAAAGAACCCATAATCTTCTTTTTCAATGTCATCTTTAAAACCCCCATGATCAATTTTTTCAAGGCAAGCGGTTAAGAAAATAGTTTCGGGTTTATAAACAAATTTTTAAGTTTATGTATAAATCCCCCCATGGAATTTTTTATTTAAACAATTACGTAATTGATTACGTAATCGTTTAACTGTATAATCATTATAAAACTAGGTTAAATTTTCTGTCAATTAAAATTTTGTAAGCGTTTTGCAATTTAATTGAAATTTAAAGATTTATCTGTAACAATAAATCATATAAAATAATGGGGAATGACGATGACAACAATCAAAAAAGTAGCTCAACTTGCAAATGTATCGACCGCAACGGTATCACATGTCATTAACGAGACACGATTTGTCTCTGAAGAAACAAGAACTCGTGTCTTAAAGGCGATGGAAGAATTAAAATATATTCCTAATCCCGCCGCCCAAAGTCTTCGAAGCCAAAAAACGAAAACAATTGGACTACTTATTCCAATCTTAGAGGATGAAACCAATAACATTTTTTTCATGAGGGTAGCTCGAGGGATTGAACATGTATTCAGGGAAAGCGGTTACCATATTATGTTAGCAAATACAAATGAGTCTCTTGATTATGAGAAGGAACAGATTAAATATTTTAAATCTCGGCAAGTCGACGGGCTGATTATCGCTCCAACTGCTGGTAATCATGAGTTTATTGCGAATTTAGTAAACGAAGATTGCCCCGTGGTATTTATCGACAGAAAACCAGAGGGGATAAAAGGAGACTTTGTGTTGAATAATGGTTTTCAAGGCTGCTATGATGCCGTCAAAATGCTGATTGATAAAGGGCACCGGAAAATCGGAATTCTCTCGGGACTTCTAAATCTATCACCAGCACAAGAACGTCTCGAAGGTTACCGTCAAGCCATGACTGATCATGGGCTTCCTTTGGATGAGAATCTCATTTTAATTGGCGAGTCTAGCTTTGAAAGTGGCTACGAAATGACAAGAAAATTATATGAACAGTTTGATATTACCGCTTTATTTGTCGCCTCTAATGCGATTGCAATGGGTTCCATAGGCTATATTCAGGACAAAGGGATTAAGGTTCCCGAGGAACTAGCTATCATCGGTTTTGACAATTATGATTGGGGGGCTCTTTCAAATCCACCATTGTCAGTCATCAATCAATCAGCCTATGAACTTGGCGCCAAAGCGGCAGAAGTACTGTTAAAGAAACTCAATAAGCCGTCCAATCGCTTTAAAGAATACCGCCTTCCTACACAACTTGTTATAAGAAATTCTTTTTAAAAAAAATGAAAAAAGCTGCTTCGTTTTATGATAGAAGTAGCTTTTTTCAATCGTTTATTTTCAATGGGATTCAGCTACCTTTTGTTTATTCGAAAATAGCAACCCGCCAAACACAAACATAGGTAAGATATTAACCGCCGCTAAAACCGTTCCAGGGAAGTCCGAACCACTCATTAACCCGTGTAACGTAACCATAATATAAAGAATTGGATTCAAAGCATGCAGCTTTCTCCACTTCTGATAACCAATTTTTTTTCGTAACTTGGATGTGATAATCGTCATAATTAAGAAATAGGTGGCAATGGACCCTATTCCCATTGAAATCGTTTCATAGCTGCCGCTAAACGGAATCAGGATATCAGACCATTTAAAGGTGAAGTACGAATCAATCAGTAAAACCCCTAAGTGCCCGAGAGTCATATATAAAGCCCAATCAGAGACGGCCTCATGAAAATGAAGGATGTTGTTTACTTTCTTTTTCCGTTTCTTCTGAACCGCCGAATACAATCCAGATAATACTGCAAAATATAATAAAGCATAGGCCACAAGCCCTGTGGCTCGAATTGCGTACCATTCTAATGTCTCCATATTATTCGCCCCTCCATATTTCTTTCGTTTCATTAATTATAACAGCATGATTCTTCTTGACCGAAAGTAATGCTTTCCCGCGCTCTTCTCCTAATAAAAGAATGACTTTCGCAAGAACATCGGCTTCGGTCGCCGTCGGGGCCGTTACCGTCGCTGAGATAATTTTACTAGCCGATGGTTCGCCTGTTGTCGCATCAATCAAGTGATGCTTATGGCTGCCATTCACCTTCCACCTTCTTTTCATCGAAGTAGACGTAGCAACGGCTCCCTCCGAAACTTGGATCGAGGAAAGCATATTTGATGGATCATATGGATCCTCAATCCCGATATTCAGTGGGCGCGGCAGCCTTCCGAAAATCCGAATATCACCGCCGACATTGATAAAACCAAATCCATTTTTTGCTAAAATGTCCGCTGCGCGGTCAATGACCCAGCCTTTGGCGATTCCTCCTAAATCAATTTTTGTATGTAAGACAACAGTCTGTTTGTCTTCATCTAATTGATAAGGGCGCATTTTCGTAAACACGGGGGCAGTCGGGGAAGGAACGGCTAATTCTCTCCCTTTGATATACTCAATCGATTTGGTATAGCCGCTATGCTCGATTGCCTCCAAAATCCCTGGGTTAAAGACGCCATTAGTTTCCTCATAAAATCGTAGGGCGTCTTTTAAAATTTGAAAAAATAAATCTGATACTTCCACTTCCTCTGCTATTTGTTGATTTAACCTCGATAGTTCACTTTCTTCTTTAAATCGGCTGCATGTATTTTCCACGTTTGAGAAAATTTTGTAAACCGGCATTAGGTCATTGGCAAACAGTTCTTGATTGATAGATATTTGGACCAATGTACTCATAGAGTTAAATTTATATTGATGCATGATCAGGTTCCTCCAGTAGTAGTATCAAAGCCTCCATGACTTTGAAACGAGCTGTCTTGTGAAGCAGATGAATCTGTTGACGATTGAGTTCCACTTGTGTCAGTCGTGCTAGTTGGATCTGTCGTGCTGCTGCTATCAGTAGATTGGCTTGGGACCTCGTAAGTGATTGATGAATCTTGGGACGTGCTGCTTTGTGATGACTGTGTAGTTGAACTTTGGGTTGTAGTTGGCGTTTGAGCCACCGTATTGGTAGTACTTGACGTATCTTTTTTGGTAAAACCCATGTATGACATCATTCCAGCGACAAGAGCAAGGCTGGCAAAGCTCACTCCCCAAGAGGTAAATTTCTTTTTTTCCATTTTGTAGGGCTCCTTTCAGATTATATCTGATTTGTTTTGGTTCATGTCTGTATTATGCATCGCTAACCTGAATTGAGCATGAAGGTAACCTGAATGTTTCCTGAAAATGAAAAAAAGTTTTAAAAAAATAAGCCAATCCCTCTTAACCTTTAGATTGGATAAAATACTATGGAAGTGTTTTTTAGTTCAATTATTTAAGCATGAAGAATATAGTCTAAAAAGAATACTCACCTAATGGAGGAACTATATGGGCTACTATCTTCAAGTGGAAGCAAACATATCCCTTTATGTAGAGGACATCAATCCTGGGAGCAGCAAGGCCATCTTGTTTCTTCATGGCTGGCCCGCCAACCACCAGATGTTTGAATACCAGTTTAACCGGCTGGCGCAAATGGGGTTTCGATGCATCGGCTGGGACCAGCGTGGATTTGGAAAATCCGATAAACCTTGGGGTGGGTATGACTACGACCGTATCGCGGACGATCTGAGGGCAGTGATCGATACACTGCATTTACAAAACCTCACACTAGCAGGCCACTCCACTGGCGGCGCCATTGCCATCAGATATATGGCTCGACACGGTGGGTTTGGGGTTTCCAAGCTCGTATTGCTTTCCGCGGCAGCTCCAAGTGTCATTCAACGACCCTATTTCCCCTACGGTCTAAAAAAAGAAGAAGTACTAAATATTATTAAAGGCACTCTTAATGACAGACCGAATATGCTGCGAGGATTTGGAGACATGTTTTTCTTTCAACATGTAACCCAAGCGTTCTCTGATTGGTTTTTTCAACTAGGCCAACAAGCCGCCAGCTGGTCCACTGCAGCCATCGCAAACACCTGGTTATACGAAGAACAGCTATTTCACGATCTTGGAAAAATAAACGTGCCGACCCTCATTCTTCATGGTGTTCATGACCAAGTTTGCCACTTTCCTTTGGCAGAAGCCCAAAGACAAGGAATCAAGAATTCCAAACTTGTCCCTTTTCAAAACGGAGGCCACGGACTATTCTGGGAAGAGCGCGATCAAGTGAATAACGAAATAGCCCATTTTATCGGATAAAATGGGTTCGTTTTTCTTGTCCAAACGACAAAATTCCCTATAGGTGATACAAATTAAACATTTGTTTAAAACCTCCAAAATGCACGTAACACTTGTGTTTTTTCATTAACCAATGATGTCGAATACTAGGTTGTTTTTTTCAGGAATTATGACAATTTCCCGGAAAATAATAGGATCTTCGCTCGAATCTCCATCTTCCGCATCTTTCCCGATGATTCACCCCAAAATGAAAAGGCGAGGGTTATGACTATAAACCTTCGCCTTTTCATTTTGGTCTAGAAATTACGTTTGCTTGACCCGTATTTTTTGACCTGCCATGATCAAATTTGGATCCTGAATACCATTCCAAGCTTGCAGTTGGGTGACCGTTGTTCCAAACGCTAATGCGATTCGAGATAACGTATCTCCTGATTTAATCGTGTAAAAGGAAGGACTGGAAAGCTGCAAAATTTGACCTGCATAAATTAGGTTTGGATTATCGATATGATTTAATTTCACCAATTCAGCAACAGTGGTTCCAAATCTCGCAGCAATTTTCCCTAGTGTATCACCTGCTTGGACCGTGTAAGATGTGGTGGAAGAACCTCCAATGGAGGCAGTATTTCTGCTCCACGATCCTGCACGACTGGAGAACTCATTATAATCGACGAGGATACCTGATAGGGTTGTATTATGCTGATATTGAAGAATATGAATAAAATCAGCGACATGGCCCCGGGACCAGGAAGTAGTCTGCCAATAAAAGTCGACTGCTTGATTTTGATAGAGTTTATGGAGGACAGAATAGGAGCCATAAACGCCTACTCGAAAGCTTTTGTCGATTCCGTCTCGAACACCCGAAAAATAGCTTAAAATCGATGCCATGTCAGCTGACCCCGCATCATAATCAACAGCAAAGTAAATAGCACTTCCATTAGTCTGCGCAATGGTCTTAGCGTAGGAAGATGCTTCCTTTCCATCTAAAATCCCTTGGACCTTTGTAAAGTATTTTACGTTTGTCGGATTGGTTTCCCAGATACTGACGATATGTAACCCAGCAGATATGATCGCATCTGCTTCCAACTTGTCCATAGACTTCCAGCTATTCCCCAAATAGCGTCCAACATATTGAATACCCTCAGATTTAAGATCCCTGGCTAACGAAAAATTAAGCTTCGTCGCACAATCCACCCCGTTTAAATTTCTAATAAAAACCCCCTCCATCCATATTCACCATTTTACCATTTTAAGATCATGGGGACGGTTCTTCTGATTCCATTAATGGAATCATGAGAACCGTCCCCGTGATTCACCATAAATGATTTAATGAGGTTGACTCAATAAGATTGGTGTCAATATTACAAGTCCCTCCATCAATGCCATATTGCCAAATGGATACATGGATATTTTTTGGTGCGCCAGGCTTGAAGCCCGGTGATTTATTTTTGGTCGAGACACCTGGATCTGGATTACTGCTCCAGATGATGGTTTGCTCTTGTACGATTTTACTTTTGGAAACAGCGGAAAGGTAGGCTGCGGATATTTTACTTCTTGAAGTGAAAACACCATAAATCCCCGGCTTATATGGTGAGTTCGCTAACGTATCGACCCATCCTCTAATGAACGCTTCATCAACTGGATAACCTGGTTCAATATCTGCAAAGATGGCAACTCCCTTAGCGATTCCTATTTTTTGAGCGTAGGCAATCGCCTCTTTGGCCTCGGCCACCCCTTTATCGTAACCGACGGCATTTGTAAAATGATTAAAGATTGGTAAGATCTTAATCCCTTGCTTATGAAGAAGATCGATTTCTTCCTTGGTTAACCCCACCGATACATCCCCTTTTGACTCCAAGTATCTCCCTAACACACTTGGTGCTCCATAGTTGTTTTTCACGCACTGTAGAAATGCTTGGTCAACACTAGAAGCGGTATCGACTCCCCATACATAAGTGGGCTTTTCGTTTGTGGCTGGTTTATTATTTGCGGCTGGTTTTCCGCTTGTTGATGGCTTCTCTTCTGAAGCTGGTATCTTACTTGTGGACGGCTTTTTTGAGGAATTTGTAACTGGTTTAGCTGAAACCTCTTGGGCAACTTTCGGTGAATCATGCTGAACTTGAGTATTATTAAGGTGAAAGAATACAAGAAGCAATGGAAAAACCAAAATGGCACATAAAACAATGCTCCAAACCCATTGTCTTTTATTCATCATCTATTCCCTCCATACGACAATCTCACTAACCAGAGTATTCAAATGGTCGTATAGACGTGAGGACATAAAGAAGCACGGGGACGGTTCTCCTGATTCTAATGGAATCAGGAGAACCGTCCCCGTGTATAGTTTACTCCGATTGTAACAAACTCTTCCGGTCAGTAACGAGCGGCGGCTGTTCTAACCATTTCCTTTCAACCGAAATATCAAAAGTGTCTTTTCCGTACAACATGACCTCTGCAATAATTTTACTATATTGCGATATTAAGTCCGTTCTCATCGATATTGCCATCGAGTGCGAAATTAAGTCGATATCTACACTATTTAGTAAATTAATCATGGAAAAGATAAGCTTTTCGGAAAAAGGCGAAATAGTGGAATCCGTTACTTCCATATTTACCGTAACAATGCCGAGAAGGTCTTCTTTCATTAGTAAATCATTGAAAAAAGAAATTTGTTTTTCACTAATCGCCTTTCCCTTAATAATATGTTCCCTCAGTTTCTTGTCTTTTACTACTTGAGCAAATGCAAGCATAATTAGAACGGAAAAATAATTTCGTTCAATATTAAAAAATATTTCTGATAATTCAATGGCATTCAATGGACGCCTAGTGCCGATTATTCCCGAAAGAAAGGATTGCTTCTGAACAAATTCAATTTCTTTTGGATAATTCATTTTAGGAGGACGGTCATAAAGACCTTTTGACAACGACATCTTAACTGATTTTCCAAACATTTCGGTAGTTGTATGAATACACTCGGTAAAAAAATCAAGTACATCAAGTCGGACATTGTTTGAAGCCATATAACTTAAATTAATCATGGCCAACCGATTAGCCATATATAGGTAACTTAGAGAAAAATCATCATTAAACAACCGTGGTGCAGCCAAATTTACATCAGCATCTGAAAAAGCAGCAGGTATAGGAAAATTTTCAGCAAGGAAGAAGTTTTTTATTTTTGCTAATCGACCTTGTGAAATGTGTAATGCCTCTTTTGCTAATGGAATAATTTCCTCATCTTTTAAGTGATGAAGAAAGTATGTAAGAAAACAAATAGACATACTTTCTTGTGAATAAATACTCCAAAGCCCACCAATTTCCGTACAAGTCAGTCCAATAGGTACTCGATTTTCCGTTCTATCCCGCTGTTCCAAACCACATTTTCCCTCCCTTGACATATTCCTAGAATTATTATGTCTATATGTTGGATGTATATTCGTGGAAACAAGGGAAGCATGGGTGAATGACGGGGAATCATGGGGACGGTTCTCGTGATTCGGAAGCATAAGAACCGTCCCCGCGATTCCTTGCTTTAAAAACTAAACTATAAGGTATTCCTAGAATTCTGGCTGCCTGCCGTTGTGAAAGGCCTTTGATTTTTTTAATTTCTTGTAATAACTCGTTCCTTTGTTCCCTAGGTAAACTCTTTACCTGCGCAATCTCGATTACGCCAAGTAAGGCTTTAATCTCGAGTCTTGCCTCATCGTCTGTTAATCTTCCTTTAGGACTCACCCGATCATCTAGGCACTCATCGTTGTTATTTTGCTCATTGAATTCGATAAATCGTCCCTTCGCCACTGTTTCAACATCTGAAAACAAGTCGAGTATGTACCGGCGATCCAGTAACTTTTTGGGATACTGTTGTTTACCGTAATATCCAAGGCAACTGCTCCATCTCCACTCATCCACTCTTCCTACCATTCCAGCCTTTACAGGATTTTGATGAATATACCGGACGACGGTTAATAAAGACCGAACATTTTCTACATTCTCAGTTCGAAATCGGTCTTGAAAAAGGTGTCCAGTAGTTTGATACTTGTGGTTATAATAATAGACAAAACTCACACCGATTCGTTTCATGGTGGTAGATAGCGGTTCATTTCCTTCTTTCACAAGCAGATGGACATGATTCCCCATCAAGCACCATGCATACATGCTTAATTCTGACTTCAGTTTATATTTCTCAACAATAGAGAGAAATGTTAATCGATCTTCATCATCATGAAATATTTCTTGTCTGTTCACTCCTCTCCACATAACATGATAAATACCACTGTGACTCTTTACACGAGCACCTCGAGACATACTTATCACCACTAACAAATTTAGATTTTCTTTACCTGTGAAAAAATGAGATAGGCTTACCTTAAAGGAGAATGGGGGGGAAGGGAGGAAATTTTGGGGACGGTTCTCCTGATTCCTTCGGAAGCAGGAGAACCGTCCCCATGCAACCTTTGATTCTATCTTAACAAAATATTTCCATGTGTTGCCATGAATATTTTTTGAACAATTTTTCAATGATCACCGATAATCGACATCACGCATGACTGCTGCTGAAGTATGGTACACTTGAAAAGACGAAGTATTGAATTTATAAGAGGTGTCAATTGTGAAAACAGTCGTAGTGATTGGTGGCGGAATAACGGGGTTATCAGCCATGTATGAATTACAAAAATGGAAAAAAACAAATAACGAAGAGATCAGGCTGGTTCTCATCGAAGCGTCCCATCAGCTTGGCGGGAAAATCCGAACCGTGAAACAACAGGGGTTTGTGATCGAAGCAGGCGCAGATTCGATTGTTTCCCGTAAAATGGAGACCATGTCTTTGCTAGAAGAACTCGGCATGGAAAAAGACGTGGTCTACAATGCAACAGGCCGTTCGTTTATTTACACCGATGGTAAATTAAAGCTGATTCCTGCGGATTCGGTTTTTGGAATTCCGGCAAGCATTGAATCCCTGGCGAAGAGCACGCTCGTATCAGCAGAAGGAAAAGTGGCGGCACTGAAAGATTTTTATACCCAAAATGAGACCTTCACCAAAAACGATTCCATCGGTGCCTTCCTTGAACAATTTCTTGGGAAGGAATTGGTTGAAAAACAAATTGCCCCTGTCCTTTCCGGCGTCTATTCCGGAAACTTAAATGAATTAACGATTTCTTCAACCCTTCCATATTTGATTGATTATAAAAAAGAACATGGAAGCATCATCAAAGGGCTCGAAGCCAATAAACAGAAATTTAAAGGCGGGGAAAGGAAGTTCCTTTCTTTTCAAAATGGCATAGGGTCATTGATTGACGCGCTTGAGGCAAAACTGGATGACGTGGAAATTTTTAAAAATACAAAAGTCAACAAAATCGAAAAAGAAAACAGCCGTTATATAGTGATGTTACATAATGAGGAAGTCATCGAAGCGGATTATGTTATCCTTAGTATTCCGAATACCGCTGCAGAAGACTTACTTAATGACTCGGACCTTAAAAAAGAATTCTCAGGATTAAAAAACAGTTCACTGATTAGTGTCTATATCGGCTTCGATGTGCCGGACAGCGTTCTTCCTGCAGATGGAACAGGGTTTATCACGGCCAAGACCGATGAATTGACATGCAACGCCTGTACGTGGACAAGCCGGAAATGGGAGCATACCTCTAAATCCGGAAACCTGCTGGTCCGGCTCTTTTATAAAAGCAGCCATCCTGCTTTTGTTTCGTTAAAGGAGATGGATCAAGAAGAACTGCTGGAGGTTGCGCTTGGTGATATAAAAAAAGGTCTTGGAATTAACGCCGAGCCGGTTGCCAGTGAGATCACTAAATGGACCGACCAGATGCCCAATTATTTAATTACCCATCCGAAAAGTGTTCAGGCGTTAGAAAACATCATGGCTGACACCTATCCAGGGATCATCCTCGCAGGTTGTTCCTATTACGGAGTCGGCATTCCCGACTGCATCCAAAATGGGATAGACTCAGCACAGAAAATTATTAAGGGGTAAAAAATCACGGGGACGGTTCTTCTGCTTCCTTTGGAAGCAGAAGAACCGTCCCCGTGAACCCACCATTACTTCTTGGAAGCACGAGAACCGTCCCCATGCTCCCACTTTATTTCTCTTTAGTCACTAATGCTGTTACCCATTCTTCTGTTTGGACGAGTTGGATGGTTTTGTAGCCTTTTTCTTGGAATAATGCTAGTGTTTCTTGGTGGTTCCAGTCGACCATGCCTGATAGTAGGAGCATGCCATTTGGGGTCAAATGGGTGTCGAGGAAAGAGGCTAACTGCTTGATTTCATTCGTAACGATATTCACCAAAATCCAATCAAACAACCCTTGTACTTCAAAGGTAGACTTCACAACATCACCCTGGAGGACAGTAATGTAATTTTCGACCTTATTCAGCCTGGCATTATAGAGTACTTCTGACTCAACGTCCTCCATATCAACTGCCAGCACATCTCGAGCTCCAACAATAGCTGCTGCAACACTTAACAATCCAGCCCCCGTACCAATATCCAGTACCCTTTTCCCACTCATATCCTCCCTCAAGATAATCCGAAGGCAATCAGTCACATGTAAGCCTGAACCAAACGCACTTGGCGGTTCAAAATGAATCATCTTTCCTTCAACTTCCTCTTCGTTTGAGGTGGGTTTAAGGAACCAGCCATTTTGCAGATCAATCACAGGGAAGGGCTGCTGCCACTCCTCCGTCTCTATCAACTGATACACAACTGTATCCTTAGGAACCGCCAAAATAGCTGAGATCTCTTCTTTTGTTTTTTCCATATCAAAAGACTCAATGTCTTCTAGGAAGATTTTCAAATCGATATTGGAATCCATTAGCTCAAGAAATCCGTAACCATTTTCTTCTCTAAATTGTTCAATGGGCTGATCATAATATAAATTGTAATAGCCGTAAGAAATTAATTTTTCTGTAACCTCGTCCACTTGTTGAAGCGACATTTGTACCGTAAATTCATGTAACATATAGACACCTTTACCTTTAAAATAATATATCATTCTACTCCATTATCACTAAGGAAGCAAAGGGACGGTTCTCATGCTTCCAAAGGAAGCATAAGAACCGTCCCCATGACTCTTTTTATTTCACTGTTAAAATAACCCGTTGGTAATGTTTTAAATTGTGTGCTCCGTTATCTTGTACTTCCGCAACAATGTGAATCGTATCTCCTGATTTCGCATCTTTTGGAACGGTAAAGGTAACGGTATCTGTGTTACGGCCTTTCAACGGAATGCTGTCGGTGATTTCACCCTCTGCCAAATCGCGGTGAAGCCCAAGCTGCAAGGTTCCGGCCATTTCTTTCGTTGTCTCTTCCTGTGGTCCCTTCCAATCCTGGTAAGTATCGGCTTCAAAGTATCTCCACCAACGATAGGTCAACTTGTCTCCATCGGGATCTTTCCCTTTTGCATGAAGGGTTATGGTTTGTCCCTTTTTAACCTTTAAGTCTAACCCTTCTTTTACTGTAAGGGTTGGATTATGGTTTGCATCTTTATACTTGGTTGCTGTGACCCAATCTGCCCGAGCGGCAAAATCATCTTGGATATCGTCAAAAAAGCGCATTAGGGAATATTCCGCTTCATACCGGTTGGTATAAATATCATAATCAAGAACGGTATTTTGGTACAATTTATTATTTACCGCGCCAAAGCAGCCGCCCCATCCACCATAAGATGGATTTTCCAAACTTCTTAATCCATTGTCAATTAAATATAGGAATGATGGCGAATCCCCTTCAGATATGAAATCATATTTGTTGTATTGCGGATTGTTCTTCAAATAATCCGCACTTCCGCGTTGTTCCTCCGGCAATTCCCCTGGAATTATTTTACCGTCGCCCATTAAGGCATATAAATCCATCAAAGTGCCATGGCCATGTTGGATATTTTCATAATTCCATGCACCCTGCAGCTTACTGTTAACTGCGTCCGTATGGTACTTCCACGCATACGCGAAATGCCAGAAATTGGATTGATCATTGATAATTCGGATATCCGGCCAGTTCTTCGCAATATACGATTTATAGCTGCTATCCTGATCTAGAATTATATAAAGAATCAATTTAGCACTGACTCTTTTCTTAATATCTGCCCATTGCGGGGTATTTTCATATTTTTCTTGGATTGATTTTAATGCCCTGGCAGTCGTATTGGTGCCTCCCCATGTCTGGACATATAAATCAGAATTATCATTATCTAAAAATAGATTCTTTAAAAATTCTGATCCTTCCGTTACTTTTTCCATCTCACCAGGAGCGGAAATATTCCCAATCTTCGTTACGCTGCGAAGGTAATCAGGTGTAGGAAATCCTTTCGCCTGCTTGGTTAAATTAGGATAGGCTTCACCATAGGCATTCAACATATTTGTTAACCAGCCAGTGCCTGTCCATCTATACGGTCCGATACCTTTATCTTTATCACCCGCAAAATGGTACACAGAGCTCGTCAAGACAATTCCCTTGATATCCATTTCATTTGAATACAAAAGGGCCCGAATCATCGAGTTCATATCATCCACTTCACCGTCGGTCGTAATGACCGTTCTCGCTTTAGAAGACTGCTTCTTTTGATTGGCTTCAGTACTTTTATTATTTTTTTCCTGAATGTCCCCACCCTGATTTTGATTCGAAAAACCTGCTGCAAAAAACACACTGCATAACAACATAATACATACTAAAAATGAACTCTTTTTCATCCTTCCGACCCCTTCTTTTTCTTTATTTTATAAAATAGAAAAAAAAATAACCTAAACAAATGCAAAAAAATGCATTTGTTTAGGTTATGCCCGTTAGGTAACATTCCTATTTCATAAATTAAATCAATCGTAGCATGACATAAAAACGCTTGCAATAGTACTTTAGAAGGAATCATGGGGACGGTTCTCTTGCTTCCAAAGGAAGCAGAAGAACCGTCCCCATGATTCCACCTAGGCTAGTGTACTGTCCTATTTAAAATTAGGAAAAGAGCCCTTCCATTTTTACGTTTTGAACATAAAGTATAGTGAATATGACTATAAGGGAGGATTTTATAATGTTTGGTTATGGTGGTTTCGGTGGTTACGGTTACGGTGGTTTTGGTGGCTGCGGCTGTGGCGGTTTTGGATATGGCGGTTGTGGATATGGCGGTTTTGCTTTAATCGTTGTATTATTCATCTTGTTAATAATCGTTGGAGCTGTAATCTGTTTCTAATTATGTACAAAAAAAGCCCTTTAAGGGCTTTTTTTAATTCAGACGATTCAATTTGGGTTGAGTGTATGTTTCTTTAATAGGGATCGGCCGACTGCACTTTAGATTATGCAGTTATTTAAATTAACATCAAAAATTTTTTTGATTTCACTCAGCACTTGTCCATTCCTCTTTTATTTTGTTACATATGCTATACTACACCATAACAATCACCAGAACATTTTCAATCCTCCTTTTCAAGAACGCTTGCTAAAAACAGGCGTTCTTGTTTTTAGTCAAATTCCTATTTTTGTCCTCATAATGATATTTGTCCAAGCCAAAACAGTGGCAAACAATATAATAAAGTGTAAACAAAATATCCAAATGAATGAGTGGTGAAAATAATGGGCTGGTTCTACGGCGGTTGGGGCTATGGCGGCTACGGCTACGGTGGTTATGGCTATGGCGGCAGCACATTCGTATTAATTGTCGTATTGTTTATTCTTCTAATTATTGTCGGTGCATCATTCCTATAAACAATATGAAATATGGTGAATCATGGGGACGGTTCTCATGATTCCAAGTGGAAGCACGGGGACGGTTCTCGTGCTTCTATTTTTTCAGAGACATACATAAAATAGATAGAAAAGGGAGGCATATTCATGAAACGATTAGCGGTTTATTGTGGTTCCAGCCTCGGAGCATCGGAAGCTTATAAACTAGGCGCCATTCAATTAGGTATAGAGTTAGCAAAAAGGAACATTACTTTAGTTTACGGTGGTTCTAGCAATGGCTTAATGGGTACCGTCGCAGATACAGTATTATCGCATGGTGGACAAGTCATTGGTGTTATTCCTTCCGTACTTGTGGAACGAGAGATTTCTCATAAAGGATTAACAGAATTGTATACCGTCGACAGCATGCACGAACGAAAAGCAAAAATGGCCGAATTAGCGGATGGATTTATCGTCTTACCTGGAGGAACCGGAACATTAGAAGAGTTTTTTGAAGTATTCACCTGGGGTCAAATCGGCTTACATCAAAAACCATGCGGACTGCTTAACATTGAACATTATTATGAGCCGCTGATTAGCTTATTTGATCATATGATTGAACAAAAATTCCTACAAGAAAAATTCCGCTCAATGATCTTAGTAGAAGAAAACCCAGATGCCCTAATCGACCACTTTCACCATTACATTGCACCGTCTGTTAAATCGTATGATTAAAAATCAAGGGACGGTTCTCATGCTTCCGAAGCACGAGAACCGTCCCCTTGATTCCCAATAAAAAAACACACAGACTTTTGAGGTCCATGTGTTTCCCTTAGTTTAACGCGCCTTAGAGGATTCGAACCTCTGACCGTACGCTTAGAAGGCGTATGCTCTATCCAGCTGAGCTAAAGGCGCAGATATATGTATAAATGGGCTAGCAAGTTCATCGCCCAGTCTTTTTAAAATAAATATGTGCCCGATTATATAGTTTTCACGATTGTCTGAACCATAGTCCGAAGTGTATCCACTTCGTCACATCCGTTATTAAGATGGAGGATGACGGGATCGAACCGCCGACCCTCTGCTTGTAAGGCAGATGCTCTCCCAGCTGAGCTAATCCTCCAGTAAATGTAAGTTATTTTCGCTATTGAAAAAACTTTGGTGACCCCTACGGGATTCGAACCCGTGTTACCGCCGTGAAAGGGCGGTGTCTTAACCGCTTGACCAAGGGGCCTTATTTGAATTTCTGCAAAATAATAGCCCCAAAAAGGGGCTTAGCCTGGCAACGTCCTACTCTCACAGGGACAAGGTCCCAACTACCATCGGCGCTGAGAAGCTTAACTTCCGTGTTCGGTATGGGAACGGGTGTGA
>NZ_JAFBEX010000015.1 GCF_016908975.1 Neobacillus cucumis
CAATTTATTTAATCGTTAACTCCAAATCAAGGGATATGAAATCCTGCGAATAAGCGAGCATTCGAGAGAAAATCGTATTTAACTGAGGGAGTTCAACAAGAAAAAAATGACCGCCGTAGCGATCATATCATCCTGAATAAAAGCCCCCTTTACTTTAAGTACATTTATTCACAATCTTTGATTTTTCGACTTTCATTTCATACATCGGAATCCCATTCTCTCGGAATTCTTTTGTAATTGTAAAACCTGATTTTTCATAGCATCTAATAGCACGCCCATTATCTTTACGAACTTCCAACACCATTGATGGAGCTCTATGCTTGGCGAATACTTTGTCGACAAAATATTTTGTAATTTCGGTTCCCAGACCTTTGGAATATAGACTCTCATCACCAATTAAAATAGCGTACTCTACATATTCGTTTTTCTTCTTTAAGCTTACTCTTCCAGCAGCTTTACCATCAACAAGGATAAGGTAATAGTCTGCGTTTGGGCGGTTAAGCTTTTCTTCCCAATAAGTAACCAATTCATCCAACGTGTAAGGTTTAAAAGATTTTGCGTTTGCCGTGTAGTGGAGTTCTTCATTATTGTACCAACTAAGTAGTGACGGCATATCACTCATTTTCATGTGCCTAGTTACCCAATTCATGCAATCACCTCGCTATCATTTTTAAATAATTTCCTCTCTCATGTTTAAATACTTGACGTTTTGGATTCTTCATTGTTGATCGATAACGGATTTTTAGAAATTAATAAATTAAGTCCGAATAACGCTTTAATTACAACATCTAAATAGGCAAATACGGAAAATGAAACGGATGGCATCCATATTCCTGCCAAGGCATTTATGGATATTAGTAAAGCTAATGGGAGCATAATTTTCCCATGTACAATGCTAAATGGTATGAAATGAATCCCGATGGCTAAAAAAGCAGATAACCATATCATTCGGTAATTGTTAGTGGCAAAGTAATGCCCCCCCAATCCAACTAAAAGGATAAACATTAAAATTATTGATACAAAAGTCATATTTTTTTGAAATTTGCTCGGTTTCCCATATGATAGACGTTTGTATATTCTTCGGTTCCCAAGAATCAGGATAAACCCTAAAAAATAACCAAAATCAAATAATTTCATATTAATTTTTTGTGATCCGCCCAAAATAGTACCAATTAAAATCACAACAGAAACCCATAGGAGCCAAAGCCCACATACACGCTTTGATAAATATGAAAATTGTTCACCTTTTACATAACCAAATTTTTCGAGTATCATTTTTTACCCCCTAGTTTTCTTTCCCGATACTTCTAATATAAAGTAGTTGGAATATTTATGTAAATCATTTGTTTCGATAAAAAAGGGGCTTACTGCCATAAACTAATCCGTCAGTTATGAGGTGAATGTCAATTACACATCAAATAAAAGCCAATTAGCAATAATTTTAACCAGACATCTCTTATAAAAAAGTCCATAAGTTAGGTCAAGCTCTTAAACTGTCCTGCTCGCCCAACAAGAAAAAAGACCGCAGCCATCATTTGCCGCAATCCCATATGTAACTATAGCACCCAGTTAGCTTAAGTATTTTATTTCACAATCTTTGCTTTAATAATAAAATTGGTTGCCACAACAACCATTATCTATTCAGATAACGTCCATAATAATAAATAATTATCGATGGGTCTGCACTCTTTGTGATCCACCATTCCACCGTTCCTACAAAAGATGTCACAACAAATTGAAGTATAACCTCTTCATTCAATTCTCGATTTATCACTTTTGTTGTGTCAATATCATTTTTAATTTCTTCGATGAGAAGTTCTTGGAAGCGACTACGAAAATAAGAGGCTTGACTACTTGAGTGGTTACGATTTCGGCTTTAGTTGTCTTGAGTTTCTCGACCAATTTATTCGGAGTAATCATTTCCGCAATTATGTACGGTATTGGTTTCGGTTCCGCACAACCTTCTCTTCAAGCCGCAACCCTACGTCTTGTCAGCTCTCAACGTACAGGTGTAGCCAATGCTTCTTATTCTACTGGTGCCGACCTCGGAATCGGGCTAGGTGCTATTATATTAGGTTGGGTTTCTCAATACTCGAATTTCCATGTTTTGTTCACGGTCAGTGCTGTGTCAGTCACGCTTTCCCTCTTGATGTCCACTTTTTTTGTGAAACGTTCGTTGAAAAACAAAGACTTTAGCCCTCAGAACACTGGTTCTCTAGCTTCCAAATCAGGTTGACCTAGCCATTTTAATATCTGCTTTGGTAGTGCCCATGCTAAAAATAGTGCAAAAAAAGCCGATTTTCCTTCGTTAGTGGGATAATTGGCTTTTTCTACTATAACTTTGTGAAGGAATATACTTAAAGTAACCTGACCAGTTACTTCAATAAGAAAAAAGGCATTACCGTTGTTACAGTAATGCACCCGTTAGCTTAAGTATATTTTTTCACAAACTTTTCGATGAACCCTTTTTATCTGAACAGGTAAACTATTTAATTGTAAAACTCCATATGTGTTTTTTCCTTTTTATAATAATCCAGCCTGTCTTGTAAAGTACCCGTATGAAATTCAAACTTATGACCATCAGGGTCTGTAAAGTAAAGGGATTTTTTATCTTTTTCGTCTCTTGGACGACCTGAAAGAATGTGTACATTCAATTCCTCAAGTTTACGGTACATATCATCAAACTTAGCTTCTTCTATTGAAAACGCAATATGAGTGTATGACTGGCTGATTTCATTACGGGGAATATCTTTTTCTTCATTAAGGGCAAGCCATATACCATTCAAATCAAAATAGGCAGTGCTTCTACCCTTCACTAACAACTTTGCATCAAACACATTTTTATAAAACTCTATCGATTTCTGTAAATTAGACACAGAAAATAAAAAATGATTAAGACCTTTTACCGACATAATAACACCTCAAAAGTTGGCTTTTTGATAATCCAATCATACAAAGGAAACGAATTTTATTGAAGTATTCTGCCTCTTTAGTTCAACAAGCAAAAATGACCGCCGCAGCGATCATTGCCAGAAAACGGTCTTTCACTCACGCACCCGTTTGTTAAGTGCGTTTCTTCACAATATCAAGGAAAAGAGGGTTTGATTATTTTAATTTATTATTAACTAAATTCTCCCAGTCCTCAAATGACAACTTATCCGTAATATGGTTTAATTCATTTGGAACGTCAACATAGCACATCAATTCTAAACTATTTCCATCTGGGTCATTAAAATATACCGATGCATTTCCTTGATTTGGTCTTATAAATGGTTCTATTGATGTTCTTCTTCCAAATGGTACAGGTTCAACTTGGATGGATTCAAGCCATTTTAAAGACTCTTTTAAATCCTGATATGTGACTCTAAATGCAATATGCCTTAAAGAAGGATGGTATGGAGTTTGGTATTCCTTTCCTTCCCACAATCCCAACCAGCTTTTTCCCTCTTCTATCCAAAAGAATGCAGTGTCTTCATTACGCCAAGCTAATTTCAAACCTAATTTTCGGTAAAATTCAATTGAAACTTCTAAATTTTTCACAGGTAAATGTGCTTCATAAAGCCCCTTTATCATTTCTCCCATCTCCTATATATACAAATCATGTACTTTAACATTTTATTTTTAAAAAATATCTTCTTCAACAATCCTGCTTCATTACATCAATAACGTTATAAAAAAAGACTGCCGAAACAGTCCTTATGTTGCGAAATACGAAAGAATCCATTTGTTTTATTTAAAGATGGTTTGAATGGTTTGAATTATCGTAGGAATTAAACCCAAAATTGTTCCTATCACTTCACAAACAATTATGATAGTTACTCTTTTAACCCATTTATTTGACGTTTCTTCAGACATATTTTGTTCTTTATCCAATATTTTAACTTCCCTTTTGATTTGATATAATTGGAACAACCCAAATAGGATAAAGATAAGACCAATACAAGCAACAATTTGATTCCATTTCATTAAAATCCGTCTCCTAATCCTGCAATATTTTATTGTTATTTTTCTTTTAGCACTATCCTGCTACGTTATCTGAAAAGACAAAACCACCAAATTGCATGGTAGCTGGATCTTTTATACGTTTCATTCGATAGCCTTAATCAAGTTAATAGTTAATTTTTTTTGATGAAGGGTAAATCAGAAAAAGCTGAACCGAGTGATATAGCGAAAGGCAAAAATAAAACCTTTTGAAAATTTATTTCTGATGGTTTTTTAAAGTAGTAATAAATCAAACCGAGACAACTAATTAGGACAAAGCTAATAATGAATTTATATAATCTTTTTCTTATATCTACCCATTCAATTTTACTTAAATTTAATATCGTTCCAATTACGAAATAAAAAACAAATAATACAAGAAAAATCAAATAGCCAAGTACAAATTTAGTGGCAAATGAATTATCAATGTTTTTATAAATTATAAATAATGTAAGGATTAACCCAACAATTCCTAACGTATACATTAAAATTGCAAAAAGGTTTTTCTTCATTGAATAACCGCCTTCATTTTTTGTCTTCCAAACTCCATTTTCTCAAAATTCTACTTACTTTATCTACTGGGAATTATTACTTATTTAACTAACCTGCCAGATAGTTTAAGAACAACATTTCACAATCTTTCTCGTAGAAAAAGAAAAGGGCGACCTTCTTGTTGAAGAATCGCACTCGTAACTAAAAGCAGAAAAATTTTAAATACCCGAATTGACTAAATGCGAGAATAATCCTACCAAACCTGTAACAATTGCAATGCTTAAAAAAGCAATCGTATATTTCTTCCTATTCAGATTAAATATCGAAACTATAACACCAAGAGATAGAAGTACAACAGTTAAAACGATGTCTTTAGCAAAATACATATAATTTAGTACCCCTAAAATCACCAAAATCAAAGGCAACAAATTTATGAAAAACTTCATTCTATATCCCCCCCAATATCTCTCCTTATAATAACATAATTATCCAAATGTCAATTAAACCTTATTAAAGTAACCTGTCAGTTACTTCAATAAGAAGAAAAAGACCGCCGAAGCGATCATACTTGAGCAAAAGCCCCCCTCCGTTACTTTAAGAAGATTGAAGCGAATATAACTCCAATAATAATTACAAGAATAAGAATGCCCGTACCTTTCCAACCTAAACTGCCTACTAAATCCACAAGACCTCCACTGTTTGCTCTATTAAATGCATCGTTCAAACTACCTGTCGGATTTTTTTTAAATTCTTCTTTTCTTAATCTCTCTCTTTTTTGTTCAGGAGTTTCTTGGTTTCCTCGCACTTAAACACCCCCAAAATAAATTATTATTCTTCATATTTTACCATAAAAAACCAATCACTTGTTTAACTATTCTGCATAGTTAGTACAATAAAAAAACGGGATCGCCGCAGCCATCCCATCTTTAACATCATTGTAGAAGTAATGCATCTTAGTTTACTTACACTTATTGATATTACTTCTTAATATTGGTGGTCCTAATTTTTCATTCTTTGAGTTAGAAAGACGTCCTGCACTTTTACATTTTCCATCTTTGCTGTTATTTCATCAAATATTCCTGCCCAAGTCGGACTATCTATTTCTGGAGTAGGGTAAAGCCTGAAACGCCAACTAATTTCACTTGGTATAAAAGCGAATCCTTCATAACTGTCGTAATTGCCATAAGAGGAGGGCTTAGGAAGGTGAACTCCAAGAATACTTATATTAGTTCTAGCAAAATGGTCGCAATCGCACTTTGTAAATCAATGCAGTGCCCTTTGAATTTTCAAGTTTTTTATCAGTTGGTTCCAAGACCATACTGCAAGGGAAGGTTGATGCCTTTGATGGTAAAGGATAAATACAAAAAATTGAGATGCTAAATAAGCTTAAAATAAATCGTTTCATATTGGACCTCTAACATTTTTTTGTTTAATTTACCCTTATTTTGTTCTAAATATTGATACTCCTTCTTCAAGTAACCTGCCAGTTACTTCAATAAGAAGAAAAGAATCGCCGCATAACCCCATTTATTCACCTACTAAGCCATCACCATCTCGGTCGTCCATATATTTATAAAGCCATGAATCACGGGTAATAGGCATTTTAAAACCAGCAGCTTTAGCTTCAGCGATCGTAACTTGTCCATTATGATTGGTATCTACCTTACTAACATCTTCATCACTACTTACTGTTTCGTTTGCTGGTACATTGTTTGTTTTCGGAGACGTGCTGAACGTACCTGTCGTTTTCCCTAAATTTTTGTTCACTTCATCTGGATTTACATTATCAAATTCATCTGTAATGGTTCTACCTTGAATTTTGTATGTGAATTTATAATGGCTAGGAATTTGCGTCTGAGTATTTGGATATTGAATTACTGCTACGAAATCAGTACAACCTCCTGCATCTCGAATCACTTTTTCCATATAAGCTTGGTCGCCGTGTCGATTGAGAGTGCTGTCTTGAGGTGTAATGTTATATGCGTTAGATACTCCCCCAAGGGAGTCAGCAATCACATGTCCTTTATCCAAGGTTGGACTCTCAGTACCAGGAACATCTGCTTCATCAGAGTAATATCTACCTGATGATGTAACATGTTCAGTATTCGAATTTTGAAGTGTTATATTTTTTGCCTCAACACGAATTAACTGACCGTAATCATTTGTAAAAGCCCAATATTCTCTGTCGCCAAACCCGACATCAACTCTGACATTCGGCTGTCTATATCCTGACATATCTCCGCCATCTACTACAATGAGTTTATATTTACTGTAGTCAAAATCACCATTAATACTTGTTATCGCTGGTGTGCTAGTGGCAGGAACGCTTGGACTGACTTCGCCTTCACTAGTCGTTTTTTCGGTTTCATCGTCAAGTGTACTTTTTTTGACTTCAACAGTGGTTGCCTTCTTTTTGCTTACTTCTTGAGTTTTATTTATTTTGGTTTCTGTATTATTTTGTTGTGAACAACCAGTAAATAATATAAGTACCGAAAGGAGTGATAAAATAATCCCCCATGATGTTTGACCCCATTTTTGTTGCATATTGCACCCCTTTTTATAATTGAATTAGAATTACTTTACAATATTTATCTAGGTTAACAAAAAGCTTAGAAGAATTTTTGAGTAATAGCAAAGAAAAAATCTGTCATTGTAGAAATACCAATACTATTATACTGCTAAAATACTTCAAAAAACGAATAAATTTATATAAGATAAAAAGCGATGAGAATTTCAATCTCGTCGCTTTTTTCATGTTGATATTAGTTGTTTATCCACATATAACCTTTTTCTTATTAAGCCTTAAGTTTAAGGCTGAACATTAATCGTTATTGTTGGTTCTGGATTATCAAACGGAATGGTAGCTGATTTCTCATCTGTAACCAACAAAAAGTGTGCTTCACCGCCTTTATCAAACGTATAAGAGTTTCCTTTCCAAAGTCGGTCTGAATTTGATAGATTTAAAGGAGCACTATTATTCCATGCATCAGAATAGATTCCGATAATCCCTTGGTTAAATGCTTGTGTTGTTTTTTCATCCGCTGGAATAAAAGCGATGGTTTGTCCAACGCTCATGCTTAAGTAATCTTGACCTAATAAAACTATATCTCCGTTTGCATCCAATTTGAAATTTACTTGAACAGCACCATCAGGAGAAAGGTCAGATGATGATGTTTTAGAATCGACGAATTGTTCTCCTTGTAAAGATAACTGGTGTGTTCCAAATTGTTGATCACCGCTCAGTTTGATCGTGTTCCCCTCTTGTTTAAGGGCCATTTCGTTGATGTCGAATTTCCCCTTTAAAATACTTGCCCCACCGTCATCAATGGTCAAAGCTATTGCTTGCCCATAACCTGTACTTCCACCGCAGTCCGCTGCCACTACTGCAAGTGCTCGCTTTTGTGAGTTTGATTTGACCACTGCTATGGACTGGAATTCGTAATATGGGAAGTCTTTATTATCAGATAAAATACTTCCTGACCATTTTGTTTCCCAATTTCCAGAAACGTTGTCAAATTGCAATACAACCACTCTACCTTGAGTTTGCCATGCCCCTTGTCCTTTTTGTAATCCTGCCACAACTAAATCATGTTCGGATAATTTAATGGATTGATTCAATTTTAACACCCATCCAGGATAAAGCTTATCAATCGTGGATTGGTTAAACACTGCTGTTTTCTTTATAGAAGGTGCAGAGGTTTGACTTACCACTTTTTCGTTAGCAACATTTGAACTTTTTTGTGAAGAACTGGCTACATTGTTTTCGTTTTGAGAAAATTCGGTTGTTTTTGTTTCAGATTTTGCTGTTGCTTTATTTGTTTCCTTTGTTTGAGTAGATTTCCCTGTTTGATTTTTCACTTCACTCGTTGTATTCGAACAAGCCGTAACTAAGAAAAACATTAAACAGATAAATAGAATCTTCATTAACCTCATGACTGTGCACTCCTAAGAAAATATTTAAATATCAAAGATAACGATCAGTTTGAATATTGTTTGAAGCTATAACAAGTCGCTTTGATGTTTTAAAGTAACTCTCCCCTTTACAACTCTCTAATGTGTGTTTCCTTTTCGATTACCCTTCGCCATGTCCTGGGACATATGTATTTACAATATGTGTAACCATTGGCCCGTATTTAGCTTGCTGACTAGAAGGGTAAGTAATTTGCAAAACGTAATTAACTCCATCTTGAATGATTGATTTTTCATAAACGATATTATTAACGTCTTTATAGGAAACGACAAACCAATTACTTCCTAATTTTTGATAGGCAATGGAAATTTTTGCGTCATCAATTGCCTGTTGATATTCTGTTTGTATAGTTTCGTTGTCAAGAACAAAACTACCATAGGCCAAGATCTCACATTCCTCATTAGCGAATTGCCGACCATCATCATTAGTCGGTTCAGGACCCATTTTGAGGGTATCAGGGTATTGTACCGTAAACCCAAAACGCCCATTTTGATAGGTTTTATACTTAAAACCACCTGATGTTGTATTAGGATTTGAGGCTTGGGCACTCGATTTATTTGTAGCAGATGGATTTTGAATTGCATTTTGTGTTGAAGTTTGTTTGTTCTCATTATTTTTTACTTGATATAATAACTCTTCTGCTAGATTATTTTCCTTAATTAACGCATCTTTTCCCTTAGTTGTGTTCAGTAGTTCCTCTAAGATTTTTTGTGCGTCCTCAAATTTGCTTTGTTGAATTAATTGCTGAGCTTTAGTTATTTGATTCTCCGCTGCTTCTCTTTCTTCAATTTGGGATGTCTTGGCTTGTATTGCGGCTGCATTTTTCTTTGAAGTTTCAGCGTTATTATCTGATTTTCCTTGAGTTAGCTCCCCCTTAGTTGCTGTATTGCACCCAGCTAAAAGCAAGAATGATAGGGATATAGCAAACACTGGTTTTATTATAATTTTTTTCACTTTCTTTCCTCCTATTTTAGTGGACAGTTAGAGTCTCTGTTGTTGCTGAAGCTTTAACCGTCATGATGACTGGGTATGTCCAAGTAGTAGTTCTAGTCCCAACTTTCCATGTACATGTGATGTTGCCACTGCTATCTGCTGTTTGCGGATACCACCCAGCTGCTGTACTAAGACCTAAATTATAATCGACTTCTATTGCCCCCTCTTCTCTTGGAGTAGCTTTAATCGTTACTGAAGCATACTGCCCATGATTGACATTAAGTGAAGAACCTGTAACGGTAATAGAATCATCAGTTGCTGTTAGTTGTGTACATCTTTTTGATCTGTATTACTGTTTTCATCAACAGTGCTAGTTTGGTCTGTGGTACTGTCATCATTAACCGTACAGCTTGCAATAGTTGTATCATCTTTAAATGTGATTTGGTCATCCATGTCCATGGTATTAACGGATGAACATCAAATTCCGCTAATTTATATTTGTAGTTTTGTATTTTGTTATCTAGTGAACTATTATAAAACCCAATCTTTTGGACATTCTGTAGGAGTGTATTAAAGGAATCTTCGTTACTGCTTCCCAAATCCACCCAATAAAAAAACTACCTTGTTTCACAAATCTATTCATTATTTGAAACAGGTACTAATTTTTGCACTGCTAAAAATCCTTTCGTTTTCTTAAAGTCCATATTGTGTTCAAAGTTTGCCATTGAATCCGAACAATCAATGCGTTCCATGTTAAGACCTTCAATAACTTGCCTTTTAAAACGAACAGATAGGATACATGTTCTTGTTGTATTGCCCGTTTGGCTAGAAAACAAATCTTCAAAAGCATGAACGTAGACCTCTTTAACAGGTAACAAGGAGAACATGTCTCTTGCGATTCGAATGGCACAGCTACAAATATAATCTTGCTGTAAATCATAATACTTGGTTTTAGTCCATTCATTTAGTGAGATTTTCCCTGTTTGGGTTAATGATTTTTCTTTAAGTGGAATCATGGTTTCAGAATGAGCATCAAACTCAACTTCTATATAAGTTGGATCATCAGTAGAGAACTCAAACCCACTCCCAAATTCAGTTAAATCGCCTAATGGATCCATTTCTTGAATAACCCTAAAATATGTATCAATATCGCCTGCTAACACATTTGTTGAAAGTGCCGCTAGCTCTTTCCATTCTTCAAGATTCTTTAGGTCTTTCTCATGTGCATCCAACATTGCTTTTTGAAGCTTTTCTTTTACCTTTTCCTCTCGCTTAAATAGCCAATCGATAAATCCTGGTTTGTAGTCTATATAACGTCTAGTTGCCACTTTTTCTAAAGGTCCTACTGACTCTGTTCCGAATGGATGTGGAGTGTTTTTTATTTCCTGCCAATCCACTGGCTCATCGCACTCTTTGTGAATGGATGTTAATAGTTCAATTTGATTTTGAAAAAGCTCGAACTCAAGCTGATTCCTTTTTAATTCTTCTAATTTAGCTAATTCTTTTTGCCGTTGTTGCAGTTGCTGGCGTTGACTATAGGCTGTCGTTCTGTGATAGCCTTTGCTTGAACTTGAAGAAGAAGTTACATAGGAAATACCTGTACCAGGAATCCCAACACTCGTTGTCCTTCTTCCCTTACTGTTTACCGTATACCGCATCCCCTTTCCTCCGAAAGAAACGCTGGAGCTTTTACTGCCAACATTTACACGCACCCCTGGGGCAATCTTAAAACTTTTCCGATACCGAAATCCCATATTGAATCCCCCTCTTTTATCCTATAATCTATTATGGTTCTGTTGCCATTTGCTGTCAATTAGGTAAAATAGTAGAAGAGTTGTATTACAAAAGAATCATAGGTGAAACAAAAATTTGAGGTTTCGTTACTATCGAATTACTATTTGCCAAGTCATTTATTGATTTAACCCATCTTGGTTAAATAAATCCAAGTGTTGTTCAATATTATTATGGAAGAGACCCCTTACTTTTAGGTAATTTACCAGTTATTTCTTATATAATAAACATAGCATTTACTTTTACAAAGGAGATGTTTATTTGAAAAATAGGAGTACAAAAGGCAGTAAGAAAACCTTTATTGGGGTTTTAAGTACAATCGGGGTGTTTTTACTAGGTAAATTAAAATTTGTTTTAGTGATTTTTAAGATTCTTAAACTTCACACACTTTTAAGTATGCTAATTTCTCTAGGAACCTATGCCCTCATATTCGGATGGAAGTTTGCAGTAGCTCTTATTTATCTGTTGTTCGTTCATGAAATGGGCCATGCTTATGCTGCAAAAAGGATTAAACTGCCTGTTAGCCCAGCTGTGTTTATACCCTTCATGGGTGCAGTAATCGGCTTAAAGGAATTGCCCAAAAATGCAAAGGACGAGGGGTTTGTAGCATACATGGGCCCTTTATTTGGATTATTATCCTTTTTGCCTGCAATTCCCATGTATCTATATACAAATGAGCCCTTTTGGGGACTGCTGATTATTTTGGGTGCGATGATCAATTTATTTAATTTAATCCCTATAACTCCATTAGATGGCGGAAGAATTGCAGCAGGAATCAGTACTAAGCTATGGGGCTTAGGCATCATATTGTTACTTACCTATTCTGTTATCCATTTAAGTTTCATGGGGTTCTTCATCGTTATTATCGGATCTATGGAATGGTACAAAATATATAAAAAACAAAAAAGTTTAAATCATGACAAACGTGAAGTTCAACAACTTGAACAGTTGGTAGTCCAATTAAAGCAACAGGCCAATCATTTTGAGTCGGTTCAAGAAATTTTAAGAAAGGTCCTATGGAAAATTTCGAACCAGGAAATAAGTAAAATATTAAATACCCTGAATTCGGAAATTGAAAAAATGAAAAAGGACATTTACCTTCAACAATTAAATGGTACCCTTACTATTAGTCTACAGGATAGCAATGACAACCAGCTCATAAGTGGTATCCTCAGCCAGTTGGAGGAAAAAGTTTTAAAATTTAAAAAAGAGGTACAGAAGACGAAAAATTATTATAAAACAGATACGAGAACGAAATTACAATTATTTTTAATTTACATTGGTTTAGTTATTGGTCTTTCCATTAGTTATTTCTATGGGAATGAAATTCTTAGCAATCATCCAGAAATACAAAAGTTGCTGAATAGATAGATTAATAATTAGTTTGTCCAATGGAGTTTAAAGAAAAGGAAAACATTATAATAAAGGGAACTGTTCAATTATAGAACAGTTCCCTTTTATTATTAACATTTAAAATGCTCTATGATCCCTTTTTACCTTTAAACCAATTTGTTTGATTTTCCATTTCTTTTTGATACCTTATTAAATCCTGCCGATCTTTTAATATGGTAATAGCCTGTTCTAAAATCGTAAGTTTTTCTTTTTCTTTCTTTCGATAAAACTCACTTAACCAAAGTTCTGGTTTGACGAATTTCATTCCCTTAAAGGCAAAATCAATATCACATAAAGAAGATTTATTATCATCTAATTCATCGAATAGCAATTCCACTACAGCATCTTTATATCTAAGGAAGAATGGCAAAACTGTTACTTCGGCATCGAACATCCCTCCATGAACTGGTACAATTGTTTTATAAGGTTCACAAGCAAGCCTTTTTAGTATGATAGTTTCGGGAAGGTAGTGCTTTTTTCGTTTAGCTTTCATTCTTGTTTCCTCCGATTTTGTTACATTGGGATTTCCAATAAGTACTATTAAAATTTGTTTTAAGGACATATTGACTGTGATTCAAAAGCGATTCCTCAGATTGTCTTTACATGTCCAAGGCAATAACATTGGTAACAGTCTTCAAGTCAATGATAAACGTAGACTCATATTCGCCTAAGACCAAAATGGTTCGGCCTATTTCGTCAATGCTCTTAACTTGGCATAATGTTTTTGTAACCACTCCATGTTTTAAGGTTGTAACTTCAAGCCAGAAGCCAAGTAAAAGGCTTAATACACATAATGAATCAAATTCTTCTATTTTTGTTTTGTTTTGAATAGATTTGGTTCCACATGTTTGTGATTGGTCAGGAATGAAGATGAAGGCTGTCCGCTTCCTATTCCCTTGATTATTAATAGACAATTTCCCCATCTTCCTTTCTTAAGGATTATACAAACCCCACAAACAGAACGTACGTTCCACGTGAAACATATTTAGATAAGATAAGGGAATTATACACCTTACCTTATCTAGTATAGAATGGTATCGAGAAGTAGCCTTCAGAAAGAGATTGCACCTTTATGAGATGGGCTCCACTCCCTTGAAAGTATTGAACAATCCCTTACCTTTAGGGTGTGTTTTTAATAAAGGATCTTAGCGGTTGCTTCAATTGTCTTATCCCCTCGATACAATGAAACTAATTGAGGAGGTAGGCCATAACGAACCAGTTGGTATGTAAACCAATATCGTAGTGAATTCGGTGTTAACTTATGCTCAAGAAGAATTTGGGCTATGTCCACTTGGTTTGAGTCCTTTAAATTCTGAATCAGATAAGCTACTAATTTATCAAACCGTCGACAATACTCCTTTACCGTTAAAGCCTTTCCGTGTTGATCAATAAATAATGGATAGTATCCGTCTTCAGTCGTTTTTGACTTTAATCTTTCCATGTGCCAATCATGATAATGTTGTATCACTGGCAAAAACATTGGAAATACAACGGTACTACTATTAGTTTTCATATGGCCAGCATTAAAAACATCATTTCGCATTGGCACCAGTTGTTTAAAATTAATAATAAAGCTCGTCAATTTCCCATCCTCAATTTTGTATGTATACCCGTTGTCGTCATTTGGGCAATCGGCTTGTCTAATGTAGCAAAGTTCACCTGTTCTAACACCAGTGGTAAGTTGCAAACAAACAGGAAAACTAATATGGGGGTCATATACTTTGCTTAATTCTAAAAGTCTCCACATCACATCAGGCGGAATATCCATCAAAAATCTGCTTCTGTCCCCTCTTGGCATAATTTTTTTATTTGCTGGGTTCTTACGTTTTGTTACTGGTGTAAGATATTTATCATGCTTATGCTCAACTCCCCCGTTTAATATTGGTTTGCTAGTTTTTGAATTATTATTTTCCATTAATATCCTCTCCCTTGTTAATCGTTTATTTTTTGCGTTGAAACCTTATACTTTTGCCTCATTTGCCACATGAACTTTTCGTTTTGCCACAGTTTTTCGAACAATAAAACATCTGGAAGTAATGAAACAAATCCCCTCCTTTCTTTATAGGCTCTCAATTCTTTCATGTTGACGGACAACTTTTTTCATCAACATTTCAATCGTTAATTGTTGTGAAGTAACCTTTGTTTTATAAGCATTCAGCCGTTCGTTTAATTTCTTGTTTTCTTCGATTAGTTGTTCGTATGACAAATTTTCAAGCTCTTTGTTTGCTGGAACATTGGTTTCATTTTTTAATTCCTGATTAATTTCTTCTATCTCTCCAAGAAGTGATTGGTACCATTCATCCAAATATGCCTTTCTTTCCTTTGTATACAAACTCCGTTCTGACACATTTAAACTTTTGGCTATTTTCGTTACTACTTCCTCTTTGGTCAGTTTTTGAGTGAGGTAAATCCCTTTCTTTGCTTTTCTGTAAAATGTTCGTTTTAAGCTTGCTGCACTACGAGTCAAATCCGCATGACTAAACCTTTTATTAGCCACTGATAACACCACTTTTTAAAAATTCAGTTATTTGTGCAACTGAAGGGCTTGGAATTTTTTTATAGTACTTGCTAATGTACTGTTTTGCTTTTAAATACACTTCTTTTTCAATGGCCTTACATTCCTCGTCCGAAAAATTAAATTTTTGAAACAAAGTTTTAAACGTATCTTCAAGATCCTTTTCGATGCCATCTATCTTAGCTGGAAGCACTAATTTTTCCCTTTTATTCTTTGTCTTCTTTAAAATCGTTCCATTATGATGAGCGAAAACAATCCATCTAACAAGCTCTGCTTTATGTTCAAAAATCATGTTTTGTTCGGGTGAGTATTTATCACATTTATAGCATTTCAACGTGTGATGGAAGCATGTTACCTGTGCTTGGGCATTACAATTATGGGTTCGCATTGGGAATCCTTGTGGGATTTCTCCTTCTGGCTGTTGAAATAGATCGGAAAGTAATTCAATTTCTTTTAGCTCAGTTGAAAGTTTTTCAATAAAAGACTTTGCGGTTTCAACATCTTCTGCGACATCAACCACTAAGGAAGCCATCCCCAAAAAGGTATCCTCAGTGAGTGTTTTTACCTCCTCTTCTTCGGTGTTATTTGGAATGTCCTCAATAATAGCTTTAATCCCATATACACCTTCCTTAGCGATTCCTTCTAAGCTGTTAAGAATATCATGACCCGCTGTAAGAGTATAAGTGAATTGAGAATCCAAATTATCATGACCAAGTTTTTCGGCTATTTCTTCTTGAGAATAACCTTTCATCCGTAGATAAGTCGCACACATTCTTCTCAAATCATGAGCCGTGAAATATCTACCACCTGGAGGATTTTCGCCCCATATTTTTATTTGTAAACGCCTTAGATATTCCGTTATCGATTCTCCACGGAATGGAATATGGTTATCCGCAGCAGCTAGTAATCTTTTAACCTTTAAATCATCTCCACCTAAATAAAATTCAGAGTTAATTTCTATAGGGTCTCTAGGGGCTACGTGAAGCAATTGCTCTACCCATTTGTACGCCTCTTTAGAAATTTTTACAGTGTGCTCTTTTCCTGTTTTTGTTTTGTGAAAATGTAAAAAGTATTCACCGTATTTGTTACTCTTTAAAGCATTTTGCTTCAAAAGGGAAACTTCATGTGCTCTTTTTGCAGTTTCTAAGGCGAGTAGTGCTGCTCTTCTTTGCCTAAACTCCATGAGTTTATTATCCTCATGGTATGGGGACTGGTCATCAAGCAGCGTTTCGATTAATCTTACAGCTTGTTTGAAATCGATGTATTTCCCATACCTTTTATCACTTGTCCCTAATCTACCAGTTGGCATAACGTGTTTTTTGTTTACTTTTAAACTATTTTCAGCTGCATAAAAATCAAACCAACTGTTTATTGCCATAACATAAGATGAGAAAGAAGTTTTTTGATAGTCATCCTTTACATCAACAAAAGCATCCATTATTCTACCTTGCAGAACATCTTGAATCGTTAGTACCTCGTTCGGATAAAAATATTCCTCACACAGTATACGTAAATGCATACTGCGTCCATACCAAGTAGAACTTGAGAGCTTTTTATGCTCGATCGTCTCGGACTTACCATTTTCGTTATTGTATGTCTGAAGTTGTCCTTCGTTAACCCGATCTTTCATTTGCCCGAAAACATAATCTTTTATAGCTAGAGCAAGCTCTGACTTTAAGCCAGGAGAATCGTTCGACCAATTTTCCATTTCTAATTCAAATACGTTTTTAACTTCGTTTGAGGTAAAGAAAATGGGATTATTAACAGGAGATTTTTCTTCCTTCGATAGAAGGTAACTTAGTAACGTAATAGTTTTTAGTCTTCTAGCAGGACTTGTGATATTTTTACTTATGCTAACCACTTGATTGAGAACCTCTTCAGTTATAGGCTCATGACCTATCCCATCAATTAATCCGTAACCAGACATCCATAATCTTTCAACTAGGTCTTCAACCGCCATTTTATCCTCATTTACTATTTTTTCATCATTTTCATTTTCAGGATGCAATTTTAGATAATGTTTATCAAACATATCCGAAAACATTATAAAAATATTCAGATTCTCTAATTGAACTTCTCTTCGATTTCTCATGTTGATTGTGTATTCCAAAGGTAGGCGAAACCTTTGAAAGTAAGCTAATCTTGTTAAATAAGTTCTTAGGACTCTTTCCCTATTTGTTGGCTTCCTATCAAGTAAGCTTACAATATCAAATTTGTTTAACTGTCTAAAAGGGATATTAAACATTAACCGATCATGCTTTTTTGCTGTATAAATTGTAGTCCACTCTTCCACAGTAAAATGTTCCTGTACATACATTTTTATAGGCATTCCGTCTACAGTTACAATTTCCCCTTCATTCTTATGCAGTAACGCTAGCGTTTCCATCTTTTAACGCCTCCCTTATATCCTTATCGGAGAGTTTCAGTTGGACCATTTCCCATACCTTTTCTGGTTCCACTCCTAAGTCTGTGAGCCTTCTCTGAACAAGAGCTAGTTTTTTTATTGAATCCGCAGCTATTGGATTATCATCTGTATAATCTTTACTGTTCTGCACCAGATCTCGGTGTCTTAGAAAAAGTTTAGCTAACAAAGTAATAGCTTCCTCGATTTCTTCTCTTCTTAGGATGAAGTGATGACAACCCCAACATCGATAATAGCTTTCACAGCTCTCCTCAGTCATGCACCAGCCCATATCTCTTTTTCGTCCATACTGTTTTAAGAATGTCGAAAATTCCATTTCGGATGTTAAGGCATCAAACAACCTACTATCCTCAATCGATGGGTCGGACCACATTTCAATGATTCGCAAATAGAATTTCCCCGATAATTCCTTTTTTTCATAACCATCAATGATGGAAGAAACAAGAGTATTACGTGAGATTTTACTTTTAAGATAAGCCTCAGTTATTTTTTGTTCATGATGTCCCAAAACAAATTGGGTGGCTTTAATGTTTCTGGTTTTAACTTGTACGAACGTGGCGAGATAATGGCGAAAACCATGAGCACCAATATTAAATGATTTTCCTTCATTTTGAATCTTATAATCTTTAATTTCCTTTATTTTCGGTAGAATTTCTTCATGTAAAAATCTCCTAATAGGAGTGCCTGAAATGAGTCCATTAACCTCATCTTCTTGAAAAAGATGAATATAGGTTAGTTTGTTTCCTGGGTTTGTTATTGGTCTAAAACCTTTTTCAATGCACCTTTTCTTAAGCCGTTTTACTACTTCTATTCCGATTGGATCTAAGATAGGGTAATGGCCATGGATATTACCTGCTTTATCCCTATACTCCGAGGTTAGGCCCATGAAATTATCATTATTTATCATTGGCTTTAAGCAATCCACTGATAGATTATGGATAAAGTCAAATCGTACAGGGCATGAACCAGCAATTAACCAAAAGTCCCTACATAGGGATTCTTTTTCGCTTCTTGGCACAAAGTTATAACATTCTTCGATAATTCTTTCCGCCAATCCCTCGATTGGAAATGCGAGACCGTCACTATTTGCAGACTCCTTTTCTGAGGCACGATTTAGTTTTTTTGCTAGTTTGTCTGGAAAATCAAGAACAGTAGGAAATTCAGGAAACACATTTAATCCCCATTCAATAAAAAGACTTAATTCCCTAATGGCGTGATAAATAGTCGAAGATTTTTTGTATTTAGTCACTAAATAGTTGTAATACTTCCAAAAATCTGTTCTATCAAAACTAGAGAACTGAATCATTTGTTTATCGCTCATTTCTTCTAAAAAAGGAAGGAATACAGATAAAGACCAATTCTTTCTTGTCATAGTGCCTTTTTTAAAGTCTGCAGCTTTAAGATATTTTTGATAATCTCGAATTGGTTTCTCAAATTTGGGGAATTTAGCCGCTAGCTTATCCACAAAGTTTTGTTTGTACCTGGAGGTTATTGTTTTTTTGTTTGTATAACCAAAAGCAAACCTGATCTTTTGTATACTGTTTTTTGTAACATGCTTTTGTGTGAACGCCCAATCAATATCGCTATTTTTCAAGTCCTTATCAGTAAGTTCTTTAAAACTCTTATTCAACGTTATACAAATTTTTGCCATTGCTCCGACATAACCCTTACCAGAAAAAATCTCTTTTGCCTTTCGGAATTCATCATCGGTAATAAATTGATAATGCTTAGCGTAATCGATACATAACTTAGAAAAATTTGCATCAAATTTATACGCATGACCGTAGTAATCTAAGATCTTTTTTCTAAACTTAACATTTTTCATCAAACCCCTTTCAATTGCCCATGGCAAAATATAAGCAAAATCCTTTAATTGACTACTTTCGATTATTTTCTTTTTTTCTAAAGGCGTTTTAAGCCAGCTTTCCCCAGTCGGATACTCCTTTTTTAATTTTTCAATTAATCTTTTTAGTTGTAATTCAATCATTTTTTCCCTGCCTTCTGCTTTAGGGAATTCCTTTTCTTCAAGCCAATCGGTATTCAAAGCATTACACTCCTTTGTCGTTCCTAAAAGTGTCAATCATATCTTTTGCTGTGCTGTCTGTAGAATTATCATCTTTATCTGGTAGGTAATGGAGATAAATCTGTTTAGTTACTTTTTCATCTTTATGGCCCAGTAGCTTTGAAACGTCATAAATTGGTATACGCATAATTCGAATCAAATGAGTCGCAAAAAAATGGCGAAATGCATGCGGTGAAAACTTTTTATAATATTCTTCTGTCTCGGTTCCGTCAATAATGCTACGATATTTAGAAAAAATCGTACCTCCTGTCAAAGGTTGGCCTTTTGAATTATTGGAATTAGAATAAAACAAGAATTCGTGATCTAATCCCATTTCATCCATTACAATTTGCCTTTCTATGAGATGTTCAAGCAGTAAATTTGTTAGGTCATCTTGTGGAAATAGAAGTGGGATGGTCCGATTTATATTCGATTTAAATTGAGATTGGAAATTGGTTACTTCCCTAATCTCCACATGACAAATCCAAACATTATTGTTTTGGTCGAATGAAATATCACCAAGGTCCGCACTCAATAACCATTCTTTTGCCTCGTTGAAATCTAGGCTGTATAATTCTTTAGGAATGCTTTTAGAAGGAATCATAAGGTTTCGTGCTTCTCCTCTTCTTATTCCAAATGACTTCAAAATGTAAAATAATAGTTTAGTTTGATTATCTTTCGAAGGTATGAGCGAAAGAAAAGTCTTTACGTCTTGTTCGATCATCACATCTCTAGATAAAGGCTTTATGAAATTTGATGAACTTTTTGGTTTGCTAAAACTTGCTTTTGTCATAATGGCATGTACATCAAATATTATGTTAGAAATTTTTCTTTGGGTAACGCCAGATATTTTGTTCGTCTTATATACCACCTTAATTGGTATAGGTGCTAAGTCGATGTTTTTGTATTCATGGGTTTCATCTTGTAAAAACTTTAAATAGTCACACGCAGTTTCAATATGTGACCTAATGGTGTCAAAAGGATAATCCTCAAAGCGTTCTTGAACCATTACGCCTTCCTTGTTGAGACGAATAGAAGATAATTTTCCAAAAGCTTCTGCTTTTTTATGAATAGGTATCTTTTTAAGAAGTGACCATTCAATTGCTCTATTCGGAGGGAATCTAACTATTTTTAATAAGCGTAAATAGCATACGTACCCTACTAAAACGATAGACAGATCAACTTTGAGTAAGTCAATCTCCCAGAACTTTAAATAATCTAGGAACTTGCGTATTTCGTGGGAGTGACTACTGAGAGTGTTAATAGGGATGTCATCATATTTAGGTTTTAATAAAAAGCAAGTACTATAATAATGCAGCTCCTGAGACGGAGTGTATATGTGTATAAAGTTATTTGCACTGTTGAAATCGACATAATGTAATCCGTTTATCTCAGTGGTGGAATAAATTTTTGAAAATTCTCGTAATTGTTCTTCTTTATCAATATTGTTTAAAATAGTTCTCAATTTTACGTAATTCATGGCCTCACCGCCTGTTGAAAAACTCAAATCTTATCCCCTAAAAACAAAGAACAAACGTTCTTGTAATTTACACTTTTATTATAACTAGAACAAACGTTTGGTTCAAGCAAGAATTTCCATTTAATGCAATTTCATTACCTTCGTAATCCACTATGCTCAACATCAATAAGAGTATAGTTCATTTTATAAAAACTAAAGGTTTTGGTTTAATATCTCCTCCCTTGCATATACCAACTATTTATAAACTCATTTTAATACGTGAATAAAATAAAAAAACGGTCGCCTGGACGACCGTTTTTTAGATTTTTTTCGAATTTATTTTAATTTTTTCAATATCATCTTTATTGATTTCTACACTTTTATTATCCTTAAATATTTCACAGCAAGGAATGTCCATATCTCGAACCATCACAAATAAGTCTTCGAGCCAAAAAGGAGTTTGAAGATTAACATATCGTCTTGGTTGACGCTCGTCCAGCCATCCCCAGCTTGCCATGAATTCTTTTCTGAAATGTGCTTTCTTTGATTTAAATCTGTCTCTAATAATGTCATTTACATTTTCGTTTAAAAGGTTCCTGTATGATTGAAGGAGCTTTTCGCTTCGACCTTTTTGTTCTTTAGGTAAGAAATCTTTCAATTTGATACTTTGTTCTTCATAATCGTAAATATCTTTGACAAGTTTTGCTACAGATGTGTAATAGAACATGATTCTCTTATTTATCTCTGTTAATGGCTTATTATTAATTTCCCTTATTAACGAATCTACAATAATGTCTGCAACTTTTTGTTCATAATGAATCATATAAAAGCGAGCAGCGAAAGCAATTGCTTTCTGTATATCGTCTTGCATTGCTGTAGAACAATAATTGTAACCAGATACAAAATCATCACAAACTCGATTGTACAGTTCGTCAAAGTCTTCTGAACTAAACGAACTAAGTTCTACAGGAATTTTGATTTCGATGCTGGTCGATGTATCTTGTTCAGCTAGAACTTTAGTTTGATTTGCAATATATATGTAATCACTAAGTATTCGTTGAACCCTTTTCTGAGCCAATTTTTCTTCTTTAATATTATCCATTTTTTCTTTTATGCGATTTACAACTTCAATACTAATATATGGATTTTCAGCATGTGCTCTTGTAATGAAAGAAAATGCTGCCTCCTTTAATCCATCATACTTAAATTGTAAAAGAAAACTGTCCTCAGACTCAGAAGATACACCTTTTTTAAAATTATAAAGATGATGAAATAAAATAAGCTTTTTATCCATAGTGTAGCTATGAAATAATGATAACAATTCTTCCCAATCCATTTCTCCCCAATCAAAATCTTCCCAATCCATAATACGAACACCTCTAATTCTAATTCTAGTTGTCATAATAAAGATAAAGGAAAATTATTCATTTAGTAATGGTAATTATATCTAATGGAGGTAATGTATCAATTTCTCAAATAATGATTGTTTCTTTTCATGATGATTATTGTTTTACCCAAAGAGAGAGGGTTACTGATGTTAAAGATAAGGTCCTCGAAATTCTTTCTGCGGAGTGCTGTCCTCGCACCGAGGCTATGTCCTCCAACTACTAATTATCATTCTTCAATCTCATATAGAATAATTATTGAAGGATTCTCCCAAAAAACATAGAAGTGTAGGGGGCTAATAAGATTTAGTCAATCAACTATTCATATATGGGATGAATTTTAAACACATGCCCGAATTATCATGGGAATATGGATATGGCTATGCTCTAATATTGATGGGAATCATCGGATTATCAATGTTTCTCTTGTTTAAGAAAAAGGGCTGGTTTTAATAAACAAACATAAAAATCCCGGTATTACTACCGGGATTTTTGTATGATTTTATTTGATTGTAAATATCGGTCTTTATTATAGTTGTACTTTGACTGGTCAACTGGAACGAAACCTTTTGGAGTGTAAAACCGCAGTAAATCACCATTAACCACTTTATCAGATAGAGTCAGCTTCATATTGACAATTTGCTGGTCCTTTTCAGCAGCAGCTAAAGATTCATTAGCGAGTTCCTGTCCTGTAGCAGTGTCATAGTATTTTCCTGCATTTGCGGTGATATTCGAACTAACAAAATCCCCATTACGGAAAGGGATCAAATCATCATGCTGTTTGGATAACAAATCTGTTCCAAATTGGATGTATGGAGACGAATCAATGCCCAACAAGTGAAGAAGTGTTGGAAGAAGATCAATCTGCCCACCGTATTCATGGTTTATTCCTCCCTTCATTCCAGGAACGTGAATGAATAAAGGTACTCTTTGTAAACCTGTTCTTTCAAATGGAGTTATTTCTTTCCCCAAGATTTTTCCCATCTCTGGACTGTTTTCATTGGAGATTCCATAATGGTCCCCATATAAAATAACCATTGTATGGTCAGCCAATCCGGATTCTTTTAAGTCACTAAAAAATTGTTTTACAGCTTCGTCCGCATACCTGGCAGTTTGAAAATAAGAATCCACAGAAGAGACTCCAGTAGTAGCTGGTTCAATTGTGGCGTCTTTTTTAGCCATGTAAAACGGAAAATGGTTTGTTAAGGTAATAAACTTCGCATAAAACGGCTGTTTAAGCGTTTTCACGAGTGGCATGGACTGCTTTATAAATGGCTTATCCATTAGACCATACTCAGTAAGGTCATCAGCATTCATCTTGTAGTAACTAGAATCAAAGAACATATCATAACCAAACGATTTATAAATTTGATTCCGATTCCAAAAGCTTCCCGAGTTCCCATGAAATACGGCAGAGGAATAACCATGCTGACCCAATATAGCAGGTGCCGCCTGGTAAGTGTTTAACCCTTTTAACATAAAGGCAGAACCCTGAGATAGCCCATATAACGAATTTTCCAGCATAAACTCAGCATCGGATGTTTTACCATGCGCTGTTTGATGAAAAAAATGATCAAAATAAAGTGTATGTTTATCCTTAGACAAGGAATTTAAAAATGGCGTCACTTCTACACCATTTAATCTGTAATTAATTAGAAAATTTTGAAAGGATTCTAGATGATAATAAATGACATTCATGCCCTTGCCTTTTCCAAAATAGGCAGGATCCGGTTCAGCATAATGAGATCTTGTATAATTATCGACTTCTGTAATATCATTACTGTCAGCCATCACTCTCTGTGCCGATGCTTTGGTGCTTTGAACAACATCATTAAGCGCATAATTGTATAACCCTATGTATTTCACAAGGTAATTGTGGTCAAACTCTCTCGTTAATAATTCTGGGCGGTCAATTTCTGCAAGACCTAAATTAGTACATAGGATCGTGACCGTTAGCGCATAAAAAGCAGATATATTCTTCCGTTTCAAATCTGTCATCTGAATTTCTACAACTCTATAGCAGAGCAGTGCGATTAACAATAAAAAATCAATAAAAAATAGAAAGTCATATGGTTTTAACAAAGAAATGACACTGCCACCTAAATCTCCTGCATTTTTTGTCTGAGTTAATGTGGGTAACGTAATATAATCATTAAAGAATCTGTAATATAAAATATTGCTATATAACAGAACAGATAAAAGAAAATAAATAACCATTAACCATCTATACTTTTTTCGTCCCTTCACAAAGAAGGAAAGACCTAAAAAAAGTAGTACAGAACCTAGAGGATTAATAAATAAAAGAAACTGCTGGAATGGACTTTCCATTCCTAATTTAAACTGGGTTAGTTGAGTTAAGTATGTTTTAATCCACAGGAAGAACACTGCTAAAACAAAAAAGCCAAAATACGTATTAATATATTTTTGACCTTTTCGAAACATTTTTTTCATGGCTCACCTCTAACTCATTGGATCTCTGCCTTAATGTTTCTTTCACATGATGTATATCAGACATATTTTTTTTCGCCATAAAAAAATAACATAAAGCAGACGGAATAAGAAAAATCTGTAAGACGGATAAGCTAATGGCATAACCATTTGGTCCTTGATAGTGGTTTGAAAGAATCCCCAACAGTATGCCGAATCCCAAGTTCCCAATAGTTCTACCTAAACTATTGAAAAGATTTGCCACACTAAAGGCAGTTCCTCGATGTTCTGGAAGATTCACATCCGTTATGAGAGCAAGCCAGTTTGGCGTGTTTGCAGACTGCGCCGCAGAAGCAGCTAAAGATAAGACAAATAGTAATGCCATCCATGGATTGATGAAAATTTGTTTAATTAATTGAACAAAAATGAAAATCGCGTTAGAATCACTAGGCAGCTTTAGGTTGTCCATTGGAGTGTTAAACATCCAAATATAAAAAGGCATGGTGAGAATGACAAAAATAGACGTAAATAAAGCTCTTCCCTTATACGATTTTTTTTGAAACCTGTCACCAAGATGTCCAAAATAAACCGAAGTCATCCCGCCAATTTGAAAAATGGCATAAAGATAACCTGAAGCAATCATTGCTGTTTCCACACTATAGCCTTGCTGTTGAATTTTAAAAATAAACAGGGTAGGAATCCATATTAGACTTCCTGTTGCAATATTCATAAAAAAGGCCTGTAAAAATAGAAACACATTACTTTTTTTCCATAAGATTGAGGTGATATGCTTTGTTTCAATAAGATACGTATAGGACTGGCCCTTTTTCACAAGTTCCTTCAGTTCAGGGTCTGACTGACCACGCGATGGTTCTTCTACAAAAAAATATAAAAAAATGAGTAAAAAACCAATGAAACCTACAATTTCAAAAGGCCATCTCCAACTATGGCTAGTTGCAGTTAAAGAAGCCAAAAGAGAGCCGATGATCCCTCCCAACCCCTGTGCCATGCCCCAAAGACTTAAAACCATACCCCGTTTTTCATAGTGAATATAGTCCGTTAATATACTAAACCCTATTGAGGCGATACAGCCTAAACCAATCCCGGTGAAAATTTGAAAGAGAAGCAACTGAAAATAACTTTTGCTTATGGCTGTTAGAAAGACGGATACAACCCAAATAAGTGTTCCAATCATTATTAGTCTTTTTCGCTTGAATTTCCCAGAGAGATAGCCCCAATATACGGAAGATACTGCTGTAAATAAGATATTTACCGCAGACACAATTCCTAATTTAGAAATGCCCACATTTAGGTCCTGTGCTATATATTTAAAAAGTGGTGGAAATAAGCCAATGATGATATTATCAAATGCTGCCAGGGCAATAAATACGGCGATTGTGAAATATGTTTTGGAAACTTTACTTTTTAAATACATTTAACACCTTTATTCTAAAGATTTTATCCTTTTGTTTATTTACCAACATATAGAAAAGGTGTGGAACCCAAGAGTTCCTCACCAAAAATTTTTCTTGTTATTATTATAAAACTTTCTAGCTGCCGATTATGCAAGCTGGCGCGATTTTCTTTCAGATAGATTTTCTACATTTAATAGGAATTCAATAATCTCTTCTGCCACATGAGGCTTTATGTAATTTTTTTGACAATCAATAATTGCTTTTAATTTTTCAGCATCATTTTCAAGCAACTGGCTGATTGTAAGTTTAATTTCACTTGTTCCCTCGCATATTACGCCCAAATTTAACTTCTCTGCAAAGTTTGGGTTGTCCTCTTCTTGGCCTGGTAAAGCTCCAGTAATAATTATGGGGGTATTGGAAGAAATCGCCTCAAACATTACATTTGGGCTTCCTCTTGTAAATGCTATGTCTGATTCAAACATAAGATCTTGGATATTTTCAGTAAACCCAAATATCTCAACCTTATTTCCATATTTGTTAAGGAGCGATTCTTCTAAAATGGATTTTAGCTTTTTATTTCTTCCAGCTACAATTTTTACATGGCAATCAAAATCATTCAGCAGTATTTCAGCAATGTTCAGCATATTCCCTGAACCTTCACCACCGCTCATGATTAAGCATTTTAATGGTCCACCACCACTATAACTAATTTTTTTATTCGTGCTGCCTCTAAAAAATCTCGAACGAACTGGAAATCCTAGGACTTTAATTTTTTCTGCCGGTAAGCCATAACAGATACATTTGTCCCGCGCTTCGATCGTTGGACTGATTGTATAGTCCGCTCGTTTATCGGCCCAAAGCGGGGAAATGTTAACAAGATCGGCGATAAGAACAAAGAAAGGTATTTTAATATTTTGTTTTTCTAAAATATTTAGAATGGATCCATTAAAATTTGGATGTACAGATAAAATGATATCAGGTTTTATATCATTCAATACTTTTAAAAAGTTTTTCGTTATTTGAAGTTCGATAAAACTATTTATCAATTCTGGGTTTTTAGCAGAAAAGTTAAATACCATTTCCCATAAATTTTCTGACATTCTTGTTATAGGTCCATATGCCTTACCAATTTTCATCAAAAAATTTCCACCAAGTGAAAAGCCATCTATTACGCTAACCTCAATATCAGTATCTTGATTAAATTTTTCATTCAAAGATTCTGTAATACTTTTATGTCCATGCCCCGTATTATCAGAAGAAATTATTAATACTTTTTTTATCATAAATTTTACCCCACCTAAATCCAAATATCACCATCTATTAGTTTACTATCGTATTGAAAAAAATTTATGTAATAAACACATTTAACATGGTAAATATCCAAATTTATTGCTCTAACATTTTTTTCTAATCCCTAACCTTTAATATATACACTATTTATGTAAAAAAAAAAGTAATTTATATTAATTTTGCATTAATATTTTATTAAAATGGCAAAAATGAAAACGTTAGGAGTATCTTCCTAAATAGAATAAAACAAATGGTATCATTCTGTCATTAAATAAATGGCATGTTAGTTCAAATAATAATAGTACACCCTCCTTTAAAAGATTAGGTATAATAAAATTGAGCAAATTTAGAAAGGGGTCCTAAAAATGGGGCTAATAAATCCAGAGGAAACAACCAAGTTGATAGCTGATTTAGTATCGATTCCGAGCCCATCTGGCAATACGAACGAAGTTATTACCTTTGTTGAAAATTTCCTTAAAGAATTACAGATTCCTGCCTATCGAAATCGCAAAGGCGGCATCATTGCCACAATTGAAGGACAAGATACCAGCAAACACCGAATGCTGACCGCACATGTTGACACCCTTGGAGCCATGGTAAAGGAAATAAAAGCAAATGGAAGATTAAAAATAGACCTCATTGGCGGTTTTAGGTATAACTCCATCGAGGGTGAATACTGTCAAATTGAAACCCAAAGCGGCAAAAAATATACAGGAACCATTCTTATGCATCAAACCTCTGTCCATGTTTATAAAGACGCCGGCAAAGCCGAACGAAATCAGGACAATATGGAAATAAGAATTGACGAAAAAGTACATACAGCTGAAGAAGTACGGACACTCGGCATTGAAGTGGGAGACTTTGTTTCGTTTGATCCACGGTGTGAAATCACTCCAAGCGGCTATATTAAATCACGCCATTTGGATGATAAGGCGAGTGTAGGCATACTACTGCAATTGATTAAGCAACTTGTTGAAGAAGGAATTACATTACCGTATACCACCCATTTCTTAATATCTAACAATGAGGAAATTGGGTATGGTGGCAACTCCAATATATCCCCAGAAACGGTGGAATACTTGGCAGTTGATATGGGAGCAATAGGTGACGGACAGTCTACCAATGAATATACCGTTTCCATTTGTGTAAAGGATTCCAGCGGACCCTATCATTATGGATTACGTAAACAATTGATCCATCTTGCCCAAGAAAATAATATCGGGTACAAACTTGATATATATCCCTTCTACGGCTCTGATGCCTCTGCGGCGATTCGTTCAGGTCATGACATTGTACATGGCTTAATCGGACCGGGTATCGACTCATCCCATGCGTTTGAACGGACACATATTTCTTCCCTTGAAAATACAGCTAAACTTTTATATTTCTATGTTCAATCCGAGTTAGTGATTTAATCCCTTTTTCTCCAAAAACAACAGCCGGAGTTCTTACTCCAGTTGTTGTTTACATCTTTAACTAAACCATCTAGAATTTTTTCCTCCAGAAAGCGTTTCTCATTTAATTCTCATAAATGCCCTTTATAATCATAAAAAATGGAAAAGGAGGTGTGATAATCTTGAAACAGGATTCCCTTTCACAAAGGAAAAATGGCTTCTTGGCTAACTCTATCCCTAATCCAAAAGAACGAAAACTAATTAATCATTTTCTAATCATCACATTTGGATTGTTTACTATTTACCGAAGTACTATTTGTCTATTTGTATCGTAATCAATTAATGACACAAGATTTCAGACAATATAAAGGAACCTTTAAACAGTTTGGTTCGATTGCACAAATCGGTTTCTATGCTGCCCTCTCTATTTATCCAATCTTTCTAATAATGAAAAATAAACAGTTGAAAAGTCTAAAATGGGGAGCGGTTGAGTTAAATACCATTTTACAATTTGTTGGAAAGTTAGTCCGTAAATGGCATGTTCCGTTTGCTCTACTTTCAACAGGAGTTGTGTTACTCCATGTCAATTTAGCGATTTTGAGAGGATTTAAACTGGACTTTTCTTATATTTCAGGAATGGTTGCAGCCCTAGGACTTCTTCCATTACTTTATATGGGGCTCAAGCGCTTTAAACGAAAGGATCATAATTGGCATTTCATACTCGCAATGATTTTCTTCATTTTATTTTTTATCCATGCCAATTTTTCGTAACATTTCCTTACTAGAACGATTAATGAAATCGCGTTATAATGACATATGATTGAATAATACTCATCACTAGGAGATGAAAGAATGTTTTCTAACATTGGTGTTCCAGGCTTGATTTTAATTCTTACAGTGGCATTAGTTATTTTTGGACCTAACAAACTCCCTGAAATTGGACGGGCATTCGGTAAATCGATTCGCGAGTTCAAAAAAGCGACTGAAGGCATTGCGGATGATATCAAAGAAGAAATCAAAGAAGATATTATTGAAGCTAAAAAAGAACCTATCAACTTAAAAAAATAAGGATAACAAGAGGCATCCCATTTTGAAAAGAGATGCCTCTTTTTTTTACCTCTTATGATTATTTTGCTAATTTTTCTTTCATTAACTGATTTTGCTGCTTGGTTTGCTCTAACAACTTGTTTAAAAGAATGGCTGCCTGTTTGCTATCCTTATTATCAACAGCAATCCTTAACTCATGGAAGGTTTTCCAATGTCCCATCTCTTTCCCTCCATGTGCTTGTTTAATGAACTCCTCTTTTGTGATCTTACCTGCTTCAAACTGTTTTTTTAATTGTTCCATTTTTGCCATTCTTTCCTTTTTCCATTGCTCACGCTTGGCTGCATTTTTCGGACTCATCCATTGGCTGCGGAGATTTTTCTTTTCCTCGAGCACTTTGGTCCATTCTGCCTTTTTTTCTGGAGTATATTGGTTTACCCAGGCAAGGAGCTTTTGCTCTCTTTCAGCCATCATGGCTTGCCAATCTTTATGGGTCCTCTTCTGGTATTTCCCATCCTGACAATCACACGGTTTTTCTTCATGATTGACTGGAACCATATCATTCGCTAATGCAAATGATGGCATTATTAAAAAAGCTAATGTAAAAACTAATCCCTTCAGTTTCATCACATAACTCCTTCCATTAGTCAAAAAACTCTCTTAAGTACGGGATTATCATGCCCTTTTTTTAAAAAAATTTACCAAATTGACAAATTTTTTGTAAAATACACTTGAGAAATTTTATTAAATGACGTAATCTATAATCATAAATTAATTGTGAATATTTTCACAAAAGGTTAGAGTTCTGCTCGTTTTTTTTAACGCTTTTAATGTGAATTTTTTCACAAATAGATAGATAAAAAAGGTTTGGAGTGGGGAGTTTATGAAAAAGCCAAAAGTTGTTATCTTAGGTGCCGGATATGGCGGGGTTATCACAACTACTAGTCTTGAAAAGTTATTAAAATCAGAAGAAGCAGATGTTACCCTAATTAATAAACATCAGTATCATTACATTACAACACAGTTACATAAAACAGTTGTTGGAACAGCCTCTGATCGTCAAATTGCGATGTCTATTCCTGAACTTATTAATCCTAGAAAAACTCACTTTTTACAAGCAACCGTATCATCCGTTGACACTAAAAACCAAGAAGTACACCTTGAAGACGGAAACACGGTTCCATATGATTATCTTTTAATCTCATTAGGATTTGAAGTTGAAACATACGGAACACCTGGTATTAAAGAAAATGCATTCCAGATTAGAAGTTTTAGAAGCTCAAAAGCTATATATAATCAAATTATTAAACAATTCAACTTATATAAACAAGATCAAGATCCTTCCCGTTTAACCTTTGTCGTGGCAGGAGGCGGCTTTACTGGTATTGAACTGATGGGTGAGCTTGCAGATGGTCTGCCAAAACTATGTAAAGAATACCATATTCCATTTGAAAAAGTTAAAATCGTAGCAATCAAGGCAGCTCCATCTGTGCTTCCGTTCTTCCCTAAACAGTCCATTGAGTATACAACTGAAGTATTAGAGAAAATGAATATCGAATTAATTACAGGTAGAAAGATTCTTGAATGTACTCCTGAAAAGGTTGTTATCGAACCCAATTGCGAGATTCCAACTAAAACATTAATTTGGTCTTGCGGTGTAAAGGGAAACACGATTGTTCATAATTGGGGGTTGCCAATTGTAAGAGGTAAGATTGCCGTGGATCCTGATCTTCGGGTTAAAAACATGAAGAATGTCTTTAGTTTAGGAGACTGCTCCCTATTTATGAAGGATGAAAAGAATGCATTAGCTCCTACTGCTCAAGTTGCACTTCAGCAAGCACCTGTTTGTGCCAAAAATATCGTAGCACTGATTCGCGGTGAAGCTTTACAGAGATTTGAATATCACAATAAGGGTTCTGTTGCATCCATTGGACTCAAAGTTGGTGTAGGTCGTGTTGGCAACATCTGCTTATCTGGCATTATCGGAGCGTTCATGAAACACGTCATAGAAGCTCGTTATCTCTTCCATTTAGGCGGTCCAGCGTTAATGATGAAGCAGCATTTTGGTGTCAATCGTACACCAATCCAAGTAACTGTAAAGAGTAAAAATCATTAATGTTCGTTTTCTGGCGTAGGATCCCCCCTCCTATCAGCCATCGATTAAATAGAACATCCCAAAATTAATTGCCTTTCCCCCTAGATTTTGAAGGCAAAAAGCCCCATTCCACTACAGTGTGGATGGGGCTAATTTTATTTATATTAGATAGCATTTCGACTTCGAAAATTGTCCAGCTTCAGGCGCCATCGGCTCGAGGTCACAAGCCAATCCGTCCAAAAGGTTAAAGAACAACCTTTCAGCCGGCTCGTCTTGTGCTTGTCGCCGATAGGCAGGCGCCTTACGCTTTTCTTATTAGCAGAAGGTTCTTATTAATCCCACTCGATAAATTCTAGACGGTTTCCAAACGGGTCAAAGACATAGATTCTACTTGCACCAGGAAGATGACCATCTTCCGCAAAGGCAATGCTGTGTTCTTTTAGCTGACTTTTTAATTCTTCTATATTATCAACCACAAAGGCTGGGTGTGCCTTTTTAGCAGGTGAAAAGGGTTCTTCCACCCCAATATGAAGCTGGAAGGTACTAAACTCAAACCAAACCCCACCTCGCTTTTTTAACTCTTCTGGCTTATCAACCTCAGTTAAACCAAGGATGCCAGAGAAAAACTTTCTGGCAGAATCTTCGCAACCTTTCGGACCAGCTAATTGAACGTGATCAATTTTTTTTATCGCAAATGCCATTTAGACCCCTCCCTTTTGGGCTTCATCATTATTTTATAAAATTATTAATTTTCCATCAAATTATAAGGTGGAAATCGCTACATTTTCAACGTTTGACTTCTAAAAAAGCTATTCCTGCATCAACAGGAATAGCTAGGATTTAATAAACATCTTTTTTTGTAAATACCGTAAATGAAACAATCAATGCCAATGCCCACCAGATGAATAATACCATCATCGAGAAGGAAAGAGTCATTCCTTCAATTGGCGGTGCATTTCCGGTCATATAATCTGTTAACCGCAGATTGACCATAAAAAAGTATTTTGCTGATTGCCAAGAAGATACCATATTACTTAGTATGGCACCTGAAATGAGTGCTGCAAGCATGACTCCCATTCCGGCCGCGGTGCTGCGAATGAGGACAGACAACATAAACGATAAGGTACCAACCACAAGAGCTACAAACCATACCAAACCAAAATCCATTAAAAGAAACTTCCAAAGGCTGAGTAGTCTTACATCCTCAGTGTTTAAACCTGTATCAGTTACATTAAACCCAGTTAAGATGGGCGCCCCCCATCCCTTATAACCAAAGACTAATCCCGAAATTACATAGGATAGGATCCCTGCTATCGCAATAATCAACGAAACGGCTATGCAAAGTGTAATGTATTTACTTAGGAGTACCTTCCACCTTTTTACCGGCCTTGTCAGCAGCAGCTTAATGGAACCGAGGCTGTGTTCTGAAGATACCAAATCACTTGCGATCACCATGACCATTAAAGGAATAAATAAATCAATTGAGTTTTCTAAAAAGATCCGCATGAATGTTGGTGCACCCGGCTCCGATGGATTGATGTTATGATCCAAATAATATTGTTGCTGCTGCAAAGAGATTTGTAGTTGTTTTTTCCATTCATCAGATATCCTGCTGCTGCTAAGACGGTTAGTTGTATCAACGATTTGCTGCTGCAAAATGGTCCGCCAATCACTTGTTCCTAATTTTTCTCGCTGTGTTTGGACCTGCTTATATTGTGCGTATGTAAATAGCATGACTAGAACACCAATAATCAAAGCAATAACGACAAGCCTCTTTTTGGCGATCAGTTTCATCATTTCATTTTGAATCAATTTATTCAATCGAGTCACCCCCTGTAAGCTCGAGGAATAAATCTTCCAATACTGGCATTTTCCGATTTATTTCTGTAACAGACACACCTGCTGTGACAAGCTGTTTATTCCATTCCGATGTTTTCTGCTCATTGAATTCTGTTACAACTGTTCCATCTTCTTTTACTTCAATAGCAGTCAATGATCCCAGTACTTGCTTTCCTTTTTCAAGCGGAGATATTCGCCAAACAACTCGTTCCCGGTTTGCAAGGAGCTGCTCTACCGTATCTATTTTAATAATCGTTCCTTTAGATATAATGGCAACTCGGTCACATAACAATTGAATTTCACTTAACAAATGACTCGAAACAAGAACGCTTAGCCCCTCCTGTTCTGCCAAAAAACGGATAAACTGACGCATCTCACGAATTCCTGCTGGATCTAATCCATTGGTCGGTTCATCTAAAATCAATACCTTTGGGCGACCTAAAAGAGCTTGAGCAATCCCAAGGCGCTGACGCATTCCTAATGAATAGGTTTTGACTTTATCATGAATCCGATCTGTTAAGCCGACCAGCTCAGTAACCTCCTTAATGCGCTCCTCCCCTATCCCTTCAAGCATTCGGGCAAAATGAAGCAGATTATTATAGCCTGATAAGTATGGATATAATTCCGGATTTTCTACAATACAACCAAGATTGCTCATGGCATCTTGAAACTTTTCTGCTACATTACTACCGCATATATAGATGGTCCCTGAGGTGGGTTTTATAAGTCCCACCAGCATCCGAATGGTTGTTGTTTTCCCAGCTCCATTTGGTCCTAGGAACCCAAATACTTCTCCTTCATGCAAATCAAATGTGAGACCCTTAATGATTTCTCTTTTTCCTATGACTTTTTTTAGATTTTCTACAGCTAAGGTTATTTTTTTTTCCATAATTTCTTCTCCTTACCAGGTAAGCAGTGAGGCTACACGTTCAGCAATTAAACGATACCCTTTTGAGTTCGGATGAAATTTGTCTGAATAAAGATAGTCATTAACCTTTAGTTCAAACAAATCAAATGTTGGTACAAAAACAATTTTGGGGAATTCTGCACTTATTTCAGCACTGTCATAATTCCAATGGCGGACTACCTTTGACATTTCCTTTCCCTGCTCTAATTCAATAAACGGATTGTATAAGCCAATAAAAAACACATTGGCCGTTTGGTTGTTCTTTCGAATCTGCTCCAAGATATACTTCAAATTAGCAAGATATTGTTTTTCGATTTTTGCTACATTGGCGGATGAATAATCGGTTAATCCTTGCCCGCCTCGGAACAAATCATTTCCACCAATGGTGACTAACACGATATCCGCTTTTTTAATCTGACGGGCTACTTCTGTTTGTTGAACTTGTTTACGAAGCTGGTTTGACGTTTGACCATTAATGCCTAAATTGGTTAACTGTACCTGCTTTTTGGTTTTTTTCTTAATTTCATCAGTTAAATCTCCAACATACCCTTTTCCAGTTTCATCACCGGTCCCTCTTGTTAACGAGTCTCCTAGTGCTACGATCGTTAGACCCTTTGTGTTTTCCACCTTTTGAGTAGCAGTATTTGCAGCTGGAACCTTATCCGGTTTTCCAGCATAATATTCGCTTACAGCCCAGGCAAGTCCACTCAGCCAGAGGAGACAAAACAATCCCCCAACAGCCGTAATGGTCCGGATGGTATTCTTACCCATGTATGACACCCTTTCTGGCCTTTTTCTATTATTTAATCACAGTTGCAGTTTGAAACAAACTTTTCAAGGGTTTTTCAACATTAAAATTTCGTGAATTTGACAAAGAAAAGCGTAAGGCGTTTAGCTTTCGGCGACAAGCACAAGACGAGCCGGCCGAAAGGTTGTTTTTTAACCTTTTGGACGGATTGATTTAAAAGTGGAGGCGACTGTTCTGGGACTTTAGGCTAAGATATCCCCTGTAAGAAGGCGCTTTTTGCCTTCTTCAGGGGGCAGCTTAGACTACGAGTCCCAAGGAGCCGCAACTGGATAAGCTTGTGACCTCGAGCCGATGACGCCTGAAGCTGGACAATTTTCGAAGTCGAAAATTCTTACCTTTTATATAAAAAACAAGCCGACTTCCATATGGAAATCGGCTTGCTTTTTTGTTTTTATTCTAAATTCCCCTTAGGGCCAAAGAATTCAAAGTGAATTCTGCTTTCATCTACACCTAATTCTTTTAAAGAACGATTGATTGATTTCATAAATGGCACTGGACCACAGAAATAAAATTCTGCATCCTCAATCGAAACATGATCCTTTATCCAGTCACCTGTTACAAAGCCTTCTACATCAAATTGTTCATTTAAACGGTCCTCATCAGTCGGTGAATCATAGAAAACAAAGGAATTGACATTGTCACGAGCTGATATCTGTTCAACCTCGTCTCTTAATGCATGCACATTGCTATTTGCTGCTGCATGAACAAATGTCACGTTCCGTTCAGGTTGTACCTCAACAACTGTTTTTAACATACTTAACATTGGTGTTAATCCGACACCTCCGCTTAGTAAAACAACAGGGTTTGTTTTTTCTGTATCTAGGATAAAATCACCTGCAGGTGCACTTATTTTCAGAATGTCTCCTTCAGTTACATTATCATGTAAGTAGTTTGAAACCATCCCATCAGGATTAGCTGTACCTGCCTCACGTTTTACACTAATTCTGTAGTAGTCATTTCCAGGTGCATCTGAAAGGCTATATTGACGGATGTGAGTAAACTTCTCACCCTCCATTTCTAGTTTAATACTAATATATTGCCCTGGCATAAAACTAGCTATTTCACGTTGATCTTCTGGTTTTAAGTAGAATGAAGTTATTACTTCACTTTCCTTTACTTTACGTTCAACGATGAATTGACGGAATCCATCCCAGCCTCCACGCTGGTGCTCAGCTTCATCATACATTTCTGCTTCCACACTAATAAAAGCATCAGCAATCACGCCGTAAGCCTCTGCCCATGCGTTAATAATTTCATCTGTTGCAGCATCACCTAAAACATCTTTAATAGCCATTAAAAGATGTTTTCCTACAATTGGATAGTGTTCTGGCTTGATCCCAAGACTTCTGTGTTTATGGGCAATTTGCTTAACGACTGGAAGGATTGCTTCAAGATTATCGATATACATTGCCGCTGCATAAACGGTTCCGGCAAGCGCTTTTTGCTGTCTTCCTTGTTTTTGATTAGCGTGATTAAAGATATTTAATAATTCAGGATGATTGCCAAACATTAATTGATAAAAGCGGGTAGTTATCGTTTCTCCATGCATTTCTAAGACTGGTACTGTTGATTTAATAATGTCAATATTCTTTTGATCTAACACTTTGTAACACTCCTTAACTATTTATCACTATTTCCATAGTGATTATATGATAAAAAAATAGGTGACTATGTGATCTAAATCACACTTTCATATGTTTGTATAATAAGTTTACTAGATTCTTTTATATTTTCACAAATTATTCAAATTTAACATGACAAATATAACTAGTGAAACTGTTTTCATTATAGTAATGTTAATTATAGTTTTCCGAACTTTATTTTGAGAGTATCTACGGAGGAAGAGAATTAAGATGAGCAAAGCAAAAATTGCGTGGATAACTGATTCAACTGCTACCTTAAGCAAATCATTTATTGAAAAACATCACATATATGTGATTCCCTTACATGTTGTCATAAATGATGAATTTTATAAAGAAACAATTGATATATCAGATCAGGAATTTTATGAGCGGATGAAAACCGAGGAAGGGAAGTTCCAGTCGTCCCAGCCTTCTATTAATGATTTTGTTGAGCTCTATAAGAAATTAAAAGAAGATTACGATTTCGGAATCGCGATTCATGCTTCTAGTGTGTTAACAGGGACTTATCAGTCATCCGTTATGGCGGCTAATATGGAAGATTTCAAATTATATGCGATCGACTCCCAAATTGGTTCTTACCCGCTTTCTCATTTGATTAAAAAAGGGATTGAACTTGTCGGGCAGGGCTTGGACGCTGAAGAAGTTGTTTCTGAACTAAATGCTTTACGGAGCGAAACTCGTTTGTATTTGGTTCCATCCAATTTGGATCAACTTCACAAAAGCGGGCGGGTTTCCGGAGGACAAAAAATATTGGCTTCCCTATTTAATATTAAACCGATTTTATCGATTGAAGCTGGAGCTGCACAGATTAAGGAGAAAGTTCGGACAGATAAAAAAGCCATTGCCTGGCTGGCTTCTAAATTAAGAGAAGATCTTGAAACGAAAACAGTGGAAAAAGTAGCGATTGTTCATGCGAACGATCTCAATAAGGCTGCTGTTATGGAAGAAAACATTAACGAAAACTTCCCAGGAATCGAAACAGAAATAATGATGCTTATCCCGGTTGCAGGCGTCCATACCGGTGTCGGGACGATTGGACTTTCGTGGGTGTGCGAATAAAGGACTGATTATCCGTCAGTCCTTTTCTTGTTTTATAAAATTTCTTTGGCTTTGGCTTCCGTTAGCCAACTCGGAAACTCATTTAGCAATTGGTTATACAAATCTTCATCGGTTGTTTTTTCAATATCCTTAATATGAAAAAAGTTAGCATTGTCTACAAAGCGACCTTCCATCGTATCTAATTTTTCTAGTACTTCAAAATTAGAATCCCCAATTCCTACAAATTGCCAAAAGATTGGTTTGTTGGAAGATTCAACTACAGGTTTCTTAATCGTTCTTTTACATCCTCCATCATTGATAAAAACGATAAAAGCAGGCTCCGGGGAAGGTGACTCAACTGTATACTTCTTTATAACATCTTCCATCACTGGTGGTTCATCATTTCTTCCAAACTTATGTATGAGATCATTATTTAAAATATACTCTTCCACATAATTTACAAAGTCCCGCTCTGTTACGGATTTCAACCTAGAAAATTCGTTATCATAGACCCAAACATCTAATGTACCGTCATCATCAAATTGACTGGCAACCGCTAGAATCCTCTCCACAACCTTTTGGACAGTACCATTTTTATATAAGCCTCTCATCGAACCTGATATATCCAGCACTAATCCAACTCTCGCAACAACTTTGGAAAGCTTCTTTTTTTCTAAAACAACTCCTGCTTTTTGTTTCAATAAACTTATGGATGACATTATATATTCCTCCCACTTAAGTATGGTGCGATTCCTAGAATATTAGCATCTTCTGTTATTATACTTCATTTGAAAAATATGTTAGATTATTTTGTATAATATAGTTTTATAAAATTTGTGAAATGGGTTTGAAAAAATGAAGAAAAATAAAAGCTTGTTACGATTATTAAATATTTTTATTGGATTGGGGCTTGTATATGCAGTCTTTTTACAAGTAAAAATTTACCAATATAGTAACCTAAAAGCTCCTAGGAATGCAGATTATCTTATCGTTCTTGGAGCAAGGGTAAACGGCGTGGAACCATCATTGGTTTTAGCCAGCAGGATTGATACTGCAGCAAAGTACCTAAAAGAAAACAAAAAATCGGTTGTGATTGCTTCAGGCGGAATGGGACCAGGTGAAGATATTTCTGAAGCGGACGCTATTAAAAGAGAACTCGTTAAGCAAGGGATCAATGAATCTCGTATTTTATTAGAAGACCGTTCTACAAATACATACGAAAATATTAAGTTCTCCAAAAGGCTCCTACCCCCCCAGGAAAAAAGTATTGTAGTTGTGACCAGTAGTTTTCATCTATATCGTGCGATATCTTTAGCTCAGTACCAAGGGTTGAGGGTAAAGGGCTTATCTGCGGAGACACCATGGATGGCGGTGTTTAAATCATATTCTCGTGAATATTTAGCGATTACAAAATACTATTTAGATAGATATCTACTAGGTTTTTAGCAAAGAAAACTCGAATTTTGGATTGGAACAGATGAAAAATGTCCTTCATCCCTGTTATGAAGGACAAAACTCGATTGGGCAACATGGAAAATGTCCTTCAACCGTGTATGAAGGGCAAGTCCTCTTGTGATTTTCCTGTGAATTAAATGGCGAAGTGATTGACCTGCTTTTTACAGTTTGCGCCCATTTGTAAACCCATTACAATGGATGTCGAGTTTTCTTTTATTGGATTTTTGCATAGATACAGGTATCACGGAGTTCTTGTCGATCTGCAGAAATGCCGTCATTTTTTAAAATGCCTTCTAGAGTAAATCGTAATTTCTCAGGGATTGCTCGGCTTTTGGTATTTTTACTATCACAACGGATTTCTACACGTTTGGCATTTAGTTCTCGGAAGGCAAATTCGGTGATTGCCTTGGTTGATTCTGTAATATAACCATTTCCGCTATGGCGTGAATCAATCCAGTAGCCAATTTCAAACTTTGGTACATCCCAGTTCATCCGATGAAGTCCTGTTGCCCCGATAAATTGACCGGTTTCCCGATTGAAAATATGAAGCCTAAGGTCTTCTCTTGTTAAAAATTTAGCATGTGCGTCCCTTAGGTTGGCTTCAACTTCTTGTTCGGTTTGCTCCCTATTAGCCCAAGGCATCCATGGTTTCAGATCATTAATAGATGCCATCATGGCTTCATATACTACTTTTCCATCACCAGGCATCACTTTACGAATAAATAGTCTTTCCGTATAAATTTCTTCTGGAAAATCTATTAATATTGGTTTCATGAATATATTTCCCCCTTCTGAATAATTAAGATTCTCTATTGAACTTTGGTTTTCCTTTATTAATTAGATAATTCGTATAATGCAACGTTTTGAGGAATTGTTACCTGATTTTTTCTTTGTGCTTGTCCTCATGAACCATCCATGAGGACAAGGATCCCTATTTTTCCCCAGAGACTGTCCTCATAAACCTTCCATGAGGACAAGTTAACCCGCTTTTTCCCTGAGTTTGTCCTCATAAACCTCCCATGAGGACAACTTACACCGTTTTTTCTCTAAGATGGTCCTCATAAACCTTCTATGAGGACAAGTTATACCGTTTTTTCTCTAAGATGGTCCTCATGAACCGCCATATAACAATGTGCTCCAGTGCCCATAAATAAAAAGACCCTTCCATAATGGAAGAGCCCTTAAATATATTTTAGTAAGCCTTTGCCCAGTAAACCATTTTGTCTGCTTCTTTTCCACAGCAGACACATTTGTCAGCCACTTGTTCTTGCTCAAATGGAATACAACGAGAAGTTGCGCCCGCTTCCTCTTTGATCTTTTCTTCACAGGCTAACTCGCCGCACCACATTGCTTTGATAAACCCTGGTTTCGCTTCAAGAGTATCCTTTAATTCACCAAGAGTGGCCGCAACTGATGTTCTCTCTTCTCGATGATTTAACGCCTTATTATAAAGGTTAGATTGAATATCATCTAACAATTCAACAAGCTTGGTTTCTAATTCGTCTAAAGAAACAATGACCTTCTCTAAAGTATCCCTTCTTACTAACACAACTTGCTTATTTTCAATATCTTTAGGTCCCACTTCAAGACGAACAGGGATCCCCTTCATTTCATACTCATTGAATTTCCAGCCTGGCTTTTTATCGCTTGCATCAATATCGACACGAGCAACAGAACCTAGTGATTTTTTCAAATCATAAGCAAAATCAAGTACGCCTTCTTTATGCTGCGCGATTGGAACAATCATCACCTGTGTTGGTGCAGCCTTTGGAGGAATCACCAAACCGCGGTCATCACCATGTACCATGATTAAAGCGCCGATAATTCTAGTTGTAAAGCCCCAAGATGTTTGATGAACATATTGCAGTTTACCTTCTTTGTCCGTGTACTGGATGTTAAATGCCTCCGCAAATCCTGTTCCAAAGTGGTGAGAAGTTCCAGATTGTAATGCTTTTCCATCGTGCATTAAGCTTTCAATCGTAAAGGTAGCTTTTGCCCCAGCAAACTTCTCCTTCTCTGTTTTTTGACCCTTTACAACCGGAATCGCAAGAATCTCTTCACAAATGGCTGCATACACATTTAACATTTTAATCGTTTCTTCCATGGCCTCTTCATCTGTCGCATGGGCAGTATGGCCTTCCTGCCATAAGAACTCTAATGTTCTTAAGAATGGGCGGGTTGTTTTTTCCCAGCGGACTACGTTCGCCCATTGGTTATATAATTTTGGAAGATCACGATAGGAATGAATGATATTGCTGTAATGCTCGCAGAATAACACCTCTGATGTTGGTCGGACAACTAATCGTTCAGTTAATGGTTCCGAACCTCCATGTGTCACCCATGCTACTTCTGGTGCAAAACCTTCGACGTGATCTTTTTCCTTTTGCAGCAGGCTCTCAGGAATAAATAATGGCATATAGACATTTTCATGCCCTGTTTCTTTAATACGACGGTCTAACTCGTTTTTAATATTATCCCATAATGCATATCCATAAGGGCGGATAATCATGGAACCACGAACACTGGAATAATCAATTAGATCTGCTTTCGTTACAACATCTGTATACCACTGGGCGAAATCCTCGTCCATACTGGTTACATCTTTTACAAATTCCTTAGCCATTTTGACACCTCATCATTTTTTTAAAATATAGCAAGAGATCTCAAGCAATAAGGGTGACTACGCTTTAAACACAAAAAGACCCTGATCCAAAAAAAGGGACCAAGGTCTGGCGGTACCACCCTAAATTCATAAAGCAACAGCTTTAAACTCTCTCACATGATAACGGATTTTATCCGCATGTATCTTCAAATTCAAATCATAATCCGATACAGAACTCAGAGGCAGGTTCAAATGATTGTCTTAAGAAACCTCACACCACTAGTTTCCTCTCTTGGTAAGACTAAATCAATTTACTAATCCCCATCATCGTTTCAAATAGTATTTTTGAAAAAATTATATATTTCTCTATAATAAAAGTCAAATCATTTATGGATTATTTTACTCCGCAACCAAAATCAGGACAAAAAGGGGTCCCCAAATGACCAAAGAAAAGAAAGAATATGAAGAAGAGGAAAAGGAAAAAGAAGTTTTACTCGAATACATGAAACTTCAAAATGAGGCCTTAAAAAGAATCTTTAAGAACACTTTAGATAAAAACAAAAATGACCAACAAGAGTCATAAAACGTTCATATTAATCAAAGGAAACTTCCATTACAAAACAATTTTTACAATTATAATACTCTTATGTTGTTAAATTATGAAGCCACATAAGAGGAGACGAACATGAAAATATTTTCAATTATTTCCGCCATTATTGTTGCTATCGGCACAAGTTTTTCTATTTTTCTCGTTTACCGAAATAAACGCAAACTGAATAATACACCTGGAATCCTGATAAGTATGGTGATTGCCGTAATTACTGGTTTACTTGTCGGAAGTATCGTCGGAATGATTTCCGGTGAGACGTTCCTAACAGTTGGTGTCAGCATGATTATTGGGTTTGTTTTCGGATTCTTAGCGGGACACCCCGTAGGGATTTTAGCTATACTGATGGGGGCCATTTCTGGATTAATGGGTAGTATAAATGGAGCCATTCTTGGACTTTTCCTGCAATATATTAATCCAACAATCTTGCTAGGGATCCTATTAGGTTTTTTCATTGTCATAATCGGCTTTGTTATTGTTTATATTTATGTTACCACCAACTCCAAGTTTTCTATTAACACAGAAGAGCTGTCGCCATTTGCGATCATTGGAGGAGGAATTGTCCTTGTTTCTTTATTTTTATTTATGTATAGCAGTGACATGGTAAAGATTCCAAGTAAAAACGATACGGCACAAACACAAGCAACAAGCAGCCAAGAAACGTCCAGTTCGGAAGTAAATGTAACCACAGAAAGCAAACCAATTGTAAAAATACAGATAAAAGAAACGGGCTATTCGCCTAACGTAATCCGGGTCAAAAAAGGCGTTCCTGTAGAACTCGATATTATAAACCCTTTAGATAGCAGTAACTGTTTATCAACTTTTATGATCCAAGATTTCAATATCAACAATTTAAAGCTAAAGGCTGGAACGACCAAGCTTTCATTTACACCAGATAAAACAGGAGAATATACGTTTAACTGTGGAATGAACATGTTTAGAGGAAAGATCATTGTCGAATAACAAGAAGAACACGAGCCAAAACTCGTGTTCTTTTCCTTAATTACAATGGTTCTATCATATCTGCTTGGCGCTTTTTGCGTTTTGATTCTGCTGCTAGTACCTTAAATGATAAATAGACGCCCGTACCTGTTAATGCCATCATGGCAAGTGCAATTAAATCAATTAACCATTTAATATCTGTATTACCGATTCTTCCTTCGTGGAGACCGCGAATGATACCCATTGCTGAGGTTTGACCCATTCCTTGCCTGTTCATCGTCATGCCAGCTGGAAAATTCCCTGTACCGTTAAAATTACCACGTCCTTGAAATTGGCCATTTCCATTAAACCTCTGATATTGACTACCATTTTGCCCTTGTGTTTGACCGCCTGTTTGGCCAGAGTTTTGGGTCATTCCTTGTCTGGATTGTCCCTGAGTTGTTTGACCGTTGTTAAATTGGCTTTGATTCATTTGACCTTGTTGAAAATTACCTTTACCGCCTTCAAGTGAAGTTTGGCCGATTAACCATGGTTCATTCATTAATAAACCGGTTAATGACTCCATAAAAATAAAAATAGACGCAATTAAACCAATCCATAAATGAGCTTTTCTGGTTTGTTTCATCCTATTTCTCCTCTCAAATTCATAAAGCAAGTTTTAAGTTGACAAGAAGATTATGAAACTGTTTCCTTAAGTTTTTCTTAAGATTCGAAGAAGCCCCAAAATTATTTTTGGGACTTCGGAAAAGTTATTTCAATTTTTGTTCCTTGACCAACAATACTGTGAACCTTAATCTTTCCATGGTGCTTATCAATAATCCATTTTGCTATCGATAAGCCCAAACCCGTTCCTTCAGCTTCCGTCCGTGCTTTATCACTTTGATAAAAACGGTCGAAGATTTTCGGAATATCCTTTTCAGGAATTCCAATTCCCGTATCCTCTACTTTTAAAGATATGGAGGAATGACTTTGAGTACAGGAAAGTAAAATATCTCCACCCTCTTTGGTATACTTTATCGCATTATCTAATAGAATGACGATTAATTGATGAAATCTTTCCTTATCCGCCAAGAAGGCAACAGGTTCAGGTGCCTCTAAGCGCAGAGTTTTTTCTTGATACATCGCAATCTCTTCATACTGTTGTAGAATTTCTTTTAATAGTTCATCCAATTGAAACGTAGACTTTTTCATTTCAAGTTGATCCGAATCTGATCTGGCCAGTGTTAATAGATTTGTCACGAGTTTTGAAAGTCGTCTGGATTCTTTTGAAATCGTCGACACATCTAATATTTTTTCCTGAATAGTTGCTTGAGGGGCTCTAAACAGAAGATCTGTTTTAGCTTGAATGACCGCTAAAGGTGTTCTTAATTCATGTGAGGCATCTGAAACAAATTGCTGTTGCTTTTGCCATGATTTTTTAATCGGTACCAACGCCCTGCCCGCTAAGAAATAACCAGATGCAACCGCACAAATAATCCCTACCCCACAGCCAATTAGGATGATTAATAACAGCCTATCTAATAGTTCTTTTTCAGAATTGACGTTACGAATAACTTGAACTGTTATTTTCCCGACTTGAGGCAATTCCGTCTTAAAAGCGACATATCGAAACGAAAAGTCCTCTACTTGGACATCCTCTAACGTGCCGTATTTTTTCGGACGGATAAGCTTTTCATTCCCTTGAAATATCATGGTCCCACGATTTTCCCCTGCGAGTAAATTTCCGTTTTCATCCCAAATTAACGTTAATATTCGCGGATCTCTTCCCATAAATTTTGGTGCCTGGTCACCTTCTCCAAGTTTGCCACCTTGCGAATCCTCCGGACCGTCTGTATTCTGATAATGATCAACGGATTTCAATAAGGATTGGTTCACATCCTCATATAATTTATTATCCGTATAAAAATAAATAATGCTCCCTAGAATACTAATTAAAACGATAAAAACAATCGAATTGATGAAAGTAAGCCTAATGTGTGTTTGACGAAACATAGCTTCCCCTACTCTTCATTCAGCATGTAGCCGACGCCTCGTATGGTTTTGATATCCGAATGGTATCCAAAGGGCTCTAATTTTTTACGAAGATGATGCATGAAAACCTCTACAATGGCTACGGTTGTATCAGAGTCAAATCCCCAAACGCGATCATAGATTTGTTCTTTTGTTAATATGACGCCTTTATTTTGTATTAAATATTCTAAGAGTTCATATTGTTTGGCCGTTAGTTTAATGGATTCCCCATCCACAATAATGTCTCGCTCTTTGCCTAGTAATTCAATTCCACGATACTGAATCGTTTGGTTAGTCGTTAAACTGCCGCTCCTCCTTAGTAAGGCACGTATCCTAGCCTTTAGTTCAGCAGCTTGAAACGGCTTTGTTAAATAATCATCGCCACCAGTATCTAATCCCTTAACGCGATCTTCTAATGAGTCTCTTGCCGTTAGGAATAAGACAGGAATCTTTAATCCTTCCTTCCGAATCGTCCTTAATACCTCAAAGCCATCTATTTCAGGAATCATGACATCTAGCACAATCGCATCGTGAATATTTTGCATCGCTAGAAATAAGGCATCCTCACCATTTGCTGCTTGATCGACCTCAAATTCATCTGATAAAAGTTCAACAATTGATTCTAATAAAGAAAGGTTATCCTCTACCACGAGTAAACGCATTTCTATCTCTCCTTCAAACAAAATAATTCCTTTCATTATATAGGAAATGAAGCGGACGCAACAGGAGCGTACCGCTTCTTTTTCCCAATGTATTATTCATATCTTAAAGCCTGAATTGGATTTAGCTTGGACGCTTTATTCGCTGGGAATACACCAAATACTACTCCAACTACTAATGAGAACAAGAACGAGAATAGGATAACGTTCGTAGAGAATGAAACGCTTAGGCTGAATAAGGAAGACACTAGCTGGCCTATCCCTAATCCTGAGATAATCCCTATGATCCCGCCGACACCACTCAAGACAACCGCTTCAATTAAGAATTGGACTAGCACATCTCGTCTCTTTGCTCCAATGGCTTTACGTATACCAATTTCTTTTGTTCGTTCAGAAACGGATACAAGCATAATATTCATGATTCCAATTCCGCCGACTAACAAGGAAATACTAGCAATTCCACCTAGCATTAAGGTCATCGTATCAGAAACGGAGCTCATCGTATCCATAACATCCTGTTGATTTGTTACACTATATGAATCACTTTGATTTGGGAAAAGGGAAGCCATTTTATCTTGAACCAAAGTCATTACAGCATCCATTTGGTCTTCGCTTTTTCCTTGTAAGTATACTGTGCTGATTGTTGTACTTCCAATTAGACGCTGACCGGTACTAAGTGGGACGATAATTGTATTGTCCCCACCTTGACCCATTGAGCTACCTTTTGAGACTAGTACACCGACCACTTTATAAGAAGTCCCTTCAATTTGCAGATATTGACCAACAGGGTTTTCTGTCCCAAAGAAGGTAGTAGCTGTAGATGATCCGATCACGGCAACTTTTTGCCTATATTCAATATCGAGATCAGTGATAAATCGACCGGAACTTACCTTGGTATCACGGACCGATGAATAAGCTGCATTCGTTCCTGTGATGCTAACTTGTGAAGTGGTTCGGTCTTTTTTCACATTTACCCGCCCACTTACAACCGGTGACACTGCTTTTACACCATCGATTTTACTTAGTTCAGTAATTTTCTCCTCTGTTAAGGCCACATCTGTGCTAAATGTACTTACCGTTAATAGATTGGAACCTAATTGATTGATTTGACTTGTCACATTTTTTGTCGAACCTTGAGCAATGGAAACAAGAACGATAACGGATGAAACCCCTATAATCATGCCCAGCATGGTTAAAACAGATCTAAGTTTATTTCCCTTTATACTTTTAAGAGCCATTTTAATGGATTGCAAGATGCCCAATGAGTTCACCTCCATTTTCCTGTAATTGTCCATCCTGGATACTGACCATTCGTTTTGCTTGTTTGGCAATGTCTAGATCATGGGTAATCAGGATAATGGTATGGCCCAATTCATTTAATTGTTTCATAATTTGCATGATTTCCTTACTGGTTTTACTATCTAGTGCGCCGGTTGGCTCATCGGCTAATAGAATGGCTGGATTTCCAGCAAGTGCCCTAGCAATGGCAACCCTCTGCTGTTGTCCGCCTGAAAGCTGGTTTGGCAAATGCCCTGCCCGATCTTTTAATCCCACTTTTTCTAATGCCTCAAGAGCCTTCTCTTTACGTTCCTTTGCAGGTACCCCGGCATATAATAACGGAAGTTCCACATTTTCGATCGCTGTTAATTTCATTAACAGATTAAAGTTTTGGAAAATAAAGCCGATTTTTTGATTCCTAATGGTCGCTAACTCATTGTCATCCATTTGGAAAATATTTTTTCCATCAAGCAAATATTTTCCCGATTGTGGTTTATCAAGACATCCAATCATATTCATCAATGTAGATTTACCAGAACCTGATGGACCAATAATCGCTAAGAATTCTCCTTTTTGAATCTCAATGGAAACATCATTTAAGGCATGGACGATTTCACCGCCGAGCTTATACGCTTTTTTTAGGTTACTAATTTGCATAATCGGTTTAGTCATTAGTTTCCACTCCTTCCACTAAACTGTCCAGTACCGCTGCTACGATACATTCCTCTCATAGTACTTGTTCCGCCCATACCGCTAAATAAACTATTTCCCTGTGTTGTAGTGGTTGTTGTACTTGCTTTAGCTAATTTGGGAAGTAGTACGGTATCTCCCGCTGAAAGTCCTTCCGTAATTTCTACATAATCTTCATTGGCAATGCCTGTTGTTACAGTTTTCTTTGTTGTGTTTGAAGTATCAACTGATGAAACAACATTGACATATTTTTTACCATTTGATGTATGGACTGCATCGAGTGGAACATAAATGACATTTTGTTTACTTTCCGTTAAAATACTAGCCTCCACGCTCATCCCTACTTTAAGGTTTGCAATCTTATCAATTGTGATTGTCACCGTAAAGGTAGAAATACCGTTTGAAGAAGTACCTTCTTTTGAAATATCGGTTACTTTTCCAGTGTACTTTTCGTCAGGGAATGCACTTACCTTTAAGTTGACCGTTTGCCCTTTTTGGATTTTTGAAATATCAAGTTCATCAATTTGAACTGCTGTTTGTAATCCACTATAGTCCGTTACATGGGCAACAACTTCGCCGGAAGTAACACTATTCCCTGCGGAAACTGAAACGCTCGTTATTTTTCCAGCTGCAGGCGCTGTAATGGGGTCACTGCCATCTGTAAATGTAATGAGGACTTCCCCTTTTTTTACCTGATCACCTGTCGCAACTAAAACCTCATCAATTTCATCATTATTAAATGTGGACATGATTTCTTGGCTGGTCACCGCCTGAACTGCACCGGCACCACTGATGTTTACATCTAATGTCCCTTTTTTAGCAACGGAGGTCCGAACCTCTGATGTTGTCTCGGCACTGGTTTTGGATGCGTACCATTGATAACCGGCAATACTAATGACTAAAGCAGCGACCGCTATTAATATCCATTTTTTCATATGTGCTGACTCCTTTTCTAATACGGTTTCACTTGAATAATCCTATTATTATCTTTGTTTCTTAACTTTTCCTTAAAGGAAATGATTGACGGTCATTTTCTTTTTTTATATAGTTAAACAAGTGAATAGTTAAACTGTTTAACTAATTTTCAAAAGAGGTGAACAACTTAGTGAATAACCTAACCATAAAGGAGCTAATCGATCGCTATTGCTCTCTTTCTTTTCAAGTTCATAAAAAAGGCGAGGCCCTAATAAAAGGACAAATTAGCGAAGAATTAACAAATGACCAGCACTACATATTAAGGTACATTTCCCAAACAAAAGAATGCACTTCATCCGAATTGGCCGATGCATTTGAAGTCAATAAAAGTGCCATTACGGCTATTATTAATCGGATGGCTGACAGAGGATTAATAGAAAGAACCCGTGATCCAAACGACCGGAGAGTTGTATACCTTACTTTATCAGAGGAAGGTAACTCCCTTTATCAATCCTGCCAAGAAAAGATTGAACAGCTAGTAAGGTCAATCATTACTCAATTTGACGAAACTGAAATCAGTCAATTTATCCACACATACGAAAAGTTAGCACTTATTTTAGAGAAAATGAAACAGGAAAAATGGGGGGAATAATGTGTGAGAGCCATTATTAAGGGTAAATGGTTTATTCTTATTACTTGGTTAGTTGTTATCGTTGGGTTATTTATGGTGGCACCAAATATGGAATCACTCGTCCGTGAAAAGGGACAAATTTCTGTTCCAGATGGATATTCATCAACACTTGCATCAAAGATTCTTAAGGATGTTCAGTCACATGAAAATAAAGGCAGTGATTTACAAACAGCCCTCGTCTTCCATAGTAATAAAAAGCTAACGGAAGATGATTATAAAATTGCCGAAAGCGCCGTCAACACACTTGAAGCAGAGAAAAATAAACTAGGCATAACTGAAATTCTTACTCATTTTAAGCAAGAGGAATTAAAGGATCAATTGGTTTCAAAAGATGGGAAAACGATTCTCGTCTCTGTCAAAGTAACGGCTAATGGACGAGAAGCAAAAGAAATTTCTAAGGAATTGTATCAAGCTATTGATAACGTTAAACTGGATCATTATTATACCGGAAACTGGATCATTAGTGAGGATTTAGTTACAAATTCACAGGAAGGCTTAAAAAAAACGGAAGGGATTACAGTGGGTTTCATTTTAGTAGTTCTTTTGCTAGTGTTCAGATCAATAGTAGCTCCTATTATTCCATTGGTGACAGTTGGATTCACCTATTTAACGGCACAATCCATTGTCGGGTTATTAGTTGATCACTTCCATTTTCCTTTATCAACCTTTACACAAACCTTCTTAGTGGCGATTCTATTTGGTATCGGAACAGATTATTGCATACTACTCTTAAGCCGCTTTAAAGAAGAAATGGCAACCCATGAAAGTGTTACAGATGCTATAGTAGAAACCTACCGGACAGCAGGAAAAACAGTGTTCTTCAGCGGTATTGCTGTCATGATTGGATTTGCATCGATCGGTCTTTCCACCTTCCAGCTTTATAAGTCGGCAGCTGCTGTAGCTGTTGGAGTCGCCGTTCTGTTACTTGCATTATTAACAATTGTTCCCTTCTTTATGGCTGTACTTGGAAAGAAACTTTATTGGCCATCAAAGGGTCAACTTGAACATAGTGAAAGTAAAATCTGGGGCGCCATGGCTAAATTTGCATTATCACGCCCTTTATTGGCATTTATCCTTGTTGTGGTTGTTTCAGTACCCTTTTTATTTACCTACCAAGATCAGATATCATTTAACTCCCTAGAAGAAATTAGCGATAATTATCCATCAATAAAAGGATTCAATCTTATCGCCGATTCTTTTGGACCAGGTGAATCAATGCCAACCCAAATCGTCATTAAGAATGATGATAAACTAAATACTTCCGACTATATTTCATTAACTGAAAAAATCAGCCAAGAACTGTTAAAGGTAAACAATGTAAAAACAGTTCGTTCTGTCACGCGTCCAACAGGCAAACCAATTGATGATTTTTATCTATCAAAGCAAGTCGGAAGTGTCGGGAATGGTATAGGTCAAGGAAATGATGGGATTAGAAAAATTAGCGACGGACTTGCACAGGCCGGCAAGCAGATGGCGGCAAATCAGCCTAAAATGCAAGAGGCTACAGATGGAATCAGCCAATTAATCACCGGAACAAACCAACTTAAAACCGGGATGGGCTCCCTTCAAGATGGACTGACCAGAATTCAAAATGGATTAAAGGACAGCACCATGGGGACATCCGAAGCACGCAAAGGTTTAGAAGAGATTAAATCTCAATCTGAAAAACTACTAACCGGATACACACAATTATTAGAAGGTTACAGGGCTGCAAGTAAAGGCCTTGGCACACTTAAAGGCCATTATGATGAAATTGCCGGCGGACTAAGCGTTATCCACCAAAACCTCGTGAATACAGACCAAGCTTTTGCCAACCTAGAAAAACAATATGCAGACATCGCTCAAAATAAAAGCTATCAAACTATAAAAATGACCGTTGCAGGGGTAAAAACGGCTACCGATGCTTCTGTGAAAGACCCGAGGATATCACTTGTAACAAGTTTAAAGACCTTAAATGCCGGATTAAAGAGTGCACAAGATGGGATTGATATCGCCAATCAGAACCTATCGAAAATGATTGTTGGTCAAGGACAGTTGATTAATGGAATGAATCAGTTGATTAATGGGATTAACCAACTCGAAAATGGACTTGATCAAATGGAGAAAGGTCAAGGAACCGCCATTAGCAACCTGCCTAAATTTACTGACGGTCTAGATGGAATCCAAAATGGACAGCAGCAGCTTCTTACAGGGTTCCAAGACATTGGTGGACAGATAACTAAACTATCAGACGGATTAAACCAAAGTGCAGACGGGTTAAAAAGCGTCTCAAATGGTCTTAATTCTGCACAGGACTATCTATTAGATGTTTCGAAACAAAAGCAAAATGGCTTTTATATTCCTCAGACTGTCCTAGATGGTAAGGATTTTGAAAAAGTACTAGATTCCTATATGTCCAAGGATCGGAAAGTGATGACAATGGATGTCATCTTTAATAAAAACCCATACTCCAATGCAGCAATTAACAGCGTATCAGACATCCAACAGGCGGTATATCGGGCTGTGAAGGATACAAAGCTTGAAAACGCAAATATTGAAGTTGGGGGGGTATCCAGTTTGCAACATGACCTTAATACAATCTCAAAAGCTGATTATTCACGCACTGTCATTTTAATGCTTGCAGGGATTTGTATTATTTTGATTATCTTGCTTCGCTCACTCATTATGCCATTATATTTAATTGGGTCCCTAGTACTAACCTTTTATACCTCCATGGCTATTTCAGAATCTATTTTTGTTAATATACTTGGATATTCAGGTATAAGCTGGGCTGTTCCGTTTTTTGCCTTTGTTATTTTGATAGCACTTGGGATCGATTACAGTATATTCTTAATGGACCGCTTCAACGAATATAGGGATTTGCCAGTCCAACAAGCCATTCTCCTATCTATGAAAAAAATGGGAAGTGTAATTATTTCGGCGGCAGTCATCCTAGGCGGTACCTTTGCCGCCATGATGCCTTCGGGAGTCCTTTCTTTAGTAGAAATTGCAACCATTCTCTTAATTGGTTTGGCCTTGTACTCTCTTGTCATACTTCCATTATTCGTACCTGTCATGGTTAAAACATTTGGTCAAGCGAACTGGTGGCCATTTATCAAAAATGATGATCGCAGCATGAATCATAACCAATAACAATAAGCACACTGTCCTAGTTGGTCAGTGTGCTTTTCTTTTGCCAATTTTGAAACTAAATCCACTCTTGATTCGTACAGAAAAGAGCAGTATTAATCAAACTACAAATTTTCCTCTACAAGCATTTACGTTTATAATGTACATAGGAACAAATTGGAAAAAGGAGTGAAACATAGTGGGTGTTACTCTAAGTAAGGGGCAAAAGGTCGATTTAACGAAATCTTACCCAGGGCTTGAGAAAGTAGTAGTCGGACTAGGATGGAATATAAGCCATGCTGGTTCTAATTTTGATTTGGATGCCTCCGCCTTTTTATTAAGTGCTTCAGGACAAGTTAACAGTGACCAAGATTTTGTTTTTTACAATAACCCGTTGGGTGGAAATGGTTCGATTGTATATAGCGGTGATAACCGGATTGGTTCAGGTGTTCGTGATGATGAGCAAATAAGGATCGATTTACTAAAAGTTCCTGACCATATCCATCGAATTGCTTTTACCATAACCATTCATGATGCTCAAGCAAAACAGCAAAATTTTGGCCAAATCTCGGATTCTTATGTTCGTATTTTCAATGAGCTTACCAATGAGGAGTTATTGCGTTTTAATCTTGGCAGAGATTTTACGGTCGAAACAGCCATTGTCGCGGCAGAAATATACCGCCATCAAGGTGAATGGAAGTTTAATGCGATTGCAAGCGGTTTTCAAGGTGGACTAGCAGCGTTATGCCGAAACTTTGGCGTTACAGTGGATGACCCGCCTCAAAATACACAAGCAAATCTGCCAATCCATCAACAGGTGAATAATAATCAACCAAATTATGTTAGCACAAATCAACAAGGCCAAACCAACTTTGATCCCTACCGACAAAACCAGTTCAATCAAAGTTCAAACCAGCCAGCATATGGGTATCCGCAAACGAACTATTCTGCACCACCTAGCCATTCCTCTTATGCTGGTGATGATATTATGTGCCCGCGCTGCCATTCAACCAATGTAAGTACTGGAAAAAAAGGGTTCGGTATAGGGAAGGCAGCGATTGGCGGGTTAATTCTTGGACCAGTAGGATTACTAGGAGGTTTTCTCGGAAAAAATCAATTAAAGTTTACCTGTAATCACTGCGGCAGTTCATGGTCCCCTTCTCAAACAGATTATATGGAATGGGCCAATAATCAAAAAAAACGAGCACAAGAATTGTTCTATCGCTATAAAAGTCAAGACCTCCTGGATGCGGTCGTTGCGGCTTGTGCATTAGTGGCGATGGCGGATGGTCATTTAGATCCATCAGAGCGGCAGAAAATGATGGATTTTGTCAATCAAAGTGAAGAGTTACGAGTATTTGAAACCGCCAAGGTGATTCAGAAATTCAATCATTTTGTGTCAAGAATGGAACAAGACAGGATGATGGGCCGTGCGGATGCATTCCGTGCTTTGGCTAAAATTAGGACAAAGCCTGAAATTGCCCGGTTAGTTGCCCGATACTGCATTGCCATTGGCTATGCCGATGGGAACTTTGATCAAAATGAACAACAAATGGTTTCCGACATTTGCCGAGAGCTTGGTTTAAATCCTGCAGAGTTTCTTTCTTAAAAACTGGAAAAAGCCTCCCTGCAAGGAGGCTTTTTCCTATTTACTTAATCCAGATTCGTTTATTTTCAACGCGCTTGGTGAGCCCTTTTGCATCTAATCTTTCTAAGAAAGGGATCATGTATTTTCTTGACAGATCGAGGACTTCCTTTGCATCCCCAACTTCAAATTCTGCGCCTGTCCCTCTTTGAAGTTTTTCAACTGCTTCATTATATACATCCCCATGATAAGCAAATTGCTCATCCAATGCGGTAAGCAGGTTTTGGTCTTCCAGGAATTTTTTCAAATCATATGCAACCGCATTCGGAATGCCTGAAGCGGTAAAATAATCATTTAGGTTGCGTACCTTCAGTCCATCCCTTTTCAAATCACTTAGCAGTCCTTCAGTCCGCTTTGCCCAGCTTTTAGGTATATGGGGTACAAAGTCAGTTAGTAAGACAAATTGTCCCTTACGCTTAAAGGCACCATTACTAATTCCGTTTTCCACGACAAAATCAAGCAGGGATTTAGGAAACTTTTTTTGAAGGGTTTGAATTAACTCCGCTTTATTGATTCCCATCTTCATCGGGTGGGTTTGATGAAATTCTTGAAGCTGGTCAAAAATATCTTCTTCCATCGATTCGATTAAGAGTTTAAGGGTATATTCCTTTCCATTGTACAGGACGAATTCCTGGTTAGCTAAATGCTTCTTTAATGTTGTTTCTTCAAGCGCAGTACGCTTAATCAGTTCAGTTAAAGAAAGACTTTTGGCCTCCATAAGTGCGGCCATAATCCGTTCTTTTGGCGTTCCTACTTTCTTCTTTTCAAGTTCTTCTATTGTCTGGTTACCGAAACGATATTTATTTCCGCGCGGGTCAATGACCCACCCTCCCCCAATGGTTTCTTGAGGACTTGGACGCCTGAGAATAAAACGATCCCCGCGCTTTGTCAGAATCTCATCTTCCAGTCGAAGCTGGCAAAGAATCTCGCCATTTTCTTCTTTAATTTCATTTCGGTCAAAAAATACAATCCGCCCCATTACTTCAGCTGTTCCAATATGAAGTTTAATGGGCATGCGCTGCTTAATTAAATGTTCAAGTTCCTCGACTACCCGAATCACAACATCAACCGTTTTCGTCACAATAAAATGTTCAGAGGAAACTAAAACATCTCCCCGCTCTATTTCTTCCTTCGAAACACCCGAAATATTAATTGCTGCCCTTTGCCCTGCGAACGCCTTCATAGCCGGATGATGATGGACCTGAATTTGCCTTGCTCTTACTTCAAGACCTTTGGGCATTATTTTTAAGACTTGTCCCTCTTCAACGTTCCCTTCATATACCGTACCACGTACTACGGTCCCTTGCCCTTTTACAGTAAACACCTGATCAATCGGCATGCGAAACGCCCCTTTGGCATCACGCATTTCTTGTTCCTTTAATGTGTTAATTATTAATTCTTTAATTTCATTAATCCCTTTTTTCGATAGACTATCCACTAAAACAAAAGGGGCACCCTTAAAGACAGTCCCAGTTAACTCTTCTAAAATATCATCTTTTACGAGATCTATGAATTCTTCATCCACCCGGTCTATTTTAGAAATGGCTACAATACCACTTTTAACACCTAAAAATTTTAATATATTAAGATGTTCCTTTGTTTGCGGCATCACACCTTCATCTGCTGCAACGACCAGTACCACCAGGTCGATTCCTGCTACACCAGCAATCATTTGACGAATAAAACGTTCATGCCCTGGAACATCAATAACAGAAATTTGAATTTCTTGGTCCTCATATAATGGAGCAAAGCCCAATTCAATCGAGATTTGCCGCGCCTTCTCTTCTTTTAAACGGTCCGTATCGACATTAGTCAATGCCTTTGTTAAGGACGTTTTTCCATGGTCAATATGACCAGCCATCCCAATCGTAAAATAACGTTTTTCCAAGATTAGCACCTTCTTAATCATTCTACCATTCTACTGTAGCCTTTAATGGGGATTCTTTCAAGCAACTTTTTCACACAAATGAACGCTTTTTCACGATTCCTCCACATTATCATCGTCCACATTTATTCTTGATATGCTATGTTGAAGTAGTGAGACTTATACAACAAGGGACGAAGACAAATGAAAAAAATATTGATAACAATGCTGACTTCTATCTTACTCTTTGCCGGCTGTCAGAGCCATGATACGAAGAAAAGTGATACTAACCTTCCCAATGCAGTGCACAAAAAAACAAAGGAAACCAGATCTCTCCAATCTTTTCCATATCCAAATTTACTTGCGGAAGACGACAATATCTATTCACTTTTAGTAATTGGAGCAAGTGATGAGCAAGCACCCATTGAACAAAATCAAAATATCACCAAACATGTAAAAAGTATTTTGAGTTTACCCACTGCAGAAATGGCACATCAAGCCTACCCGAAACTTGAATTCAACACGAAGATTTCCTACATGCTCTTTGACAACAGCAGGTTGGTGTATCAATCAAAAAACTTAAAAGACTAACTACCTATTTAGTAAAAAATTCTTCAGTTCACTAAAACCAAAATCTTCTGGTCAGATTGTCGAGAAAGGGTATATTTCTCGGCAAATTTTTTATTTTGTCAGTATCTAAATACTAAATCATTGATTGCCACACACTTGGGCCTGTTGATTTCCGCTCCGGACACTCGCTTTCCGCGGGGAGGTCGTCCTGGAGCCTCCTCGGCGCTTTGGCGGAGGGCACTGAAAAAGTTCTTTTCTGTTTAATAATGAAATTTCCGAAAAACCTAATCCCAAAATTTCACCGTTTTCCAATATCAAAGTGGGGGAATTCAGTCTATTTTACCACTAATTATAAACTGGAAGTGGGGATGGAATTTTCAGGAATTAGTTTCGCATTAAATTTCACAGACTTTTTCAGTGGCCTCGCTTTGGCGCCTGCGGGGTCTCAAGTGCCCTCTACATCCCGCAGGAGTCGAGTGTCCTTCGCTCCAATCAACAGGGAGGCAAGTCAACCTAATGTATTGCAACTCACTTTTTCTAACTTTGCCAAGTGTGTTGCAATCTTTTTTATATTTTGGCAGGCTGCGTAAGAAGAGCCTGTTCACTTGCGTTCTTCAATCCCCGTAACCGGCAATAACGAAGCCCGTGCAGCTCTTCCCGAGTCTGCGAAGCTTCGCTCAATCTTTTCCTTTCTAAGACTTGTATTCTCTATAACCCTCACGAGTTGTTGTTCTGTATGTTAATTCCTGGTTATTAGGGCAAATGTTTTGGATTCAAGGTAGAAGCGGTAGCTCTGGATTCATGTTATCTCACTAACCCTATTTGTAAGGGGCTTTCTGATCGTAAAATTTTTGGAGTTATTGCTCATAGAAGGTTTCATCCTACTACTGGTTTTTTCCCTAAATGGAAATTTACATATGAAAAAGAACAAGATATATAATGGATACAAATTCATATTCATTTTGGCTAGACTCTTTCGGCTTAAACATTGAATTCACCACGTCTTTTTAATATTTATTAGTTCAGTTGAAGTCCTTATTGTAAACACTCTGTTGATTGGTGCGGAAGGCACGAAGACTCCTGCGGGAGTACGGGACAGGGGAGACCCCACAGGTGCTTTAGCGCCGAGGAGGGTCCTCGGCACGCCCGCGAACCGCTTGTGCCTGGAGCGCCAATCAACAGACTTGTTGAGAACCCAAATATACTAATAATATTTTAACAAATTAACGCAGTGAATTGTTAAAGTGATTGAATAAAATAATTGGATGTCGAGAGTTTTTCGACAGCCTGAAAACCAGATTCTTCTGGTTTTTTCTTTTTTTTCGAAATAATTCAAAATAAATAGGCAAAAGTATACACAAATTTAGCTATTTTTATTATAATAAATCTAAAGAATTTGCACGAATGCAACTTTTGTTGATTAGCGAACAAACCTTGCGCCTATGAAAAACAAACTGAGAGAAAGGATGGTGTCTTATGAGCCAGACTAATTCAATTGCAGTTGATAAGGCTCGGGCAACAGAACATAAAACCGTTACTGCTGCAAGGGATGCCATAAATGGAAAAGTAAAAGGAATCCGAGCATTATTACCCTTCCTTGGTCCAGCCTTTATTGCATCGATTGCTTATGTAGACCCGGGTAACTTTGCCACTAATATTCAAAGTGGTGCCCGTTTTGGATATAAAATGCTTTGGGTTATTGTTTTAGCAAACCTAATGGCTTTGCTCCTTCAAAATATGTCAGCTAAGCTTGGGATCGCCACTGGAAAGAGTTTGCCGGAGATCTGTCGAGACCGAATGCCAAAATGGCTAACGATGATCATGTGGATTGTTTCGGAGCTTGCCGCAATGGCAACCGACCTTGCCGAATTTTTAGGTGCCACACTCGCTCTTAATTTACTTGCGGGAATCCCTATGCTGTATGCCACGCTCATCACTGGTGTCGTCACCTATTTAATCCTGATGCTCGAAAAATTTGGTTTCAGGCCATTAGAAAAATTTATCGCTGCCTTTGCCATGTTAATCGGCTTATGCTATTTGGTGGAAACCTTACTATCACAGCCTGATTTTTCGCAAATCGCCTATCATAGTGTGGTTCCATGGCTCGGCAATAGTGAAAGTATCATGCTTGCCGTTGGGGTAATTGGTGCCACGGTTATGCCGCACGCGATATATTTACATTCAAGTTTAACCCAAAATCGAATTGTGCCTAGAAACGATCAGGAAAAGATTAAAATCCAAAAGTTTAGTACAAAAGAGATTATTATTGCGATGACATTAGCAGGGTTTGTTAATCTTGCCATGATGTATATGGCAGCTTCTGTTTTTAACACAACTGGTCAAAGCCATGTTGCTGATTTGACAACAGCTTATCATACCCTTACACCACTGTTAGGTTCGGCTGCCGCTAGTGTTTTTCTAATCTCCTTACTTGCATCAGGTCTTTCGAGTTCAGTAGTCGGAACAATGGCTGGCCAAGTGATTATGCAGGGATTCGTTGGCTTCAGCATTCCATTATGGATCCGCCGATTAGTAACCATGGCTCCAACTGTTATTATCGTCGCACTTGGTGTCGATCCGACCCAGACACTAATTATAAGTCAAGTCATCCTAAGTGCGGTCTTGCCGTTTCCTATTATCGCTTTGATTTATTTCACTCAGAAGAAAGAACTAATGGGTGTTCTTACAAATAAGCGAATCACCACAATTCTTTCGTCTCTCTTTGCCTTAATCATCCTAGGTCTAAATATTTGGATGGTTATACAAATGATAATGGGTTGAATATTTAAACCGTTAAACAAACACCATTCTTTCCCGATGGTGTTTTTCCATTTTATTTAACTTTCTTCCTCTTCCTATTTAAAAAAACCCCTCAAAAGTGAGGGATTTAGTGGTTATGCAACCTTAATGGCTTTACCAAATGGCACGCGCGGCAAGAAATCCCCTGGGACGAGCCAAAATAATTCAAAATCAACCTTTTCAATCTCCTCAGAAAAAAATCCGGTGACATCGGTTATATAAAATAGTGTATCAATCTGTTCTTCTTTCGCCCACTCTAATACTAATGTATAGGAAGATTTCCCATGTGTCTGATACTTTATCGAATCACTTTTTACAGGGGAAATGCTTCTAATTTTAAAATCTGCTTGAACCAATAAGGTATCCGGTTTTAACTGTTCAAACAGTTTGACTATGTTATTGATAAGGATAACGGGTGCTTCATTTGTAGAGGTATCCACCGCCAATGCCACCTTTTTTCCTTGCCGCTGCTGAATCATAGAAAGTATGGTTTTATGCCATCTCAAACCCCAACAACCCCTTTGCATTGAATGAGTGAACTATCTTATTTTGGATTTTTGGGAAAGGGTTTATGATTGGTTAATTGCGGGAAAATCTTCTCCCAATATAATTTCCATTATATTTTCTCCAAAAGGATCATTTACTTATGAGACTTTTTTTATATATGGTTCATACTAGCATTAGTGGTTAAAAAACTCCTGTTTTTTCTTCAGGTACTCTTTTTCACACTTTAACAGCTGATAATGAACAGAATTTCCCTCTTTCTTTTGTTTGCCTGCCACTACCCATTCAAGGTCCGTTAGTTTTAAATGGATAGCTACGTTTGTATTATCAGGTTGTTTATAAAGTAAATAGGCTTCTTTAGGTTTTACATAAAGAGTCGGTTTACCTCGCGAGGCAACTATAAATTGTTTATGTAATGATTGATAGTTTTCATCGACTTCTTTTCCGCCGTAAATCATATGGGCAGCATCTAAATCCTTATCGGTTACTTCTATGTATTTCTTATTATCAATATCAAGCCCAAGTTCACTAATAATATCCTTCATAATGGCTTTATTATATGTTTCATCCCGATTTTGCATGTCCTCAAGGCAATCCGAGGATAATCGAGGAAGTTCATCTGCCTGGGTAATAAGCGGACAAAGGATGATCATTAGACTCCAGAACATTATGGATATTTTTTTCATAAATAATCCTCCTAACCATTTAAACTTATTATTCGGTCTTACCGAATGAACTATACGGTTAAAAGCTGACATATCTATTATTATGAATAAATTACAGCTATACAGGGACAACCATGCTATAATAAAAATACTGACTATTCAGAAATCAAATAAATATATAAATTATAAGGGGGAAGAAATTTGATCTATGATGTGATCGTGGTTGGCGCCGGACTTGCCGGCTTAGTTGCAGTTTCAGAGCTGGCTGGTGCAGGTAAAAAAGTTCTTCTTCTAGACCAAGAGCCAGAAGCATCTTTAGGTGGCCAAGCATGGTGGTCATTCGGTGGTTTATTTTTAGTTGATTCACCTGAACAAAGAAGGATGGGCATAAAGGACTCACGAGACCTGGCCTGGCAAGACTGGTTAGGAGCAGCCGGCTTTGATCGCGAGGATGATGAAGATTATTGGGGCAAAAAGTGGGCAGAATCCTATGTAGATTTTGCTGCCGGAGAAAAACGACAATGGCTATACGATATGGGGGTTCGCTTCTTTCCGGTCGTCGGCTGGGCTGAGCGTGGGGGTTATACAGCGGAAGGCCATGGTAACTCTGTACCCCGCTTTCATATTGTCTGGGGAACGGGTCCCGGAATTGTAAAACCATTCGAGGAACGAATGCGCTTGGGGTTGGCAAAAGGTCTCGTTGATTATCGTCCGCGCCATCGTGTTAATGAATTATTGAAAGAAAATAGTAAAGTTGTCGGTGTGCGCGGTGATATTCTCATCGAGAGTTCAGTAGCTCGAGGGGAAGCCAGTTCACGTGAGGTAATTGGAGATTTTGAATTCCGCTCCAATGCTGTTCTGGTGACAAGCGGTGGTATCGGCGGAAATCATGAATTGATTAGGAAAAATTGGCCGTCACGACTTGGTGATCCACCAAAACAAATGATTTCTGGTGTTCCTCTGCATGTGGATGGCAGAATGCTTGCCATCACGGAAAATGCCGGCGGGCGAATTGTCAATCGTGATAGGATGTGGCATTATACCGAAGGCATTAAAAACTGGGATCCGGTTTGGCCAAACCATGGGATTCGAATACTTCCTGGTCCCTCTTCGATATGGTTTGACGCAAAAGGAAATCGCTTCCCTTCACCAAACTTCCCCGGTTTTGATACACTAGGAACCCTAGAAGCTATCATGAAATCAGGCTACGATTACTCGTGGTTTATCCTAACCCAAAAAATTATTGAAAAAGAATTTGCCCTTTCCGGTTCTGAACAAAATCCCGATTTAACAGGAAAGAGTGTTAAAAAGGTTCTGGCCCGTATCCTACCGGGACCCACTGCACCGGTAAAAGCGTTTATGGACAAAGGGGAGGATTTTATTATAGCAAACACACTGGAGGAATTAGTGGAGGAGATGAATAAGCTGACTGGAGATAACCTCCTGAAAGTGGATGAGCTTAGGCGGCAAATTCTCGCACGTGACCGAGAAATCGATCATAAATTTACCAAGGACTTACAAATAACAGCGATGCGAGGGGCACGGAACTATTTAGGGGATAAACTTATTCGGGTGGCACCCGTCCATAAAATTCTTGATCCAAAGATGGGACCGCTTATAGCTGTCCGTTTAAATATTGTCAGCCGAAAAACACTAGGCGGGCTGCAAACGGATTTATCTGGAAGAGTACTTGATATAACAGGTAATCCGGTGCCAGGGCTATATGCTGCTGGCGAAGTCTCAGGATTTGGCGGCGGAGGCATTCATGGGTACCGTTCCCTTGAAGGTACATTTGTCGGGGGCTGTCTCTTTACTGGAAGACAGGCCGGACGGGCCCTTGTCAAGGAACTAAATTGAAGCAAGGGGATGGTTTTTATGCACACTACGTATAAAAACCATCCCCTGTTTTACATTTCACATTAATTCGTAAACATAAACTCTGTTCGACTACCAGCTTGTCCAGAAGTTACTTCGAGTCTTACATCGATTCTCTCTTTTAACTCAGGAACGTGTGAAATAATTCCCACCATCCGACCACTGCTTTGGATATCCATTAATGCCTCAATTGCTTGATCAAGTGATTCAGGGTCAAGCGTACCAAAACCTTCATCAATAAACATCGTCTCTAACGATACACCGCCGGCATAGTTCTGTACCACATCTGCTAATCCCAAGGCAAGTGATAACGATGCTTTAAAACTTTCTCCACCTGATAATGTTTTGACATGGCGTTCCTGACCTGTATATTGGTCAAACACCAGCAATTCCAAGCCACTCTGGACATTCCCTTTTGAGCGATCTGTTTTTCTTTGCAGCCTATAGCGTCCAGAAGTCATTTTTCGTAAGCGCATATTCGCTTCCCGTAAAATATCATCTAAGAAAGCAGCAAGTACATAGCGTTCAAAGGTTATTCGCAAATGATTTTGTCCCCTGGCAATATCAGAAAGATCACCAATAATGCTATACCGTTCCTCCAAGGCCTTTACCTCGTTATTCAGAAGAACGACGCGGGTATAAATTTCCTCATTATCACGCTTTTTAACAAATAAATCAGTTCGTTCCTGTGTCAGCATGTCAATTTCACTTGCAAATTTCGCTAACTCTAGCTTAATTCCCTCAACATCCGGCGTTTTTACTTCGGCTAGAAGATCGGTTAATTCCTTCAACCTGTCGGAAACAGAGCGTAACTCCTCACGATAGCTGCGGATTTCATCTTGCAGGCTTTGGATTTCTTCTTCTGTCTTTTTTGAAGCGGCATAAATACTATAATTTTCAAAACCCTGTTTAGATAGCCTCATTATAAAGATATTGCGTTCCGTCTCCAAATCCTTCTGTTTTGCAGCCAAATGCTTTTCGGCGTCTTCTAATCTTGCTTTTTGATTTGATAACTTTTCACGAACAGCTTGAAGATGTTCTTTTGCTCCTTCAAGCTGTTTTACTAACATTTCATGACGGTTTCGAGAGGAAGCTAGAGCTCTTTCATATTCCGCTTCTGAGCGTAGATTTTCCGGGATGACCTTCATCATTCTAGAAAGATCGGTTTCTTTTTTTGTAAACTGAACGGTTAAATCATTCACCAATGCCCTTAATTGATCAATCCCATTTTGTAAAACTCCTCGTTCATTCTCTCGAGAATCAATCTCTGTCTTACAACGTTCAAGATTTTGAATCTGCTCCTGCAACTTCTTTTGCTGTTGAACTAATTCATTCATTGCCGAAGCGGCTTCGGTCTTTACATTTAGTAATTCATCAAGTTTAAAATCTGGATGGTTTACCTTGATGTCACTCAAAATGTCTTCCACAGCTTCCTTTTGCGTTTTCTCTTCTGATTGAAACTGATAAAAGTTAGCCTCGACTCGTGATTTTTCTGCTTCCCATTTCGCAGATTGTTCCTTAGCAACCTTCAAGTCTTCTTCAGTAGGGATACTATTTTCTTGCCCAATTGCTGGAGCTGGATGATGCAACGAGCCACATACAGGACATGCTTCATCATTATGAAGATTTGCAGCTAAAATGGCTGCCTGCCCATGAATCCATTTTTTCTCCAACTCATCCATTAACGCCTTTGCATCATTATATCGAGCCACCGTATTTTCAAAACGTCGAGTTATTTCAGCTAGTTTTTGCTCCGTCTTTTGGTGACGCATAAGTAATATTTCTAGTTTTTCAAAACGGTCAAAATTAACTTTTAATTTTTCATGCTTACTCTTATTTTCTAAAAAAGTTACCTTTCCTTTGTCAATTTCCTCTTTTTGAACCTTCAAAAAGGCAATTCTTTCTTCTAATTGTTTTAAACTTTGTTCATCATTCACAAGATTCCCTTTAGAAGCTTTTAGCTCGGCGGCTTTCTGATTTGTCTCTTTCATTAAGGCTGCAAAAGAGTAGACATCTTCCTTCATATTTGCAAGCTGATTTAATTCAGCTTGTGCAGTTTGACGATCATCCTCACGATCAAGTTCTTTTTGCAACTGCTTTTTCGCCTGCTCTTCTTGCCCATTCAAAGTTTTAATCTCAGACATTATCGCGTTAATATTTGCCTGCATCCTGACTGTCTCCTGCTTTAACCGATGGCATAGTTCCTCTTGTTTCGCTAAAAGGGCTGCCTTTTGTGCCCGTTTTACCTGTATTTCTTTCTCAGAGAAAACGTCCTCTTGAGCACGAAGAAGCTCCTTTTGCCCTTTTAATTCTTCTTTGGTTTGCAGTTGTTTTAAAATAGCCTCAGCTTCGAAAAGAGTTTCCTTTATCTTGTCTTGCTCCTGAACCTTTTCGGTCAACTGACTAGATAATTGTTCTAGTTTGACCTCCATACCGTTCATTTCTTCTAGTAAAAGCGGCATGATGAGAATGTGGTTTTCGGGATCCGTTTCTAGTGCTAGACGGAGCTCTTGGTTTGTAACAGCTTGGATCCGTCGTAAGGCTGCGTTTCGGGTGCGTTCTTGATCTTCAACCGTCTTTTTGAGTTCAGCTGCTTCCAATTTTAGTTTTTCTTCTATTAATTTATAAACTTGAGTGTGGAACAGCCGCTGTAGGATTACTTCCTTATCCTTACTATCAGACGTTAACAGCTTCCGAAATTCGCCTTGTGGAATCATTAAGATTTGCCTGAATTGATTGGCATCGATCAACATGATTTCTTTAATTTTTTCTTCTACATCGCTTGTCTTCGATGCAATTAATTTTTTCTCGCCTTCATCCCACATATATAATTCCGCTTTGGCGCCAATAGATGTGAACCCATCACCTCTGTCTTTTTTCTTTTGCTGCTGGGGTGAGCGCGTAATCGAATATACTTTGTTACGGAGGGAGAAATCGAGTGAAACCTCTGTTAACAAATCATCTTTTGCAAATTGGCTGCGGAGTTCAGGACCATTGCGGTCTTCCCCACTGGCTTTACCGTAAATAGCATAACTAATGGCATCAAAAATCGTTGTTTTACCCGCACCCGTTTTTCCAGAAATCACAAACATTGTCCGATTGCCAAGCTGGTTAAAATCAATTTCTTCCCTCTCTGCATAAGGGCCAAATGCCTGCATCGTTAATTTTATCGGTTTCATCTCATACCCTCCTCACGCAACACCTTTTCAATAATTTCTGTCATAAGGTCCTTTTTTTCCGTTGTGAATTCAGAAGTTGTCATGTCTGAATAAAACTGTTCAAATAGGTCCATTTCTGACTTTTTCTCACTTTTATTGGCAATGTAAGATTGTATTTTCTTACTATCTGTAAGGTCTATTTTCTTTTCAAGATGAAGGACATTTGGGTATACTTGCCGCAATTTATTAATCGGGTCCATTAGTGCACCTTCGTCTAACAAAGTAATTTTCAAATAATCATCGACACGTACTTGATCATAAAAGCTCGGGTCGAGTAATTGTTCTAGATACCCTTCCATTTCCCGCATATCATGTTTAGGAGTCAGGGAACGATACCGATGCATGAAATTCCCCTTTTCATCCATTTCAATAATCGAAATCGACTTTCTTTGCTTTGCTTCTGAAAAAGAATATTTTAAGAGGGAGCCGGAATACTTGACCCTTTCATGATTAATGGCATCTGGACTATGCAAATGACCCAGTGCGGTATAAGAAAAAGGAGCAAATAATTCTGCGCCAACACATCCAGAGCCACCAACAGATAAAACACGTTCAGAATCTGAAGTTTGACCACCTAAAACAAAGGCATGTCCGACAAAAACGTTTGGTTCATTTGGATTCAACGTTTCTTCTATTTTACCAATCAGGGCCTTCATCGCCTCCTGATGGGAGTGGATGGAATCATCCTCAAGAAGTTGACGGACGACACCCGGCTCTGCATAAGGCACCTGATAAAAATTGACACCCTTTATTTGTACCGGCTTAAAATGATTCGTCAGTTTCCCAGTTAAATAGAATTGGCTATGTTTATACCATGAGCTGCCAAATGAAAGTCGTTCTGCACTATCATGGTTTCCTGCGATGGCCACTACGGGGGTTTTTAGTTCTACATTTATTTTAAAGAGAATCTCATCAAGCAACTCTACTGCATCTGTCGGCGGAACAGAACGATCGTAAAGGTCGCCGGCAATAACCACTGCATCTGGTTTCTCTTCTTCCACAATCGAAACAAATTCCATTAGTGCTGCACGTTGATTTTCCGTCATATATATACCATGTACTAATTTACCTAAATGCCAATCAGCCGTGTGAATGAATTTCATTAATGTCACCTCGTGATTAATCGAATACTACTATTATACCAAAATACCAATTGGAATGAATCTGGGAATAACTTAAATAAGTAAAAAGTAGACAATAAAAAACAGCCTGAAACCAAGTCCAGGCTGTTGTATTAGTTGTATAGGTAGAATTACTTTTTAGTTACGTTAGCAGCTTGTGGTCCACGAGCTCCTTCAACTACTTCGAAAGAAACTTCTTGACCTTCTTCTAAAGTTTTGAAACCTTCTGTTTGGATTGCAGAATAGTGAACGAATACGTCGTTACCGTCTTCTGCTTCGATGAATCCAAAACCTTTTTCTGAATTAAACCATTTTACTTTACCGTTTTTCATGTAAAAAAATCCTCCTATTGGCTTACTATCAAGCCATGTGTAAAATTCACCAAAGTACAACGTGATAGCTTTACCTTCATTTCCTCATCCAAACATCGGTTAAAACTTTGAACAAGCTAGTACATAAATCTAATCTCGTGTGCAACGGCTGTTTAAAATTTATCATTTTTACGAATTTCTGTCAAGAAAGGGCTTTACGACACAATCTTTCACAATTCTACAAAAATCTTTTTCTTCTTTTCGATATTGCTAATCTTAATATCTATTAAAAACAGAAATGTCGTTAATTGAAGAAAAATAATTAGGTACCATCTTAATTTGTACCCCTATAACTGGGATAAAAAAAAGCCAAAGACATTAAATCTTCGGCTGCGGCAGGACTTCTTCTTCTTCTTCTTTAAACTTATCTAATTTCGTAATCGTATCGACCAGGTGATTATTAAAAATCTGGCGGGCAACGGCCAGCAGTTCAATAATCATCGGATCCTTCAAAGTATAGATGACTTTGTTTCCTTCCTTAGTTCCTGAGACAATATTTTTAGCACGTAAAATGGTCAGCTGCTGTGAAACAGCCGAACCTTCGCTGCCAATAAGGGTTTGAATTTCATTCACATTCTTATCCCCTTCGGCGAGCAGTTCCAAAATGCGGATTCTCAGCGGATGGGCAAGTGCTTTAAAAAATTCCGCTTTAAATTGCTGTATTTCTAAATTCAAAACATCACTTCCTCATTTTTAAAAGGTAGCCGTTAACTTCGCCCTGTTGTCAACAACCTCATTTGCAGACAATTGCTTACATTCTCTAAAGGCAAAATGCTTACAACCCAAGCATCTATTTTCATTAATTTGTGAAAGTCCATACTGAATGGCTTCGCCTGTGTGTTCAAAAAAATGATCTTGCCCGATTAACTCAAATAAGCCCGTTTTATGAAGAACACTCTTTGGCTGCGAATTCAATCCTGATACCAACACTATACCACTTTTAGAAAAATGTTTCACAATACTTGCAAGGATGGCTTCACCGGTTGTATCCATTAAAGGCACCTTACTCATCCGTAATAAGAGGATTTTGGGATGATAGTTGATGGTTTCCATAATCGTTTTCTCAAACGTTTGGGCTGCTCCAAAGAATAAAGGTCCTTCCACATTAAAAATACTGATTTGCGGGCAATCGTGAGTATCGGTGACCATAGAGGTTTCCACTTTTCCTTGACTATGCTCGGGATTAGGCAATGCTTTCGCTGTCGTCGTAACATCACTCATGCGTTTAACAAACAGGATGGCAGACATGACCAATCCTATTTCAACTGCTGTCGTTAAGTTTACAAAAACGGTAAGTAAAAATGTTACCAAAAGGACAATGGAATCGGTTGATTTTGTTTTGACAATATGGGCAAATACCTTCCTTTCACTCATATTCCAAGCAACCACCATTAAAATAGGTGCCATGCTGGCAAGGGGAATATAGGAAGCCTTTGGCGCTAAAAACAGTAAAACAAGAAAGACAACGATTCCATGTGTGATTCCTGAAATAGGAGAAACAGCGCCATTCTTAATATTGGTTGCCGTCCGGGCTAATGCCCCTGTCGCTGGGATACCACCGAATAACGGAGTAATCATGTTCGCAATCCCTTGACCAATTAATTCCTTGTTGCTGTTATGTCGGCTGTTGGTCATACCATCTGCTACTACTGCTGAAAGAAGGGATTCGATTCCTCCGAGCATGGCAATTACAAATGCAGGTTTTAAAAGTTTGATCATAACATCTATATTAATTGCTGGAATGTGGAGTTCTGGTAATTTGCTTGGGATTTCACCGTATGCTGTTCCAATTGTCGCCACATGCCCTGGATAAAACAGTGCTGAAACACACGTTGATACTAATAAACCAATCAGTGGTCCGGGAACTTTTGGTGCAAATCTTGGAGTTAACAACACCATGATTAAACAAATCGCTGCTGTGATAAGACTAAATAAATTAATGGTATCTAAATGAACCACAATCTCCTTCAGATTTAATATAAATTCTTCATGTTTTTTAATACCTGTTAACCCTAAGAAACTAGCCATTTGTCCAGCAAAAATAGTAACAGCGATCCCCGCTGTAAAACCAATCGTCACCGGTCTAGGTATCCATTTAATCAGTGAACCTAGGCGAAAAATACCCATTAAAGTTAAAATCATTCCTGCCATAAAGCCCGCAATAAGAAGATTTTCATAACCATATGTCATGACAATCCCAAATAATATTGGGATAAATGCCCCTGTTGGTCCGCCAATTTGGTATTTGGAACCGCCAAGCAAGGAAATAAGAATACCTGCAACAATCGTGGTATAGATCCCGTACTCCGGCTTTACCCCAGAAGCAATGGCAAATGCCATCCCTAATGGAATGGCGATCACGCCGACAATCATCCCTGATAGCAGGTCTTTTTGTAAACTTCCAATAGAGTAATGATGGAATCTCTTATCAATATACATAGTAACCCTTCTTATCATTTATTTTATATATCTGATTATTTGAATATATAGTAATACAGATGAAACTTCAAGTACTTTTATTTAAAAAGTTTTTCTTGTTTTTCTACTTATTATAGTGTTATAATAAATGAGCGATGAGCTGAATTGTGTAAGTCGAGAAACATTCCTTTATGGAGCACACTATGTGGAGTGTGGTTGCTCGCCTCAATACGCAGGAGACGTCTGTTTTTACAGACGTCTTTTTTGTTATCTAAAATTAGCACTTTTTTCCTAAATTTCTTATAATAAACATAGGCATAGATAGAGTATGAAATGTGGAGGGATCTGGATGAATAACCATGAAATTGATTACAAGATTTATGGTGATGATATGCAATTTGTTGAGGTTGAACTTGATCCGCAAGAAACGGTTGTAGCTGAAGCAGGAAGTTTTATGATGATGGAAGATAACATACATATGGAGACAATTTTCGGTGATGGGTCCGGCAGTACAGGTGGCAGCGGTATAATGGGGAAATTATTTAGTGCTGGGAAACGAATCATAACCGGTGAGAGCCTCTTTATGACCACCTTTACTAACGTTGGTGCTGGCAAAAGACATGTTTCCTTTGCCTCCCCTTATCCAGGTAAGATTATCCCGATGGATTTAAGTGAACTTGGCGGAAAAATTATCTGTCAAAAAGATGCCTTTCTGGCTGCTGCAAAAGGAGTTCAAGTAGGCGTTGAGTTCCAACGAAAAATGGGCGTCGGCTTCTTCGGCGGCGAGGGCTTTATTATGCAAAAGCTTGAAGGTGACGGTTTGTGTTTTGTTCACGCCGGAGGGACCATTATTCGCAAAGAGCTGCTCCCAGGTCAATCACTACGTGTTGACACTGGCTGTTTAGTGGCGATGACCAGCAATGTCCAATATGATATTGAGTTTGTTAAGGGTGTTAAAACAGCCCTTTTTGGCGGAGAAGGCTTGTTTTTTGCAACATTACGAGGACCTGGATCTGTTTGGATTCAATCATTGCCTTTCAGCAGACTGGCCAGCAGGGTATTTGCTGCTGCACCATCCCGTGGTGGAGCTAAGGATGAAGGCAGTATTGCACGCGGAATTTTTGATATGTTTAATGGAGATTGAATTTCTAAGGCAGGGTCGTTTGTCGCCCCTGCTTTTTTTGTTCCTCGGCAAAAAATAAAAGTGACGATGTTAATCGCCACCCGTTATTTCATTTTTAAATTCTTCTTTTGCCTTTGGATCATTTGATCCCGTTCACCCCCATCAGATAATTCCTCAGAAAATTCATGTTCTGATGCTTTGCCCGTCAACTCACCAGTTTTAAGCGTTTTTGGTGGTAAATTATTATTAGGTGCTGCTTGTTCGTTCCAATCACTCATTGATTATCACCTCAGGCTTAGTATGGATTTTTGCAGGTACTTTATCCAAAACAAAAACGTTTGGAACCGTCCAAACGTTTTTGCCCTATTTAAATAATCATTTTCTTATTTTCATTTAAATTTAATTCTTGTTCTCCTAATCCATTGTGTTCACGTTTCTTGCTAATTTTAAAATGGTAAATAAAATAACAGGCTGCCACAAACGGAATTCCTAAATATAAGGCGAGACGTTGTTCAGAATCGAAAGCCAAACTAGTTAGCACAAGGCAGTTTAAAACTAGTCCAATGATTGGCAAGACCGGGAAAAACGGTGTTTTAAACTTCAAATCTTCAACCTTCCCGCCCTCACGAATAAACTTCCTGCGAAAAGCAATCTGTGAGGCTGTAATGGAAATCCATCCCACCTGCGCCCCTAACCCCGCAATCGAAAGAAGCCAAACAAAGACAGTCTCCTCTGCAAAAAATCCTGATAATAAGGACAACAATGCAATCCCAATGGTTAATACTAGGGCGTTAAACGGAACACCCTGCTTATTCACTTTTGTCAGCCTAGCATCAGCCATTTTTTCTTTCGACATTGCGTATAACATCCTAGTGGCCGCATAAAGACCGGAGTTTGCGACAGAAAGTAAGGCGGTAAGAATAACAAAATTCATCAAGTCCGCAGCATATGGGATCCCAATACTGTCAAAAACCACAACAAATGGACTTTCGACCACACCTGCTTGTTTCATTGGAATTAAACTTGCTAACACAAAAATCGCTAAGACAAAGAAAAATAGTGTACGCCAGACTGTTTGTTTGATTGATTTTGGAATGGTCTTCTCAGGTTCTTCACTCTCTCCCGCTGCAATACCAATTAATTCAGTCCCTTGAAAGGAAAAGTTAACGGTGATCATGGTAATGATCAAGGCTGTCAAACCATGAGGGAGCAACCCATGGGCGGTGAAATTGGATAAAAACGGTGCGGCTTGTCCACCTTTCATGTGAATGAATCCGAACATTGCAGCGCCGCCTAAAAGAATAAAGGCTAAGATAGCAAAAATTTTAATACTTGAAAACCAAAACTCGGTTTCTCCGAAGGCACGGGCAGAAAGTGCGTTAAGGGAGAATAATACAATCGCGAAAATAGCACACCATATCCAAACAGGAGAGTGTGGGAACCATCTTTGCATAAGTTGTCCGGCAGAAAGCAACTCTAATGCCACCGTTACAGACCAACCTAACCAATATAGCCAGCCAAGCGCAAATCCTGTTCCAGGTCCAATAAACTTTGTCGTATAGGTTTGAAATGAGCCCGAGACCGGCATTGCAACTGATAATTCCCCTAAACAAAGCATCGTTAAAAACATAATAAAACCACCGACAATGTATGACAAAATTGCCCCCATCGGACCAGCCTGGCTGATCGTATAACCAGACCCCAAGAAAAGACCTGATCCAATGACCCCCCCTAAAGAAATCATAAACAAATGCCGAGTTTTCATTGTTCTCTTTAATTCATGAGTCGTACTGCTCTCCTGTAAATTCATTAACCTTCCCCCCTCTAAATTGAATGCGTTTTCAATAAAAAATCATAAAAAAATCGTCAATAGTAAAAGGATAATAACTTTCGGCGCTGACATTAACAACGACCAAATCATTATAATTTTTTTACTATTCTTACTCTAAAACAATGCAATTTTTATGCCAAATTAAAAGCCTTTATTTATGAACATTATTTGAACATCATGCCAATTTTTTTGGCATCATCTATAAAGATTTTTGCATATTTAACGCAAAAATCCCCTTCCCACTTAGTGGAAAGGGGATTTATTCTTAAATCACTTTCGGTTATCAATAAATCATCTTTACTGCCAAGATTTTAAACCCAGCCGCGGAAACTGGATGCCTCCGCTACTTTTCTAATGCCCACCATATAGGCGGCTAAACGCATATCTACTTGGTGTGTCTCGGATGTCTCGTAAATCGTATCAAACGATTTAATCATGACCTTCGCAAGCTTTTCAGCCACTTCTTCTTCAGACCAGTAATAGCCTTGATTATTTTGGACCCATTCAAAATAAGAAACGGTCACACCGCCAGCACTCGCTAAAATGTCCGGAACAAGCAAAACACCTCGTTCTGTTAATATCGTGGTCGCTTCCAATGTCGTGGGTCCATTTGCCGCTTCGACCACAATTGAAGCCTTTATTTGGGCTGCATTTTGAGCGGTAATTTGGTTTGAAATGGCCGCAGGGACAAGAATATCACAATCTAACTCCAACAATTCTTGATTTGTAATCGTCTTTTCAAATAACTGAGAGAACGTACCAAAACTGTCTCTACGATCAAGTAGATAATCAATATCAAGACCATTCGCGTCATAGATACCGCCATACACATCGGATACGCCAATGACCTTTGCACCAGCAGAGTGCAAAAATTTTGCCAGATAGCTGCCGGCATTCCCAAATCCTTGAATCACCACTCTTGCACCTTTTAAGTCGATGCCCTTTTTCTTGACGGCTTCTTCAATACAGATGGTCACACCGGCAGCGGTTGCCGTTTCCCGTCCCTTAGAGCCGCCAAGAACTAATGGTTTCCCTGTAATAAATCCAGGGGAATCAAATTCTCGAATCCGGCTGTACTCATCCATCATCCATGCCATAATTTGCGAATTGGTATAAACATCAGGGGCCGGAATGTCTTTTGTAGGTCCAACAATTTGGCTGATTGCCCGCACATAGCCACGGCTAAGTCTTTCAAGTTCTCTAAAGGACATGTTTCTTGGATCGCAAATGATCCCACCTTTACCTCCGCCATAAGGAAGATCGGTAATTCCGCACTTTAAACTCATCCAAATCGACAATGCCTTTACTTCTTCTTCATCCACCTCTGGATGAAAGCGAACTCCGCCCTTTGTCGGCCCTACTGCATCATTATGCTGAGAACGGTAGCCAGTATACACTTTTACCGTACCGTCGTCCATCCTTACTGGAATTCTTACGGTTAATACACGAAGCGGATCTTTTAAAAGCTCATACATTTCTTCTGTATATCCTAGCTTACCTAGTGCTTTTCGAATCACGAATTGCGTGGAGTAAAAAAGATTTAACGACTCTTGTTCTTTTTGTTGTTCCTTAGACATTTCATCAACTAATGGATTAGCAGGCATCTAGGCCACCCCTTATTTTAATAGAGTAATATTTTTATGATAAAACACGCTTGATTTTTTCAACGGCCCAATTGATTTCTTCTTTTTTAATAATGAGCGGGGGCGCAAACCGAATAACAGTATCGTGGGTTTCTTTGCATAATAACCCTGCTTCTTTTAATTTTTCACAATAAGGTCTTGCAGCCTCAGATAATTCCACACCAATAAACAAGCCTTTACCACGAATTTCCTTAATGAAAGGATTGTTAATGGTTTTTAATTGATCAAGAAAATACTTCCCTAATTCAAGCGAACGTTCGGTTAGGTTCTCTTCCTCAATCACTTCTAAAGCAGCTAGTGAAACGGCGCATGCCAGTGGATTCCCACCAAACGTGGAACCATGTGAACCTGGATTAAATACGCCTAGTATATCTGTATTCGCGACTACGCAAGAAATTGGGAAAACTCCGCCTCCTAGTGCTTTTCCTAGAATCAACATATCGGGCTCAACTTCTTCCCAGTCACAAGCAAACATTTTACCAGTACGTGCTAAACCTACCTGGATTTCATCGGCAATAAATAAAACTTTATTGTCTTTACACAAGTCAGAAGCTTGTTTTAAAAATCCTTCAGGAGGTAAGATAATCCCTGCTTCACCTTGAATCGGCTCGATTAAAAATCCAGCTGTATTTGGTGTAATCGCAGCTTTTAATGCGTCTATGTCACCATAAGGAATCAATTTAATACCAGGAAGCATAGGACCAAATCCGCGTTTATATTCTGGATCAGAGGAGAGCGACACAGCCCCCATTGTCCGCCCATGGAAGTTTCCTATACAAGCTATGATTTCAGCCTGATTTTCAGCAATCCCTTTTACATCATAGCCCCAGCGCCGTGCTGCTTTTAGAGCGGTTTCAACTGCTTCCGCACCTGTATTCATTGGCAGAGCCATATTCTTTTTTGTCAGCTTACATATTTTTTCGTACCATGGACCCAGTTGGTCATTATGGAAGGCACGAGAAGTTAGCGTTACTTTGTCAGCTTGATTTTTTAAAGCTTGAATAATTTTCGGGTGACGATGTCCCTGATTCACAGCCGAATAGGCGCTAAGCATATCCAAATATCGTTTGCCTTCAGGACTTTCCACCCACACCCCTTCTGCTTTTGAAATAACAATTGGCAGTGGATGATAGTTATTTGCACCAAATTTATTTGTTTGATCAATAATCTCCGTAGTTTTAGTCGTAATTGTCATGTCGTTTCCCCCTTTTTTCTTAAAGAGAACATCGCTAGATGCCCTCAATTCATACAATCCTAGAGCATTTCGGAAGTTGTTTTTGCCTGCATATGAAGAAGTAGATAGTCAGGTCCACCGGCTTTTGAATCTGTTCCCGACATATTAAATCCGCCAAATGGCTGATAACCAACAATAGCGCCCGTACATACCCGGTTAAAATAAAGATTCCCTACATGGAATTCTTCTTTTGCTCTCTCAATGTGTTCGCGATTATTGGAAATTAGTGCTCCTGTTAAACCGTAATCTGTGTTGTTAGCAATCTTCATCATATGATCAAAATCACGGGCTTTACAGAAAGCTAACACTGGTCCAAAGATTTCTTCCTGCATGAGGCGGGCATTTTCATCCATGTCAGCAAAGACGGTCGGTTGAATAAAGTAACCTTTTGAGTCATCCCCTTCACCGCCTGTCAGTAATCGCCCCTCTTCCTTGCCAATTTCGATATAATTCATTATCTTTTTGAAGGATCTCTCATCTATTACCGGTCCCATATAAGTTTCTTTTAATTCTGGGTTACCGATGGTAAGTGTTTTTGTTAAGGCAACAGCCTTTTCAAGGACAATGTCATATACGTCTTGATGGACAACTGCGCGAGAGCCAGCTGAACATTTTTGTCCAGAATAGCCAAAGGCTGAGTAAACAATTGAAGCTGCAGCTAGATCCAAATCGGCGTCATTATCAACAACAACCGTATCTTTACCGCCCATTTCTGCAATGACACGCTTTAACCAAATTTGTCCTGGATTAACCTTAGCCGCCCGTTCATATATACGGCAGCCTACCTCCCGTGAACCAGTAAAAGAAACAAAACGGGTTTTTGGATGATCCACTAAGTAATCACCTATTTGGGCTCCGCTGCCAGGTACAAAGTTTAAAACCCCATTTGGCAGACCTGCTTCATGCATGAGCTCCACAAATTTAGCAGCCACGATTGGTGTTGAGTTCGCCGGCTTTAACAGAACAGTATTGCCAGAGACAATCGCAGCAACCGTTGTACCTGCCATAATCGCAAGTGGGAAGTTAAACGGTGAAATAATGATTCCAACTCCGAGCGGAATATAGTGAAACTGATTTATTTCACCTTTACGGCTTTTAACTGGAACTCCATCTTTAATCAATAACATTTGTCTAGCGTAAAACTCAAGAAAATCAATGGCCTCTGCCGTATCTGCATCGGCTTCTCCCCAAGGCTTTCCTGCTTCTTTTACTAGATAGCTAGAAAATTCATGTTTACGACGTCGCAACATGGCCGCTGCACGAAATAAGATATGGGCACGGTGCTCTGGTTTCCACTTTTTCCAAGATTCGAACGCTGTTAAAGCAGCCTGCATCGCTTTTTCTGCTAGTTCTTGATTGGCCATTGAAACACTGCCAATCACCTCTTCTTTATTTGCCGGATTAATGGATTGCATTTTTTCCTCTGTTGTAATGGATTTACCGCCAATAATGACTGGATAGTGTTTTCCTAATTGACTTTGAACGAAGGCAAGAGCATCTTTGAATTCTTGTATATTTTTTTCCTCAGTAAAATTCGTAAATGGTTCATGTGAGTATGAGTACATGATATTTCCCCCTTTTTGATATTCACTAATTTAAATTGCAAATTTCGTGCCAACTATGATTTTGCAGTTTAACAGCTTTCTAATGATATTTAGAGCAAATATTTTTTGCGTAAAATGAAAAATTTTTATTTAAAACGCAAAAATATTTTGCATTATAAAGGTTTCTTTGTTTAAATAAGTGCATAGAGGAAAAACAAGGGGTATGTATATCATGGAAAAAACAAATAAGCATTTACTTTACTTAACCCATATATATAAACGGATATTGGATGAGATTGATGTCGGAGTTCATGCCGTCGATGAAACGGGTAAAACGATTATTTATAATAAAAAAATGATGCAAATTGAATCAATGGATTTTCAAGATGTTATCGATAAAAATTTGTTAGATGTGTTTATGTTTAAAGATGATCAATCAAGCACACTAGTAAAAGCGCTTCAAGAAGGAAAAGAAACAAGTAATGTTAAGCAGACCTATTTTAATAATAAGGGGCGTGAAATTACCACTATTAACAACACAATCCCTATCTATTCAAACGATCAATTAGAAGGTGCTGTTGAAATTGCCAATGACGTAACTAAACTTGAACGCTTAATCAAAGGCAACATGAATAAAGGGAACACTAAATATACTTTTGATAACATTATTGGGATTAGTCCCGCCATTCAAGAAGTCATAGAATCAGCCAAACGTGCAACAAGAACCTCCTCTTATGTATTGATTGTAGGGGATACTGGTACAGGAAAAGAACTGTTTGCCCAAAGTATACATAATGGTAGCGAGCGATTGTCCGGGCCATTTATTTCTCAAAACTGTGCAGCTTTACCGGATAATCTAATTGAGAGCCTTCTGTTCGGAACCAAACGCGGAGCATTTACAGGAGCGGTCGATACACCGGGATTATTTGAACAAGCAAACGGCGGGACCTTGCTGCTTGATGAAATTAATTCCTTAAATTTAAATCTTCAAGCAAAATTACTTCGAGTCCTTCAAGAAAAAACAATAAGAAGGATTGGGGATACAAAGGATACACCTGTTGATGTCAGGGTCATTGCCAACATGAATGAAGATCCGATTGATGCGGTGGCTAATAATCGGATGCGTAAAGACTTGTATTACCGGCTCGGTGTCGTTACGATTTTTGTTCCGCCATTAAGTGAACGGAAAGAAGATATCCCATTACTGGTAGAGCATTTTATTGAGAAATATAATGAACGTTTTCAGATGCGGGTTAGGGGGCTTTCCGAAGAAGTTAAACAGTCTTTCTTTGAATATGAATGGCATGGAAATATTCGCGAATTGGAGCATATTATTGAAGCTGCCATGAACATCATGATGGATGATGAAGACTTCATTCGATACCGCCATTTACCATACCAGTATCGAAACAAAATGCAGTTAAAAGAAAGATTAATGCCTCTCTCTACAGTGGATACCTTTATGAAAGAAAATGGAGATGTGACGGTGCCTTTAAAAGATCAATTAGAACTATTTGAAAAAACCTATATTGCCCATGTACTAAAGAAAAATAATTTTAATATTTCAAAGACTGCCATGTTACTTGGCTTAAGCCGTCAAAGCTTACAATACCGATTGAAAAAATTAAATTTAGATATGGATAACTAAAAAAATTGTACAAGCATTACATCAGAAGAATCACTATTTGAAAGCTTTTTCATATCATATATCAACAGGAAAATATAACGATTAATAACTTAGTAAGCATTCCCTTTTATGATATAAAAACATGCAAGCATAAATATTCCATTTTTCCCCCATACTAAGTAAAAACGATGAGGTGAAGAAAATGGGACTACTCAACTCATTTAATCAATGGAAAGAGGCTAGATACCAAAATCATGTCTCCAATATGAAGGAGCAAGGCAAATGCCCAGATTGTGAAGGAAGAGGGTACACTGTGTATCCTTATAATGAATTTGCCTACTTTAATTCATTTGAATGCCCAGGATGCCAAGGCAGCGGTCAATACGCGGATTGGGAAGAAATGAAGTAATGAAAGAGAATTCCCCCTTAAATAAAATTCCCTGCATGTTTGGACATGCAGGGATTTCCTATTTTTCGCATAATAAACTTATCATTTTTAGACTGCTAACTGACAGATTCAGCCATTAGAACTATGAATAATAAGTGAGAGATAGACAAATAGTAATACTTAGGTTTTGCTTCAATAAATGGAGGTGCTTTTATGTCTGTTTATGTGTATCAGACGTTTATCATTAAACAAGACAAATTTCAAGAAGGGATCGAAAATTTAAGGGAGATTAAAAAGTTTAGAAATGAAAACTATGATCAAAAGGTGGAAATTCTAACTCCCATTTCCGGAGAAGATCACACGTTCGCCCTCCTATCGATTTATGAAGGGCTTGCTGAAATGGAATTACAAAACAAAAAAATGTTTGATGATGAAGAATACATAGAACTTATCGGTCCCTTCTTTTTAGAAAATATTGAGCAGGGCAGTATGTATACACAAATTTATCGTACCTTAAGTGACCGTAAAATGGATAAGAAAAAAGATAAAGAGAAGGAAAAATAAGTTTTTAGAGGAAAAAGGGCGATAAGCCCTTATTTTTTTATCTGTCTAAAAATGACTGATTGAATTTCCTTAACAGCTTCCCAAAAACCTGACGCTCTTCTTCCGGCCAATCTTGTAGTAATTCGGTAATTCGTTCTAAACGAGACTTCATATGATCATGTAATTCTGTTTGTCCTAACTCTGTAATTTGAAAGGTATATGCCCTTCCATCTAACGGATCAGGTATTTTATACAAGTAGCCCTTTTGCTCTAGAGCGGCTGCTTGTCTGCTGACAGTTGATATATCCAATTGAAATTCACCTGCTAAAACCTTTACCCCCACTGCCCCTTTCATTGCAATGCGACGAAGTAATAAATAGGCAGCACGATCAAGATTCCCACTTTTTTTATTGGTGGCAGATGTAGTTCGTCGCAGCAGAATCGCTAATTCAAGTTCAATCATTTCCAGAGCATTATCATTCATTTCTGTGACCTCACCATATTCAAGTTACTAACATAATCATATCATAATCAAAATTATTTACGAATTCATAACGAAAGACTTTTTAAAACATCATTGACGTAGTAGAAAATAGTTGTATAATACAATCATATAGTTTCATTATACAACTATATCTAATATTATTTCAAATTATTAAGGAGAGATGTGAATGTCATCGAAGCCGCAGTCAATTGCGTCAACCTCAGCAAACACTTCAAAATCAGATTCGCAGGGCTCACTATTAAAACAACCAAAAGCAGTATGGGCTGTTTTTTTTGCCAGCATTATTGCGTTTATGGGCTTAGGACTAGTTGACCCTATTTTACCAGCCATTGCAGTACAATTACATGCCACACAAAGTCAAGTTACCCTATTATTCACTAGCTATAATGCAGTTATGGCAGTTGCCATGCTGATTACGGGTATGATTTCATCAAGGCTGGGAATTAAATGGACCCTTCTTTCTGGGATTGTTATTATTGCAGTCTTTTCAGCCCTTGGCGGCTTATCAAATGGTATTTGGTCGCTAGTTAGTCTTCGTGGCGGCTGGGGACTAGGAAATGCATTATTTGTTGCAACTGCTCTTGCAGCGATTGTCTCGCTTTCTAATAGCGGAACAGCAAAAGCCATTATCTTGTATGAGGCTGCCATTGGTCTAGGAATATCAGTAGGTCCGCTTCTAGGTGGCTGGTTAGGAGCAATGTCATGGAGAGGTCCGTTTCTTGGCGTTGCCACACTAATGGTCGTAGCTTTTATCGGGTTAATTCTCTTAATGCCCAAAGCAAGCCAAGATCAAAAAAGCCAAACAAAAACTTCTTTGGCAGATCCTTTCCGTGCACTAAAACACCGTTCACTCTTGGTTTTCGGGATTGCGGCAGCACTCTATAATTTCGGCTTTTTTACATTGCTTGCCTATGCCCCATTTGTTATGGGATTGGATGAACATGGGCTTGGATTTGTATTCCTAGGCTGGGGTGTTTTACTGGCAATTACCTCTGTCTTTATGGCTCCAAAACTGCAACAAAAGTTTGGAACGATTAAATCAATGTGTGCCATGCTGATTATGTTTGGAATCCTACTTTTTGTCATGGGTACATGGACATCTACACAAATGGTTATCATTATTTGCGTCATTGCGGCTGGTGCCTTATTAGGTAATAATAATACACTGATTACAACAGCGGTTATGAATGCAGCACCTGTACAACGCTCTACAGCTTCTGCCGCTTACAGCTTCCTTCGCTTTATTGGCGGTGCCATTGCACCTTATATGGCCGGAAAACTTTCGGAGATTTATAATCCCTCTGTTCCGTTTATTGTCGGGGGATGCTTTGTACTTATCTCTGTAATATTCATATTAATAAACAAAAAGCACATTAACCATGTTGACGAGGTTGAATTAGGTCATTAATTATTTTCAGGTGGGATCTGTCAGATAGATAGATCCTTTTCTTTTATCCATTTGTGAAACATTCAGTGAATATCCCGCTTTTTAAAACGACCGCCTCTAACTTCAGCTATGTCTGCAATAGCTAAAAATGCTGTTGGGTCAATTTCTTCCACAATAGTGGTTAATTTTGATTCTTCTAATCGGGAAATGATACTGAAAATGACCTTCTTATTATCTCCTGTATAGGCACCTTCACCGTTTAAATAGGTTACTCCCCGTCCTAATCGGTCATTAACGGCATTTCCAATTTCTTCTGCATTGTCACTAATAATCCAGACTGATTTTGTTTCTTCAAGTCCCTGGACAACTGTATCAATTGCTTTCGATGCAATCACATAGGCTAATAAGGAGTACATGGCACGATCCCAGGTAAAGACAAAACCGGCCGCTCCTAAGATAAAAATGTTCATAAACATAATAATTTGCCCAACTGAAAAAGGAACTTTTTTACTAATAACTAGAGCTAGTATTTCTGTGCCATCTAATGCTCCACCATTACGAATGACAAGACCAACTCCTATTCCTAAAATCATTCCGCCAAAAAGGGTTGCTAGGAGGATATCTTCTGTAAAAGGAGGAATGGGGTGAAAAAACGAAGTAAAGATGGATAAAACAATAATTCCATATACGGTTGAAAAAGCAAAAGTTTTTCCCATTTGTTTATAGCCCAGATAAACGAAAGGCAGGTTCAATACAAATAGAAAGAGTCCCAATTTCCATCCAGTAATATGCGCCAACATAATAGAGATACCTGTAATGCCCCCATCAATGACATTGTTGGGAACTAAAAATATTTCTAGTCCTGTTGCCATGAGAATGGCTCCAATGGTTATGGCAATGATTCTAATAATGATTCTGCTGAGAGGAAGTTTACGATGCTGAAGATTTTCCTTGATTAATTCGGTCATTCAATCACTCCTTATTCATTGTATTCTGCCATACGATCATCCAATCTATTAGGAATAGGAATACCTATAAAAACGTTCTATATAGTATTATATCATATTTTTCATAAAAAATGAACTGGAGTTCAGATTCTTATTATAAAAAGGGATTGCAGCTGAACTGCAATCCCTTTGTTTTTATACCATAACCTTACAAATATTATTTGTAAATTCAACCGGATCCTCGATTGGTAGTCCTTCTATAAGCAATGCCTGATTATATAACAAGTTTGTGTATAACGTTAACTTCTCTTGATCCTTTTCAAAAGCATCCTTTAATGATGCAAATACATCATGATGCACATTAATTTCAAGGACCTTGTCTGCCTTTACATTTTGACTGTTTGGCATCGCATTTAGAATTTTTTCCATCTCAATTGATACCGCACCATCTGTTGTTAAACAGACAGGATGAGTTTTAAGTCGTTTTGATATTCTTACATCCTTAACCTTTTCAGAAAGAGTATTTTTCATAAAATCAAATAACCCTTTGTTCTCTTGCTCCTCAGCAGCAGTATCTTGGCTTTCATCAGCAGTAAAGCCTAAATCTCCACTTGAAACAGATTTAAACTCTTTTTCTTTGTAGGACATGACCATTCTAATCGCGAACTCATCAATCTCCTCAGTGAAATATAAAATTTCATATCCTTTATCTGCCACTAATTCCGTTTGCGGCAGCTTGTCAATCCGCTCATTGGACTCTCCTGTTGCATAATAAATATATTTTTGATCTTCTGGCATTCTTGAAACATACTCATCAAGCGTGACCAATTTTTTCTCTTTAGATGAGTAGAACATTAATAAATCCTGAAGTTCATCTTTATGGGTTCCGTAATCACTGTATACTCCAAATTTTAACTGTCTGCCAAATGCCTTGAAGAACTCTTCGTACTTTTCTCGTTCATTATTTAAAATTGATAATAATTCACTTTTAATTTTCTTGTTGATATTCTTGGCAATCAGCTTCAATTGACGGTCATGCTGAAGCATTTCTCTTGAGATATTTAATGACAGGTCCTCAGAGTCTACCATCCCTTTAACAAAGCTAAAATAGTCAGGAAGCAAGTCCGCACACTTATTCATGATTAACACACCATTAGAATACAACTCCAACCCTTTTTCATATTCTTGTGTGTAATAATCAAATGGGATGTTCTCAGGAATATAAAGAATCGCATTATATCTTACTGCACCATCCACGCTGATATGAACATGTTTAAGCGGTTTGTCAAAACCGTAGCGTTTCTCAGCATAAAAATGCTCATAATCCTCCTTTGTTAAATCCTTCTTATTCTTTCTCCAAATCGGAACCATACTATTAATCGTTTGCTCTTCAACTACATCCTCATACTCACTTTCACTACCTTCTTTTAACTTTCTTTCTGTTACATCCATCTTAATGGGGTAGCGAATAAAATCTGAATATTTTTTGATGATAGACTTTAAACGATATTCTTCAAGGTACTCATCATAGTTTTCATCTTCCGTATTTTCTTTTATTTTTAAGGTAATTTCTGTACCAACGGAATCCTTTTCAACTGGAGTGATCGTGTAACCATCAGCACCTTGTGATTCCCACTTATAGGCTGCTTCACTGCCCAATGCTTTACTGATAACGGTAACTTCATCAGCAACCATAAATGCAGAATAAAAACCTACACCAAATTGGCCGATGATGTCATATCCATCTTTAATTTCATTTTCCTTTTTGAAAGCTAATGATCCACTTTTGGCAATGGTACCTAGATTATTTTCAAGCTCTTCCAAAGTCATGCCAATGCCGGTATCAGTAATTTTCAGGACTCTATTGTCCTTATCAGCCGTTACTTTTATGTAGTAGCTATCTTTATCAAAGGTCAACGAATCATCTGTTAAGGCTTTATAATATATTTTATCAATGGCATCGCTTGCATTCGACAATAACTCTCTTAAAAAAATCTCCCGGTGAGTATAAATTGAGTTAATCATCATGTCTAATAGACGTTTGGACTCTGCTTTAAATTGCTTTGTTTCCATCAAGACCTCTCCTTTTTCAACCAAATATACCTTTATTTTAGCACTCTAAACAATTGAGTGCTAACCCATTATTTTAATAACATATTTATTGAATTTTTGTCAAGAAAAAATAGCATCACAACGGATGCTAGATAAATTAATCATTATATTTGTTATTGAATAATTTTTGAAGCCCTTGCCAGTTCCGACGTCTTTTGGATTTGTTTGCTCAAAGGTTTTTTCAAAATAAGTGCTAATAGAAAGCTGGCTGCAATAAAAATTAGCAAAAATAACACATCTCTTCTTACCACATCTACTACCATCCCTCCAACGGTCTCCCGAAGCATACTGACAGCATAAGTAAAAGGCATAAACGGATAAATCATTTGAAAGAAGGCAGAGGTGGTACTAACAGGAAAAGTCGCGCCTGAACTTGAAATTTGCAAAACCAATAGAATAATCGCTAAACCTTTCCCCAGTGTGCCGAAAACAGAACGTAATGTAAACGTGATGATGACAAATACCATCCCAATAAATATACTCAAAAGGACAAACCAAACTTTATCAACCGCATAGGTATGAAGGATAAATAAATCGCCCAGTGACACAATAGCAGCTTGAAAAATCCCAATCGTAAGAAAAGTAAGTAGCCTTCCAAAGTAAACTTGATAACTCTTATATGCTTGTTCTGATTCATCAACATCTACTCGAAGTGAAGCAATTAAGAATGTTGCTCCTACCCAAAGTGCCAGCATCGTATAAAAAGGCGTCATCGCAGATCCATAATTTGGGATGGGAAAAATTCTTTTGGTGTTTAACAGAATAGGGCTGGCTAAAAAGTTACTCTCTGCCTGCGGGTTATGCTTTAAGAATTGAATTAAATCTGTAATATTAATACTCCCTTTTAATCTTCGAAGTTTATCAGCCGTACTTCTTATTTGGGCTTCAAAGCTTGGTAAGTCATTTCTGGCAATGTCCGCTGCTTTGTGGACTACTTTTTCCAATTCAGGAAGCCTTGTACGAACAAGACCAGCTGCCTTGTGAAGATCTTTTTCTAGTGCTGGCAAATCATTACGAACAAAATCAGCCGCTTTATGAATTTTCCCTTCAATGACTGGAAGATCATTTTTGATAAAATCGGAAGAGCTGTTAACGATTTTTTCCCCTTCTGAAACTTTCTGCTGAAGGTCAACACGCGTTTGTTGAATCTGATTGTGAATACTTAATAGTTCATCATGGAGCTGTGTCAATTGTTCCTGATTTCCATTGGTTACTCCATTAGAAGCGGCTTGTGCGGAACGATCGATTGACTGAGTAATGTTTGTTTCCATTTCGGACAAAGAATCTTCCACTTGGGTAACTAGTTGATTAATACGATTCATATCACTCAATTTTTTTTGCAGTGCCAATACCTTTTCGCCAGCTTCATTTATAAGCGTCAGATTCGCTTCAACTTTTAAAATACTATTCCCTGCCTGTTTAATCTCAGGTATTCTTTGTTCTAATTCGATTACCTTTTGTGCCTTTTCCTTAATCTCAGGAAGCTGTGCCTCTAGTTCAATGGCCTTCTTCCCCATCGCATCAATTTGCGGGAGAGCTTTTTCTAATGTGAAAATTTCTTTCTCCATATGTTGAATTGATGGTAATTCCTTCTCCAACTCAATTCCAGCCTTATAAAAACCTGAGAACAGGGCATCGCCAACCGTTTTCACAAAAGCCTGACTAATTTGATTCATCACATTTGTGGCTCCAGAGCTGGCGATTTTCGGTGCAACTGCATTGATTTTTTCATTTACACCAAATAAAATTTGCGGTTTACTCGGGTTTATTTCGAGAATACTGGAAAGTTTCTTAGAAAAGTCCTGAGGTATGATCAAATAAGCATAGTACCCTCCTTTTTTCACACCATTTACGGCTGTGGAGCGATCGACAAATACCCAGCCAAGTTTTTTATTCTTCCTTAGGTTTTGCACAATCTCGTTTCCTACGTTTATTTTCTTCCCTTGCACTTCTGCCCCCTTATCTTCATTGACAACAGCCACTTTAATCCCAGAGGTGTTGCCGTATGGGTCCCACATTGCTTTAATATTCACCCAAGCATAGGCCGATGGCAAAACAGTCAATGCTGCTAATAAGATGATAACAATTGGGATCTTAAATATATTTTTCCAATCAGTGGTATAGATTCTCCATATTTGCCGCATGTTTCCCCTCCTCGCAAGTAGTCTTCTTATTAGCTTTCACTATTTGGAAAACTAGATTCAAAGGAGTCCGTGAGAATTTTATAAGAAAAGCGCAAGCGCCTTGGTCAGCCCCGACAAGCTTAAGACGCTTCCAAAAAGAAGGCGCTTTTTGCCTTCATTTTGGGAGTGGCTTAAGACCTCGAGGGGCTAGGCGCTGGAGCTAGACAATTCTCGAAGTAGAAATTTATACTTTCTTATAATTTAAGCTCTGTTAATCGTTTATGTTGATATTTGCTAAAAACGAACACTTGTTCTATAATAAGTTTATGAGAACATATATGGGGCGGGGTTCGGAATGGCACTTAAGGACATTATTAAAGAGATCCAACAACTTAACGATGCAGATCAATTGCGGTTAAAAGACTTTTTCATAAAATCAATCGTCTCTTATTCCGCAAGCGGTCCCATCTTTAAAGAAATATCCGAACAGAAACATAAAGATGGCTACACCTGCACCCATTGCCATTCCACAAATGCTGTCCGCTTCGGAAAATATCGAATCAAAGCGGGAGCGAAAGTGATTGAACGCCAGCGGTACCGTTGTAAGGACTGCGGGAAGACATTTACGGATGTAACCAATACCCCGTTAAAAGGATCTCACCTTCCCCATAAATGGTTGGATTTTATCCATTGTATGATTGAAGGGTATTCTTTACGAAAGGCATCAGAGCTAATCGGCGTTCATCACGTCACCCTGTTCTACTGGAGGCACAAAGTTTTATCCGCCTTGAAGCAGATGGAGATTGACCATTTTTCAGGTATCGTCGAAATGGACGAGACCTATTTCCTGTACTCCGAAAAAGGGAAACGGAAGATAACTGGCCGCAAAGCCCGCACACGTGGCGGTGCATCCAGATTCCGTGGCATCAGTAAGGAACAGGTCTGTGTATTGGTTGCGAGGGACCGCCAAAAACAAACCTACTCAAAAGTATTGGGACAGGGCCGCATTGTTAAATCGAAACTTGACCAAGCGATTGGTTCCAAGGTATCTGTTACGAATACCCTTTGCACAGATGCCTGGAGAGCTTTCAAAGCCTATGCAAAAGAAAAAGGGATTGAACATTACCCGTTTAAATCCGATGGTAAGGAACGGGTTAAAGGGCTTTATCATATCCAAAATGTCAATAACTATCACAGCCGCTTAAAGGGCTGGATGAATCGATTCAATGGTGTGGCGACCAAGTACCTCGACCATTATTTGAGCTGGTTTCTGTTTCTGGATACGATCCGCTTCCGAAACGATTCTACAACTGTTAGTAAGATGATTGTCGAAAGCTGCTTATATCCGACTGTGGCGACTTATGGTAAATTGAGGTTATCTACGTTCAAAGTTTCATAAGCCTTGTTTAACTATCGGGGCAGGTTTGTTGAAGAAGGATAAATAGAAAACGATAGATAATTTATAAAGGAAACACGATTCTTCATATTTGTTTTTTTGGGGGGGAAATTGATGGAAAATAATAAATATATATTGAATGAAAAAAATTACATTCCTACATATTTTTCATATATGGTAAGAAATAAGTTTACAGTTGCATACAATGACTATCATTTCTTTTCAACAAAGAAACTCCCATTAGATAATAATCCATATTCTTTTAAAGAATCGCCAAATAAACTGAAATTTTCAACCCTTGAATACTTACATAAAGGAAAAAAAAGAATTGCTGACTTTAAACAGTTTATGGAGAATACAGGAACTACTGCATTACTTATTATTAAAAATGATACTATTTTTTATGAAGGTTATTTTAATGGACATAAAAGAAATACTCCTCAAAAGCTGTTCTCCATTACAAAATCATTTATTTCTACTCTTGTTGGAATAGCTATTGATAGTGGTTATATAAAAAGTGTAGATGATTTCGTTTCTTCGTATATACCCGAAATAAAACTAAGAAATATTAGAATCAAACATCTCCTTCAGATGGATGCAGGGATAAAGTTCAAGGAAGGTCATTTTCCGTGGAGAGATGAGGCAAAAGTTTACTTGTATCCGAATGCAAGGGAATTGGCACTGACCGTTGTAGAAGATACGAATGATACATTTTTTCATTATAATGATTATCATTTGTTAATACTAGGGCTTATTCTTGAAAGGACAACAGATAAAAGTGTAACAGACTTTTTTTATGAGAAAATATGGAGTCAGTTAGGAATGGAATTTCCAGGCTTTATGATATTAGACAGTGAAAAGCATTCATTTGAAAAGATTGAGAGTGGGCTAGTAATGACTGCAATAGATCTAGCTAAGTTCGGTAGTTTATATTTGAATAATGGGGAATGGAAGGGCAAACAGATTATTAGTAAAGACTGGATTGAGGAATCAGTTAGTCCAAATAATGTGCCCACTAATGTTCAGCATTTCCGCTATTATCAAAACCAACCTTGGGGAAAAATGTGGTTTAATCAAAATAAAGCATATTATAAATATTTATGGTGGGGACATCTAAATAACAACACGAATAATGACTATTTTGCGTTAGGGGCATTAGGTCAAGTTCTATACGTTAGCCCAGATAACAATACAATTGCTATTCGTCTTGGAAGAAAGTGGGGAGTTATGGACTGGTGGCCTACAATCTTATATAAATTAATAAATTCTTCAACCTGATTACATCGTGCATTTAATTAAATCATTGTTGAATAGAAGATTGTGAAGGAGTGTACTTAAGCTAACGGGTGCTAATCTTCAAAAAGGCTTTAAAACAAGGACCCCAAAGCGGGTCCTTGTTTTTATAATCATTTATCAACAATATTATTTAACATAGCTATAATTTTAAAAAAAGGCTGCCAGTATTCGGCAGCCTTGATCATGGTTATTTTGTGATTTCATTTTTGTGCGAAGCATTATAATCATATTTTGTCCGGTCCACTGGAGTGAAGCCTTTTGGAGTGTAGAAACGTAATAAATCCCCGTTTACCACTTTATCCGAGAACGTTAATTTTTGCTGGACCAAATCTTTGTATTTCTTGGCCTCAGCCAACTTGTCTGCTCCTAATTTTAAACCGGTAGTTGTATCATAATATTTACCATCAACAGAGTAAATTGTTGGGCTGACATAGTCACCATTTCGGAATGCCACTACACTATCATGCTGTTTTGATAATAAGTCTGTACCAAATTGAACATAATCTTTTGTATCAATGCCTAATAGGTGAAGAAGTGTTGGAAGAAGGTCAACCTGTCCACCATACTCATGGTTTACCCCACCTTGCATACCTGGAACACGGATAAACAATGGTACCCGTTGTAAGCTAGCACTTTCAAATGGTGTAATTTCCTTACCCATGATTTGTGCCATCGCTTTATTATGATTTTCCGAGATTCCATAGTGATCACCATACATAATAATGATGGAATTGTTATATAGCCCTGACTTCTTAAGGTAATCAAAGAATTGTCTTAACGCTTCATCCGCATAACGTGCCGTTTGGAAATATCCATCCACGGACTTATCACCTGTTGTAGCAGGTGCGATGGTTGCATCTTTTTGATTCATTGCATATGGGTAGTGATTTGCCACCGTAATAAATTTGGTATAAAAAGGCTGCGGCAATGATTCTAACATAGGAATCGACTGCTGATAGAATGGTTTATCCATTAATCCATATTCAGCTTCATCGCTAGAATTAATCTGATAATAGTTCGCATCATAGAAATGATCAAACCCAAATGATTTGTAAATTTCATTGCGGTTCCAGAAGCTTCCGGAATTACCATGGAAAACTGCTGAAGTATAGCCGTTCTGCCCCAAAATAGCAGGTGCAGCTTGGAATGTGTTTAAGCCTTTAGTTGTAAAGACTGAGCCTTCCGGTAAGCCGAACAGTGAATTCTCAAGCATAAATTCGGCATCAGATGTTTTCCCTTGCCCTGTTTCATGGAAAAAGTTATCAAAGTACATAGTATTTTGATCTTTAATTAACGAATTCAAAAACGGTGTGACCTCTTGTCCATTTAACTTGTAATTGATTAGAAAGTTTTGAAAGGATTCAAGATGTAAGTAAATCACATTCATGCCCTTACCTTTTCCAAAGTAAGCCGGGTTGGGTTCAGCATAATTCGACTTCGTATAGTTTAAGACATCGGTAATATCGTCACTATTGGCCATAACCCTTTGTGCAGAGGCATGTGTACTTTTCACCGCATCATAGATCGTGTAGTTATACATCCCTAAATACTTCACAATATAATTCCGGTCAAATCCTCTAGTTAATAATTGCGGACGATCCATTTCTGCGAGCGATAAGTTCGCACAAGAAATCATCAGTGCTAATGAATACAAAACAGAAATCTTTCTCCGCTTTAGATCGATCAATTCAATCTTAACAAATCGGAAAGCAAGTAAAGCCACTAAAACGATAAAATCCACAAAGAAAAGAATGTCATAAGGCTTTAATAAAGTAACAACACTTCCACTCACGTCACCAAAGTTTTGCGTCTGTGTTAATGTAGGCAATGTGATAAAGTCATTAAAGAATCGGTAAAAAACCACATTCGCAAATAATAGAAAAGATAATAAAAAATAAATTACCATTAACGAAATATATTTTTTTCTCCCTTTAAAAAAGGCAGATATACCTAAGAAAATCAAAGAAGAACCCAATGGGTTTAAGAATAATAGAAATTTCTGTAATGAGTTTTCAATTCCTAATTGAAACTGAGTTAATTGGACAATATATGTTTTTAACCATAATAAAAGAACAGACAAAAAGAAAAAGCCAAGATATTTATTTAAAATACTTTGACCCTTGTTAAGTATCTTATTCATTCTTTATATCACCTCATAAAGCATTATTATACAGAAAAAAAGGGACTGGGAAATAGATAATTTGCACCAAATTCACTAATATCTATCATAACAGGTAAATATGAACAATTTATGACCAACCATTGAATTATGCTTGCAAGAAGATTAGGTTGTTTTCCACTCATGAAAAACGGCTTTAATTTATAGAATTAATTTTAATGCTGTAGGAAAACTATCCTTGTGCGCTTCAAGAAGGGAGGCACTTATCCTGTATAGCTTTTCAAATACCTTAAGGAGGGTAACAATGGGAATATTAAGTGGTAATCCAAAAGAAGAGCCATTACATTATGGCGAGGTCTTTGATATTTGGGCATCACATTTAGCTGGCAACAATATGATCGCCGGTTATAAAACCATGATAAATCATGCTGGTGATGAAGATTTAAAAAAGATACTTATTGAAGCAATTGAAATTGGGGAACAACAAAAGAAACAGATTGAGGAAATTTTAAAGGAAAATGGCATTGGTTTGGCTCCTGCACTGCCTGACCCTCCGGAAGCTTGTTTAGAGGATATTCCAATTGGAGCAAGAATTCCAGACCCGGCAATTGCTGCTACACTAGCCGTTGATACGGCTGCCGGTTTAGTCGCCTGCAGTCAAGTCATGGGTATGTCTATTAGAGAGGATATCGGCATTCTGTATGGACAATTTCATATGCAAAAGGCAACTCTTGCCGCAAAAATCCTTCGCTTAAATAAAGAAAAAGGCTGGTTGATTCCTCCGCCGTTACATTTTAATAAACATCACGAATGCTAGTAGTATTCATAATTCAACATGAGGTGAACTAAATGGCAGCTCAAGATTCTAAACAACAAAATCGAAATACAATAAATAGTGCTCAAGGATCTGGTTCTGAATATCATCGGGAGCATGCAGGCAATGTACCAGATTATGGTGGAAACAGTATGGAACAGATTGCAAAAGACGAACTAAATAATCAAACTGATAGAACCAATAAGTAGTTTTTTTCAAATTATTGTTCCTCAATAAAATACATTATAAGAAACCAGCCCTTTACAGGCTGGTTTTATAAAAGTTTATTTTTAAACCTATCTTTATTCCAATCATCCTTAAGAGGAGACTACCTTGTTTTCTAAAACTCCTAGATTTATCTTGTCATCCGATGACTTGATCTCGCAACAAATCAAATCCCCTGCTTTTAAATAATTAGGTAAATTCTTTTGATTGATAATCGTATGTTTTTTTTCTTCAAAAGCAATTGCAGGACTTTGCAGCACTTCCATCTCTTGAGGTGTTAAATGCATTGCCACACCACCCGGAGTTCCAGTCATAATTAGATCACCTGGATAGAAATTCATAAGACCTGATAACTCTGTTAAGGTCTCTTCTGGCTTAAATAATAACTGTGATGTGTTAGCGGATTGGCGTACCTCTCCATTTACGGTTAGTGTAATATCTAAATTATGTAAAATCGGCAGCTCTTGTTTATCCAATAAATAAAGAAAAGGGCCTGTTGGACAGAATGTTCGATAACTTTTTCCTTTATACCATTGTAAATGGGTAAATTGTATATCTCTTGCGGAAATATCGTTGGTGATGACAATTCCGGCCACATATTCGTGGATATTCTCTTTTGTTATATTTAGTTGTTCTGTAATTTCTTTACCAATAACTAGACCTACTTCTATTTCATAATCTAATAGCTCTACATGTGGTGGACAAATAATTTCATCACCAGGCCCCGCGAGAGTACTTGAAGCCTTTGTAAAGATGAGATTAAAAGATGGTCTTTTTACATCAAGACCTGTTTCGGCTCTATGGGCTGAATAGTTAGTCCCTTGGCAGACGATTTGTGCTTGTTGAGTGATGGGACTTAATAATTTTACATCACTAAGTGCTAGACTTGAATCTCCCTCCGATGCAACTTTTTTAGCCTCCGTAATGCCATTTTCTAAAAAAGATTTTAGCGTTTCAAAGTTTTCCTTTAATGGATAAATCCGCTCATTTTCCACCACACCCCAATGAACCTCACCATTGTTCTCAAAACGTGCTACATATATTCCCATTGATACTCCTCCTTAAGCTGTTAAGCTTCTATTCCTATTTTATTTTAAGCTATTTTATGTTGTTTTGCAGGAAGTCTGGATTAGCATAAAAAATAGACATAAAAGTAATAGGTACTTTTATGTCTCCTTATTTTGAATAGGCACCTTCTGTCTGGTTGGCCACAATCGCTCCACCCCATAAAAAATCTTTAGGAAATGAAAACCTTGTCATTCATAGAATGCTTCCCTTCTAACCAATTATTATACTTTATTATTAGTAGAATGTTCAGAATTTGAATTGAATCGAAGCAGACACTATTTTAAAATTCGAACCGGACCAAGAAGGCCTGTAGGTTCTTGAATCATAAATTGTGATAAATAATCCTGCTGTTGTTTTCCAAGATTATTTGTAACCTCAATCACTATTTCATTTTTCCCTTCCTTTAATACCTCTTCTACTTCAAAAATGTACGGAGGATTAATCTTTACTCCAAAGTTTTTACCATTTACAATCACTTCAGCTACTTCATATACACGTCCCAAATCGATAGCTGCCTGATCCGCTTTTTCATTAAGTTCAAACTCAATTTGATATCTGATGGTTCCAGAGAATGTTTCTTTTCCCTCTATTCTTGAAATATCTTGCAGATGGGTCATTATTTTTTCTGAAGTGAAAACAGGATATGATTCAGCAGTAGCAAAAGAAATATTCCATTGTCCTTCCACTTCAGAAAATACTTGTAATGGTACCTCATTTCTCTCAAGTTTTTCTGGGCCTTCTAAAACTATGATAGATTCATAAGGAGATAGAGTTATATTTATTTCGGTTTGTCCATCTACAATTTCTTGGGAGATAGGAACAAGTTTGTTCGTGAATCCATTGTAGCCAACTACTTGGGTTCGGCGTCCTAACGAAATCGTTGTTTCAATTACTTCGTATGGATCTTCATTAAAGAACATATAGAGATTACCGTCTTCCTGCTGGTAATGATAGTAGCGCAGGTATGGTTGGTATTCAGAAACTTTAATATCGTTGTGATTACTATCCTTTAACTCCGTGATGAATTCATTTAAACTTGAAACCTTTACACCTTCTAAAAGATTTTGATTCACATCATTTCCCAGTTCATTTTTTAACGGTAGGCCATCGATAAACTGAACCAAAATACCAGCTAGTGCCATTTCTTTTGTTTTCACTAATAATCGTTGCGGCAATGCTTCAGCATAAGGAATGACAAGAGCACTAAACGTTTCACCATTAATCGTATACGTTTTTTCACCAATCTCAGCTTCTACGATTAAATCAATCGGAATGACATCAAAGTCAATTTGATTCTGTGTCAACTCACGTGCGGGCTTCTGGAAAAGCATATAATCTCCAAGCCATTCTGCTTCAGCATGGTAAAGGAGACCGACATTGGCAACATGTTTACCTCCATTTAACAAATGACTGACACGATTGAGATAATCGAATAATACACGCATAAATCTGTATTGTGGATTATGCCCCCTTGCATAGAAGTGTGGAGGACAGTCTGGGTCTGGAAAGTCCTTCGGTGAGAATGCATGTGGAACAAAATGAGTTACACCGCGGACTAACATATGATCAGTAATCCATTTCATTAATTTAATTCCTTCAGACCAACCATATGCCCCATAAACCTCACACATAGTCCTGTTTTTCTTCTTAGGGTCAAGATGCCCGAGAGATGTTCCCATTTTAGCTAGGCCATAATGGAAAAACTCACCATCCCATCCATTAGAGGTCATCGATTTAAAGGAACCTTTGTCCATCCCAGGCATAATTTGATTCAATACAACATCAATACCAGACATATCTTGTTCCCAAATCGCACGGAAGAAATGCCCTGCACCATATCCAAGTCTTGCATGGGCATTGTTGTCTTCGATTAAATGACCGATATATTCCACACCATGTTCGCGACACCATGCTGCCAATGTTCCTGTGAAAGATTTTCCATACATCTTGCTGACCATATCCATGTACTTATAACGTATAGATTGTTCTTCTCCTCCAGCTTCAATAGGTGAAAGCAATGGAAGTTTTAAAAAATCTTCCGCTGTGAACAATTCCTCTAATCCCCTTTTCCATGGAAGCACCATATCAAATCTACCGATAGAACCCATCGCTCCATGCATATTGCCAAAACGGGGCTCATCCGAAAAGAATCCGGCTAAGGTTTTTCCAAAGTCATCCTTATAGTGGCGATAGTGGGATTCATAGACCTCATCAATAAGCACTTGAACAGCTTTTGGGTCAAGCGGATTAAGATATCCTTCTGTTTGGGGTTCTCCGCCATGAATGGTCTCGAGCATAACAAAAATTCTCCATTCCCCTTCCGGTAGATCCCAGTATACGACGCCATCTCTTTCATTAGCCGTTACATCTATAAGTGTAGAAGGATCAATGCTGTTAGCCCCTGTTTTCTTGGCTGCAATAATCCCCAATATATGATCATTTACAGGTGTCATCATACCTTTGAGAGACATCCGATTTCCGGGGCTTGCCCATTTTACTAGAAACGAAGCATCCTGTAAGGGTCCGACAAAGTCTAGTTGATGTATTTTAAGATATTTCTTTACTAAGTCAGGGTAGTCAGAAACAATTTTTCCATTCGCATACCCGGTTGGAAAATGGGAATCATCAAGAATCCATACTTTCATTCCGCGTTTTCTGGCCTCATCCATGATAATATCCATGTCCCGCCACCATTTATCACCGCAAAAGTCGGGATGTGGTCTTGATTCTATACATACTGCCTTAATACCGGCATCATATATCTTTTCCATCACTTCTCTCAAGATAGCTTCTTCTTCACCATGCATCCAGAAAAACGGAAGGATATAATTTTCCTGTCTATTCTCCAATACTTCTGTTAATCTTTTCACTAAAATCATTCCTAACTGTATATATTTTCATTTGAGTAATTTATTCTAAATCTATCTATTTACGCTGTTCTTATATTGAAATGGTACCAAATAAATGTTTTTCGGAATATCATCATTACTTAACCAATTGACTTACCAAACTTAACTTCTTATAATCATCATTTAGAGGTGAGATAACGATGAACCGTGAAGAATTAAGAAACCGGCTGAAAGAAATGTCAGAAAGTGAATTACGTCATAAAAAAGATCCTGAACGAGGGTTAAAATTATACGAGAATTTTAATAGAGTTAATCACGAATCCAAAGAACCGATATATATTTTTGATTTTGATACTGATTTGAATCGAATCTCCTATCGGAACACCAAATTCCCAAGGAACTCTGACCATAGTGATCTCAACCTGCAACTTGCGATTACCCAGCATTCAAGGTACTCAAAGTTACCCATACATATTCACAATTATGTGGAAATGAACTATGTCTATACCGGTCAGTGTAAGCAGTTAATCAACGGAAAATTAGTCACTCTACAGGAAGGCGACATCTGTATTTTGGATACCAATGTACCGCATACGATTCTTGAAACAACCGAAAATGATATCATTATCAACTTTATTATGTTGAAACCTTTTTTTACGACTTCTTTTTTAAGCAGGCTGGCAGGCACCGGAATCATTTCCAATTTTCTTGTAAATGCCATCTCACAAACCCAAAACCATAATCGGTATATTATCTTTCAAACTGGTAACAACATCTCATTTAAAGAGATGATGGAGAATTTAATGTGCGAATTTTTTAATCCCCAAATTTGCTCGAAGGAAATCATTGAATCCTATATGGTCATTGTTTTCAGTGAGTTAATTCGAACATTTCAAAAGAACCAAGCAAAGGATTATAATGCCTCTTCTAATACAGATCTGGTTAATATCCTAAAATACCTAGAGGATAACTACAAAGACTGTACGCTTAATTCACGGCAGAGCATTTTAATTTTCATCCCAACTATTTTACGGCTTTTCTAAAAAAAGTAACTGGCTATTCGTTTAAAGAATTAATCCAAATGCAAAGAATGACGAAGGCAAGTATCCTATTAACGAATTCTTCTTTAACCGTACAAGAAATAGCGAATGAAATTGGTTACAACAATCTAGGTTTTTTCTATAAAAAGTTTGTTGCCTATTTTGACCAGACTCCGAGTGAATATCGAAAAAGATTCAGTTAACCTTCTGATGATAAAAGCCCTGTACTCGAAGCAAATAATATTGCCGCAAGTCAGGGACTTTTATATGCCGGAAGAATGTTTTAATTCACTGTTAGAACCAATTCTCCTATATTCACTTTTTTATTTTTATCAACTTTTAAGATAACAGATTGATAGTCTGCCGTATTTGTAACAATTATTGGTGTTGTAATATCATAGTTTTTTGTACTGACTAATTTCCAGTTAACTTCAGCTATAAGCTGCCCCTTTTTAATTACTTCATTATCCTTTACCTTGATCTCAAATGGACTACCGTTAAGTTCTACTGTATTAATCCCCATGTGAATGAGTAGTTCTACTCCATCATTAGAAATTAAACCAATAGCATGTTTGGTACCAAAAACCGATAAAACCTTGCCATCAAATGGAGCATAGACTTTATTATCATCAGGAATAACAGCAAACCCATTCCCCATTGCACCACTTGAGAAAACTTCATCTTTTACTTCGCTTAAAGGAATAATCGCTCCTTGAATGGTGTTATAAATGTTAAGATTGTCTTTACTGTCTCTATACTCATTACTCTCTAGATTTTTCGTTTGTGCCTTATCTTTGTATCCAAAAAGATAGGTTAGGAGTGCCGCTCCAATCACTGCTACCAGAGCTGAGATTAAAAAGCCATAAAAACTTGAATCGATTCCTTTAGGATTAATAAACATTGGGGCAGCGAAAATTCCAGCCCCACCAAATCCAAACATCTTTGCCCCCATTGCTGCGGTTATACCACCGCCAATTCCGCCAGCAATACCAGCCATTACAAAAGGTTTTTTATACGGTAAAGATATACCATATATTGCAGGTTCTGTAATGCCTAGTAAGGCAGAAACCGTAGCTGATCCAGCGATGCTACGTACTTTTTTGTTTTTCGCTTTTAAGAATACACCCAATGCAGCACCTACCTGAGCAAATACCGTAACGGTTAAAATAGCATTTACTGGATCGTAGTGAAGCGTTGTCATGTTATTGATCAGTACAGGTATAAAAGCATAATGTAATCCAAAAATGACTACTAATTGCCAAAAAGCTCCTAATATAACACCTGCGATGATTGGGCTTAAATGATAGATCCCCATCGTAATATTTGCAAGTAGTGAACTAAATTCATTAAGGACAGGACCTACAGCCAAAAATGTCAGTATTCCAGTTACAACCATGGTAATCAGTGGTACAAAGATCAATTTTAGAGATGATGGTAATTTCTTTTCCAGCCATTTCTCTATCTTTGCGGCTACCCAAGCGGCCATGATAATTGGAAACAATGATGATGTATAATTTGTAAGTATAATAGGTATACCAGCAAAAGTTAATGCTTTTCCAGCACTAACAGCAGCCACAACGGCTGGATAAACCAATGCTGCTCCAATTGCAGCTGGTATATATGGGTTAGCATTAAATGTCTTACCAGCCGAGAAACCAACCATAATAGGAAGAAAATAGAATAAACCGTCACCAAGTGCATTTAAAAGAATGTACGTTCCGTCTGTAGCTTGTAACCAGTGCAAAGCAGTAGACGCTCCAATTAATCCTTTTAATATACCTGATGCTGCTAATAGTCCCATCATAGGAGAAATAATTCCGATTATTACATCAATAAAACGATTAAAGGCATTTTTTTCCTTTGTTTCTGCAGCCTCTCCTCCGTTTCCCGAGTAAGAATTTCCAAGAATGTTAATTACTTCATTAAATACATCTTTAACTTGGTTTCCAATCACAACCTGATATTGTCCCCCACTCATAACAACGGTTATGACGCCATCCATTTCTTTAATTTTATCTGTATTGGCAAGAGAATGATCTTTTAAACTAAATCGTAAGCGCGTTACACAATGGATAACACTATTAATATTTTCCTTTCCTCCAACATTACGAATAATATCACTGGCTAATTTGCGAAAATCCATCTTTACCCCTCCTTATTTCATGTAAATGTTTTTTTAAATTCATATTAAAAAATCGTTTCACATTCCTCTATATAGCATACATTGAAACGCTTTCTATTAAGCGTTTACATCATTTCTAAAAAACGTATTAAGAAAAAATATATCATTACTAGAATAATCTTGTCTTGATCAAACATGTAATTTATATAAAGATACTAACTTCACTCCCTGCTGCATTTCCTGTATCAAATAAGATAAGGGCCCTTACCTTCTTCAATACTTTATATTTCATATGGTATCAACAATTCTATCCTTACAATAGAGTCCGTACTTAACCACTTGACTTACCAAACTTAATATCTATTTTACTCTATTTATTAGGACATGGATTAAAATCAGAACTATAAAATATGCTAACAAAGCACTATCCCAACTTCCATGTTAGGAAACCTAACACAAACAGTGCAATCCTCTTTTTTCTCCTTTATACTTCAACGTATCAACCACATAAAGGTTTCTCATTTTAAAAATCGGGAAACAAAATTTGCTTTCTAGGGTTCCGTTTAAAAATTTTTAAAGTCTGGACCGAGAGAGAGCGTACAGTTCGGCTGTATACACGGAGGGATAAAAGCCCGGGAGAATTTTTTTAATAAAAATTCTCCCGGGCTTTTACTTTTCCAATCAAATTATGGAAAAGGATGGATCAAAAATGAACGAAAAACCAACACTTGCCAAATCACTAACACTAAGCCAAGTTGTTTTTATGGGGCTCGCTTGGATGACACCGATGATTTATTTCACTGTTTACGGGGTTGCCTTCGAGGCTGCTGGAGGAATGCTCGCAGCGGCTTATGTCACCGCATTTATTGCAATCTTCTTTACTGCTTATAGCTATAGTCAAATGGTAAAGGCCTATCCTATTTCTGGTTCAGCCTATATTTATACCAAAAAAGCTGTTCACCCCATTGCTGGTTATTTAGTTGGCTGGGCCCTTCTATTAGACTATATTTTCTCTCCCATTATTGCGATCCTTACTTTTGGCATCTTTATGAATACCGAATTTCCTTCCATACCTGTTTTTGTATGGATTATCGTGATGAATGTAGTCCTTTCGCTCGTCAATATTATCGGGATTAAATCAGCTGCTCGCGTAAGCGGTTTGTCAGTCCTCTTCCAAATTGCGTTTATCATTCTCTTTTGTATTTTAGTAGCGAAGGATATTCTAACTGGTCAAACGGATTCCACTTCTATTTTCACTTTAGCACCGTTTTTTAATGATCATACGTCAGTTGGCGGAGTTTTATCAGGAGCTGCTTTGATCTGTTTCTGTTTCCTTGGTTTTGATGCTGTTACCACAATGGCTGAAGAGACAATTGAAGCAAAGAAAACTATTCCTAAAGCCATTTACCTGATTGTCATTATTGCGGTGGTTATGTATGTAGCGATTTCCTACTTATCACAAATTGCTTTCCCGAATTTCACTTTTACAAATCCAGATAATGCCGCATACAGTCTTGTTCAGCTTGTTGGAGGCAACTTATTAAGCTCGATTTTTATCATGGTATTAATCGTGGCGACCTTTACACAGGGTGTCTCATCTGTCACAAGTGTCAGCCGCTTCCTTTTTGCTCTTGGACGTGAATCGATATTGCCCAAAAAATTATTTACGACGATTCATCCAAAATACAAAACACCCGTTTCAAACATTGTCTTTGTTTCAGTCATTTCTCTTTCAGCAGTGTTTATCAATCTTGATTCTGCCGTGCTTTTTGTAAGTTTTGGTGCTCTAACTGCGTTTACGTTTGTGAATCTTTCTGTCATCTTCCATTACTATATCAAGCAGAAAAGAAGGTCACCTAAGGAGACGTTCATGTACCTAATCTTCCCACTTATTGGGGCTGGTTTCATCGGATGGCTACTAACATTGCTTGATAAAACAACTCTTATGATTGGATTGATTTGGGTGACGATTGGGTTCATATACCTGTTCGTTAAATCAAAATGGGAATCAGCGCGTGATAGAAAATACGCAATCACCGAGGTGAAACAACTAGTTGACTAGCAAAAACTATGTTAGAAAATCTAACACGAATGTTGTTGGATCTCACATTCAAACGATATACTAAAACCATCTTAAATAAAGGTTCCCACAAATGGTTGGGAACAAAAAGCTCTCTAGGGTTCCGTTTAAAGAAACATCTTTAAAGACTGGTCCGAGAGAGAGCGTACAGTTTAGCTGTATACACGGAAGGATAAAAGCCTGGGAGATTCATCTCCCTATGGTTTTTATCCTTTTTAATTTTATGACGAGGAGGAAAAAACATATGTACACTCTATCACCATCCCAAATATCAAAAACGATACCCGCGGGAGGAAAATGGTCTACCCCTATTAGCCGCGGAAAACAAATCACTTTTACAGCACTCGAGGACGGTGCAAATATTTCGCTTCTGCTATATAACGCCCATGATCCAGCAGAGCGTTATAATATGCCAGATACACTAAAAGCAAAGCACACTTCTCATTTAACAAAGGGACACGTTTTAATGAGCGACAACGGCAGGGTGCTTGCGAGCATCATTGAAGATACTCTCGGCTGGCACGATACCATTTCGGGGTATACCTCTCGGGCACTGACCAACCAAAAATATGGCATCACCTCTTACCAAAAACAACGAAATGATTTTTACAGAAGCGGGGAAGAAAATTTTTCAGTTGAGCTATTCCGTAATGGTTTAACACCTAGAGATCTGACACCAGTCATCAATCTATTTTCTAAGGTTTATGCTGACCATGAAGGAAATTTACATTATGTCGCGGAACATAGCCAAAAAGGTGACACTGTGACGCTTCGGACAGAAATGGACATTATTTTGGTCTTATCCAATACGCCGAACCCACTCAATCCAGCAACGGCATACCCTTCCGTTCCTGTTCAAATATCGATTTCTGAAGCTGATCCAGTTCAAGAAAATGATCTTTGTTTAAATTATCGACCTGAAAACCGTCGTGCATTTGAAAATACATGGGAATACGTTTTACTTTCCAAAGGAGGAATTCGCTAATGGCTGTTTTAAATCATGCAGTAAGTGAGAGAAAAATGGAAAATGCCTTTTATAACAAAACCATCCCGGCTGGTGAAGGATGGATATACACCCTCGAGCCTGGGCAGGTCCTTCGAATTGTCGACCTAGAAGGCAATCAAGCAGCGGATACCCTTTTCTATGACGCAGACCATCCTTCTGATCATTATAGTGCAGTCAACACTATTCAAAGACAGGGCAATGTTTATCTGTCAACTGGATCCGTCCTTGTATCCGAATCCGGAAAAGAACTTGTTCAAATTGTCGCCGACACTTGCGGCCGTCACGATACCCTTGGTGGTGCCTGTTCCGCACAAAGCAACACGGTAAGGTATTCGCATGATACACTGCCAATGCATAATTGCCGTGATACCTTTATGCTCCAATTAGCGAAATACGACAGCAGATTCACAAAGCGGGATTTAGCTCCCAATGTCAATTTCTTCATGAACGTTCCTCTTACACCTGAGGGAGGATTGACATTTGCAGATGGTGTGTCTGCACCAGGTTACTATGTAGAACTAAAAGCAATCTCGAGAACACTCGTTCTAATCAGTAACTGTCCGCAGCTTAATAACCCTTGTAATGCGTATAATCCGACACCTATTCAAGTATTAGTCTGGGATAAATAATAAGAAAAGCGCAAGCGCCTCGGTCAGCCCCGACAAGCTTAAGACCTCGAGGGGCTAGGCGCTGGAGCTAGACAATTCTTGAAGTCGATTTTAACGTTCTTAACATCTCAACTAAAGGAGTGTTCATCCATGTTTAAAAAGATATTAATTGCCAACCGTGGCGCCATTGCTGTTCGAATTGAAAGAACATTGCGAAAGATGGGCATCCAATCTGTCGCTGTATATACGAAAGCCGATCAAGACAGCCTTCATGTAGACTTTGCCGATCAGGCCATATTAATTGGCGAAGGTCCTGCTAAAGATAGTTATTTAAATGCTGACCTCATTTTACAGGCAGCGATTGACAACGGAGTAAATGCCATTCACCCAGGCTATGGATTTTTAAGTGAAAATGCTGATTTCGCTCGTGCTTGTCGTGAAAAAGGAATTACTTTTATTGGACCAACTCCAGAGCAGATGGAGCTGTTTGGCTTAAAACACTCTGCACGTGAAATTGCGGTAAACGCAAATGTTCCCCTTCTTCCAGGAACATCTCTTATTACCGATTTAAACACGGCTCTTTTAGAGGCTGAACGGATCGGCTATCCGATTATGTTAAAAAGTACGGCCGGTGGCGGCGGAATTGGAATGCGAGTTTGCCACGATTCTCTCTCCCTCCGTGAGGCGTTTGATTCTGTGTGTAGATTAGCGGAGGCGAATTTTAATAATGGCGGTGTATTTTTAGAGAAATACATTCAAAAAGCCCGACATGTAGAGGTTCAGATATTTGGAAATGAGTATGGTGAAGTGGCTGCACTTGGTGAACGTGATTGTTCAATCCAGCGCCGCAACCAAAAAGTGGTTGAAGAAAGTCCCGCTCCCTGCTTCCCTTCTGCTGTAAGAGAAGAAATGCTTGCCTCCGCGAAACGATTAGCATCTGAAGTTGGCTATCGTAGTGCCGGTACGGTTGAATTTTTATATGATCCCAACGAGGAACGCTTTTATTTTCTAGAAGTCAACACCCGTCTTCAAGTGGAGCACGGTGTAACCGAAGAAGTGTTGAACATTGATTTGGTTGAATGGATGGTCCGGGAAGCTGCTGGTGAATTACGTTCCTTAGATTCACTCTACTCAGCTCCAAAAGGACACAGTATTCAGGCTCGTATCTATGCCGAAGATTGCTTAAATGACTTCCGTCCAAGTGGCGGTCAGCTTGATAAGGTTGTGTTTTCCGACAATGCGCGTATTGAAACATGGGTTCGTGATGGTCTAGTGGTTACTCCCCTTTATGACCCAATGTTAGCGAAAATTATTGTTCATGCGGACACCCGGGAAGAAGCACTGGATCAGTTGAGTTTAGCTCTTGAAGATACTCGCCTATATGGTGTTACCACAAATCTTCAATATATTCAGGCTCTATTGGCTGAAAAGGATTGCCGGACTGGAAATGTCCATACACAAATGTTAAAGGAGTTTTTCCCAGACGAATCTGCGATTGAAGTGCTCGATGGCGGAATCCAAACAACTGTTCAAGACTGGCCTGGTCGAGTTGGACATTGGGATGTAGGCGTTCCCCCTTGTGGACCGATGGATCCGTTCTCTTTTAGAATCGGTAATAAATTACTTGGCAATGAAGATCATGCTGCTGGTCTTGAATTGACACTTCGCGGCGGCTCCTATCGCTTCCGTAGTGATATGACGATTGTTTTATCGGGTGCAGATATGAATGCCAAGCTTGATGATCAGAAAGTACCAATGTATAAGGTTCTTGAAGTTCAGCGTGGACAGGTTCTTTCCTTTGGAGAAGCCGCTTCTGGTATGCGTACTTATTTATTAGTAGCTGGCGGATTGGATATGCCGCTTCATCTCGGTAGTGCATCAACCTTTACTCTCGGTGGCTTTGGCGGTCATGGCGGCAGAGCTCTTCGAACCGGGGATGTGTTACGCGTTAATCGAAGTGAGATTACTTTGACAAACGAGCTTCCTGCTGTAAAGCAACCTACTATCGAACAGAACTGGACGATTGGCGTGATCCCTGGTCCGCATTGTACAGAAGAATTTCTATTACCTGACTACTTAGATCAATTAACAAGCACAAGCTGGGAAGTTCATTTTAACAGCTCACGGACCGGTGTCCGCTTGATAGGTCCCGCTCCCCTTTGGGCACGAGAAGATGGTGGAGAAGCAGGTCTTCATCCATCCAATATTCACGATAACGCCTATGCAATTGGTACATTGGATTTAACTGGTGATATGCCAATTTTACTTGGACCGGATGGCCCTAGTTTAGGTGGATTCGTTTGTCCTGTAACCACTGCATCAGCCGAATTCTGGAAGATTGGCCAGCTACATGCCGGAGACCGGATTCAATTCCGCTTACTTACTCTTGAAGAAGCAGATAAGCTTCGTAAACAGCAAGAGCAATTTCTAGAATCAGTTGGCACAATGGATACTGGTATTGACGAACTTCCCTCCTTACCTAAAGAGGTTAAATCATTTTCAACGGACTACCCTGTTCTTCGTAGAGTTTCTAACGGTAACTTTCCGATGACGATTCGTGCAGCAGGAGATGCGAACATACTAATTGAATACGGCGACTTGGAGCTGGATCTTCTACTTCGTTTTCAGGTGCATGCCTTAATGGAAGCAATCAAAATGGAGTCAAACATTCCGGTATTAGATTTGACACCAGGTATTCGTTCCCTTCAGGTCCATTTTAATGCAACGGAAATGTCCATTTTATCTGCAGTTGAGATGATTGTTTCGATTCATGAGAAACTGCCTCGATTAGAAGAAATGGAAGTTCCGTCCCGTATTGTTCGCTTGCCGCTTTCGTGGGATGATCCGGCAACAAGACTTGCCATCGATCGTTACCAACAAAATGTACGACCTGATGCACCTTGGTGCCCAAGCAATCTTGAGTTCATCCGCCGCGTTAATGGACTAAAGGACATTGAAGAGGTAAAACGAGTTGTTTTTGATGCCAATTACCTTGTACTTGGTCTAGGTGATGTTTATCTTGGGGCCCCTGTTGCAACACCTGTAGACCCTCGTCACCGGTTAGTAACAACGAAATACAATCCTGCTCGAACATGGACACCGGAAAATGCTGTTGGAATTGGCGGAGCATACATGTGTGTATATGGAATGGAAGGACCTGGTGGATATCAATTTGTTGGGCGTACTGTCCAGGTTTGGAACCGTCTGCGCGAGACAAAAAGCTTCCAGAGAGACACACCATGGCTGCTTCGGTTCTTTGACCAAATTCAATTCTATCCAGTCAGTGCCGAAGAACTACTCGAAATGCGTGAAGACTTTTTACGAGGCCGCTTTGAAGTGGATATTACCGAAACAACTTTTAAACTTGGCGATTATTTAACTTTCCTAGACTCTATCAAAGAGAGCACGGAACAATTCCGTGAAACACAGCAAGCAGCCTTTCGTGCGGAACGAGAAAACTGGCGCAAAAATGGTCTTGCCGAATTTGTTTCAGAGCATGAAGTTGAGGAAGCTGTTGAGGAAGTTCTGCCAGAAGGTGCTGAAGGAGTTCGGACCGCCTTGCCAGGCAGCATATGGAAAGTACTAGTTGCCCCAGGCGATGAAGTAAAAAAAGGTGATACTTTAATTATTGAAGAAAGTATGAAAATGGAATTTCCACAACTGGCACCATGTGACGGCTTTATTCATTCGATCTATGTTTCACCGGGAGATGAAGTTCATGCAGGTCAGTTAATTGTCTCCATTACAAAGGAAAAGCGAGGTGCAACCAATGCAAACGATCAAAATACCGCAAACGCTGTGCATTCATGAGTTGAAGAAAAACTATCAATCTAATACACTTACACCGGAAGCCGTTTGTAAGGAAATTATCAAACGTGCAGAGGCAGATAAAGAGTTTAATATTTGGATTACCCCTCCTTCCATGGAGCTTATGCAGCCCTACCTCAATCGATTAAAGCAAATGGACCCAGAGCAAACACCGCTCTGGGGAATCCCTTTTGCGATCAAGGACAATATCGATTTAGCCAAAGTTTCGACCACTGCGGGCTGTGCAGAATTTGCCTATACCCCAACGGAACATGCTACAACAGTAAAGCGGTTAATTGAAGCAGGAGCCATTCCTGTTGGTAAAACCAATCTTGATCAATTTGCAACCGGACTTGTAGGAACACGGAGCCCCTTTGGAGAAACGAATAACGCTCTTAATCCTGAACTCATTAGCGGTGGCTCTAGTTCTGGTTCAGCCGTATCCGTTGCCCGTGGTCTTGCTTCTTTTTCTCTAGGTACAGATACCGCAGGGTCTGGACGTGTACCCGCTGCCTTAAATAGACTAGTAGGGTTTAAGCCTAGTCTTGGCGCATGGCCAGTTAAGGGTGTTGTTCCAGCTTGCGCGAGCATTGATTGTGTTACAGTATTTGCTAATAGTTTCAAGGAGGCCTTGCTTGTAGACGAAGTAGTCCGTGGGATTGACGAAGAAGATTCTTGGTCTCGTCCAATAAAGCGCCGTCCTAATGCACTCCCTGAAAAAATTCTTTTATTAAAAGAAGAACATGAATTTTTTGGACCCTATGCAGCCGAATATCGTCATGCATGGGAAGCTGCTATTGATCGGATTAAGCGCCTTTCGATTCCTGTTGAATACATTGATGGTAAATTTTTATCCGATGCAGCAGCAACTCTTTATGATGGACCGTGGGTAGCTGAGCGCTGGGCAGATTTAGGCTCCTTCATTACTTCTAACAAAGAGATCGCTTTTCCTGTAACAGAAAAAGTCCTCCGTAATGGTGCAAATCCGAAATATGATGCTGCTTCTGTTTTTAAAGCGATTCACAAGCTGCAAACTTATAAACAAAAAGCACATCAACAGCTTACCAATGCTGTATTGGTAATGCCAACAACCGGAGGGACATGGACACGTGACCAAGTTCGGGAGAATCCTATTGAAACGAACAGTAAAATGGGGCTTTATACGAATCATTGCAACCTTTTAGACCTCTGCGCCATTGCGGTGCCAAGCGATGATGCCGCAGAAAATCTGCCATTTGGCATTACAATGTTTTCTGGAAATGAAAACGAACACTTGATTTCCGGTCTTGCGGAACTTTTTCTACACGGGGTAAAATCTTCATCAAATACCACTACCGCCCTTGTCGCTGTATGTGGCCTGCACATGAGAGGATATCCACTGGAGAAACAGATGATTGAACACCAAGCTGTATTTGTTCGCGAGACCAAAACAGCTGCTAAATACAAAATGATCAAGTTAGCCACTGTTCCAGCAAAACCTGGTTTAATTCGGAATCATGCAGGAACTTCGATTGAATTGGAGTTGTGGGAAATGCCACTTTCAGAGGTTGGTTCTTTTGCTTCCTTAATCCCTTCCCCGCTTGGTCTTGGGAAAGTAGAGCTCGAAGATGGCAGCGAAGTTTTAGGATTTGTCTGCGAGGCAATCGCTGCGGAGGGTTCTGAAGATATTTCGTATACTGGCGGTTGGCGCTATCTTTAATTAAGAAATGTAGAGAGCCCATATAGAATTGTTCTACGTGGGCTCTTTGATTTAGGGGCTCATGAACCTTCTTATCGCCCATTGTCTAGCTTTTTTGCTTTTTCGGGACTTATAAACCCATCTTATCGACTATTCCGCTAGCTTTTTTGCTTCTTCGGGGCTTATGAACCCTTCTTATCGACCGTTGTGCTAGCTTTTTTGCTTCTTCGGGGCTTATGGACCCTTCTTATCGACCGTTGTGCTAGCTTTTTTGCTTCTTCGGGGCTTATGAACCCTTCTTATCGACTATTCCGCTAGCTTTTTTGCTTCTTCGGGGCTTATGAACCCTTCTTATCGACTATTCCGCTAGCTTTTTTGCTCCTTCGGGGCTTATGAACCCTTCTTATCGACCGTTGTGCTAGCTTTTTTGCTTTTTCGGGGCTTATGAACCCTTCTTATCGACTATTCTGCTAGCTTTTTTGCTTCTTCGGGGCTTATGAACCCTTCTTATCGACTATTCCGCTAGCTTTTTTGCTTCTTCGGGGCTTATGGACCCTTCTTATCGACTATTCTGCTAGCTTTTTTGCTTCTTCGGGGCTTATGAACCCTTCTTATCGACCGTTGTGCTAGCTTTTTTGCTTCTTCGGGGCTTATGGACCCTTCTTATCGACTATTCTGCTAGCTTTTTTGCTTCTTCGGGGCTTATGAACCCTTCTTATCGACCGTTGTGCTAGCTTTTTTGCTTCTTCGGGGCTTATGGACCCTTCTTATCGACTATTCTGCTAGCTTTTTTGCTTCTTCGGGGCTTATGAACCCTTCTTATCGACCGTTGTGCTAGCTTTTTTTCTTATTCGGGGCTTATGAACCCTTCTTATCGACTATTCCGCTAGCTTTTTTGCTCCTTCGGGGCTTATGAACCCTTCTTATCGACCGTTGCGCTAGCTTTTTTTCTTATTCGGGACTTATGAACCCTAATCGACTAATTCCACTTCAAGCCATTTCCGTACACTATTTATAAACCAAATCTTCGAGCTTAATCGTAAGTCTGCAATCGTTAAGATTCTTTCACGAATGATCCCTTCTTTTAATAACCTCTCTCTGAAGGTACCAGCTAACAAGCCACTTTCTACAGGTGGTGACCATAGCTCCCCCTCCATTTCCAAGACAAGGTTCCCATTCGTAAATTCAGTTAACTCTTCATCCTTATTCCATAGTAATACATCAAAAACATCAGAAGGCTTGTCCTTCTGAAATGCACTATAAATGGAACGATTTGTCGTTTTGTGATAAAGAAACGGATTGTTGGAATCGATTGGCTTACTAGCAAGCTGCACCTTTAAAATAGAGGACGGTGCAAATACAGGTTGAGCATCTAGTGTTACTTCCCCATTCTTGGTTATAGTTAAGCGAACTTTGAATTTACCACTACTGTTTTGACCAGCAAATCCATCTAGGCACTTTTGGAGTTCCTCTATTTGAATTGAAAATCCAAAGTATTTTGCTGACTTTTTTAACCGGTCAAGATGTTCTGTTAACAAGAAATATTCTCCATCGTCTAATAAAATGCTCTCTAACAGTTGGAACTCTGGACGATCTTCCTCCAGTAAACTTGCTTTTGCAAGTACTTCATCATATTCACCCCGAGAGGTGGAATCCCAGGTGATCCCTCCCCCAACCCCATAGGTGGCCACTCCTTTTTGCTGATCAATCAGTACGGTCCTAATGGGTACATTGAAAACTGCTTCTTTATTTGGGGTAATATAACCGATTGCCCCACAATAGACTTCACGGGGCTGCTTTTCCAAATCATCAATGATTTTCATCGTGCTGACCTTTGGTGCGCCAGTAATCGATGCACACGGAAAGAGTGCTTTAAAAATATCAACGATCCCTTTATTTTCAGCCACTTTTGCTGTTATGGTGGAGGTCATTTGATAGACCGTTGGATAGGGTTCAATCTCGTATAATTTGGGTACTTTAACCGTTCCTAATTCCGCCACAACAGATAAGTCATTTCGCAACATATCAACAATCATAACATTCTCTGCCCGGTTTTTTTCAGATTGATAAAGCCAAAGAGCATTGGCCTCATCCTCTTCAAAGAACCTCCCTCGCTTAATCGTCCCTTTCATCGGTCGGGTAGTAATCTCATCACCATCCAAACGGAAAAATAACTCAGGAGATGCGGATAAAACACTATATTCTCCTGTGTTGATATACGCACAATAATCAGAAGACTGCGCTTTTTTCAGCTTCTGAAAAAAAGCAAAATCATCTCCCTGGAATTGGCTATGTAGCCGAATTGTATAATTGGTTTGATAGGTATCGCCTCTTTCGATTCCCTCCTTTATAGCTTCAATTGATTGTGTGTATTCCTCCATACTTACGGAAGACTGCCATTCTGATAGCGTATAATCCCCTGTATGACCTAAGCATTGTTGTTCTGGTTCTGAAAAAATACCAAACCAGATAAGTGGCATCTGATAATTTGAATTTGTGACAAAGGCAGAATCAAAGGCAGGCGCACTTTCATAAGATAAAAATCCTGCAGCATAATAACCATTATTAACTTCTTCCTGAACTTGCTCGAAACATGGTAATACTTCATTTATGGAAAAAGCAGCCATTACTTTTAGCGGTTCTTTAAATATGAGAGGGTTAATTTCTCCGTTTAAATTTGCGAATTCAAAAACTAGCCATGGTTCTTTTGTATTCATCGTGACGTCCTTTTAATAATTAATTTTTTTTACAGTATAAATAGTGACAATAATTAATGCGAAACGCAACTCTTTTCCTTTTATTTTATCTACTATTATAATATGTTAATGAAGATTGTATGTAGATAAAGGAGTTTTTGAAATGATTAATGTTTTATTTGTATGCCTCGGCAACATTTGCCGCTCACCGATGGCGGAAGCTTTATTTCGTGACCAAGTAAAAACAGAAAATTTATCGGACAAAATTAAAGTGGATTCCGCTGCGACGAGCTCGTGGCATATTGGTTCTCCACCACACAAAGGGACTCTCGCAATTTTAAAGAAATATAAAATCTCTGCACAAGGTCTCGTAGGACGCCAATTAACAAAGGGGGACTTCGAGCAGTTTGATTATATTGTAGGGATGGATAATAGTAATGTTCAGGACATTTCAGAGATAACTGGAATGCCAAAACATCCCAAAATTATTCGTCTGCTGGATTTAACGGAACACAGAAAAGATGTACCCGATCCATATTATACCGGGGATTTTGAAGAAACCTATAACCTAGTTTCTGAGGGGTGTAGCGCATTATTGGAGAAAATTTATGAGGAATATAACTTATCCTAATAGGGTTGGAAAAATTGATTTTCTGAATATACCAACTTAGATTGACTTCCTACAGACACGCGTGATTTCTGGCGTGTGTTGTCCGAACTTCGCTTGACTTCGGACAGCTCCGCGTGATTTCTGGCGTGTGTTGTCCGAACTTCACTTGCCTTTGGACAGCTCCGCATCATTTCTGGCTTGGGCTGTCCGAACTTCGCTTGACTTCGGACAGCTCCGCATCATTTCTGGCGTGTGTTGTCCGAACTTCGCTTGACTTCGGACAGCTCCGCGTGATTTCTGGCATGTGTTGTCCGAACTTCGCTTGACTTCGGACAGCTCCGCGTGATTTCTGGCGTGTGTTGTCCGAACTTCGCTTGATTTCGGACAGATCCGCATCATTTCTGGCTTGGGCTGTCCGAACTTCGTTTGATTCGGACAACCCCTATCATTTCTGGCTTGGGCTGTCCGAACTTCGCTTGACTTCGGGCAGCATCGCATCATTTCTGGCTTGGTCTGTCCAAACTTCGCTTGACTTCGGACAGACCCGCGTGATTTCTGGCTTGGGCTGTCCGAACTTCTCTTGCCTTCGGACAGTTCCACATCATTTCCGGCTTTGGCTGTCTGAACTTCGCTTGACTTCGGACAGCTCCGCCGAATACGGAACTGTTTCGGACAGGAAGGCCCGTATTCAGACAATCTTCTGCTCTACCCTGGAGATTTCTCTCTATTAAATAAGAAACTATCATAAAAGATAGTTTTTTTTAGTAGAATTTTAACTTTCTCTGTTCACGATATATGTCATTAAATGCTTCAGAAAAGTGATATTCATAGGCATCTCTTGCAGTACTTCCATGGCTAAACAATAATGATTCCACATCTCTTTTCTAGCACCAGCCAGACCTAAGATGGATACAAAAGTGGAATTGTTATTTTCAGCATCTTTACCAATAGATTTTCCAATACTTTTAAATTCCCCTTCCACATCCAATACATCATCCTTAATTTGGAAGGCTATTCCGGCATGATAGGCAAATTTCCTTAATGCACCCATTTCAGCTTCACTAGCCTGGGCGAGCATCGCAGGCATAATAAGAGAAGCTTCGAAGGCAATTCCAGTTTTATAGAAAGATAGACGATTCAATTGTTCAAGTGTCAATAGTTTCCCTCTAGACTCCAGGTCCATCGCTTGACCCTGACACATCTTTTCTGTTACTTGAGATGAATATTGAATCAAACGTAAAACAGTTTTTGCATCAAACTGTTCAAGACATGTTTGTTCCTCAATAGCCCGCTGTGTCAAATAGAGTCCGGTCAATTCAGCTACAGCAACATTATATTTCTTATGGACAGTAAGGCGCCCTCTACGGGTCGACGAATCATCTTGAGATGGCAAATCATCAAAAATTAAGGAAGCTGTATGCATATACTCTAATGAGCGAAGCAGAGGTTTTATCGCCGATTGGGATAATCCAAAACCACTAACACCAACCACCCAAGTAATGATCGGTCTCAACCGCTTCCCATTACCTTCAAGACTAAAATTGGCAGCATCTATGATGGCTTTGTTAACAGGAACATCCTCTGTCTTAAGAATGCTCAAACTACTATTGATCTGATTACGAACATATTCAATCGTATCCAAAAAGTCTTCCTGTTCGTTTCGTTCCTGTTTTAAAGTCAAAATCATATGGTCCCTCAGTAGTTTATCAAAAAAATCTACATCATCTGCTTTAACGACCATTTGTTGAATAAGACGATTAAAATCTGGATTTCTAGAAGAAAAAAGGTCCATTATTTCATTGTATTTTTCGGTCCCAATTCGCTCTTTAAAGCGTTTCAATCCGTTAATAGCACGATCAAGCATAACCTCACAGGTCCTTTGATCAGAGTGATACACATTATGGATTAAATGAGCAATGACCGCCCAGTATAATTCAAATGGATTAATCAAATCTGGACGCTGTTCATGGTATTTTAAATAATACGTATAGGGTGTCACGGCGCCAGCCTTTAAATCATCAAACATATCAGCAAAATCATCGGCCAGCTGATTGTAAATACCATAATAAAATGTCCGATTGTCAAAGCCCTCATCCTCAGAAGCACTAATGACAGAGCGGACAATCAAACGAGAAGAAGATGATTTTATAATTACCGGTATAAAGAGCTCTTCATTAGTATAATCAGACCTGTTTAAATCCCTGTCACGGTCTATTTCTTGTGAATTAAAAAACACATAGGATTGTTCAAAAAAGGATGTTAATGTTTCCGGACGCTGTTCATTTTTAATGTATTCATAAGCCTCACGAAGCTCTGCGTGGATATATTGAATCAAATCTTTATTTTCACCTGTCCAATCTCCCAGTTCCGGTACAGATCCAGTAATGAGGGTGGTCCGTATTAAGGTGGAATATTGTTTTTTTTCGCCAGCGGATAAAACGGTGGAATCAAGCAGGTCGTCAATGAAGGGATAGGTTAGTCCATACGAAAGCCCAAGCCTTAACGCTTTGTCCAGTCTTTGTTTCCGTTCTTCCGGAGATACGTTGTCATCCATTTCTTCAACCACATGCATGATGACCCCAGCAATAATTTTGATTAGTTTTCGCTGGGCATGATCTGGATCCATTCCCTCTGGAATATGATTAGATACCGTCTTTAATTTATCTATTACCCAGATTATCGCCGATTCGATACCTTCCCTCTCCGCCCATCGATACAACCCAGCCATACTAAACGTATCACTGTTATCTTTTCGACTTGTAGTCAGATTATTTTTTAAACGATTAACCGTACGTCTTATCCTATCTTGTGTCTCTGGCATATCTAAAGCTTTGCCCAAATCCCTCAAATATAGGTAAGAAATACTACGATCAAGGTAACGATCTAATTTGCCAGTATAATCAAGCCAGCGGATATAATTGACATACCCATCGGAATTCCTATTTTTCTTTTTCCTGGAAAAAAAAGATAAGATTGAGTGATGATGAATATGGTTTTGTTTCCATGAATGAAAATCCTTTGTTAAGACATCAATATAAGACTTATCTAGGACTTGTTGAAAAAGTGATTGAAAATATTGGGCAGCTCTATGCTCTGCCATCCGATAGCTTATATCAGCGTTTTTGATTAGTTCCTTATTCATGCAATCATTACCCCTACTATAAGTTCTCACCAATATAAAGTGAGTTAATAAACTAAAACGCCTGTATAAAACAACGACCCTAATTGGCTAGATCTTATTTCATATGTATACATTTCATTATAAAGTAGGATGTTACTTTAAGACTAACAAAAATCATTACAAATGCGAATAAAATAGGCTATGCAAGTATCTTATCTTATTCAATCGTATTAATCTGAAGAACTAATTAATTAGGATGAAGCGGGAATAATAAAAAAGAAAGCCCGTTCTAATCACTTAGAGACAGGCCCTTGATTTAAGAAAAAGCTTCCCTTTCCATTTTGGTAAATGTTTGACTTAAATCCTTTAATATATAAAGTCTTGACGTTATAAGAAATAGATCTTCGTAGTTTTTCTGTACATATCCATTAATAATTTCAAGTCCTTTACTAAAATGGTCGACTAAATAATGTGTATACTTTTCATCCCAGGAATATTGATTGATACGCAAAAGTTCGTCGGCGATAATTTGGAACTTATACTCTTCGATTAGCAATTTTACTTGGTAAAGTTTATCAGGTTGAAAACGGAAGCTATTTTTATGCTCATGGTTTTTTTGAACATATTTGATAAAATCATGTATATTTTCAGCCAACAAAATAGCTTTTTGCATCTCAAACTTCATATTTATACCCCCTTTAGCTCTTTAAAAAGAGTTTATGTTTTTATAATGTGTTCTGACACTTTAAGATTTTATGGTTGACAGTATTGACTTAGTCTGTTTATAATTTATTTCGCACACGAAATATTCTTATAGTTAATATTAGGATTTAGAAAGAAGGGAGGGCAGAGATGGATATACTAAATAATGAAATCATGGCAAGCTTTGTGGAAATTAATAAAGCCATCAATAAGCTGATTAAAATAGACGCAGAGAAGTTAGGCATCACTGCCGTACAATTAAAGGCACTTTATAGAATTAACTATAATCCTAATATGAGTTTAGGGGAACTTGCCGAAAAATTAAAACTGACTAATAGTACAGTGAGTGGTGTTATTGATCGCTTGGTTCATCATGGACTAGTTGAGAGGGAGATACCGCCAGGAGATAGAAGGACAGTCTCCATTCAATTAACAGATGAGGGAAAAAGAACGTTAAATCAGTTTAATTCCTCGGATTCAATATTAATGAAGAAGCTTAGAGAAGTCCTTGAACTACCGGAAGAGGAAATCTCTCACCTACTACGTCTTCATAATCTGGTATTACAAAAGCTTACATTAGAGGAGGAATAGAGTAAATGAGCATGAAACGTTTACTTTTATTGAACATTATTATTTTACTTGTTTTAGTTGGCGCTGGTTTTGGAGGGTACGCCTACTATAATAAAACCGTTAATTATTTAACCACAGATAACGCACAAATTTCAGGACAACAAGTTTCGATTGTTGCTCCTGCTAGCGGAAAATTAACAGGTTGGGATGGAAAAGTGGGCGATACTTTTTCTAAAGATCAGACAATTGGTACAATCTTAACGACAGGCACAAATGGTCTGCCAACAGAAATGAAAGTCACTCTACCAACAAATGGAACGGTGGTTCAAACTGGTGCCGTCCAAAACGCGTTTGTTGCAGCAGGAACACCACTTGCAACAGTGTATGATTTAAACAATTTATGGGTAACAGCAAATATTGATGAAACCAAGATTGATGAAATTGCTACCGGGCAGGATGTAGATATTTACGTTGATGCATTCCCGAATACAGCATTAAAAGGTAAAGTACAACAAATCGGCTTAGCAACTGCAGGTACATTCTCATTATTACCAAGTTCAAATAACACAGGAAATTACACAAAAGTAACACAAGTTGTTCCTGTAAAAGTATCCATTGATGACAATAAAGGCGTAGCAATTGTTCCTGGTATGAACGTAACCGTGCGAATTCATAAGTAGGTGATAAGATGTCAATATATATCACGGTTTATATCCTTTTAGCCATTTTGGTGTTACTGTTGATCAATTTTACCGTGTTCAGACAAAGAAAAACGAAAACCGATCAAACAGAAGTGACAAATCAAGAAGTAGAAAATATTGCTAAAACCGAAAAGATAAAAGAGCAAGAAACTTTATCTAACAATGTAGTAAATACTGCAAAAACCGAAAAGATAGAAGAGCACGAAACTTTATCTAACGATGTAGAAAATATGCTTGAGCATAATGCTATAGCAGAGCCTGCTTTAGAGTATGTGGAAGCAGAGGTACAACCAAAAGAAGAAGTTGTTCATCAAGAGAAACCGACCAAAAGTGAAACTGAAAAATCTTCAGGAACAGGTAAGATTTTAACTGCTTTAATGCTTGGGGCATTTGTTGCGATTCTAAATCAAACCCTGCTTAATGTGGCGATTCCACATATTATGAATGATTTAGGTGTTTCCGCGAATACGGTTCAATGGCTTTCAACAGGATATATGTTAGTAAACGGAATCCTAATTCCGGTTACGGCGTATTTGATAGAAAAGTTTGGAACAAGAAAACTTTTTATCATTGCCATTTTTCTATTCACGATAGGATCCTTAATCTGTTCCCTTTCCATAAATTTCACTATGCTGATGTTAGGAAGGGTCGTTCAAGCAAGCGGTGCCGGTATCATAATGCCTCTATTGATGACGGTCATGTTCGCCCTATTCCCTCCGGAAAAACGAGGGAAAGCAATGGGACTTATGGGCGTTGTCATGATATTTGCTCCTGCTGTCGGTCCAACATTATCTGGCTGGCTGATTGGACATTATTCTTGGAGATTATTGTTTGATATTGTAATTCCAATTGGTATATTAGATTTAATTTTTAGCTTCATGTGGATGAAAGATGTAACCAAAACAACGAATCCAAAATTTGATTTCCCTGGATTATTATTTTCAACTATAGGATTTGGATTTTTGTTATATGGATTTAGTGAAGCAGGAAGTGATGGCTGGGACAGTTCAACTGTTGTTATTTCATTAATAATTGGTGCAATTTCTATCCTGGCGTTTATCTGGCGAGAACTTACAACCGATAAACCAATGTTAAATTTAAGAGTATTTAAATACGATATTTTCGCTTTAACTACCATTATAAGTATGATTGTTAATATGGCTATGTTTGGTGCGATGATTTTACTTCCTATTTATTTACAAAACATTCGTGGTTTTACGGCCCTACAATCCGGTTTACTGATGCTTCCTGGTGCGATTATCATGGGAATTATGTCGCCGATCTCTGGTGCCCTATTTGATAAAATTGGTGCAAGATGGCTTGGAGTAATCGGTTTAACCATAACCACTATTACTACTTGGGAATTTACCAAATTAAGCATGACAACAAGCTATACTCATCTCCTCCTCCTTTATGTATTTAGGATGTTTGGGATGTCATTCATTATGATGACAATTATGACAGAAGGTCTTAATCAGTTGCCTCGACATCTTGGAGCACATGGTACGGCCGCCTCTAATACGGCAAGACAAATTGCCGGTAGTATTGGAACTGCCTTCCTTGTTACCATTATGTCTACAAGGTCTGAAGTACATTACGGTCAAGCCTTAAGTACAGTAACTAGCGCAAATCCTTTCATCGGGGGTCAATTTTCATCGCTTACTCAAGGCTTAGCAGCTTTAACACACATGTCAACTGCAGCTGGAAAACAACTTTCAACCTATGTAGTTTACGGTCAAGTCATGCAGCAAACTACTATTGATGGGATTAATGATGCATTTATTGTGGCAACAATCTTAGCATTTGTAGCCTTGCTATTGGTATTCTTTGTTAAACGGGCACAGATAAATAAACAATAAATATAAAATAAGGCATCCCAAAAGTTTAACTTTTAGGATGCCTTTTTTCTATAAAAAAAGCTGCTCATTAAGATAGCAGCTTTTTACTAATTCTGATTATAATCCAAGCGCTTTTCTCGTTATTGGCCCTACTATACCATCTGCTTGAAGATGATGGTCACTTTGGAAATGACGAACTGCACTATCTGTATTGGCTCCAAAGATACCATCCGCCCCTTTCGTGTTGTAACCAAGAGATGTAAGTTTTTGCTGAAGCGTCACGACAGCAGGTCCTCTGCTTCCTTTTTTAAGAGTTTCTGTAATCGTGGTAACCGGGACGGAAGGTGTTCCTTTCCCACCCTTTAATCCATTGGCCACGGCAATGGCATCGAAAGATGATTTAGATGTGGTAATAACTACCGGAGTATTGATCGGCACCTGATTAAATAGCCACTCTACCTCATTATCATACATCCGAACACAGCCACCGCTCACATAATGGCCAATTGAGCTTGGATTATTATTACCGTGGATTGCGTAGGTTGTTCCCCATGTACCACGTGCATTTAAACCAAGCCAGCGGTTACCAAGAGGATTACGCGGGTCCCCTCCAGGAATATGCCCATGGTAGTAGGGACGGTTAACAATTTTGGTAACAATTTTAAACTTCCCTTCTGGTGTTAAGGAAGGACTTCTCCCTGTGCCTACCATAAATTCTTTTTTCAAATTGCCATTTTCATAGTATGCTAGTCGGTTGGTTGCTTTGTTAATGATAATAAACTTGCTGACCGTCGCCGCAGAACTCGGAGTTACCTCAAAACATAAGCTAAACAAGCAAAGAAAAGCTACACTAACTAAAACTAACCATTTTTTCCGCAAATTAATCCCCCCAACCCCGTTCAAAATAACTAATCCGTGTATTTTATGTTGGTAAGGCATATCCACATGACTATTTTATGTGACTTAATTCGTGTTAGTTTAGTCCGTGTCATACCCACTATATAACTATTTCTACATTTTTTTCCTATTCCCTCTTTTAAGAGTACAAAATTAGTTAAATAATGAATATAACAGCTTATTTCTTTGTACCTAAAAAAAAGACTTATTGAGAAAGTTGCTCAATAAGTCTTTAATCCACTACACATGTAAATTTCAACTGCTAATTATGCTGATATTCTTATATTATGATCTTTTTTCTTTTTAAATGAATATAGTATAAATAATAGAATAAACCATATAGGTGTTAATAATAAGGCTGTGCGAGTGGATTCGGCAAATAGCATAATGATAAGGATAAATGCAAATAATACTAAAACAACATAATTAATAAATGGTGTGAACGGTGCTTTGAAAGTCGATTTTTTTCGTAGGTCTGGTCGTAACTTCCGATATCGCAAGTGGCAGACTAAGATTATCCCCCAGACCCAAATAAAGCAAATCGCACTAATCGTTGTTACAATTCCAAAAGCTTGTTCTGGAATCAGCTTACTCAATAGAGCTCCAACTGATAAAACAAGAGCAGAAACAATTAATCCATTACTTGGCACATGATTTTTATTTAATTTTGCAAAAAAGGCAGGTCCCTGTTTATTGCTGCTTAAATTAAACAAAATTCGGCTCGTTGAAAACAAACCACTATTACTAGCTGATGCAGCAGATGTTAATACAACAAAATTGATGATACCCGCGGCAATTGGAATACCTACTAAACTAAATGTTTTAACAAATGGACTATTTTCAGCATTTAACTGTGTCCAAGGGTTTATACATAAAAGGATGAACAATGCTCCGACATAGAAAAATAGAATCCTAGCAGGAATTTTATTTATCGCCGATGGAATATTTTTTTGAGGATTCGCTGTTTCTGCTGCAGTTACACCCACCAATTCAACGCCTACATAGGCAAAAACGACCATTTGAAAAGAAAGAAAGAAACCTGATACACCATGCGGGAAAAGACCGCCATATGCCCAAATATTTTTTACAGAAACGGCAGCTGTTTCTGTTTTGAAACCCATAATTAAAAAAATAATTCCAATACCGATTAAAGCAAGAATCGTTATGACTTTGATTAAAGCAAACCAAAACTCTAATTCTCCAAATAGCTTAACGGTTAATAAATTTAGTCCTAATAACAAAATCAAGCAAACAACGGCAGGAACCCATTGCGGGATATGAAACCAATATTGAACATATACACCAACCGCAATAATATCAGCCATTGCGGTCATGATCCAGCAAAACCAATATGTCCATCCGGTCACATATCCTGCCCAAGGACCAATATAATCCTCAGCTATGTCAGTAAAAGATTTATAGCCGGATTTGGATAAAAGAAGCTCACCTAATGCTCTCATGACAAAAAAGCAGGCGATACCTACGATAATATAGGCAAACATAATCGATGGACCAGCTAATTGGATTGCTTTTCCCGATCCTAAAAATAACCCAGTTCCAATCGTTCCGCCAATCGCAATCAATTGAACGTGCCGATTTTTTAAATCCCTTTTTAATTCTTGCTGTGCCACATTAAACTCCCCCTAATGGTAATCATGTAATATTCTTATCCATGTGAAATACTGAACAAGAAGTAAACCAATAAAAAAGAGATTGGAATTTCTCCAATCTCTTTAAGGGCGTAAGAATAACAAATAAAATCTATTACTCTAGTGATAGAATAATAAATCGTCTTCGTACTCTTCTGTCCTTTTGCCTGAGATTGTGAACCCTTCGGCGCCGCATAGGTAGCGGTCTCTCCAGAAGCTGCTCCTGCTATAGTGTGATCCATAGCAATCATAGCTTGAAAATATTTAGTTTTATAGGGTTGAATGAAGCTTTCAACCTCAGGATTTAACTATTGTTGAATAATTTATAATTTTAGTAGTATTAACTCAATTTGTCAATACTCTTTTTTTCTTAATTATTTTTTTCCTCATCAGTCTCTTTGTCTGATTCTTGCTCCTTTTTGTCCTCAACAGGGGCTTCTAACAACTCTAAAGTCTGTGATTCTAAAACTTCAGCACGACTTTGCCCATATAATGCTACATAGATTTGTTCAATCTCCTCACCAGTTAAGTCCCCACGAGTTAACAGCTCTTCTGCAATCCGGTGGACAAAATCCGCATTATCATTGACTAGTTTCTTGACTTTCGTCATTTCAGACTTTAAGAGCTCATTGATTTTTGCTCTTAGTGCCCTAAGACCATCCGTACGAGAACCAACAGCAAGCCAACTAAACAGCTCTTCCCCCATACCGACTATTCCCAAGTAAGCTCCCGCAAGTTCGGTTGCCTGTCTTAAGTCAGAAGTAACACCATTTAATTTCTTATTTAAAAACTCTTCTTCAACCGCACGGGCTGCTAAACAAACCTGAATTTCCGCCAATATTTCTTTGTCAGTACGATTATACCGTTCATGTGTAGGTTTTGTAGCCGCCAGACCAAGTGCTCCTCCTCTGCGAATAATGGTCACCTTCCAAACTCGTTCATGCGGTTTTAAGAGGAATTGTGCTACCGCATGACCTGCCTCATGATAGGCAACATTTCGTTTTTCATCATCACTCATAGACCTTAGTGGCTGTTTGAGACCCCATTCATATGTCTCCATGGCAGCACGGAAGTCCTCATAACTGGCAACTTGTGCACCACGTTGATGGGCAATAACAACAGCTTCATTTACGATATGCTTTATTTGTGCAGGGGAATAACCAATGGTGTCCAGTGCTGCCCTTTCAGGGGTAAAAGAGGAGTCTTTTTTTACCTTTTCAAGATAATATTGAAAAACATCGATTCTGCCATCATAGTCGGGGGAATCGACCCAGAGTTTCCGGTCAAAACGCCCTGGACGGAGGAGTGCTTGATCAAGTACATCTGGAAGGTTGGTTGCGCCAACTGTAAGTACGGGCGGTCGATCCGCCTTCTTCCGGCGAAGTCCAAGTGTACGGAGTAGCTTCGAGAACCAACCGTTATCAATGTTTGGCGGGTCCATCTGTAATAGCAGTTCATTAAGCAAACCTGAACCACCCATCCCCATTAGTCCGCCCATCATTCCTCCTCCACCGCCTCCAGCCTGACGGCTCATACCAATAGCGTCGATTTCATCGATAAAAATAATACAAGCCCCATATAGTTTTGCAAGCTTTCTAGCCTTCTTATATAGCCCCATTACTTTAAGGTTTCCAACACCAAAAAACATATTTTGAAAGCTTGGAGCAGAAGCATATGCAAAAGGCACCTGTGCTTCATTTGCTATTACCTGTGCGAGATATGATTTTCCTGTTCCAGGAGGTCCACAGAGTAATAAGCCGCGGATGGCCTCACCACCCATTTCTTTAAACTCTTTCACTCCTTTAAGTAGCGTTACGATTCGTTCTGCATTTTCAACAATCTCAGGATTTCCCCGGTAATCCGACCAGGTGGAGCCTGTTTCGCCTGGCAAAATCCAATAAGTTCTGCCTCGAGCCAAGAACCAAAATAGTGCAACAAACTGGATAATCATAAACAGCATTGCGAAGAGCAGCTGCAATAACAAACTGAGAATACTGATGACAATCCCCCAAACTGTTGGTCCACTATTAAGCAAATATATACTTATAATGACAACAGCTGCGACCCAGAGGATTATTTTACGCCACTTTACCCACCGGTATTTCCTCATGGTCCCACATCCCTTTCTGAATATTTCGAAATTTAATCATACGTTTGTTCTTTTCATTTCATTCCTAAACCATTTTTTTATCTAGAATACTGATATTTATTCTTCGTTCTTGTTAGTCATGCCTATTGGAAAGATTGAAATTTATAATATAGAACTCAAATGGCTTATTATTAAACAATGATTAACTAAAAAACCCTCCAAAATATTTTGGAGGATTTCTGACATGGATTATTTAAATTTCTTTATAATATCTAATAAATATTTTATTGCAACGGCTAGCCCGCCAACGAAGAAGAATGCGATTAAAATCCACCCAGTCGGGTCGATTGTGAACATGGAAATAAGGAAATTCAATGGAACAATGTAGTAGAGGATGTCTCTCAAATAACCTAAAATAAAATCGGATGTGAGAGTTCCTTTCCAGAATGATTTTATAAATCCTACTAAAAGGTCAAGAATCATAAGTCCAAAAACGGCCCACATTGTATAAAGCATCCACTCTGAGAGTGTAAAGATCATAAATTATCACCACCTTACTACATGATATGCTTGTAATAAAAGCAGGTGATGGTGTATGAAAAGTTTTGTTCACAGAATATTCATAAAATAAGATACATAAAAAATGCACCTCATTAGGTGCATTTCGAATTACAATGCTCATAAATTAAGCCACAAATTTGTTTCATTTCGATAAATTAGCCGGGTTAAGATATTTTAAAAATATAATAAATCCACTTTTTCCTTTGCTTCCAAATTCTCAATCATGGTATACCAAGACTCAGGCTTATTTGGTAACACAGTATAATAGCGTTTCAGGAATCTCACAATTAAATCAGTATCCAGTTCATGCGCTTCCACATCCATTGGGAGAAAGCATAGATCAAGCCCAGTTACAGCTTCCCCATCATTATTCCAGGATGGATGAACATATGAGAAATCAAGACGTTGATACCCAAGGTGTGCTAACACTTCCCTGCGGACATAAGGATCCATTGGCTTAACACCGCCGAATTCATAATGGTCTACACGATATGGATCATAGATTTCCGCAAACATCCCCGATAGTGTTTTACCATTCGCTGCTGCTAACTCATGTAAATCTACTAACCTTTTTTGTGCTAGAAATGGACCAATTCCCAATCCAGCTTGACCGATAATTGTGAAATCTGTCATCGCAACATTAAAGTCCTCATAATATCGGTACTCAGTTGCCCCCACTACTTTCCCATCAAGAACAGCCACAAAAACACGAATTCCCGGATCTTCTAATGGTTCCTTCCATAAATCGAATTCTAATACTTCCTCTGGAGGGAATACATCTTGCATTAATTGGTGCATTTGTTTAAATAACGGATCATTGATATTCGTAATTCTACTATATTCCATTTCATTCCTCCTAATTTTAAACTAATTGAAAAAATGGATTCTTCCACTCCATAAGGGTTCCATAGTTACACGATTCCTCGTCCTCTAAATAATCAGCGACTACTTTGACAGGAGTTCGACCGCAATGAAAGAGAAAGGTAATCACAGGATCTTTTAAGTCTCCTTTGACAACGGCATCAATGTATTGTTCCGCCGACATTTGATCCGCATGTCGATGATATCCAGGCATCCTGCCTCCCCCAAGCAATCTTTCCAGCCGCAGGTGAACCACTACGTCATACATCGAAAACATTAACCATTTACCCAATCCTAATTTTCGATAAGCTGGTCGTACCCCAATATCAACAACGTACAGAGTGTTTCCTTTAGGGTTATGGTTACGAATATAGCCATTATCGGTGATCTCCTCCCAAGAGTGTTCAGGATGATTAGGATCAAAATCAACAAGCAAACCAGTCATAGAGCCAGCGATTTCCCCCTTCACCTCAATACACAAGGCTCCTTGTGGAAATAGGTTCACATGGTTCAATAACTGATCTGCATTCCACCATAATTCGGAAGGAAATGGAGGAGGAAAACTTTCCTGTTGAATCCGAATTAAATCAGGAAAGTCTTTCTCTTCATAATTTCGAATGACTACTGGAACAGGTGTTTCTCCGTCGAAAACAAAAAATTCTTTTTGATACATGGTAGTCCCCCATTTCTAACTGCGAATAAGCTCTCCTGTTTCCCAATCCGGGTAAAGGTCTGTTCGGCGGTCACGCCATGTAGTAACAGATCCCTTCTCACGAACTTGATATAAAAGTTCTAAGTTAAGATCTGCTGTAACGATCATATCTTGATTAAATTCCCCTTCAACCATGATACCTTTTGGTGGGAATGGAACATCATTTGGTGTGATTACTACTGCCTGCCCAAAATTGGCCCGCATGAAATCAACAGTTGGCAGCGAACCAACGGTTCCTGTTGTGACGACATAGACTTGATTTTCAATCGCTCTTGCATGACTTGTATAACGGACTCGATGGAAGCCATGACGGTCGTCTGTGCATGATGGACAGAATATAACATCTGCTCCTTTCGCCTTTGCCATGCGGACGATTTCCGGAAATTCGATGTCATAACATGTTAACATTGCGATTGTGCCTTTTTCTGTTTCGAAAACCTCTAGGCTATCTCCTGCACTCATATTCCATTCATTAACTTCGGTAGGTGTAATATGAAGTTTTGCCTGTTCCACAACCCTGCCATCTGGGTAAAACATATGAGCAACATTCAAAAGACGATCACCTTTGCGAATGACATGTGTGCCGCCAATAATGTGCATTTTATACGTTCTAGCTAAACTGATAAATAAAGCACGGTATTGTTCGGTAAAACTTGGTAATTCCTGGATAGTTAACGCATCCCCATTAGCATTGCCAATGGACATAAGCTGAGTAGTGAAAAATTCAGGAAATATGATAAAATCCGATCCAAATTCTTCTGCTGTTTTTATATAATGCTCCACTTGATTTGTAAATTCTTGAAAAGAATGAATCTTATGGAGATGATATTGAACCGCTGAAACTCTTAATTGCATAATATCCCCTCTTCCTTACTGATACTTTAAACCTATTATCTGCAAATTATTTATAGTAAACAAGTACAAACTTTTTAGTTACTTAGTGTAAAAAAGTATACTATAAAGGAAGTTAGTCCTAATGTCCTTATCGAAATGAAAATAAACTTCTCATACGAATATAACAGCCAGCTTTAACACACAAAAAAAAAAAGAGACAATGTTTTACAATACATTGTCTTAGCGTATTATTCTTATTATTAGCAATTACTTAATCGATTCTTGCCTTTCTAATGGCTTTAAGCCAATGGTCTCCATATAATCTTTTCCCCAATCATACATAGCCTCTAAAATAGGCATCAAACTTCTCCCATGTTCTGTAAGAGAATATTCCACTTTAGGTGGAACGACTGGATAAACTTCACGGTGAACAATTAGGTCTTCTTCCAATTCACGCAATTGATTAACCAGCATTCTTTGAGTGATTCCTGGCATAAGAGCCTTCAACTCACCAAACCTTTTGGTACCTTCTTTGCCAAGATGCCAAAGTATAAGCATTTTCCATTTACCACCGATGACTGAAAGTGTTAATTCCTTTTCACAGTTAAACATCTTATCTTGCATTCGAGACATTACACTTCACCTCAAGCCTATTATAAACTTCGGTATACTTTTTAGCACTATATAAAAGAAAAGTATGTACCTTCAATATAAAGACATACATTCTATACTTGCAATTGCTCGGTGAAGAATTGTTGATTGAGGTTAAAAATATACATATGATTTTTAACCATTTTTGTTTTTGTGAATTGTACATAAAAAATAAGATGAAAATCAATAACTCTTAAGATAAATAAAAAAAGGGAACATGGAGTCTGGCAGTTTATGATTAATATGTAAGCGACTTCAATATAAAAGTTAAAAGATGAAGGGAGATTTTTAAATGAGCAAAATCAAAACATGCGTTAGCTTATATAGTTTACAAGATGAATATTTAAATAAACGTATGAGCTTAGAAGATATCTTTAAATTTTTGGCAGAGAATGAAGTGGAAGGAATTGAAATTATTCCAGATCAAATGCTTCATAATACCCCCCATCCTTCTGAAAAAACATTAGCAGAATGGGATCGTTTAGTAAGCACTTATAAGATGAAACCAGTCATTGCCGATGTTTTCTTGAATACAAACCTGTACAAGAATAGGGAATTAACGAAAAAGGAATGTGTCGATTTACTGATTGAGGAAATTAAGCTTGCCAACCGTTTGGGGATTAAATTAATCCGATTAGTATCGATGGTACCCGCTTTTGTTATTGAGCCATTATTGCCATATGCTGAAAAATATAATGTCACTTTGGCGCTGGAAATTCATGCAGGTTTGAGCTTTGATGTACCGAAAACACAAGAATTTATTAAAGAAATGAAGCGATTGAATTCTCCTTATGTAGGGCTTGTCATTGATACAGGAATTTTCTGCCGCAGACTGCCAAGAGTAATGGCTACTTATTGCAAACATTTAGGGGCAAATCAGGAAGTGATTGATTATATTAATGATATTTTCGCTCAAGGAAAAGATCCTAGAAAAGTAATTCTGGCAAATGGCGGCCAATTTCCAGATGAACTAAAAAAATTATTAAAATCAGAAGCCGATCACTTCTTCGCACATATGGCAGATGGTTATGAAAATGAGCCATATAGTGTTTTAGATGAATATATACCATATATTAAACATTTCCACTTCAAATTATTTGAAATGACAGAAACTGGTGAAGAATATTCTATGGATTATAAAGGAATTCTACAATATCTGAACGAAAAAGGATATGACGGTTATGTTTCTACAGAATATGAAGGAAACCGCTGGGTACTTCCTGGACATCCAATGGTGGAAAAAGAACAAGTATTAGCCCATCAGAAACTAATTCGAAATGTTATTAAAGAATTAAACGGACAGGAGGTATATTAATATGTTTGATAATAATGTGTTTCTTGAAAATACATGTAAAAATATTGAAGAAGCAAGTAAAATAATGGGATTTGAATTAAAAACCAACATCACCTATTATCGAGGCATTCCACTTTCCATGGTAAATGATATTCGTGTGGAAGTGGACGGCGAAAAGGTTCCTCGTGAGAATATTTTATGTTCAGTAGACGGTGTTGACTGGTTTTCGTTAGATGAAATGGAAACCGTTACGTCCTATAAATGGGAATATGGTGAACCACTAACGGTTCAAGTTCGTCAGGATGGCGGTTTATCAAAAGGAACTCATGAAGTTGCATTAGATGTAATCGTCCGTACTGCCTATATTCCAGTACCTTTAGCCGGTCGAAAAGTTAGAAATGTAGAAATAGCATAAAAATCACCCCCTTACCGGATTCAAGAGGGCACTGAAAAAGTCCACATTTTAAGCAGTTTAAAGGTAGATTTTATCGACCTTTCAACTGCTTTTTTGTTTTATAATAAAATTATTAAATTTTACGGTGGTATTCAGATGATTTCCGATCAAGAAT
>NZ_JAFBEX010000016.1 GCF_016908975.1 Neobacillus cucumis
TTCAAGGGGCAACAGCGATATTCGCAGTGAATATTAAGCGGATTCTAAAGCTCCTAAATGAAAAAGTGTAAAAGAAGACAAAGAAAAAGGTGACAAATTTAAGACGGAATGTCACCTTTTTTTATTAGCTCAAAATGAAAAGTTAAAAAAACGTAAGTTTTTCAGTGCCCTCGCTTAGAGATGAGTGGGGTCTCCCCTGCCCCGTACTCCCGCAGGACATTGAAATTCTTCCTCGAGTCCGCCCACGCACGAAGAAAATGCGATAGCATTTTCGAGGAGTCGAGTGCCTTCCGCTCCAATCAACAGGAGTATAAAAACCAACACTGCTCTTTAACAGAGCCTTATCAAAAAAATGACTCAGTCCTGTGACTGAGCCATTTCTCCTTTTATTTGCTGTGCGTTTGTTAATCTGAATTCTTTTGGAGTCATCCCGTTCATTTCTTTAAAGCTCCTGCTAAAATAGTTGGCATTATGGTAGCCAACGAGCAGCGAAATTTCTTTAATAGGCTTGCTTGTTTCGGTTAATAACCGTTTCGCTTCTTTCATCCTCATCCCCGATAGGATCTCAGTAAACCCTTTGCCCGTTTTTGAAATCAGCATATGACTGAAATAGGACGGATTTCTATCCACATATTTTGCAACATCATCAAGCTTCAAATCAACTTGAGCAAAATTTGTTTCCATAAACGATATGCCGCGCTCAATCGGATCCTGTTTATTATTTCTGGAATTTGCCTCTGCCCCGGAAACGATCTTTTGAATAAATAGAATCAGATTTTGGACTGTGCGGTAAAGAACCGCATCATACAAAATCGAATTGAAAATATACCGATATTCCCATTCGTAAATTTCGTCCGCAATCAAATTGTTCGTTTTCATAAATCTTCTTATTTGAGCAAGGATACTTGTAAGCCGGATCCTAACTAATCCCGGATCGGGGAACGGATCTTTAAGCTGTAAAAATTCATCATAAAGCCATTTTTTAATTTTATCTAACTGCAGGTTTGAAAGCATGTCAATCCAATCCCTTTGTTCCGGTGGTGTTAAAAATGGATCAATATGCGCCCAATCTGAAGAGTAGTCAAACTCAAAGACCTGCCGGTACCCCTTATAGTAGGTGAATTCTAACATTTTCCTAGTTTGGAGATACTTCTCATGGAGGGTCAGACCTAAGGATTTTCCTGTATCGATCACAATTGCCAGTGATTCAGAAAATTCCTCTTCCCACTTTCTAATTGCTTTTTGGCATTGTTCTTTTAAGTCAAAGCATTTTTCCTTGAACAAAAGGATGACCAGATCACTTAAAGCGAAAACGCCGTGTAAGTCTTTAAATGGGTATTCAGCTAAAAAGGAATAGAGTGTTCCAACCTTATCTTTATTTTCGGATTGAAATGCAGCTAGTTTAAAATTCTCGTTATTAGTTGAATGAGTTGAGATAAATAAAGATTCATATGTTATGTCTTTATTGGAATTTGTGTGTAAATTTCCATGTTCATGTTTATTTTTGCTAAATTGCCTAGCTGCCGCCTGAAAAGCAGTTTTAATCTTGGTTGTTGAAAAGGGCTTAATCATTAAATCCAATGCCTGCAGGTCAATAGCTGACCTGGCTTTTTCAAATGTTGCTTCAGCACTGGTCAGCAGCAATATAGGGCCATAAATCTGAATCAATTCACGGAAAGTTGACCATTCCTCTTTTGCAATCATATCGAGTTCCATTACAACAATATCAGGGTTTTTTTGTTCAAACAACAGGATAAACTCCTGAAAATCAGAGGCTAAAAATATGTTAGCAACAGGAATGGACGATGTTTTTAACAACCATTTTAATCCTTCTCGTTCGTTTAAATCTCGGTCAGCAATCAGCCATTTTCCTTCCACATTTCGTCCCCCCTCTTCCATCGAGTATACAACAAAATATGGATTGTCTAAATCAGTATTATTTAGATTGGCAGATTTTACGCCTTTCATTTATTATTGTGCTAAAGTGATATTGTACTAAAATTCAGAAAAATATATTGACAAATATAGATGCTGCAAAATAGAATTGTTTTCATAGCAATAGGATTAACACTAGGAAGGGGTGGAAAACCGATGAAGCGGAGATTACGTAAAAAAACACATCAAACGATAGGCAATGATATGAAAGAGGCTGGACTCCCATTCTAAAAAAATCGGAATCCAGCCTCTTTCTTTATTCTACTAAAGTGATAGAGGAGAGAAAAAAATGATTACATTAACAGGACAAAGTTTAACACTTGATCAAATGAAGGAAGTTCTATACGGAAAGCAAAAGATTAGCGCTTCAGAAAAGAGTATGAAAGCTGCCGCAAAAAGCCGGGAAGCAGTAGAAAAAATCGTTTCAGAATCCAGAGTCGTCTATGGGATTACCACAGGGTTTGGTAAATTTAGTGATGTTCTGATTGATAAAGAATATGTTCAGGATCTTCAGCTGAATCTAATTCGCTCGCACGCATGTGGAGTAGGTGATCCGTTTCCCGAAGTTGTCGCAAAAGCAATGGTTCTACTCCGTGCTAATGCCCTTTTAAAAGGCTATTCCGGAATTAGACCGCTTGTTATCGAAAGATTAATAGATTTGGTAAACAAAGATATTATCCCTGTCATTCCACAGCAAGGTTCTCTTGGAGCAAGCGGAGATTTGGCACCGCTTTCACATTTAGCATTAGTGCTAATCGGCGAAGGCGAAGTATTCTACAAGGGTAATCGAGTACCTTCACTTGAAGCTTTTCAGCAAGAAGGAATTTTCCCTGTTATACTTGAAGCAAAAGAAGGCCTCGCTCTGATTAATGGAACCCAGGCCATGACAGCTATGGGAGTTGTCGGCTATCTTGAGGCGGAACAACTTGCATTCCAAAGCGAATTAATTTCCTCCATGACGATTGAAGGATTAAATGGGATTATTGATGCCTTTGCTGAAGAGGTTCATATCGCAAGGGGCTATCAACAGCAAATTGATACAGCCGCACGTATCCGCGGGTACTTAAGCGATAGTTCATTGACAACGCAGCAAGGGGAATTGCGCGTCCAGGATCCTTATTCTCTCCGCTGCATCCCGCAAGTTCATGGTGCTACATGGCAAGCACTTGATTATGTGAAAGAAAAACTGGAAATTGAAATGAACGCGGCAACAGATAATCCATTAATTTTTGATGACGGTGAAAAGGTCATATCTGGCGGTAACTTCCATGGCCAGCCAATTGCTTTTGCGATGGATTTTATGAAAATTGCCGTTGCAGAAATGGCCAATATTTCTGAAAGACGGATTGAACGGTTGGTCAATCCACAATTAAATGATTTACCACCATTTTTAAGCCCAGAGCCAGGCCTGCAATCAGGTGCTATGATTATGCAATATGTTGCCGCCTCTCTAGTATCAGAAAACAAAACGCTGGCGCATCCTGCAAGTGTTGATTCAATTCCGTCTTCCGCCAATCAAGAAGATCATGTAAGTATGGGAACAATCGCTTCAAGGCACGCACATCAAATTATTCAGAATACTAGAAGAGTCCTGGCTATTGAGATGATTTGTGCGATGCAAGCAGTTGAATACCGAGGGGTTGAAAGAATGGCGAATCAGACAAAGGTGCTTTATGACAAAGGAAGAGAAATGGTTCCTTCTATTAAAAAAGACCGTATATTCTCAAAAGATATTGAAAAAGCGGCTGAAGGCCTAAAAACAATGGATCTGAAATTCCTTCAGCAATTGGATTTTATAAATAAATAATACTTACAAATCTCTGAATGATTGAATACATTCCCAACGGTCACCATAAGCCAGCCCCGGGAATAGCTCTGAACTATACCCGGGCTTTCAAGTATTTAGTAAACACGTCTATGAAAGCACTCTCACCTGCGTCAATTTGTATTTTTGAAGATTGTTGTAAACAGAATGATGGAGCAAATAAATGACTAAGAAAGAGGTGTTTTATGCAAAATACGGCACTAAGACAAAAAAATCAGAAGATACCCCCTGGGGAAAAACATGAACACTTAGAACGGAAATTAAAGACAAGACATCTTTCGATGATCGCCATCGGGGGAACGATTGGAACGGGTCTTTTTTTAGCAAGCGGTACTACCATTCATGATGCCGGTCCCGGGGGGGCGATTGCCTCCTATCTTATTGCAGGAATCATGGTTTACTTTATCATGACCAGCCTCGCGGAAATGGCTGCATTTATCCCCATTTCGGGTTCTTTCAGTACGTATACATCAAGATTTGTTGATCCCGCCTTAGGGTTCGCTGTCGGCTGGAATTATTGGTATAACAATGCCGTTATTTTGGCTCTTGAATTATCGTCTGCTTCCCTGATTATGAAATATTGGCTGCCTAATATTCCTAGTATCGTGTGGAGTGCAACTTTTTTAGTGATTATATTTGGACTAAATGTTTTATCTGTAAAAGGCTATGGTGAATCTGAATTTTGGTTTTCCATTATCAAGGTTGCAACCATCATCATTTTTATTGTTGTAGGATTAGTGATGATTTTTGAAATTATGAATGGGCATACTGGTGGATTTGGAAATTTAAAATTAGGCGAAGCACCATTTAAGGGTGGGATTTTATCCATTTTTAGTGTATTTATGGTAGTCGGATTTGCCTTTCAAGGAACGGAATATGTTGGGGTAGCCGCGGGCGAAAGTGAAAACCCTGAAAAAAATATCCCCAAAGCGATTAAGCAAATTTTCTGGCGAATTCTTTTATTCTATGTTTTAGCTATATTCATCATTGGATGCTTAATTAGCTATAAAGATCCAAATTTATTAAGTTCTGATCTTGCAAACATTGCCGTAAGCCCCTTTACACTTGTTTTTAAACATGCCGGGCTGGCATTTGCCGCATCTGCTATGAATGCTGTCATTCTTACCTCCGTTCTGTCAGCAGGAAACTCAGCTTTATATGTTGGTTCACGAGTCCTATGGGTTCTAGGAACAGAAGGTAAAGCACCTTCATTCTTGAAAAGGGTAAATAATGGAGGTGTTCCTGTAAGCGCTTTAGTCGTTACTACTTTTGTAGGAATGCTTTGTTTCCTCACTTCTTTTTTTGGGGATGGTACCGTTTATTCATGGCTATTAAATGCTGCTGGTTTATCAGGCTATCTCTCTTGGTTAAGTATTTCTGTTGCACACTTACGATTCCGAAAAGCCTATATTGCTCAAGGCAGAGACATTCATGCACTTCCATATATTGCGAAATGGTTTCCGATAGGACCAATTCTAGCGGGCATATTATGTTTTATAGCCATGTTGGGAACAAATTATGAGGCATTTACCGGTGGAAAAATTGATTGGTATGGAATTCTCGTTTCTTATATTGGACTGCCTTTATTTTTACTTGGATATGTTGGCTATAAAATGGTTAAAAAATCAAAAATGGTTCCATTACAAGAGGCTGATTTCAGCCGTGAATAAGTTTGCTTTTACCGCTGCGTATAGTTACAAGGATTACTAAAAACTAAAAAACATTTTATGAGGTGTACTTATGGCAATGAAATCCATTATAAAAGAGCTAACTAAACAACAACAAGTGGAACAAGAGTCCTTAAATATGCTCCAATCAACGCAAACCGTTATTCATGAAGCATTACATAAGTTAGGTTTTCAAGATGAGATGTTTGAATTATTAAAAGAACCCTTACGCTTATTAAAGGTTCGTTTTCCAGTCAGAATGGACGATGGTTCGGTTAAAATTTTCACAGGCTATCGTTCCCAGCATAATGATTCAGTTGGTCCTACAAAGGGCGGAGTTCGTTTCCATCCTGAAGTAGATGAACATGAGGTAAACGCATTGTCCATTTGGATGAGCTTAAAGTGCGGAATTACCAACCTTCCATTTGGCGGCGGTAAAGGTGGTATCAATTGTGACCCGCGCAACATGTCACTAAGAGAGCTAGAAAGATTAAGCCGGGGCTATGTGAGGGCAATCAGTCAAATAGTTGGACCAAGTAAAGATATCCCTGCACCTGATGTTTATACGAACTCGCAAATTATGGCATGGATGATGGATGAGTACAGCCGTCTGCGCGAATTTGACTCTCCCGCTTTTATTACAGGAAAGCCCATTGTATTAGGAGGATCGCAAGGCCGTGAAACCGCAACGGCTCGCGGTGTAGCCATTATTATTGAGGAGGCCGCTAAGAAAAAAGGGATTGATCTACAGGGTGCTCGCGTAGTGATTCAGGGCTTTGGCAATGCCGGCAGCTACTTGGCAAAATTCATGCACGATGCCGGAGCAAAGGTGATTGGTGTTTCCGATGTATACGGTGCAATTGCGGATCCAAATGGATTGGATATTGACTATTTACTTGAAAAAAGAGACAGCTTTGGAACCTTCTCTAAACTATTTACGAATACAATCTCCAACAAAGAACTACTTGAACTTGATTGTGATATTCTTGTTCCTGCAGCGATCGCCAACCAAATTACGGTCCAAAATGCTCCCGACATTAAGGCATCGATCGTGGTGGAAGCAGCGAATGGACCAACAACTTTTGAAGCAACTAAACTTTTAACGGATCGTGGTGTTTTCCTTGTTCCAGACATTCTCTCAAATGCCGGAGGCGTCACTGTTTCCTATTTTGAGTGGGTACAAAATAATCAAGGCTATTATTGGACAGAAGAAGAAGTGGATCAAAAACTTAAAAAAATCATGGTTGATGCTTTTGATAACATTTATAGCGTATCAGAAACACATAAAGTAGATATGCGGTTGGCTGCTTATATGGTAGGAATAAAAAAATTAGCAGATGCTTCAGCCTTTAGAGGCTGGATTTAGCTCCTATATTCAAAGGGGCTAATACCGTTCAATCTTTTTGGAAGAGGACTAATGATGAGTGCTCCCATACACTAATGAAATCGACAGGGTTCTACCTGTCGATTTTTTTTATAAATTGGCTCTTTTTTCTAGGTGCTAGAAAATCGTATAAAACTGAGGGATTTTAAGTGAAGCGTTTCACAACTATATCTAACACATCAATTCACAAAATAAAACCTCACAGCACTAGTAAACCGTTTAAAAGTTTATTTTCCAAGGATTTCATAAAGAAACGGTAAATTGGAAATCTTTATATGTAGAGTATGTTTACATTTAAAACTTTGTAAGAAATAGTACTACTAAGGGAAAGGAGCTAACCTATGAAAAAGTGGGTTCGTAAAAAGTATGTTTATGAAGAACAATCACTTTTTACATTAATTAATCAAAACAAACATTCAGATGATTTTGTTCATTTTTATAACTCACAGTCTCCTCAACCCTATTGGATTTCTTATTTTAGCTCGTTAATCGATTTGGAGATTTTACACCGGGATTTACTTCCATATTTAAATAAAACAGCCCCTGCCTCATTGGAAGAATTACAAGCCGGCCTGCCTTTTGAAAATATTGTCATTACAAATGCTTTAGAAAAAGTTCAAAATGAGTTATTAAAAGGATCCGTATTAATTCAGTTTGATGAAAAGGACCCTGCAGGGGCACTTGTTCCCGCCGAAATGAAGAAGGCGCGTGCGGTCACGATGCCCGAAGAGGAATATAGTGTTGTAGGGCCAAAAGAATCATTTGTGGAATCCTTATCAACGAATATAAATTTAATTCGAAAGCGACTACCTGTTTCAGAACTACAAGTCAAAGAAATGATCATAGGGACTCTTTCAAAAACGAAAGTATCTGTTTTATATATCGAGGGGATTGCAAATGAAGAAAACATTAATACGGTTATGCAACGTCTTCGTAATGTGCAATATTATCAAATTCTAGATAGTTCGTATATTGCACAGATAATCGCGGATAACGCTAATTCTGTTTTTCCTCAGTTAATAGATACAGAGCGCCCAGACCGTGCATCAGCTGCACTTGCTGAAGGAAGTGTCGTTATCCTAGTAGATGGCTCTCCTCATTCTCTTATTGGACCGACTACGTTAATATCCTTTTTCAGTGCGTTTGATGATTACTTTGTTAATTGGCAATTGGCTTCTGCTATTAGAATTCTTCGTTTACTGTCTGTCAGTTTTTCCATATTGGTTACTCCTATTTATGTCGCGGTCTTATCCTATCATTATGAATTAATACCAAAAGATTTAATGGTTACATTAGTTTCTTCAAGAAGAGTTATTCCCCTGCCACCGTTTCTTGAAGCACTTATATTAGAATTAACAATTGAATTGCTTCGGGAAGCGGGGGCAAGGTTACCGACAAAAGTTGGACAGACGATCGGTATCGTAGGTGGTATCGTCATAGGGACAGCAGCGGTTGAAGCTGGCTTAACAAGTAATGTACTGCTCATTCTGGTCGCTCTTGCCGCCCTAGCTTCGTTTACAACGCCCGTTTACCGAATGGGCAATGCGATTCGCTTAATTCGTTTTCCTTTTCTTTTCTTTGCGGAACTGTGGGGACTGTTAGGAATTGCAATGGCCTCTATTTTTTTAATCGGCCATCTGTTACGGTTAACATCTTTAGGAAGGCCATACTTAGAACCGATTTATCCTCCACGGATTAATGATCTTAAAGATGCCTTCGTTCGCCTACCTCTTTCATGGCAATCTAAAAGACCTTTTTTCCTGAAGGCGGAAGACGTACACCGTTTTAATGGGAGAGAAGCTAACGAAAAGAAGGACATGGATGAATGAGAGGATGATATAATTTGGAAAATATGCCGCCCATTAAAGACCAATTTCGTATTCCACCTTTCCTAGTTTTTTTCCTCATACATAAAACGCAGTTTGTTGTTGGTGCTTTAAGTTTTCAGCGAAGTCTTGCTAAATTATCCGGGCACGATGCGTGGATGGCAGTAATTATAACTGGTACAATTGTTCATATTTTAATTTGGATGGTATATAAGATTTTAGATAAGGCAAAGGGTGACCTTATTCAAATCCACCAATATACCTTTGGAAAATGGGTAGGCGGGCTTCTAAGTATTTTTTTTATTGGTTTTTATGTTTTAGAATGTATATTCGTTCTTCGTTCGTATATCGAAATTATTCAAGTATGGATGTTTCCATTAATGAAAACATGGACTTTTGCTTTTGTCTTTTTACTTAGTGCGTACTATATCGTATCAAATGGATTTCGCACTGTTACTGGAATTTGTTTTGTGGGGGTTGTCCTCCCCCTTTATGTACTTCTCACTTTTTTAGTACCGCTTGAATTTTCTAACTTTCGAAATTTATTGCCCGTTTGGGATACTTCAATGAAGAATTTGGGTCATTCTGTAATTGATATGGGGTTCCAATTTTTGGGGTTTACACAGTTATTTTTGTATTATCCCTTTATTCAAAAGCCTGAAACGTCCCAAAAGTGGGCTCATTATGGCAATCTGTTTTCTTCGGTTATTTATCTGTTTATCCTGTTAGTGACCCTTGTTTATTTTAAACAGGAACATTTGTTAAAAACGACTTGGCCTACATTAACCTTGTGGAAAATCATCGAATTTCCATTTGTAGAACGATTTGAATTTATCGGAATCATTTCATGGTCAATTATCGTTCTGCCAATTATTTGCTTGGATGCATGGGTGACAAGTCGGATTGTAAAGCAATTGTTTAAGGTAAAGCAACGGAAGGCAGTCGTGATTTTTCTACTGGTTTGTTTGATTGGCTGTTCCCTCTTGAAAGATAGTGAAAGTTTGCAAACCGTTAATAATGTCACATCTTACATTATTAATACTATATATATATATATCCCTTTCCTTTTTGTTGTTTATCATATCCGGTATAAAGTTAGGGAGAGAGCATGAAGATCAAAATAGTGGCATTCATTCTTATCATAGTTGTTATGTTCTTATATGGCCGGCAGCCGAAACAGATTGTGGATGATATTGAAATGCCTAACATAGTAGGATATGACTACATAGATAAAAATACAATCCAAACAACGACTGTTCTACCCGTCTACAAGCCGGATAAAAGCATAGAGAATAAAGCATTAACTGTAGAAGGTGAATTAAGTAAAGAGACGTTAGGCAGGCTCCAAAGAAAATCATTCCAGCAAGTAGGAAATGGCAAATTAGCAGTCGCTGTTTATAGTAAAAAACTGGCCAGACGAGGAATTGGTAGTCTGATTGATACCTTTCACCGAGACCCGAAGATTAGTGAAAAATTATATTTAACTGTAGTAGATGGACAAGCAAAAACGCTTTTGAGGAAACAATATGGTGAAGGAGATAATGGGTTATTTTTATCTGAGCTTATCGAACAAAATATTGATTCCGGAGTAATACCGAAAACTAATCTTCATTATTTTTTATCCGCCTATTTTTCTAAGATCAATGATCCGTTTTTACCATTAATTCAAAAAAAGGGGGATGATGTGATAGTAAAGGGAATCGCATTATTTAAGGGTGACCGGTATGTTGGAACTCTTGGGCAAAATAAACTTTTTGTTTTTAAAGCCCTTATTGAGAATATTACTTTAGGTACTTATAAGGTAAGGATTAACAATCGTGAGAATGCTATCATTCAGAGCATTAATATAAAACACAAATACAATATTCAAAACATAAAAGAAAGGCCTAACATCGATATATTTCTTAATGGAATAGGAACGATCATTGAATTCAAAGGGAGAAAATTAAATCAAGAAGAAATAACCAAAATAGAAAATCAAATGAATGAACAATTAGAAAGACAAGCCACAACATTGATTCGATCGTTTCAAAAGTTGAAAATTGATCCAATTGGCTTAGGAGATGAAGTAAGAAGTCGGACTAGAAACTTTAATGATCAAAAGTGGTTAAAACAATATCCAACTGTAAAGGTCAATATAAAAGTACATATGGTAATATCTGAGAAGGGTGTATCAGATGGGGAGTAATATACACCAATAAAATCTTGATTGGTGTATGTATCCACTCTATATCAGCAAAAAGAAAAATAAATTTATCAAATTTTTTCAGGGGCATGAAATTGGATCTCGGATAAAATGTGAATCATATTTTCACATTTTATCCGAGGATTTTATGATTCAGTGCTTATCTATTTGTCTAAAAGTCACTAAACACCTGTATTGCTTTTTCTTCTAAACTGATCCACTTTTATGGCTGAAGATTCTGCATCCACTTTGCTCCATAAAAAAATAAGCATTGTCGCCACAAGTCCCAGTATCCCCACAAAATAAAATCCTGCTTTAATTCCCATAAGTGAATTAAAGATCCCTGCAAAAAATGGCCCTGCAAAGATGCCAATCGCATAAATCGCCTGATAGGCCCCCATCGCCGTCGCTCTTTTGTCGGGTGCGATTTTTTCAATGGCCAATCCTAACAGCAACGGGAAAATTAAGCCCAGTGAAAATCCGCAAAAAATCTGAATGGCCAGAAATAACCCTTTACTGTGAACGAACGGAATCAGCAACGTAAAAACGGAGGCAAAGAAGAAGGCCGTTTTTAGGGCATTCCATTTTCCCATTAGCGGAACCAATACTCTCCCCATAAAAGGCGTCGCAATGGCATGAGGGATCATAAACGCAAACACGATGAAAGTGAGCGCACTTTCTGTAAAGCCAATATGTAGGGCATAGTTAGATGTAAAACCAAACATCGTTGAAAAAATAATACTATGTGCCAAAATCGATAAGAGGGCTACCTTTAACAAGGATGGTTCTTTGATAACAGCCGCTAATTCCTTCACCTTTAGCGGTTCTCTCTCTATTCCCTCTTTTGACTCAAAAATAAATAGAGATAGAATCACACCGATGCTACTGAAACAAACGGCTATCCAAAAAGGAGCTTTCCAGCCCCATTCACTTACGATGTAACCACTGAAACTCATCCCTAAAAACTGAGCAAGAACAACAATAAAAGAAATGCTTCCCATGGCACGATGTACTTCATGATTGGCAAAATAACTTGGATACAAGACTGTAAAAACGACCCACGTAGACGCTGCAATTCCGGCAAGTGCGCGGGCTGCGAGAATCCAACCTAAACTATCTGTTAGTAAAAAAATGCTACAACTTAACATGCTGATCAACATGCCAAAAATGATAAAGGGTTTCCTCACTTTTTTCACATCAGAAAAGATCCCAATTGGAAGTCTGCATAACAGCTGCATAATCCCGTAGCTGCTCAAAACAATCCCAATAAAGGTATACTTTCCATCTAATGATTTCATATAAGGTGAAAAAATAGGAACATAGAGAAATTGCGGAAACCACAAGAGAAAGGAGACAACAATAAAGAGATATTTGTTTCTATTTGTACTCAACATATCACTTCCATTTTAAAAATATTTAAGAAAAAACCGGGCTAAAATCGCCCGGTTGAATTTATGCTTTATGGCTTGATTTGAATTCTCTTATCTTTGCTTTGACTGTTTCTTTCACAGCTTCCTTACCTGGTGTAAGAATGGTCCGAGCATCATACACTTCTTTATCGTTCTCGAGTACATCGCGGACGGCTTTCGCCCATGCCTGCAAGCATTCTGTATTCACATTGATTTTGGCATGACCCAATTCAATGGCTTGATGGATTTGGTGTAATGGGATGCCTGAACCGCCATGTAATACAAGCGGTACGTTGGTTAATTCGGAAATTTTCTTCATTTCAGCAAACCCTAATTTAGGCTCTCCTTGGTATGGACCATGTACGGAGCCAAGCGCCGCTGCAAGAGCATCAATGTTTGTTTCTTGGACAAGCCGTAAACATTCCTGTGGATCCGCGTAATTAATGCCGCCAATCATACCATCCTCATTACCACCCACAGTTCCAACCTCAGCTTCGACTGTCACACCATGAAGTCGGGCATAGTCGGTCACTTGCTTTGTCATGGCAATGTTTTCTTCAATGGAATAGTGCGAACCGTCAATCATTACAGAAGTATATCCAGCATCAATGGCTTCTTTACATCTTTCCACACTCATTCCGTGGTCAAGATGAAGGGCAACCGGTACCGTAATCTTCTTTTCCTCTACAATTCTATTGATCATCGTAGCGATTGTCTTAAATCCGCCTAAATAATCTACTAGTCGATCGGATGAGGCTACGATGATAGGAGAACGCTCCTCTTCAGCCGCTTCTAACATCGCTTCTGCCCATTGAAAGCTGTTGATATTAAATTGCCCCACCGCATACTTTTCTTTTTTCGCTTTTTCTAGCATTTCTTTCATCGGAACTAATCTTGTTGTTGCGATCATTTCCATCCCCACCCCTCTTGTCTGAATTTTCAAACGAATGAAGGCAGATCAAATTCAAGTGAATTTGATCCAACCCAAAAAGTTTCTTAGTATTGTTTTGCCGTTTCTAATTTTTGTTTTCTTGCATCAAACGCCTTTTGAATGCTTTCTTTATGGGATACTTCCGCAATCCCAACATTCCACCAGCTTTCATAGCCGTCAGTCATGGTTTTTGGAAGAACCTTAATATCAATAAGTGTAGATACATCTTGCTGTTTGGCATCTTCTAGAGCTTCTTTCAGCTGCTCAACTGTATTAACGCGGTACGTCTTTGCACCGTAGCCTTCTGCCACTTTTGCATAATCGATAGTTAAGATTTTATTGTCATGGGTTCTGAATTCTGTATTGAAACTATCGCTGCCATTTTCCATTTGTAAATTGTTAATACAGCCCCATCCTGAGTTATCGAATAGGACGATATTAACCTTTTGATTGTATTGGATAGCGGTAATAAATTCAGAGTGCATCAACAAGAAGCTGCCATCGCCCACAAGTGAATATACTTCTTGATTAGGGGCTGCCAATTTCGCTCCTAGTGCACCTGATACTTCATAGCCCATGCAGGAATAGCCGTACTCAACATTATACGTATTGGTTACAGTTGGATTCCAGATCCGTTGTACATCGCCTGGCAGGGATCCTGCTGAAGTAATAATGATACTATCTGGTGCAACTGTTTCATTAACGGCTAATAATGCTGTAGTCTGTGCTAGCTCCGTGTTAAGTGCATCAGCATACTCATTCAGAACTTCTTGGGTAAAGTTATTTTTCACTTCCGGTTGGAAATTTTCACGGTTGAATACTACTTGGCTCAAGCGATTACGCTCGGCGGTCCATTCTTCCTTCAATTCAGCAATAATCGTGCCAAATTCACTTTCATATCCCTCTAACAATGGTGCCAATTGTTCCAATGTGGTTTTGGCATCTGCTACCACTTGGAAGGCATCCAATTTATAGGCTTGCAGACGGCTGACATTGATGTTTAAGAACTTAGTTGTTTCAAAGTTAAAAGCCGTTTTCGACGAAGTGGCAAAATCGGTGTACCGTGTACCGATACCAATGATTAAATCAGCTTGGCGTGCTGCTTTATTGGCTGCCAATGTCCCTGTAATCCCCATACCGCCTAAATTATTTTCAAAATCAGACTCAACAGTGGCTTTACCAGCTTGTGTTTCTACTAATGGAATATTATGCTTTTTGGATAGAGCAACTAAAATATCACGAGCCTGTGAATACTTTGCCCCTCCACCCACTAAGATAACTGGCTTTTTACTCGCTTTGATCAATTCTGCAGCTCCATATAGTTCACGTTCAACCGGTGCTTTGCGATCTACATAATGGACGCGCCTTTCAAAGAATTTCTCATCATAATCGTACGCTTCCCCTTCAACATCCTGTGAGATACAAATTGTTGCGGGGCCAGCTTTTCCTGGATCTGTCATTACTTCAAAAGCACGAAGCAAACTTGACATTAGTTGTTCCGGGCGGGTCACTCGATCCCAGTATCTTGAAACCGGCTTTAAGGCATCATTCGTTGTAACAGCCGCGCTATATTCCTGTTCCACTTGCTGCAGCACTGGGTCAGGCTGACGGGTAGCGAACGTATCTCCCGGTATTAATAACATTGGAATATTGTTGGCAAGAGCGGTTGCAGCAGCCGTTACCAAGTTCGCTGAACCTGGTCCAACAGAGGTAGTTACGGCATAAATTTTTTGGCGAAGCATTTGTTTACCGTAAGCCATTGCGGCAAGAGCCATTCCTTGTTCATTTTTTCCTTGAACAATCTTCAGATGTCCCGGGTCTTGTTCCAGCGCCTGGCCAATTCCGAGTACATTTCCATGTCCAAATATAGCGAAGACCCCTTCCACAAAAGGAAATTCCTGGCCATCCACATGGATATATTGCTGATTTAAAAATTTGACTAAAGCCTGTGCCGTTGTTAATCTAATTTTTCCCATGGCTATTTTCACCTCTAGCTTAATTGTTCTGCTTTTTCCGATCTTTCTTCAATCAATTGTTCAATTTCTGCCACTGTTGGCATCGCTTCTGAAGAACTGTGTTTACTTACAACAATGGCTGCAGATGCACTGCCAAATTTTAGAGCCGTTTCAATATCTTTGCCTGAAATTAATGCATATAAGAAGGCAGAAGCGTAAGAGTCTCCAGCACCAAACGTTTTTAGTACTTTTGTTAAGTAAGCGTGGCCTCTGAACGTTTCTCCTGACTTTGTATAGGCATAGGATCCTTCTACCCCATGCTTAATCACGACTAATTCTGGAGTATGCTTAAACAATTGTTCAATGGTTTCTGCGTTGCTGCCTTCAGTTACATTTTCCATGACATCAAATTCATCACGTGTACCAACGACAACATCTGCCTGCTGTGCTACTAATGTATAATAAACAGATGTTTCTTCAAGAGATGTCCAAGTATAGCCGCGATAGTCTAATTCGAATACTACTTTTACATCATTTTTCTTTGCTAGTTGAATCGCTTTTAAAATCGCTTCACGTGAAGGGCTTTTTGCTAGAGCGGTTCCGGAAACAAGCAGAACTTTTGCTCTTTTAATATAATTCTCATCTACTTCTGATGGCTGTAAATACAGATCCGCTACTTCATCACGGTACATAAGAATGCTGCATTCTTCCGGACTTTTAATCTCTGTAAAGGCTAAACCTGTCTTATGACCATCTTGATCCACCACCATGTTGGATGTATCAACACCCACACCGCTCATGTATTGCTCAATAAACCGTCCATGCTGATCATTGGCAAGTTTTCCAATAAAGCCAGCTTTTAAACCAAGCTTCGATGAACCAATAGCGATATTGGCCGGTGAACCGCCTACATATTTTTTAAATGTCATTGTTTCTTCCATTGGACGATTGTATTCCACTGCGTTTAAATCCATGCAAGCGCGACCAATGGCAATCAAATCAAACTCTCTATCAGAACTAAATTGAAGTTTCATGCTCATAACCTCTCCTTTTATTTACGGTTTAGAATCCATTCATGGGCTGGTTCGTTGTAGAACTTCCAGATACGTGTTGGCCCTGCCATTACATTTAAATAATAGGACTCATAACCATCAGGTACACCGACTGGATGGTAGCCAGCAGGTACTAATACAACATCACCGTGCTCAACTGCCATGGTTTCATCTAGTGAACGGTCATCTGTATAAACACGTTGGAAAACAAATCCTTGTTGCGGGTTCATTTCATGGTAATAGCTTTCTTCTAAGAATGATTCCTCTGGCAAATTATCCTGATCATGCTTATGCGGCGGATAGCTTGACCAGTTCCCACTTTCGGTGAATACTTCTACAACTAGTAAACTATTAGCAGATGGATTGGAATCGGGAAGGATATTATGGACTAAACGCTTATTGCTGTATTTTCCTCTATTTTCAATTCCATTCTCGTCTGCCTTTATTAATTTTGTAGGCAGTTGTTTGTTAGATGGAGAATAGCAAAGAGCCACTCGCGCTTGTGTAACACCTTCTACCTCAAAAGTACGGTCATTTGAAACATAAACACTGTCGGTTGGTTTCTTTTCGAAAACGCTCTCCCTTGTGCCAATATTTTCAAAAACCTCTTCACGATCCGAAACATTTATTTTTCCTGTCAAGGCCACAATACAGCATTCTACTTTGCCAAGGTCTTCTGTATATTTGGCACCCGGTGCTAAATCAACGATTTTAAATCCAACATATTCTAACGGTGAATTTTGACTGGTTACGTCTTGAACGATGGTGACTCCTGGTGCCGTTTCAACTGCATTAGGTTTCCGGAGCAATTTACTCATTTGTAATCCTCTCCTATCTATGTAATAGCTATTATCCTAACCGTTAAAGGCAGGATAATAGCATTTTAGATTGCTGACACTTATTCGAATTTTGGTGCTTTATAATTAGCCGTCACAACTTTTTTATGTGTGTAGAATTCTACTCCGTCTTTTCCATTAGCAGGTAATGTTCCAAAGAAGGAAGATTTCCATCCTGAGAATGGGAAGAATGCGATTGGTGCTGGGACACCTAAGTTAACGCCTAACATTCCTGCATCAATATTTTCGCGGAAGTAGCGAATGGACGAAGCGTTTGATGTATAGATACATGCACCATTTGCAAACTCAGATTTATTGGCAGTTTCAACTGCTTCTTTTAAGTTTTTCACACGAACGATAGACAGTACTGGTGCAAAAATCTCATCTTTCCAGATCGTCATATCAGTTGTAACATCATCAAAGATTGTTGGTCCTACAAAATATCCTTCTTCAGGCGCATTTTCACGTCCATCACAGATCAATTTTGCTCCTTCCTCAATCCCCTTCTGGATATAACCTAATGTACGCTGCTGATTTTGTTCGCGAATAACCGGTCCTAAGAATACACCCTCATCAAGACCATGTCCAATTTTGACTGCTTTTGCTTTCTCAACTAATTTCTCAAGAAATTCATCAGCGATTCCTTCTTCTACTGTTACAACAGCGCAAGCCATGCAACGTTCGCCTGCAGAACCAAAGGCTGAAGCAATAACGTTTGTTGTGGCAAGTTCTAAATCTGCATCGTTTAATACGATAGAGTGGTTTTTAGCACCTGTTAGGGCTTGAACACGTTTTAGGTTTTGGCTTCCGCGCTTATAAACATATTCTCCAACTGGTTTTGAACCTACGAATGAAATGGCTTTTACTTCAGGGTGATCAAGAAGTCCATTTACCACATCATGTGCACCATGAACAACGTTAAATACTCCCTTAGGAAGTCCAGCTTCTTCTAATAACTCAACTAGTTTTTGAGCAAGTAATGGTGTTCTTTCAGATGGTTTAAGTACGAATGTATTACCAACGGCAATGGCTGTTGGGAACATCCAGCAAGGTACCATCATCGGGAAGTTGAATGGTGTAATTCCGCCAACAACCCCTATTGGATAACGATAATTTGTGACCTCAACATCTGTTGCAATCGTTGAAAGTGTATCTCCCATCATCAGTGTAGGAGCACCTGATGCAAATTCCACATTTTCAATTCCGCGTCCTACTTCACCCAATGCTTCAGTTAGATTCTTACCATTTTCTATTGTAATGATTCTGGCTAATTCTTGCTTGTTTTTTTCTAATAGTTGCTGGAATTTGAACAGGACTTTCGTACGTTTTAATACAGGTACCTTTTTCCAGCTTTCAAATGCTTTTGCTGCCACTTCTACTGCATAGTCAATCTCTTCTTTTGTTGAAAGAGGAACCTTTGCAATCACTTCTTTTTTAGCTGGATCGTAGATATCTTCAAACTGTGTGGTTTTACTTTCAACCCATTCACCGTTTATATAATTTTTTAGAGTTTCAACCTTTGTAATAACGTTAGACATTTTACTTCCTCCTTTAATCATATCTTTATTATCATTTGGTACAAGTTTTTATAAAGACTCTCTATCAGCTTAGGAAACTAATAAATTATCACCATATTCCTGTTACCTATTGGTTAACTTTTGGTTATCTTTGATTACATGTTAATACTAAAACCGCTTTCAGTCAACTGTTTTTTATTATTTTTTTTGATAAAAATGAACGGTTAATAGAATGCAAGAATGATTACAACTTTCCAGTTAAAAACTGTGCTTCTCCAAAACCAAAGCTCCAATCAGCTGCCCCGTTTGTAACAATTGAAACCATGATGTCCTTTGGATCCATTCCACAGTATTCTGCTAACTCTTCTGCTAGAAGTTTATAAAATTCTTTCTTTTGTTTATCACTTCTTTGTGTACTTGTGACACTCACAATCACTAGATTTTGGCTTCTCTCAAATCCTAATCCAGTATCTTCAATAATCAATTCATGGGCAGGGTGCTGATTGACAATTTGGTAGCGATCCCGTTCAGGTACACCAAAAGCCTTTACAACAGCTCGATGTGAGGCATCTAATAATCGTTTTAAAGCTGCCTGATCTCGTCCCTCAATTAAATCAAATCTAACTAACGGCATCTTATCTCCTCCAATTGATTGGATTCTATCCATTCACTTAATATCAACTATTGATAATATTTTGGTTAACTTATGATTATATCATAATGAATTTTGGGCTTTTCGTCAACATTTTCATCAACACTATTAGAAAAGCGCAAGGTGCTTAGACTTCGGCGACAAGCACAAGACGAGCCGGCCGCAAGGTTTTTCTTTAACCTTTTGGACGGATTGACCTAAATGTGGAGGCGACTGTTCTGGGACTCTAGGCTAAGACGACCACTGTAAGAAGGCGCTTTTTGCCTTCTTCAGGGGGTGGCTTATGACTCGAGTCCCAAGGAGCCGCAACTGGATATGCTTGTGACCTCGAGCCGATGGCGCCTGGAGCTGGACAATTCTCGAAGTCGAGATTTATACTTTCTTATCATAAAAAAAAAGTCTTTCCTCATAAATTTGAGGAAAGACTTTCTATTAAATAGTCTATTAAATATGTAGACCCTCTCTAATCGATTTCAATGTAAGCTCATTGGACCACTCCGGTCTGTCAGGATAGGCAAACACTGAATTCGTTACAATTCCATCAAATTTCATTTCTCTTAATTTCCGGTATAAGGCATCAAAGTTAATTTCGCCTTCACCCGGATTCAAATGCTGATGGATGGTTACGTTGGCATTTGGAGGATTAATAATATAGCGTAATCCAAAGCCTGCCTTATGATTGAGCGTATCGGCAATTAAAACATGGGCAAGTAAATCTCCAGCTTCCTCTAGGTGTTGGGCTACATCGCCGATCCCATCATCATAAAAGAAAGCATGCGCTACCGAATAGACCAACTTAATCCAATCCTTATCAAAGGCACGAATCATACGGATAGCTTCTGTGTTCAACTCGATAAAATCATTTGGATGGGATTGAAGATTTAAATTGATACCTTCTCTTTCAAAAATAGGCATTAGCTCTTCCATGGACTTGACAAAAGCCGCTTCACTTTCAACTGGACGGCTTTTATCCCCAGCGAATTCACTGTTCATTAAATCTACACCTAAATCAGAAGTAATCTCAATACAGCGTTTCCAATTTCTTACCGCAGCTTGCCGCTCTTGTTCATTCGGTGAAGACCATTGTTGAACAGGAAGGACGGAAGAGATTCGAACGCCCGCATCTGAGCAATATCTTTTTAGATCTTTGATCAACTGTCTGTCCACTTTTGGATATTCATAAAACCAAATAAAATCTTTACGTGGTGATAACTCTACCCATTCATAGCCTAATCTAGCAACTGCATCAATCGTTTCTTTTAAATTAGTATTGTCACGATAATGTGACGGATCGTATGCTAAGCGCATTCAAAAATCCCCTTTCTATTTGAAAAAGCATGTACAACATTTTATAAAATGTTGGGTAACTATTGGTAATCTATAAGTACATACTAATACGAACTGTACCAATTATCAATATTTTTTTATTATTTTTAACAAAAAAGTAGAAATAAATATCCCTTCTAAAAAAGAAGGGATTTTAGAAGACATGTACTATTCTGCAATAACCAGCTGAATTTGGTTATTCTTAGCATATTCTTGGTAGGTATCATCTGGAAGGCGGTCAGTAATTAAAACATCAATTTCATTTAAACCGCAAAAGGTCATTAATCCATATTTATCGAATTTATCATGGTCGATTAATAGATAGACTTCAGAACTTCGATTGACAATGGTCTTCTTTAATTCACTTTCCAATGGTGATGCGTTCGTTACTCCATTAGCAAGAGAGATACCGGTAGAGGCCATAAAGGCTTTTTTAATATTGTAATCTTTAAATAAGTCCATATTTCTCGGATTGACAAATGAATTGGTTTTACGGTCCAACATCCCTCCGACAGAGATAACATTTAGATTCTCAAATGGAAGGGCACGAACGATAAAGTCAATACTATTGGTGAAGATAGTCAAATTTTTGTCCTTAAGATAATTAAACATTTCAATCGTTGTCGTACCTGAATCAATAAAGATAAAATCTCCATCTTCTACAAAACTAGATGCTTTTTCTGATATTAATACTTTCTGTTGTTGATTACGTACTTGTCGATCTTGAAACGATTCAAGTTTTTTATGGGCAACTGATACCCCGCCATAAACCTTTTTTAAATCTCCCCGATCCACTAACTCTTGAACATCACGTCTAATGGTATTTTTCGATACATCAAAGACTTCTACTAGTTCATCCAATGAGGCGGATTGATGTTCATTCACATAATCCTGTATTTTTTTGATGCGTTTTTCTTTAATCATTACATTTCACCCTATTTATTGTTATCGCTTACATTATATTTATTCTATCTCCATAGTACCAACAAATAACCAGAACTTCATTATTTTTTTATAAAAAGGATGAAATAATTTTATTTAACTCTTCAAAAAACCAAAATTAGGTAGAAATCACAAGTCGAATGGTATTTTTTTTAGCAAATTCTTGATAACTTGGTTTCGGATCCCTATCCGTAATTATGTAATCGATCTCATCCAGACCGCAATAGGTCATTAAACCATATTTATCAAATTTATCGTGGTCAACCAATAGATAGACTTCTGCACTTTTTTTCACGATTAACTTTTTTAATTCACTTTCAAGCGGTGAAGCATTTGTTACTCCGCTGGATAGGGAGATGCCAGTGGATGCCATAAAGGCTTTCTTAATATTGTAATTACTAAGTAAGTCTAAATTCAGCGGATTGCCAAACGAGTCGGTTTTCCGGTCCAATACCCCTCCGATCGATATGACATTCAATTGTTCAAAGGGAAGAGCACGGACAATAAATTCCATACTATTTGTAAAAATGGTCAAGTTCTTTTCCTTTATATAGTCAAACATTTCAATGGTGGTTGTTCCTGAATCTATAAAAATAATATCTCCATCTTTCACAAAGCTGGCTGCTTTTTTTACAATGGAAGCTTTCTGCTCTTGGTTACGTGTTTTTCTATCTTGAAAGGACTCCAGTTTTTTATGTATGACAGATACACCGCCATAAACTTTTTTCAGTTCTCCCCGTTTTACGAGCGTTTGAACATCACGCCTGATCGTGTTTTTCGATACATCAAATACTGAAACCAATTCGTCTAAGGAGGCAGAATGTTGTTCAATCACATAGTCATGGATTTTTTTGATGCGCTTTTCCTTAATCATAACCTTTCACCTCCTAGTTTATTATTCTTAACAAGTATTTTATCAAAAAATACCCAAAATTTCACCTAATGTTATATGAAATTTAAATATATTTCTTTTAATCTTCCTAAAATATACTCACAATTATATAAAAAAAAAGTATGGAAAGCAGAATAAGAAAAAGACATCCCCATTTAAAGAAATGCCTTCATTACTTTTAAAAGTTTTTTTATTCATAAGATGTGTCTCAAATTAAGCTAAATACATTTCGAACTACTCTGTCTTCCGACAAATTAAACAAACTATCTAAATCCATGCTTCGTTCATTTTTATGGTAAAATTCTTTAGATTCCCAATTATATCGATAATCCTCTTCCTCCCCCTGACCGATTTGGAATTTGATTGCAGTATAATTCCTTTGATAGGATAGCTACCCCCATCGTACCCGGTCCTCCTAAAAACTTATGAGGTGAAAAGAATATTCCATCTAAATATTCCAGTTTATTTGTAGGATGCATATCAATTTGTACGTAAGGTGCAGATGCAGAAAAGTCAACAAAACAAACGCCCCCATTGCGGTGCATTACTCTGCAAGTTGATAAAATCATGTTGGTATTCCCGTTACATTGGAGCAAGCTGAAAAAGATCCAATTTTCAATGGGCGATCCTTGTAATTCATTATGGCTGTTTCCAACATTTCTTGAAACTTCTCCATTGGAATTGGGTGGGATGACCTCTACATCGGCAACGGTCTCTTCCCAGGATATTTGATTAGAATGATGCTCCATATGGGTGTTTATCTTCGCTATACATTCTTCTCCCATTTGAATCACGGGATATATTTTTAAGAATACCTTCCCTTTTCATAGTACCTTATTGTATTAGCTGTTTAGTTAAATAATTCTGACATTCTGCCTACTTTTCTTAGTAATATTAACTTAGTCATAGTGGAACAATAGTTAAAGCTATAGACTTGAAAAGGAGTTAAAAATGCAAAAACAGAACATCTTATTTAATCTTGATGATACATTATCATACTGTAATAGATATTTTAACCTAGTAATTGACGAGTTCGCTAATCATATGATGGCGTGGTTTGACTCGATTACCGAGGAAGATATAAAACAGAAGCAGCTTCAAATTGATATGGCAGCGATTAGTGAGCACGGTCTAAAGTCAGATCGGTTTCCCGAGTCATTTGTTGGTACTTATAAATACTATTGCGACTTAACTGGGAGGGAAAAGAAAAAAGATGAAATCCAATATTTAAGAGAGTTGGGTTTTAAGGTATTCGAGATCCCTGTTGAACCTATTCCATATATGAATGAAACTTTACAACGTTTAAAAGAAGAGGGACATGAATTATATTTGCATACAGGAGGAGATGAGGCTAATCAGCACAGAAAAATTACCCAGTTAGAATTGACTACATATTTTGAACATCGCATTTTTATTTCGGAACATAAAGATACAACAGCTCTATCCGATATTTTAAAAACCATTAAGGCTGACCCTAATGTAACATGGATGGTTGGAAATTCATTAAGAACGGATATTGTCCCAGCACTGGAAACGGGTATCCATGCAATATACATTCCAGCAGAAAGTGAATGGAGATATAACATAGTTGAAGTTAACGTTGAGCATAGTAGTGTTTTTATAACAGTAGATTCACTTCAAGAAGTTCCTGATGTCATTTATAAACGTATCCAAGATCCAATGATGTAAGTGGATAGAATAACCTTCTATTTAATAGCATGGTTTAGTCACCCCACCTTTCTTGAAAGTGGAGAGACTTCTTAACCCGCCATAGTTAGTAGTAGGAAGATCGGTTTTTTCTTTAAATTTGTGAAGCTAAAAATAAACTGCCCCTTATATGTAGTATGATTTTTCTTAGTTTTAGGAATATCATTTACGATTCTTCTTCTTTATCTAAAACTGCACTAATTAGCTGAAGAAGAAGAATTGCCCCTTTAGTTTACTGACTTTGGCGACTTTATAAGGGATTACTTTCCTTTTGGGCAATCATTTTTTTAATCCTTCAACTTTAAAATGACCACCAAATAAAATATTTTCCTCATCTTTATTCATAAATTCAATCGTTTTACCTGTTTCGGCAGATTCATAAATCGCCTCTAGTATTCTTGTAACCATGTATGCTTGTTCAGGAGTAACGACCGGTGCTTTTTCTTCAAGAATAGCATTAATCCACTGACCAATTTCACGGTCCGCATCTGTCTCTTCGATCGGTGAGTTGTAGGCAACCCCTGCAGGATTTTGCACTTCCGTTTCAATAAGACGTCCATACATTTCGCTATTAAAGAGCAACTCATCATTATTAGTTAATTTATTTCTTCGCATTTCTGCTCCACCTTTAGTTCCTGATAAAGTGGTCATCGCTTCACGCTCATCCAATGTATTCAATATCCATGCTGCTTCCAAATAAATAATTGCTCCGTTTTTCATTTTTATAAGAGCAAAAGCAGATTCTTCTACGTTAAATGTTTGTGGGTCCCATGGTCCAAATAGATTTGCTTGATATTGATTCTTTAATTTGTTGAATGTAACTCCCGTAACAGAGTCCACTTCATAGTTGTTCATGCACCACAATGTCAAATCAAGTGCATGTGTTCCGATATCGATTAACGGTCCTCCACCTTGTAATTCTTTATTCATGAATACTCCCCATGTCGGCACACCACGACGTCGAACTGCATGAGCTTTCGCTACATAGATTTCTCCTAAATCTCCTCTTTCACAAGCCTCTTTTAGTAAAAGTGAATCTCTTCTAAAACGATTTTGATAGGAAATTGTTAGCTTCTTTCCTGATCGTTTTGCAGCATTCAGCATTTCTTTTGCTTCATTTGAGTTAGTTGCCATCGGTTTTTCACACATGACATGTTTTCCTGCATCAAGAGCTGCCACTGTAATAGGAGCATGTAAAACATTTGGTGTACATACATGAACTACATCTATATTGCTGTCATTCACCAATTCTCGATAATCAGTGTAAATCTTTGCATTTTTACTGAATTTTTCTGCTGCATTGCGCGCCTTTGCTTCATCATTACTGCAAAATGCGATCACTTCTACCTTATCATTTAATTTTATTAACGCTGGCAGATGCTTTTGAAATGCAATTGCCCCACAACCAATTATCCCCACTCTTAATTTACTCATACATCCACCTCTTGATTTCGAATCGCTTGCTATTTCAAATTGATGTGAAAAGCTTATTCCGGTATAAACATGATAGAATTAAAAAAATCCATATTATGCCTCTTTCTTTTCGTTCTGCTGCTCCCTCAGGAACTCAGCCTGCTGCACTAGCCAATCCATATCTTCAAATTTTAAGGTGCCGCTGCGCAATTGAATAAACCTATAAAAGGCATACTAGTAAATCATCGATGAATTGGGAGAATGTCTTCAATCTCGTTAAATACTAAATCAATCGGTCGAGAACCTTCAATGTTACGCAAATACCCTTTTTCTTTATAGAAACCAAGAAGGGGCTGTTGCTGGTTTACATTGACTTCTAGTCGTGTTCTTACCGTTTCTTCATTGTCATCATCGCGTTGATAAAGTTCTCCACCACATTTATTACATACACCCTCAACATTAGTCGGATTAAAGATAACATGATAAGTCGAAGTACAATTTCGGCAAATACGTCGTCCAGTTAATCTAGCTATTAGTTCTTCAAGGGAAACCTCAATGTTAAGAACAAAGTTAATGGTCCTCCCCGTTTCTACTAGTATTTGTTCAAGAGCTTCGGCTTGAGCTACCGTTCTAGGGAAACCATCTAGTAAAAAACCTTTTTTACAATCATCTTTCCTTAAACGTTCATGAACAATAGCAATTGTTACTTCATCCGGAACTAAATTACCAGAATCCATATATTCTTTTGCTTTCTTTCCAAGACGTGTTCCTTCTTTTATTGCAGAACGGAACATATCTCCAGTTGATATATGAGGGATGTCATACTTTTGTGTAATTCTCTCAGCTTGAGTTCCTTTACCTGCCCCTGGCAATCCCATTAATAACAAATTCATTCATCATCTCTCCTTGTTTTTGTTTGTCCTTTTAACTTGTAATATACTGAATGGATTTTTTATTTTATACGCGACTTACCAGGAACGATAAAGCTGAATCACTTAACTCTTGAACGATCCAGCAGTATCCTAGTTTTCTAGTCTTCCATTGTAGATAAATCACCAGTCGGCAAATTGAGTTCCCACGCTTTTAAGACTCTTCTCATTATTTTTCCACTTCTTGTTTTCGGAAGGGTATTACGGAATTCAATTTCTCTCGGAGCGGCATGCGCGGCAAGGCCCTCTTTCACGAAAATTCGAATCTCCTCTTTTAATTCATCCGATGCTTTGTATCCTTCTCTTAAGGAAATGAATGCTTTAATAATTTCCCCACGTACTGGATCTGGTTTTCCAATGACTCCTGCTTCAGCAATTGCCGGGAATTCAACTAATTTGCTTTCCACTTCAAAGGGTCCCACACGTTCACCAGCAGTCATGATAACATCGTCGACCCGTCCCTGGAACCAAAAGTATCCATCTTCGTCCATATAGGCTGAATCACCGGAAACGTACCAATCATTTGGTAAGAAGTAAGATTCATATTTATTTGGGTTGTTCCAAATCGCTCTCATCATTGACGGCCAACCCTTTTTAATTGCCAAATTTCCCATTTGATAAGGCGGCATTTCTTCTCCATTGTCATCCACAATCGCTGCCTGAACCCCAGGTATCGGTTTCCCCATTGATCCCGGCTTAATTTCCATGGATGGATAATTGCATATAACCTGTGCTCCTGTTTCGGTCATCCACCATGTATCATGAATGTTCAAATCGAAAACTTTCTTTCCCCAAAAAATGACTTCAGGATTTAACGGTTCACCTACACTTAGAATATGCCTTAGTGAATGTAAATTATATTTTCTCACTAGTTCATCACCAGCACCCATTAACATTCGGAATGCTGTAGGAGCACTATACCAGACGGTTACGCCATACTCTTCGATTGTTTGATACCAATCTTCGGGGCTAAAACGTCCACCTCGGATGACGTTTGTAACTCCAACTAACCATGGAGCAAAAATACTATAGGAGGTACCTGTTACCCAGCCTGGGTCCGCCGTACACCAATACACATCATCATCTTTTAAATCCAATACCCATTTAGCTGTTTGATGGTGTTGGAGCATCGCATGGTGTACATGAAGGACTCCCTTCGGTTTTCCAGTTGAACCTGAGGTATAGTGAAGAAGGAGGCCATCCTCAAGATCCATCCACTGAATTTCTAATTGTTTACTAGCCGTTTCCATTCTCTTGTAAAAATTAATAAAAGGCCCTTCTTCTTTTACATCATGTCCAACAATAATGACGTGCTGCAAATTCGGCAATTCATTAACCGGAACACGTGCCAAAAGCTCAGGTGTTGTCACAAGAACCTTTGCTTCACTATCGTCCAAACGATCTCGAACGGCGTCTTCCATAAACGCTTCAAATAACGGGCCGACTACAGCTCCTATTTTGATTGCCCCTAATAATACAAAATAGAGTTCAGGGGAGCGCGGCATAAAAATAAATACTCTGTCACCTTTTTTTACATTTGTCGCTTCTTTTAGGGCATTCCCGGCTTTGTTTGAAAAATCCTTCATATCTTGGAATGTGTACTTTTCATCTCGATATTTATCAGAAAAATACAGGGCAATTTTATTCTTTTTCTCTGACTCGACATGGCGATCAATTGCTTCATAGGCGATATTTATGAGACCAGTCTTGCTCCAAGAGAAATCTTCTTCTATTTGCGACCAGTCAAACATATCGTATGTATTTTTATAGTTTTCTAAATTAAATGAGCCTTCTTGCTTAAAAATCATTTCAAAATTCATATTTCTCATCCCCTCAATCTAAAGACTTATGAGTTGAAACGCTTTCTTTTTGTCGTGTTTTTATTTTTTGAAGTTCATTTGAGACTTTTCCTTAGGGACACCTTTAATCTCTCTCCTAAATTCAGATTAATCGATTAATTTAAATAATAATATTAACAAAGTGCCTATACAATTAACTATCCTGCTTAGCTTTTCGAAAAAATATAATATATTGCTATTCTTTAATGAGCCATTTGAAACCGATATAATACGAAATAGGAACATCAAAAATAATATTAAAAATTTCAAAGAAAGAATTGAGTGAATTTCATAATAATGATATTCCCAAGTAGGCATTTTATCCAGTAACATATAACTCATATTTCTTTGACTAACTAAAATAAAAAGGGAGGTACTCCCTGAGTACCTCCTACAAATCTATGCTCCTAAACGTTCATCTTCATCAGTGTTCCTATCATTTGAAGAAGAAATGCTCTTATAATTAAAGAAGAAGAAGAAGAAAACCGCAACGATAGCTGCAACCACTGCAGGATAGATCCAGAATGATTGCCATTGATCTAGAGAAGCAGCTCCAGTATTAGTCACTGTATTATTAAAGAGTTTTCCTGCAAAATACGATCCTACAAACATCCCTATACCTTGGGTAAACATGATTATTAATCCCTGAGCTTGCCCTTTAACTTTTTCATCTGCTACTTCATCAGTATAGAGATATCCTGATACAAAGAAAAAGTCCCAACATAATCCGTGTAAGGCGATACCAATGTACATTAATGGCACAAGTCCATGAGGTGCACTGAACGCGAAAAGCGCCATCCTTAATACCCATGCAAACATTCCAACTAAAAACATCCATTTGAATCCTAATCGTCGATAAAAGAATGGGAGTAACAACATAAAAATGACTTCAGAAAATTGGCCAATTGACATAACAGACGAAACATCTTTGACTCCAGCATCACCAAGAAATACTGAGGCAAATGACATATACGTAGCATGATCTAGAAAAAGAACTGTCGTACATATAATAAATACTAAATAGTAACGATTTTTTAATAGCTGCAATGCATCAAGACAAAGAATGTCTCTTATTGATAAAGCTTTTCCTTTTGCTGGTGCAGGGGTGTTTGGTAACGTAAAACTGTAAAGGCCAAGTAAAACTGAAACAACTGAACCAATTTGCAGAGCTACCGGACTGCCTGAATATCCAAGGATTCCAATTATAGTGCTTGCAACAATGAACCCAACAGTTCCACATACACGAATAATCGGAAAGGCTTTAATAGTGTCTTTAACATTATGGAAACTTATATTATTCGTTAAGGAATATGTTGGATTATAACACAACATATATAGAAACATTATCCACAAAAAAGCGTTTCCATTTTTTGTGTAAATTTGTTCTGGAAGAAACCATAATAAGATACCACCAACGATGTTAACAAGAGCTAACATTTTTTGAGATGGGAAGAATCGATCCGAAATCATTCCTAACACAATCGGAGATATAATAGCAGCAATCCCACCTATTGCGTATGCAGTACCAATTATAGAAGATAATCCATTCTTACTAAGAATATAACCCAAAGTAGCAAACCAAGTACCGAGAGTAAAGTATTGAAAAAACATCATAGCTGAGAGTCTTGGGATAATATATGATTTACGTTGCAAGTTTTTCACTCCTGTTTATCAATTAGAAAGTATAGTTTATATTAATGGTTATTTGAACAATTGTTACAAGTGTGGACATAAGATTCATGTTGTTCTTCAATTTTCTTTCCACATTGTGTACATTTTTTACTTGGTAAATTCTTTAAGAATTCAGTCATTTTGATCAACATGTTTAGTCCCTCCATTATCTTGTAAAATTGATGATTTAAGTTTGAATAAATCTTTTAAATCCATTCAAGTAATCAGAAAACTTAGATTTAATTATTGATTTTTTGAACAATTGTTACAAGTATGGACATAAGATTCATGTTGTTCTTCAATTTTCTTTCCACATTGTGTACATTTTTTACTTGGTAAATTCTTTAAGAATTCAGTCATTTTGATCAACATGTTTAGTCCCTCCATTATCTTGTATAATTGATGATTTAGTTTGAATATATCTTTTAAATCCGTTCAAGTAATCAGAAAACTTTAGTTTTAATTATTGATTTTTTGAACAATTGTTACAAGTGTGGACATAAGATTCATGTTGTTCTTCAATTTTCTTTCCACATTGTGTACATTTTTTACTTGGTAAATTCTTTAAAAACTCGGTCATTTTGATCAACATGTTTAGTCCCTCCATTATCTTGTAGAATTGATGGTTTAAGTTTAGATAAATCTTTTAAATCCTTTCAAATAATCAGAAAACCTTTGATTTAATTATTATATTTTTGAACAATTCTCACAGGTATGAACATATGATTCATGTTGTTCTTCAATTTTTTTACCGCATTCTGTACATTTTTTACTTGGTAAATTCTTTAAAAATTCGGTCATTTTAATCAACATGTTTAGTCCCTCCATTATCTTGTATAATTGAATTTAAGTTTGAAAAAATCTTTTAAATCTCTTCAAATAATCAGGAAACCCTGGATTTAATTATTATATTTTTGAACAATTCTCACATGTATGAACATATGATTCATGCTGTTCTTCAATTTTCTTTCCGCATTCTGTACATTTTTTACTTGGTAAATTCTTTAAGAATTCAGTCATTTTGATCAACATGTTTAGTCCCTCCATTATCTTGTATAATTAAAACCTTACTTTTGTATATTAATTTTACGAAACCAAATTTTTAAACTTTATTAAACTCTTTTCTATAGTTGGTATGCTATAAAATAATTTAAAGAGAGCTGGTTCGTTACAGAAGACACAGGTATGCTCCCAATATTTTCCGGATAATTTCTGTACATGAGGTACAGTAAGTAATATTATCCCCTCTTTTATATGATTTTCACAGACTGTTATCATGACACTTATCCCTCACTTATTTTATAATCTTTATTAACGCAATCAACGATTTTAAAGCGTTTACCTATTGGTTTAAAAGAAACTCCATCTAATCCAAGAATTTAAGAAAATTTAGAAAGATGTTCTTTTGAAATATTTTTATAAACCGATTCTGTTTATAAAACAGAACCGGTTTGGTCTTCTAATAAACTTGCTAAGAATTTACCACTTTTTAAGGCCCAACAATTTTTCACCTAATTCATTAAGTTGAGCTCGTTGGTATTTTTCTTGCTCCCAGTTTCGAGGATCTCCTAGGAATGCAATTCCTTCTGGAATTACTCTTTCACTCCATTGTTTAATTCTCCACTGCTTTAATTCTTCATTATGTTCCTGAGCTGGGAACATAGAAATATATTGATGAATATTAGGAGTGTTTGATACATTTTTACGTAATCCATGTGCTTGCATAACATGGAAAATTAGTAAATCTCCTGCTTTTAAAGTTACTGGTGTTGGTGTATAACCAGTGTAATCTGGGTGATAAGGATCTCTATCTGCAGGTTGGGTTTTTACCCACTCTGGAAAATCTCTATATAACTCAGGAATGACATTTAATCCACCATTTTCCACATCAGTATCTGTTAAGAAAAGAATTCCCTGAACATTAACTGGAAGCGGATCTAATGAAGTATCACCATCCCAGTGGATGAATCCTTCAAATTCAAAAGTTCCCGGTTTATTTGGAAAACTTAGGTTACATCTATCAATACTTGTCCATAATTTCTCTGTTCCCCAAATATCTACAAATGCATCGTATACTTTTTGATAAGAACGATTATCCCAGAAGTATTGATGATTATATAACTCTACCATTCCTGCTCCAATAAGTTCTGGCATTTGATGTTCACGAAGTGGTTTCTTGTACCAAGTGGAAGGGTCATTAGGATCTTTTTCTTCAAACTCCCAAATAAGGTTAACTGTTTTATCGATATTTTCTTTAGGGACAACATTACGAACTACTACGTAACCGTTTTCTTTCCAGAACTTAAATTCCTCTTCAGTTAATACTCGTAACGGTTCATTGTTAGGACGTTCATTCAATGGAATATCAATCTCAAGAATATTGTTTACTTTAGTTTTTTGCATTATATAACTCCTCCTATCAGGGTAAAGTGCTTTATATTGCACTTGGTTTTTAATAAATCTTACAAATTAAATATATAATTTTCACTGTGCTAATACTATTAACTATCGTGCTTAATTGATTTAAAAAGTATAATATATTGCTTTTTATAACGTTTTTATTTTTTTAAATATATTAAAAATTAAATTTTTATTATATAATTTTTCCGAAAAACAAGAAATTCCCTGTAAAGGTAACGCTTACTATTCCTAAATCCTAAAAATAATACAACACACCTATAATTTTTATTTAAATATTAATATTATATTTATTGCTACTGAAACAAATGGACCTATAATTTCTTGCTATTCGATAAACTCGTGATAAGCGTTTTTGTGCTCATTGCAAAAGCACTTGAGCTGTTCCACATGGTAAATACAAAGGTAAAGCACAAATATATGAATTGAGGATAAACCTTCAGTGACTTAACGAATTCATCACTTCAAGGCAGTCAATACCTGAAATATGGATAAAATTTATTAATTAGCTTCAAGGAAAGTTGCTGAACTAATCGGCGAACATCATATCACGCTATTCTATTAACGAAACAAAAAACTTTCTGAACTGGAAATTATGAAACGGGTTTCAGACCAAGAGACGATTTCAATTTTTTATGGGAGTAATTAACATGACTAATATCAGAAAAATAGCTAAGATGGCTGGGGTTTCTGTAACAACAGTCTCTCGTGTATTAAACAATTACCCGTATGTCAGCGAAGATAAAAGAAGGGCTGTTGAAAAGGCAATAATAGAATCCGATTATCGACGAAATTTAAATGCAGTGCATTTGAGCAAAGGTGAAACAATGCTTATTGGAGTTGTTATACCTTTTATAAACCATCCCTATTTCGGTTTATTAGTAGAAGGAATCGCAAATGAGGCTGTTAAAAACAACTATAAATTAGCACTATTTCAAACGAATTACGAGGAAAAAAGAGAGATTGAAGCTTTAGAGATGTTAAAACATAAGCAAATAGATGCTTTAATCATATGTTCCAGAATTTGTGATTGGGAAGTTATCAATGATTATGTACCATACGGGACAATCATTCTGTCTGAGGACAGTAGAGGAAGAAGTGTTTCTTCAACCTTCGTAAACCATTATAAAAGTTTCTCTAGAGCGTTAGAATACTTGTACAAAAAGGGCCACAAGAAAATTGGTTACTGCGTGGGGAGAAAATCAGGTACCAATAGCAAGCAAAGAGAAAAAGCTTACAAAGACTTCCTTGCAAAAATAAACGAACCATTTGAGCCAAATTATATTTTCTACGACTGCTTGAACTTCGAGGATGGTCAAATGGTAGTAAAACGGCTGATTAATATGTCAAATCCTCCGTCAGCTTTATTAGTAACTAGCGACCAGGTAGCTGCTGGAATTTTGATCTGTTGCAAACAAGAAGAAATATCAGTTCCAAATGAACTCGCATTGTTGGGTTTTGATAACCAACCAATAGCGAAAGTAATGAATATAACATCTCTCGAAATTCCTTTGGTTGAAATGGGAAGAAAACTATTGCTTCAAGCCATTGATACGACACAAACATCTCATGAAGAATTGTTCGTAAAATTGATTGAGCGGAAAACGGTATAAAATTAGCCTTAATTCTTAAATGAAATGAAGTAAAAAATAAACAATAGCTTGGGATTACCAAACTATTGTTTTGTCCCTAATCAGCACTACTCTTTAACAGAGTTAATAAAAAAAGCTGCTAAAAGGTCACTGTAAGAGACCTTTTACCAGCCTTTCTTTATTGTCTAGGTATATAAAATTTTCTTTGTTCAGTTAAGTTTTACTTAAACCCTCCTATACACCTTAACAAAAATATCTTAGAACCCAGCCTGTTTGACTACTTCATGCCAACTTAGTTTCAATCTACGGCAAATAGTTGTACTATAAACCTGTCCTTTTTTCCTCATCAAATCATAATCTCTCTGAGTAGTTGAACCAATACGAATCAATTCTTTTTTCAAATTTTCTAGAATTTCTTCCTTTGATTTCAAACAAATCCCCTCCAGTTAGTGAAATATTAAGCTTGAATTTCTTTACAAGGATTTTGATTAAAAACTAACAGGCGGACTCTTAAATTGGAACTAAATTTCCTTTGATCTTATTCATTAGTACATCTTTTACCAACCAGGCTCCACCAATTACACCCGCATCATTGCCTAATGTAGCAATAACTAGTTCAACACCTTCAGAGACTCTAGGAAAAGTAAATTGAGCAAAATGCTCTTTTAGTGGTGTCAGCAAGGTATCTCCCGCATTTGAAACGCCGCCACCAATTACAATTTTTTGTGGATTTAAGCTGTTGGCCAAATTTGCGAGGGCAAATCCTAAATTGAATGTTACTTGATCAATAATACGCATAGCTGTCTTATCCGCTTCTATTACTGAATCAAAAATTTGTTTGCACGTAACAATTTGATATTTATTATAGTACTCTTTCAATCTACTACTTTCTTCAGCACAAGCAAGCTCCTTTACAGCTAGGTTGACAATTCCTGTTGCAGATGCTATCGTTTCTAGGCATCCCTTTTTTCCACAATTACAAATTAATCCATCTTTTGGTAAGGATGTAATATGACCAATTTCCCCACCGGCTCCATTTTCACCATGTACAAGCTTACCATTGACTATAATGCCGCCTCCGACACCTGTTCCTAAGGTTATACAAATTAAGTTTTTTGCTCCCCTTCCAGCGCCTTTCCACATTTCACCGATTGCTGCCATATTTGCATCATTCTCAACTACTACGGGTAAGGATGTTTCCTGTTGTAAAATGTCGCGTAAAGGGAAGTTGTCCCAACCTAAATTTACTGCCACTTCAATTGTTCCTTCTTGAACATTCACTGGTCCCGGCGCTCCAATGCCAATACCAATTAACTTATCTTTACTTTGTCCCAATTCATTTAAATGTAGGTTAATTGATTTAGCTATTTCACTTGGAATATGTTTTCCGTTTTCATTTTTGTTAGTTGGAATTTCCCATTTACGAATGATTCTACCTTCTTGGCTGATAAATGCCATTTTAATAGTTGTACCGCCAATATCCACGCCCACTAACCAATTTCCATACAAAGTAATCCATCCCTTTTTGACTGACATATGATTGTATAATTACTAACTAGAGTCTGTATAATTATTCTTCTAACGTTGACAAGTCACACTGTAGGCAGTTTCTGCTTCCACGTCTTTAAGACTCGCCTCATTATTTTGCCACTTCTTGTTTTTGGAAGCTTATTTAGCAATTCAATTTCTAGGCAAAACTAATTATATAAATGGTAATATTACTAATGAGATTAAACAATTAACTATCGTGCTAAGCTAAAAAAAAAAAATACAATATATTGCTATTCCGTATATGAGTTATGTTGAACTATTAGATAACAGAGGAGATTATGGTGAGAACTTTCAGGATTATAAAGTCATATTGTAGGAATGAATGAAAACGTTAAACACACATAAACACAACCACTATGAAATGATACTATACAAATAAAATTTGAATTTCTACATATAAAGAGACTACACAAAAAGGTAAAGGAGGGAGGTACCAAAAATTACCATTGTACTCATCAAACTACTACAATACAAGAATATTGAAATCTTTAGGTCTCTCTCTGTTAGAAAAAAATGTACTTATATTGTTTTCTTTGATAAAATTTTTATTTTCTTCAAAACTCTATATCCCTAAATTTATATTTTTTCTTCTAATCACTTTCATTCGCTTCTTCATAACTTTCATTACTTTGATCACTACATTCCCAACAAATGGACCTATTTCTTTCCATTTTGGCCAACTGACTTCCACAACAAATACATAAATCCATCATGTTTTTCCTCCATATTAAAGTATTAGATAAGGGTCCACCTAAAAATTGCCATTTTAAGTGAACCCTCTGTTATAAATACTATTTTACCAAGTTTTCAAGCCTAGTAATTTTTCACCTAATTCTGTAAGTTTCGCCCTATCATATTTCACTTGTTCCCAATTTCTAGGGTCCCCTGGGAATGCATATCCCTCAGGCTTAATTCTATCCTTCCAAGATTTGATTCTAGTCTCTCTTAATTCTGTATTATTTTCTTGTGCAGGGAACATGGATATATATTGTGCAACTCGTGCTTTGTCAGAGTAATTTGGACGAATACCGTGTGGTTGCATACTATTAAATATCAGCAAATCCCCTGCTTTTGTCACTACTTTGGTTGGGGTAAAGCCCGTTGTATCTGGTTTATGTGGATCTCGATCTACAGGCTGAGATTTCACCCATTCGTTAAAAGTTTGGTAAAGTTCCGGTATACACTGGAATCCTCCCATATCAATATCCGTATCTACTAGTGATAATACCCCTTGAACATTCACTGGAATTGGTTCTAACGCTGTATCTACATCCCAATGAATAAATCCTTTATATTCATGACCAGGTTTAATTGGAAGATTTAAATTGCACCTATCAATACTCACCCATAATTTTTCAGTACCCCAGATATCAACAAAAGCATTGTAAATTTTTTCATACATACGGTTATCCCATAGATACTGATGATTATATAATTCCACCATTCCGGTATTCATCAGTTCTTTCATGACCATTTCTCTTCCTGGACGAGTGTACCAAGTGGATGGGTCATTAGGGTCCTTTTCTTCAAACTCCCAGATTAACTTCTCTAGTCTCTCGATATGATCCTTTGGTATTGCATTACGAATAATAACATAACCGTTTTCCTTCCAAAACTTCCAATCTTCTTCACTCAATACTCTCAATGGCTCATTATTCAAACGCTCATTTAATGGAGTTACAATTTCAAGGATATTGTTCAATTTTTCTTTCATTTTAGGTTCCTCCTTAATTATCTGATTAAATAATTTATTTATCTTTAAACTGAGCGAGATTATCCTTATTAACTAATTGGAATGGAACCATGTTATTCTTGGCAACTTTTTCTCCTTTAGCCGCTTTTTGGGCCACTTCCACTGCCATTTTCCCTTGTGAGTCTACATCCTGAAATACAGTTGCAGTTAAATCTCCTGATTGGATTGAATTAAAAGCATCTGGTATACCATCGATTCCGATGACTTTTGTATCTTTTAATTTACCTGCTGAACTTAATGCTTTGATTGCTCCTAGTGCCATTTCATCATTTTGTGCAACAATGGCATCTAATTTTTGAGATTGCAACCAGTTTTCCGTTAGCGAGAGCGCTTCCTCTCTTGACCAATTTGCAGTTTGCTCTGCAGCAACCTTAATGTTTGGATAATCCTTTAAAATATCCTTATTTCCTTCTGTCCGGTTGACTTCGGCTGAATTCCCATTTGGCCCATGAATAATCGCAATTGTTCCTTTTCCCTTTAACAGTTCTGCCACATGTTTCATTTCTATTTTTCCTGCTTCCACATCATCGGATCCAACATGAGCAGTAGCTTTCTTCTCATTAGATACAACCGCTAACACTGTTATTATCGGAATCTTTGCAGCCACAGCCTGTTCTACCACTGGTGCACTACCATTTTTATCTGCCGGGTTTAAGATAATCGCATCTACATGCTGGTCAATTAGGTTCTCGACTTGATTAATTTGATTCTCAGCCTTCCCCTCACCATCAGCTTCGATTAGATCAACACCCGACGCTTTAGCGTATTTTCTAATAGAGTCTTGTAAACCAACAATATATTCGTTTTGCAGATTTTGATAAATAACCCCTATCCTTATTTTCCCACTCGCTTTTCCACTAGTTGTTTCTTCTGACTTGCTAGAACATCCACTCAGGATGCCAAGGATTAATAATAATGTTACAGCCACTATCTTTACTTTTTTCAACATACTCACTCTCTCCTTTTACTATTTTACTGATGATTTTTTTTATCAAGAAGCACAGCAATGACAATGATCGTTCCCTTTAAAATTTGTTGATAATAAGAGGAAACATTTAATAAATCAAGGCCATTATTCATTACCCCGATAATTAACACCCCTATCAGAGTTCCAACTATGCTGCCCACTCCTCCAAATAAGCTGGTGCCTCCGATTACCACAGCAGCAATGGCATCAAGTTCATATCCCTGACCTAACACTGGAGAACCTGACATAATTCTTGATGATAGAATCATCCCTCCGACTCCCGCTAAAAGACCAGCTATTGCATATACACCAATCTTTACGGAATTAACACGAATCCCTGATAGTTTTGCAGACTGTTCATTTCCTCCAGTCGCAAAGACGTGTCTACCATATACAGTGAAATTCAGAAGAAAAATTCCAATTGCTACAATTAATATAAATATAATAACGGGAATTGGAAGACCTAATATGTATCCGCTCCCAATATTGTTATAAAAAGTACTAAGTCCGATAACCGGCCGCCCATCTGTGTATACCATGGCCAATCCTCTAGCAGCCGTCATCATGCCTAACGTAGCGATAAATGGTGCTACCTTCCACTTTGCAACAAGTACACCATTTATAAGTCCACAAGCTAAACCAACGGTCATCCCTATGATAATGGGAATAAACAGAGAATAACTGCTGTCTGCTTTAGCAAAACTAGATGCTACGACTGCTGACAATGCCATAATGGATCCAACTGATAGGTCAATACCTCCGGTAATAATAACGAATGACATTCCAATCGCTACAATTCCTATAATCGATACTTGACGTAATATGTTAATAATATTGGTAGTCGTTAAAAATGAGTCTGAGGAGATAGATAAGATTATAAATAGTATCGCAAAAGCAATATAAATACCGTATTTAGCAAGAAGCTTTCCCCTACTTCCCCTTTTCATTACAGACTGAGATGTAGCTAGATCTAATAAACTTAACTTTGCTACCTCTTGTTTTTGAGTGTTCATCCGATTTTTTCTCCTTTCAAAATTCCTGAGCAGCAAGACATGATATTTTCCTGATCAAATTCATCCCTAGTAAACTCTCCAGTTAATTTTCCTTCACTCATGACGATGATTCGGTTACAAATTCCAAATAGCTCAGGCATTTCTGAAGAAATAACAATCACCGATTTTCCCATACTTGCAAATTCATTAATAATTTTATATATTTCTGCTTTAGCTCCTATATCAATTCCCCTTGTAGGTTCGTCCAGAATTAAAATGTCTGGATTGTTTAGAAGCCATTTGGCAATCACTATTTTTTGCTGATTACCACCACTTAGGTTTTTTACCAACATGTTTCGATTTGGTGTTTTTATCCTTAATGATTTGATTTGTTCATCTACTACGGTGTTTTCTCTTTTTCGGGATATGATATTTTTAAAGAAGGCATACTTTCTTAAATTAACCAAACTAATATTATCTCTTACGGACCCTGTTAAATTTAAACCGGTATCTTTTCTATCTTCTGTTACCAAGGCTAGACCATTATTAATCGCATGTTTAGGGCGTTTATGAATTACCTTTTTTTGATTAATATAGATTTCTCCACTGTGAGATGGCAATGCACCAAAGATACTTTCTACCACTTCTGTTCTTCCTGCACCTACAAGACCTGCAATTCCAAGTACTTCTCCTTGATGGAGTGCGAACGATATATTTTCAAAGTTTCCTTTTCTTGTTAGATTCTTAACCTCCAAGAATACGTTTTCATTTTTTTGTGTTGATGTCTGATAAACCTCTTTTATTTCTCTACCAACCATTAAGGAAATAAGCTTATCATGATTTAAATCAGATGCTGCCTTACTATCGATATGACACCCATCCCTTAAAACTGTAATATCATCTGCTATTCTAAAAATTTCATCCATTTTGTGCGAAATATATATGATAGACTTTCCTTGGGATGTTAGCATTTTTATGATTTCAAATAGTTTTTCAACCTCTCTTTGGGTAATGGCCGAAGTAGGTTCATCCATTACGATAATATCAGCATTATTTGAAACCGCTTTAACAATTTCCGCCATTTGCCTATCAGAAACAGAAAGAGCCGACATCTTTTTATTTGGATTTAGGTCAATCTTTAACTGTTCAAATAATTCAAGAGTTCTTGCCCTTTGTTCCTTCTTGTTGATTATCCCGTATTTACCAAAATTCGATTCCCTACCAAGAAATACATTTTCTGCAACAGTCAATTCGGAGATATAACTTAATTCTTGATGAATCATGCTGATTCCAAATTTTAAAGCATCATTTGGATTATTAAATTCAACTTTTTCCCCTTTTAAAAATATCTCCCCCCCATCAGGCTTATAAATACCAGCAAGAATTTTCATAAGTGTTGATTTACCTGCACCATTCTCTCCCATAAGTGCATGAACGCTCCCCTTCTTCACATGAAAGGAAACAGAGTCAAGGGCTTTCACACCTGGAAATACCTTTGAAATACTTTTCATTTCAAGAGCATATACATTTTTCTCCCTCACCTAAAAGTTCACCCCTTTATCTAATTCTTTTCTCAACCTAACCTTTTCGATTAGTCTGATTATTTAGAATAGTACTATTGCTACAGTGTTAAAACAATTAACTATCGTGCTAATTATTTTAAAAAACTATAATATATTGCTTAGATATTTTTTTATATTTTTTAAGAATAATTTCTTTAATTAAACTGGACGAACTTTTCAAATAAAATTAGCTATTTAATACAGTAAAACCACTATATTCTCGTTTAATAAAGAATCAACTTAATATAAAATAAAAGCATATAATGCCAAAATCTGATCACACTAAATCTTATATATATTGTTTCATTATAGAAAAAACTATAATATATTGCTATCGTGATTTGTATCTTGGTAAAGCTTTAATAAAGGGGAATATTTATGGAGAACACAAATTACACAGAATTAGGCAAGAAATATTGGGAAACACCTTTAAAATTTAAGAAACCCCCGATACTTGCATATGCCGGACAGGTTGGAGGAAATCCCAATTGGAATTTTCCAAGTCACAAACATGATGATTTAAGTGAAATTATTTATATTTGTGAAGGAGAAGGAACTTTTATTATTAACAATAAAAGTTATACTGCAAAAGAAGGGGATATTCTCATATACAATGCGGGAATCATCCATGAAGAATACTCAAATCCGACCAATCCCTTAGTCACCTTTTTCTGTGGAATCTCTAATACAGTTATTGATCAATTGAAGGAACTGTGTATCATACCTTATGAACTTGAGCCTATAATAAGAAAAAATGAATATTCTAACTCAATCAAGTCATTTTTTGCACAGATATTCGAGGAATCTTCTCTTAAAGCTGATGGATATGAAATTATATGTCAGGGTTTACTTACGTCCTCAATTGCTTTAATACACAGGGTGCTTAGACTACAAAATATTACGAGTGAAACAGAAGAATCCAATTCAATTGCCCATCGTATTAAAGAATTTATTGATAAAAACTATAAGAAAAATATCAAACTAGAGGATATAGCTGAAGCGTTATTTATTAATAAGTATTACTTATCCCATGTATTTAAAGAACAAATGAAAATCAGTCCTATTAATTACTTAATAAATCGTAGAATGGGAGAAGCAAAGAATCTCTTAGTATCGACAGAGTTAAAAATAGGAGAAATCGCAAGAATTATGGGTTATGATAATCCCAATTACTTTACATTACTTTTTAAAAAAATGACTGGTGAAACCCCCAAACAATTCAAAGAAAATCATAAAAAAAATCTGTTTTATCATAAGAATCCATAGTTAAAGTTAGTTTGAAGAGGCGTTTTTACAAGTTTAAAGTGTCTAAGCATATTATTTATACTAAATAAGCCTAAAATATAAGTTCGTTAATATAAACTTTATATTCTAGGCTTATAAAAATTTTATATTAAGTTATAACAAGGACAACATTTTAAGACCGTAGGAAATTCCATCTTCTTCAACAGATTTTGTTATATATTTTGCTGCTGTCTTTACTATTTCTTCAGCATTACCCATTGCTACACTATTTTTAACTGTTGAAAGCATTTCTATATCATTCAAACCATCACCAAAAGCATATTGTCGTTCTTGTGGAATACCTAGCGCTTCAACCACTTTTTTAATACCCTGTGCTTTTGACCCTCCCCTTGGAAGTACATCAACCGAAACTGGATGCCATCTTACAAAATCAAAATCATGATACTCCTCTACGTATTGTCTTTCTTCCCCTTCTGGACAAAAAAGAAGAGTTTGAAACAGCTCCCGTTCTTTGTAATAATGTGGATCATGAGTTGGAAAACGGTTAATTTTTAACGTAGCGATACTTTCTTTAATATACGTGTGCTCTGGTACATTAGCTTTCATATCCTCATGATCCATAAAGACGACAGGATGATTGTTTTGAAGAGCAGCATCTGTCAGCTTTTCAAGAGATGAAATGTTTAGAGAATTCCTATATAATTCCTTACCGTTTAACACAACATATTGCCCGTTATAACTAACATAAGTGTTAATATCTAATTCTTTTCTCAAATCCTCAAACATGAAAGGAGCTCTTCCAGTTGCAATTGCTACAATATGCCCATTTTCTTTTAATTTAGAGATTGCTTCTCTTGTTGAAGGAGGTAATTTTTTATCATGATCAAGTAAGGTTCCGTCTATATCAAAAAAAATAACACTTTTATTCTTCATTTTATTTCCACCCTTTCGAAGATACATTCAATATTTATAATTTCCACTTCTTCGCGACTTATTTTGAGTGTAATTTATGAAATGCGTTTCATGTCAATTCTAAATATACTAAATTAATACATAAAAAATAAAAGAAGTTAAATGTCGCAAGTTGCCCATTGAACATTTTCATTTCTTAGCAGTTTACTTTGAAATAGAAATAATGTTTTCTTCTTTTACATTTATTTGAACTTTTTTATTAATAGTAATGGATTCACCTTCAATTAGGTTTGGAAATACGAAATAATACTACAATGAATATCAATTAAAATATGCCTGTCCATATGGAAGAAAAGGTCACCCAATAGTTTGCATATGAAAGGCCTTCTCATATAGATGTTGTTTCATTAGCCTTTTAAACTTTCATCAGAATATGGCTTGGGGTATATAAGGTACTTCATTCTGAGCAACCTCCGTAATAAATAACCACCTAGTAATAATATCTAGGTGGTTTTCTTTATGTGAAAATATAATTTGGGAAATATTTAATGGCCTTCCGAAGAATTTTGTTCCGCATTCCGTTTAATATCGACGCAATTCCAACTAATTACGCCCTATCATACTATTAATTATGACCTAAATTCAGCTAATTTTTGACTCTAAATGGTCTAAATAATAAGGCACCAAGCCCGTATAATATAATTTTACCAAATAGGGAACGACTCCACGAAGCTATGAAAGCTCACATTATTATCCAATCTTCTCATCAAACTTCCGCTCATCCTGAACAAATAGTACACCCAGTTCGTGATGGTCTCCTTCATAAAGAGCGCGCTGTACAAAGCGGATCTCGCCTTTGGTGTCAAAGACCTCAAGCTTGCAGTGGGCGCGATTTTTCTGTAAGGCTTCATAGAAGGTATGTTCATCGTGAACAGCTCCCCCATTTACCTTCGAGATAATTTCTCCTACCTGTAATCCCATTTTGCTCGCAGGTGATTCCGGAATAACCCCAATAATCATCACACCATTATTCTTCTTAGAAAAATAAGCAGTCTTACTGTCATCCTTCAAAAAAGCAAACAATGACAATAGCTCGCGGCCAACGACAGCTAGGGCCGCAACCACAATCGACATTAATGGATACCAATAACCTGCAACAGAAAGCAGCGAAATTAGAACTCCTAGGATGATGACACGGCGACCGTGGAGCTGTATCGACTCTTTTGGCAGCATGCCTTTAATTTGCTGATTGAAACCAATCGCAAAGGGAACAAATATCAACGAATATTTTGTTGCCCCTAAATGGAACACGGGCCACCATTCAAACGGTACATGGATGGCGTTTCCAGGAATTAATAACAATAATGGTACCATCCAAAGCCTTTTCACTTCATGAACGCCGACCACTTGGCCGCGCTTGCTTTTTGCTAGTTTAGGCGAAGACCCAATGCTAGCATTTTTAAAAATGAGAATTCCTTCTGCCACTAACAATAATCCGAGAATCACAACCAAAGATGGATAAACCTTGCCACCAAAAGACGAAATAAACGGAATCGACCAGTTATTTTCCGCAATGATAATCATCGTGAAAAATGCCGCACCGAGCGTATACGCCGGTGACATCAGCCGAATATTGGTGGTTAGTGACCAGATGAATGTGAAAGCGGCAATGAGTAGAATAGCCACAAATGGAACCGCGATACCTGCTGCAACAATGATGATAGACAGCACTAGGCCGATGAGGATTCCCAACGGAAACAATTGCCGGAGTTCAAAATAGGCATCTTCCGCTCGAATATGAAAATTTTTCCGTTCACGTTTTACCCTCATGACCCCTAATACACCTGCAAGAAAAACGAGATAGTATAAAACAGGATGAAGAAAGAACCTGCCTGTCCCTCTGAGTAGTTCTACAAGCCATATTCCAACCATTTCCCGCCACCTGCCTCTATTGATATATCAAATAAAAATTCTCCTAAATTATATTTTACCAAATTAGCTCTATAAAAAAAATTGCTAGTTTTTAGAAAAAGAGAAAAATGTCATATTTCCTACAACAGTTATGTTGAATAAACCCGATTACCTTTATTTTTTGTAGAAAACTGGATCTTTTTGTGTGATATTCTGATATTTCCACGGAAATTCTTAATCATTCTAGTCCAATAGACATTATTCCACAAAAAAAGAACAAAAGCGCAAGCGCCTTGAACAGCCCCGATATAGGGAGATTTATCGAGGGCAAGCAAAGCGAAGCCAGAGATTAGTCTCCCTTAATGCGAACAGAAAACGATAGTTTTCTGTAGCCAAGCATAAGCCACTCAGGGAAAGAAGGCGTTCTTTGCCTTCATTCCCTGAGTGGCTGTAGACCATCGAGGGGCTAGGCGCTGGAGCTGGATGTCGACAGTCCATTTATTAACAGTTATCCAAAAGCGAAAATTTTATAATTTCTATAACGAAGAAAAAACAGAGGCTTTAAAGCCCCTGCTAAGTTATTGCGCAATCAACTTCAGCGCCATTTTCAGCTGTAAATCGTTTTTCGCTTTTTTCATTTCCTTCACAGCCGCTTCTTCGAGCTTAGCAGCTGTCTTTTCATCTATTTTTCCGTTAGCAGGCAGATTGTTCTCCTGCTGGAATCCTTCTACGGCTACTTTTGTTTCCTCACTAAAATAACCATCTTTCCTGCCTGGCTCAAAGCCCAATCCATCTAGAATTTCTTGGGCATTTTTGACTTGTTCATTGTTCATATCTACTGTAAGTGGCTTCTCTACCTGAATCGGATGGGTGTCAAAAATCTCTGGCTGGTTGATGCTTACATCTGGTTTAATCCCCTTCTTGTGAATCCAATTGCCATCCGGTGTCAACCATTTGGCCAATGTCAGCTTAATATTGCTACCATCCCCCATAGGGATTGCCTGTTGAACGGTTCCCTTGCCAAACGTCGTTTCCCCAACAAGCTTGTATCCGTCCGCTTCCTGAAGCGAACCCGCTAATATTTCCGATGCTGAAGCACTTCCCTTGTTCACGAGAACAACAATCGGATAATCCTTTTTCTTAGTAAGAGTCGAGAAGAAGCGTTGTTTTTCACCATTGCGCTGCTCAATTTGCACATATGGTTCATTCTTAGGAACTAGCTCTTTTAAAATTTCTCCTACACTATCTAGAAGGCCGCCAGGGTTTCCGCGGACATCAAGAATTAACCCTTTAATACCGTCATTCTCAAGCGCCTTTAAATCCTTTTTAAAGTCGGCAGCTGTATCCTCTGAGAATGTGGTGATTTCAATATAACCAATCTTTTTGCCATCTTGTTTCTTAAGCGAAGAATGAACGGTCTCAAGAGGAATTTCATCTCGTTTCACATTAATCGTTAGTGGTTCACTTAACCCTTTTCTGGCTATTTCCAATTTAACGGTCGTTCCTTTTTTACCGCGGATTTTCAGGGTAGCTCTGTTTAAGTCAAGTCCCTGGACGCTTTTTCCATTTACCTTTAAAATTTGGTCATTTGGCTTGATGCCTGCCTTCTCAGCCGGAGAATTTTTAAATGGCGAGACAATCACCATTTTTCCATCCACCATTCCGACCTCCGCCCCGATCCCTTCAAAGGATGATTCGAGTGTTTGCGTGAATTGCTTTGCCGTTTCCTTGTCCATATAAACGGAATACGGGTCTTTTAAAACAGACAGCATTCCTTGGATGGCTCCTTCTACTAGTTTATTCTGGTCCACTTTTTCCACGTAGCGGCTTAAAATAAGATCATAGGCCTGCTCTACCTTAACAAGGCTGTCTGTATCTGCCTGTGTGGTTGCAGCTTCTTCCTTAGGACTGACCACTTGCTCCATTTGGGAAGCCATTTTAGTTTTATGAAAATAGGTCATACCAGCATAAGTGCCACCTGCTCCTGTCAGCAGGGAACCTGTCATTAACAGGGCAATCCATCTACGATTCATCCCGAATCCTCCTCAAGTAAAGAAATACCTGTCCTAATCTATTTCTCAAAATGGCACCGAACTCCTGCCCGATTATTAACTTATATGTAGGAAATGGACGAGTTATGATTAGAAATTAGAAAAGCGCAAGCGCCTTGATCAGCCCGATATAGGGAGATTTATTGATGGCAAACAAAGCGGAGCCAGAGGATTGAGGTGCGATTTAAAAATTGTCCTATTTTTCAGTCTGTTATTATTCATATTTGATTTTTGTGTAGGTATGAGATTTCATAGGCGGAAAATTTCCGCCTAATGTATAAAGAGGAAGGTTAAGAAGCAGATATAAGCGGAGAAATTCCGTTTAACTGCACTAAATAAGACAAAATCTAAAGATTTGGATTAGATAAACGGAAAAACTTCCTTTATTTTTAAGGAAATAGGAGTATTTCCCAATTTAAGCGGAATTTTTCCGTTTATTTTCCAAACACACTGATTAATACCCAGCCGCAGTCCCTACCTGGCAAACAAGAAGAAAATGAAATGAAGTTTATCAGGGCTTGGCGTATGAGGAAGAAAATAGATGAATGGAAAAAGAGCATCCAAATGATGCTCTTTTCGAAGTACCTTCCTTTTTATGTTATGGCAGTGGCACGATACCGACAGGATTAATCGCATAGCGCTTATCCTGTGTCCACGGGCCTTTATGAAGCTCAAAGTGTAAGTGCTGACCTGTTGAATCGCCTGTGTTCCCCATAACGCCGATTTGCTGGCCTTTTTTTACAACAGCTCCACTGCCGACCAAACGTGTTGACATGTGGGCATAGACAGTTGTATAAACTTGTCCATTAATAGAGTGTGAGATAAAGATACAGTTTCCATAACTGCTAGATAAATAGGATCGAATGACCACACCATCAGCTGCTGCGACAATCGGCACCGCTGAACGATTGGCAATGTCTACACCGACGTGTCTTTCACTGCCTCGTTGTCCAAAACCAGAACTTAAATAACCGACTGCAGGCTGTGTCCAATAGCCGCTGGATACGCCAGGTGTCGCTCCGGAACTTGCTCCTCCAGAACTGGATCCACCACTATTGCTGCTGGCAGCCTTCTTGGCAGCTGCTGCCGCTTCTGCAGCTGCTTTAGCTTGTGCTGCCTGCTCATTCTTAATCGCTTGTTGAATAGCAGACTGTTGAGCAGCCAGAAGGGCGTCTTGTTCTTGTAAATCCATCAAGCCTTCATGGGCTTCATTTTCCTGCTGCTTCAGGCTAGCCAAAGCTTTATTTTTTTCAGCCTTTTGCACGTTTAATTGTTGTTGTAATGTTTGTAAGTCAGTGACCATTTTTTGAATGCTCACAAGGTTGGTTTTAACCTGCTCTTGCTTTGTTTCTAATTCTTTTTTATCTGCCTCGTGTTCTTTTAAAATGGCTTGGTCTGCCTCCATAATCGTGACAACCGCATTGGCACGGTCAACAAAGTCACTAAAGCTGGTCGCCCCCATTAAAACATCGATATAGTTGACCATCCCACCCGTGTCCTGATAGCTGCGGGCCCGGTCCTTCAGCAAAACATTCCGTTTTTCAATCCGGTCCTTAATGACTTCCATTTCGCCTTGAAGTTTCATAATATCTTCTTTGGTGCTTTCAAGTTTCGCGTTCGTTTCATTAATCTTATTGGTTGAATCGGTAATCGCGTCATCAAGTCTTGTAATCTCATCTTGAACATTTGCTTGCTGATTTTGCAGATCACTAATCTGATTGTTTTTTTGATTGATAGTAGAATTGATATTGGAGCGCTGATTCTGAATTTTGTTTTGTTCGCCTTTTAGGCTGGAGATTGATGCGGCTTCTGTAATGACAGATGTTCCTCCAAAGATGGTCCCAAACCCCACCGTTGCCGATACAGCAAGGGTTATCACTGATTTCTTCATAGCTGATTTTTCCCCTCCGACTTTCTATACACAGGTAAATCGTTCCTGCAATCTTTTTTCATAACTAAAGGAAGGACAAATAAGTCGTCCTTCCTTAAAAATTAAACCTTTAAGAATTTACGTACGGACATGACACTGCCCCATACACCGATTAAAGCACCCATTAAAATCAAAATGCCTGACATTTGATAAACAAATGGGCTAAATGGTAATACCTTGATAAAGGTTCCTTCAAGCTTAGGGCCTATATAATCATAAGCACGATAGTAGGCAATTGAAATCAGAACAATCGGTAAAATGGAACCGACAATTCCAAGCCATAGTCCTTCTAAAAAGAAGGGCCAGCGAATAAAGCTATTGGTTGCCCCTACTAATCTCATAATCTTAATTTCTCTACGTCTTGCAATAATCGTAATCTTAATGGTATTGGAGATTAAGAATATCGCCGTAAAGAACAAGCCAATGATTAAGACTATACCCACATTTCGGGCCGCACTGATAAATTTAAATAATTTTTCTACCTTGCCCTGTCCATATTTGACCTTTGCGACAAAGTTGTCTTTTTCAATTTGCTTCGCTACTTTCATCGTATCAGCAGGATTTTTTGTCTTAACAATAAAGACGTCGTTTAACGGATTGTCCTGTTGGAATAATTGAAACGCTTTGCCATCCTCACCAAGACTCTTTACTAGATTATCAAGCTCTTTTGTTTTCGGTGAAAATACAATACTTTTCACTTCTGGTATACTAGCAATCTGTTTTCTTAACGTATCTTGATCCTGTTTATTGGCAGCCACATCAATGTGAACACGAATTTCAACATCCTGTTCAATTGTTTGAGCGACTCTGTTAAGGTTCATCATAATGGCAAAAAACACACCAACTAGAATTAATGTAACAGTAACGGAACCAATGGAAGCAAATGTCATCCAGCCATTCCTCTTAATGCTCTTTAAGCTTTCACGGGCATGACGGCCAACTGTTCTAATTTTCATAACCGTATTCACCTCTTTGTTCATCACGAACGATCTTACCGCCTTCAATGGCGATAACGCGATGTTTTATTGTGTTTACAATCTCTCTGTTATGTGTTGCCATCACAATAGTTGTTCCACGATTGTTGATTTCTTCAAAAATCTTCATGATATCCCATGATGTTTCTGGATCAAGGTTACCCGTCGGCTCGTCCGCAATCACCACTTTAGGAGAGTTGACGATGGACCGAGCAATCGAAACACGCTGCTGTTCGCCACCTGAAAGCTCTGATGGAAGCATTTTAACTTTATGCGTTAGACCAACAAGCTCTAGAACTTCCATAACCCGTTTGCGGATAAATTTAGGCTGCGCCTCAATAACCTCCAGAGCAAAGGCAACATTTTCATAGACTGTTAGAGTAGGAAGCAGTTTAAAATCTTGGAATACAACTCCCATATTTCTTCTAAATAGCGGTACCTTTTTCATTTTTAATTTAGCAAGGTTCACACCATTCATGGTAATCGTTCCTGAAGATGGTACCTCTTCACGGTACATCATTTTAATGAACGTGGATTTCCCCGCACCACTTGGTCCCACCACATAAACAAATTCACCCTGATTAATTCGGACATCTATACCGTTAATGGCTGTAACTCCATTTGGATACTTCTTATATACTTCTTGTAGTTCGATCATTATTTATCACCTATATTGGAAGATTTTGTTCAAATAAAATTCGACAATATTCTTCGTATTTTTTACACAACGGACCAAAATAACAGACAATATGTGCATAATCTCGCATGTTTTTATTATAACATCTTAAGTAGCTAAAAGAAGTGGTAATTGTATTACAGTTTCTTTGCAAATATAAAACAAAACTTGACAAAATTCTCATTATTCTAAACTTATTTATGTTACATGTGTAAATAAAAAAACGCACTGTTTATTGTAACAGAACGTTTTCTTATCGTCTTTATTTTTTTGCTGCCAACCAAGTGGCAATGGTGTCCGCATCGTTGCCAGATACTAATCCAGCAGGCATTCCGCCTGATTTACCATTTTTTAAAATATCCAAAATTTCAGCTTTTGAATATTTTGAACCAACCTTTGTTAAATTTGGTCCCATTCCACCCTTCAGATCGCCGCCATGACAGCTGGAGCATTTTTGATCGAAAATCTTTTGGGCATCACTTGCATTGGATGTCTCGGTCGTTCCGGAATCTTTTTTCGTACTAGATGAATTATCCTTACCGCCTCCGCAAGCAGCCAATCCCATTACAAGGGACGTTCCAAGTAATAAGGTTAAGAGCTTCTTTTTCATTACCATACCTCCTTTAAGAAAATATTACCATCATTGTACTTCCTACGCCCGTTTGAAACCTTCACCAAGAACCTCGGCCGCATCCATGACTATAACAAAGGCAGATGGGTCTAGGGTTTTGACTAAATGTTTCAATTTAGAGAACTCTGTCTGGTCAACCACACACATGAGTACTGGCCGTTCATGGTCTGTAAATCCACCATATGCTGATAGTTTTGTCACTCCTCGGTCAATTTTATTCAAAATTCCTTCACGGACTTCCTCTTGGTTATTTGTAATAATCATGGCCATTTTCGAGCTGTTAAATCCTACCTGAACAAGGTCGATGGTTTTACTCGTTACAAAAAGGGCGATTAGCGCATACAACCCTTTTTCAATATCAAAGACAGCCGCAGCTGTCAGAACAATCAACCCATCGATGATTACGACGCATCTACCTAGGGTAAAACCGGTATATTTATTGATGATTTGCGCGGCTACATCAGTACCGCCAGTAGAGCCACTCCCTCTGAAAACAATGCCAAGCCCTAGTCCTACGCCGACACCGCCAAATAAAGCACCCAGTAAGGCATTGTGTGTCCAAGGATCTAGATGTTTTGTCAGAAAAACAACAAATGGAAGGAAGATGGTCCCGACAAGGGTTTTCACACCGAATTGTTTTCCTAAAAAAGCGACGCCTGCGATAAACAACGGTATATTAAAGGCCCATTGAACATAGGCGGGTTCCCATCCAAAGACGCCTTTTAAGATCGTACTAATTCCGCTTACTCCACCTGAAGCGATTTGGTTAGGAAGCAAAAACACATTAAAGGTTAAGGCGATGATTGCCGCTCCTATTAACACGAAAACATACTCCATCGCCACACTCAGTTTCGGATAGGTTTGTGTTAGATTGTCAAATACGTTCATACAACAGATTCTCCTCTATTTTCTATCTATAAAAAATATCTATAAAAAAGTGAGTATAGCATTACATAAATGTTGATGTAAATGGCATTCAGTTAACGTGATAAAGCGGTGATATAGTGAACTCATGGTGTATTTTTAATTAGCATTTGCTTATTATGGTCATTTCATGAAAGGGGGTTTTATTCTAAGAAGGTTCATTCACCGAATATTGTGTTGGAATGTCCGAAGGGGTAATGAAAGGGGTTGTCATTGACCGAAATTCTAAATTTTTCACATTTGGGGGTAATGATGCCCAAGTTGATTGACCATAATTCTCAATTTCTGCCTTTTTTGGGTAATGAAACCCCCGCTTCATTTACCGTTATCCTAAATTTCACACACCCTCGGTCAATAAGGAGGAGATAATCCCCTAAAATAGAAAAGCCTTCACCGGAGCAAACCGGCGAAGGCTCTTTATATTATGAAATTCTCGAACGTAAATAAGCATTGATAAATTGATCTAAATCCCCGTCCATGACCGCCTGGACATTGCCGCTCTCAGTATTCGTACGGTGGTCTTTTACCATCGAATATGGGTGGAAGACATAAGAACGGATCTGGCTGCCCCAGCCGATTTCCTTTTGTTCACCGCGAATTTCTAACAATTCTTGTTCCTGGCGCTCAATTTCCCGTTGATACAGCTTCGCTTTTAACATCTTCATCGCTGCCTCACGGTTTTTAATTTGCGAACGTTCCGACTGACAAGTCACGACAACTCCCGATGGTAGATGGGTAATCCGGACAGCCGAATCTGTGGTGTTGATATGCTGTCCACCCGCACCTGTTGCACGATAGGTATCAATTTTTAAATCCTCAGTACGGACCTCTACCTGAATTTCTTCATTAAACTCAGGCATCACTTCACAAGAAACAAACGAAGTATGACGGCGACCTGACGCATCAAATGGTGAAATCCGCACCAGACGGTGAACCCCTTTTTCTGCTTTCAGATAACCGTAAGCATTATGACCTTTAATGGCCAAGGTCACACTCTTGATTCCTGCTTCGTCCCCTGGAAGATAGTCGAGAGTTTCCACTTTAAAGCCCTTCTTCTCCGCCCAGCGTGTATACATCCGAAGCAGCATCGAACCCCAGTCCTGTGACTCCGTCCCGCCGGCACCTGGGTGCAGCTCTAGGATCGCATTATTTTTATCATATTCCTCACTTAACAGAAGCTGAAGCTCAAACTGACCTAAACAGCTTGTTAGCTGTTCCAGCTCTTCTTCAAGCTCTGCCCGCAGTTCATCATCATTTTCTTCTTTTACAAGTTCATAGGTCAGTTCAAGATTTTCATATGATTCATTTAACCCCATAAACTCATTGACTTGATCTTTTAAACCATTGGCTTCGCTAATAACAGCCTGTGCCTTCTCTTGGTTATTCCAAAAATCAGGTTGAAGCATTTCATCATCTAACTCAGCGATTCTGGCTTCTTTATTTTCAAGGTCAAAGAGACCCCCTAAAGTCCGCTAATTTCTTAGCTGTTTTTTCAAGTTCATTCCGAATTTCCGCTAATTCCATTTTCGTCACCTCTATAAAAAATTAAAGAATATATTTTTTCTTAGTAAGTCCCTATCCATTATAGCGTGAGAACCTGAATAAATTCAAAGTTAGACCATTTATATTTCATTTTTTGAACAATACCCACACCTACAATTCGCTAAAATTCCATTAAATTTCCTTAGTATTTATATATTTCCATGTGGCAAAGATGGTACTATTAAATAAGAACAAACTTGGTTTTAGTACAATTTTATACATAGAGAACTAGCAGGAATTAAATTAATAAAGAAGGAGCAAAGGCGAATGGAGAAAATAAACCGTAATGAACCTTGTCCTTGCGGGAGTGGAAAAAAGTATAAAAAGTGCTGCGGAGCAAACGATGCGATTTCAATTACCGATGTACTTATAAATGAAATGGAGGAAATGCAGAAACAGTTACTCCATTTTGCTTTCAATCACTTTGGTTATGAAATTAATGAGGATTTTGAAATACTAGAAGCGAATCTGGATATTGAAAATGACCCCGACCGGGAATTTTACGAAATGATCCATAGCATCTGGTTTTCCCTGTTTGAAGAATTGGATGATGGCGAAACGATTGTCGAACAATTTATTAAAGCTGAATCTGGAAAAATTAAACGCCCAAAACTAAAATCTATTTTACACACATGGACAAACGCTCGAACGATTGCCGGAAGAGTTTTGGACGTGAATGATAACACGCTGACAGTTGAAGATGGCTTTTCAGCCGAACAACTTGAGACGATTAATCTAGCTGAATCCATCCAACTCGAAGAAGGCTCGTTCTTTATTGGGATTCTCCTCCCATTTGAACATCGCTATGTCTTTTTTCCAGCACCATTAGAACTACCTGGTCTTAATCCTGATTTTGCTATCTCCTACATTGAGGATAGCAGTTTTGATGCAGATTATGACTCACCACAGGAATATTTGACAAATTTCTTTATAGATGTGATTAGTGAACTCCCAATGGTGGATGGTTTGGTGGAAGCAGATGAATTGGATTGGCCTGCTCCTATTTACAAAGAAGTGGCGGAGCTCTTGATAGAAAAACTGGAACCCATGTTGCCTCCTCCAGTCATCAATGCAGGCGTCATACTCTGGAATCAATTTTGCCAAAAGAAACAAAAACGAATCCAAAATCCGAATATTTACGTGGCAGCCCTACACTACCTATTATCCACAATAACTCCTTTGGAACAAGGTGTATCTCAGAAGGAACTGGCGAAGCTATATGGTGTGTCTGCTGGAAGTATTTCCTCTATATTCTCAGAAATAGACCATGTATTAGCAGAAGAAATAGCCGAGTTAATCGAAATGGTCTATGAGGATGATCTTCCATTTGATCCGCCTTCAGTCCAAACAGCACCCGTTATTGAGTTCCCTAGAAATCATGGAGCGAATCTGGATGGGGCTGACTCAAATGTGATGACACTTACAAGTGCAGTCGATAAGCCAGGAAAGAAAAAAGCTGGACGGAAGGTTTCCCGCCGTGATGAAGAACGTGCACGCCAATTAATCTATGACGCCTTGCAAACAGATGGAAAGAAGCGATATAAATTGGCGGAGGAAGCCTTACAGCTCAATCCCAACTGTGTCGATGCCTACGTGATTCTTGCTGAAAAAACAAAGAGCTTAGAGGAAGCTATTTTACTTTATGAAAAAGGGATTCAAGCAGGTGAACGAGAACTTGGTAAGGAATTTTTCAAGGAAAATACAGGCTATTTTTGGGGAATGCTTGAAACCAGACCCTTTATGAGAGCAAAACTGCATTATGCAGAAGCCATGTCTCTTTTGGGAAAAGTAGACGAAGCGGCTAAGCAATTTGAGGAGTTACTGGAATTAAATCCGATGGATAACCAGGGTGTCCATTACTCGTTGTTTGTTGCTTATATGGATTTAGGCCATTTTGAAAAAGCTCATGTCCTCCTTGTTCAATATCAGGAAGAAACTGCTCAGCAATTATTCAACTATCTACTGCTGGAATTAAATGAACATGGCTTTACAGCCAAGGCTGAAATGCTCTTAAAGGGTGCAAAAAAGATAAACAAGTTTGTAGTACCCTATTTAATTGGTAAAAAGAGACTGCCTGCCTATCCACCTGAATACTACGGATTCGGGGATGAAAATGAAGCGATTGTCTATGCCGATATGCATTTGCATTTATGGAAGAAGATTGAGGGGTTAAAAGATTGGTTAAAGGGTAAATAAGTAGTATAAAAAAAAGCCCTCCATCATTAGGTGGAGGGCTAAACTTTATACAATTCGAGAAGTTTCCCCCTCGATTTTTATGGTGTTGCTTTAATAATCGGAGCATGCACTGCTTCAGTAAAGGAACCACTATGACTATGACAATCCGAACAAACCTCAGTACTCCCCTTTGCATGTGCGGCTTTAACAGTATCATTCGTCGTTATAAGTGATTGACCAGATTCATCATAAATAGCTTTTCCAGTTACCCCGTAAAGGACTGTTTTGCCATTGTGACAAGTTAAACAATAATCACGTTTCTTTTGAACTGTCCAATCATCAATTTTAGTTAGAGAAAATGATTGCTGATTTTCATGTCCCAGTTTATTTTTCAATAATAAAATGTTATTGGAAGCATGAGTATCATGGCATTCTGAGCATGGTAGCTGACCATTTAGTTTACTACCATCTAAGGCAGACATTATATGTTTGGAGTCTTGATTTGTATAGTAAGTCAGTATATCCGTAGTTCCGTCTTTTAATTGTTTTTCATTATTATGACAAGTAAAACACAAGTTGTAATCATCCACATGCTTGGTAGTTCCATTTTTACTATCTTGAGTGTCAGTTATATTTCCAATCGCGGTAGTTTCTTGACGATAATGGAGGACATTATAACCACCACTTCCCTCCGCTAATGACTTATAGGAATAGGTAAATCGACCGTGACAGGCTTCACATAATTGAACATTGCTGTCAATTTTACCCACTGCATTCCCTTCCCACGTATCTTCCGCCCTATGATCATAGACATAATGATCATTTAATAAATTTGGGTTGTCTTCACTCCACGTTAGATGTGGATTGTGACATGCTGTGCAAGAACCTGACTTTGTATCGTGCTTGGTAATCTTTTGTGTCTCATGCTTTGATTTAATGCTAGAATCAAAATTAACCATTTTCGGTCCGGTTGTCCCATCATGGCAAGCCATACAGTAGCCCTGTGCTAAATCTTTATTTTCCAAACTAGTATTTCCACCTTCATGGGTATTGTGACAAATTGTACAGTTGTTTACATTATTGTTGTACGACCCATGCGGAAGCTGTTGTAAATTATTCATTTCCTGAACAGTATAACCGTTTACCGCGAAGTTTTTGGCGGCATTGCTCACTGTAGTAAATTGCTTGGTTATCGAATAAAACGGGTTAGTCAAATCATCAACTAATGTTCTTGTACCATCATTATAATCAAGACTAATTAAACTTGGGTTAAACCTTAAGTAATAGGTTTCACCAGGATTTAGTGCATCTTGATTAATGAGTGTTATTTTATTAGAAAGCGGTGTATAGTCAATATCAAATGGAATCTCTTTTCCATCCTTATCGTTTATGATAAAGGGATTGTGATTGTTATCAATTGAATTAGTTAATGTGTCACTTAGTTCAATTATGATGGTTTGGTTAAGCGATACTCTAGTTATATTATCACTTTCTAAGATATTAACATTTGCCGTAACATCCTCTTCTTTATATGGGTCTGGGCTTTCGTAATCCTTTTGCCTATATTTAAACACATTCATAGTAATAGATTTAATATAAGGACGTTGTACAAAAATTTCCGTAGTATTATTAGCTGCATCGATTGCTTCTATTTTATAATGGTTAAGTTTTGCAGTGACGACTGTTTTAAAGGACCATTCCCCATTATCAGGAACCAATGATACTTTTTGACCATCAGGATAGATTAAATTCATCGTTAATGTGTCAGTAGTTGGCTGATTGTCTGAAATTGTCCCAGAAACAGTAATTCCATCACTTTGCAGGGTTATATTTTTTACAATTATTGAAGGCTTAACGGTATCCGCTTCCTCCGTAGTTGCTTTAATAAGTTCAGATCCATTAGTAGGCGTAGGTGTTTCTTCAACAATAACAGTAGTAGAAGTTACTGTTTCTTCAACCGTGGAAGGGTTTGCAGTTGGTAACTGTTCTTCTGCATATGTAACTGTAGGAATAATGGTGGTTAGGCAAAAAAATAGAAGTACAATTAAAATAGTATAATTCTTACTATATTTAGAAGGGGGCACGATTGGTCATTCCTTTTTGCTTTGACATAAAAGCTATAATTGGATTCTTATTGTAGAAAATACATTAATAAGGTAATTATTTTCTCAATGTTTTTTCTTTTAACCTACATTATTATTATACTTTTATTAGAAAACTAATTGGGTAACAGAACTGTGAAGATAAATTGACAACATTGTGAACCTAATTATTGACAATATTGTGACCATATTGTTAAATAAATAATAACAGCCCACCGAAGTGAGCTGTTATTTAAAACTTAAATATTCCATTCAGGGGCTATCAAATAGTGGGGCTATTTGGTAGCTTTTTTAATATCCAGCATTTGGTGTATTAGGTGTTTGAGTATTATCAATACCGTTACGATCTGTATCTATACCAGGAGCAGTATTGTATTGATAAGTGTCTGTATTTCTTGTACCACCAGAGTGGGAAGAAGTATGACATCCCCAACATACAGCCATGTTAGTGTAACGTTTTAATGCAGAAGATGGTTCTTATCTAATAAATAATCTTTAACCATAGCTGTACGAGCATCACCAGTTACTCCTGGGAAATAGTTAGTGGTATCAGCTAATATATTTTGATAAGTTAATCCACGAGCATCACGCATAATTGTTACATCTGTACCGTGTGCAAAGTGACAGCGTACACAAGTGTAGCTATCAGAAGTTGTAGTGTGGCGGTATGCATGGTCAAATGTACCAGTTTCTTTACCGGATGAAGCTAGGTAGTCTGTGTGGCAAGATGCACACCAAGTAGACATTGCTACACCTTTACCTCCAGCAGATGAGCCCCATAATGTAGCAACATTTGTTGTAGTTACATTATTTGCATCTGGAGTAGAAACGTCAAGCTTAACGACATAAGAACGAGCCATGTTACCGAAAGTAACTCCATTAACAGCAGTTGTTAAAGCTGTAGCACCAGGGTAAGTAGTGTTGTCTGCTCTTACACCAAGGAAGCCCTTACCTAGTTTTTCACCAGCTTTTAGGCTGTCAGTGTGAACTTTATCAATATATTTTCCTGCGTAAGTCGGATCTGCATAGTTGTCAGCATATTTAGTACCATCATAGAAAGCAGTCCAGTAATGTTTTGTATGAGTTGAGTCGAAATCATACTCATGTAACCATGGATCAGTATCGATTACATATTGTGTTCCATTCCATTTCATCAACTGAAGGACAACGTCACCAGTTTGTAATCCTTTTGCAGCGTAATCAGCATTTGTAGGAGCACCAGTATCCCCAATGTTGAAACGATAAACCACATAGTTAACAGTTGATTTTACGCCAAGTGCGTCTGTGATTTCGATATCAGCAGCAGCATATTTAACTTTCATGTCAGGCAGAGTTGTTTTGTCAAGAACTGGAGTGCCCTCTAATTTCTTACCGCCATCTTTAATAAGCGTGTTACCCATTCCGTTTGGATCTTCGTTTAATAAACGGTCAGAGTATGAACCATGTGGTGCATGACAGTTTGCACAAGTGAACTCTTCTGTCCATTCTCCACCTCTTGTTGAAGTTTCCTCACTTACAGCAGCATTGTTTCCACCAGGAGCTGCGCTTAATTTTACAGTTCCGTTAGCTAAGTGAGCAGACATGTTACCATCATGAGTTCCACCGAATGTACCAGCAGAGTTAGAGCCAGTACCCATAACGTTATAGAAGCCTAATGTACCATCATGACATGCAGTACATGTTGCATATTCACCGTCTTTGAACAATAAGCTTGCACCTGCGGCTGTGTGTGTTTGGTGACAGCTGGCACAAGAGTTAGTGTTGTTCATATAGGAACCGTGTGTACGTTGTGTTCCGTGTGAACCGTCTGTTCCTTTAACCATGTCATCGGATTTGATAACATTTCCAAAGTTAGCATCTTGACCCCCAACACCAGAACCAGTTTTGTTGGCGTTGCTTTTATCAACAGTGTTGTAGCTGTTATCACGATCAGTATCAGTTGCAACCTTACCATCTACTACGCCTGTACCGCTCTTATCGCCTACTCCAGGATTGTAACTTGGAGTATTACCGGCAGCAGAAGCCACAATGCTAAACATTGCTACTAACATCAATGTTAGCAGGAATGAAAAGCCTAATTTGATCTTACTCATTCCAAAAAACCTCCCATTATCTCTCTCTTTTTCTCTCTTTAACTTCTTGCTATGAAAATACTATTCACCCTAATTTTAGGCACCACCTCCTTTAAGTAGGGATAGTTTAATAGTATAATGCCACCCGTTGATTTAACGTATCGGTAATATACACCCGGTCATTATCATCCACGTATAATCCATTTGGAAGGTAGAACTGTTCATTTTGATCACCCATAGATCCGAATGTAAACAATTGTTCACCTTTTTCATTAAATCCATAAATGGTATGTGATAAATTATTTACAACATAGAGAACGCCTCGTGAATCAACACCAATCCCACGTGGATTAACAAATACGGAAGAACCTTTTCCATCTTTAGAACCATTGATGGTTCGAAGATATTTCCCTTTTTTATCATAAGCTAAAACGCGCTGATTACCTGAGTCACAGAGAAATAGCTCGCCCGTTTTCTTATCCATTGCAACCGCATTTGGTGCTTTAAATTTGTCATACTTATTCGCACCAGTGCTAATTTCTTCTAGCTTTTTACCAGATAAATTGAACACAAATACCTTGTTTTGTTGTACATCCGTTACATATAATTTTTCATCAAAGATTCGAATGCCTGCAGGAGATTTTAATAGTTTATCTTTATCATCAAAGTATTTGATGAATTTCCCTTTTGAATCAAAAATAGAGATTTTACCGTTATATAAATCTGCTACAAACACATCACCTTTATTATCCCCGGCAATTCCATATGGGAATTTGAATTCACCTTTACCTTCGCCTTCTTTACCAAACTTAAAGACCAGTGTTCCTGAACTATCAAAAACTTGAACTCTCTTATTATTGGTATCAGATACGTAAATGAATTCTCCAATTTTTGCTACATCCATTGGCTTGTCTAACGCATTATCAAAATCGCCGTAAAAAAGCTGGCTGAAAGTTGGAGGTGAATTAGGGTCAATTACAGTAGATGCTTTCCTTACAGTAGATTCCATATTCAAAAAATAGATGGCAGTAAACGCAGCAATTACTAGGATTACAATCCCGCTCATCCACATGTATACGGTTTTTTTCTTCATTGGTTATCACCCCTTGTTAGCTAATTTTTACCGATTCTTTTGAGCCCTTCTAAGGCTGGTTTGTACAGAGGATCGTAATTTAGTGTGTCTTTGTAAATTTCTTCAGCATTCTTTTTATCACCTTGGTCTTCAGCAACACGACCAATTTCATAGAGAATATCAGTATTTGCCGGCATTAACTTGTTAGCTTCATTAAGTGCTTCAATTGCATCGCTATACATTTTTAATTTACGATATGACATTCCTTTTAATAGAAAACCTTTATAGTCTTTAGGGGAAATCTCCGTTGCCTTTTGAGCCATTTTTACTGAGTCATTTAGCCGATTTTCCTTGTTATAGACGAGTCCAAGGTTGAAGTAGGCATCAAAATAATTTTTATCTAAATCTATGGCTATCTTATATTGATTAATTGCCTCATCATTATCACCATTTAAAAAATAGGCATATCCAAGTGTTACATATGATTTGGGATCATTAGGCTTCTTATCAACCGTATCTTTTGCGCTTTCTAACTGTTGCTTTAATTGATCTTGATCGTAGCTGGACCATAAGTACTTACTACTAACGTAGTACCCAGCTCCAACTGAAACCACTAAAGTCAACGTTAAGAGAAGGAGCGTTTGCCACCATTTAAATTTTTCATTTTTTTGTTTTTTGTTCTTTTTATTGGGTTCTTGTTTAGCCTGTATCTCTTGCGCTTGACTGACTGGTTGTTCTTGAACTTCCATACTAACCCTCCTAACTAGCAATCTTCCTGTCTATTGTTTATGGCAGGCAGTGCATTTATTTTTTACGTGACAGGTATAACAGTACTCGGTAACACTTTGCTTTTCTGCTAATGGGACAGGGTGTCTTTGTTTATCAAATCCCTTGTGTAGAGCAGGATGGCACGAAGAGCAAGCAACCATTGTCGTACTAATACCACCTGCTTGTTGATAGTTATGACATGCTAAGCACTCCTGTTTATCTTTTGATGCCTGATTACCATGATCCTTCATCCAAGTACTCGTGTGACTAGCAGGACGTACACTGTGACAATCTTTACAAAAAGTATTTTCCTTTGCATAATCGTATTGATTCTTTTTCTTTTGAGCTATACCGTTATCCTTATTTAGATACTTTGTTACAGTTGATACATCATCATAACCCACTAGTGGGACAGTAGACATATCCTTATGACACTGATTACACTTTTGTAAGTTTGATGCTGCTCGTTGACCATGAGTCTTAGTTGCGAAATCAGCTTGTTTATGGCTTTTTGGAACCATTCCAGTTTTATGACAATCACTACATTCGGTTGTAACTTTTCGTGCCTTATGACATTCTATACAAGTGTCCATATCCGGTCGGATGAATTTAATATCTGACATCGCCTCAGTACCAACTTCAGCATCCCATTTATCAAGGTCTGTGGAATATGTCATTTTTCGATCAGCAACTTTACCGTGGGCAACTCCACTATGACATTGGACACATTCGACACCTTTATTTTCGTGTTTGTCATGGGGAATAATCAAATCCCCAGAAGGTGTTACTTCTCTATTAAAAACGTCATGACATGATTCACATGCACTATTCGGTATTTCATTAGGCATTCTTATCGGTGCTGCAGAGGTCCCCGTTGATTGCTTTTTCAATTGGGCCACTAATTCTTGTGCCTTATCTTTCGCTAAATCTTTATACACTGTGTCGGTATGACAACTTGTACATTCAACCTCACTATGAGTGGAGGCTTTCCATGTATAATACTCTGGTTTCATCTCATGACACGATGAGCAAAAAGATGAACTAGAAGATTCTTTTAGCCCTAATCCTCCAATTGCAAAGAAGAGGGCTAAAACCAACACAGTTAAGGTCGCGATTTTTATTAATTTATAATGCAATTGGGGAGGGGTCGGCTGTTCTTGCTTGTGCTCCTCTTCCATAATAGCGACCCTCCTTTATGTTTAATTAGTTGTTTACAGGAGACTTGAATCCTGTTCTATGACAATATTGACAATAAACATCTGTTGCTGCTTTTGGAGTCGTTGAACCTTCCACTGGCTTTTGATTATCATGGCAGACAAAGCATTCAGATTTTTGCTCAGCTGTTTTTGCTTTACTAGCGTGGGCGGTTAACCATTGATCACTACTTACGTGACCAGCAGGACGGTCCGAGTGACATGCACTACAGAATTTATTAATACGTGCTTGTTCTTTTACAACTGTTAGGTTTGGAACATATTTTATTTTGGTTTTCATCTTAAGTAGTGACATAATATCTTCTTTTGGAATTTCTCTTACCCACTTGGAATCTTGGTGACAGTTCACACACTTATCTAATTGTTGGATAGCTGTGGTGCCATGATTTCTATTCCAACCTTCCACTTTATGACTCTTAGGTACCTTAATCTTCTTATGACAGGTTTCGCATGACATGGATACCTTAACGTCTTTTTGCTCCTTGCCAATTGCTTGAAGAATAATATCTTGTGTTTTTTGATCGTGCTCAGCTAATGTTGCTGCATCCGTTTTTTCTGTTTCTGTGGAAGCCGTTGTATTAGTTGACGTAGTTGATGCAGTTGTTGCTTTAGCTGCTGATTCATTTTGATTTTCTTCTACTTTTTTCTCAGTCTCTTCAGCATTCGCCGGTACGCTGTAGGCTGGGTCTTTCCAAGGTTTTACACCGTTATTTACCTGATCATGACAGTTAATACAAGTTCCCATATTAGGTCTCAAGTATTTTTCTTCCATTAATTTCTCAGCACTTTCCTTTGTCCAATCTCCGCGAACTTCTTCAATATTAATTCCGCGAGAGGCCATTTTCGCGTGGACAACACCTGAGTGACAAGTAATACAAGGTATTCCTTCTTCGATATGACCTTTATGGTTAACTTTTAGGTCACCCGAAGCAGTAACCAGACGATTTTTAGAGTGGCATTGCAAACAGTTTTGACTGGAAACTGCTTCTTCTTCTGTTTGTACAATTTGTTTTGGTACTCCTGTAACGTGGTAATAAACTTCTTTCAAGGACTTCACTTTATGTGTCAGCATATTAACCGTACCGGATTTGATATGACACTGAACACATGAAATTTGATTGTGCGCACTAGCTGTAAAAGAAGTGTATTCTGGCTGCATTTCATGACAGCTTGAGCAGAATGAAGGTGAGTTGGTAAATTGCAAGACACCGTATCCTCCACCAAATACAACAATACAGCCTACCAGGGAAACGAATAGCAATTTCCACCTGTTGACTGGATTTTTCCAATCTATATCTCTGAACTTTTGCCAGAGCCTGCGAATTGGGCCTGATTTTTTCTTTTTTTCTCTAGATTCGGGTTCTGTCTCTTTATCTTTTCTCCCCCAAAAGGCCACTGAACTCACCCTTCCCATTTCGGACTATTTATCTATTTATTTTCCAAATTATCCTCTCTAAAGGTAGTATCTAACATTGTCAGAGTATAATCCAATGTACAATTTGTGAATATTTTTTCATGTTTTCGACAAGTTTCATTTCACCTAAAAACATCATATAAATGTTGTTTTTAAGGGGATTGATTAGTACTACACAGGTAGTATTAAGATAATAATCGCCTCATATTTATACATAATTAATCAATATTATTCATAAGTTATACATTACTAGTGAACCATCTCTCCATTTGCTGCGATATCGCCACCAGTTTGCCATATTTGACAGAATTCCGAAAATTTAGGAACGCTTTATTAGTTGTTCAAAGAGTCAATAGAATATAATAGTAGAATCACAACTTTTTGCTTATGTTTAACATTGTTGTCACTGTAAAAAGGAAATGGTAAGATGAAAAGGAAAATTATCGAAATTTAACAGTTTTTTTTATTATGATTTAGTCTTGAGAATAAAGGAGCGTTCATCAGGTATGGGGATTTTAAATAAAGTATTTGATTTGAACAAACGCGAGTTGAAACGGTTAGACAAGCTCGCTATCAAAATTAACGAGCTTGCCTCCCAAACAGAAAGATTAACGGATGATCAGCTTCGTGAAAAAACAGCCGAATTTAAAGCACGCTATCAAAATGGGGAAACACTTGATGATTTGCTTGTGGAAGCATTCGCAGTTGTCCGTGAAGGAGCCCGTCGTGTGCTTGGATTATATCCATACCATGTCCAGTTAATGGGTGGTATTTCTCTTCATGAAGGGAATATTTCGGAAATGAAGACCGGGGAAGGTAAAACGTTGACGGCAACCATGCCAGTTTACCTAAATGCTCTATCAGGCAAAGGGGTACACGTTGTTACCGTTAACGAATATTTGGCTAGCCGTGACGCCACCGAAATGGGTCAGTTGTATGAATTTTTAGGATTAACGGTTGGCTTGAACCTAAACAGCATGGATAGTGAAGAAAAGCAGGCTGCCTATGCTGCTGATATCACCTATGGAACCAATAACGAATTGGGCTTCGACTATCTTCGTGACAATATGGTTCTTTATAAGGAGCAAAAGGTTCAGCGCCCGCTTTTTTTTGCGGTTATTGACGAGGTGGACTCCATTTTAATCGACGAAGCCCGTACACCGCTGATCATTTCAGGTTCTGCGCAGAAATCGACTGTGCTCTATATCCAAGCCAATGCATTCGTTAGAACGCTGACAAAAGAAGTGGATTATACCTATGATGAGAAGACAAAGGGCGTAATGCTGACTGAAGAAGGGATTAGTAAGTCTGAAAAAGCATTCGGCATTGAAAACCTCTTTGATATTTCACATGTGACCTTGAACCATCATATTAACCAGGCGTTAAAGGCCAATGTTAGTATGCACCTTGATGTTGACTATGTTGTTCAAGACGGCGAAATTGTCATCGTTGACCAATTTACTGGCCGTTTGATGAAGGGCCGACGCTACAGTGAAGGCTTGCATCAGGCGATTGAAGCAAAAGAAGGCCTTGAAGTTCAGAATGAAAGTATGACGATGGCAACGATTACGTTCCAAAACTACTTCCGTATGTATGAAAAATTGTCAGGTATGACCGGTACTGCCAAAACAGAAGAAGAAGAATTCCGTAACATCTACAATATGAATGTTATTGTGATTCCAACGAACAAACCAATTGCTCGTGATGACCGCCCGGATTTAATTTACGCATCCATGGACGGTAAATTCCGTGCGGTTGTCGAGGATATTGCGGAACGCCATCAAAAAGGACAACCCGTTCTCGTTGGTACGGTGGCGATTGAAACATCTGAATTGATTTCAAACTATTTATCTAAGAAGAGAATCCCACATAATGTCTTAAACGCGAAAAACCATGAACGAGAAGCAGAAATTATTGCTGAAGCAGGTCATAAAGGCGCTGTTACCATTGCAACAAACATGGCAGGTCGTGGTACGGACATTAAACTTGGGGAAGGTGTTTTGGAACTAGGCGGTCTTGCGGTCATTGGTACTGAGCGCCATGAGAACCGACGGATTGATAACCAGCTTCGTGGACGTTCTGGACGTCAAGGGGACCCAGGTGTGACCCAATTTTACTTATCCATGGAAGACGAATTAATGCGCCGCTTTGGTTCCGACAATATGAAAGCAATGATGCAAAAACTGGGGATGGATGATACCCAGCCGATTCAAAGTAAAATGGTTTCCCGTGCGGTTGAATCAGCGCAAAAACGTGTGGAGGGTAATAACTTTGATGCCCGTAAACAACTCTTGCAATATGATGATGTACTCCGCCAGCAGCGTGAGATTATTTACTCTCAGCGTGATGAAGTATTGGAATCTGAAGACCTTCGTGAGATAGTCCAAAAGATGATTTTAAATTCAATTGAGCGGAATGTGGACGTCCATGCCCCTCGCCATGAGGATGAGGAAGACTGGAATCTTCAAGCAATTGTGGAGTATTGTCAGGCTAACCTCCTCCATGAAGGCGATCTTACAGTTGATGATTTAAAAGGTAAAGAGCCGGATGAAATGGTTGAAACGATCTTTGCCAAAGTCCGGGAACGCTATGAGGAGAAAGAACAAATTCTGTTCCCAGAACAGATGCGTGAATTCGAAAAGGTGGTTACCCTAAGAGCGGTTGACTCTAAGTGGACAGACCATATTGATGCAATGGATCAGCTTCGTCAAGGAATTCATTTGCGCGCTTATGGTCAAATCGATCCGCTTCGTGAATACCAGCATGAAGGATTCGCGATGTTTGAAGCGATGGTTCAATCAATCGAAGAAGAAACAGCGATGTACATCATGAAGGCGGAAATACGCAATAACCTGGAGCGCCAAGAGGTCGCAAAGGGTCAAGCTGTAAACCCGAAAGAAGATGGCGAACCCGTAAAGCAGAAGCCAAAGGTCAAGCAGCTTGATGTCGGACGAAATGCACCGTGTATCTGCGGTAGCGGTAAAAAGTACAAAAACTGCTGTGGTGCGGGAAAGTAAGTTAGAGGTTTAAGGTCAGCGACTAGGTCGCTGACCTTTTGATTTTTTGAATTCGTCCATGTTATCCACATTTTCAGAAAAATAACAGATAATTCTGTGGGTAATGTGTATAAAATTCTGAATTTTGTGGATAATCACTTTAAAAAAAGAGTTATCCCCATGTGAATAACTCATTTATTGTTCCTATTTTGCATATAAAAACGCTGCCCCGACTCTCGGAGCAGCGTTTCTGATTGTTTATTAATGTGCTTCAATTAAGCCATAGCGGCCATCTTTCCGTTTGTAAACAACATTTGTACGGTTTGTATCAGAATTAGTGAATACATAGAAGCTGTGTCCAAGCATATTCATTTGCAGAATCGCTTCTTCACTATCCATTGGTTTTAAATCAAAACGCTTGGTACGGACTAATTCAAGATCTTCATCTTCAAGATCGTGAATTTCAGGGCTTTCAGTTGCTACAAAAGTGAAAGATGGCTCCCCTTTTTCACGGAATTTACGGTTCACTTTTGTTTTATGTTTGCGGATTTGACGCTCAAGCTTATCCGTGATTAAGTCAATCGCCGCATACATATCAATATTTGTTTCCTCAGCACGTAAGACTAGCTGGGGCAGTGGGATAGTTACTTCTACTTTTGAAGATTTATCTTGATTGAATCTAAGATTCACATGTACTGTCGCATCTGGTGACTCAGTAAAATAACGCTCCAATTTAGTAATTTTCTTTTCGACATACTCTCTAATTGCTGGAGTAACCTCAATGTTTTCGCCACGTACGTTATATTTCATGTGGACTCCTCCTTTTGTCTAAGGCTATGTATTAACAATTCTATTTTGCCCTATCAGATTCCTGCTAAATCACTAGAATAAATTTGTCGAATTATTGACAAAAACAACAGGAATATAGTGGAAATGGTGGATATAATCATTGACTTTATCAGGTGTTTTTAACTAAAATGAGTGGTTATTCATATAATATTGTATTATTTTGTAGAAGCATTTGCCACTAAATCACTCAGGAAGATGTTACATTCGTGTGAATCTCTGACGGATTGTCTACCTAGCGATGGTAAGGGCCTGAATACTTTCAGCTCCTGCCCCTTTTAACAGTTTGGCAGCATGCCTCAGGGTTGAGCCAGTGGTGTATATATCATCGATTAATAAAATTCTTTTGCCTGTTAGCTCGCTATTTGAAACAAGTTGAAAGACTTGGGTGAGATGAATGCGCTCCTCTCTTGATTTTTTCGATTGTTTTTCCGAATGGATTCGTGTGAGGATTTCCGCTGCAGAATAGCCGGCAAGTGTTAAGACGGCGGCTGCCTGATTAAATCCGCGCTCATACAGCCGCTCATCGCTTAGTGGGATTGGAACTAGTAAATCAGGAATAATAGTAGCGATTTTCTTTTTAAAATACTCTACAAATACCTTGGCTAATACATAATCACCTCGAAATTTGTAGGAAGCGATCAGTTCTTTTAAAAATTCATTGTAAAGATAGAGGGAGTGATTTTTTTCAAGGTACCCCTGCCATTCAAGGTCCTCCTCCCAGCGAGTGCAATCATTACATAAGTCCCCATCCCGATACTGTTCATCTAAAAGGTGAAAAGGGCGGCTACAGATTCGGCAGGTCTCTCCTACTATTTTTTCAAGCTTTTCCTTACAAGCTGGGCAAAGGGGATCCTCTGTTTCTTTTGAAATAAGGGAACCCCAGCTCACGGTTGGCACGATGAATGTGTGGCAATAAAGGCAACGATCGTTCTGAAATAGATTCATTTTGCTCCTCCCATATCATCCAGTAAACCTCTTTTATATCCTTCTCGGTTCATCGTTACAATCTGTCTCCTCGCCTTTAGCATCTCTTCGGTTTTTCCATAGTGAAAAAAAGTCACAGTTCCAGTTGGGTAGTCCTTGCTCCTCCCTGCCCTTCCTGCAATTTGCACAAGTGCGCTTTCGGTAAAAATAGCGTCTTCTGCTCCGACAACGGCCACGTCAATATTCGGGAAAGTAACACCACGCTCGAGGATAGTGGTAGTAAGAAGCATTGGGAGTTCCTTATTCCGCATTTTTTGTACTTTGTTTTTTCGATCTGGGTCTTCAGCATGGACGGCTTCTATCGCCGGATGAAATGGGCGCAAAATGGATAAGGCTTTCTCCATCAACGGAATATGGGGAAAAAAGATTAATGTCTGTTTATCTGCTTGAATTCGCGTCTGTATCCAACGAATGACATTTTGCGGCAGTCTCCCCTTTTGAAGTTGTTTTGACCAGTTACCGCACCAAACAAATGAGGGGACAGGGAGAGGTTTGCGGTGGAATCGGGCCGGGATGGTGGTGTACGCTCTTTTCCCAGTCCGGCATTCTCTTTGCCATTTCCCATTGGGGGTTGCAGTGAGATAGATCATGGCGGATGTTGGTTTTCGGGCCTGGACAACGGCATGCTGGAGTGACTCCTCCACCGTGTATGGAAAGGCATCGACTTCATCTAAAATGATGGCATCAAAGGCTTGGTAAAAACGAAGTAGCTGATGGGTAGTTGCGATTGTTAAGGGGGCAAAGAGATGGCGGTCCTCACTACCGCCATAAAGAGAGGCAATCGGAATTTGGGGAAAGGCCGCTTTCAAGCGAGGTGTCAATTCTAGGACGACATCTGTTCTTGGGGTCGCTATGCAGATTCTTTTTTTCGCAGCGAGGGCTGCTTCGATTCCTGCAAACAAGACTTCCGTTTTTCCCGCCCCGCAAACTGCCCATATCAGGTGCTCCTGATTTTGCCGAATAGCCTCGACAACCTGATTGGATGCCGTTTTCTGCCCTTCCGACAGTGTCCCCTGCCAGGCCATGATTTGGGCTGGTAAGGTAGTTTCTGGCTCAGGTCCGTTCCAGCCAATGAGCGGCGTACATTCGCTGATCCTCCCCATCATTAGACACTTTCGGCAGTAAATACAGGTCTCCCCGCACCTAGCACAGGGAAAGGCGGCAAACCACTGGGGGTCTCTGTTGCCACACCTAGCACATATGGACTGCTTTTTGTTTTTGAGGATTCCTTTACGGTAAGTTAGATAGCCATTTTCATAATGCATCTGGATTTCGGTTATGGAGTATGGGAGGTCATCAAGGAGGAGTTGTTTACCAGTGAGCTGCTGCAGTAGGTCTGGATTAAAGGTGAAAGCTGGATTAAGCGGCGGCTGAGGAATGGTTGGGATTTGTGTGATGGGGAAGGAATTCTCATGTGATTGGGTTGGAATGAGTTGGTTTTCTTCTACTCTGAATCGCATAGGTCACCTGCTTTTAATTTGAATTTGCTTGAGAAGTTTTTCCTCTATAAAAGAATAACTTTTGTTTCCCTCCCATTGATGATAGATACGTTTTTTGGTATGGCCAGTTGTTGGCAGATGGAGGGAAATTAATAATTTACGAGTGATATTAGGTGTTGGGATATGTAGGATGGTCTGGCATTCATGATTACTGATGGTTGGTTTAATCAAAAGGAAGTAGGCATTGATAGCTTCCATATGACCATCTCTCGAATGGGTGCTGCATTTCGGGCATATCCATTTACCATTTTGGTAATCCATGGAGATGTGGTCACATAATGGACATTGGACTCTAAGGAGGAGGTCTGTTTCTTGTAGATTATATTCTTTTAATAAATCGATTTCGATGGGGCTATTTCTGCTTAACAGAAAATGGGCTATTTCGCTTAATTTTTCAGTGTTGATTTTAACTTGTTTATAACGACTTTCGCTATCTTCAATCTTGTTAAAGACGTCTCTTCCTTTGCAGATTCTGGTTAAGTCTGTACCTGTACCGGTGGTTTTTAAGATGGTTTTGTGGGTACTTTTGAAAAAAATAAGGTAATCAATCGGCAGGAAATAGAGTTTATGCTGAATAAGCCATCTGGTTAGTAGAGATTGGAGTCTACGGCATTGGATTCTCGGGTCTTCGAAAGATTCTTCTGTTCCGTCTGAGTTTTTTCGAATAAGTTGCTTGAAAACATGATCGAAATATAAAACTCCAATGATATTTTTGGCTTCGATGATTAAGATGTGTGTCTGGGAGATTAGCAGGGTGTCGATTTGAAAATGGATGTCGTGGAGTTTTAGTTGAAGGTCGTGGAGGATTATGTATTTTTCTTGCGGCAATTCTTTTACGTAGTGTGCAAGGGCAGCTTCTCCCCAGTAGCCCGCCCATCTTTTGGCGAGGTCTTTTTCTAGATCAGGATACCTTTGGTGGCTTCGTTTGAGGTATTTTTTGAGGATTTCGGATAAGAGAAGTCTTCTTGGGAGAGTTAGTTCTTTTAATACCAAGTTTGATCACTCCTTTTTCTTTATAATTCTACATAATTGGAGAAATTCCTACAGGATTTTAAAAATTTTTTAATCAAACTAACTATTTTACTGTTAGGATTCCGCCGGGTTCTGAGTTATTTCCGCCTGTTTTCTTTTTAATTCCGCCTTCTTCTTTCTTTTTTCCGCCGACATTCCCATTTTTTCCGACAGCTATGTTTTTTCAGTTAGCTTATTTAAAAATAACTAACTCTTCCCTTTGCTTTGATTCCGCCGGATTGGCCTGGATTTTCCTCCGAGTTCTGAGTAATTTCCGTCTGTTTTACTATTAATTCCGCCTTCTTCTCTCTTTTTTCCGCCGACATTCCCATTTTTTCCGCCAACTCTGTTTTTTCTGTTACTCTTTTTAAAAATAACTAACTTTCCTTCTCCTTTGATTCCGCCAGTTTGGACTGGATTTCCGTCAGGTTCAGAATTATTTCCGCCTGTTTACTTATTAATTCCGCCTTCTTCTCTCTTTTTTCCGCCGACATTCCCATTTTTTCCGCCAGCTCTGTTTTTCAGTTACCTTATTTAAAAATAACTAACTTTTCCTTCTCCTTTGATTCCGCCAGTTTGGACTGGATTTCCGCCGGTTTCTAAGCTTTTTCCGTCTGATTTACTTTTAATTCCGCCTCCCTCTCTCTTTTTTCCGCCGACATTCCCATCTTTTCCGCCAACTCTGTTTTTTCTGTTACTCTTTTAAAAATAACTAACTTTCCTTCTCCTTTGATTCCGCCAGTTTGGACTGGATTTCCGTCAGATTCTGAGTTATTTCCGCCTTCTTCTTTTTTTTTCGCCGACATTCCCATTTTTTCCGCCAACTCTGTTTTTTCTGTTACTCTTTTTAAAAATAACTAACTTTCCTTCTCCTTTGATTCCGCCGAATTGGATTGGATTTTCGCCGGTTTCTAAGCTTTTTCCGTCTGATTTACTATTAATTCCGCCTCCCTCTCTCTTTTTTCCGCCGACATTCCTATTTTTTCCGCCAACTCTATTTTTTCAGTTACCTTTTTTAAAAATAACTAACTTTCCTTCTCCTATGATTCCGAAGGATTGGACTGGACTTCCACCAGGTCCAGAGTTATTTCTGTCTGTTTACTTATTAATTCCGCCTTCTTCTCTCTTTTTTCCACCGACATTCCCATTTTTTCCGCCAACTTTAATTTGAAGGTTTGGCGTCATGTTTAAATCAATGTAAGACCTTAACAAGAGCCAAATTAAAGGGGGCAGCTATTTAGCTGCCCCCTGACCCTTTATTGAATTATTCTCCTGAAGTCTGCACCTTAGATTGTTGCGATTTACCTTTAGGACCTAAATATTGATAATTATTTGGATCAATTGGCTTAAATCCGGTTGGTGTATAGAAACGTAACAAGTCTTTTGAAACCACATCATCCGACATTTGAAGCTCTTGTTGTACTTTGTCACTAATTGATTTATAAGCTGGTGTTTCCGGTACTACTTCACCCGTTGTAGGATTATAGTATTTACCGCTTATCTGATCAACATTTGGTGAAACAAAGTCGCCATTTCTAAATAATGCCCAATTACGATGTTGCGGAGATAATAAATCTGAACCAAATTCAATGTAATCTTTTGTATCAATTCCTAATAAATGAAGGAGCGTTGGTCGAACATCGACTTCACCACCAAATTGGTGTTGTACACCACCCTTAACTCCAGGAACGTGAATAAATAATGGTGTTTCTTGCAATGATGCATTGATTGTTGGTGTAATTTTAGGTACCCCGAGAACTTTCGCCATAGCCGTATTATGATTCTCAGAAAGACCATAGTGGTCACCATAAAGAATGATGACTGAATTATCATAAAGCCCATCTTTTTTCAATGAATCAAAGAACTGTTTAAGAGCTTCGTCCATATAATGAGCTGATTGGAAATAATTATTTACCACCGAATCACCAAAATCTCCTGCAGGGAATGTAGTGTCCTCGGGATCCATTTCAAATGGGAAATGGTTTGATAAGGTAATAAACTTTGTATAGAAAGGTTGTTTCAGACTCTCAAGCATTGGCATTGACTCTTGGAAATAAGGCTTATCCTTCATACCATAGTTCTTTGTATTTTCTGTAGACATATCATAATATTCAGCGTCGAAAAATTGATCATAGCCTAACTGTCTATACATAACATTTCGATTCCAGAAAGTCTTATAGTTACCATGGAATACAGCGGATGTATAACCTTTTTCACCTAAAATGGCCGGTGCCGCCTGATACGTATTTTGGTCTTTATTAATAAAAACAGCGCCTTGTGATAACGGATATAAAGAATTTTCCATTAAGAATTCAGCATCAGATGTTTTTCCTTGTCCAGTTTGATGATAGAAATTATCAAAATAGAAGGTTTCTCCATCATTTGCTAAAGAATTCAAAAATGGCGTTACTTCTTGTCCATCTGGCATTTTATAATTAATCATAAAGTTTTGGAATGATTCCAATGAAACATAAATCACGTTCATTCCTTTGGCTTTTCCAAAATAAGCAGGGTTTGGAGCTGTATAATTTGCTTGTCTATAGTTTTGAACTGTTGATACATCACTGCTGCTAGCCATCGCACGCTGGCTGCTTGATTCAATATTTTGAATTACATCAAAAATCGTGAAGTTGTAGGCACCTAAATATTTCACTAAGTAGTTTCGGTCAAAAGAGCGCGATAATAATTGTGGACGATCTTTTTCAGCTAAACCAAGGTTGAATAAGAACACTGTCACAGCAAATAATAAAACAAGTTGATATGTTTTTCTATTTTTAGAAACTGCCTTTTTAAATACGGTAAAAGCTAAAATGATTAAAACAATGGTGTCCGTAAAATAAAATATATCTAGTCCATTCATCAAGGAATTGGCACTGTCACCTAATTGTCCAGAATTTGACTTAGCTTGCATGATAACCGGGACCGTGATGAAGTCATTAAAAAATCGGTAATAAACAATATTTGCATATAAAAGAAATGACATTATGAAGTTAATGGCAATCATTATCTTTTTGGTATGCTTTTTAGATAGCAATGCTAATCCCATAAAGAACAATGCTGAGCTAATAGGGTTAATAGCTAACAAAAACTTCTGAAGATTATTGTCTATTCCTAATTTAAATTCCATTTGATATGCGATATATGTTTTAATCCAAAACAAAATAATTGCGATCGCGAAAAAGGCAATATGACTATTTTCTATTTTTTTGAATAGTCCCTTCTTTTTCATTTTCAATCTCCTCTCAATCTACCATTCATTATCGTTATCGTTAATCAAACTCCAACTACTATAACATATTTATTGAAAAATGACTCTGGAAAAATATTGGGTTTAACCATTTTATAACAAAAATCTCACACCACCCTAGTTCATAAGGCGGAGTGGCAGCAAACACCATCTTTATTTTTTCATCCAACCCATTCCCATCGCACCGTCGCCTAAATGAGTGCCGATGACGGCTCCGAAATAGCCAATCATAAATTCCACATTAGGATACAGCACAGCTAGCTCCTTCCGCCACTCTTCTGCTTCCTTCTCGCGATTCGCGTGAATAATGACAGCCCGGTATTCCCCGCCGCCAGAAACCCCATCACCAAGTAAATCAACGATCCGTTTCAGGGCTTTCTTCCTAGTGCGGATTTTTTCAAACGGTACAATCACCTTATTTTCAAAATGAAGCAATGGTTTCACCTGCAACAGACTGCCGATAAAGGCTTGGGCACTTGACAGGCGACCGCCGCGCTGTAGATTGGACAAATCATCGACCATAAAATAAGCGTCAGCTGTTTTCTTCAGCTCTTCCAAACGATCCATAATCACTTCAGCCGATTCCCCACGCTCGGCCATTTCCCCCGCTTCAAGCGCATAAAAGCCCTGAACCATACAGCTGATTTCAGAATCAAATGCATAAACTTTAATCCCTTCCACCATGGTACCGGCTGTTATCGCACCTTGATACGTGCCGCTGATGCCGCTCGATAAATGAATGCTAATCACTGCATCATGATCAGCTGCTAGTTCTTCAAACAGCTCGACAAATTTCCCAATCGGCGGCTGTGATGTAGTTGGCAGCTCGTTTGTTTTAATTTTTTCAAAAAATGCGCTTGCGTTTAAATCGACTTCTTCCTGATATGCTTCTGTCCCGAAAATGACATTAAGCGGGATCATATGTATATTCCATTTCTCTCGTAACTCTTTCGGTATGTACGCGGTGCTATCCGTGACAATTGCCGTTTTCATAAAAATACCATCCTTAGTTTTAATCTACACCTTATTTTATATGAAAAAGCAATAAAAGAACACACCATAAAGATGTGCTCTCCCAAAATCATCTTACCTCTACCCAGCCATTTTTTATCGCAGATACAACGGCTTGCGTACGGTCATTGACGTTCATTTTTTGTAAAATATTACTTACATGGTTCTTAACCGTTTTTTCACTGATGAATAAAGATTCGCCAATGCCACGGTTGCTTTTACCATCGGCCAACATTTGTAATACCTCACACTCTCGGCGAGTTAACAAATGCAATGGACGGCGAATCTCTAGCGTCTGGACATAGCCGCCTCCAGTGTGAGTGGCTGTTGCCGCTAGCTTGCGATATTCATTGACTAAATTATGGGTTACTTTTGGATGTAAGTAGGAACCGCCTTCTGCCACCACCCGGACCGCCTCAATGAGTGCGTCAGCATCCATTTCTTTTAACAGGTAACCGCAGGCGCCCGTTTTCAAGGCATGTGTGACATAGTTTTCATCATCGTGAATCGATAGAATAATAACTTTTGTGTTAGGATATATTTCAATAAGTTCACGGGTTGCCTCGACACCATTCATTCCCGGCATATTGATATCCATAATCACAACATCAGGTAGGTACTGTTCGACAAGTCCTAGTGCATCGCTCCCGTCATCGCCTTCGGCTACGACCTGGAAAGACTTTTCAAACTCTAGTATTCTCTTAACACCTTCTCTGAACAGTTGGTGATCATCAATAATGGCGATTTTGGTAGTCATTTGGTATTCCCCCTCAAATCAATTTTAACATTAATCGCAATAAGTAGTTTAGTTAATTAATGGAACATGGATAGATACGCTTGTTCCTTTTCCAATTTTTGAATCATACTTGATTTCCCCTTCGAGAAGATCGACACGCTCTCTCATCCCAATCATTCCAAAAGAATCAGGCTTTTTAACAGAAGTATCAAATCCAACACCATTATCCTTAATTAGCACGGTAACAGCTGAATTTGAAATTTCCAATCTGACTTTGATTTCACAGGCATTTGCATGTTTGAGCGCATTTTGCACTGACTCTTGGATCATCCGGAACAATGCCACCTCATACTTAGCTGGCAGCCGTCGTTCCTCCCCCACATTTACAAAATCAATTCTTGAGTGATTATGATATTCTTCGATGGTTTGTAAATATTTTCTGAGGGTAGGGACAAGTCCCAAATCATCAAGTGCCATTGGGCGGAGATCATAAATAATTCTACGAACCTCATAAAGGGCGGCACGCACCATTTTCTTATAGCTATGCACTTCAGCAAACGCCTCTTCCGGACCTTGGTCGCGGTATACACGTTCAATCAAATCAGAGCGCATAATCACATTGGCCAGCATTTGGGCAGGTCCATCATGAATCTCGCGGGACAATCGTTTCCGTTCTTCTTCCTGAGCTTCAATAATTTTCAAACCAAAGTCCTGCTTGGCTTTTGCATTTTCAAGCACTTCTCCCACTTGTTTTAGATCGCTTGTCAGGTAATTCATGACGACAGATATTTGGGAAATAAGCTGATCGGCCCTGTCAATGGTATCATCTAACCCAATTAATCGCCGCTCCAAATCGTCTCTTTTTTCCAAAAGCTGTTTTTTGTACTGCCAATTAATCGAAAGATCCATTTGTAGCTGGTGGGCTTTTTCATATGCCTCGCGAACTTCCTCTTCTGTATAATGATTAAAATTCATACTAACTTCTGACAGCATGAGGCGTGCTTGATGAACTTGTTCTTCCAGCTGGTTCCCCTCTTCAATGAGTTTAACCATCATTTCTTTGATATTTTGGAGTTCAGTTGTCATACTTTCATAATCATGGCGGCATTGCTCGCCAATCCGAAAAATATCACTTTTACTGCATGTGACTCTGTCAATCATTTCTTCACGAATTTCATCAATGGATTTCATATTGACCTGTTTAAGTTTCATTCCATTCCCTCCAGGGGTATCTTCCCGTAAGGCCCTTAGCAAATTTTACCTTAAAACCTTATTAATGGCGAATCCTAACACTCTTATTGACCTTCCGCTAGGGTGAAAGTAATATAAATAAGTGTTACAACCTATTTTAAGATACTTTATGGACTATTACTATTATATCATTCAAACATTACTACTATATTAAAGGTATATTACAACATTATTTTTAAAAACATTTGAAAGGAGATAGTTATGCTTCCATTTTACCATACAGTAAAACAAACTGGCACACATGAGATTACAATCCAAAAATCGCGTTTCATTGCCCATATGACAAGAGCAGAAACCGAAAATGAAGCAGTAGAATTCATTCAATCCATCAAAAAACAGCATGGGGATGCCAACCATAACTGCTCTGCTTACCTCATTGGTGAGCATGACCAAATTCAAAAAGCGAATGATGATGGCGAACCCAGCGGGACAGCTGGTGTTCCCATTCTCGAGGTATTAAAAAAACGGAAACTAAAGGACACAGTGGTTGTTGTAACCCGCTACTTCGGCGGCATTAAACTAGGCGCCGGCGGTCTCATCCGTGCCTACGGCAAAGCGACTTCAGAAGGGCTTGAAGCAGTCGGCATAGTCGAGCGAAGCCTCAACCAAATCATCCATACCAAATTTGACTATACATGGCTTGGGAAAATTGAAAATGAATTACGTGGTGCTAATTATAAAATTAAACAAATTCATTACTTAGACACCGTTGAGGTCGAGACATACGTGAGTGAAAACCAAGTTCAGGCTTTCATGGACTGGATGATTGAGCTAACCAATGGGCAATGTACATTAGAAAAAGGTGAGATTGTTTATCTCGAAGAAGATTACGAACGGGAATAAATGGCGGAATTCCTAATTCTATTATAGTAGGACCATAATCTATATACAATGAGGGGCTCAAAAATTTTTTGAGTCCCTTGTCCTATTATGAACGGTCTTTAACGGTTGTTAATGTTCGTACGATGTTAAGCAGTGGTCGATGGTCTTTTCCCATGAGACCGATTTTTTCAGCAATAATTTCGATTAACAAAACGACAATTCCGATAAGGACAAGTGCTCCGCCGATTCTTGCCTGCGAGTAAATAATCGCCACAAGTCCAAAAAAGGCTGCCATTGCGTAAATGAGTAACACCGTTTGACGATGGGAGTAGCCCATTCGCAGCATACAATGATGAAGATGGGATTTATCAGGTGCCGACAAGGGCTGTTTGTTAATGATTCTTCTGATAATCGCAAAAAGCGTGTCAGATATAGGTACACCCAGAATAATAACGGGGATAACAAACGAAATAAACGTAACATTTTTAAAACCGAGCAAGGATAATACGGAGATGATAAAGCCTAAAAAAAGTGCTCCTGTATCCCCCATAAAAATACTAGCAGGATGAAAATTATAAAATAAAAAGCCAAGTGTGCTCGCAAGCACAATTAATCCAACCGTCACTACAAAGTAATTCTCTTGGATCAGGGCAATGCCTGAAATCGTGATGAGCGCAATTGAAGAAACTCCAGCGGCTAAACCATCTAGTCCATCAATTAAATTGATGGCATTGGTAATTCCTACAATCCACAGAATGGTAAACGGAATGCTCAAGAGACCAAATTGGAGCTGTCCGCCAAACGGGAGGTTAATGAATACAACCTGCAGACCTCCTAAAAAGACAACACTACAAGCGGCTAGTAATTGACCTAATAGCTTATACTTTGCCGGTAATTCAAACCTATCATCACAAAAGCCCGTAATGATGATAATCAGGCAGCCAAGTAAGATGGGAAGTGAATACTGGTTTTCAGGTTTGATAAGAAAAATCCCAACCAAAAAACTAATAAAAATGGCTAATCCACCAAGCCTTGGCATAATTGATTGATGGACTTTTCGCTGGTTAGGGCGATCGGTTGCACCAATTAAGAAGGCTAATCTTTTGATCAATGGAGTTATGAGAATTGAGATGAGAAAACATACTACCAAGGTAAGATACAGCATCGAACATCCTCCTTGTTAGTCAGTTTGTCCATAATAAGCAAACCAATAACAACTAATGTTTGGTAAAATTAGAAAAGCGCAAGGCGCCCGCCTATCGGCGACAAGCACAAGACGAGCCGGCCGAAAGGTTGCTTTTTTTAAACCTTTTGGACGGATTAATCTAAATGTGGAGGCGACTGTTCTGGGACTTTAGGCTAAGACGCACCCTGCAAGAAGGCGTTTTTTCCCTTCTTCAGGGGGTGGCTTATGACTTGAGTCCCAAGGAGCCGCAACTGGATAAGCTTGTGACCTCGAGGGGCTAGGCGCTGGAGCAAGACAAACCTCGAAATCGAACTTTAGACATTCTTATACTTTCAAAAAAGGTATCTATTATTGGCTTTGTGCCCTTTTCATTAACTTAAAATAGTCGTCCTGTAAAATTTGTTCATTATAGAATTTTGAATCCTTAGCTAACTCACTATTGAGAAAACCTAGACCACTTTCCTCCTCTATGGTTCTCCTGTTAGAAAAGAGATTTGTCCCTAACCCCAAGCGATCGCCTTGAATGGTTACGCCCATACTGGCTAAAATCGTTGGGTACATGTCTAAGGCAGTAAAGATCCTATTTTTTGATTGAACCGGCTCTATAGCCGGATTAATAAAGGCATTATAAGTAGTTCGACTATATCCCTTGGCCATATATTTTTCAAAATACCCCCCCGGCTGCATACTGAGGTGATCACCTAGCAGCACGATGGTTGTATTCGGATAAAAGTCCTGTTGCTGCAGCCACTTTACAAATCCATCTACTTGTTTGGATGAATACGCAAAGACATTTTCATATTGTGTGCGATATTTTTTTTCTGCTTTACTTTCTAAATACCCATCAGGAAAATGGGTGTTTGCGGTTAATAGAGTCATGCTGAAAGGTTTCTTCTTATTTGCCAAGGACGATATTTCTTCTTTGGCCCAGTCAAATAAATGCGTATCATCATAACCCCACCATACCTTTTGACTTCCTTGCATTTTCCCTTCTTGAATAGCCGTATTGAAATCAGATATCAAATAATCTCCATGTCTCTTGTAGTAACCTTTGCGCCCTCCAAAATTTGCATCAGACCCAAAGATGACTTCTTGATTGTATCCTTCTTTTTTTAATACATCACCCAACGTATAAGCACCTGCTAAGAAATTACTGGACGTATATTGATTCCCATTAACAGGAATTTTCAGGGGCAGGCCTGATGTGGTTCCTACCAGTCCCCCTACCGTCCAGGTGGTGCCAAAAATTCGGTTAGCCCCGCCTATTTTATCAGAATTGGAAAAATTTAAATTTGTCTTTGCAATCGTCGTTAACTCAGGAATCACATTATAATTCCATCCTCCACCGTTATCTTTATCAATCATTGAGTTTTCCATCGATTCTAAATAGACGATAATCAGGTTCCTTTTTTGTTTTGGAAAAGTAAGCGATACCTTACTGCCATCAACGTAATGAGTATCTATATAAGTTGAGGTGTCCGTTACACCTTTCACATAATGTTTAGCGCCTACGAAATGATAACAGGTGATGAGAGATAGAATGAAAATAAGGAATGCATATAATAATCTAAATTTATAAATCAACTTTAATGGAGATAGACCAAAGGTAAACGTTTTATGTTTCATTTTCACTTCAATGACATCTCTTCTTCTATTTATTCCTAAAACCGGTATGAATACAATAAAAAGAATCAAAAGAAACGGAAGGAAACTGGATTGAAATGCAGAAATAATGACATCACTTGGTGTCCCCTTCGTATTGCTAATAAGATAAAAAATCATTTCCTCTAAGCTTTGATTAGTAAAGTTTTTCTTAATATAGGTTGCAAAGGAAAATATAACAGTGCTTAGGATTAAGATAAAAATGGTTAAGTAACTCATGAACAACTTATTCTTCTTCTTCATCGAATGGACTCCACCCTCATTTTATTATGAAAGTTAACTTTTTTATGAACGTTTTGCTATTTTGTAAAAGTCTTATAACATACTGTCTATTATGTTAATTTTTTGTAAAGAAAATACGTTTCAACACATTTCTCGAAATGAAAAAACCACAGTTACTGTGGTTTTTGAAAAAGACTCTGTTATATTTGGCTGTTGATTTCCGCTACAGGCGCTCGCTTTCCGCGGGCGTGCCGGGGAGCCTCCTCGGCGCTTACAGCGCCTGTGGGGTCTCCCCTGCTCCGTACTCCCGCAGGACATTGGAATTCTTCCTCGAGTCCGCCCACGCACGAAGAAAATGCGTTAGCATTTTCGAGGAGTCGAGCGCCTTCCGCTCCAATCAACAGAGTATAAAAACAACAATTTTGTTAAACAGAGCCATATAAAAAAAAGGATTTGGAAAAATTCCAAATCCTTTTTTTATTATCTGTCTTTTAAATTAATTGGCTTAAAGCCTTTCATGAATTTAAGAAGCGGCTGATAGTCTTCGCGCACCAACCCGACCTTCTCCACAATGATCTCAATCGCGACTAATAAAGTTAAAATCACAATTAGTGAGCCCCATACGGTTGATTGCGAGAAGATAAAGGCTACTAGTCCAAAGACTAAGCTCATCGCATAAATGATTAATACAGCTTGTTTATGTGAAAATCCTATACGTAATAAACAATGGTGTAAATGCGATTTATCGGGTGCAGATAACGGCTGCTTATTTACCAGTCTTCGAATAATTGCAAAGAATGTATCAGAGATTGGCACCCCAAGGATAATAATCGGGATAACTAGCGAGATAAAGGTTACATTTTTAAATCCGAGCAATGAAAGGACACTGATGAGGTATCCTAAAAATAACGCCCCGGTATCCCCCATAAAAATCTTGGCAGGATGAAAGTTAAAAATTAGGAAACCAAGTGACGAAACGGCAGCAATCAGTGCCAAAATCATAACATATGGGTTCCCCATCAGAAAGGCCATACCAGAAATGGCGAATAATGCAATCGTTGAAACACCGGCTGCTAGACCATCAAGTCCATCAATTAGGTTAATGGCATTGGTGATTCCAATAATCCAGAACATCGTAATTGGAATGCTTAAGAAACCGAAGTTTAATTGACCGCCAAAAGGCAAGTTGATAAACTCCACTTTAAGGTCTCCCATAAACACAACAATAAACGAAGCAAGGATTTGACCAAATAGTTTTACCTTAGGAGAAATTTCCTTTGTGTCATCCAGAACACCGGTTAGAATAATGACAATACTTCCAAGGATAATTGCTAAATGAATATTTTCATTCGGATTCATTATCGGTAATAGCGACGTAGCATCAGGCCGTATAATCGCGACGCCAATCAGGAAGCTTATATAGATGGCCAAACCGCCTAGACGGGGCATAATCTTCTGATGTACTTTTCGTTGATTTGGTTTATCTGTTGCACCAATTTTAAATGCAAGTTTTTTGACTAATGGGGTGAGAATTATGCTTGAGAAAAAACAAATAGCTAACGTTAGATAGAACATATAGCCCTCCATGGTTCATTCCGTAGTTTGGTATTTTCATAATTAATTAATTTCAATGAAACCTAGAGACAATCATACCCTTATGGATTATAGCACAGACAATATTAGAAATAAATACTTCAATTCTACAAATTTCTTACCCTATTTTTAGAATATTAAACTTACATATTATTAAAAATAAAGATTTATCAATGATGTAAGCCGTTACTTATCCCTACTACCTCTTATTCAGAATGACAAAAAGATATGTAATTTTACTAATTTCGCCATTAATCCATCCTTTATTATTATTAACGTTTAAAATAAAAAAAGGTTTCATAGAAAAGCGCAAGGCGCTTAGACTTCGGCGACAAGCACAAGACGAGCCGGCCGAAAGGTTGTTCTTTTACCTTTTGGACGGATTGCCCTAAATGTGGAGGCGACTGCCCTGGGACTCTAGACTAAGACGCACCCTGTAAGAAGGCGCTTTTTGCCTTCGTCAGGGGGTGGCTAAAGTCTAGAGTCCCAAGGAGCCGCAACTGGATTGGCTTGTGACCTCGAGCCGATGGCGCCTGAAGCTGGACAATTCTCGTTGTCTAAATGCCATTTTTATTAGTTATGGAAAAGCCTCTGTTCATTACAACAGAGGCAGCTTAATATTTTCTTAAATTATTGGGATTCTTGCAAATAAGCAGCTAGTGCTTCTTTCCAATCACGAAGAGGAGTTAGACCTTGCTCTTCGATTTTCTTCTTACTTAATACAGAATAGGCCGGACGTTTCGCTGGACGAGGGAATTGATCCGTTGTCAATGGATTGACTGTCACATCAAGACCTGCTTGCTTAAAGATTTCAACAGCAAATTCATACCAAGAGCAAACTCCGCCATTTGTCGCATGATAAATTCCGTATTTTTCTGTTTCCATTAACTCAACCATAAACTTGGCTAAATCAACAGTATAGGTCGGAGAACCCACTTGATCATGGACGACCCCTACTTCACCGCGCTCTTTGCCAAGGCGGATCATCGTTTTTACAAAATTATTTCCATAGATACCAAAGACCCATGCTGTACGTACGATAAAAAATCGGTCTAAATGCTTTTGTAAAAGCTGTTCCCCGGCTAATTTGGTTCGGCCATATGCCCCTAATGGACTTGTTGGCTGATCTGTTTCATAGGGCTCTGAAGCAGTACCATCAAATACATAATCGGTGCTGACATAAAGCAGTTTAGCGCCCACTTGCTTGGCTGCTTTCGCCAAGTTTTCAGTACCTGAAGCGTTAATTCGATAGGCGGTCTCTTCATCAGTTTCTGCTGCATCCACGTTGGTGTAAGCAGCACAATGAAGAATCACATCCGGCTTTATTTCACTAATATAGCTCCGTACATCCTCTTCAATGGTAATATCTAACTGCCCGCGATCGGCTCCAAAAGCATGATGATTACGGCTAGCTAATTCTCTTAGAACATCCTTGCCTAATTGTCCAGCTGCACCCGTTACAACGACCCTCATTACTCTACCCCTAATCTGTCGCCGTATTGCTTTTTCACATAATCTTGATAATCGCCAGAAATGATGTTTTCCCACCACTCTTGGTTATTTAAATACCAATTGATGGTCTGCTCAATCCCTGTATCGAAATTATATTTTGGTGACCATCCTAGTTCTTCCCGTAATTTGGTTGCATCAATCGCATAGCGGCGATCATGGCCTGGACGGTCCGTTACAAACTTCATTAAAGATTCTGGCTTGTTTAAATGTTTTAAGATCGTTTTAACGATTTCAATATTCGTACGTTCATTATTTCCACCCACATTATAGACCTCACCAACACGACCATTATGAAGCACAAGGTCAATTGCCTGGCAGTGGTCTTCCACATGAAGCCAATCACGAATATTTAAGCCATCACCATAAATAGGAAGTTCCTTATCATGTAAGGCATTAATAATCATTAATGGGATTAACTTCTCCGGGAAATGGAATGGTCCATAGTTGTTGGAACAACGAGTAATGTTCACAGGCAGACCAAATGTTTCGTGGTACGCACGAACAAGCAAGTCAGCGCCCGCTTTACTTGCACTATAAGGACTATTGGCTGCTAATGGCGTTTCTTCTGTAAAGTAGCCCGTTTCACCTAAAGTACCGTAAACTTCATCTGTTGATACTTGCAGGTATTTCGTTACACCAAAAGTTTTAGCAGCATCAAGTAATGCTAAAGTTCCCTGAATATTGGTTTGTACAAAGATTCCTGGGTCGGTAATACTTCTGTCTACATGAGACTCTGCCGCAAAGTTGATAACATAATCAAATTTTTCTTCTTCAAATAAACCATGAATAAACTCACGGTCTGCAATGTCACCACGAACGAACTTATAATTAGAAGCATCCTCGATGTCCTTTAAGTTCTCAAGATTTCCTGCATATGTTAATAAATCTAAATTGACAATCATATAATTGGGATATTTATTGACCATATAGCGGACGAAGTTACTACCGATAAAACCGGCTCCGCCTGTTACTAGTAATTTCATTATTGTCCTCCTATTCTTCGTACACAAAATTTAAATGAGTTGCTTCGCTGAGTGTTGGATGCTTTGTGTCTTTTTCCGAAAGAATCGGATTGGCTGCCGGCCAATCGATCGCTAATTCTGGATCATTCCAAAGGATTCCGCCATCATGTTCAGGTGAGTAATTTTCATCCACTTTGTATGCGACTGTGGTGTCAGGCACCAAGGTGCAAAAACCATGGGCAAAGCCTTTCGGCACTAGAAGCTGGCGTTTGTTATATTCACTTAAGATGACACCAACCCACTGTCCATATGTAGGTGAACCTTTACGAATATCAACAGCGACATCATAGATCGCTCCGGTTACACAACGAACCACTTTTGTTTGTGCCTTTGGATTTAGTTGAAAATGAAGACCGCGCAATGTGCCTACAGGTGCAGACAATGACTGGTTGTCCTGTACAAAGTCATAATGCAAGCCTAACTTCTCAAATAATTCTTTATTATAGCTTTCCATAAAATAGCCACGATGATCGCCAAACACCTTTGGTTCTAAAATCTTTACATCGGGAATTTTAGTTTCAATAATATTCATTTTGATTACCTCACTTACGATTTACTTTCCTTGACTGGCAATTTTAAGCAAATATTGACCGTATTGATTTTTCGTTAATGGCTCAGCAAGCTCAAGCAGCTTTTCTTTCGTTATATAACCCATTTTATAGGCGATTTCTTCCAAGCAGGCAATTTTTAATGATTGTCTTTTTTCCACTGTTTCGATGAATTGTGACGCTTCTAAAAGGGAAGCATGTGTACCAGTATCTAGCCAAGCATAGCCGCGCCCTAAAAGTTCTACACTGAGCTCGCCCATTTCTAGGTATGCTTTATTAATATCGGTAATTTCTAACTCACCGCGCGGGGAAGGTTGAATACTTTTGGCAATATCCACCACACGATTATCGTAAAAATAAAGACCTGTAACTGCGTAGTTGGATTTTGGAACTTCTGGTTTTTCTTCAATTGAGACGGCTTTGCCATTGTCATCAAATTCAACCACACCGAAGCGTTCCGGATCGTTGACATAATAACCGAACACCGTTGCGCCTGTTTCCCGGGCTGATGCTTTTCGGAGAAGATCGGTTAATCCATGTCCATAAAAAATATTATCGCCTAGGACTAATGCGACATTGTCATCACCAATAAATTCATCACCTAAAATAAAGGCCTGTGCTAATCCACCCGGATGCGGCTGGATTTTATATGTAAAGTTCATTCCTAAATCAGAACCGTCCCCTAAAATTTGTTCAAAACGGGAAATATCTTCTGGTGTAGAGATAATCATGATGTCCTTGATACCAGCTAACATTAATACGGATAACGGATAATAAATCATGGGTTTGTCATACACAGGCAGTAATTGTTTCGAGACTACCTTTGTTAACGGGTAAAGTCTTGTCCCACTGCCACCCGCAAGAATAATACCTTTCATTGTTACAACACCTCGTCCATAAATTTTTCTACCAGCAAAATACTCCTCCCCCATTATAAAGAAGGGGCAAATAAAAGGAATAGTCATTATAAAAATGTAACATAAAAGTAATGCGAAAAGCGGAAGCGCCTGTTTAACAACGTATGGACTGGAGCCCATCGACTGAGATAAAGGAAACACGAAGAGCGTGAGCTTTTTCGTGTTGACTTATCGTAGGGAGATGAGCGAAGTACACTAGTCGCTAGGCACTCCATTTCTCAAAGTAAAAGTATATATTTTTATTCAGGGAAATGCTAACGTTTATACCCAGCAATCGCAGATATTGTTCGGATACGGCCCTTTAACTGCGTCATGAGGGACCGTTTCTTCATCCCCGTGACATTACCGCCATGACGGACATATTTAACGAGCGGTGTATCGAGAAAGACGATTTTCTTTTTTTCTAGCATACACACGAGGGCGATCCATTGATCATGCATTTCAATCTCAGCAGGAAATGGCAGGATCAAGGGAACTAATTCTTTTTTAAATGCCATAAAGGCCCCAGTATAGGCGTTTTTTAAAATATTCCCAACTATTCCTTGGTTTATGTTGTTGCGATTAAAATCATTCCAAGACTGATGGATGATTTGTAGACTTCCATCCACCACATAGGCATCATGCACCACTAGTACAGCCTCTTGCTCTCTAAAAGCCGCTAATACATTCGCAATCTTTTTGTCTTCCCACACATCGTCCTGGTCACATAGAAAAAGGATATCTCCTTTCGCCAAAGATATCGCCTTTTCAAAGCTTTTAATAGGACCTGAATTTCTTTCATTCACAATTACCTGTACCCGATCGCCATAGTGGTCTTTGATGACCTGAACTGTATTGTCTTTGGAACAATCATCGACGACAATGACTTCATCTTGTGAATTTAATTGTTTCAGAACGCTGTCCAGCTGCCGAATCACAAACTGTTCTCCATTATAGGTCGCCATACAAACCGATAACATATGAATTAACTCCTTTTCCTATTTCAAAAGCCTGCTTAATGTATACATGGCAATTTTTTTGTTTTTCACCAATAATACTTGTTTCAGAAATCTCATGACCAGCTGTTTTCGATAGGATGGATAAAGGTCCATTTTATAATTTTGATAAAACTTGATTTCTGAGTCCAGTATACTTTGGTAACGGCCTAACGAAACCTGGCTATAATCCATGACCGATAATTCATGTTCAAGGACTGCCTTTAAGACCCAGACCTTCCGACTCTTCGTAAAGATTTCATGGAATAACCAATGATCAAGATAATCCAAGCGGAAGTCTTTATTAAATCCCCCAAGCTGTTTTAAAAACTCTACCCTAATAACGGAAGCAGAATTAATCGCCATGACCGGTTCAAGCTGCAGTCCTGCCTCTGGCTGTTCCCCCTGTAACGGGCGAAGGTACCGGCTAAATACGGGCGAAATCATGGTACCATTACTACTAATTTTAGGGACCACGGCCACCACATCCGCGTCTAATCCCTGTAAGCAATTCAGTTCACGAACGTACTCATTCGTTAACTGCGTATCGTGATCGAGCAGGAGCAGCCAGTCGCTGCCATTTTTCAAGGCGCTCGATAAGGCAAAATTGTAAGCAACAGCAATCCCTAGATTACGCGGGTCATGGACATACTGAATCGGAACCCCTCCGTGATCATCAGGATGAAAGGACTGCTGTTCTGGACTATTGTCGTAAATAATAAACTCCAGTTCATGTTCATGCTGCGAAAATAGTGTGTTCTTTACCGTTTGAAAGGTTTTACTTTCTTCCACAGTTTGTTTATAGAGGACCATGACAGCCGTTACTTTCATTCGATTACCTCATTTTTCGATAAGTTCTTTTTTTGCTGTGAAACAATTAAAAGAACAAGGAAGAAACAGATTCCAATTGGATTATTGATAAATGGATTAATATTTGTCAATAATAACACACCCATAAAGGCCGCCAATAACGATATCTCCAGGGTAGATAACTTATGCCCTTTTTTATAAGCTATATAGAAATTAAAGTAAATAATTAAAAATAAGAACATCCAGGTACCTAATCCGATTAATCCTTGCTCCACTAAGATATCAAGGAAACTCATTTCTATCCCGTTGATTCTTCCCGCTATGGTTGTTCCATATCCCGTTCCAAACACAAGGTTAACAGGATGAACTAAAATGTCTTTTGAAGCCACAATAAATTCCATGCGGTGGTTCACACTGATATCATTTACTTGGGTTTGTTCTTGAGCTGCCCCCGCATCTTGCTGTACATTTTTAGCAGGCTCAACGGTTACCACTTCAAAACGTGCAAGCGTCATGTATTTATACATAAAGGGTACTGCGATCACGACAAGGATTAAAATCGTGAATTTCTTAATAAATTGCTTGTTATGAATTAGTTTTTGCAGCTTCTGGACCAGTCCCTTGATGGGGTCAACCAGAACCTTCACATCTAATACAATAATCATAAATACACTTAGCATAAAGGCTAATAAAAATCCTCGCGTCTCAGACCATAGTACAGAAATAGAACCAAAGATTACGAGTGCAATACTAAGCTTGCTTTTACTCTTGTTGAATAGATCATTTAAAGCAATCACGAGTCCAATTAACACATAGAAATGACTTTTATAAAACACACTATTACTCGGTCTAAAGAATAAATCGCCGGTAAATACTCGATTTAAAAAGTCATAAAACGGCTTAAAATTAGCTCCGACAAAGACGGTCTTTCCAAGTAAGGAAATTATAATCGTAAAAAGTGCAACAGCTAATGCAGAATATTTTAAGATGGTGATAATCCTGCCAAGGGAAAAACGTTCCTTTGAGATATAATAGGCTAATGGAAAATACACTGCAAAGTAAGACACTCGTAAAAAATCTTTCACAATAGCTCCAAGCGGATGTCCATTTAAAACGCCAATGGCGCTGCTTACCACAAACCAGATAAGCAATAAATAAGCCCCTATGGTCACCGGATTAAAGCGAATAAAGGTATTCACTTCTTTATTAAGAATCGCTTTTTCTTTTACAATGCGAACCACGTACACGAAAATCAGGAGTAAAAACAAGACTTGCCGAATGGATAAAACTCCAAAATCAATTAGCCTGCCCCCTCCACCTACAAACACTTCTATAAAAAAAATCGTCAACAACATTTTTTCAAACTTGTTCATGAAAATAACCCTCTCCTACTACCTCGGCCAAAGAATGCGACCGGGGGTGCTGGCATTTTTTTTATTTTTATCTAAACTAAATAAGATTTCTCTTCACAAATTCATAAAGATTTTTCCATTTCCCTCAGAATTCGGCATTAAAACAAACGCCATCCCCATTTATTAAAGTATTTATACATTGATTGCATAAAAATCTTAAATAATCTCGAGTTTTTATGTGCTCCTCTTTCGTAATAATGGACCACTTGGGAAAAAGGAGTAAACACAATTCTTCGATTGCGTTTTTTTAGTTCTAAGCAGAGATCATAATCTTCAAAATACATAAAATACCGGTCGTCAAAACCGCCTACTTCTTTAAAATCCTGCCCCCTTAATAACATAAAGCAACCGGAACCAATGCGAATATCGACATCCCGATCATTGGGGATATCTCTTAGTTCATAGGAAGCTAACCGCTTATGAAACATTTTTTTGACAAATTGAAAAGGGATAAAGCGGAGTGCATAGTCAAATACCGACACACGATCCCGCATCAAATGCTGAACACTTCCATCCGAATTCAATACCTGCGGCACTAATAGCCCAATGCTTGGATTTTGTTCCATCTTATCGATCATTTTCTGCAGGTCATCTTTCTTTAGGACAATATCTGGATTAAAGACCAAAAAGTACTTTTCATTTGCCTGTAATAGGTTGTAATTGTGGCCAAAACCAAAGCCGTTATTTTCATGAAAAAAGGTAATCTCTGCAAAATCCATGTATTCACGTAGCTGCTGTTTATAGTCTTCATTTGAGTTGTTATCAAAGATGACAAATCGATAGTTTGGATCATCGCCAAATTCTGTTTTTAAGTTATTTAACACGTCAAAGATATGTTTACTATTGTACGTTACAATACTAATTGCAACTTTTGCGTTAGACACTAGTTTTCACACACTTTCATTTCATAATTTTAGGGTCTGTGGTTGATTTCCGCTCAATCAATAGAGCCTAATTTTAATGTCAATGCTAACATTTTTTACGTTTAAAATCATAGTGATAAAAGTAATAATACAAGAATTCGACAATTTTCTACACAAAGCCTATTTCTTTGGTTTTTACCAAAGGTAAATTATATCAGCTTTTTATCGAAACTTGTACTTTTATGAGGGATTTTTTTATTATTAGTTGAACTTATTGTGGTTCGATATTATAATATCCCTTAGTATTTCTTTTTACATCAATACCTTTCAGAAGGGAATCATATAATGAATAGAACTAGATCTAACCTAAAGCAGGGTAAGAGAAAGAGAAGGAAAGTTAGATGGCTTCGTGTTTCTATGTTTCTCCTCTTTATTCTTCTAGTTGCCGGTGGTTCTTATGCTTATAGCGTTTATCATAATGTAGCCTTAGCCGTCAGTAAAATGACGTCACCACTTACAAGAGAACTTTCCGCCAAACGGGAAAAACAGGTGGAATTTAATCATTCGGATCCCATCTCTATTTTATTGGTTGGGGTGGATGAACGAAAAGGCGACAGTGGACGAACAGACTCTATGATTGTGGCAACGATTAATCCTAAAACTAAATCTACCAAACTTGTAAGTATCCCACGTGACACCAGAACGTTGTTAATAAATAGCAATTCAACTAAAAAGCGCGTTACGAAAATTAATGCTGCCTATGCCTATGGCGGGATTGAAGAAACAATTGATACAGTTGAGAATTTCTTAGATATTCCGATTGACTATTATGTCAAAGTAAATATGGAAAGCTTCAAAGATATTGTCGATGCGGTTGGCGGAATTGATGTTAATAATAAATATGCCTTCGAATTAGATGGTGTTTCCCTTAAAACAGGAAAGCAGCATTTAGATGGTATCCAGGCTCTTGAATATGCCCGTATGAGACACCAAGATCCATTAGGTGACTTCGGACGTCAACAGCGACAACGGGAAGTTATTTCGAAAATTATTGCAAAAGGAAAGTCATTTTCAACTATTACGAAATACAATGATATCCTAAATACTCTTGAAAAAAATATTAAAACAAATCTTACGCTCGATGACATGATTGGCATTCAATCAACCTATAAGCCAGCGGCAGAGAAAATGGTAAGTATTCAAGTGGACGGAGAAGGTAAGACTATTAACGGCATTTGGTACTACCTAGTGGATGATGCAACTCGACAAAAAATTTCAGACCAACTGCGCGAGCAACTTGGTTTAGCAAAAGACACAGTATCGAATTTAGATCAGTATTCATATGAATGATAAGAAAAGCGCAAGCGCCTTGGTAAGCCCCGACAAGCATAAGCCGCTCCCAAAAAGAAGGCGTTTTTTGCCTTCATTTTGGGAGTGGCTGTAGACCATCGAGGGGCTAGGCGCTGGAGCTAGACAAAAAGTCCTTTAGGTTTTGAACCTAAAGGATTTTTTCATAGAATTCAAAAGTATAAATTTTGACTTCGAGAAATGTCTAGCTCCAGGCGCCATCGGCTCGAGGTCACAAGCTTATCCAGTTGCGGCTCCTTGGGACTCGAAGTCTAAGCCACCCCCTGAAGAAGGCAAAAAGCGCCTTCCTACAGGGTGCGTCTTAGCCTAGAGTCCCAGAACAGTCGCCTCCACATTTAGATCAATCCGACCAAAAGGTTAAAGAACAACCTTTCGGCCGGCTCGTCTTGTGCTTGTCGCCGAAAGCTAAGCGCCTTGCGCTTTTCTAATTAATGAATAATTTGGCTTACGTAATCTCCTGTTACCCATCCTAAAGTGGTTGCATTTGGAAGGTATACTTGATACCAGCCATTTTGCGTAATAGGCATTCCATTGGACATAACAGCCTTTAAATAGGTTTCACTATCAAGAGTAGTCATGATCGTAGAATTCGTAGAAGCACTGCTTCGAACATTTAAGTTGGTCACGTTGCTGTCAACCTGAAGTAAATTAGCAATGTCTATGTTTTGTCCATTCAACCAGCCTTGCTTTCCATTCACATTCACTCGGTACCAATGGTAAGCTTGATAGGTACCGCTTGTAGGATCATAGTATACATCTGTATTGTATCCAAGTACCGTTACAGCTGTGTTTAGTGGAAGTGAGCTGATAATAGTTGATGTTGAGAGATATGGTAACGATCTAAAATTAACGGAAGAAGTATTCACACTAGCTGATATACCCGTTGGGAAATTGAGGATTGTATCGGTTGGGTATGGATTTCCACTTGGAATATCTCTTCCATATGATGGCGGAGGACTTCCCGTCACTCCTAACTCTGCATGATTCCAGTAGTACGAAGAATCATACTCTTTGATATCTTCCATAATGCTGGCGATACCATCTTTCCAATTTGGATCGGTAGCATAACTCTGATTCATTCCCGTTAATGTAGGACCATACGTTGAACTGTAATAAGCACCTGATGAATCAAGATAGTTGTGTCTGACTTTATAGGCTACATCATTAATACTATCTTCCACGGATGGGTAATAATACCCGCAGGTAAATGGACAAACATCAAAGGCCCCATATCCATAAAGATTATGTTTGTAGGTTAATAAATCCGAACCGCCCCAGCCTGTCTCCCATATCGTATGAGCGACTAAATATAGTGCATTCACACCATAATTATTTTGTGCATTAATAAAATATACGGCATAGTTCTTTAGCGGGCTGCTCGGGTTTTTAGCGTTTAAGTAAGCATAAATTTCACTTGCTGTAAGGTTAGCAGGGGTTTTCAAGTCCAGAACGGCATACAGATTACCATTCCCCACTGTTACCATGGTAGATATGGTATGAGTTTCGCCATTAGTTCCTGTTTCTTTAATAGCAATTGTATGCTGACCATCCTTAAATTGCTGAGTATTAAGGTTATATTGATAGCCAGAGTTGGCATTTTGATATTCAGGATAGGAGGTTTGAATATCTTTTCGTGGTAGACCATAGTCTGCTTCGTCAATCACATTTCCATCCACAAGCACTTCCACCTTGGATACCCCGCTGCTATCTAAAAGCCAGCCGCTGACAACCGTATTCCCCTTAACAGTAGTCCCATTCATTGGCGCCTCAAGCGCTCCTTTGAAAGGTACACCTTGAACAGTAAATTGACTTTTCAGCTCCGTCTTAGTTCCACTTTTTCCTGTTTCTCTCACAGTTAGCGTATGCTGCCCTTCGGTAAAGCTCTTGGTATTAAGCGTATACTGGTAACCGGCATTTGCATTGTTATAGGCTGGATACGTTTTGGCAACACTCGGACGAGGGAGTCCATACTGGGCTTGGCCAATAAGATTTCCATCGACCAACACTTCCACCTTGTCCACCCCGTTGGCATCTAAAAACCAGCCGCTGACCGTTGTACTGTCCGTTACGACAGCACCATTCTTTGGAGTTTCAAGAGCTCCCCTTACAGGTAAATTTTGTACAGTAATGACAACTTTTAGCTCTGTCATGGCTCCATTTTTTCCTGTTTCTCTAACAGTTAGTGTGTGTTGGCCATTTGATAGATTGACCGTATTTAGCGTATATTGATACCCGGCGTTGGCATTCTTATAGGCTGGATACGCCTTGGCGACATCTGCACGGAGTAGTCCGTATTGAGCTTGACCATTTAGTTTTCCATCGATCAATACTTCGACCTTCGATACACCGCTGCTATCTAAAAACCAACCGCGGACGGTTGTACTGCCATTCACCACTGCGCCATTCTTAGGCGCATCAAGAGCTGCCCGGACAGGTAAATTAACGACCGGTACCGTTTGGTTTTGGACGTTGAATACTCCTTTTAGCTCTGTCTTCACTCCCGCTTTTCCTGTTTCTCTAACAGTTAGTGTGTGTTGGCCATTCGATAGATTCGCCGTATTTAGCGTATATTGATACCCGGCATTGGCATTCTTATAGGCTGGATACGCCTTGGCGACATCCGCACGGGGTAGTCCGTATTGGGCTTGACCACTTAGTTTTCCATCGACCCATACTTCAATCTTCGATACACCGCTGCTATCTAAAAACCAACCGCGGACGGTTGTACTGCCATTCACCACTGCGCCATTCTTTGGGGCATCAAGAGCTGCCCGGACGGGTAAATTAACGACCGGGACCATTTGGTTTTGGACGTTAAATACTCCTTTAAGCTCTGTCTTCACTCCCGTTTTTCCTGTTTCTCTAACAGTTAGTGTGTGTTGGCCATTTGATAGATTCGCGGTATTTAGGGAATATTGATACCCGGCGTTAGCATTTTTATAGGCTGGAAACACCTTGGCGACATCTGTACGGGAAAGTCCGTATTGGGCTTGACCACTTAGTTTTCCATCCACAAGTACTTCCACCTTCGATACCCCACTGCCATCTAAAAACCAGCCCTTCACCACATTCACCCCTTTAAGGGTAGCATTCGGTGCTGGTGTTTCTATGTATCCTTTTGGAGATAGAACCTCTCCTGCCGCAAAAGTATTGCTGCTATGAATAATGAATAAAATAGTAAAAAAGGATGCCAACAGTACATATTCAGTTAACTTGCGTTTTATGATCTTCATCTCCCCTCTTAATTAATTAATCTATTAAAATAATATACAGATAAAATTTTACCAAAATTTACATTTACCAACAACAAAATCCGGGAGTATTTACACAAATATTACAAAGAACGACAGTAAAAAATAGGTAAATTCGACAATAAACAACCCTACCTTTCTAACTAGGCAGGGTTGTCTACGTCTATCTTTTATTAATATAGTTATAAAAATCATTCGCATTGGTCGCAATCTTTTCCGCCCATGCTTCATCGGATGCATACTGATGCCAGCTATTATCCCATCGCATATTATCAATGGTTGGCTGGTAGTATGGCAGGATTGTATCTGTATCTCCCGGTCGAATTACATATTTCTCGCTAATCCACATAGCACCTGCGACAATTCCGCCTTCTGGGGTACTGTAATTATACGCCCCTTCATCTGGGGCAGAATCGATGGCGCCAATTGCATAGAAATTATACTTGGCATTCGAAATGGCTGAGGTTCCCCAACCCGTTTCAAGTCCTGAATGGGCCAGCAGATAGACGGCATTCAGCCCGCTTTCTTCTTGAGCCTTCAAATAAGCCGCTCCCATCCCTGTCATCACTGTCTTTTTACCGCCCGTTTTATAGTTAATAAATTGATTGATTTGATCAGCCGTCACACTCGCTTTGGTATTAAGCGGTGTAAATAATCCCACTTGATTGACTGCTTTCCCTACTTTATCAAACTCATATTTTATGAGATCATATCCTGAATTTCCGCTGGTTGTGATGGCTCCCCATATCCAGCCTTTTACACCTGATGTGGTTTGAACATAGTACCATTCCGTATAAGCCGAACCCGAGGTAGTTTCATGTTTTAACACATAAACCTTTGCACCTGCTGGAATCGTGCCGATGATGGGGCCGGTGCTACTTGCTGAGTTTCTTAATGAGCGGCTTTCTTTCACAAGCCATAAATCCTGCATTAAGTTACTTTCAAGATAATCTTTGTGAACCCAGCCAATCACGCCACCCGCTGTTTGAATTTTAGCAGCATAGGATTTCTCCTCTAGTACCGTAACTAAATCTCCATAACCTAACTCTAGGTATCTAGTATAGGTTGGATTATAGAGGACACTATGAAGCCGGTAATCAGATAATTCCTCAAAGCTTCGATAGACTGGCATATCCACTTTCGAAACATACTTCATTCCTACACCGGCAAGTGAAGGAACATCCGCCGTTAAGGATATCTCTAGATTATTGCTGTCTTTTTGATTAAAAGCTCTGACTTCCACCCAGTGAATATCTTTCTCTCCAGCTTGTGCTGTATCATCGTCCTTGATCGTAATCGTCGCGGTATCCTGATTTGTCGCATCTTGCCAATGATCCAATACCAATTTCCCATCCACATACACCTGATAGGCCTCATCTGCTTGAGCGCTTAGTACGTAATCCCCAGCCGCCATTCTCTTAGCCGTCCGATAGACGGCAGAATAATTAGTGGAAGAAATGGTGTCAGGCACCGAATTATTTTCAACTAATGCCTTATTGGTTCCAGATGGAGTGATGATTTTCCCCGCTGCTGGTTTACCTGTTAAGGTTGTATTCGGATAATAATAGGCAACCCATGAGTCAAATGGAACGACATGTGAGTAAATAAAGGAATCACCGGACTGCTGGGTATAATTGGTCATGATTTGATGATTCCCTGCGGCCTGATTTACCAATGCTTTTTGGGTGAGTACCCCACTGCCATCCGTATCACTTGCTATTTCTTCATTGCCATCGACCTGCACATGTGTCGGTCCGTCTGACAAGGTTTGGAGGAAATAATCGCCCTTAGTGAGGGTTTGTGATTGATCAAGTACAGCATTAAAAATGGCCGGAAGACCATTTGGACTACCTGTTCCCCAATTATAGGTGATTTGCGGACTTTGATCATAAAATACCTGATTAGCGCTGATTTTTTCGTAATCAAACGATAAATTGGCTCCATTCGTCTTATCATAGTATTCTACCCTGATCGTATGTTTACCGCCCGTCACATACACGCCTTGACCTTTTTGGGTACCATCGTTATTGGACCAAGAATCAATAATCAATTTGTCATCCAGATAAACGCGGACACCCTCATCCGCCTTGACTTTAAACGCATAGGTACCAGTCTCTAAATCTACTTGTTTTGTAAATCTAGCAGAAAATTGATCAGTTGGAAAACCTTCGATTGGGGGAGTGGTTCCCCAATTAAAGTTAATATCTGCAAGCTTGTTTGTGGACTGATTTCCACCTATTACCGCGGGAATTCCTTCAAAGTTTGCATTTGGATAAAATTCCCCTACCCATGTATCCACAATAGAATCCTGCCAAGGTTCGAAAGCGACGTCCACATTTCCATCATATGTGTTGTCATAATATTCAACCTCAACCCAGTGAATATCTCGTTGATTAGCAGGTGCATCGGTTATGTCTGAAACCGACACTTTCACAGCCTCTTCTGATGCTCCGTTTTTCCAGTGATCCAACACAAGCTTGCCATCCACATAAATCCGAATCCCGTCATCTGCTTTTGCATGCACAATATAGTCGCCGGCTGCAATGCGCTTGGCCGTTGTATATCGTGCAGAATAATGGTCGGTTGGAATCCCTGCAGCCGGACTCCCTGCCCCAAAGTTTTCAGACAGTTTGTTCAGGCTGCCTGTTGGTTGAATAATTTTAGCAGCAGTAGGTAATCCTGACAATGTTTGATTAGGATAGTAGTAAGCCAGCCAGGAATTAAGAGGGACGATATGGGAGAAGACACCTGCGCCATACCCATCCTCAAAATATTGTGTTTTGACATCGTGCTGACCTGCTTGCACTCCAAGCCAGAGGGCTTTATCCGTTTTACCGGTGAATTTGCTCCAGCGGTCAATCAGCGTGTTCCCATCTGCTTGAACCTTCACACCATCATCGGCTAATGTCGTGACAAAATAGTCTCCCGCTTTGTAGGTTCCGGATTGATCAAAAACCGCCGTAAACGCATCCGCAGGAATCCCTTTTGCTGGACTTCCATTCCCCCAATTGTATTCCACTTTGGTACCCTTTGGAGGTGTGTATTCAGCCATGAGCTGGTAATTAACGTTAACAGAGGCAGTCCAAGTATTTTCCTTATACTCAACTCGTACCGTATGATACCCTTTGCTAACCTTTACTGGGCTTGCCTTTTCCTTAAAATCATTATTCGTCCAGGCATCCAACACTAATTGGTCATCAAGGTAGACACGCATTCCATCGTCACCAGTTGCCTTAAATAAATAGGTTCCTTCTGCAAAATATTGTCTCTTCCAAAATTTTGCGGTAAAGTGGTCAGCTGGAATAGAAGAAAGCGGAGCCCCTTGCCCCCAGTTATAGAGAAGGTCAGTGATTTTATTGAGGGAATTCTCCCCGCCCACCAACATCGGGCTGCCAAGAAAAGAATCATTTGGATAATATTCTGCCAACCAAGTATTAGTAATCGCCTGATTAAATGGTTCAATATTAAACTCGATTTTTCCGGCATTCAAGTTATCATAATATTCAACATCAATCCAATGGACGTCCTTCCCATTTGCAGGAACACCAGTAAGGTCATCGATTTTGACCTTCACTGCATTTTCACGGTATCCGCCGTTTTTCCACTGGTCAATCACTAACTTGCCATCTACATAAACGCGAACACCATCATTCGCCTTCGCACGAAAAATATAATCTCCTGCTTTTATGCGTTTTGCCGATGAATAGCGAACTGAAAAATGATCAGCTGGTACACCTGTCCCCCCACTGCCGGTTCCAAAATCCTGATAGAGTGATTGATAGGATCCGGTCGGCTGCAGGATTTTAGCTGTTTTGGGCAGACCCGACAACTGTTGGTTGGGATAATAATAAGCTACCCAAGAATCAAGCGGAACAATATGCGAAAAAACCCCAGCCTGCCAGGTGTTTTCCGTATAATTGGTCTTAATCGTATGTTGTCCGCTTTGAACACCAAGCCAAAGGGCTCTGTCGGGAGATCCTGTATAGCTGCTTGTACGATTAATCAGGTTATGTCCATCGACATTTACACTGACAGCATCATCAGCAAGTGTTTGGATAAAATAATCACCACTGGAATAATAACCAGATTGATCGAAAAGTGCCCGAAAATGATCCACCGGAAACCCAGCTGGTCCCCCAAACCCCCAGTTATATTGGACATTTTTATTAGGCGTCGGTTTATATAAAGGATTCGTGCCCGCAGCTTTTACCTCTCCTGCCGAAATCGCACCAATCAATGCAAGACTAGTCAGACCACTTCCAATATAGAGCTTTACCTTACTCGACAAACTATTATGGCCCCCTTAAAAAATGAGGCTGTGTCAATTTTCTTTAAAGTTGATTAGAGCGTAAATCAACAGTCAAGTTCAACACAGCCAAAAATTAAAATATTATATTACTAACCTATTAACTTTTATATATTATCATAGAATAATAATTTATCTCTTGCTTTTTTACTATTTCTTACAGTTATATTACAATTTTATTATGGTAAAACTACCACTAATTTCTTATTTCCATTCGCACAGATTATCTTCAGAAAAACAAAAAGGCAAACCATCATGATAATGGTTTGCCTTTTTGTTTTAACTATATGAAATTATGAACGGCGCTCTCGAATCTTCACCAAATATTTTTGTGAAAAAGTTCCTAGAAGTTTATAGACTAATGGATCCTTTACAAGCAGCAGACCCAATCCATAAACAATCCCCCCTGCAAGTAATTGCAGCAACGTAAGCAGAACAGGCGTGATCGTAATGGTCTTTCCAACAAACCATGCTGCAAGAAACACCAGCATACTTAATAGGAAATACTTCATGAAAAGCTGTAGGAAGGTTTTAAAATGAAAATAGCTTCTCGCATAATACATCTGAATAAGGGCTCCAATCGACTCCGCAACAACCAGAGCAATCGTTGTTGCTAAGCTGCCCATCGATGAAACAAGCAGTAAATTGGTAATCAAACTTAATATCGCACCAACGGTTATCGCCACTGAGTATTTATTTTGCTGATTAGTGGCGACCAATATTTGCACCCCAAATACATTCGCCAGTCCCACAAAGAAGATAACCGGACTCATGATAATCAAGTCGAGCGATACATCGAGAAAATCTTTCCCTAAAAACCAAATGACAAAATTGGGGGATATGGCCATCAACCCAAGTGTCATCGGCAGGGTAATCATTAACACAAATTGCAACGTTGTATCCGTGTATCTTTTTAACTGCTCCTGATTTCCCTTGGCAAATTCTGCTGCCATTCTCGGGAGTAGGACCGTCCCTAGCGAACTGATTACGCCAATCGCTATTTTGACGACCTTATTGGCTTGGTTATAATAACCAACTTCCACTTCCCCGGAGACATTCCCTAGGACAATTCGGTTAACCAAGACATAGACCTGAATCATTAATTGCGGTAAAAACAAAATAAGAATTGGTTTCACATGTGCTTTAAAATCAGAAAGAGATATTTTGACAAACTTTACTTCGTTCAGTAAAGGTCGCCACATGATTAGCTGTCCTACTAACAGCGTGCCTCCGTTAATGGCAACATAAAATGGCAAATCACTGTAATTTTTAATGAGAATAAAGGTTAAAATAATTCCGGCCACCTTGATAATCATGTTTCGGATGGCGATTTTCTTCATCTGTTCTTTTCCGATAAAGTACCACGAAATATCTAAACTGTACGCCAAAAGGGTCGTAATATGAATCAGAAACAGGATTTTATGGGTAGAGAACGCACCAATAAAAATAAAATAAGCGATAAAATTCAGTACCGCTACACAGGCTTGAAAACTAAAAATCGACCAGAATTCCTTTGATAAGTCATTCTGATCCTTTTGGACCGCTATTTGTCTGCTGCCATACATCGGTAAACTTAACACCGTAAACACGATGAAAAGCTGGACAATCGACAAGACATAAGCATCAATTCCGATTCCTTCAGGTTTCAGAATCCTGGATACATATGGGGTCGTAATAAACGGCGTCAGCATGAGCAGCAACTGATAAAGGACAGTAAAAATATAATTAGACATTAATTTATTCATTTAGTTTGCTAAACCCCTTTATCGATGATCCGCTAAATACTATGGGTCAAGTAGTGTTTAATCATTTTTAGTTTAAGGTTTTTGTTTGCTTTGATTTGCAGGAATGGCAGGTTTCTCATCACATTCCTCCTAATTTCCTTCAGACCTTTGCCTTTTCGGACAAACTGTTCGAGCTCCCTATCTATTTCCGGATATCTTTGGACAAGAATTTCCTTCGAACGACTGCGCAGCTTCTCTTTTTCAGCGCCAAACGAAACCCCTCCAATATGATGGACATAGGCACCTTTAGCCACGGCTAGCTTTAACCCGGCTTTTCTAGCCCGCATACACCAATCAGATTCTTCGCCATAACCGCGCTTAAAGGTCTCCGCATCAAAAACACCAATTTGCTTTAAGGCCGATCTTTTTACATACATGCAAAACCCAATTAATAAAGGAGCTTCCACAAAGCCAGTTTGTTTACTTTTGTTAAACGCCTTTACTAACGCTTGGAACGAGAATAAGTCATTGATTTCACTATTGCTCGTCGGGACCCCAGAAATGATTCCATAATTACTCATTGGGGTAACCGCCGCAATTTTTTCATCACTCTTTGCTGTCTGGGCTAACGTTTCTAACCAGCCTTCAGTCACCAATGTATCACTATTAAGGATAATCACATCTTGTTGACTAATCGCAAAGCCATTATTCACATTGGCCGGAAACCCTAAATTCTGTTCATTTCGAATCGAAATAATATTTGCGTATTTGTCTGAAAAATAAGCAGTCAATTCCGGGATGTTTGCATCCGGACTTTTATCATCCAGCAAATATAAATCAAATGCCTCCATCTTTGTGCATTGATAAATACTTTCGATGCAGTTCTTGGTCTCCTCATAGGAGTTATAAATCGGCAGTAATATATCCACTTTTTCCATCTAGCTTCTCCCCAATGGATAGTATTGGAACATGTTCCGGACATTTTTATCTTTCACATGGATATTACGAAGGTCAAAAACAAAATCGCCCTTCATTAAATCCTTCATCCGCGCAAGTGACATACCGCGGAATTGATGCCATTCAGTGATAAAGACTGTCGCATCAGCACCTTCCACGGCTGCATATTCGTTTTCACAATAGTGAATACTATCCGCAATATTTTCTAAGCGCCATTTTGCCTCTTTCATTCCTTGCGGATCATAGGCTTTAATCTTCGCCCCATTTTTCACCAAACCATTGATAATATCGATGCTAGGTGCATCCCTCATATCATCCGTTTCCGGCTTAAATGATAATCCTAAAATGGCAATCGTCTTACCTTGAACCCCATTCATCCGGTCAACAATTTTCTCGACCATGCGTTGCTTCTGCTTTTCATTCGCGTCGATGGCCCCTTGAATGACTTTAAATTCCTCACCATATTGGCGGCCAATATCGACAATTGCCTTTGTATCTTTCGGGAAACAAGATCCGCCATATCCTGGACCGGCATGAAGAAACTTAGGTGAAATCCGTCCATCCATCCCCATCGCGCGGGCAATTTCCTGTACATTGGCTCCAACCTTTTCCGCTAACAACGCCATTTCATTGATAAAAGAAATTTTCACTGCTAAAAAAGCATTAGAAGCATATTTAATCGTCTCAGCCGTTGCAATATCGGTGAATACAAATGGTGTTTCATTAATATACAAAACATCATACACTTTTTTCATCCATTCAGCGGCCCGTTCGTTTTCATATCCAATCACCACACGGTCCGGTTTTAAGCAGTCACCCACCGCTTTTCCTTCACGTAAAAACTCTGGATTTGAAACGATATCAAATGGATACTCTTCTCCCCGCTCGTTTAGGACCGTTTGAATGGTCTCTTTCACAAGCTGGCCTGTTCCAACAGGAACGGTCGACTTATTCACAATCACCTTGTAACCATTTAGGTATGTACCAATATTTTTGGCTACTTCCAGAACATATTTAAGGTCAGCACTTCCGTCATCTTTTGGCGGCGTACCAACTGCAATGAAGATAACATCGCAATTTTCCACTGTGTACTTTACATCTGTTGTAAAAATAATTCTACCGGCAGCCACATTTTTATCCATTAATTCTTTTAAACCTGGCTCATAAATCGGAACAATTCCTTGATTGAGCAAGGTGATTTTTTCTTCAATGACATCCATACAAATGACATCAAGACCAAATTCGGCTAGGATCACACCTTGTACGAGACCGACATAACCCGTTCCTACTACCCCAATTCTCATAATCGATTCCTCCGGTTAAAAACTTTGTCAAAAAGCTGATAGGTAAAATATTGCGCATAGTGCATGTTGGCGGACATGCTGTTTCCGTCCTCTTTATTGGTATGGTACATCACAAAATGATGGAACGATTTTGTGATCGGATTAGCTGTTTTTAATTCAGGATATTTCTCGAAAAATTGTTTTAACGCTTGGGCTTGGTTGACCTTTTTGCCAATACTATCGTTCTGGACTTCAGCTACGGCAAGAACTTCATCAAGATGATGGACTTGATAGCTCTCTGAAACCCTTAAACAAAAATCCCAATCCTGGAATCGCATCAATTTTTCATCAAAAAGCAGTTTTTTAGCAATCTCTGTTTTAATGAAAATAGTTTGCGTACTGATAAAATTGCCGCGTTTCAATAAGGAATGAACTTCCTCCGGCATGACATTTCTTTTCGGAACAATCCGTCCAAAGTTTTCTATTTTCAAGCTGCAGAAACACATATCGGCTTCGGGATGGTTGTTGATATAGTTCATTTGCTTTTCGAGCTTCGTTGGCAGCCATATATCGTCACTATCCTGAAAAGCAATGAAATTACCTTTTGCCATCATGATGCCTGTATTTCTAGCACCATTCGCCCCTTTCGTACGGGCATTGACGACATATTTAATTTTCTCATTTTGAAATGATTCTACTACTTCTTTTGTATTGTCAGTGGATAAATCATCCACAATAATAATCTCAAGCGGCTCGAGTGTTTGTTCTAATACGCTCTTAACGGCTTTGGGCAGAAGAGATGCCCGGTTATATGTAGGTATTACTACCGAAATACTCAAATGATTGACACATCCTTTTTGAACAATCGATCTAAATGATTCGCTTTAGCGCCTAGGGACTCGCCTGAGCAGACGTGGCTTATGTTTGTTATCCCTAATAATGTCGCTTGGAGCCTTTCTAATAAAATCACTATTTTTCAGTATAACCTATTTTATTATATTTTTCATATCAGAGTGTCCACTGTTGTCGAAAATTGCTTGATTTCTTGTCAATACTCCGACAAAAAACTACCTCTTTCTGGTATCACAGAAAGAGGTCTTTGGGGATTTTATTAAAACAGAGCTTCCCATGTTTGTGGTCCGACGACTCCATCCACGGTTAACCCGTTGCTCGCTTGAAACGCTCGAACGGCCGCTTCTGTTTTGGGACCATATGTTCCGACGGCTTGAACGCCCAATGCACGTTGTACCTGTTTCACGTCTTCTCCTTTGGACCCTCGCTTAAGCACTTGACCCGGAAAGGGAACGCTGCCTTTTGAAGCATCATCCGTTTGGGAGGCCGGATTATCGATCCAATAAAGATTTTTTCCTCCATTTCCATCAATCCAGTTATCCCTGCCTACATTATGCCAATCACCTTCACGCGCGAAAACATTAAATTCTTCTCCAGGCATGGCATCCCGAACAAATTCAGCGGCATGATTAGGCGCTTTACGGATATCGGTTCTCACTAAAGCTCGTACTCTTTGGATGATTGTATGGCTTTGAATAAACACTGGTTCAATGGGACCAGTTGGGGTGGTTGGGGTGGATTGGACAGCTCGTGCAGTTTGGACAGCTTGTGCGGCCTGAGCCCCACTGCCTTTGACCATGTTGAGGAAATCATTCCAGCTAACACCTTTCGCACCGCTTCTTAGGTTTCTAGGACAGTTCTTTCCGCTCCAGTGGTTATGTTGGACTACTTTTGAAATGGGAATATTATAGGTGTTCATTAATTGCTTTGTGACTTCTGCTGCATTTTGAACAGCATTTCTAAAATTTCCATCACTGTTTACACATATTTCAATATGGATAGACGATTTATTCCCTGTACCGCTTCTACCATCCCCTGCCGCCCAAGCGACCTCGTTAAATGGGATAGATTGGATGGCTACATGGTCATCGATTTGCAGGTGCCAGGATGCGGTACGGTCATTTCCTCGTTCCTGCAGTCTTGCATGTGCTTCAGCATCTGCTCCTGGGCTTGGATTATCTGTTTCATGGATCGTGATGTATTTAGGGACCATTTTGATGCCCGGGCGAGTGTCTTTATTTGAAGCGGGGATTAATCGTTGAATAATATTCATACATTTCCTCTCCTTTCATCTATATTTATGCAAAACTGCCTCATCTAGTTAGGGCTATCCGTTCCTTTTTGCATTTCTTTTCACAAACGATTAGTATGGAGGTAATGATCTTTAATAAGGATAGAAGGTATCGCAATGGAAAAATTATTTAAATTCGGTCTGGTTGGGATTGTAAATACACTGATTTCAATTGGGTTTTATATGCTGTTTGTTAAATTGGGGATGAACTACATCCTCGCAAACATTCTTTCTTATATGATTGGGCTGTTAAATAGTTATTATTGGAATAAGAAATGGGTGTTTAAGAATACAGGAAACCATCTTTCTGTTTTTACTAAATTTGTGATGGTCAATTTGATTGTGCTTGGTATTAATACATTGAGCTTGTTTTTATTGGTGAATAAATTAGGTTTGAATCAGTATGTCGCTCAGTTAATTTCGACAGTTATTGGGATGGGGATTAATTTTATCTTAAATAAGAAATGGACGTTTGAAGCGAAGGTTAGTGATGGGGAAAAAGCCAGTTAATGGATTGGGAGAACCCTTGGTTGTTATATATGGTTCATAACTCCTGCAGCGCGGGATTCGGCGGGGCTTTGGGAGTTATAAATGATTCATAACTACCGGGGTGGCGCTTTGCCCGGGCCTTCGGGAGTTATACACGATTCATAACTACCGGGGTGGCGCTTTGCCCGGGCATTCAGGGGTTATAAACGATTCATAACTACCGTTACGGAGCTTTGCGCGCTCCTTCGGGAGTTATAAACGATTCATAACTACCGTTACGGAGCTTTGCGCGCTCCTTCAGGAGTTATACACGATTCATAACTACTGGTGTGTAGCATTGTCCGGGCCTTCGGGAGTTATAAACGATTCATAACTACTGGTGTGTAGCATTGCCCGGGCCTTCGGGAGTTATAAACGGTCGCGACACAACTAAGCCTCTCCCAAATACGTGCTCTATTGCAATAAAAACAACAATGGCTTGGGATTCCCCCAAGCCATTTGTTGTTTCACCACCGCCTAAACCGAAACATCTCGTTATTCAGCCACCTGCACTCCTTCAGCTTGTTCCAGCTGGTGCAGCGAGCGTTTTTCGATAAAAAGCAATATGACATGAACCACTAAAACAACCAAGGCCATGAGTTCCATAGCGTTATCGAGATAGAACCAAGATAAAGTCGCAAAGATATCATAAAGCGAGTGGACAAGAACAGTTATCCAAAGGCTTCGTGTCCACAACAAGATTAATCCGAACACTAAGCCCATATTCGCGAAAGTAACAATCGCGCCGATTTTAATACTCCATGGCTCAGCGGTATCCAATGTGTGATCAATCCCAAACAAGATAGAGGTAAGAAATAAGGCCACCATCAGAAAAATATCCCTGCTCCCGCTTGCCCACCGCTTAGGGAAGAGCTTTTTACAAACAACAAGCAGGAAAATGATATAAGCTAAACGCCAAACCTCCTCTAACCCTGCCAATGCATCGGTATACAAATCAGGACCAATCGTGTCGACTTTTTCAAAAAAGGTAGAAACGTGTTCTGCCTTTGTCCCTTGGTCAACGTTGGAATGGTCTTCACCGTTCGTTTGCAAATCGGTATAGTCTTGTACATATTGATCATAATTAACATTAAAATCATTAAACGTGTTGGATGAATAAATATTAATGATGGTGCTTCCAAGAAAAAAGACTAAAAAAGCCCCCGTAAACTTTAACATTAGCTGCCGTTTGGTTACCGGATTACGTTCAGAATCACTAATCCGCTTGTGCAGCTTTAGTCCCACAAAAAAGGAGGATACCATCATGGCATCGTATAAAGTACCCGCCAAATAGCTGAACCTGGTTAAATAAAGGAGCACTTCCGCCCCAACTGTAATAACCAACATGGCAAAGGCTAACTGAATGGAAATCGGTTTGGTTAAGTTCGTTGTCATCTGCGTCAATCCCTGCCTTATCATTTTGCTATTTTAACATCTCTACTGCCCATATTCCGAAACCATTTAATAATAGCAGGAATAGAAAACATCCTAAGAGCCACTTCCAGGTTCTGTTCACATGTGTATCTCCTTTAACAATGTATTCCACTGACCTAGGTTTAACAAATCTATTAATAGATAATAATAGTTATAATTTATCATACCAACAGATTTAGGGAAAAGTGATTTTTTAGATAAAAGGTACATATGAATGGTACAAGCAGATAGGTTTAGAAAAGGGGTGGGAAAATGAAACGGTTTGTTTCTTTGTTTTTAGCAGTTGTGATCATTTTTGTCTTATCCGCTACAAATCCAAATCGGTCGGAATATATTGATTGGATTAACCAAAAATCCATGGATCAGTCGTCTAATCTGCTAAAGCGGGGGATCCTTTCGATTGCAGGGAAATCCATCTTTGATGCCGGAACGACTAAATCAGATTATGTCGTTTTTTCAATCTACAAGACCGATTTTTCGGATGTCGGAATGGGAAAAATGACGACACTTGGAATCTTTCATGAGTTTATACCGTTATCTAGCTTAGATCAACAGAAATAAGTCAAAAGACCGGATGGACGCACCAACCGGTCTCTTTTAATGAATCAGAAAGCATAAATTCCTACTTTGAGAAATGTCCAGCTCCAGGCGCCATCGGCTCGAGGTCACAAGCTTATCCAGTTACGGCTCCTTGGGACTCAAGTCATAATCTGCCCCCTGAAGAAGGCAAAAAGCGCCTTCTTACAGTGGTCATCTTATGCCTTCGTCCCAGAACAGTCGCCTCCACTTTTAGATCAATCCGTCCAAAAGGTTAAAGAGCAACCTTTGGGCCGGCTCGTCTTGTGCTTGTCGCCGATAAGCAGGCGCCTTGCGCTTTTCTATGCACGGCTTGCCGCTCGCTCCTGCTGAAAGAACGCTTGAAAATCAGGATCGTGTCGATACTCCATTTCTATTAAACGTATGGCGGTTCCTTTCAGACGCCCCCACTCCAAATTAGGATTCTTATCGAGAATACTACAAAGCCTTATAAAACGCTCTCTTGGTAAAAACTCCAAGAATTCTTCAATAAATCCGGCAAATTCGTGAATATACAGCTTCATTCTTAATGAGGTATCAGCTATAGCAATCAATGGACCCACCCCAAAATCCATCTCGATGTTCCTTCTAAAATGGAGAAAATAAGCGATACAGCTCTTTCTCACCTGGGCACGATTGAATTTTAAGACCTCCAGCGCATAGATGACAAAATGTTTATCGTATCGCGTGGGGATTAGTTTTTCTAGCTCCAGTTCCACATCATCTCTTATGGCAGCCTTCGTTAATACAATGACCTGCCTTATTTTCACTTCATCACTATCAACCAGATTACCGATTTCCTGAAGTTTATCAAGGGCTTCCTGCAGCCTTCCCTCTTTGCTATCCTCACTAGCACGATGAAAATCAAATCGAATTCCTTCCTGAATTTGGCGCAGATCCTCCCTGAGCTTTTTTTTCAATAGAGTGTAATATTCACTTGTTAAAAAGACAAACGTTAAAACCCAGTGGCCGAGAAAAAAAATGCTGCCGGCAACAAGGGTCGTATTCATGTCTTTTTTCGATGGGGCGAAAATAATTCCTAAGCCGATCAGCACAACATACCAAAGAGTTTCCGTTACGATTCTTTTTATGAAGGTCGACCGAATGAGACGAGACAGTTTTTTATAGTGCTGATCACAAACCGGACATTTCTCCTCTGTTAAAACAGAATAGCGTTGGCATTTTTTACAGAATTGGAGTTTTTCAAACTTATATTTTAAGGGTTGTTTAGCCAAGGGTATCACCTTCTGTCAGCCTAATCACGAATTCCTCCTCGAGATCCTCGTAGCTGCCATTTTTGCGTTTATTTTTTCGAAATCGATAGGTTTTAATAACCAGAAGGAAAACAAAAATGCTAATGAAAATCAACTCATACATGGTGTGCTCTCCCTTTCTCCATTAACAGCTTTTCTGATAGACAACTTTATCATTCTAGGGATTACAGCTTGGGAATATAATGACAACAATTGGGATGGGTTAGAGGAGGTCAAGTAATTAATGCATAGAGACAGAGACTGCTAGTGGAGGTTACACCCAAATGTTCAAAAAAGCGATTAGTGGTTTTATCGTCATGGCCTTTATTTTCTGCAACATTAGTAATCTTAGTGTACGCGCGGCAAGTCCGTTACATTCCACCTCACGCATCGAAGGCATGCTTCTGGTGGACGTCAGCAATTCCATGAAGAGCAGCGACCCCAATGATATTAGCAAAGAAGCGATGAAGATGTTTGTCGATATGTCATCACTTGAAGGAGATAAAATCGGGGTGGTGGCTTACTCGGACGCGGTGATGCGTGAAAAAGCATTGGTAAAGATTCGCTCCGAACAAGATAAAAACGACTTAAAGACGTTCATCGATTCTCTCGGTAAATACTCCTATACGGATTTGTCAACAGGGGTGTTTGAGGCGATTAAGGTGTTGGAATCGAGCCATGAAGCAGATTATGATCCGTTGATTGTTCTCTTGGCTGATGGAAATAACGAACTCGATCCGCATAAAACCAGAACATTGGCAGAGGCCAACGCAGACCTTAAAACAGCGGTCAGTCAGGCCAAGGCAAAAGGGTACCCTATTTATACGATTGGCCTAAACGCCGATGGAACGTTGAACAAAAAGGTGCTTACGAATGTGGCTGAGAGTACAAATGGGCAATTCTTTGAAGCCACTTCCGCCGATCAGCTTCCTCGGATCTTGAGCCAAATCTTCGCGAATCATTTAAAACTAAAATTGGTTCCCGTCAAACAGCTCATTGGAAATGGTGACTACCAAGATATCCGCATTACCGTTCCAAATGAGAACGTCCTAGAGGCCAATATTTCTCTGATTTCTGAACATCCGGTGGGGGTTAAACTCATCAACCCTTCTGGCAGAGAGATAGCAATCCCATCTGATCAGGTACTGCTGTCGAAATCAAAAACCTACTCGATGGTCAAGCTACTGAAGCCGGTCCAAGGGGATTGGACCATTAAGGTTAAAGGGGTGCCACAGGATAAAATCGATATCAATATGGTGTTTAACTATGATTTACAGCTCAAGCTGAATTCCCTTGCAAAGGAAACCTATCAGGCGGGAAGCACCGTTCAAGTGGGAGCATTCTTTGAGGATAATGGGGCAGCCATTAAGGATCCCTCCATCTATCAATCGATGACGGCTACCCTTTTGGTAAAAGACCTCGATAATGGAAAGACGGAGAATTTTCCGTTAAACGCAGGTGGTCAAGGATTTAGCGGAAAGTTGAAGCTTGGCAGTGCCTCGGCTTATCAAGTAGTGGTGAAAGCTGAAGATTCCAGCTTCTTCCGTGAAACGGCCCCACTGCAAATTACCATGCAGAAGTCGGCTGCTGTTCCTGTTAGTGTGAAACCAAGGGTCGTCACGGACGGCGGCGGGGGTGGGAATCCCCTCTCCTGGCTGTTTTGGGGCGGCAGTGCTGTCGGAGTCCTTTTCCTAGCTGGGCTTGCTTTTCTGATTAGGTCCTGGTTCAAAGTCAAGAATCACCGATTTAGCGGACAGATGGTCATCGAAATCAAGGATGAAGGAACAGGGGACCGTTCCAATCCGCAATATAAGAAATTAAAAATCTTTAAAGGCCAGTTCCGCCTCCATCAGTTGACCAGCCTTGCACCAGAATTTGCAGAAACCGCTAAAATCATGATTAAGCCGGCGGCAGGTGACTCACTGCTGCTAATCAATCAATCTACCTGCACCATCGAAAAAAGCGGCCGGACCATCGACGCCCAAAAAGGCATCATCATCAAGCACAACGACCGCCTTCGCATCATCCCAAAACAAGTTAACAAATCTATCTATATTGAGTACATTTCTTAGGGTGACAGGCACCGTTAACAACACCGAGGGAGGAATAATTTGTGAAAGCTAGTGTGAGAGAGCATATTCAGCAGTTGGATGTTTCGTTAGGCGGGGGGATTATTTCGGAGAAGATCCGTGTCGATACAATTGAGAATCCGATGCTTGTCATCGGTCTTGGCGGCACAGGGATTGATGCCCTACTCAGGCTCAAATACCAGGTCAACCGCCGCTTCAAGCTGCCGCAGGACCCCTTATCCAAAAAGAAAAAGGAAAAGCCTAATAACATTGAGTTTCTTGCCTTTGAAACAAACGAATATGACCGTAATAAAACGTATAAAGGCATCGGTCTTGATCCAAATAAAGAGTTTGTCCTGCTTTCCAACCCGGAAATCGGCGGCCTGCTTCAAAACCGCAGCACCCTCGAACCTTACATTCGAGAGTGGCTGTCACCTGAATTGTTAATTTCAGACGGAATTAGCGGTGCTTCCGGTGTCCGCCAAGCAGGCAGACTGCTGCTATTCACCAAAATCAATCAAGTCATCCAAACGATGGAGCGAAAAATTGAGGCAATTCTAGAAGGAACCAATAAGCGGCTCTATGTCTTCCTGTTAACCGGTCTCTCTGGAGGCACCGGCAGCGGCTGTTATCTCGATATTGCCTATATCACCCGCGGGATTATGGAGCGCAAATTCGGTTCCGCCGGTGTAGATAAGGTCAGCATCCTTGGATATCTGTTCATGCCGGATGTGAACTTATCCAAACGCGGCTTAAGCTCCCACACGGTCGAATACATTGAGAAAAATGGCTACGCTGCCCTAAAAGAACTGGACTATTGGATGAACTGTGACGAACGGAATGAACGGTTCCAAATGAAATACGGCAGCCTGCTGAACGTCAATTCTCCAATGCCGCCGTTTAATCTCTGCCATCTTATCTCAGGGACGAATCTTGAAGGCAGATGGCTCGAAAATGCGTATGATTACTGCATGAATGTCACCGCAGAAAATATAACCAATTTTATGGCCAATGAGGAAAAGAAATCGGGCGAGGAATTCGCCATACATGACTATATTAGCAACATCCGAACGAATATCGCCCAAATGCCAAAGCCGTACGCCGCAAACTATCAATACAATATTATCGGGGCCTCCATGGCCGAAATCCCGGTCGAAGAAATGACCACCTATATGGGCTATAAACTTTTTCAAAAAATGAACAAAATGTTTGAAGCAAGTCCCGAACAAACAGAGATCGAGCAATTTGCCGAGAAATTGCGGATTGACCCCGATTCGGTTCATCGCCGCCTACATGAACGCGTCCCTGAACCATTATCAGGATTTGAACACAGTGACCGCTTCTCCTATAACAACATCATCAAAACCACGGTCATCAATCTTGACGAAGAATTAGACAGAGAATTTTTACTGAAGGCAAGCGAACAGTATCGCATTGGTAAAAAGCGTGTACCGGACGAAATCATGGAGGAATTTCACCGTCAACTCGAACGTATCTTTCTTCATCCGCAAAAGGGGCCGATTTATGCGTCTAACCTTATCTACTCGAATCAAGGGGCTTGTCTTTTAAAAACCTTGCAGGTCTATATGGATGGATTGCGCGACCGCTTAGAACGTCTCCCAAATGCTATTCAATCTGAACATGAATATGCCTCAACCAAGCTTGAAGAGGCAAGGAGTGCCTTTATCGGAAAAGACCGCAAAAAAAACGCCTATATCGAGGCAAAACTGAACGAATATAACACTCGGGCGGAAAAAGCAAGAATCGAAGAAATGATCGAAATCTATGAAGACTTGTACCAGCTTTTCCATACCCAAAACAACAAGATATATGAGGTATACAAAGAAATCCTCGAAACGCTAAACCAAATCTTTGAAAAAAATGCTGCTATTTTACTAGAAGGAGAGGAAGGTACTCACGACTATCATACCGCCTATTACTGGCATTTAATCAGTATTTCTGATACCGCTCCGGAAATTCAGCGCCTCTTTGAATCAAAGGAAAGCGAAATCCTCATCCAGCAATGGTCAGAAATGCTCTTTGAAAAATCAACCGTTTGGGTGAAGGAATCCGATATCGATGTAGTCGCGAGCGTTTCGGAATTTCTCACCGACCAGTTTGGCGACCTGATTACCAAATCAATGGAGGACTTTTTACGCCTGAAATATGGCAATGATAAGCCGATTGATAAAGTAATTGAAGAAAAAATTGCCGCCCGCTTGGACCGTGACGCACTGCCGGTTTTCCATCTTGCCAACAGCAACGGCCAGCTCCACTTCCCCGAGTGGGGGTTTGTGTCCGTTCCGGTAAAGTCACCGAATATATTCAATGGCATTAAGAATTTTGAAAAACATTCATTAAGCCATTCCCGCTTCACGATTAAAGAAAGCGAACTACGCAATCGAATTTTCTGGTTAAATACGAAAAACGGCATTCCCCTGTTTGCCTATTCACCGCTGACCATTTACGAAACATCCTATGAAAAAACGATTCTAGAAAAAGAAGGAGTTGGCCGCCACCTCGTCCAGACCGAAAAAGAAAACTGGGCCTACCTCCCCTCCCCGATTCCGGAAAAATCTTGGGGCGATACGTACCAGAATCCACGTGTGAAAGAATACAACGCCAACGTCCGGGCCCTATTCGATCAAGCGGTGAAATGTGGCTGTATTACGGAAAAAGATGACGATCGCCATACCAGTGCAAGATATCAGTGTCATTTTACCAAAGACTTAAATAGTGGTGCCTTATTTGCCAAGTATCAGGTTGACCCAAAGAAGCTTGATCAAGCAAGTCTTGGCAATATCAAACAAGTGCTCCAAACACTGAAGGAAATGCTGGCCGATGGAATGGAGCCTGCTGGTACCAGTGTCATTTTTGGAAGTACTACGTTAGAAATGGCGCAAGAAAACTTTATCCGTTCGCCTAAGCTGATGGAAAAAATGAAACAAGAAGTACGGAAATACCACTTCATTCAAGAAAGGATTGTGGAAATCGAGCACTATCTTTCCTTGCAAAAAGAGCAAGAAAATTTGCTGAATCAATTCATTCAAGCGATTTACACCAAAACCATCAAAAAGCGCGGTGCCCTTTACGTGTACGATAAAGAATTAGAAGAAGATGCATGGGAGCCGTTTGTGAACTTGATGAAGAAAACGAAATTTGTCGACTATGAAATTTTTCAATCCTTTAGGGCACTTAGCCCCAAACAACTGACTCAGCTTGAAAAAAAATCGGAGCGGCGCAGTCAGGAGTTAATCCAACAAGAAAGTACGGCAGAACTCATTTCCGCTCTGGAGCAGATGGCAAGCACCTATCAAAAAGAGAAGGCTGCGTTGGATTACACCTACAAGGAAATCGTCAATGGCGAGGATATGTACAGCTTTTATAAAGAGATGATGATAAAAGTCAAAGAGATGTTACGCCAATTAAAATCTTAAGAAAAGCGCAAGCGCCTTGGTCAGCCCCGATATAGGGAGATTTATCGATGGCACGCAAAGCGTAGCCAGAGATTAGTCTCCCTTAATGCGAACAGAAAACGATAGTTTTCTGTAGCCAAGCATAAGACGCTCCCAAAAAGAAGGCGCTTTTTGCCTTCATTTTGGGAGTGGCTGTAGACCATCGAGGGGCTAGGCGCTGGAGCTGGACAATTCTCAAAGTCAATTTTTATCAAATAAGAATAGAGGCCGGTCACCGTAGTGGCCCGCGCCTCCCCTTAATGGAGGGATCCGTTATGCAGGACCTATTACAAACCTATGCCAGGACGTTCTCCATCCAGCTTGACAAACAGAGTTTAGCTGAAAATGAACAGCGCAGTGTCCATTATCCGATTGTGTTCATCTTTTTAGGTGATCTCGTGAAGGATGCCTTAAAAGCGATTAAAAAAATGAATGAAGATAAGTGGCAAAACAGTTCAGGCGTTTTGTACTTCCATGCCTATCAAACAGACACCGTCACCGCCGGCAACGTTCTTTCACTCCAGCTGCCTGGTAACGGTTTTGAGCGTAAATCAAAACGAAAAGAGCTCTATGAAGCCTTTTACCAGGATGAAACCATGCTGGTCGTACTGAACAAACTTTTTCGAAAGCTGACATCCAAACTTGCGGAATATGGGAGGGCGTATTCCTCCCTCCAAAAAGTGAACCTCTGTGTCGTAACAGCGGTTGAGGATCCCGCTAATATCCTTATCCAAGAATTCACCCTGCTTTTAAAAAGCATTCTGCAAGAATCCTTTCGGATCGTGGAAGTGGACTTATACGGCTTGCTGACGGAAAAACAAACCGACGAGAACTTCGCCTTTACCACTTCCCTAGGCATCAGTTTCTTAAAAGAACTAGACCATTATCAGCATAACGAATACTGTTTTGAAAAAGAGTTGCAGCTGACAGAAGACTTTTTAAGGCTCCCTGTCAGCCACCTCTCTGCCCCACTTTTCGATATGGTCTACTTATTAAGTGATAAAAATGAACAAGGTTTAATCGCGGATGGCGCGGTTCAACAAAACTATGAAATGATTAGCCAGCTCAATCTGTTAAAAAATCGCAGAATCATGACGGAATATCACGAAAAGATGGCTAGCTACCAACATCAAGACTTTAAACTTGCTATAAAAGGAAATGTACAGGAACCCGTCTATGCTTCGGCTGGTTTTGCAAAAGTAAATCGTCCGAATCAAGCGATTGCCCTCCATACAGCATGCCATTTTTTCCATGAGTGGCAGGAATCGCTGAAAGCACAAACCAATCTGCCACATGAGAAAATAGTAAGTCTATTCGGGCTGTCGGATTCTTCTTTGCAAAGATACCTCCAGCACTACCTGCCCCCAGAGGAGCGGCTGAACGACATGCTGGGATTAATGTGTGCAACCCATTCGTATCAAGAAGTGAAAAACATGTCACTAGCGGAAGCCGAGGAGTATCTGTATGAAGGTGGAACCCAATTATTCTATTCCCAAAACTTTGAAGAGCCTGTCCGGGAATTTCTACAAGAGCTGGATTTAAGGGAGCAAATTGAAAGTTCCTTCTATGAAAAAATCATTTATCATGAGCGATACGGAATCTATTGTGGCTACAGATGGACGGTTGACACCGATAAAGAGGAATCCAATGTCATGAATGAAATCCATCATTTACTCCAAGAGACTAAAGATGGCTTAATAAAACAGCAAACACATCTTACAGGAATCTGCCAACAAATCGTGGATCATTGTGATTTTAAAAAAAGCTTCCTCCCCTTTTCTGACAAGAAAAATCTAAACCAGTTCGTCCGTTTCTTTTTCAACGAAGTGTATGGGACCAAATATGAAATCTTAAAGCTTGAAATCAAACAAGCCATCTTAAGGCAGTACCAGACCGTGCTCGCAGAAATTCATCACAGACTTCATGCCAAAATCAAGCTCATCGACCAAGTGGAGTTGTATTTAAAAAAAGCCGCGGCAGAGAGTATGTATGTCTCAAACGATTATTTAGATCAAAATATTTCACCATATTATGCCGATAGGGTCAAGGCAGTTACGGCACGGTTAAAAGAAAAACAAGGACCGTACTTTTTTTCAAACGAGCGTTACTTCGGCAGCCTCCATTCTTATCTTGATGGTGATCGTCCTGAAAAACTCCTTGAACGATTGCTGTATGTTTGCCAGCGAGAGATCCTGACCCAAGCCGAATTCAACCACAACTTTGAGGAAGAGCTATTAGCTCGGGCGAATGTCTTAACCCGTTATGATAATAGGGAAATACTTTCGAAAGACGATTTGTTTAAAAAATTATATCTTCGTTTAGAGGAAAGTTCGTCTGTTCATATTGAGGTGTTCCACTATACCCATTCAAATCGATATGAAGAAAAGTATTACTTTGGCGATTTTTACAGTCAGTTCATGCGGTTTGCCATAGAAAAAGAACATGAAATGCGCCTTTGGAAAGTCGGCTGTGTCCATGAAAAGAAATTAAGTGGGATCGAAAAGCTCACCCTGATGGGCGGTTTCAAGCTAACCGACCTTATGTATTATCGGAACGGTGAAAAATATTACAAAGCCTATTGCGAAAATGGCTTCGAGTTTCACGTGATCGCAGAAGAGTCCGAAGTGGACAGCAATGTTTTAACAGAGTAAAGGACAGGGGTGGTAATACCGATGAACTGGGAGTCTATGTCTTCCCCTCATGATGAAATAAGAGATGTTCAAATGACCAGCTTTGATTCGGTTGTCCATATAAGCTGGTATTGGCCGGGCAGCATTGACTTTGTCTATATCTATACATCTGCAGTAGACAAGGTCAAGCCCATTGACCAAATCGAGCAAGCGGAACTCAAACTCTACACCCGCGATGAATATAAAGCGGCCCAAGGTTTCATTTTTAAATTGGAGGCCATCGGGCAAATCGCCCTTCGCATCTTCCCTGTAAAAAAGGTGGCTGGAAAGCTGATGGTCCTAAGGCAGGAGAATAACGAAAATTCGGTGCTGATCAACGGAACTAGAGCCAAGATTTATTTTTCCATTACCTATAAACCCAAACTCTTTCACGCCCGTAAAAAAGCAACCATTTCGCTTCGAACCGAAATGCCCGTTGATAAAGAGCTGCTCGTCTATGTAAAAAAAAGTGGCAGCATGCCGCTCTCGATTGATGACGGTACCGTTTATCCCTTTATTCGCAGCTTTCCAGCCGGAAAAACCGTCACACCAGAAATTGAAATAGATAAACATGAGTTTATTCATATTTTTCTAAACAAAGGAAACCAAACAGCTCACGATTACGAGCTGATTCCTGAATAGGGGGTCCAATGATGTTCGCAGGACTAAAACGACTCTTTGAAAAAAAATCTTCGATAAAAGAAAGATTGCCTTTTTACGATATTGTCTGCCCCTACTGTTTTTTTAAATTCCATCATGAGGAGGTGGTGTTCAGGGCGGCCCATGATCGCGATGACGATGAGGCATTGGCACTCCAAGAAGATGAAAAGTTGAACCATTACCGCGCGGGGTTCGGGCTTGCACCAATTGATGAACTAGAGGCTGTGATTGATCCAGCCAGAATCTCCAATGAACAAAAAATCTACTCCAACCATGTTCTAACCGGTGTTATAGATCCATACTCCGTGGTGACGAAGATTCGCCTGTGCCCTCATTGTCATAATGACTTGCCTATCACCGCGGGAAAATATCCAAGCAATATCGTGTCGATTGTCGGGGCCACCTCTGTTGGTAAAACCGTTTATATGACCACACTGATCCATACACTGCAACATAAGACGGCTCCTAATTTCAATGCAGCCTGTATTCCGCTCAATACGGAAATCAGCCGGCGCTACCGGTCCAACTATGAAATACCTCTTTTGGAAAAGGGCAGCCTGTTACCATCAACGGAAAAAGCCACCCGGCAAGAGCCGTTTATTTTTCAATTTATTTTCAAGGATGAGGACCAGGCCCCCTTGACCCTTGTGTTTTTCGATGTAGCTGGTGAAGGCATGACGGATAAAGACTATCTTTCCCTTCATGCAGCCCATATTAAAAATTCAGCCGGGATTCTCTTCTTGGTTGATCCAATGCAAATCCGCACCATCCGTGAAAAGCTGCTCTATCAGATGGGTGAACATTCTGAGGAAATTGCCGCAGCTAGCCTTGGTGATGATCCACGCGAAGTCATTATTTCGCTGTTTGGGGACTTTATTGCCCATTTGGATGATAACAAAACCGATATTCCAACTGCGGTGGTGTTGACGAAAAGTGATTTGTTAGCTGTTTTAAAAAATGACAGTGATTATATCAGCGAAAATAGTAATGTCTTTCGCAACTTTACACACCGAGGATATCTCCATTTAGATGAATTTGAAAATATTAACGGGGAAATTCACCGATTTTTAGCGAGAGTAGATACACCGTTTGTTAATGCCCTTGATGTGTATTTTAAACATACCTCCTATTTTGCGGTTTCCGCGCTAGGGCGTCATCCTGTGAACCAGCAGGTGAGCGGAATCGTTAGCCCGGTTCGAGTCGATGAACCATTCATTTGGCTGCTTTATCAATTGGGGTATATTGAAGGGAGACATGGGGAGTGACAGGAAAAATACAGCAGCATATGTATACACGCGAGCGCAAGGGAATTTTTCACGATACGGCTGGATATGACAGCATTGCGATGTCTGAGGGGCTTAAACCCGCGTTTGTTAAAAAGTACTTACATCCATTTTGTTTCTATCATGTCCCCAGAACGTTAAGAGAAAAGGCTGAAAGGGATCCGACACAGTATCCTACAGCGGTAACGATACTACAGCCTGAAACAGGAGAGCTTGTGGTCGGCCAGGCTGTGTTTGTCCCCGCTGACTTTACCGGTTCCCGCAGTACGTATTTTTTGCATCATTATGTAATTCCTCCCTCATTGAAGGAGGAGTGGATTCAAAATCCTGAAATGCTTTTTCGAGTGGAGGCATTTCAAACAGCTTATGAGGTGGAGCAGGGCCAGCTCCTGCCAGAACTGGAGGTTGTCCCTTTTAATGATTCACTCATGGTGGATGATGAGTTGTTAGCTGTGCTAGGAATCAGTATGACGGCCTTCCGTCAGCTGCTATTGGCTGTGATGCTTTCTATATCTGGTAAGAAAAAGGTGTATATTTCTCTTCCTGTTCCTCTGCAAGATTATACGGAATATGCCTTAAGACTGATGGAGTTCGTTTATCGCTTTTTGCCCTTTGCCCACCGACGGAGATTGGGTTTGTTGACTTTTACTAGTGAGCCTGAGGCACGAAATGATATTCATGTGACCTTTTTTGAACCTGGATCACTGAACATCCATGATCGTTCAATTGCGAAGCAGTTTCTCTTTGATTTTGCCAGGGGGAAGATTTCTGGAGTTGAAATCGGACAGAGCGCGTATTTGCGATTTGCTGCAGAACATTTATCAGAATCTCCGAAAATGGAGAAATTCTTCGAGTTCACTGAGATGGCCTTAGCAGGATTTACCGAGGGGCAATTATTAGCATTGGGAAGTTATGATCAGTTAATAACACTTTATCGTGCATTTAGCTATGATGACTTTACTGATTATTTTAAAAATAAACTTGGTTTTATCAAGAATTTATTTTATTTTTTGCAGATTAAAGGGGAGGAAAAGCTAGATTTACTCGCACTATTTTTGAAGGTTTGGGAAGTGGAGAAAAAGGGAGAAGAACCCTCATAACCACTGGTTTTATTGCTTAAGCGACAAAAAAGGGCAGCTACATTTAGCTGTCCTTTTCCGTGCCTGGCAACGTCCTACTCTCACAGGGACAAGGTCCCAACTACCATCGGCGCTGAGAAGCTTAACTTCCGTGTTCGGTATGGGAACGGGTGTGAC
>NZ_JAFBEX010000017.1 GCF_016908975.1 Neobacillus cucumis
CAAGAAACAGAAAGATTCAAACAACTAGCAAAAACTCGCTATAAAATTGAAGCCAAAAATAGCGAACTTAAACATAGGCACGGGTTTAAAATAGCAAATTCCTCGGGTCTATTTGGCATGGAAATTCAAGGGGCAACAGCGATATTCGCAGTGAATATTAAGCGGATTCTAAAGCTCCTAAATGAAAAAGTGTAAAAGAAGACAAAGAAAAAGGTGACATTTCATCAAATTTAAGACGGAATGTCACCTTTTTTTATTAGCTCAAAATGAAAAGTTTAAAAAACGTAAGTTTTTCAGTGCCCTCGCTTAGGCGCCTGCGGGGTCTCCAGTGACCTCTCTATCCCGCAGGAGTCGAGTGCCCTCCGCTCCATTCAACAGGGGGGGCATATCAACCTAATGTATTGCAACTCACTTTTTCTAACCTTTCCAAGTGTGTTGCAATCTTTTTAATATTTTGGCAGGCTACAGTAAGAAATGCCTGTTCACTTGCACTCTTTAATCCCTGAAACCGGCAATAGCGAGCCTGTGCAGCCTTCCCGAGTCTGCTATGCATCGCTCAATTTTTTCTTTACTAAATTACTAAGAAGGTTGTCCACCTTGAACTAATTCATCTATAGATCCAAATTAATATTCACTTTGGCTAGACTCTTTTGGTTTAAACATTGAATTCACCAAGTCTCTTTAATATTTAGTATAGCTGAAATCCTTATTGAAAACACTCTGTTGATTGGCGCGGAAGGCACGAAGACTCCTGCGGGAGTACGGGGCAGGGGAGACCCCGCAAGAGCGAAGCGATGAGGAGGCTCCCCGGCACGCCCGCGGAAAGCGAAGTGCCTGGAGCGCCAATCAACAGACTTGTTGGTAGCCGAAATTAATAATTAATAACAAATTTACGCGGTAAATTGTTAAAATAATTGATAAAATAATATTGTTTGTTTAATCATTTGTTGTGCATCTTCTTGAAGCTTCTCATATGTCGCTTGTTCAGCTAGATTTTTCCTTGAGGAAACCGTAAATGTTTTTTCTTCAAGATTTAACGATACGGAAGCTTGATAAAGATACGTAGCATTTCCAATTAGGTCAATCGAATAAGTATCCTCTAGTTTATGGACAACACATTGAACTCGACCACCATTATTATAGACGTTAATGCCTTTTTCATATTCATTTATATCAAGTAAACAAGTGACAAGAGAAGAAGCTGACATTGCTGTACCACACGCATTTGTAAATCCTACTCCCCTTTCAAAGGTTCGAACATAGATAGAATCCTTTTGAAGCGGACTTACAAAGCTTACATTTACACCATCTGGAAATAAATGATTGGGACCGTTCACTTTCTCACTAAGCTGTTTTTGAAGATTACTGCTTAGCTGCTCTGTTTCCACAATTGAAATCAAATGTGGATTAGGTACGGCTAAGGCGGTAAATTTTAGCTCTGGTGACAATTCTTCAATTTTCTCATTGAAAACGGAAGACTTATTTAAGTTCAATGGCAGTGCCTTTAAATCAAACAGGACTGGAGAAATCTCAACCTGGTAGGTATGGACCTGAGGAAAGATGTCCTCCTGTTTACTAACCTTAAGATTTGCTTTCATGGTTTCGATGACTGCCTTATTCAAACCTTTTAACTCGCAAATATATCTTGCGACCAGACGCAGACCATTTCCACACATGGAAGCTTCTGAACCGTCTGCATTGAAAACTCGCATTCTACCAACAGCATGTTCACTATTCATCACAAACAGAATCCCATCTGCTCCAAGTTCGGAATTCCGGTTACATAAAACCCTTGCAAGAGTTGCTCGATCTTCTTCTGTAAACGTATATTCATTTGAAATTTCATCAATGATGAGAAAGTCATTTCCTGACCCATGACCTTTAATTAAATCAATTTGCACAAGATTTACCCCCACAATAACTATGTTTAATTCATCATATCAAACATTATACTGGAAGGAAACAATCTTGCTGTTATCTTTCTACAAAGAATTCATTAATTAAAAACGACATTCTAAGGAGCTTTTCACTTTCTGACATACTCTCCCTTATTGATAGTACGGGTGTATTGGGTTCTGGAAACAAGGGGCTCCACTCCATTGGCATCCATCCCCTGCGCAGCCTTCCCACCTCTTGATTTTTTGGATCATATACATGTACGTCCATGAAGGCTTTTGCACCTTCCACCATGCCAATATACTTTCCGGATTGGTCCATCAGTTCCTTTTTGTCTTGCAAAAAACCTTTACTCTTTTTTTCAAATTCTCCTAAAAAGGTCCGATTATTATCATAGACCTCAATCTTTAATACTTTTTTTCCTGTAAGTTTAAAAAAACCCTGTACTTGATCTTCCATATTATATAAGGCGTAGGTCCTGGAAAGCTTAAATCTTTTTAAACCTGTTCCTTTATATTTTTTTATTTGCCCTGCTAAATGGCCATCAGGAAAATAGAGAAATAAACATGAGGACTGGGAATTCCTGAAAAGCACTAAAAGATGACGTGCATCAAAAATCGATTTGGCAGTTCTTTTAGAAGATTGCAAATTCCTTCTAATCGCAATTGATTGCCTCATTCTAAAAAGGTAGATTTGAAAACTAATGAAGCTATAAATCAAAAATGGAATTGTCAGCAACATGATATTATTATTCTTTAAAACAGATAGATTCCCTATAACAATCATAATAGTTGGAACAAGTGAAGCAATACTACCATTTAAGTGCATATGAGCTGTATCCCGGTAATATTCATTTATTTTCATCATGATAACCCCTTATCAAATCCTCTACTAACAGTGTATTTACTAGGGTTAAAAAAAATGATAGAAGATTTTCACTTTTTAAAAGAAGGCTGTGTTAGACTTGAATGTTGATTTCCCTCCAGGCGCTCAGCAAACCCGCGGGCGTGCCGGGGAGCCTCCTCGACGCCAAAAGCGTCTGCGGGGTCTCCCCGGCCCCGTACTCCCGCAGGAGTCGAGCGCCTTCCGCTCCAATCAACATTGTTTCAAAATAAACAATTATCATTAACACTGCCTAAAGAAAGAGAAGAGCCTGCTAAGACTCTTCTCTACCTTTCAATATAGGAAATAATTTTGGTCATGGATTCCTTTGCATCACTATAACCCTGGTTATATAACTCTCCTAGCCTTTGTGGGTTTCTTTCCATCCTTCCCACTTTTAAAGGCTCAGACGGACGAATAATCAGCACATTGCCGGCTGTTTCTTCCTTTTCTAAATAATCAATGGTATCGTTATAAAGACAATATCTCATTCGTAAAGACTGTTGTAAACCCTTGTAATTTGGATACTTCCGGTCAACAAGGAAGTGAAATTTGGACGGTTTTTTTAAATAACCTTTATTTCTAGTTAAAATCACAATATTTTTCTTATAGCCATCCTGTTGTGCTTTCTTGATAGGAATGGGATCACTTATGCCGCCGTCTAGTAAAATTTTGTCCTGGTACCTGATTTCCGGTGCGATAAATGGCAGAGAACTAGATGCCCTTAGGACTGTTAACAACTCCTGACCATAATCCTGCTTTTTAAAATACACAGGCATACCCGTTAAGCAATCCGTTGTCCCTACGACAAACTCTGATGGACTGTTATAGAAAACATCGTAATGATACGGTACATGTTGATTAGGAATTTCATCAAAAATAAAATCCATTCCAAAAAACTGCCTGTTCTTAAAGTAATTTCGCCATGAGATATACCTAGGGTCACTTGCATAATCTACCGTAACCGTTTTATTTCTTCCTTTTTGCTTTGATAGATAGGAAGCGGCATTACAGGCACCTGCCGAAACACCAATAACATAAGGAAAAAACAAATCTTGTTCTAAAAAATATTCCAGGATTCCGGCAGTATAAACACCCCGCATACCGCCGCCTTCTAAAACTAAACCTGTTTGGCTAAACACACTGCCTCACCCCTAACACTTCATTCATTTATACCTTCCATATTATAAAATAATCATAACCTTAAAGAAAATAATACGATTCTTATGTGACTTGGCATTTCCGTTTATTTTGTTACAAAACAACTGGAAACACTTGCAAAAAACCCGACATATTTTTTGTCGGGTTTTTTATCAACCTATTATTTTATTAATCTAAATATCCATGGGAAATGATATTCTTGACCTTCGTATGCTTTAATGGCTGCGATAATACTAAATATAAGTGCTGCAATCCCTAGCGCCCATAACAGAAAAATCCCAATAATGACAAAGGTCAAAATGCCAGCCACGACGGAATAAACGAAATAAGAAATAAAAAAATTAAAATATTCCTTACCGTGGAAATTTATAAACGATGATTCTTCCTTTTTTAACAACCAAATAATAAGTGGAGCTATGATTGGAAAAAATAGGCTTAAGACATAAATACCTGCTGCTAATAACTTTTCCTCGCTCTTAATCATTTCCATCTTCCCTCCAAGGAATATATTTATGCATTACGATAATATTTACGCTCTGTTCGTTTAAAGGTTTCGTGATTTTTTTGAAAATATGGAAAATAAATTACAACCTGAAATCTTTCACATAGACATATATGGAGTATAAATAGATAAAATACTATTAACTACTTAAAGAAAGGTATTATTATGAATAAAATACTTTTAAAAAATGCAAATATTTATCCTGTAACCGCTAAACCGGCCCCAAGTACTGATCTCCTTATAGAGGATGGAACAATAAAAAAAATAGGTAAAAATTTAAAATCAGATTTAACAGTAACCATTATTGATTGCTCAAATTCTTATTTATTTCCTGGTTTTATTGATGTTCATACACACTTAGGTTTATATGACGAGGGGACTGGATGGGCCGGGAACGATGCAAATGAAACTGTCGAAGCACTTACACCCCATATTCGAGCTATTGATGGAGTTTATCCATTGGACCAGGCGTTCACCGACGCCATTAAAAGCGGAATTACCACTGTTCATGTTATGCCCGGCAGTGCTAATGTGATTGGAGGAACCACATCTGTTATTAAAACAACTGGAAAAAACATCAAAAAAATGATTATTCAAGAAATAGCTGGATTAAAAATGGCATTAGGGGAAAATCCAAAAAGAATTCACAGTCATGGGAATAGTGAATCCATCACTCGAATGGGAATTATGGGAATGCTCAGGGAAGCATTTTATAAAGCCATTCATACTGATAATCCTGATGATTTACGAATTGCTCCGATTGTGATGGCATTGAAGAGGGAAATACCGGTAAGGATCCATGCACATCGTGCTGATGATATCATTTCAGCGCTTCGCTTTGCAGAAGAGTTCCAGCTTGATTTGCGTATTGAACATTGTACAGAGGGACATCTTATTGCCAATGAATTAGCAGGACATCAGTTAAAGGTTTCTGTTGGACCAACACTTACAAGAAGATCGAAAGTAGAATTAAAAAATAAAACGTGGAAAACGTATCAAGAATTGACCAACCAGGGTTTGGAAGTATCCATTATAACTGACCATCCCTATACCCCGATCCAATATTTAAATATTTGCGCCAGCCTAGCCGTTCGAGAAGGCTTATCCGAGCAAAAAGCACTTGAGGGGATTACGATTCTTCCAGCCAGAAATTTAAGAATTGACAATAGAGTGGGCAGTATTGAGGAAGGCAAGGATGCCGATTTGGTACTGTGGACCCATCATCCGTTCCATTATTTAGCCAAACCAAAATGGACGATGATTGGAGGGGAATTTGTTTATTTGGAAACGTAGATTCGTGTAGAAAATTGGCAAAAAATGTGTGCGAAAAACCGCAAAAAACCTATTTCTTTTTTATTATTTTTCTAGTATGATACTCTAAGAAAATAATTTAGCAGCTATTTTGGGGGTTTATGGATTAAACTGCAACAAAAAAATGAAATAGGGAAGGCAAATGGTGCGCCACCAGTTTACTGGTTCTAGTGGGTTCGATTCCCACCCCGAAATTTTTTACGTAACTTTATAAAAAATTTCGAGGGTGGACCGCTTCTTTTGACATGGGATCGGAATGCCCTAATGGAGGGATTTTCATGTTGAAAAAACGTGATTTACACGACAGCCAGGCACTGTACGAACTTATGACGCATCCAGATGTCTTCCCTTTTGTACGTCAAAAAGCTGATTCGTATGAAGAATTCTTATTTATCACCAAGCAAACTATTGAAGCAGAAGAACGCGGTGAATTAGTTTCACGGACCATTCTTGATGAATGGGGTAATCCCATTGGGACCATTAATTTATTTGACATCGAGGATGGTGCTGGATTTTTAGGAACATGGCTAGGTAAACCTTATCATGGGAAGGGGTATAATGCCCCCGCAAAGGAAGCTTTTTTTCATGAACTTTTTTACGAAACAGGAATTGAGACGGTTTTTATGAGAATTCGAAAAGAAAATATCCGCTCGATAAAAGCCGCCGAAAAACTTCCATATGTTGTAAAATCAAATGAAACTAGGTTAGCTCTTTACGAACGATTGAATGCAAGTGGAGATGTTTATGACTTATATGAAATTCCGAAAGATTTATATACATTCCATTTGTTACGCTCTGGAACAGATCAAACAGATTCCCATTTATTAGAAGCATAAAAAAGCAATCGGTTTTGCCGATTGCTTTTTCATTTATATATAATATATTATTCCAATAAGTTTTGTTCATTGTTTACTTCACTCAGTCCCATATGGAGCAAAAATTCATCTAATTCCTCATTTGTTAAAGTTTCAAAGCGTCCGTCATGAAAAAAAACCTGTGTTTGATTAGGATTAATTCGGTTAATGTTAAAACTCATAATTTTCTTTGCTCCTTTCATAGATGAATAAATTCTATTATCTACAAAGAGAGCCATTTTCATTCCCCAAAAACAAATTGTTCAAAAAACTTTAAAATTTTATTTACTTTCTAAATGTTTTTCCAAGGACATCTATTCCACCGGTTACAGGAATTATACTCCCAGTAATAAAATCAGAATGATTATCTGTTAAAAAACGAATCACACGAGCAATATCCTCACCAGTTCCCTGTCTTCCTATCGTGTTTTTTTCCCCTCTTGCCATGACAGCTTCTATGATGTCTTTTTCTTTCCATTCGTTAGTAATATCACCAGGACAAATCATATTGGCGGTAATCCCATGTGCCGCTTCTTCCATAGCAATCGTTCTTGTCAAAGAGGCTAAACCCGTTTTTGCCGCTGCAAATGCCGATCGATAAATCCACCCAGGGGAAGTTTCAACCCGATCATAACCTAACGTGATAATCCTGCCCCAGCTTTGTTTGCGCATAACCGGAATAATCAATTTTGACAAATAAAATACAGCTGTTAAGTTCCCTTGAATTAAATAATTCCATTCCTCAAAAGAGTATTCCGTCAGCTTTTTTCGTTCATGTATGTAAGGACCTGCATTATGAATTAAGACATCTACACTAGAATATTCTGAGAGGGTTTCATTGACAATACGCTCACAATCCTCTTTGTTAGCCACATCACCTTGAATTGCTGTTGTTTTTATCCCGAATCGTTCTCCTAATTGCTTTCCTAAGAAAACAGCTTCTGACTCACTCTTTCGATAGTTGATCACAAGTTGATATCCGTTTTCCGCAAGCAGTTCTGCCGTTTTTTTGCCAATACCAGAAGCTCCTCCTGTAATCAAAGCCGTTTTCTTTTTCACCATCATTACCTCTCTAAAAAAAATTTCTTTCTTTATATATATGTTAAAAACAAATGATTATATATGCAAATTTTATCAATTGCCCTTTACTTGGTTTGAAGTTTTGATAACGGATGGGCGATTGATTGCATATGATGGGATAACAACAATAAAGGATGTGACAGGATGCAGACTGTAATTAATATCTTCAGCCTGAAAATCAACAGTGTATCGAACAACGGGTCTGTCAACATCGGCGAAGCCCTTCATAACGCCCATACAGCCAATACAAAATCTCAAGGCCAAAATTCATCCTATGGAGATTTTGCACCGCCAACTGCGGCTATGGAGAATGTTTTTATTGATCCAGACATCAATGATATGGGCGATATCGCAAATCCATCAAACGTCTTTAGTAATTCGAAATAAAGGACTGAAATAAAATGCCTTTTCAAATAAACATTTTTAATATAAAGACGAATTCTATTGCAAATAATGCAAATATTTCGCTAGGACCCTCTGTACAAAATAGCCATACAGCGAACCAAAAATGGATTGGCTCAAATTTTGCTCTAGGGGATTTATCTCCTTCGAGTTCATTCTCTCTCAATGGCTTCGGAGATACAGATATTAGTGATCAAGACCAAATTGCCAATCCATCTACGCCAATTGCAAATCAATTTTAGATTTAGAGAGGTTGAAAGAAATGTTTCCTTGGAATATGTTTCCTTTTACAAAGGATATGAAAGATTCTTTACAAAAAATGAAACCGGAAGAAATCAACAATTATGTTCAAGACCTTATAGGTAAGATGATACCGAATATGGGCGATATGATGGGTGGTCAGGATATCTTCAATCGTTTTCAAACATCTGATCCAATAAAAAAAACAACAAATGCATTAAATTCCACGGCTTTTGAGACACATGATTATGTTTTTGTCAGAATTCCAATTCGCAATGAAGACTGGCTTCACCAGCTTCGTTTATATCATACTTCTAATCAGCTTATTGTCGAACATATCCCCGAGAGAGAGGATTCAAATACAATCACCCTTCCGGCCATTGTTAAAAAGAAAGGTGCTACTGCTAATTATAAAGATGGAATTCTCGAAATAAAAATTCCCAAAAATATTGATATGCAATACTCACAAATCGACGTCACAGAAATTCTGTAAACGTCGATTTTTTTTGCATGTTTCTGGTAATTACAAATAAGATTAACTAAGGAAAGCATCTTGGGCGGTTTTTGAACAAAACCAATTCTGAATAGAGGGTTTTTATGCGATTTTTCTTTCGCTTGTTCACTTCAAATAAAACTTTTACGAAAAAAATATCGGAATTGGAAAAAAAAATTTCCTCCTTAGAATCAACCATTAATGATGTTAAAACAGAAGTAAAATCCATTCCTGTTCCTGTTGCTGCAAAGGAACATGATGATTCTCCAGCTATTCAAATTAACCACCTACAGGTTGACCAAATAGTTATTGAACACTTAGATTATGCAAATAATTTTGGTCAATTAGGAATAAAGGAACTATCTGGCAGGTTAAATATTGGCTCGAGTTATGAAGGAGATATATCCGAAAAGGTCAATGAAATCGTTAAACAAAAACTAGGGAAAGAAGCTACCGTTAATATTAAGGCCAAAAAAGAGGAATAATATTTGCTAAACTTTAATTCAATCCAATGGATTAAAGGCAGCCAATAAGGCTGCCTTTTTTCTTTGTTTATTTATTGTCATTCATGTCCATTCCGTCCATTGAGCTACTGGAAGTGGAATCTTCCTTTTCACTTGGTGTTCCAACAGTAAATTCCTTCTTGGGCATGTTATGCATATCTCTGGCTGTAACATGGGAAATAATATAGTAAGTTCCCTCTTGTTGGAATGATTTTTCTAGGCGATAAACACCAGCTTCTGCATGTTTGATGGAAATTTTTTCATGTCTATCATCTTTAGATCGCCAAATTTCAAAGGTAACGTCAGCATCATTGATTTTTTCTTTTCCTTGTGTAACCTTTGCTTCAAATGTGATGGGCTTATTTGGTTGACCCGGATTAGGATTTACTGACAAACTTACATTGACCATTTCAGGCATTTTACTTGATTCCTCATTCTGTTTGCTACAAGATACGGCAGCTATCACCGACAACAGTGCAATTAACATAAATACTAGCTTTTTCATGGTATCTTCTCCCCTACCTGTCATCTATCATTCTAAATTTGTAAACCTTTCCTTTACTTGCATTGTTACATATTTACCAATATTTTTGCAAAAAATATTGATTAAATAACCTTAGTGAGGAGATAGATATGTCAACCCCTTATAAATGTCCAAATTGCAAAACCAATCGAACTCGTTTTAATATAATTGAGCAAGTTTCACATTCAGTTAAGCTTGATCCACAATCCGGAGATGTGCTTCGCGAATATGGTCAAAATGAGCTAGAACCTTTTCATCTCCCCTACAATGGACCGGGTTATCGAGTGCAATGTGGTGCTTGTGGATTAATTGAGGATGAATTGACCTTTATTAAATTTGGTGAACAGCGATAAGAAAAGCGCAAGCGCCTTGGTTAGCCCCGACAAGCACAAGACAAGCCGGCCGGAAGGTTGCCTTTTAACCTTTTGGACGGATTGACCTAAATGTGGAGGCGACTGTTCTGGGACGAAGACATAAGACGCACCCTGTAAGAAGGCGCTCTTTGCCTTCTTCAGGGGGCGGCTTATGTCTTGAGTCCCAAGGAGCCGAAACTAGATAAGCTTGTGACCTCGAGGGGCTAGGCGCTGGAGCTAGACAATTCTCGAATTTGAAATTTATTCTTTCCTATTTGTTAACATGAGAAAACACCTTTAGCCAAATCGCTAAAGGTGTTTTCTTTTTAGAGATGATTCTCTTGTAGAAATGGCTTGGAATCCACTTTCCAAGCATCAACAGGTGAAAATCTAATTAAGTGAATTTCTCCCCGAAACGTTTGCCTGCCTACATCCTTAATGTACCAGTCAATCACTAAAGGAACATCTAACCTGATTTCTTCCTTCAAATCTTCAGGGGGCAACATTTCTAAACGTGAAATCCTTACATTTTCGACTTTATTTAAAATAGGTGACCAAGTTATTTTTTGCAACGATATGCTCGAGACAATGTGAGAATCCTGCTGTTTATATCCTGCGATATAAGCGTTTATTACTTGATATGGATCTGCTTTTGCTAAGTAATTATTTAAGTAGCCAGATGCCTTATATATCATTAGCATGTGTGACAAGTCCATTGAATTGGTTCGATGGGTCGTACTGCCATAAAAATGAATGCAAAAATGGCCGGGGAAATTATTCTGTAAGGCTCCCCCTCCATGGGGCATACCATGCATGGATGCGGCAATTTTGTGCTTTTTATATATGACATAAATAGCGCGCCGTTTCCAACTCCATTTACCTCCATAGATATTTTTCATGATTTTTGTATCTTTTGAAGTAAGAGGTTGTACATCGGCATGATGACTGCCTGCCCGTCTTTGTACCTCAAATTTTTTCCCTGTTTCCATATCCTGAACCGTAAACTTTGTGTATTTGGGTAATATTAGATCAGCCTTATTCCATTCCGGCATTTCAATACTACTCCTTTTCCCGCTTTCGGCATGTACTCCGTATCCATTTAGGAGGAAAATTGCAACTATTAAACAACATCCTACTGTCCTCTTCATGATGCTCCTCCTTTAATGGTTTTTGCTACATTAAAAGAGTTACCTGAATTAGAAAGTATCATTCATTATTCACAAATTTTCACTAAATTAACGAGCTGCATCTTCTCTTTCAAGTGATGAAAGCTGGGCCTGTATGATATCCCAATCAACATTCTCACCAATAAAAACTAAGTTCAACGGCATGTTCATGTACTCTTTCATATAAAGCGGCATTCCGTAAGCGTATTGGAAAAGGAATGGATACTCTGAATATTGAAACTTAACATAGCCTTTTATCCGGTAAATGGTATTAGGTAATTGTTTTAAAAATTCTTCAAAACTGGTATCGCATATTGCATTCTTAAACTGATAAACGTATGTAGATAGATTTAAATGGATATGTCTGGATTCCTTATTTCCAACTTGAGATAACCCTCTGAGTCGTTCTATGGGAACTTTCGAATAATTAGTTAGTAAACAATGTGCATGAGGATTTAGTCCCTGAATTTCAAAAATAAGCTGGGCCTTTTCACTTTCTTTTAGCATATCAATTTTATTGATTAGAATTAGGTCTGCATTTTTCACTTGTTCAAGAAGCAATTGCTGCAGCTGCGGGCTTAACGCTTTTCTGTCTCTCCACCTCAATCCATCCACTGCCGTTAAAATCCCTTTAATCAATAATTGATCCGCAAACAAAGGAGAAAGGATGGAATCTAATACTTCAACAGGATGAGCTGCACCTGTTGTTTCAATATAAATAACATCTGGTTGCTCATTTATTAGTAATCCTTGCAGCTGTGCTTCAAGTTTATCCTGAATAGAACAACAAATGCAGCCCCCTAATAACTCCTTTAACAATACATCTTCTTCTACAGCATCAGAGTCAATGGAAACTTGCCCCAGTTCATTCATTATGACAGCTACATTTCTTCCAAGAAGACGCTCGTCCTCCAATAGCCGTTTTAACAATGTGGTTTTGCCACTTCCTAAAAATCCTGACAATATGTATACCTCTGCTTTTTTCATGTTTCTTCCCCTTCTTGTTTATAAAAGTTCTTAAGATATAGTTTAACCCGACTCCATCTGGAATCGGGTCATCATTATTATTTCATTCTGCTTTTTAGAACCTCAACCGCTTTTTGTAATTGGGTATCGCTGTTTTTTATTTTTCCACTTAAAACAGTCATAAGTTTTATAGTAGTATCACCTTTCAACACACCAGTTGCAGGGAGCTTCTGTGCTGTTTGGAATTTAATCACAGCTTGTTTCGTCTTTTCATCAAAGAACCCATCTTCCCGTCCTGGATCATACCCTATTGCCTTCAACATTTTTTGTGCCGTCTGAACTTCTGTGGATGAAGACGAAAGTTTCAATTCTTTATTTGAATCAATAATAGGTAATGTCGCATATTCCGGTAATGCCACTACTACATCTGGGGTTATTCCCTTTTTGTGAATCCAGTTACCATTTGGTGTTAACCATTTTGCGATCGTATATTTCAAATTAGAACCATCATCAAAATCAGCTGCGGTTTGAACTGTACCTTTACCGAAGGACTTTTCACCAATTAGAGGAACTCCTGCAGATTCTTTTAAAGCAGCTGCAGTTATTTCAGATGCACTGGCGCTTCCTGAATCAATTAATACAACTAGTGGAAGATCTGGATTTCCCTCATTCTGTGAAGTAATTTCCTTTATTTTTCCGTTTCGGTCTTCCTCTTTCACAATAACTTTTCCATTAGGAACAAACATACTTGAAATACTTACTGCTTGATCAAGTAATCCACCTGGATTTTGACGCAAGTCTAATACGAGACCTTTCATTCCTTTTTTCTTAAGGTCGTTTAAGGTATTTACTAATTCTTTTGAAGTGTTGCTTGAAAAGCTTGTAATTTGAACTTTTGCAATGGAATTATCAACCATTTCACCATAAACGGTATCAATTGGAATAGTATCTCGAACAATTGACAACGTCATAGGGGTTGCATTTCCAGGTCGTCGAATTGACAGGACCACTTTTGTTCCTTTTTTACCTCTAATCATTGTGACAGCTTCTGTTGAATTTTTCCCTTGAAGACTTTTTCCATTTACAGTAACAACAATATCATTCGGTTTAATACCTGCTTTTTCTGCAGGAGAGCCTTTAATAGGAGAAACAATGACGATATGTCCATCCTTTTCCTGAATCTCGGCACCAATACCTTCAAATGAAGAGGAAATGCTGTTATGGAAGCTCTTTGCTGCATCACTACTCATATAGTCTGAGTAGGGGTCGTCAAGTGAATTAACCATGCCATCAATGGCACCATTAATCAATTTTTTATCATTGACGTTCTGATAATAACCATTTTTCAAAGTATCAAAGGCTTCATAAAGTTTATTAAATTCCGTTCTGTCTGGTGTAACTGTCACTACCTTTTCTTTTCCAAATGCAAGAGCAAACGTTGTAATCCCAGCCGATAAGAAAACAAGGAAAAATAAAAGCATAATAAAATGAAACTTTTTCAAGCGTATGTAACTAGACTTATTTTCGGTCACTTGTTCTTGTCCTACTTTTTCTTCCTCAACTTTCACTTTTTCTTGATTTTTTTCTTCCAAAGACTTCACCACTTTCATTACCATAAATATTAATACTCCAACTTGTAGCTGGATTATATTCATATTTTTTAAAGGTCTATGCTAAAAAGTAAACCCTTAGTGATTAGAATAACATCTTTTATATAAAATTAACAAAGAAAAGTTAATGAATATAATAAGAATTACACTCAACTCCCTTTTTTCTATAGAAAACGGCACTTTCTAGTGAAAGCACCGCTTCATTTCCGGCAATATCTTTAGTCTTTTTTAAATTTTAACTCTCTTCAAACGAAGGGAATTAGACACAACAGATACTGAGCTAAAAGCCATCGCTGCCCCTGCCACCCAAGGCGCAAGTAAACCGAGTGCAGCGACCGGAATTCCTCCACTATTATAAATAAGAGCCCAGAAAAGATTTTGTTTGATATTTTGCATCGTTTTTTTGCTTAAGGAAATCGCTTTGGCAATCAAGGTAAGTTCTCCCCCAAGTATGGTAATATCCGCTGCCTCTATGGCGACATCTGTTCCTGTGCCTATGGCAATTCCAATATCGGCAACCGCAAGAGCAGGAGCATCATTGATTCCATCCCCCACCATTGCAACCTTTAAACCTTTAGACTGCAATTCCTTCACATGATTTGCTTTTTCTTCTGGAAGCACCTCAGCAATTACATTAGTTATACCTACTTGGTCGGCAATTGCCTTTGCGGTCCGTTCATTGTCTCCAGTTAGTAAATATACATCAATACCTAAGTCTGAGAGTTGCTTAACGGCTTGTACAGCTGTTTCTTTAACTGTATCCGCTACTGCCACAATACCCATTATCGTTTCATTGATTGCAATATACATCGCGGTTTTCCCTTCTATTTCGAAGCGAAGAAGATCATTTTCCCAATTATGATAAGAAATGCTTTTTAAATTCATTAATTTACGTGTTCCCACAAAGACCTCATCATTGCCTATTTTTGCTTCTATTCCATATCCAGGAATTGCCCTAAATCGTTTTACTGGCATGGTACTCGATCGTTTTTCAACTCCGTATCGCACAATCGCTTCAGCAAGGGGATGTTCTGAGGACTTTTCAGCTGAAACAAGATATTGAAGAACTTTTTTCTCCTCCTGATAGGCAATAAAATCCGTAACAACTGGTTGTCCTTTTGTAATCGTACCAGTTTTATCAAAAACGATCGCCTTGATTTTATGAGCAGTTTCAAGATGTTCCCCACCTTTAAAAAGAATTCCCATTTCAGCAGCTTTTCCTGTCCCAACCATAATAGAGGTTGGGGTTGCAAGACCTAAAGAACATGGACATGCAATGACAAGTACAGAAATAGCAATTTCTAATGCAGCTGGAAAATCGTAAGGATTAACAAAAAGATACCAAATAACAAACGTCACAATGGAAATTCCCACAACGACTGGAACAAAATAGCCAGAGATTAAATCTGCCAGGCGTTGTATTGGGGCCTTACTTCCCTGTGCTTCCTCGACAATATTTATGATGCCAGCAAGGGCTGTGTCTTTTCCTACTCTCGTCGCTTCCATTGTAAGCGTTCCATTTTTGTTCATGGTTGACCCAATAAGCTTATCCCCAACAGATTTTTCAACTGGTATAGATTCACCTGTTATCATTGATTCATCAACTGAAGACTGCCCTAAGATGACCTTTCCATCAACGGGAATTTTTTCACCGGGCTTGACTAATAATCGGTCAAATACCCTTACATCTTCTATTGGGATTCGCTGTTCTTTTCCATTTATAATTACAGTGGCTTCCTTTGCCTGAAGATTTAACAACTTAGAGATAGCAACCGTAGTTCTGCCCTTTGCCGTGGTTTCAAATAGTTTCCCTAGCAGTATCAACGTAATCAGAACAGCACTCGTTTCAAAATAAAGATGCGGCAAATAATTAGGATTTCGAATCGTTTTTAAGCCTTCTGACACGCTATAGAAATAGGCCGCAGATGTCCCTAATGCAACAAGAACATCCATATTAGCCCCTTTGCTCTTAAGTGATTTGTAGGCTGCAATATAAAACGGACCGCCAATATAAAACTGAACCGGTGTGGCTAATAAGAATTGAAACCATGGACTCATTAAAATAGATGGCATTGGTAGGCCGATGTCAACTGGGATATGAGCGAACATGGTATACAATAGGGGACTTGCAAGAATAACTGAAAGAAAAAATTTTTGTTTCTTCTGCTTAATCTCCTCTTCCTTATGTTGTTGTTTTGATTCCCTCTTCTCCATTTCCTTCGCTTCGTATCCGAGGCTTTCAATTCTTAAAATGATCTCATGACTTGTTACTCTGTCTTTTTCATAGGAAATTGCTGCACTTTCCATTGCTAAATTAACATTGGCTTCGACACCATTCATTTTATTCAGTACTTTTTCAATTCTGGTTGAACAAGCTGCACAAGTCATACCGGTTATATCTAATTTGAGCTGCTCCTTCATTTCGTTCACCTCCCTAATTAAATTCTCTTTTTTTTGCAAAGTTCCTTTTTCAAAAAAGAAATACCTCTTCCGATTTGGAAGAGGCTCATACAAATTATTCTTTAGTCGCAGCTTCTAATGCCACTTCAATCATTTCATTAAAGGTTAATTGTCTTTCTTCTGCCGTTGTCTCTTCACCTGTTAGAATATGGTCACTAACAGTAAGAACAGAGAGGGCTTTACGGTTAAATTTGGCAGCTAATGTATAAAGTGCAGTGGTCTCCATTTCAATGGCAAGGATCTGGTATTTTGCCCACTTTTCAAGCTCTGCATTATCATTATAAAATGAATCAGCAGTGAAAACATTTCCTACTCTTAGATTAAGTCCTTTCGCCACTCCAGCCTCATAAGCTCTTCTCAATAATTCAAAGTTTGCTGTTGGGGCAAAATCTACATGACCAAAGGTCAGTCGGTTCATATTGGAGTCAGTAGAGCTAGACATCGCCAAAATGACATCACGAACCTTTACGTCTTTTTGAATGGCACCGCAAGTGCCCACACGAATAAGGTTTTGAACATTATAACTTTGTATTAATTCATTAACATAAATAGAGATCGAAGGAACGCCCATCCCAGTACCTTGAACGGAGATTCTTTTTCCCTTATATGTACCGGTGTAACCAAACATGTTACGAACTTCATTATAACATTTGGCATCCTCTAAAAAAGTCTCTGCTATATATTTTGCCCGAAGTGGATCCCCTGGAAGTAATACGGTTTCCGCAATTTCATTTTCCTTTGCCCCTATATGTACACTCATTGATAAACCTCCAAGTAAAAAGTTAAAGTAGATACAGAAATAAGTTTGTACCATAGACACTATAACATAAACGTATTTTATTGAAAAACGATGACATGATTTTTTGAAATTGTGGGAACATATGATTAGGTTAAAAGGAGGGGTAGTAATGGGTAAAAAACATCGGGCACGTATACGTGGGCAAAAGAAGAATAATCACATCCCACCAGAAGCCATTGTAGCAGAGCATGAAGCGCATGCTAAAGAAAATAGTGCAGCAGACCGCAAAAGTTAATACCAAAAGCGCAAAACTGTTTATTAACGTCTCCCATAAAATAAACCTAAGGTCCTTCCTTAGGTTTTACGCATTTATTGACGAATATTGATTCGATTTACTTCAGAAAGGTAAAAAAAACAATAGAGTCACAAGACCCTATTGTCCTTCACTACGAATATCTTTGGATAACATTTTCAATTTTTTGTTGTAAATGTGGAATATCTTGGTTGGTTACCGTTAGCCTTACATTTGTCTCATCTGTTCCCAGTGCTTCAGAAAACAAGCCTGATAAACCTCTGGCACGACGATCAACTTGGAACATCATCTCAAGTGTACCATTAGCTAAAGGGAAGAAAACTACCTCTAATTCATCTAACTTTCCACGAAACAATCCAGAAACAGGAACAAATTCGAATTCTTGCACAAATGGCAATCGACCGCGTAATCGGCGAGGTGCCTCCTCACAATCTGCCTCACGAATTCTAAATCCCAACTGGTCAACTGCATGAAATACAGCAGACATTAAGGGATTTGGAACTACTTTTAAGTTATCTTGATCACTTGGGTCTACGGCACCTTTTATATCAAGACCTGTAGTAACCCACACTTTTGAACGACCAATTGAAAGCGGTGTGTCAAAAGGGAGCTGGAAGGAGAAAGGGATATCCCTATTCTCATTTGCTCGAATGGTGAACGGAGTGGTTAACTGGAACCGATCAATGGTGGCTGTAACGGTGTATTTCTTGTCATCTGACTCTCTTAAATAAGTCGTATTTAAGGCAAGATAAATCGCATCAATCTGCTGATCTATCTTACCTCCTTTTATCACTACTACACCCTGAACGGTTTCTCCTGGCATGTATGTATCTTTTTCAAGCCTAGTGTCGACTCCAGCGGATCCAATTCCAATACTGGCAAAAACTTTATTAAAAAATGACATCGATTTCTCCTCCTAAATTAGTAGCTTTTTAATATCCTCTCTTATCTGAGAACAGCCGTCATATTTAATGTCAATCTCTAGGAGCCTTCTGATAATGTGCTTGGCGCTAGATGAAATATTTAATTCCTCTTCCCAGCTTTTTTCCTTTTCATGGGGGTCAAAGGAATAGTTCGTATACAATAAAAACAGCAAAAAATGGGCTAGCCCATAAAAGTCCACTTGAAAATTAACCCCTTTTCGTACATCCACCTTTTTAGTTACAGCTTCAACTTCTAGGTCGTGTGATAAATATCTCCCCAATCCCAAGTCTATCAGCCTTATCTTCGTCCCATCATAAATGACATTCGGAATCCTAATATCTCGATGGATGATATTCATGTGATGAAGATGTTCAATTAGGGTTAGTAATTCATCCGCAATTTTAAATGCTTCTGGCTCAGTTATGGTCCAGCCCTCAGAAAAAATAAGCTGTTCAAAATTTTTACCTTCAATATACTCCATCGTATAAAAGGGTATTTCTTTGATTAATCCCGTTTCAAAATACTTGGGGAATCCGGGATGGTCAATCGACTTTAATAATTCCTTTTCCAGCTCAAAACTTCTCCGACCAGACTTTGTGATTCTTTTGTGAAGCCTTAAGGCCTTTAATACCTTTTTTTGCTGGGTGGAGAGATCGATAACTAAATAACTGTGCCCATAACTGCCCATACCAAGATGTTTAACCACCTTGTATTTATCAGCAATTACTAGTTCAGGCGATAAAGGTTTTTCAAGTAAATTTGAAAAGAATAATACAGACCTTTTTAACATGTAAACCCCTTTTAGCTGCTGAAGAAACTAGACATAAAGCTTCCACTTTTATGTTTCTTTTTGTAGTGATGGTGCCCATAGTGGCTGTGTTTATGCTGATTCATTTTCTTCCAGGCATCGCTTGAAGAAGTGTATTTGTGGTGATGGTTTAGTTTACTGTTAATAAGAGATTTAAGGATTTTCTTTAACATATAAACCCCTCCTTAGGTTCGTATCCATATATACGAGGTAAACAAATAAAGGTTTCGTCAAACCTTTAAAATATTTAATTCAATTGACATAGGATTTAAAGACTATGTTAAGTACAAACAAAAGGCGAGCATACCTGCTCGTCTATTGTCTTATCTATCATTAAGAGGATGACTCTCCTAACCTTTATTTACAAGGTTGTTAGTCATCTTCTACTTCTTCATCGATAATACTCTTTTCGATAAGATATTCGAAGGTTATATCTGCGAGTTCTTCTAATTCTTCTTCGCTAGGAACGTAACCCCGCTTCACCAGCTCATGAAAGAAAAATTCGGCAATTTCTTCTGTATCAATAAACACTTCGATTTCTCTCATAGCATCGCCCCCTTTTTAGAGAATGTATGATGTACATGACCTTTTCATGCTAGTTACTTTAGACTGCATGAACTTTAAAAATATTTCTACAAGATAGGATGTCTTTTTTTATGTGGACAAGCATAGTATGAAAAAAAAAGAACTTGTATCAGGGGTGGATTAAAATGTCAAAATTACAATTGAAGTTAGAGGCCTTTATTGCTGATGTTAACCAGGAGGATGGATACACCCTCCAACTATTTGAGAAATTGACTAACTCCATGTTTTCTTTCATTAAATGGTTAGGAATACCCTTTGTCATCTATTTATTGATTGAGATTTCCAGATGGTAGCTATACATGGCTTTTGCCATCATTGTTTACCACACTTTCTAATTTCCTAAGGATAACACGCATTACTTGATAATATTCTTGGTCCTGAAACATTTCATATAAAATCCGGTAATCATTAAATATGTCCAATAAGTTGTCAATTAATTCCTTTTTTTCTTTTTTTCGTTCTATTTCTTCAAATTCTGCTTTACGGACCGTGTTTTGAACTTTTGGTTTTTTTTCCGTTTTTTCTTGTTTATTAACTAAGTATAAAAGACCTAGCTTTTGGATAAAGGTATCTGCATTCTCAGCATCAGCGACTAGTGTCAATTCTTCTTCACCTGCTTCGAGCCATTCTCCATCACTTACTCGAGAAAGCTCGTAGATAACATCTTCCCAGGCATCTTCTTTATAGCGCCAAATTTCTGTTCTGAAACCAACCACTTTAAACAAATCAGCACCATATCCACTAACTTGAACTAAGTCACCGAAAAAGAATTTATACTCAATATCAATCTGTTCTTGCTCTACCACTGTACCATCATATTCCGAAAGTAATTGCAGGGCTTCTTCAATAAAAAGTCCCTCACTCTTATTTACTTCATAAACATAATTGCCATCTAATAATTTAATATCGGTCACTTTACCAACCGTACCATAGATGGTGATGACGACAGTATCACCGATCTTATATTTTGGTTTTTTCCTCTTTGCCATATCCTCCCATCCCCTCAAATGGATTAGTCGTTTATTTTGATTACAATAGTATATGCACGCTAAAAAATAACGCGCATGTCATTTAAGAAATGAAAAAATCGCCTCATTATTATGGGCGATCAAAATTATTAATATTAACTTTCAGAACTTATATAATCTTCCCACGCTTCATCAAAGACCGTCATCGATTTCAAGTATTGTCCATTCATTTCTAAGTAAGAACTTATTTCTTGGTAATCTGCTGAGGTTTTCGGAAAACTATGATCCAAAAACGCATCGTTTGCAAAGGTACTAATATCTTCCTTTGGAGCGGGGTGTCTATATTTCATTAAAAAATGATAAAATGATTTTCTCATACTTTAAACGCCTTTCTTGTCCATATCGGAAACCACACATTTTACTTATGCACTACTATAACGGATAGCGTCCATCACGTCCAGTTGGATATTAGAATTTGGATCATGGAAAAAGCAGCCTCGAGTGGGCTGCTTTTTGTTAGGTTGAGAAATCAAAATAATTCTTTTTTAATAATCTAGGAATCTTCATTAATTCTTCATAGGTAATCACTTTACTAATTTGCTTACAGTCAATCAAAAATAATTGATCTTCGATTTCTTTAACAATCCTCTCGCTCTGATAAATCATGTTACAGTCAGAGCATTCATGCGTGGGAGTTTGTTCAATTTCAATGGCCCTCGATCCGTCAGGTAATTCCCAGAAAACAGAGCCAGTTGTCATTTTGACGTTTAGACTATTGCACCATTCACATGCCACTTTCACGACCCACACTCCTCTTCTTAGTCTTTAATTGGCTCATTTTCCTGCTTTGGATTTTTTCCAGTGTTTGTGCCCTTTTCTTTCTCTGTCAATGCTTTAAATTTCTTTTCCTTTAATTCATCTCGTTTACTCCGCTTATCTTTTAATGAACTGTGCGCAGGATCTTGATTATATTCTTTCCGGCGATGGAGCCTTGTTAATCCTTCCGGTACTAAATTAAAGTGCTGATCATTCATAATGCCCGAGATCCCAGAAAGTGATTTTTTCTCAGCCATATCAGGATAAACCATTTCAAAATATTCTTCTGCCCTGCCAGGTACGTAGTTTTCAGGTTCTGGATAGGAAGTAATAACTCCTTCAAAATTGCGAAGCACTACCTTTTCTGGACTTTGCGATATTAAATAGTTTGGCTGCAAGGCAATTTTCCCGCCGCCTCCTGGGGCATCCACGACAAAAGTTGGGACTGCATAACCACTTGTATGTCCACGCAATCCCTCAATGATTTCAAGTCCTTTGGATACAGGTGCTCGGAAATGGCCGATTCCCTCTGAAAGATCACATTGGTAGATATAATATGGGCGGACACGAATTTTTACCAGGTCATGCATGAGCCTTTTCATGATTGGAACACTGTCATTAATTCCTGCTAGAATAACAGATTGATTTCCCACTGGCACCCCAGCATTTGCTAACATTTCACAAGCCCTCTTTGAATCTTCTGTAATCTCAATGGAGGTATTAAAGTGTGTATTTAACCAGATTGGGTGATATTTTTTTAAAATATGACAAAGATTTTCGGTAATTCGCTGAGGAAATACCACTGGTGCTCTTGTTCCAATTCGAATGATTTCCACATGATCAATTTCGCGTAAATTTTTCAAAATATACTCTAGAATATTATCATTAATTAACAGACCATCACCGCCGGAAATTAATACATCACGAACCTCAGGTGTTTGTCTAATATATAAAATAGCAGCGTCAAGCTGTTTCTTAGGCACGCCCATGCCAATTTGACCGGAAAAGCGCCTTCTTGTACAATAACGGCAATACATGGAGCATTGATTGGTTACAAGAAAAAGTACACGGTCAGGATAGCGGTGGGTTAATCCTGGTACTGGAGAGTCCTCATCTTCATGCAGTGGATCTTCCAGGTCATACTTTGTTTTGTGTATCTCTTTTGAGATAGGAACCGATTGCATCCGGATCGGGCATCGCGGATCATCGGGATTCATTAAAGAAGCATAATATGGTGTTATATTTAAGGGAATGGTTTTGGTCGAAATCCTAACTCCTTCTTCTTCATCAGGAGTTAAATGGATGACCTTTTTTAAATCATCTAAAGTTCGAATGGTATTCGTTAATTGCCACAGCCAGTCATTCCACTGTTCTTCAGTCACATCTTTCCAAAGCTCTATATCTTTCCAATGTCTATCCGGTTTATATAAAAATGGCTTCATTTTGAGTTCCTCCTAACTTGCTTTACTAAATAATATGCAAGATTCGTGCCAACTCTACAGTGCCATCTTAAAGCTGATGCTAGTTGAGTTCAGTCTTAAATAACAATAAAATACCGCCGAAAATTCGGCGGTATTAATAGGGAATTTTTTTTAATTTATATTGCAAAGTCTGCCTTGGAAGATCTAGAAGCTTGGCAGCTTGATTGATATTTCCCTTCGCTTGGTCCAAGGCATTCATAATGAGCTGTTTCTCCACCTCCTCGAGATTTTTTCTTAAAGATAAGTTCTTTTGCTGATGTTCCTTTGTTGGAGATTGGTATTGCTTTAGGATGACAGGCAGGTCTTCCTCACCGAGAAACTCCCCTTCACAAACATTCATCATATATTCAAGTGTATGTTTGAGCTCCCGGACATTTCCTGGCCAGTGGTAATCGGTTAAAAATATCTTTAGACTCTTTTCCAAGCCTTGAATCGTCTTTCTTAACTGCTTATTAAAACTTTGAATAAAATAGTCTGCTAAGTATAAAATATCTTCTTTCCGTTCCCTTAATGGCAGGAGGGAAAAGGTAAAAACATTCAAGCGGTAAAATAGGTCAGGACGTATCATTTTGTCTTGTAGGGCCACTTCTGGGTGTACATTCATAGCTGCAATAACACGAACATTAACGAAGATATTTTGAGAACTGCCCACTCTTCGGACCATCCCGTCTTCTAAAACCCTTAACAGCTTTGCCTGCAGTTCCATTGGCATGGAATGAAGTTCATCGAGAAAGAGGGTGCCTCCATCTGCCAATTCAAACAGACCTTTACGTTCAACAGCCCCTGTATAGCTACCTTTTGCCGTTCCAAATAAAATGCTCTCAAGCAGAGTTTCAGGGATAGCGGCACAATTTTGAGCGATAAATGACCTTTCTGAACGATGCGAGTCATGGTGAACCCCCTGGACAAATAACTCTTTGCCGGTTCCCGACTCCCCATAGACAAGAATCGGAGCATCTGATTTCGCTAGTTTCCTCGCCTCTGCTTTAATATTTTTAAAAGAAGGGTTCATGGTTTTTAAATCGTTTAGCGTATACTTTACCTGCTGTTTAGCACCCTTTTTAAAGCTGCTTTTGATAACACCTTTTTGTAAGTCTAAAAGCCTTTCAGCAAGCAATTTCATTCGAGAATAATCTTTCGCAATCTCCACAGCGCCAATCATTTTTTTATCAAGGAATATTGGCAGCGTCGTATTCATGGTGTCTATGCTTGCCCCGTGCATGTTTACATATACTTGCGTTTGATTATAAATTGGTTTACCTGTTTTCATAACTTTTAAGAGGGTGCTCGATTCTTCTGTTAAGGAAGGAAATACTTCTAATAGATGTTTACCTAAGACTTCCTCTACAGCCATCCCATCATGTTTGGCTGCCACTTCATTATAAAAGATCGTTCTTCCCTGCGGATTAACCACATGAATTCCTTCATCGATGCTTTTAAGAATGGCTGTTAACACTTCTTGGGTTAATGCTGTTAATTGTCCTATTTGTTTCACCTGCCCCCCTAATACTGGTTGCTGAAAAATTGGCAGCTAATGCCGAATTTTTAGCAGTTTGCCAGATTTTTCACCCACATATTCATATTTTCAAGTTTGTCATAAATATAACAATTATTCATGAACCTGCCTCTATAGGAATAGCCAAGTTGAAATAGGGCTGCATTCATGCCAAATGATAAGGCACGAGCAATCGAATAGGCACAAAAAATACCATTATTCCTTAAATCCTTTTCAAGTTCTTGGAGGATTATTTTCATGAGACCATATTTCCTATGCTCCGAGAGCGTTGCACAGTCTGTTAATTCGGCATTTTTATAAATAGAATTTATTTCTGCAGAAGCTGCACTGACTATTTTTCCTTGATACAAAAAAACATAGTAGACCGTCCCATCCCCCATCATTTTTTTTACATATTCCGGCTTATACAGCGGAGTCGGATAAATTTGAAATACTTGTTGGTATAAGTCTGATAAGCCGGCAGCATCTTTCTCATCAGCCTTCCTTAGTTCATAGTCTTTAGGAAGGATTGTTTTATCAATAGATGATTTTGATTGATAGATACGTTGTAAAATTCCATCTTCGGTAATCCACTGGTCATTTCTTTTGCGCTCAGAAGAATAGAATTTAGAAAAAAAATAGGCATCTGATCCAAGAAAGTAACGATCCACTACCGTTTCAGGCTGGAGCCCTGCTTCAATAAATGTTATAAAATCTTCACTGCGACCTTTGATAATTAGTTTTTCTGCCTGTTGCTGTTTCACAATCTCCTCTACTTTTGCTAACATTAATTTTATATTTCCGCGATAATCATCAACCCTTATCCGTTGATTAAAAGGGTCTAGATAAATTTCAATATAATAATCTATCTCTTTAACATAAATGGTAAATGCTTTTTGAGTCATTATTATCACTCCTCAACGATTTCGCACCATCTTAATATTGTCAGAGCAATAATGTTACTTGCAGTAAATAAATCCTCAAGGACGATATGTTCATTTGCATCATGGGCAATTTCAGTTATGCCTGGGCCAAAAACAACAACGGGAGTTTGACCCACAGTTGAAAGAATTCCGCCATCTGTGCCCCATGGACTTGCTTCAATAACTGGCGGTTCACCCGTTATCTCAAGGTAACTTTCCGTTAATTCATGGATTAATGGATGATTGGTTTCAAGGCTTCCTGGCTGCCATCTGCCGCCATACCATTCCAGTTTGAGTGGGTGCTCTTGAAGCCATTCATCTTGCTGACAAAGTCTTTTCAAGCATTCTTCCATTTCTACCTGTGCAGCTTTAATCGTTTCATCAGGTGAAACCCCCATCCTTCCCTCAATGATTGCCGTATCAGGTACTGAAGAAGGCCATTCTCCGCTGGTAATCTTGCCAATATTTATTGGGATGGGGATTGGAATTTTATTAAAGAGAGGATCAGTTATCTTAGCGTTTCTATCTTTCTCTAATTGTTGTAGGCTTTGAATGACTAGGAGAGATTTTTCGATTGCACTAATCCCTTCATATCTTGTTCCCCCATGTGCTGCTTTACCGGTTACAGTAATTCGAAACCACATAGAACCCTGTTGTTTAGGAAACAATTTCATATTTGTCGGCTCGGGGATGATGGCTCCATCTGCTTGATATCCTCTTAATACGGCGGCAAGTGTCCCAGCTCCACCACTCTCTTCTTCAATCACACTTTGAAAAATAACATCACCTTTAAGTTTAATCCCCGATGCAATAATCGATTCTATTGCCAGTAACAGGGCGACATTCCCTCCCTTCATATCTGTAGCTCCTCGGCCATACAGTTTGCCACACTCAATCATCCCACTAAATGGATCATGCTCCCAATTTGCTTTATCCCCGACCGGCACCACATCAATATGTCCGTTTAAAATAATCGATTTGCCTCCACCTGATCCTTTTAAAACGGCGACCAAATTGGGGTTTCCTTCAAAGCTTTTGCGATCACAGCAAAAGGCAGGGTGGTTTGTTAATTCATCACCGCCAATTTCCCAAATATCTAATGTTAATCCAAGTTGACGACATTTCTCTATTACTATTGCTTGTGTGCTGCTTTCATTTCCGCGCGTACTGTTTTCACGGACAAGTAATTGTAAGAGTCTTGCGGCACGAGCACGATTTTCCTTCAACCATTCCTTTACTAAGATTTTATATTTTTCCATTGGGTTTCCCCCTTTTAAGCGATTTACCATCAGTATGGTATGTTCCGAATCGTTTCACTAACCTTAAATTCACAACCTGTTTTACTTTCAACTATTTCAAGATTGTATGGGGCAAATAATTCTGTCAAAATTAACCCTGTTTCTGCAATCTTAAAAACAGCTAATTCTGTAATAATGACATCAACACAGCGAGAGGATGTTAAGGGGAGTGTACAGCGATTAACAATTTTGGGATGACCATGTTTATCACAATGATTCATTACAACAATGACCTTTTTGGCTTTCTGGGCCAGTTCCATGGCTCCACCCATACCGGGCACTTTTTTTCCAGGAACAATCCAATTAGCCAAATCACCATCTTGACTCACTTGAAGTGACCCTAAGATTGTAATATCTACTCTTCCAGAGCGAATCATCCCAAAAGCAATGGAACTGTCACAATAGGAACCTCCATTTGTTAACGTAACCGGAAAACCGCCTGCATTACACAAATTTTCGTCCTCATTCCCTTTAATTGGACTTGGTCCCATTCCGGTAATCCCATTCTCTGCATGAAACATTACTTGTATTTTTTGAGATAAATGGTTGGGGACAAGGGAGGGTATTCCAATACCAAGATTCACCACCATACCAGTCTGAATTTCCTCGGCAGCCCGTTTTGCCATTTGGTTTCTGATGTCTACTCCCATGCCCATTTCCAATTCACCCCTTGCGAAGAGATTATATAGTCAACAAAAACTCCTGGTGTAATGATTTCTTCTGGGTTAAGACTGCCCAACGGCACGATTTCTTCTGCCTCAGCAATTGTAATTTTTCCAGCCATCGCTACTAGCGGATTAGTATTGCGGGCACTTTTATCATAGATTAAGTTGCCATATATATCGGCTTTTTTGGCATAGACAATGGAAACCTCCGCGCTTAAGGCCGTTTCTACAAGGTAATCTTTTCCGGATAACTTAAAGTAAGGTTTATCCTTTGAAACAATTTCATTGTCCACACCAATATCAGATAAAATCGCTGGGAGTCCTACTCCCCCGGCACGGATTCTTTCTGCTAAGATTCCCTGGGGTGAGAACTCAACCACAAGCTTTCCAGCATTCATAAGCTGACCTGCAACAGGGTTAGAGCCAATATGGGAGGCAATTACTTTACTTGCTCGCCCACGGCTGACAATTTTACCAATGCCAATATGTGGGAAACCTGTATCATTTCCAATTAGCGTAAGATCTTTAACCCCTTTCTCCAAAATGCCTTCAATTAAGGTCGGAGGGGAACCTACACCTCCAAATCCACCGAACATTAGAGTCATTCCATCATGAAAAAAATCCATGACATTATCTAATGTTGTTATTTTCCCAAATGTATTTTCCAATTAATGTTCACCATCCAATCCTACATTTATTTCATTGGAAAAAGCAGTAAATGTTTCTTTTAACAGTAAAACTAATTCCTCCATTTCCCTTTTCGTTATAGTTAATGGAGGTGAGATGATTATGGCATCACCATTTACTCCATCTATCCCCGCACCGGCAGGATATACGAGGAGACCTTTGTCTTTTGCCATTGTGATTATCTTTTGTGTAACCGAGGACTTTCTATCAAATGGGGTTTTTGTATGGGGGTCCATGACGAATTCAATACCCAGCAGCAAGCCTTTACCCCGGATATCCCCTATAAAAGAGAACTGCCACTTTAACTTTTTAAGCTGATTTCTCAAATACACACTCTTATTATCTACTTCCTTGAGAATCTTGTTTTTGTCTAAGTAATCAAGGACAGCCAATGACACCGAACAGGATTGTGGGTTGGCACTTAAAGTGTGTCCGCTCATGACCGACTTTGACCCGGCTAGAATCGGCTCCATCACTTTTTCACTTGCAACAGCTGCAGCAATTGGCGCATAACCAGCCCCCATTCCTTTCCCCAATGCCACGATATCAGGTACCACTCCCCATTGTTCACAGGCAAGCATGGTACCTGTGCGTCCAAAACCAGTCATAACCTCGTCAGCAATAAACAGTATGTCATTGTCTTCACAGATTTTTTTTATTGTTTTAAAATAATCCTTTGGCGGAGCAATTGCTCCGCCCGCGGCCCCAATTACCGGCTCCGCAATGAATGCAGCGATTTGTTCTGCCCCAATTCGTTTAATGGCCGTTTCTAGTTCTTGTGCACATAAATAATGACAGGAAGGTGCTTCTAAATTATATGGACAGCGGTAACAGTAAGGTGGGTTTATGGAAGGAAAGTCTTCTAAGAGAGGAACAAAACGGGCCCTTCTTCCAGTGTGACCGGACAACGAAAGGGCTCCCATTGTAATACCATGATAACTAACCCATCTTGACAGAATTTTAGTTTTAGTTTGCACCCCTCGTTCCTGCCAATATTGAATGGCCATTTTCATAGCAGTTTCGGTTGCTTCCGATCCACTGTTCACGAAAAAACTCCAATTCAGATCAGCAGGAGTCATTTCCGCGATTTTTTGGGCGAGCTTCTCTGCGGCATCGCTTGTAAATTGCGAGCGATATACAAAGGAGACTTTTTTTGCCTGCTCCATCATTGCTTCTACGATTTCCGGTACTCCATGACCAATATTAGCGGTCACGGCACCTGAAGCGGCATCTAAGTATTTTTTTCCGTCCATATCATATAAATAGACCCCTTTGCCATAATCAATGACTGGGTAAGTTTCATCAAGCATTGGTTTGATTAGAAATGTCTTCTCCACAACGGACACCACTTTCTTTGTCAAAATAAATAGTTATATTCCATTGTATGAAGTGGCTTTTGATTCTATCATCTTATTTCCATTAGGTCTGGCATGAAATAATTCTCCAACTTAGCAAGAAAAAAACCCGCAAGGAGCTGCGGGTTAAATTAAAACTGTTTCTTTATCCTGTTTTTTAGTTGTTTTTTCAATAATATCGCGGGCAATCCAAACACCACACGCACTTGCCTGTGCAAGTCCACGGGTAATTCCTGCTCCATCTCCTCCAACATAAAGCCCGTTTATTTCTGTTTCAAACCGGTCATTTAATTTCGGTCTTGCAGAATAGAATTTAGCTTCTACACCGTAGAACAAAGTATGTTCAGAAGCAAGCCCCGGAGTAACTTGATTTAATGCCTCTGTCATTTCTATTAAGCTTTTTAATGTATTATACGGAAGCACTAGACCAAGGTCGCCTGGTACAGCTTCTTTTAATGTTGGTTCTAAGAAACCTTCCTTAATTCTCTTTGCCGTTGATCTTCTGCCTTTTAGAATGTCACCATACGTTTGAACAATAAGTCCGCCATTCGATAGACTGTTTGCAAGACGGGAAATTTCATGAGCATATTCATTTGGTTTATCAAACGGATCTGAAAAGGTATGTGAAACCAACAAAGCAAAGTTTGTGTTTGGACTTCCGAGCTTTGGATCCTTATAGGCATGACCATTTGCCAGCATAATACCTGAATGATTCTCAACCACTACATGTCCAGATGGATTACTGCAGAAGGTCCTTACTCTAGTCCCAACTGATGTATTAAAAATAAATTTCCCTTCATACAAGTGCTCATTAATTTCCTGCATGACAATATTAGAGGTTTCAACCCGTACACCAATATCTACTTGATTGGAAATCATCCGCAATCTACGAGATTTTAATAAATCAGTTAACCATTTCGAACCATCTCTACCAGGTGTAATCACTACCTTTTCAGCGTAGACCATTTGATCGCCTTTGAGTTTTATTCCCTTTACAACATGACCGTTAGGTGTTTTTTCGGTTATTAAATCATCAACCTCTGTCTTAAAAGACATCTCAATTTTAGTTTTTAAATATTCAAAAATACTTTTTAAGATTTCGAGATTTTGCTCTGTCCCAAGGTGGCGTACCTGTGCGCGCAACAGCTTGAGTCCTGCAGCATACCCTCTCCTTTCGATATCCTTTACTTGATCTGTTAACGGATCTGTAATACTTCTTGTTGCACCATGTTGCAAGTTAATTTCATCTACATAGCTGATTAACTCCACAACCTGTGAATCTGATAAGTAATCAGTCATCCAACCGCCAAATTCACTTGTGATATTAAACTTTCCATCAGAATAAGCACCTGCTCCTCCAAAACCATTTGTAATGGAACAAGCCGGCAAACATCCTGCGAAATCTTTTTTCCCTGCAGCCGGAGGGCATTTTTCTATTTTCTTTTGTAAAATGGGACAATTTCTCCGATAAATATCATGTCCTTTATCCACTAACAGCACCTTTGCGTTCGGCATTTTTAGTGTAAGTTCATAGCAGGTAAAGATCCCTGCAGGCCCAGCACCCACTACAATTACATCATATTTCGTATCCATTATCCCATACCTCCAAAATCGTTTTACTCAACATTGGTAAATATATCAGAGATTCCGGTTAGCGTCAACGATAAATACGAACCTTTTAAGTTTTATTTATTTTAATGTTCGTGTTTTACTATTGTATCAGAAAAAATTGAACTTTTAAAAAATAAAGGGCTGATCCGCTTTGGATCAGCCTTTTGTTTTTTTATTAATAGGTCCAGCTTGCACCGATAATGATTAACAAAATAAATAAAACAACAATTAGCGCAAATCCTCCAAACCCGAATCCGACTCCACCGTAACCGAATCCGCCTACAGGATAGCCTCCACAACATCCGTCAACTCCATAACCGTAACCATGATACATAAACATTCACTCCTCATAAATTTGTTTCTTTTCATAAGTACTGTATGAACTAGACGCTTGACCTGTATGTGCATTCGCCTATATTATGATAGACAATGATATTTTTGCAGGTGATAAAAATGAAAGCAGTTTTTAAGAATTTTCTAAATGGAATTTTAACCATTGTGCCAATTATTCTCGTAATTTATGTTATTTACAAAACCTTTATTTTTTTGGACAGTCTATTAGGGAATTCCTTGAGACCTTATCTTAAGGATGATTACATTCCCGGATTTGGTCTTTTAACAACAGTTATCCTAATTACCCTCTTAGGATGGATGTCGACTAAATACGTTACAGGGAAAATGATTAAGCTAATTGACCATCTCCTCGAAAAAATTCCGGTTGTCAAAACGATTTATTCCGTCATTAAGGATACCGTCCAATCCTTCCTAGGTGATAAAAAATCTTTTTCAAAAGTGGCTTTAGTAGTGATTCCGGGGACGGAGATGAGAAGTGTTGGCTTTATTACTTCTGAGCAAGTAGAGGATTTTTATAGTCCATTAAAGGATCATGTTGCTGTCTATGTCCCTCAAACCTTCCAGGTTGCAGGATTTACCTTTTTAATTCCTAAGGAACAAGTAGAGATTATCGATGTGAAACCCGAGGACGCAATGAAATTTGTCCTTTCTGGAGGGATGACTTCATCCTCAAAACAGAAAGAAAAAAGTGAATAAGAAAAGCGTAAGCGCCTTGGTTAGCCCCGACAAGCATAAGACGCTCCCAAAAGGCAGGCGCTTTTTGCCTTCCTTTTGGGAGTGGCTTATGACCTCGAGGGGCTAGGCGCTGGAGCTGGACAATTCCCGAAGTCGAAATTTATATTTTCTTATTTGTTGAAATAAAGCCGCTAGATTAGCGGCTTCTTATTTTGTTTCAAACAGTTTTTTAAATTCTCCGTATCCTTCCTCTTCGAGCTTTTCTTTCGGAATAAACTTAAGTGCTGCAGAATTGATACAATAGCGTAAGCCCGTTGGCAGCGGACCATCATTAAAGACATGTCCAAGGTGAGAATTAGCAGATTTACTTCGAACCTCGGTCCGAATCATAAAATGGCTATAATCTTCCTTTTCAATGACTTCCTCTTCTTCAATCGGTTTCGTAAAGCTTGGCCAGCCGCAGCCGGCATCAAATTTATCAAGCGAACTGAATAACGGCTTTCCAGATACAATATCTACGTAAATCCCATCTCTTGTTTCATTCCAATATTCATTTCTAAAAGGCGGCTCTGTCCCATTGTTTTGCGTTACTTCGAACTGAATGGGTGTTAATTCTTTTTTCAAATCTTTATTTTGCATGCTTCTCCCCCCAATGTCTTTCAATAAACCCTGCACGACCTGAGCCTACATGGTAGGAGTCATAATGGGCACGATTTTTCTTATAGTAATGCTGATGATATTCTTCAGCAGGATAAAACGTCTTTGCCGGCAGGATAGGTGTCACAATGGGTTTAGAAAAACGACCGCTTTCGGCTAATGCTTGCTTTGACTTTTCGGCAAGCGATTTTTGTGATTCAGTATGGTAAAAGATTGCTGTCTGATAAGATTGACCTCGATCATAGAACTGGCCTCCCGGATCTGTAGGGTCAATTTGCTGCCAAAATAATTCCAGTAATTTTTCATACGGAAAAATGTCTGGCTCATACGTAATTTGAACAGCTTCATAATGCCCAGTTGTATCAGAGCACACCTGTTGATAAGTTGGGTTTTCAACTGTTCCCCCGGTATAACCTGAGACAACACTAATGATTCCTGGTTGTTCATCAAAAGGCTTGACCATACACCAAAAACAGCCGCCTGCAAACGTAGCTAATTGATGATTGTTATCCATTTTCCCACCCCTTTTTTGTTTAAATAAAAGTATACCGAATGTCCTTTTAAAAATAAACTTTATTGCAAAATGCGATTATTTTCTTTTCATCATGTTGATTTAAGATTTTTAATATAGACACCTACCTATAGGAGGATGAATAAATTATGGTGTAATCCATGTAAGGAGTAGATACCATGTCCGAGAAAAGGAATCAAACTGATTATTTCCAAAAAGCGTTGATTTACGATTTACTGGCGCAGTACTATAAGTATACGAATCCCAGCCTGCATATGCATTTTTATTTAAAGCATTATAAATATATGAACAAAGCATTATCCCTTATGCGCTCACCTGTTCAGTCTGGACATGGAGAAGCGCAAATCCGTTTCCTTCATACCTCCCCTGATTCCCCAAACGTCGATATTTATGTAAATGGCAACCGTGTGATTAAAGATTTACCTTTTAAAAAAATCAGTCAGGTCCTACGGTTAAAGGCCGGTAAATACCATATCGATATATACCCTTCTGGAAATATGGTCGATAGTGTCTTAAATAAAAATATTACGGTAGAGGAAGGAATGTCTTACACCTTAACCACTATTGATTCAGTTAAAAAGATGCGCTTGTTGGTGTTTTTAAACCACCCAGCAGTCCCAGTAAATGAAGCAAAGGTCCGTTTTATTCATTTATCACCTGACACACCCGAACTCGATATTGCGGTCAAAGATCGCGATGTCATTTTTCCTAAAGTTTCGTATAAACAAGCTACTGAATATTTAGGATTAACTCCAATGACAGTTGATTTAGAGGCAAGGGCAGCGGGCAGTCGAGAAATTCTACTTTCACTTCCAAAAGCTCATTTTAAACCAAATGTCAGCTACACCATTGTTTTTCTTGGGTCTTCCACAGAGAAACCAGAATTACAATACATTAGTATTGAGGAATAAAAATAGGTGTCCTCAACTGGACACCTATTTTACAGGAACTAATATCGTAAAAGCAATATCGTCCTTTTTCAAATTAAATTTATCTACTTTTATTTTCAAATCACTTTTAAGTTTTAACTGCTGCATATGAATATAGACAAGATGACGGTTGGGTCTAATTTCAACCCCTTTTGGCAGCTTATAATTTTCACTAATAAAGTTTAGTACATACGAAATCGGAAGATGTAGCTTTCCAACTGACATTGATTTTTGCTTTAAAATTAAATCACCATTTTTTTGCGCAGAGGGTTCAAAATTCAATTTCAAATTTAATTTCTCGCTAAAAAAAGGCAGCATTCCATACAATTCTACCTCATCCCCTAATAAAACCTTATAATCAATCGGGGAATCAGAAGCTTCTTGTTTTAAATAATGGTTTATAACTCTATTCAGGTCATACTTGTTTGATGTTAAATGAAAAGATACATAGTCCCCTTTTGAAACCTCTGTTGTTTCTATTTTCTTTTCATTTATTGGAGCTGAAACAAGAGTTAAAATGATAATTGCCACTAACAGGTTAAACCCCGCTAAGATTAGGAAACCCATTTTCCATTTGTTTTTCATTTAATTCTCCTCGGTACTGACTGTGTAAGCCCTATTTACCAGGTCTGGTAATACCTGTTTACCCAATGTCGTGTTCAGTCTTTTGGCAATTAGCTCATATCCTTTATCATTAGGATGGAAATTGTCTGTATACAAAAGATTTTCTTCTGTTCCTAAGAAAAGGTCTTCTATAGCAACAAAATAAGAGTTTGAATATTGGTTTACCACACTATGACCTGCCTGATTCCATTCGGACACAATTTGATCCATTTCTTCAATTTCGGAAAACCATTTTGAAAAAGGGTTATATACACCCACTAATACGATGTAAGCATTCGGATTTTCATTGAGAATAGCATCAAAAATTTGCGATAAATGTTTTCGATAATTTTCTTTTTCCTTTAGAAAATCGGAAACTTGCAAATCTGAAATATTCTCTTTAAGAATCTTCATGATATCATTACCGCCTATGGTGAGTATCACCAAATCGGACTGCTTTAAGATAGGCTTCATCTCAGGGGATTTCAGTCTCTTAAAAAGCTGTGTCGTCCGATTGCCCTTTACTCCGTAGTTGTAAAAATCAACCTCTTGTATCCCTTTATCTTTTTCGAGCATGGTTTTAAGATACGGCAAATAACCGCCCTGCTCAGTACTATCTCCTACACCTTGTGTTAGAGAGTCACCTGCAGATAGTATCGTTAACTTTCGTGGAATAAAATCAGCAGGAATTGGTTCAAAAACTTGTGCAGCCACTTTCTTTTCAGAATGAAGCACCCATGAATTGGATTGACTGCATGAACATAAAAACATCATTGAAAGAATTAGAAGGGGGAAAACCTTTTTCAACTATATTCACCTGCCTTCTAAAGTGACTAAAACCCATTACTTTTTATTATTATAACACGACAATAAATTTCAAATCATATATGCGTTAGTCTATCCCTGAAAAAAAAGAGACCATATTAAGGTCTACTGTAATGCTTTAATATCGTGAATTATTTCATCATACGGAACATCTTTATAACCGCTATAAGTCTTTTTAATTTTACCCTCTTTATCAACTAGGTAAAGAAATGTTTGGTGAATCACCTGATTTCCATCCTTTGGTTTCTTCACAATAGTCTTAAAGCTCTCAGCAGCATATTTCTCGATAAATTCTTGAGAATATCCTGTTAGGAATGTCCAATTAGTAAAATCTACCCCAAATTGTTTTGCATAGTGCGTCAACACTTCCGGTGTATCAACAGTTGGATCAACACTAAAGGAAACTAATTCAACATTCGTTAGCTTTTCCTCTTTCAATTTTTTTTGAAGCGTTACCATATTTGAAGTCATTGGTGGGCAAACATCTGCACAGCTTGTAAAGATAAAAGCTGAAACCCAAACCTTTCCTTTCAAATCTTTTAGCCCCATTGATTTATTTTGCTGTGTTGTTGCAGAAAAATCCTTAATCGGCCAATTCACTTCATTTTCAATTTTTTCTTTTCCACATGCAGTTAAAAAGAGAGTTAAAATTAGGACAAATAAGAACAGAAAGCGTGGTTTCATTCAATCACCTACAACCTTTTTCATTTCACCATTTATTATAGTTTAGCAAAGTTAAGGGCGTGTTGAAAGTAAACTGTCTCTCTAGATTAGGAGATTATGAAATGTAGAATAACCATGCCTTTTAATTTTTAGAAAATTATGGTATTATGAATGAGCGTTCACTCGATTATGATTATTACTATGATTTCATGAGAGGTGAGAAAAATGAATCGAATTGGTCCAATAATCATCCTTGAAGGTGCCAATTTCAGTAAAGTTCCCTATTCTAGAAGTCTTTATTTAGATTGTTCGGAAAAGGTACTAATTGACACTGGTGCTGAAAAAAATATTCTTAAAAAAATCAATCAAGAATATGGAGTCCAATTAATAATAAACACACATTACCATCCTGATCATACATTGCATAACCATTTATTCCGAAATGTAAACAAGTTAATTAATGCCATTGAGTTTAAAACATCGCTTACTATTGAAGGTGTTGCCAGGGTGAACGGTGTTTATCAGGAATGGGGGCAAAAAGGGGTTGAAATGTGGACATCTACAATACCAAAAGAATGGGTCAATAATCTTGGAGAAATTTCTGGTGTTTATGATTATGAAACAGAATATCAATTTGGTGCGATAAAAGTACGTTTTTTACACACGCCTGGACATACGAGCGGCTTATCTTGTCCGTATTTTCCAGAATTAGGGATTGTCTTTACTGGCGATTATGACATGACATCATTTGGACCTTGGTACAACGGAACCGATGGTAATATTGATGATTTTATAGCGTCAGGTAAAAGGTTATTGACTCTAGATGCTGATACTTATATAACTGGACATCAGAAAGGTATCTTCTCTAAACAGGAATTTAGTAAGGCTATGGAGATATTTCTTGCAAAGATTGAGGAGCGAGATGACGTGATTTCAAGATTTGTACAACAGGGGATGAACTTTGAGGAATTAACTAATGTAGGTATCTTTTATCCTAAAAAGAGTTTGGAAAACACGATTCTCAAAACCTGGGAGCGAAGCGGTATTCGGAAGCATTTAAATAGACTTGGATATCAAGTAGTTGAATCCGGTCTTGAAGTCGTAGAATCAAATTAATTGAATGATAAAAGAAAATGAAAAGAATTTTACTACTCTTGTTTTATCCATGTATTTACCTGTATCTTTCCCGTTATGTTATCTATATCATTATAAAAAGCATTTGTATTCGAACTTAAATAGGAAGTTAATAATGTAATAATATAAATAAATACTAATAGTTGAATAACAGAAAGCTGATTTATGTAGTTTCTATTTTTGGAGAACTTTCTTACCCTAGTATATCTCATGTTCATTACGCTCCTTTACCTAAGTGAGGGATACTTAAAATACAAAATATACGTAATTATTTAAATAACAAAGCGTTCTTTAAATGACTCCAGTAATAGTTACTGGAGTCATTTATTCATTTAATTATTTCACGGGGCTTTATTGGTTAATTCCCCATATCCATTGATTGATGTTCGCTTACATCAACTGCTTTTTGGGTAAGACTTTTTGTTAAGCGGTCTTTTTGACCAGCTTTTATGGCATTACCATGTTCTTTCGAAATGCTTCCTTCTTTTATTGCCTTATCAACTATTTGACTGTCAACATCACTTAGTTTTTGTAAGAATTGTGCTTTTGTTAACCCTTTCTCCTTCGCTATCTGAACTAATGTTCTCCCTTTTTTCATTTCATCAATAATATGAATTGGTAATACATTTAATACTTTTGCTGATTCAGTTATCACGTTCATTTGGGTTAAACGGCTTCTTCGTATAGTAGTTTTCGTAGTCTCTGCTTTATTTTTAGTCGTTGGCGGTGAGTAATGGGCCATAATCGCTTTTGCATCTACAGAAGGTGCTTTTGCTTTACTCTTGGCAAATGCGGTTTGATTATGCCATATAATTATTCCTGTGGCTAAAACCAAAAGCAGTGCAATAAAGACAGAAAGCATGACTCTTTTGTTTTTCATTTATTTACCTCCTTATTGCAAACATTTATATTAATCTTTATTCTTAACGAATCTCTATTTAGGCTGCGACTATATTATTTGATAGAGTCGCAGCCATTTTTCGTTTTTTCTACCTTTTATGGTGTTAAAATGCTAATGGAATTTGACCAAGTAGAGTTTCCTATTTGATTTACGGCTCGAACCCTTACGTAATAGGTTTTTTTCTTCAAAAATCCAGTTCTTGAATAGGTGGTCCAATTACTGCCAGTATTGTAGGTTGAAACGTTCGTCGCAAATGATGAATCAGTGGAAAATTGAACATCGTAGCTATTAATCGTACCGGCTGGCGCAGTCCAACTTACTCTAATTGTATCTGTTGTGGTTCCACTCGTTGCGGTTGCACTGACTCCTGTTGGTGCTGCCGGAACATTAGAAATAGTCACGTTGACAGTATTGGAATAACTCGATGGTGTATTCCCATTAACCGCGTTTACACGATAATAATATTTCTTGCCTGCTTGTACAGTGGTGTCGGAATAGGTAGCGTTTGTTCCACTGCCTGAATTTACTCCACGGGTACCTATAACTGCAAAATTTACTCCATCAATCGAACGTTCAATCGTGAATCCTGTCTCATTCAAAGATTGATCTGTCCATGACAGCCTTACACTTGGTCCAGATTGAACACTTGCCGTCAGATTGGTAGGAGCCGCAGGTGCTACTGCTATTATAGTTACACTTGATGTGTTTGAATATTGTGAAGAAAGCGTTCCATTGATTGCTTTTACTCGGTATGTGTAAGTAGTTCCAACGATGAGGCTTGTATCCGTAAACTTTGATTGAGTTGAGCTTCCTACATAACTAAAGTTTTTACTATCTGTTGAACGCTCAACTACAAATCCTGTTGCATTTGTCGCATTATTGGTCCAAGTTAAATTTACATTTGCTCCAGATTGCGTAGCCTTTAAATTGCTTGGTGCTAGCGGAATACCAGGTGCATTAACAGTGTTAGAAGGTGTTCCACCTGTAAGATAAGAATTGGGGTCCAACTTGTTTGCAGCAGTTGCAGCATTAAATGCATCTACTCGATATGAGTAAGTAGTATTAAGGTCTACTGTAGTATCGGTATATTGGGTGTTATTCGCTAGCACTGAACCAATTTTAGTGAATTTACCAACTGTACCGTTTATAACTGGAGCGCGCATGATATTAAACCCTATTTCATTAGAGGATTTTCCCAGTGTAGTCTGGTCATAGGTATCATTATTTACAGTAACCTTTGTAGGGTCGGTCCATGTTAAGTCCACTTGCCCTCCGTTTGTCCTCGTCATACTTAAAGTAGAGGGACTTGGCTTAGTATTAATGAAGTTAAAACTAATCGTTCTCATCATATCGTTCTCTTCATGTCCTAATAGATGACAGTGCCATACATATTCCCACGCAAAATTAGTCATCACATTTGTAACAGTAACTGGATTTCCAGTCTGAGGATCGATGTTCATAAACTGACCTGTAGACCCTAAAGGCATGGTTGGGTCGAGCGGTCGGATACTATCAGGCAGACCGAATGGTAATTTTGGTGAGATTGGTCTTAGTGCTACAATGCAATCTTCTAAAGGATTCATCCGAACTGTATCTTTCCAGCCTAGTTCGTTGGCATCCGGAAATCTAATAGAACCATCCCAGCCTACTCGATTGATGAGTTGGACATCGAATAAGTGGAAGTGAATGGCATGTGTATCGACTCCATTGTGAGTGATCTTCCAAAGCTGCGTTCCATCACCCGAAGGCGATCCTATTGGTGTCATCGAATCCTGCAGGTTCTCTGTCGAAGGATCGACATATCCAAGCATTATGGTGGTTTGGTTCTGGAAATTCGTATTTGGCATTTCCACCCCAAGGGTTGCATCCATCCGCCCATAATTTTGTTCAAATTCTTCCGCAATAGCCTTCGGCTTAAGATCCATCGTTACAGAAGAAGTAGTTCCTGGTGGTGTGAAAGTTGTTGAGGTATCTTGAATATTTACCCACTTACGATTTGGGTCATCTGGCTGATTTGGGAAAATAAGTTCTTTCTGACCTGTAGCAAAGGAATTTGGCACGGCAGCATTTAATTTATTCAATGTAGCTTGAGTGGTGTCAACCGCATTAGGGTCTGCTGCAACCTTAATCTGCATAATAGTACGGGTATTGGGGCCGAAACCAGGCTGTGTTGTTGGGGCTCCACCCGTATTTTCACCAGTTGCTGACTGATCAGGGTCCCCAGTGTAATAATCATAACGCGGGTCAAAAGCAGGTACAGGAGCGGGTGCGTCATTATAAAGAATCAGTGTTTGACCAGCATATTTACTGAAGTCTACGACAACATCTGCTCTTTCAGCAGGGGCTAATAATAATGTTTTATCAGAGACGTTTAATACTGTAATACTCCTTCTGCCATATTCATAATTTATCGGTTGGTTTTTAAGGACTGCTGGCTTTGGAAGGAATCCGCTTTCATTTCCAATTTGAATCATTTCTGGTCCCACTGTAGCTGGGTCTGGAACACCGCCTTCGCGGCCATCTGTCGGCCAAGTGGATGGGTAACCAGTCTTGCGTACTGCATCTACCATTTTAACTTCACCGGCATCTGCATCGTTTAAAGTACCATCCGCTTTCCACATCTCCCCATTAGACTTGGCTTGATAAAACTGTAGATTCCACATTCTATCATTCGAAGCATTCAAAATGCGGAAACGATAAGCTTTAGGGTCAACAGTCAAGGTTGGATAAGCAGTTCCATTGATGACAGGCGTATCCATAAATGCTTCAGGCGTTGTAGAAATATTGGGTGTACCTGGATTCATTGGGGCTTGACCATCATCGCCAGCCAATTGATTTGCAACTGGTCCATTTTTCAATCCTGTATTTGGCGGCCAGAACCATGGACCATAATCCCATCTGCCCATTGGGTTTGATCCGGATAAGTCATAAGGATTTTGGTTGGGCATATATACATGCGGGAACCATAAACTACCCTGTCCGCCCCATTTATTTGTATCCCAGGTCGGGTCAGTCGCTTTCAACTGAGTATCAGAAGGGACAAAGGTTTTGTCTTCGATTATTAATGGAATCTCACTGTTACCGCTAGGAATCACTCCTTGGTCAATAAGATTCTGTTCCACCTGATCCCTGAGGAGATACCCGGCTGCTTCACCAGCATAGACATTTAAACGGGTCAGTCCTAAGCTATGATCATGGAAAAACATTAATCTAGCACTTTGTTGATTTGAATAGAAGAAGGTTTGAGAACCATCTCCTGGGTCAGACATATCCGGAACATTTCTAACACTTACACCTTTCGGATATGGTGTATTCTCTCCTGCCGGTGTAATCCATTGGTGAGGTGTACCATCGCTAATCCATGGAGTAACCCCCCCATGTAAATGAAGAGTAGCACGGTTTTGAGTATACTTATTTACTCCATCTGGACCCAAACCTGCCCCCATTAAGCTTTCATCCACAGGAAGGAATAAATCTCCCCCACTCCCTGTTGGTAGTTTATTTGTAAATTTAATCCTAACAGGTCGATCCTTTTTAGCTACAATGATTGGTCCAAGATAATTTGGTTTACTGACGTTTGGATCTGTAGTATTTGTTTGCATATAACCTCTAAGCTTTGTTGGCTGCAAGTCACTGTGCATTTGTTCTTCATACTCTACTAAAGAAATTTCATAGTAATCTGAACCGGGATATGTAGTCGTATCCGGCACTGCAACTGGAAGATATTGCCCAAGGTTATTTTTATTTGCTTCACCTACCCCTGGTAAAGAATCAACAAATTTTCTTATTCCCGTACCTGCAATGTGTTCACCTGTTGTTGAATCAAATTCAGGGAGCTGACTATTTGCATAGTTAGGTGTTGTCCAATAATCTGGAGTTCCTCCTGGTACACCCGTTGCCGCAAGTACCTTTATCGAAGAATACATTTCCAATGGAGCAATCCCTACTGAAAGCAATCCGACAAGCAGACAAATATTAATTTTCCGACCGGTTTCTTTGATTTTTTTGAACTTATACATATCGCATCAGCATCTCTCCCAAAAATTTTTTAACGAGCCAAACGTTTCTATAAACTTGTTGCTCATTAACAATTAATTGTTCCTTACCTGCTCCCAGTAAGTTTTAAAAGTAAGATTTGCAGAAATGCCTTGATAAGAATTGTCTGAATCCAATGGTAGTTCCACTGTAAAAGCCAGCAATTCCGTTTTTCCTGGTTCTGCGATAATATTCAAACTGCTTACATCTGCTGTACTTAGTAAGTCTACTAGATTAGCACCATAGAGATCAGTTACTTTAACGAGATCGTCAGAAACTGTGGCTCCTGGTGTACCCATGATGTCATTGATATGCTGCATTAAGATTAAATTTTCAGCTTGTAACAATTGGCTTTTCCAGTTCGAATCCTGAGTTGGATCAGCCCCAGGGTTTTCTGTAGCCCACTCCTTATACCCATCATTTAGAAAGTTCATTATTTTATCCATTTGCGTGGCTGTTAAATTCGTTTGTTTCCCATTTAAGCCAACGGAGTTAAACCATTTTACCTGCCAAATAACTACCTTTGCTTTATTGGAAAATTTAGCATTTTCTCCTATATTGCTGCCTTCTTCATTTGTAACAGAAACAGTTTTAAGCTTGGCTCGCAGTGTTCCTTCATTCTTTAAGAAAAGCCCACGGGTTTGTTTATCTCCTGGAGCCCAAATCCCTGTTGGATCGATACCTGGCATGTCCGCAGTTACATTAGTGTAAAACATTGGTCCGGAGGTTGGGACATCATCTCGATTGGCTGTTATTTTTAATGTTCCTGCCGTAAATTGATTATTAGCATTAGTTGCATTACTTGAAAATAATGCAAAAGTTACACCACCAACGGCTATGCCCAGACCCAGTATCCCAGATAATGATAGGATCATAAGTTTTCTTTGTACCTTCATTCACTAATCCTCTCCGTTCTGTATCGTTAATTAGAGGAAATCATTAACCTAAGGCAACCGTGGATCATTGCCAACTTACAGGACCATTCTGATCATTATTTGTGTTGTTTCGTGCTTGAACTGCTTTCACACTAAAAGTTACCTTTCCGGATTTACCTTGATATTCGTTACCAGCTGAAGAAGGGAAATTGTATCCAATTTTAAATGAATGGGTTTCACCTGCAGGAATAAGGATAGGAGCCGAATCAAATGTTAGTTTAACGCTGTTAGTTCCTTCAAATATGTCACCAATATTATTGTTCACAATATCATCCGCATCAGTAGAATACGAATCAATTTTTACCCATGCATCTAAATTTCCTGTGTTCTTTATAGTTAATTCTTTTGTGTCTTTATCTCCAGGTGCTAGGTTTCCAATATTTACAGAGTCTTTCAATACAGCTCCACCAGTAACATCATCAACTTTCAGTAAACCGGCAGTAAAAGTATTACCTGCGTTTGATGTTGTTGAACTGAATAAAGCAAATGTTCCCCCACCTATTAATGCTGCCCCAAGTACTGATGTAAGAACGGCTCCTCCGAATTTCTGTTTAATCCCCATCAAGTGTTCCTCCTTTATCCCTGATCTATTTGCCAGTTTCTAATTTTATTGAACCTCTTTTTTTAAAAGAAGAATCAACCATTTTGGACTTTTTATTTTGTTGGATAATCCTTTTTAGCATCCATTACTTTGATCGTTTTCCAGATGGAACTAATCGACCAAATGATCAATAGAAAACCTGGAACAATTAGCATTAGGACAGACCCAAGTTTGGACTTAACAAATGACAGTAAATATCCGAGAAATGGAATCGTGAAATGGTCGTATTGAGCGACAATATTTGCTGCTGGAACAGGGAAGGTATCTAAACCATCATTGTTATCACCTTTTGTAAAAAACTGCAGGGATTCATTTGATTTTTGGACTTTGATAATCCTGTGAGTAATCAATGTATTCGGTGCATCCACGGCTTTATATGTGATGATATCACCCTTCTTAAGACCTTTTATCTTAGTCATTGGAGTCACAGAGATTATTGAGCCAGTTTGGATATTAGGCTCCATCGACCCTGATAGTACAGTTAATATTTCATGACCAAAAAATGTGGGTGTACCCCCTGAAATTTTAGAAGTGATAAGAGTAATTACTAAACATACCAGCAATCCATAAATGGTAAAAGAAACTATTTTACTGATCCATTTATTGATTTTTCTCATTTTATACACCTTCTTTTCACAATCCTTCAAGTTATGTTACTTTAAATGACAATACACAAGTATTTAAGAATAGTTTATTTTGTTCTTTTTAAAGAACCTTTCGAAGTAAGTATAAGTTAATTTTCAATTCATATAAAATACCAAATTTAGGCATTTCCCCCCATTTAAGACTATTTTGATTTATTATTCTAGCATTATCTAGCGTTATCTCATTTTTTCTATCTCAATTAACAAAATGATTATCAAAAGAGTTTTTTTCTCCAAAAATCCTCTTTAAATCAACATTATTACCATTTATCAACAAAGTTTTGGATTTATATAAAATAAAAAAAATTATATTTTTTAATTTATTAATATAATAAACATTACAACAATACTTAAGGTGAGTAAAAGTTTAAAACAAAAAAGACCTTAAGGTGTCAGCCTTAAGGTCCACTTTTCTTTATGCTTTTATAACTTCTTCCTTCTCATCTTCATGTTCCTCGTCTTGCTGCTTTTTCAATTTTTTCCGATAAACGAATTTGGATAAATTGATGCTTACTTCGTAGAGTAGCAACAACGGCAATGTAACTACAAAATCCGACATAAAATCTGGAGGTGTAATCACAACCGCGATAATGATTAAAACAAAATAGGCATACTTACGAATTTTTGATAAAACAAACGGGTTAATAATCCCAAGAGAGGTTAAAAACATAACTACTACAGGTAATTCAAACAACACTCCAAAAGGAAGAGTCATATTCAAGATAAAACTAAAATACCTATCTGCAGTAAAATTTGTAACAAACATATCTTGACCAATGTTTACTAAAAAGTTCAGTACCATTGGGAAAATAACAAAATAACCAAATGCAAGACCCAAAACAAATAAGATAAACAGGGCTGGAATATACGTAACAGTTATTTTCCGTTCATTCGGTCTTAATGCTGGTCTAACAAATAACCAAATTTGCAAAGCTAGAACAGGTATAGTTCCAGCAACCGCCACAACTCCCGCAAGCATGAAATATATCCACATGATGTCACTTGGGCCGAGTACAAGCAGCTTTGTATTTCCAACAAACCATTTATAGATATTATCAACATAAATAAAACCAACAATAAAAAATACAATAAAGGCCAGAGCCGATATAATAATTCGTTTGCGCAATTCTTCTAAATGATCTACTAAGTTTAATTCCTTATCTTCCATGTACTTCCCCTGCCAATTTCAAAGGTTAAAAAAGAGCACTTCTGTTAATCCAAGATATTTAGCACTATATCTAGACATTAGGATATTAACATGTTTATACGTATTCAAATAGGTTTAAACTTCGAGAAGAAAAGGTGTAAGATAAAATCTCACACCTTATTTAGTCAAATTTTCTTCTCTTCTTTTATATCTTCTATTACATCATCTGTTAATTCACGAGTCGACTTTTTAAATTCTTTTAAAGTCTGTCCAAACGCTTTGCCAATTTCAGGGAGTTTCTTTGGACCAAAAATGATTAGGGCAAGAGTCAAAATTAAAATCAATCCGGGTACTCCGATATTAGAAAACATGGATTTACATCCCCTTTAAATGGTGTTGTTTATTACTAATATGATTATAGTATTGAAAGTACTTTTTGCGGTAATTATCCCCAATAGTTCATAGTTATTTCACAAAATTTGATAAAAATTCAATGAAAGTGACATTTAGCATTTTAATCATTTTTACTATCACTATAGACAATTTAACAATTACAACCGCTTAAGTCAATGTCGCATCTTTAATTAAATTGCGATCATAGATTCGAAACTCATAATCGTAAGGATTTTTTTCATTTTTAACTCCTTTTTCTACCTTGGTGAGCATCCACTCTTCTGGATTAAACGGAGGAAAAAAAGTATCTCCATCAAACGACTCGTCAATATAGGTAATATAAAGGCGATCAGCAAATGGAAATGTCTCTCGAAAGATTTCAGCCCCGCCAATCACAAAAATTTCACTCTTTTGATTTTGACAATACGTTAAGAACTCATCAATTGAGTAGAATACGGTGCATCCATCACACTTATATTGTGATTGCCTAGTTATCACAATATTTTCACGTCCTGGAAGGATACGTCCAATTGAATCATGTGTCTTTCTCCCCATTACAACGGGGTGCCCCATTGTAACTCTTTTAAAGAATTTGAGATCCTCTGGCAAATGCCATGGAAGTTCATTCTCTTTGCCGATTACTCTGTTTTGATCCATTGCCACAATAAAGGAAATCATACACTAACAGCTCCTTTTATGTGAGGATGTGGGTCGTATCCCTCTAGTGTGAAATCTTCATAATTAAAAGAAAAGATATCCTTCACATTTGGATTAATTTTTAAGGTTGGCAATGGCCGCGGCTCTCTCTCTAATTGCTGTTTAACCTGATTAAGATGGTTTTGATAAATATGTACATCACCAAAAGTATGAATAAACTCACCAGGTTTTAAATCACACACTTGAGCAATCATATAGGTTAAGAGTGCATATGATGCAATATTAAATGGGACTCCAAGAAATACATCAGCAGAACGTTGATATAATTGGCAAGATAATTTTCCATCAGCAACATAAAATTGGAACATGCAATGACATGGTGGTAGTGCCATCTCGTCGATTTCAGCCACATTCCAAGCATTTACAAGTAATCTGCGGGAATTAGGATTTGTTTTAATCTGTTCAATTAATTCACTGATTTGATCAACCGTTTTCCCATTAGCCCCTGTCCATGAACGCCATTGATGACCGTAGACAGGTCCTAATTCGCCCTTTGCATCTGCCCATTCGTTCCAAATCCTTACTCCATTTTCCTGAAGATAGCGAACATTTGTATCTCCATTTAAAAACCATAGCAATTCATAAATAATAGATTTAAGATGCAGCTTTTTGGTGGTTATAAGCGGAAAACCTTCTTCTAAGTTAAATCTCATTTGATAACCAAAAGTACTAATTGTCCCTGTACCGGTACGATCACCTTTCACATTACCATTTTTTAGTATATGTTCGCATAATTGTAGATATTGTTTCAATTTAAGACACTCCTTTTACTGCCATTCGTATTTCTTCATTCTATCATGATAAAAAAAAGCTGCCAATTAATGTTGGCAACTCCTTCTAATAATTGGCTAAACTTCTAATCCGAAAGTTCGACAAAGTGCTGCTAAGCCGCCTGCAAAACCACTGCCAACTGCGTTAAATTTCCAATCTCCATTATGTCGATAAAGCTCACAAAACACAACAGCAGTTTCAACTGAAAAGTCCTCACCAAGGTCAAATCTGAGTACTTCACGATCGTTTTCCTCGTCCACAAGGCGGACAAAAGCATTAGACACTTGACCAAAGTTCTGATTTCTAGCCTCTGCATCATGGATTGTGACAGTTATGGCAATCTTATTTATATGGGACGGCACTTTACTGAAATCAATTTTTACTTGCTCATCATCGCCTTCCCCTTCACCAGTCCGGTTATCGCCTGTATGTTCAACTGCTCCTGAGGGGTGAATCAACTGATTATAAAATATAAAATCCTCTTCTTTATTGACTCTTCCTTCTGAATCCGTTAAAAAAGCGGACGCATCTAAATCAAATTCGTTACCGCCATGATACCGATTTGTATCCCATCCAAGACCTACAACAACCTTTGTTAATCCAGGATTTGTTTTCGTTAAGTCTATTCTTTGTCCTTTTGCTAAGTTAATTCCCAAATCAATCACCTCAAGCCAAGCTTTTTTCAAGTTATACGCAGAAAAGTTACTCTAGAATGTCCAAATCAGTACTTGTCCAAAACACTCAAGTTTTAGTTAACTATAAGAACGAACAACTTCACTCAAGCTTGCAGCATTTGTTCCACTGCCGATAGCAGCGAACTTCCACTCATTTCCATGGCGATAAATTTCGCCAGTCACCAGGCATGTAAGTCCGCTATAATTATCAGTTAAATTGTAATGGAGCAACTCTTGGTTTGTATTAGGATTTACAACTCTAATAAAAGCATTGCGAATCATTCCAAAATGTTGTTTTCTTTTTATACAATCATAAATATTAACTACAAAAACAAGTTTCTGGATATGCGCAGGGACACGGCTAAGGTCAATCGAAATTTGTTCGTCATCGCCATCCCCGTCCCCTGTTAAATTATCACCGGAATGCTGGACACTGCCATCATTACTCCTTAAGTTACCGAAATAAATAACATCTTTATTGTTTTTTAATTTGTCATTTTCCCCTAGCATGATAACAGAAGCATCACAGTCGACGTTTGCACTGCTAGAACCGCCGCCAAATAAGCCGCCAAGAAAACCTCCAGATCCACTGCTTTGTACTGGATCCCAGCCCAAACCTACCAAGATTTTAGATAATCCCGGATTTCCTTTTGTTAAATCAATGCGTTGACCTTTTTGTAAATTGATTGCCATACCATTCACCTCATTAAAATATTTTATAAGCTTAAGATTGCTTTAATTTCTTAAAATTTTCTTGCAGCTGTTCTAACCGATTTGATCCCTCTTGACGAAGTCGTTTATTTTCTTCTTCAATGGCACGTGTTTCCTGCATTCCTTTAATGATAATGTTCCAAGATTCTTCAATCGTCTCGATTTTTATGCTAGGTCCTCCCGCAAGTCGAGCTATATCAGTACTCTGTTGTGAGATGTTCTGCGCATTTCTTAGTAACATTTCATTTGTTCTGCGGTCAAGTTCGCTCATCGAATCGGCTACAAGCTTTTGCCTTTTTGCTGCAACAGCTTGTATCAATCCATTCTTAAAAATAGGTATAGTTGTCACAAAGGCAGAGTTAATTTTTCCTATGAGCTTTGTATTCCCTCTTTGTAAGAGTCGAATTTGCGGTGCTGTCTGAAGAGCAACCATCTTTGCCATTTCAAGGTCATAAATCCGCTGCTCCAACAGTTCGATTGCATTTTTAAGTGAATCTAACTGCATTGAGGCAAGCTGGTCACCCTGAGCCGCTCGGGATTCAAGCTGTGGAAGTTGGTTATTTTTTAGTTCTTCCACTTTTAATTCACCGGCCACAATATATTTTTCAAGGGTTAAGTAAAATTGATAATTTTGTTCATACATTTGTTCAAGCATATTGGTTGCATCGACCATTTCATGTTGATATTTAGAAATTTCCACATAAACTTTGTCGATTTCTGCACCCATGGTTTGATACTTGCCAAATAGCTTCTCGACTATTTTTTCTCCCTTTTTAAAAAGCTTGCCAAATAGTCCTCCGGAAGTCTTTTGAAAATCCTTAGCATCAAATTTATCCATTATCCGCCCTAGGTGTTTGAGCAGTTCACCAGAATCTTCAACTTTCGTTGTCCGCATATTACTTAAGATTTGATCAGAAAACCGCGATATTTGTACAGCAGGCTCTTTTCCAAATTCCAATATTTGTATTTGATCTCGTTCATCAATTGTACGAGCTAAATTTTGAATTTCTGGTTCTTTACGTAAAGCTAGTTTTATATCAGATACTTTAGTTTCGGTTAGAATATCATCCGTTGTAACAGGTGTCATCCCGTTTGATGGATTTGGTGATAAACTCACTGTTTAATCTCCCCTTAAATTTTTTAAGATTCCTTGAATGAGCCCTTTCTTAAAAAGTGAAGGCTCTTTAAACTCCAAGTCAAACACTACTTCATCAAGCCAGTGTTTATCAAACAATCGTTCATCGACAAAATTTTCGATATCATTATGGCCTGGTGGATTATACAAAATGAGATCAATCCCAAAATGATTAAGAAGCAAAAGCAGTGCTGCATCAGACCTAGATAGCATTCCTGTCGTCTCGTTATTGTAAATAATTAATTTAGGAACATGCTGCGAATAATCAAATTTCTCCATTAACTGAATGATATTCTTGGGCATAAACATGGCCTGTGTAAATAGAAATATCTTCACTTCCTCGCTAGATTCCGTGGAAAGTGGTTTTAAGCCGGGTGTTTCACAAATTTTTCTCACGGCATGAGCAATTCCTTTTTGCAGTCCTGATGCTAAGAAGGAATAGGGCCAATAATGTGATTGCATCACCTTCTCCACATTTACCATACCATCCTTACCAAGAGCATTTCGATAATGGAAGCGAAAATCACTAGTGAATGGACTTGTCAAAGGCAGCTTTTTTAGCAGTAAGCTATGTTCTAATTGACTTAAGGATTGAAGCCGGTCCCAATATTCTTTGCGGTTTTTACTAACTCCTTGGATCTTAGCAAATATCGAAGGGATTTTAACTTCGCCATTCCTTACCTCAAAATCAGGACGAATCATCGCTATTTCCTTCGAAAGTATAAACAACTCATCATAGGTTGTCTTTAACGTTATAGAAGAAGGAAAATACTCCCGTAATTGCCATGGTTTATAAAGACCAGAACCCTCTTGATTTAGGATTGTCTCAATTTCTTTTGACGCACGGTATGCAATGGTGGTTTTCCGACTACGTTTTTCCTTTGGAAATGACTCAGCGGGCTCTTTTTTTGGGTAATGATAGGTGAATATCTCATCCGTGACTATTCCTGTTAAAATATCACGGCCTTCCGGATGAAAGATAACCAGATCACAGCCAAGTTTGACTAAATAAAATAAAAAGTATTGATGACTTTTTTTAAAGTCGCCATACCATAAGAATTTAGGCATCGCCATTTGCGGGTCAGCAATTTCTAACTGTGGTTGCAAATGATTGATCGACCATTTAACTAAATCGACGAGTACCCTTCTAAGTTCATGGTTTTTCAATCCATTTGTTTCGCTTTTTACAAATAATTCAAGGGTGTTAATCATTGCCTCTCTTAGTTTTCGATGAATGATCGGCACCTTTGATTTTAACAAAAGCTGTTCACCATCCAGAAACGCTGTAAAACGGTTAATTGAAAGCTTTTGTTCATTAGTAAGATTTATAACCCTTTGAATGGCTTGAAAGTGTTCATTGTTAATTGTTTTATCCAGATTTTCCTCACTTAATAGTACAAGATTCCATTCTGGATTATGGACAAAATCAAACAATTGGTTATAATATTCGTCCGTATCTATTGGTAATCCTAAAATCTTTCCAATTACTTGCCCAATCTGAATGACTCCATTTTCTACTGAATAATTGGGCCGTTCTGGCAGCGATTTTTTCAGCATGCCCTGCCAATTTTCAACTGAAAGGGGTAGAGGATGGGCGTTTAACTGATTTAATGGTGGATACATTCATAATCCCTTCCCTTTAAAAGCAACGCTTTGTTAACGTTTAGAAAATTATGTAAGGTTTCCCTATCATCATATCACAGTTATTTCATTGGTTCATTTGTTTATACGGAAGAGAGCTAAATTTGTTTCATTTTACAGCTGTACATCACATTTTTCACACTTTTACATGTCCCTACATACTAATGGAGTACACATACGAAGTAGGTGACACAAATGAGATTCTTTTATAAACGACCAAATCCTAAATCTGTTTCTGAGGAGTTAGAAACATTAATGGAAGTCATGGTTTCTGATATGTTTATCTATTTAGATTTATTTATTTTTAGCTTAATCTTTACCATGTTCATGTCCCCTGTCATCCCGTCATTATTCATGAAAATTCTATTTTTCTTAGCGAGTTATGGTTTCTTTTATAGCCTCTACTATTTTATTGTTAGTAAAATCATGATAAAAAAATAGAATCAATCCAATAGCTTATAAACCTTTTGGATAATCTCTTCCCCGGCTTTAACGCCACTAGTTGTTGTAATCATTGAATACTCCTCACCTGAGACGCTCATCAGTTGTCTGGCTAGTTCTCCATGGTTTGGAACAAATCGGTATTGACAGTCTTTTAGAAAATCCCAATCAAGCATGGAATCTCCCGCTCCAGCAAACGCATATAAACCTTCAAGATTACAGATCTGATTCAGTGCGTTGCCTTTACTAATCGCTTTGGGAACAAGGTAAAGTTTTCTACCTTGTAGCGAAGTCCTCCATCCATATTTGTCAGCTAAATGTTCAATGGCTATTCTATCAGAATCAGATGGAAGGCAATTTAGCAGATAATAAAAAAACCATTGCTCAGCCTGTTTTTTTTCCCCATCGAGGTGGATTCCCTCCTTTAAAAGAATTGAAACCAACTCTGTCTGTGAAACGGACTCCATTTTCAGACGGTTGTATAGATGAAAGGACCATTCTTTCATTGGCTTCCCGTTAAAAAGAATATTTGCGCCATTTGAAGTAATGGCATATTTTATGGGAATATCTTTTTTAAAAATAACAAACCTACTAAACTGTGCCGTTGTTCGCGTTGTAACGGGGACGAATAAGCATCTTTCTGAAAGCTCTTTCAATAGACTGTGAGATGTTTTGGTCATATAGGCGACCCAGTTGCTATCCTTTTGTTCTACAGGTGTTAAGGGTAATTCTTCTGGCCTTCCCAATTCAGCAATTGCTCGTTGAGAGTATATGATTGTCCGATCAAGGTCAGATGCAAAAATCATTTTTCTATCCCCTTGACTTTTTTAATTAGACCACAGCATAAATACTTCATTCCAGGATAGAGTTCGACTTCCACGCCCTTTTCTTTTGCTAGCATGAGAATATGTTTAACAAAAGGGCTTGATGGGTCACGAAGCAATATTTTCCATGGTACCCTGCGGAGAAGAACTCTGGTTGTTTCTCCAACCCCTGGTTTAATATAATGGGTGTTTTCGATTGAAAAATCCAATTGAATTTTTTTCACATCTTCCATTCCTAAAAATCCAGTATCGAATCTCTTATTTAATTGTTTCGTAGCCATCTCTTTCGCTTCCGAATGAATGGCAGAAAACTCTTTGGTGATTAGTTCAATAAAATCATTGGAAACATCCGCCTCAAGTAAATTCCGGTAATATTTAGCACCATGAAAATCATTTGTACCAATAAAAGCTTGATTTAAAACGGTCCTGCTCACTAACCCGGAAACGGTTGAATTTAAACAAGCACTGGGAATTAGAAAATCCTCTCTTGTCCCAAATAATTTGGTGCAACAACCAGGATCTGCAATAACTGCCAGTGTATCATCAAGCTTTAGCCCATATTTTTTTTCATAAGCTTGGCAGGCCTTTGTTAATTCAATGGAAATAGCTCCTTTACCTGTCCAGCCGTCAACAAATTGAATGGCACCATTTGGGTGTTCTTGACGAATATAATGAAGCGCATTTTCATCAATACCTTTATCACGAATAATAGATATACTATAATGCGGTAAGCTGATTCCATACTTCAACATTAAGTATCGTTTGATTAATATTCCAACCGGTGTACCTGCCCGAGCCAGTGAAACCAAAACGGTTTGAGAGCCCTTTAATTGATAAATCTGCTCAGATACAATCCCAACACACATCGCTACTTTTTGTTTATATTGCAGCAAAGTGTCCCAAAAAAGGTCCACATACTCTTTAGGGGGCTGATATTCGATTGGAAGTGATTCACTATAATGGCCTCCTGATTGTATCTTTAATTCCCGGTTAAGAGCAGTATCCTCTAGTGCTATTTCACTTAAATCCTTTAATAAAAATAAAACATCATCCTCACGATAGCTTCCCATTTTCGCAGGTTTATTTAGTAATTTTTTCATTTTGTTCACCTCTGTTTCTTGAAAGAAAAACAATCTTAATTGATTGAAAACCTAATTTCCCAAAACGCTCAAGCATCGGCTGCAACTGTCTTGTAGAAACTTCCCTTTCAAAAAATACAAACAATTCATCATAATGGTTGAGAGGGATATTATAAACAAAGTGAGGAACCTTGCTATTCTCAGGATTAGGGAAGCCAACACCGTACTGCGCTCCATAGCCTGTATGGTTTTTTATATATATCGGGCTTCTCGTTGTAGATTGATAATGAACTCCGCTTCCCATCTCAGCAGCTAATTTCATTGGTATATACATAAATTCTCCGGTACCAAGGCATAGTGTTCTTGCCCCGATTCTTTTCTGCCTTAAGAATTCAGCAGCTGCAGAAATTCGATCATGAATGATTATATTTTCTAAGCTCTCTAGACCGAAACGACCTGTTTCTTTAATGAATGGAATTGTCTTTAATTCATCTTGAGCAAAATATGAGCTAGAAGTAAAATAAGAATCCAACTGTAATGTTTCAATAAACACCCCATTCTCAGCAGTTCTTTCGTTTACTTGTTGTTCCTCTAACTTTCTTAATTGTTGGATCTTAACATGACCAGATAATAAACTAATCACATTTATCTTAATCCCTAGATCTTTCTCCAGATTTGAAAACTTTTGTTTAGATTCTTCAGAGCGCCAATCCAAAATGCTTATAATTGTATATTCTTTTCTCGGAAATTTATCTTGAATAAATTGGATTATATTTAATGCCGTTTTACCAGTTGTTAGTTCATCATCTACAAGAATAATTTCCCGCTGATGATTAATCATTTCTAAAGGAACATAGCAACGATGAGAGGTTGCGTGAGAGTGCTCCTCCTCAAATGTTATCACAGGTCTTTCCCTGTAAATTTCTTCTCTGGTTGTATGAAAAAACTCAGCAGATTTGAAACAATCAAAAAAGGCATGTGCCAGAGCTGTAGCAGTTTCAGCAAAACCGATAATAACGGGATTTATACTCTCAGGTATAAAAGGACAGCTAGAATAGGGGCCTCCCTTAAGAAATGAAGATAGTAATCTCTCTTTTTCTTTACATTCAAATCCTTTAATCTTTTCTATGTATCTGGCCCCAAGGAGAGCAGCAACCAACAGTCCTTTTTCCGGTGTGATTGGCAGATGTTTGCCTAAGACCTTGCTTACAAATAAAAACGAGCGCTTCTTATTGATTCTCGCTGCCATTGTAAAGAGTTCGTTAATTGGAATATGATATGGGTTTTCAAGACGGTCGATTTCCACCTTTATGGCCTCAAGGATGTTGAACGTATACTTCTTTTCTGATAAGGTCAATGTTTGTGCATTCTTCATGTAACACCCCGTAAATCTGTGATTTTAATAATATTTTCTTGGCCCAAAAATAATGAGGCTTAACTTCATTCATTTTATTCGCAAAATCACTTTTCATAACTCCATTGTTGCTATCACTTGCTTTTACAATATTTCTAGCATCGATAAATTCTTCATAGGATACCACATTAAGAGCCTGAACAACTTTTATATGCGAGGGATGGATAATGGTTTTTCCCGTTAACCCATTACTAATATCCATTAAGATTTCACGGATTAGCCCATCCATATTTTCATCAATCAATTTGGCCCTCCATTTGAGCCCTTCCTCCCCGTAGCGTTCCCAAAAAGGAGTTTGCCGAAGCTGAGGCTTTAACATTCTTTTTTTTGCAGAAAAATATTCCCAAACAGGACCAGATACTACATAGGGACTATCAAATCGTTGAAAGACATTAATAATATCAGATATGCAATCTCTTAAAACCGCAATATCGTAAACCGTTGTATCCATATTTCTCCGGATTCCGTATAATCCACAGAAGTCAGTTGCACCTATCCGAACATTCAGAATATAATTCCTGTATTGATCTAAAAGTTGCTTAATCCCGATTAACTCATCCATCCTTGACTCTCTCTGAATTACCTTAGGGGATTCAAGGATAGGCATTGCATAAAATGGATGAGCATCCGTATGAATATCACGAACCATTTCCAATATATCTCTACCATTTTCCACACTAAACTTAGGAATGACTACTCCTGTTAGAAGATTCAATGCATCTCCTAACTGTTCAGACAATTGTTTCAATTGGTCTAGATGTCGAATTCTAATAAACATCAACGGTAAATCCTCATGGTTTATTAAGCCTTTCCTACATTCCACATGTAACCTTAATAATTCCTTAATGAGTAACACTTCAGCCAAAGCCACATCTTTGTCACCTATGGCATCTTCCAAATCAATAACAAGCGAGGTTAGACCTACGTGTTTTTTTGAAAGGATCTCCTGATGGATATTAGGCCGAGTAGCGGGCATGTAGAGTGTAGCACCTAAACCATAGGACAAAAGTTCACGATTTGTGTATTTTGTGAATGCCCTAGGTCTTTGGAAGAAATACCGTTTAATCTCATCCTCATAAAAATATGTAAAAAATTCCATACCAGTTTCTCCTCTATAAATGGTAAAAAAGAGAGGGAAACAGACTATCGTCAGCTCCCCACCCTTTAATAAACATTATGAATTATTTTCCCTGCTGCCTTCCTTTTTCTTATTCTGAAAGTGAACGATAAAAGTAGCACCAAAAGTAAGTAATAAAATTATAAAGAAAGTAATATGGCTCATTTCAATATGAAACACGGTAAGTAGCATTTTGATGGCAATAATCAATATTAAAATATAGGCGGTTGTTTCTAGTTCTGGCACACGATCAATCAGTGTTAAGAACACGCCTGCTACACCGCGCATCATTAATACACCTAATATACCGCCTAAGAATAATACCCAAACCTTTTCACTAACACCGAACGCTGCCAATACGCTGTCAACGGAAAAGGCAATATCCATCAATTCTACTGCAACAACAGTTCCCCAGAATGTTCCAAACAGGCGCATCAAAAGTCCTTTTTGATTTATTCCTTCCGCTTGTTCTTCTTCTTCCTCGGAACCTTTTCGTTTATCGATAAAGTATTTAATCGATAGCCATGCCAAGTAACCTGCACCTAGAACTTTTACCCACCATAGTTTGATTAAGTACACACCAATGCCAATTGCAATGAAACGAAACGCATAAGCTCCTAGTAAACCGTAAAATAGGGCTTTTTTTCGTTTTTCGGGCGGTAGGTGCTTTACCATAACCGCTAATACTAAAGCATTATCCGCAGAAAGTAAACCTTCTAAAATAATAAGAGTACCAATCAATCCCCAGCTAACGGGATCTGATAACACCTCTCCCCACATTTCCCAGTTAAAAAACTGTGAATATGTTTCTAAAATATGTTGAAAAACTGACATTAAAAAAATCCTCCCAGATAGTATACATAATTTTGTAAAAAGACCCATCACCACTGGGTCTTTTTATCTCTCAATATTACCCAACAGATAATCCAAAGTCTGTTGCTAAAGCCGCTAATCCGCCTTGATAGCCGCTGCCAATCGCACTAAATTTCCATTCACCATTGTGGCGGTATAATTCTCCAACTACAATAGCCGTTTCAATCGAAAAATCTTCACCAAGATCATATCGGATTAATTCTTCCCCAGTTGCCTCATTGAAAATTCGGGCATACGAATTACTTACCTGGCCAAAGTTTTGGTTTCGTTTGTCTGCTTCATGAATGGTTATTGTAAAAGCGATGCGCTGAATATTTGCCGGAACATCTGAAAGATTAATTTTCACTTGTTCATCATCGCCATCTCCAGCACCTGTCCGGTTATCACCAGTATGTACGACCGCACCATTTGCACCTTGTGGATTATTGTAAAAAACAAAATCTGCTTCATTCGTTACCTTGCCGTTCTCTCCTAATAGAAACACGGATGAATCCAAGTCAAAATCATTTCCGCCATCATATTTATTCGTGTCCCATCCTAGTCCAACCACAACACTTGTTAAACCCGGATTTGTTTTAGTTAAATCAACTTTTTGACCCTTTGATAAACTAACTGCCATTTTTCATTCCTCCATTTTTGGTGATAAACTATTTACGAGTGTTTCTAAAAAAGGTTTCATTTTTGATAAAAATTATTTATTAATCCTAGCTCATCCATTTAGGCGGGGTATTTTTGGCCCAATAAATGCTGCCTAATTCATAATGAGTATGAAACTGATCATGATAGGTATGATAGTGAAAGTTGAACCAATAACCTTCTTGCGGCGGATTATCCCGTCTTACATGGAAACGTAAAATATCTTTCCCCGAAACACTATCTTTTATATTAAAAATTTTTTCCGAAAGACCTGCACCAGGTTGTTCGGTAATGGTTAGGTTCTTTACTTCACTTTCAGGAAACTGAGTGGCTGTTTCTTCTAAAGCCCTTTCAATATTTGGTAGAATGATTTCGCGAAATTCATTTTCGATGACAGGCTTTATTCTTGTACCAAATTTTTGATAGGATTGAATTTCAGCTTGTTTGATTAGACCCTGTATAAACTCTTCTCTGTTAAATTCTGATTCTACTACATAATTATTGGAATGAACGTAATTTCTTTCAGGAGCGGCAGTTTCAACCCCATCCCGTTCAGTTATTTTGTTAGCATTAGCTTGATTCATTAATTGTGTCGGAGTAACAAGTCCAAATGTTAGTATGGATATGGTCACAAAAAGCGATTTACGCAGCCATTTGTTCATGCAGGGTTCACACCTTTATATTCAAATAATCTATTAATTTATTTTCCTTATAGACTATTATACTTCCTTTTTGGATTAATTGGAAAAATTAGTTTATCCTATTTTAAAAAAGAAAAGCGGAAGCTCCTTGGTCAGCCCCGACAAGCATAAGACGCTCCCAAAAGGAAAGCGCTTTTTGCCTTCATTTTGGGAGTGGCTGTAGACCATCGAGGGGCTAGGCGCTGCAGCTAGACAATTCTCAAATTCGAAATTTAATACTTTTTTATCATAAAAAAAGAACTGAAACGACGGGCTTTCAGTTCTTTTCAATCACTCCAAAATGGAATTTTGCGGTTTTTCGCCGCAGGACTTGAAACCCATATTTTTCAAAACGGAGACTTTTGAAATGGTCTTTTAATACTACTCTAAGTTTAGCAACTCTAATGGCTTCATTGATTATTTCATGGGTCAAATTATCATGTATGGCAATATGACCTAAAGCCTTAATCCCATTAGACTCAAGGATTTTTTCTTCAAACATTGGATCAAAATAAACACAATCTACAGATTCATCTTCTTGTTCTCTTAAAAAACTCAGCGCTTCTTTATCAATTACATGTATACGACTCATGGCATCATCCATGAAGGGTATTCCGGACTCCCAAGTTTTCAGTCCTCTTTTAACCAGATAAGCTAAGTATTTTTCCCCTTCAAGTCCAATTACCCTTCCTTGTCTGCCAACCAGGAAGCTTGCAACTATAGCATCTGAGGCAAGACCAAGGGTGCAGTCTAGAACCGTCATTCCCTTTGTAAGTTTTGCTGCATCGGCATAAGGATCGTACTCCCCATTAATCAGCCTCTTGATTCGAAACATGGCGGAATTAGGGTGAAAGAAAAATGGCTCAACACTATTCCTTTCAAAAAGCTCTAATTGTTCTTTCCCCACTACAATACAGCCGCTGTCTGCCTGTTGTTGAATCAGATTTATTGATCTCTTTTTTCTTGGGAGGTAGGGAACCTGCAAATGCTCAGCAATTTTCTTTGCTTCTATAATCATTTCTTGGGTAGTCCTCCCTGCAGTAGTAACAAACATATCATCAACTCTTTTCTGACAAGAAAGCTCAAGGCGCTCGGTTATCGGCGACAAGCTCAAGAAGAGCCGGCCGAAAGGTTGTTCTGTAACCTTTTGGACGGATTGGCTTGTGACATCGAGCCGATGGCGCCTGGAGCTGGACAATTCTCGAAGTTCAAATTTAAACATTCTTATCTAATAAAAAGAAAGGGACGTCTATCGACATCCCCCTTAACAGTTTGCTTCAAATGCACCTAATAGGTTTTGCATGACCACTTCCATCGGCATGCCTTCAATATCATGTCTAGGTATAAAATGAACCACTTGTTTACCTTTTAGTAATGCCATGGATGGTGATGAAGGTTCAATTCCCTCAAAGTATTCACGCATTTTTGCTGTTGCTTCTTTATCTTGTCCGGCAAAAACAGTGACTAAATGATCCGGTTTTTTCTCGCTATTTAACACCGCCTGGGTTGCTGCAGGACGTGCTAAACCAGCCGCACAGCCACATACAGAATTCACGACAACAAGTGTTAAACCTGTTGTTTTTTCCATGAAGTTCTCAACCTCATCAGCCGTTTGAAGCTCCTCGAAGCCTGCTCTTGTTAACTCTTCTCGCATTGGTACTACCATTTGTCTCATATACTCTTCGTACGCATTTGACATATACATTCACTCCATTTCTTCTTCATAAGAATACTATAATCAACCCTATTTTTCAAAATCACTGATCTGACTTTCTAGCTTCGGTCATTTGTTTCCAAACTGAACCCTTCGCTTCCTCTCCGCCTTCAATTCTCTCGATTGCCATTTTTATTTGCAAGCTGACTTCGAACTCTGGATCGTTTTCAGCCTCTTTGAGGCTTAAGAGTGATGTTTCATCCCCTTCTTCATATAGAAACATTGCCGCTCTCCACCGGACAAGCTTACTAGGATCCTTCAACGCCTTTGCCATTTCCTCAGAAGCCTCCGAAAAGCCTAAATCCGATAAACAATCACCTGCTGTTCTCCGTACGGTTACAGTTTTATCCTTAAGTGCCTTATATAATAATGGCAGCACTTTTTTATCTTTAATCATCCCAAGATAAACAGTTGCAAGTCTGCGAATAGAGGGTTTCTCATCTAATAGAGCTTTTTCTAACATTGGTAAATCCTCTAGTTCCGGATCATCCATTTGCTCTAAGAGCTGATAACGAATCTGCCAGTCCGGATTATCTAGATCCTTGATGGTTACTTTTTTATGTGCTCGCTTTGTTTTTTGAATGATTGGCGTATCGACATTTTGCGCTTTTTTAACAAGTTCTTCAAGACGTTCCGTTGGATAAGCGGCAATTAATTCCTCCACTACCTCTTGACCAATTTGTTCAAATTCGCCGTACCGGACTCCTTGTTGATGCCATTTACGCAAAAGAATATAATTATCTTCGGGCAATTCGGCCTCTTCCCTTGCTTTTAAAAAATATTCAGGCATACCAACCCTTCGTTCATTAGAGCTATCGGTTAATTTAACCTGCAGTGGAATGTCCTTAAACATTTGAACTTCTACCTTAATTTCGCCAAAATGCGCATCGACCGTGTTAACGTTGGCGGTTTCATCCGCCTTTTCCCCAAACGCCTGGCGAACTTGTGGTAATAATTCCTTCCAATCATATTTTGCATTCCGTTCCACAGCTAGAAAATCAGCAACATGGTAAACACCCTTTATTCCATCAATTTTCAAAATTGCCTGGATAATAGGTGGTGCCTCCTGCGCTGTTTCTTTTTTATAATTATGGCTTTTACCCATTGGGAGTTCTTGGTCTAGAATAATTTTCATTGTATTTGGACTTGGCGTTGGTTCAATCGCCTTAATTTTCAACAAAATCACCTAATTCTTAAGGTTTTCTTTTTACAAGTTTAACATAAGGTTAATATTCTATTCATTTGATTTGCTTGAAGCACAAAAGCGGAATCGCCTTGAACAGCCCAGAAAAGCATAAGACGCTCAGGGAAAGAAGGCGTTCTTTGCCTTCATTCCCTGAGTGGCTGAAGACCATCGAGGGGCTAGTCGCTGGAGCTGGACGTCGACAGTCCTTTTATTAACAGTTTTCCACAAGCGAAAATTTTATCATTTCATAAATGATAAAAGAAGTACGTCACAAAGACGTACCCCATTATTCTTGTTCAGCTATTTCAGCTAAATAAGACCACCGCTCAATTAAATACTCAAGCTTTTCGTTTAATTCCTTTTCTTGTTTCATTAATTCCTGTGCTTTTGTAAAATCACTGCCGGTCGTAGCTAATTCAACTGCCACTTCTTCGAGTTTTGCCTCTGTGCTGGCAATCAATTCGTCAATTTCCTCCCATTCCTTTTTCTCTTTAAAGGTTAACCGCTTCTTTTTTTCCTTTTCTTGAACTTTGGTAGAAGGAATGGGTTTTATTGTTTCTTTTGGTGCTCCTAATGCACCTTCCTTTTCAAGAAATTCACTGTAATTCCCATAAAATGCATCAATTTTCCCTTCACCAAGAAGGACGAGGAGTTGTTCAGCCACTTTATCTAAGAAATAACGATCATGGGAGACTGTAATCACTACCCCAGGGAAATCCTCAAGATAGTCTTCTAAAACCGTTAAGGTTTGTGTGTCCAAATCATTTGTAGGCTCGTCTAGTAAGAGAACATTAGGTGCGGTCATTAATAGTTTTAGAAGATATAGACGTCGCTTTTCCCCACCAGATAGTTTTCGAATCGGCGTTCCATGAGTAAAAGGCGGAAAAAGAAACCGTTCAAGCATTTGGGCTGCAGAAATGGTCTTACCATCGGAAGTCTCCACAATTTCAGCTGTTTCTTTGATGTATTCAATCATCCGCTTATTTTCATCCATGTCTTCGCTTTCCTGAGTATAATAGGCTAGCTTGACCGTTTGCCCCATGATAAATTCTCCTTCATCAAGCGGGAGCTTTTGCGCTAATATATTTAATAACGTCGATTTACCTGTACCGTTTTTACCGATGATTCCAATCCTATCCCCTGGCTTTACCAGTAAATTAAAATGCTCAAGGATCACTTTTCGTTCATAACGTTTTGAGGCATCTTTTAACTCAAAAACCTGCTTACCAAGTCGGCTCCCATTTAATGAAATATCTAATTTCTCAGATGAAGGCTTACCATTTGAAAGTTTATCATCAAGTTCATCAAACCGTTGAATTCTCGCTTTTTGTTTTGTAGACCTCGCCTTCGCCCCCCGTCTTATCCATTCCAATTCCCTACGAAATAAGTTTTTATTTTTTTCAAAGCTAGCTGCATCGTTTTCCTCACGTATTGCCTTTGCTTCCAAAAAGGCGGCATAATTTCCTTTATAACTATAGAGATTGCCTCCATCTAATTCAAACATGCGGTTTGCCACTCGATCCAAAAAGTAACGGTCATGGGTAACAAGCAAAATGGAGCCATTATAGCGGCTTAAGTAGTCTTCCAACCACTTAACGGAATCAAAATCGAGATGGTTGGTCGGTTCATCCAAGATTAATAAGTCAGGCTCAGCAATTAACACTTGTGCCAAAGCCACACGCTTTTTTTGTCCCCCAGACATTTCACCCATTTTCTTGGTAAAATCCTCAATACCTAATTTCATTAAAATAGACTTAGCATTTGTACTGGCGTCCCACGCATTCAAAGCATCCATCTGTTTTTGTAATTGAAAAAGCTCTTCTTGTACCTTCATATCATTTGGGGAGATATTCAGTTTTAATAAAGTTTGTTCGTAATCGCGCATTAATTTTAAGATTGGTGCATCTCCATGGTAAACTTGTTCAAGCACCGTCTTATCTGGATCTAATTCTGGCTGCTGTGCTAAAAACGTAATAGAGTAGTCTTTCGCTGTTATAATCTTACCGTCATCAGGAGCATCTAACCCCGCAATAATTTTTAATAAAGACGACTTTCCGGTTCCATTGATACCGATGAGTCCAATCCGTTCCTTTTCACTAATTGTAAAAGAAATATGGTCAAATAACTGTTTTTCACCATATGTTTTTGAAATATTTTCTACTTTGAGCATCTTCATAGATCTTGTCCATCCCATTCTTGAAAAAATTGTTCTAAAAAGGTAAGCATCATTTGCTGACGCTTCTCCGCCATTTTTCTCGCTGTATTTGTATTTAGTAAATCTTTTAATTTTAATAGTTTTTCATAAAAATGATGAATACTGGTTGATTTACCTGATCGATATTCTTCCACGCTCATTTTTTCTCTTACTTGTATATTCGGATGATAGATAGGCTGACCTTTTTTACCACCATAAGCAAATGCTCGGGCAATCCCAATTGCTCCGATAGCATCAAGCCGGTCTGCATCCTGTACGATTTTTGCCTCTATGGTCTTAAGCTCTATTTTCCTGCCGCCTTTATATGAAATTGTGTCGATGATTTGAAGGATATGCTCTTGAATATCTGCTGGCACAATGTTTGCTTGAAAAAAGGATCCAAGTTTAGCCCTGCCTTGTTCAACTGTATCGTTTAGTTTTTCATCCGGTATGTCATGAAGAAGTGCAGCTAATTCGATTACCAATGGATCTCCTAACCCTTCTTCTTTACATATATGTAAGGCACTTCGCCGAACACGGTCAACATGATACCAATCATGTCCCGTGGGATCTTCCCCCAGTTCAGTACGGACAAATATTTCCGCTTGTTCAATTAATGTATTTTTCATTAGAAAAGCACCTGCCTTCACCCTAGCTATTTTAACATGAATGGCAAATAAAAAATAACCCCGATGTTTCGGAGTTATTTTTTATTCGCCTGCCGGCCGCTTTTTTTCTGACTTTGTGATTTATTGTTGCCAATTTGGAATTCACTGCCTAATTCGACATCATTGCTAATATCTTGCTTTTCAATTTGTTCCCTAGTTTGATTGGGATTCTGTCTGCCTTGCTTGCTCATAAAAACAATCCCCCTCTCTATTAATGATGACTAATCAATTATAGTATGCACAGTTAGAGGGTAAGTTATTTCAAAGCATTAAACCAACTAATCCCAATGGTATTTTCACCGGCATGTACCCCTATAACTGCCCCTAATGGACAGCAAACAATTTTCACTTTCGGGAATTGACTCTGAATTTTCATCTCCCACTCTTTAGCTTGGTCTTCATGTAATCCATATAAGATATAGACCTCTTTAAATTGGTTTTGTTCATAAGAAGCCCGGAAATAGTCAAGGATTTTTTCTTTTGCCTTCTTTTCACCTCTTATTTTTTCTTTTACACTAAGTGCTCCATTTTCTATAGAGATGATTGGTTTGACATTAAGCATACTTCCGAGAAAAAATTGCAGTCCAGTCATTCGACCTCCCCGATGCAGCTGCTCTAAACTTCCCACAAGCACATATGTTTCACCTGTGTTTCGTATTTGTTCCAGCTGCTCTAACATCGATTCAATACTATGACCCTCACTAACAAGTTCCATCCCTTTTTTAATTAAGGCGGACATAGGATAAGTAAGAATTTGTGAATCAAAAGTTACGACAGGAATATCAACAAGCGCTGCTGCCTGATTACTCGACGAGACTGTTCCACTCAACTTCCCTGATATAAGAACAGTTATAATACGGTCGTAGTTTTTTGCTAGCTTTTCATATAAAGAATGAAAAGATCCTATAGAAGGCTGTGAAGTTAAGGGCGGGCTTTTCAATTCTTTTAATCTTCCAAATAGCTGCTTTGAGGTTAAGTCAAGACCATCAGCATATTCTTCACCATCAAGTATAACAGTTAACGGAATTGTATATAAATCAGGATGTATCTTTAGTTCTTCATCTAAGTAGGCGGTACTATCGGTTACCCATGCAATTTTAGCCAAATCGCTTCCCCCTTAATATAAAGTAGATCATAACATCCAGTTATCATAACTGTACATATAATTTGAAAAATTGTAAATATATTGCCAACAAATAAAACCAGCGTAAATTTAGCTGGTTTTACCAATTATTTTGATATGAAACTATTTAATTGCTCAAGGGTGGTAATCATAAAATCGGTCATTTCAAACAAATCTTCTATTTGGTCCTCTGTAATCAATCTCCCAAAGCTAACAGTAAGAATGGTTAATTGATCTTTCTCTTTTTCAAGTGGATGATTATAAGTATTTACCGAGATTTCACGACCGTCTCCCCATACACCTAAAAGGATTTTTTTTAACTCCTGAAAATTTAACACTTCTGTCTTCTCTATAACAAATTTCAACTTTAAGTAACAACCTGTTTGCTGTTCATTTTGAATGGAAGATAATAACTCGGCGGCCAAATTTACCAAATTTGACTTCATTTCGATTTTGGCCCTTACACGACTCTCAGGTAACTGAAACATTACTTCAAATTGGCGAGACATTTTAGCTAAGTTGACCCAATCATTTCGGTCCATGATAATAATCTCACCTTTGTTGTCCCGGTCATATAAAGCTCCTTCAAATACGACTTTCATATTATCAAAGGCTGTTGGATCAAACACTTTTCAATCGCCCCCCTCTAGAACAATCATTGGAAATCTTCGCCATGTATTTTCTGTAAAATTCCAGATCATTTTCAGTTAAACCAATTTTTTCAGCAATTTCTAAAATAGGCTTCATCTTAGATTGTTGGGCAATTTCAATGTCTGACTTCACTGATGTTTTCATGCTTACGCTAATCCCCCGCCTTTTACATTAATTTATGTAGGACTACTCTTTACATTATATCAAAGTAGTTTTTATATACCGATGTTAATTATATCGAAATTATTGTCTTTTCTGAAATTATAATAATGTTTATAATGGAATTATCGATTTTTTATTTTTATTCTCTTATATTCAATTCGAAACATCGAACTGTTGGATACTCGTTTTTCATACGGATTTTAGAAAGGGATGGTCACTTGCCTATTAATATACCTAAGCAATTACCTGCAAGAGAAATACTTGAACAGGAAAATGTATTTATTATGGATGATGAAAGGGCGGTCTGCCAGGATATCAGGCCTTTAAATATTTTAATTTTAAATTTAATGCCTGAAAAAGAAAAGGCTGAAACACAGTTTTTGCGCTTATTAGGGAACTCACCTCTACAGGTTAATGTGAAGTTTTTAAAAACAGATTCATATGAATCCACACACACAAGCAAACAACACTTGGAACAGTTTTATACAACTTTTCCGGAAATTAAAAATTTAAAGTTTGATGGAATGATTATTACTGGGGCGCCCGTAGAATTATTAGAGTTTGAACAAGTAAAATATTGGACTGAATTAAAAGAGATTATGGATTGGGCCCATGAAAATGTTACCTCTACCTTGCACATTTGTTGGGGTGCACAGGCAGCCCTTTATTATCATTATGGCATTGGTAAATTTGAGCTAAAACGAAAATGTTCGGGCATTTATCCTCATCAAATTTTTGAACAAAATGACATTTTATTACGCGGGTTTGACGACCAATTTTATGCTCCGCATTCCCGTTACACAGATGTTTCCATTGAATCGATTATGGAAAATCCTGAATTAAAATTATTAGCTGCATCAGAAGAAGCCGGTGCCTTGCTAATATCATCAACAGATCGGAAACATGTAATGGTAACAGGTCATTTGGAATATGACTCCGATTCACTAGCACAGGAATATGAAAGAGACTTACAAAAAGGTCTTGAAATCCATATGCCGGAAAATTATTTTCCAAACAATGACCCGACACAACCGCCAATTAATCGCTGGCGCTCACATGGTCATTTATTCTTTTCAAATTGGCTAAATTATTATGTATACCAAGAAACACCTTATTCTTGGGCTTAAAGAAGCATCGGTACGCCGATGCTTTTTTTATATAATCTTTGTAGTTTATTTTTTTAACAAAAAAGCAATAATACTTGGGAAAGGAGTGTTCAGATGGAAACGATTACAGCTGTTCATCGAAATCACTTTGGAGAGATTATTAACTTTGTAACTTCAGAAGGACGTATCATATCGTACCGTAAGGCATTAATGGATGTTGAACAAGGTCTTATTCAAGGTTTACAGACTTCTCAGGATGCAAACGGAACAATGTCGATTCAACCTGAGCTTGAACAATCCTTTGATCACTATCCTAATTTATTTTAAAAGCACCTAGCTATTTTTAGCTAGGTGCTTGGTTTTCATTTTATTTTTATTGATGTTCATTTTGTTTTTGAATTTCTTTTAATGCCTCTATTCTGTTCTGGTCATCCTCAAAAAACTGAACAAGATCGCCAATACGATCAATTGAGTCCCAGCTTAAGTGATGCTCTATCCCTTCAACATCATGATAGATGTTTTCATCCTTTACCCCAATTAATTTGAGGAATTGCTCAAGCAGTTCATGTCTAAAAACTAAACGTTTACCAACCTTATTCCCTTTAGGGGTTAAGCTAAGCCCTCTGTATTTTTCATATACAAGATATTTATCTTTATCAAGTTTTTGGACCATTTTTGTTACTGAGGAGGGATGGACAGACAACGCTTCGGCAATATCTGATACACGAGCGTATCCTTTTTCTTCAATCAAAATATATATTTGTTCAATATAATCTTCCATACTTGGTGTTGGCATCCCTTAACCTCCAAAAAATTACTCTTCTAAAAGTTTACTATAATAAAAAATAAGTGACAAGGCTCTTTCTCATATATTAGGATTACGGATTATTTTACAACAGTCTCATCAAATAAAAATTTAATTTTTCCTTCCTGATTATCAAGAAATAGACGAGCATTAAATGTTTTGTCCTTATTTGTAAACCCTTCAATCAATTCTGTTTTCTCTCCGGCTAGCAGCAGTTTAACATTTTTCTGTGTAATATTTTTTCCAAGGATTTTTTTCGAAATGGTAAAATTACACTGATTTTTAGTATAGTTACTACATCCATAAAAGGAACCTTTATCAATAATATTACCATCACATTTTTTACATGAACCTAGTTTTGTTGCCGACCTTCTTTTTCCTTTTGGTTTTCCTGGGGTAAAGTTTTGAGTTATTTCATCGGAAAAGGTCCAGTTAGCAGATTGGTTCAAACCAGATGAGATTAAATGGAGAACCATTTTTTTAGTTTGTTCCATAAAATGCTTTGGTACAGCCGATCCTTCCGATATTTCTTTTAATTTTTGCTCCCACTTCGCGGTCATTTCTGGTGAAGCAAGAATTTCTTGACCTATCGCCTCTATTAATATTCTAGCTTTAGCCGTTGCATAGACTAGATTCTTTTTGACTTCAATGTATAAGCGATCCTTCAGCATGGTGATAATCCCCGCTCTAGTTGCTTCCGTTCCTAATCCTTCCGTTTTCGAAAGGATTTTTTCAAGCTCTTTATCATCTATATGTTTTCCAGCCGTTTTCATTAGTGTAATCAGATGACCTTCTGTATACCGCTTTGGCGGCTGTGTTTGACTATCTTTCACATCCACTTTCACAGTTTTCCCCTGCTCCCCTTTTATTAAGGCAGGCAGTTCTGCTTCCTCGTCATGTTCCTTATGTTTTAAGACTTTTCTCCATCCCTCGTCTAATTGCACCTTACCTTTTGAAATAAAGGATGCCCTTCCATCTACAAGTGTTGTAACAGTTGTATATTCCACAATAGACTTACTATAATGGGCAGCAATTAAACTTGTCACAATTAAATCATATATTTTCCGCTCATCCGAACTCAGTCTTTCTAAATTTGGAATTTGCTCAGTAGGAATAATAGCATAGTGATCGGTTACCTTTTTTTCATTCACATATCGTTTGTTTTCTGCAATCGAAGCAATCGGAAGTGGAAAATAACTTTCATAGTCTTTCAAATGACTTAGGCGATTTAGAATATCAGGGAAGGTTTTGGCCTCTTCTTTCGTAACATGCCGCGAATCCGAGCGGGGATATGAAACATAACCTTTTTGATAAAGTTTTTGCAGAATATCTAAAGTATTTTTGGGAGAAAGTTTATATCGTTTATTTGCCTCTGCCTGTAAAGCTGAAAGATTATACAAAAGCGGGGGTAAAAATTCCTTTCGTTCGGAAAGAACCTCTGCTACTTCGGCCGGTTTGTCTCGGCAAAAGGCAGCTACTTTTTCTGCCATTTCCTTAGTCTTCACACGGGTTTCCCCATCATTTTGCCATTTTCCTTTGTATTTCTTGTCATTTACCACAAAAGTAGCATTAACTTCCCAAAAAGGTTCAGACTTGAAATTTTCAATCTCTAATTCTCTTTTTACAATAAGTGCTAAAGTGGGGGTTTGAACTCTTCCAACTGAAAAAACATCTGAAAAACCTTTCTGTTGGAGAAGCAAACTATAAAGTCTGGATCCATTCATTCCGACAATCCAATCTGCACATGCACGAGTGTATGCTTCAAAATATAAGCTTTTGGTGTCTTGTTCATCTAATAATTTATTAAACCCTTCACGAATGGCATTGGGCGTTAAGGATGATATCCAAAGTCGTTTCATTGGTTTCCTACAGTTGGTTAAGCGTAAAATATTGCGGATAATCAACTCCCCTTCACGCCCTGCATCGCCTGCATGAATAATTTCTGTGACTTTTGGATCCGCTGCTAATTTTTTTATAACCGCAAATTGTTTGGCTTTATCCTTCGTTACCTCGTATTGAAATTGTTCGGGTATGATTGGCAAACTGTCCAATGACCATTTTTTCCAGCCCGGTTCATACTTTTCAGGTGCGACAAGTTGGCATAAATGGCCGATTGCCCATGACACATAGGCACCGTCCGGAAAGCTATCGTTTGGAAATATCTCAATATAACCATTTTGTTTTTTATGTTTAAATATCGAAGCTAAGGTTGAACCTTGGTCGGGTTTTTCAGCAATAATTAGTTTCATATGAATTTGCTCCTTCTTAAAGCATCCCTGATTCATTTTCCCACTTCAAATCTATTTAGTAAAGTTATAAATTAAGACAGATTTTGGTCATTAAGAAAATGGGCGATCCAAATGATAAAGTCTTCGATATCGTGATTCCCTTTCGAATAATTGCTGGTGAGTCCCATCGATAGCAATTTTCCCGCCATCCATGAATAAAACACGATCCATTCTTTCCACACCAATTAAGTGATGAGTCACCCAAATAATTGTCTTGCCTTTTAGTGTTTCGAAAATAGTCCTTAATAATTTTGACTCCGTAATTGGATCCAGTCCCACGGTTGGTTCATCCAGTAGAACTACTGGAGTATTTTGCAAAAGGATTCTAGCAAGAGCAATCCGCTGCCGTTCACCACCGGAGAAACGCTGACCTGTTTCCTGCATAATGGTGTCATATCCTTTTGGTAAATTTTTAATCATTTCGTCTAGTTGGACTAGACGTGCCACCTGATAAACTTCTTCATCTGAAGCTTCTGGATTTCCAAGACGGATATTATTGAAGATTGAGGTATTAAATAAATAGGCTTGCTGATGTAAACAAGAGATGATGTTTGAAATAGATGGTTCTATTTTATCAAATGCTTGACCATTTAGGCTGATACTGCCAGAAGTCGGTGTCAGCGCACCGTAAATTAGCTTTAAAAGTGTAGACTTCCCAGATCCGCTACGTCCAATGATTGCTACCTTTTCTCCTTGATTAATTGTTAGACTTAGATTATCTAACAACGTTTTCCCTTCGTAACCAAAAGTTATCTCTTTTGCGCTTACCGTAACTTCTGATAAGTTTGACCATTCCTGCTCTAGTAATTCAGGTTCTTTATCTAACTTTACTACTTGTATGGATGTAAGCCGCTTTATGGAATCTTGATATATTGGCGTGTCACTAATAGCACTTGCAATAGGCAGGAACGATTCAAGCAATGATACCATTATGAGTCCAAAAGCAGCAATTAAAGTTGGAGGGACCTTGCCGGCAATACTAAATTCATTAGCAGAATAAACAGCAAAAATAACCACTAGACCAAGAATTAACTGATTAATAAAATCGCGCACATTAACAAATGAATGAATCTTTTTTTCTACTTTTAGCAGTTGACGTTCATGAGCTCCGTACCGTTGGATGAACTTCATAAATTGACCACTAAAAATCCAATCACTTATTCCTAATATAGCTTCAGTAAATTGTAAATAGGACTGATTTCTCCCTTGTTTTAACTGCTCTTTTTTTGTTTTAAGATATAAAATGGAAAGGAACGGACTTAAAAATAATATTAAACCAACAAAAATACTTAAAAGAGCGGCAAATGACAGTGAAAAAATACCTGCACATGCAATCAATACTGCATAAATAATGATAGAGATGATAGCGGGGAACATCGTTTTTAAATAAAAATCTTGCAGATGTTCAATATCGTTAGCCAAGAAACCGAGAAGGTCACCTGTCCGGAATCTTGATCGAAGCAATAAGGCTTGTGGCTCAACTAATTGATATAACTTGACCCTCAGGCTTGAAAGGATTTTCAATACTAAACTGTGCCCAATTAATCTTTCAGTATAGTTAAGTACGGCTCTGCCTATTCCAAAGGTTCGGACACCTACAATCGGAACATAAACCATTAATATTGATTCTGGTCGTGTTGCCGCCTTTGAAATGAGATAACCCGACGTGAACATTAATGCCCCGCCAAAAAGTGTAGTAAGAGAACCAAGTAAGATGGTTAGTAAAAATAGCCCGCGATGCTGCCGCAAATAAGGCAAAATCCATTTATCCTTCTTCATTATATTCCCTCCAATTGTTGTCGGACAAGCTGATAATACGTTCCTTGAAGAGCCATTAATTGTTCATGGGTACCTGATTCAACCAATTCTCCTTTATGGAGGACCAAGATGTTATCCATCTCTTTCATCCAATGTAAACGATGAGTGGCAAAGAACACGAGCTTATCTGAGAACAGTTGCAACATAGTTTCTTTTATTTCGGCTTCTGTTTCAATATCTAAATGGGCAGTGGGCTCATCTAGTATGATGATAGGCCGGTTTCCAATAAATGCACGAGCAATAGCAATTCTTTGTTCTTGCCCACCACTGAGAGCTCTGCCACCCTCACCTATCATTGTATTCATTTTCTCTGGCAATTCTTCAATCACATCCAATAAACCAGCATTTTTAGCCGCCTTCCATGCATCTTCTTTTGATGCTTTAGGCTCATAAAAGCGGATATTGTTTTGGACCGTATCGTGAAAAAGATACGGTTGCTGGGGAATATAGCTTACTTGGCGCTGCCATTCCTCTACAGAAAGAGTGGTTAACGACTGCTCGCCCAATTTAAATTCTCCTGACGAAGGAACTAGAAAACCGCTTAATATATCAACTAAGGTTGATTTCCCTGCTCCACTCGCTCCGATAATTCCAATCTTCATTGCACCTGTTACCGTAAAATTAATATTTTTTAGTCCGGCTTGTTGTTCATCTTGAAAACACACATTGATATTTTGAAGAGATAGTGATTTAAAAGTATCCAATTTTGAAACCATTTCCTGCAATTGTGAAATATTTGGCTGAGAAAGGAGCTCATCCATTTTTTTGCCTGCATTTTTTCCGTCAAGGGTTCCATGATAATCTGCACCAAGCTCTCTTATAGGCAGGAAGTATTCGGGAGCTAGGATTAGAATAGTTAAAGCAGGATAGAGGTCCATCGTTCCATTAATTAAGCCCATACCTAAAAAAACAGCTATCATAGCAATGGATAACATCGTAAAAAAATCCATTGCAAAAGAGGACAAAAAGGCCATTTTCAATACGGATATGGTAGCTCGTCTATATCTTTCACTAACTAAAATTATCTTATTGATATGCTGTTGACTTAATCCTAAATATTTAAGTGTTTCTAATCCTCTTAAGGTGTCCACATAATGATTAGACAGGAGGTGGTAAGATTCATATTGTTGATCCGCTTTATTCTTCGCAGCCAAGCCCACTAGGATCAAAAAGACCACTAGTATGGGCAGAGCAAGAAGGAGAATGATCCCGGATCGGCTATCTTTATAAAAGGTAACGAGCAAAATCACCGAAGGGATAACGACCGTATTTATCGCTTTTACAAAGATTATTTCTAAATAGCGGCGATATTTTAATACTCCTTCCATCACTAAGGTTACCGTCTGTCCCGAACCCTCTTTTCTTACAAAGCGCGGACCAAGTGTGAGTAACTTTTTTAAGCATACCTCGCGCAATGATTCACTCGTTTCCGCTGCAAATTCAAAAGCAATACTTTTCTTCCACATTGCCGAACCATGCCTAAAAATAAGGGCTAGTAGAAAAATGAAAAGATTTTTTATAACATGACGAAACAAATCTCCCCCAAAAAGGGAGGAGATTGCTTCTGCCAACATAAAAGCTTGTATGATAATAAATATACTTTGCAACAGAGTGAGGGTCGTTAATTTTACTAATAGTAGTTTCACACCTTTATAGGAAAACAATGTTTTATCCATTAGTAAGTTAAATGCTCCTTATCTGTGACTCGTTTTCGGAAAATATAGTAACTCCAAATCGTATATCCTAAAACAAAAGGTAATATGGAACAAGCCACTATGGTCATAATTTTCAATGAATATGCTCCACTAGAAGCATTATAGACAGTTAAATCAAAGGCCTTATTTATCGAACTGATCATAACTCTAGGGAATAATCCAACAAAAATGGCAGAAATGGTTGCGGCCAAGCCTACTCCGGACATAGTAAAAGCTAGACCTTCTCTTTTTTTACTAATAAAAATCCAAGATAATCCATAGGCAAGAACAATTGCACCTACGAGACAAACTTCTGGTATTAAACGGACTTTAAAAATATCTGTCATACTAGAAGACAATACAACAAAGATTAACAATGACCCTAATACTGCTGCGGCTACTTTTCTAGCAAGGAAGGCCGCCCGTTCTCGGATTGTACCTTCTGTTTTCAGTGTTAGGAAGTACAGCCCATGTAATAAACAAAGCAATGTAACCGTTAGACCGCCCCAAAGGGAATAAACATTTATATAGTCGGTAAAACCTGCTGTCATATTCATATCACTTTGGATTGGCATTCCTTTTAACATACTGGTAAAAAGAACACCTAGCAAAAATGGCGGGAGGATACTGCCAAAGAAAATAACCCAATCCCATACATTGGTCCATTTTTGATTATCGACCTTGCGACGAAATTCAAAAGATACTCCTCGACCAATTAAACAAATAAGTACTGCCAATAAAGGTAGGTAATAGCCGCTGAACATTGTTGCATACCAGTTTGGAAATGCTGCAAATATCGCACCTCCACCGGTAAGCAGCCATACTTCGTTGGCATCCCAAAATGGTCCTATGGTATTAACCATTATTGTCCTATCCGATTGCCCTTTTGCCAAAAAACGAGTTGCCATTCCAACACCAAAATCAAAACCCTCTAAAAAGAAGAATCCAATAAACACTACGGCGATTAAGACAAACCATAGTTCACTTAATTCCATGCTTTACGCACCTACCTTATTAAATGGATCCGTTGATACCACAATATTTGCGTTATGGTCAATTTCAGGTCCTTTTTTAATTTCTCGAACAATTAAATAAACCATCACTACTGCAAGAATGGTAAAAACCAGCACATACATTATGATTGAGAAAAGTATTGTTCCTGCCTGTACATTCGGTGAAACAGCATCAGATGTAGTCATTAGTCCAAATACAGTCCAAGGCTGCCTGCCGACTTCTGTCATAACCCAGCCAAATGTATTGGCTAAAAACGGAAAGGATATAGCTGGCAACAATAATTTCAAGAAAATACGACTGTTTGATAATGCGCCTTTTTTCCATAAAAAAGCTCCAACAAGTGCAAGCAAAATCATAGCCATGCCAAATCCAATCATTAAACGAAAGCTCCAATAGGTTGTTTTAACAGGAGGAATATAGTTTGTGCCCTTACCTACAACCGAGTCATATTTTTTGGAGTATTCTTTTTGTAATGTTTCCATACCTTTTAAACTACCTTCAAATTTTGAATATGATAAAAAGCTCAAAGCATATGGAATATTAATCTCGAAGCTGTTCTCTTGTTTTTTTGAATTGATGATGGCAAATGCCGCCCATGGCGCTGGGTCTTGAGTATCCTTCCATATTCCTTCTGCAGCAGCCATCTTCATTGGCTGAGTTTTCACAAGGTATTGTGCTTGGGTATGACCACTAAAAGCTGTTCCAAGGGAGCCTATTAAGCCAATTACAATGGCAAGCTGTAGAGATTTTTGATAGAACTCAACATGTTTTTTCTTTAATAAACCAAAAGCACTAATTCCCGCTACAAAAAAAGCTCCTGTACATAATGCACCAGTTATAACATGCGGAAATTCAACAAATAATTGACCATTAGTAATAAGTGTAAGGAAATCATTCATTTCTGCACGACCATTATTCATTTTGAATCCGGTTGGCACCTGCATGAAGGAGTTGGCTGACAAAATCCAGAATCCTGACAGGAACGTTCCAAGTGAAACAAGCCATATGCTGGCTAGATGTAGTTTTTTGGGTAACTTTTCCCAGCCAAATATCCAAAGCCCTATGAATGTAGACTCCATAAAAAATGCTAATAAAGCTTCAATTGCTAGCGGTGCACCAAAAACATCCCCAACAAATCTTGAATAATCAGACCAGTTCATTCCGAACTGAAACTCCTGAATGATTCCTGTTACAACCCCTACGGCAAAGTTAATGAGGAAGATATGTCCCCAAAATTTTGCCATCTTTTTGTACAATTCCTTTTTTTTCACTACATACATCGTTTCCATTAAAGCGACCATAAAAACGAGGCCAATCGAAAGTGGAACGAAGAAGAAGTGGAAAATAGTTGTCGATGCAAATTGTATCCTTGCCAACAACACTTGATCCATTGTTAATTCCTCCATTCTTTTTTGTGCATTCTTTCACATACTTAAATAATTTAATACTGTTTCCCTACATCAACTATGTAAATACGTAAGGAACATTTATAATTATTATTTAATAAGAATAGCTATTAAATATTGCTTTAATTTAATCTTATCAGAGTTTGTCACGAAATCTCCTTTGTTTTTCGACTAATTTGTGACAAAAGTCGGAGAAATAGAAAAGCGCAAGCGCCTTGGTTAGCCCCGACTAGCATAAGACACTCCCAAAAAGAAGGCGCTTTTTGCCTTCATTTTGGGAGTGTCTTATGATCTCGAGGGGCTAGGCGCTGGAGCTAGACAATTCTCAAAGTCGAAACTTTCTTTCTTATAATTTAAAATAACCCACCAGATCTAGGGGTGGGTTATTAGGATTTAATATCATTTGATTGGCTTTGAGAAGTTTTTTTCCTGTACATACCAATTTTCTTCAGGAATAATATTCGAAACAGTTAAAATGAAGGATGGAACACGCTCCACATCAAAAACGATTGCTCCAATTTTATTAGCAAACATGATAAAAGCTTTTCCATGAGAAAAGTCTGCCAATTCATTTCCAATATACAGTAATGACATTAGTATTGCCTGCTTTTCTTCAGCTTCAATTATAACCTGTGGTGAGAATCTTAATATCCAATCTTCTCCTTCGATTGAAAAACGATACATGGGCTCCTCCACCTCAAATGCAAAAGTTATTAATTAAACATATGAGGAAGAGCCTATTTTCTATTCATAAAAGAAGGATTTCCACAATTTTTTATATTTTATTCAAAAGAAGTCGTTTTTAGGAAAAAACAACCTGCCATTCCTTGACTGTCCATTTTCATTATTGTATATTTAAAGCATCATGTAACCGAATAAAAATTCCTATACATGATAATATTTAACCTGGTACCAAAGGGGTGCCACGAAAGGCTTAGGAGGAAGAAGTACATGCAAAACGGTAAAGTAAAATGGTTTAACAACGAAAAAGGTTTTGGTTTTATCGAAGTTGAAGGCGGAGACGATGTATTCGTACATTTCAGTGCCATTCAAGGCGACGGCTTCAAATCATTAGAAGAAGGTCAAGAAGTTTCTTTCGAAATCGTTGAAGGAAACCGTGGACCACAAGCTGCTAACGTAGTGAAACTATAATCCTTCATATAATAACCATTCAAAGGCTGACGAAAAACGTCAGCCTTTTTAATGTTCCTTTTTTAATTTTTCCCCATAATTCTGTAGCTGTTCACCAACCGTACAATGGGTAATACAAAAGCGATGGGCAGCTCTCCGACCGCCAGACTTTTTTAAATGTTCATGCAAAAAGCAGCCATTACAATAGTGATTTATCAACTCTTCTACCTGACTCAATAATTCCTTTCTAACAGAAGGCTTCATCATTCTTGGCACCTCTTCTAAAGAATTAATGTTTTAGCGAATATCTCTTTACCTTGTAAGGCTTGAGTGGCCAATTTATCTGCTTCCTTATTATCTTTTCGGGGAATTACTGAAAATTTTGGCGTCATACCTAATGTTTTTATTTTCTCTTCAATTCGATCTAGCCAGCGGTTAAGTGTTTCCTCGTAACAAGGCCATTCACCTTCAAGCTGCTTTAACACACCTTGAGAATCCCCCTTAAACTCACACGATAAATGATGTACACCTAAGTCCTCTAAAATATTCAAAGCAAAATAAAATGCTGCATATTCTGCCTCGTTATTGGATTCCATTTCGTCAAATCGTTGATTTGCACGAATTCGATATTTCTTTTTTCCTTGTTTAAAAAAAATAACTGCCCCTAAACCTGCTTGGTTATTTTCCTTCTGAAACCCGCCATCAAAGTAGACCGTAATTTCATGTGGGTCCTCCTCGATTTCCGTCAGCAGTTTTTTCATTTCCTTTAATATCCACGATGTCCCTGCTTCGTCATAAAAATATAAATCTGTAACTTTCCCAGTTCCCTCTAACTCCTCTGCAAATTGAATCGCTAATTCTCCTGACAGATAGTCTGAAAAACAGGGGATTTTTTCGTTACTTTTTACTTTATACATCCACTCAAGCTTATATTTCATTGTTTTCAGCCTCTCTTGATTGTTATCTTCATCTTAACAACTAGCTTATTCATTTAAATTAAAAATATCGATGTTTTTATGTTTTCCACTTGTATTATAGAAAAAATATTTTCCTGCAGAACTATGTAAAATTATGTTAAACTTCTTTTATAATAATGTAAACCTGTATTAGGAGGATTCAGCTTTGATTGAAGTCTATATTGATGGAGCAAGTGCAGGTAATCCTGGACCAAGTGGAGCTGGGATTTTTATTAAAGGAAACGGTGTTGCTGAAAAATATTCTTTACCACTTGGCAATATGTCCAACCATGAAGCCGAGTTTCATGCCCTTATTGAAGCCCTTGAAATCTGCTATAAAAAAGGGTTAACCCATTCAATTATCTCTTTTCGAACAGACTCTGAATTAGTAAACATGTCAGTGGAAAGAGAATTTACGAAAAATAAAACCTATACTCCTTTGCTTGAAAGAGCATTAGAACTAGCAAAGAACTTTGATTTATTCTTCATGAAATGGATCCCCAGTGCCGAAAACAAAGTTGCTGATGAATTAGCAAGATTGGCGATTCAAAAAAACAATAGGTAGGAAAAATTGACATCAAAGTTTAAGGAAGCTCCCTTTTGTGAAGGGAGCCTTTTTCTTTTAAATATTTAGTAATTCTTTCTCTTTCACAAATTGTAAAGCGGCTTTTCTTGAAACGATTTTATTTGCCGTTAACGTCTCGAGCAGTGCAACATAGAAACTCCCATCAAAACGTTTTTGCGCTTTTAAAGTGATCTCGATAGCTGTATTAATCATTTCATCAGTAGCGTTAGTATAGTGTTTTCCGAAGAAAATAAAGCCAATCGCATCCTCTTGAAATTGAAAACCCTTCCCCTTCAAGTAATGCAAATACTCTTCAACTGTTAACAAGATTCAGACCAACCCTCTCCCAAACATATGAACAGTTAAAATCTTAACTTAAATTTCGACAACTTTCTATCCTTTTTTGTCATAAAATGCCCGATGATCCCCACTAACACCCCAAACAAGGCACCACCAACTACTTCTTCCGGTTGGTGTCCTAATACTTCCTTTAGCTTTTTAGGTGCTTCTTGTTTATACTCGAGACTTTCTTCTTTGTGTATTTTTTCAATTAAATCATTCATGGAATTCACTCTAAGGGTAAGTTCCCCAGTCTGACGGCGAACCCCTTGTGCATCATACATAACGATTAAGCCGTAAACAAGGGATAGGGCAAAGTCAAAAGTTGGTAATCCTCTTTGCAGCGCTATATAAGTCGTCAAAGTGGAAACACCTGCAGAATGGGAACTGGGCATTCCACCGGTTCCAAAAAACAATTCTGGGCGCCATTCTTTCTTTTTGAAGTAATGAATGGGAATCTTTACACCTTGGGCCAGACCAATGCTTAAAAGGGCTAAATAAACACCTTTGTTCATCATATCACCTCTCTACTCATTATTGTTTTGAAAGTGTTGTTTTATTATTCCTTATGGAAATACTAAAAAAGTGGGAGGTGAAGTACTATGACTAAAAACGGTAATGCCAGTCGGGGAGTGAAAGCTCCAGGCGTTAATCCACAAGGGTATGGACAGGATGCAGAAATGGCAGAGGAACCAAAAAGTAAATTAGAAAATAGAGCGAAGAAAAGTAACACAAAAATATAAGATGCCACAAAAGAAGGGTGTCCCTTGATTCGGAACACCCTTTAAATTTAAGCTTATGAAATAATGGCTTCACCAAGCGGAAGCATCCGGTGTAAACCTTTCAGTTCGATTTCCTTTAACTTATTTAACGCCTTTTCCTTTGAAATTCTTAAACCTGCTTGTTCAAGTTGGCATGTGACGGGAACATCACATTTAATTTCTGCAAGCATTCGGGATAAATGAAGCATTTCTAAATCTTGCTCTATTTTTGATTTATGTGATTTCGATAAGCGATCGAGATTCGAAATAATTCCTTCAACATGTTCAAACTCCTTTAAAAGTTTAAGGGCCGTTTTTTCGCCAATCCCCTTTACCCCAGGGTAATTATCGCTCGGATCACCCATGAGAGCCTTTAAATCAATCATTTGTTTTGGCTTTATCCCTTTTTCCTCAAAGAAAGTTTGCGGTGTATGCATATGATAGTTACCGTATCCTTTTTTAAGCAAAATAACAGAAATATCCTCTTCTAGAAGCTGAAGAATATCCTGGTCTCCTGTTAAGATGAACACATGTGCTAAATCCTTCATTTGCTTAGCAATTGTACCGATACAATCATCAGCCTCATACCCAGACAAACCAATATTGGGTATATCAAAGGATTCAACCACTTCTTTAACCAAGTCAAATTGCGGAATGAGCTCAATTGGTGCCTCACCGCGATTTCCTTTATAATCACTAAACATCTCGCTTCGAAACGTTTTGCTTCCCATATCCCAACAAACAGCTAGGTGTGTCGGCTTAAAAGAAGAAACTGCCGTAAATAAATGTTTAATAAAACCGTGGATTCCATTTGTAGGAATACCTTTTGAATTTATCATAAATTGACCTGTCACCGCTGTAGCATAAAAAGCACGGAATAACAGGGCCATACCATCAACGAGCATGAATGAAGGCTTTTGATTTTCCAATTCCTTAGTCCTCCTCTTGGTAAACTAAAAAACAGCACATCGACCATTATACCATAAGAGGACTAAATTAATGTGTTAATTTTATTTTCCTCGTAGGAAATCCAATCACTAAAACTTCCCACATACAGCTTTACTTTCTCAAATCCTGCTTCTTTAAGTGCCAAAAAGTTTGGGACAGCAGTTACACCAGAGCCGCAATAGACAATAATCGATTGGTTAAAATCAAGGTCGGCAAACCGCTGCAATTGTTCATGAACTGGCAAATAATGACTATTCTGCAATCCGTTCATCCATGGCTTATTAATGGCTCCTGGAATATGTCCTGCTTTTTTGTCGATTGGTTCTTCTAGACCCAGGTATCTCTTCTCCTCACGAGAATCAATCAGCACCTTGTTTTGGCTTTCAACGACATTTTTCACTTCGGCATATGTTGCCAATAATTCAGATCTTACGTTTAGTTGAAAAACAGCCTGTTTACTAGTTGGTATCTCCGTAGTTACCGGGCCGCTAGTTTCGAGCCAATTCTTAAATCCGCCATCTAACACATATACATTGTCGTGTCCAAAATATTGTAAAAGCCACCAGAAACGGGCCGCAAAGGCTCCTTCACCATGATCATAAGCAATTATGGTGGTGTCATTACTAATACCGGCACTTTCCAGCTTATGCCGAAAATCTCCACCAGTTGGCAATGGATGGCGTCCGCCATGTTCACCGATTTTTCCGGACAAATCCTGTTCCAAATCAAAATAAATAGCACCAGGGATATGACCTTGTAAATACTCTTTTCTACCTTTTTGGGGATCAACTAAAGAAAAACGGCAGTCAACAACTCTTACATTTTTATCATGTAAATTTTCCAATAACCATTCTTTGTCTTTAACATATTTCATACGTGTTTCCCCTCTTTTATTGAGACATTTTTTGTTTTATTTCAAATAATAGATCGGCCGAAACTCCTCCATCTAGTGCTGAGAGGATACTAAAGTAAAAATCATCAGCTTGATCACTGAGTTCACACAACAAACGGTTGAAATTTCCCTCTAGTTCAGATATATAATGCCGGTCTAGACGTTCCCCTTCTAGCCTTAAATAATCATCAGCAATTGGATTCAAAATTTGAAGCAGTTCATCGCTCATTAATTTCTTTTCATTTTTTTCGAAAAAGGACTTAGGATTTTTAAAATAAGACAATGCTTTCCGATATCGCTGCGGATTTACATCGGAAAAGGCAATTGGAAAATCAATTTGATTACTTTCTTTCTTTTCAAAAAATGAAAATGAAAGATCACCGTTAATATCAGCAAAACTCCGTTTGAGCCTTTCCTGATAATCCATAAGCAGTTTATCAATAAACCGATCTAATCTTACTGTTGTTGCCCGTAATTCTTGAGCGAAATCGAAGCCAAAGCTCTCAAGAAATTCATCAAGACTAGCTTGTAAAGCCTTTTTTATATCCCGACCATCATCCCTTAACGCAGACGGATTAAAAGACTCCTTAAAGAAGTCACCAAAACGTAAAAAGACTCTTTGCTTAATATAAAAAATTAATTCCTCAGCCTCATGTGATAAACGACTTTGTAATGGATGAACTGTTTCATTATTTAGTAAAGCCTTAATCTTCAATTTTTGGTTTTCGATTTCTCTTCTTTTTCCTGTTTTTTGTGCTTCATCTTGTTGTGAATTTTGAATGAGTGTATCGATTAATTCTTCAACTCGGGATAATTCCTTTTCAGCTGAAGAGACAGCCATAGATGTAAGATCATTCGATATAAATTGATAAAAAGATTCCTCAAACTGTTTCATCCCTGATGCTGCATAATAATTAGCAGTTGTTTTCTCCTTAAGTGCTAAGAGACTAGATACAGTATTAAGATGTGGATTCCTAATTCCGTACTTGATTAAATGATCTTTAACATAATCGACAACAGATTCTTTTTCTTCCTCATTCTCAGCTAGGTCAATCGCATTAATGATAAAGAACATCTTATCCATCTGAAATGATTCTTTGACACGCCCCAGCTGGATTAAAAATTCGCGGTCAGCCTTTGAAAAGGCATGGTTATAATAGGTAACAAACAAAATCGCATCTGAATTTTTTATATAATCAAAAGCTACCCCGGTATGCCTAGCATTTATAGAATCTGCCCCAGGAGTATCGACAAGTGTGATACCTTTTCTTGTTAAGGGACAATCATAGTAAAGCTCAATCCATTCCACATAACAGGATTTTTCCTCCTGAGCAACGAACTCATGAAAGTCAACTAAAACCGCTTCCTTAGTCGTTCCAAGTGAAGGAACCAATGAAACATATCCTTTTTTAAATGCTTGTAAAAAGGCAAAATGAGTTTTTTCAAGGACAGTTTGATTTTGCTGATCTAGTAAAATTTGATCAATTAAATCTAGTGCCTCTGAAAATCCGTCTGCTTGCAAATCAAATACCTTCAAGGACCGATTGATATCGTCGAGCATGGTATTGACTTCTTTAAACTTCACAAGGACCGTTCCGTGGGGATGTTGGTCCGTCACAGGTTTGATCTTATTGATTGCTGCAGTTGTTGGGTTCGGAGAAACAGGCAGAACCTTTTCACCCATTAATGCATTGGCAAAAGATGATTTACCTGCACTAAAGGCACCGAACAAGGCTACCGTAAAATCCTTGTGATCAAGGCGTTCCGCTTTTTCCATTAATTCACTTGAAATTTTCTTAAATCCAGGCAGGTCCTTAATTAGGGCTGAACTATTTTTAAGCTTAGCACTTATCAACTTCAAATGATTTTCACTTAATTTCAATTCATTTTTAATCTCTTGTTGATCAATAGTCTTTTCTTCCAATGGTTTTTCCGTTTTAGTTAGCACGTTATTGACTTCTCCATTAGAATGAACCACTTCACACTCTTCTGGCTCCTGTATAAAAAGTTGTTCCGCCTCTTCCGTTAAGCTCGGTGACTCAAGAAGCAATTCCTCTATTGCTTTTACGCGGTCTACATGGACTTGCTCATGTTTTGTTAGTTCCTTTAATGCAATAATATACTTTTCGATTTTACGGAATTCCTGTTCATAGCTTTTCTGTAATAAGGTATTTTGCTTACTAAGAGCTTCTAACCATATCATTTTAAAGTCTATTAATTCTTTTCGGGCAATTCTTTTAATTTCATTGGCAAGGTCTTCTGTGTAATGAAGCACATAATCACCGGTTACACGTGCACCAGGTTTGATGATATTGCTTAATAATTCTACTGGTATTGATATTGAAAAGGATTGTGCTATGCCATGGAGCTCTGGTTGGTCTAGTTCAGTTTCCTTTAAGGTTCGTAGTAGAAACTCTCGAAGATGCCACTCCAGCTGTGTTTTTGTTTTTTCAAGAAGCTCCTGATAAAAACTGTTTAACCGCTTATTCTTTTCCTCTTCTGTTTTTTGTTTTGCGAATAAAAAACCAACCTTAAATTCAGGCTGACAACTCTCCAAAAATGTCTCAGCGAATTCTCGTGTTTGAGAAGGCATAAGATAAGCATTTTTCATGATTTGAGAAATGTGTAAATCAAATTGCTTTTCAGTTTGTACGGTCCCTTCTTTAACACTGTTAAGTTCGGAAATGAGTTTTTGATACTTATCTAGCAATTCTTGTTTTTCTTGATCTGTTAATTCGTTCAGTACTTCAAGTAATGATGTAAGCTCTTCGGCTTCCTGTTTTTTTTGAAGATCCATATGATCAAGCGCAATTTTCCTTAATGAGTGGAAAATAGATGGAACTAATAGTTGATCCTTCTTTGACAATGTTTCCGCAATAAATTCCTGAAGCTGCTGAAACTGATTAAAAGGGTGGTTTTTCTGTTTTAATGAGGTATAAAAAATGTTTGCTGGTTTTACACCCCAAGATGCAAAGGATTCCTCCACACTTTTTTGAAAATCTTGAAATGAAAGTTCCTCATCCAAGTGTTTATCAATTTGATTGATGACGAGGTATACCTCTTTCCCCGATTCTGATAATTCCTTTGTAAATAAAAAATTCAATTCAGCTTGAACATGGTTATAATCCATTACATAAAAAACCAAATCAGCTAGATGGATAGCCGATTCGGTTGCAATCCGGTGGGCATCATCTGCAGAATCAATCCCAGGGGTGTCCATTATGATTGCATTGGGCGGTAACTTGGATTCACTGTGACTGATTTCTACTTCCTCAATTTTATCGCCGTCTTTACAATAATTTTTGACTAAATTGTAATCATAGGGTGCTAAATAAAGCCTTGGTTTTTCATGTTTAAAGAATACTTTTGCATATTCTTCTCCCGTTTTTACTTTTACTAAATTAGCACTTGTTGGAATGGGGCTTGATGGAAGCAGATTTTCCCCAATCACCTGATTAATCATGGTTGATTTCCCTGCTGAAAAATGTCCGCAAAAAGCAATTGAATACTCTCTATTGTTCAATTTTATTGCTAGCTGCTTTACCTTTTCAGCATGAACCAGGTCATGTTGTTGGCATAAATATTCGTATATCGCAACAATTTTGCCTTTAAGTGTTTGATATGTTTCTATTCTCTTGGCTGTTTGTACCATATAGCTATTCCCCTTAGCATCGTAGTAATAATATTTATTTTATACGATAATTCAAACAATTCCTATCCTGATCCTTCAAATATGATGAATTTCCAATAAATGAACAAAAGCCAAGGATTTTTCTCCTTGGCTTTAAAATATTTATGATTGAGTTACATTTTTTAAAACGTGTTTCATGACAAATGTGTATATAATTACCGTACCACCAACAAAAGCAAAAGTCATATGTAACACCTGCCTTATATAGAATCATCTGAGAATGATTATCATCGTTGGAATCATTGTAACATTGGTGATAATCATTTTCAATGTTTCTTCTGATATTGTCACAATTATTTAATAAATTTCGGCAAAAAGCGATGATGATTTTGGAAAACCTCGTTATATCTTGTTAATGTTTTTAGTGCTTTTTCTTCCATAGGGATTCGAATCATCAGCATTAAGATATTTAAAAGGCTGAAAAGAATAGCAGTATAGAAGCAGTTAAACAGCATTGGAACCGTAAAGATCTCTAGTGCTACCACTAAATAATTAGGGTGTTTTAAAAAGCGATAAGGTCCTTTATTCACAATTCTTTCATTCGCTAAGACAAGGATTTTTGTGTTCCAATGTTTTCCTAATGAAGTCATCGCCCAAATCCTTATCGCCTGTGAAACACAAAATATACTTAGTAATACCGGCCAAAACACGCTAATTCCTCGTTCAAAAAGGAAATTTTCAGTAATTAGGGAAATAAAAAAAGAGAGATGTAATAGGACCATGAACTTATAATGCTTCTGCCCAAATTCAACTGCCCCTTGTTGTTTTATCCATTTTTCGTTTCTTTTAGCAATATAAAGTTCGAAGATTCTTTGAGAAACAATGATTATTATTAATAGAATGAACGGAAATAGATCATTCATTTTTGCCACCTCAGTAAGAGTATTTCTGAGCTAAAACCTGGACCTAGCGCTGTAGCAAGCCCCCAGTCGTTTTGGGGAATATCCAGCTCCATAAATCGTTTTAACACGTATAGGATCGTTGCTGATGACATGTTTCCATAATTCGTTAGAACTTCATGGGAAATATCATTCATCGAAGGAGGAATTTCTAATGATTTTACATATGCATCCAATACTTTTTTTCCACCCGGATGGGCTATAAAGTGCTTGATTTGTCCAATTTCAACTTGTTGTTCAGACAAAAAACTTATCACATTAGGCTTTAGCCATCCCTCAATAATATGGGGTATATCTCGTGAAAATATCACAAAAAGACCTGAATTACGTATATCCCAGCCCATTACATCTAAGGAATCGGGCATAATCGTTGATTGTGTTGACACAATAGTCGGTATGGTTTCCTTTTTACTAACTGTCTCTTTTCCTGCTTTATCACCTATTATTAAAGCACATGCAATACCATCGGCAAATAAGGATGTGCCAATCAAGTTACTTTTTGAATAATCATCTTTCTGAAATGTTAAGCTGCAGAGCTCAATGGATAGAACAAGTACTTTCGCACTTGGATAGGCTGAACAGTACTCAAAGGCTCTTGATAATCCAGACGCCCCACCGGCACAGCCTAATCCCCAAATTGGGACTCTTTTTATATGAGGATTAAATGGTAATTCATTGATGATTCTCGCATCAATACTTGGAGTTGACAGCCCTGTTGTTGAAATAAAGAATATTGCGTCTATTTCTTGAAAAGGGATGGCTTTTTTTAAAAATTGTTCATTCTGTAAACATCTTACGATAGCCTCTCTGCCAAGTGTAACGGCAGATTCAATATAAGCATTATTCTTATCCTCAAAGGTATGATTCTCCTTAAACCATTCTAGACTTTTAACAAAATGTCTTTTCATAATTTGACCGTTCTGAAATGCTTTTAATAATCTTTCAATGTCCTTAAAGGATCTAGAAAACAGTTCCCTCGCAAACGCAGTTGCTTGATCTTGGTTCACTTGAAATGGAGGAATTACTTCTGATACGGATAAAATGGAAGGCATTTTTTATTCTCCCTACTTTATGAATAAGGGTATTTTTTCCGTTGGAGGGAAATTTATTCAGGGAATCAATGATAAAAAAAAAGCTTCCCGACTAGGGAAGCCAACGTTTTGAAGGTTGTTGCTGTGCAATTTCATTATATCGTGGTTTTAGCATTCCATCATTAGATAAACTTTTCCAATTTATTTAATCCTCTTGGTTACTACTATTATTCTTATTTCTCCGATTGTGCTTGTACCTCAATTTTAATCTTGTTACTGGCCAATACTCCACAAACCTTACAATATACTTCTTTATTATATAATAGCCGACAATTCTCACAATAATATTTTTCCAACACGATCCCTCATTTCCTAAAAATTCCAAATATATAATCATCTTATTTTTTATTTTTCAGAGTGTTACCTTCTTCCAGACTAGCTATCAAAAGCTTGTATAATAATCCAATTCACATTTTTTTCATATTGAATCAAGTTCACATTTTATTCACATCTCCACAAATCACTAGTGATATAAATCACTGTCATATCAAGTTTTTACCATTAACATATTGGATAAGGAAGGTAAGAACATTTTGTGAACTCCACAAAATGTTATTTTTCTTTCTCAATTGTTTTGTATTATGAAAGAGAAATGATTAAATTTACTTTTTATTCTGAAAGGAGTGTTAGAGGGATGGCCAAGGCGGAACTGAAAACAAAACAAAAAACAGAAGTGGAAGATAGCTCTTCTCTTAAAGGGACATTGGCGTCCGTTTTCTTTTTGGGAGCGTTTATTATTGTCACTTGGGTAAGTGTTTATTACCTGTTTGTTGAACGTTTTTAGGTTTTTAAAGGGGGAAAGGTTATGCACATGCATAAATTCGAAAAAATCTGGCTGACTTTTGGCGTTGGCTGCTTAGTTATTTTTTTATTAGTTGTCGGTGTAAGCGCCTTCTACTTAGGCAACAAGCCGGCTAGCTGTTTAACAACCATAAATCCTGAAAGGATCGATCAGACAAAACCATTTAATCAACCCGGTCTTCATAAGGTAGAAGGAAAAGATTGGGATTACGAACTTGTCTTTGTTGCTTCGACTTTCTCCTATACTCCAGCTAAAGTTGAAGTCCCTTTGGGCGCTAAAGTAAAGGTTATTGCGACCACAAAAGATGTAATTCATGGTTTTGAAATGGCGGGTACCAATATAAATATGATGCTAGAACCTGGTTATGTCAGTGAATATACGACTACATTTGACAAAGCAGGCGAATATTTAATTGTTTGTAATGAGTATTGTGGTGCTGGACACCACCTAATGAGTGCAAAGGTTGAGGTGGTTAAATAATGGTTAACGAAATTGCAAATATAAAAGTTGACCCTCGTGATGCAAAGCTATCCATGGCACACTTTTTTGTCGCATTCTCTGCCCTTGCCCTTGGCGGATTAATGGGTCTGCTTCAAACTCTTGTCCGTTCAGGTAAGTGGGAGCTACCATGGAAGATTGATTATTATCAAATATTGACCGTCCATGGCGTTTTGATGGGACTTGTATTAACAACCTTTTTTATCATGGGTTTCCAATATGCTGCTGTCGGCCGTACAACTGGCGGACATTCCAATGCTGCCAGACGGACCGGCTGGGTTGGTTTCTGGGTTATGCTAATCGGTACACTAATGGCTGCTGCAATGATTTTGGCGAAACAAGCATCTGTTCTATATACTTTTTATGCACCACTAAAGGCACACTGGATCTTTTATTTTGGGTTAACGTTCGTCGTTGTTGGCAGCTGGGTAGACGGAGCAGCGCAAATTATGACATATGCAAGATGGCGTAAGAATAATCCAGGGAAACCTAGTCCATTATTAAGCTTTATGGCTGTCATTAATACTGTCCTTTGGATTGTTGCTACCATAGGAGTTGCATCAACCGTGTTATTCCAGCTGCTTCCATGGTCCCTTGGATTAGTTGATACTGTTGATGTGTTGGTCAGTCGTACACTTTTCTGGTATTTTGGTCACCCTTTAGTTTATTTTTGGCTTCTTCCAGCATATATGTGCTGGTATGCCATTATCCCCAAAATTATCGGTGGAAAGATTTTCTCAGATTCGCTGGCAAGACTATCATTTATTTTGTTTTTACTTTTCTCTATTCCCGTTGGGTTCCACCATCAATTAACGGAACCTGGGATTGATCCAGCTTGGAAGTTTTTACAAGTTATTTTAACGTTTATGGTTATTATTCCTTCACTAATGACAGCCTTCTCGTTGTTTGCAACATTTGAAAGATATGGCCGCTCTCAAGGGGCAACTGGACTGTTTGGATGGTTCAAAGTACTTCCTTGGAATGATGCACGCTTCACCGTACCATTTATAGGAATGGCATCTTTTATTCCTGCTGGTGCCGGTGGTATTATTAATGCTTCAAACCAAATGGACGAAGTTGTTCATAATACCATCTGGGTTACAGGACATTTCCATTTAACGGCAGCCACATCTGTTGTATTAACATTCTTTGGCATCTCCTATTGGCTAGTACCACATTTAACAGGTCGTAAATTAACTAAGGCTATGAATAAATTAGCCATTATTCAGGGATGGATTTGGTTTATCGGAATGGTCTTCATGTCGGGTGCTATGCACATTGAAGGTCTGCTTGGCGCACCAAGACGCTCTGCCTTCTCAACCTATGGAGGAGCAAAACAGGCTGCTGAGTGGATTCCATATCAAATTGCTCAAGCAGTTGGCGGTTCGATACTATTCCTAGGGATTATCTTAAGTTTAATTATCTTTGTTAATCTTGCTTTCTTTGCTCCTAAGGGAGAACAGGAATTTCCTGTTGCAGAAGCTGAAAATACTGAAGAACAGGCTCCGATGGTATTTGAAAACTGGAAATTATGGCTTGGTATTACTGCAGTACTTATTTTGTTCGCATACACGATTCCTTTAATTGATATTATCCAAAACGCTCCTCCAGGATCAAAGGGATATCAAACTTGGAGTAAATGGTAGGTGATCTTTGGTTTAGTTGAATGATGCTAACAAAAGCGTCCTATTCGTGATACCCTAAACATATTCATATAAATAAATTTGAAAGGGTGTGTATTTTGGGGTGAAAGAACTAGTGGGTGTTTGTCATAAATGCCGAAAAGATGTTTTTTGTTTAGATGGATTTTTGAATGGTGTTTACTCAGATAATAAAGAGATTTATTGTTTCGCATGTTATGAAAAACCCGATTTAAAAAAAGAAAATCCTCAATGATAAAAAAGCGGAAGATTTTACGCTTCCGCTTTTTTGTTATTCAATTGGCTCAGTTGGGAGAACTGCTTTGATTTCTTGCAGCAGATTCGAATCGATGTCCTCATCTAAAAGAATATGGACAGTTCCCTGGTCTTTTTCAGTCCGTATCAATCGCCCAATACCTTGACGAAGCCGGAGCAGCATATATGGCAAATCTACTTCTAAAAATGGATTGTCCAGCCCATTTTTTTTCGCTGTAAAGACTGGGTCATTCGGAGGAAATGGCAGAGAAAAAATAATGACATTTTCAAGAGACCTGCCTGGAATATCTAAGCCCTCCCATAAATGAACCGAACAAAGGATAGCATGCTCATCATTTTGAAATTTTGAAACGAGTGTGCTAATTTCCTCATCCCCTTCAAAATAGATAGGGTATGGAATTGCCGAAGATAACCTCTTTTTCAAATAATTTAATTCATCATTATTATTAAGGAGGATCAATGCTCTTCCCTCAGATTGGAAGATCTGTTTGATTAAATACTCTACCTGATTTTCGATATTCTCCTTTGGAAAACGAGGCAGATATACTTTCATTTTTTCCTCATAATCAAACGGAGATTGGACTGAAAAGGATAAGTATTCATTAACTCCGAGGCTACTCGCCATATAATCAAAGGATTTTTGATTTGAAAGTGTGGCTGATGAGAAAATAAAAGGTTTCTTTTGTGAGAAGACCTCCTCACTCATGACTTCTTCAACCATTTTAGGCATGATGACAAGGGTACGTTCTCCACCTTTTTCTTCAAACCAAGTAATCCCATTTAGTTCTTGAAGGAATAATGAAAGGGAGTACGTGATTTGTTCTAAATACTCCTCCACAATTTTCAAATCATACTCATTAATAACATATAACTCACTCTCAAAAACAAGTTCTTCTTCGAGTGCTTGAAGCGTTGAAAGAAGCTTCCGACATGTTTTCATCACTAACGGATGTTTGGTGATGATTTGTTTTTCAGAGCCTTTTGACTCAGAAGAAAATTGAGAAATCGTATCGAAAAACCCTTCATTCGCCAAAAGAGCTTCTTCAACTGTATATAATGTTTTTTCACGGACTTCGTTTTCCATTAGTCTTGTTAACAAAGTATCTAATGTATAGTCTGTAAAACGGTAGCTTAATGCTTTTTGGGCCGCGTACTCGAGCAGATGGCCTTCATCAAAAACAACAGAAGAATGCTCAGGCAATAATGGAAGCTGTCCTTCCCGCTTTCGGGATTCCTTTGTCCAAATATGTTCCATGTAAAAATCATGTGAACAAATAATTAAATCTTTTGCATGTCGATAATACTCACGGTGCAGTGTTAAACCACAGCGGTGGCGCTTATCACATGAAAAACAATCTTGAAGTGCGTCCCAATTAACAGAACTCCATAATTCATCCGACAAAGAAGGATAATCCCTTCGGTCACCATACTTTTCAAATGTTTGCATCGATCCGACAGAATGTACAAAATCAGGAAGTTCTTGGTAAATATTAGAAATATCATCCGAAAAATCATTATTCCTAACTAGATCAAGCTTTTTTAAACAGAGATATTGATCCCTTGACTTAGCTAAACGCACATCGATCTGTAAGTCTAATATTTTCTCTAGTTTGGCAATATCGCCTTCTTTTTTTACCAGTTGTTCAATTAATGTCTCATCCGCACAAGCAATCACTGCTGGTCTATTCGTGTAACGGGCATACATTATCGCATAAAGCAAATAGACAATGGTTTTCCCCGTACCTACCCCAGCCTCTGCAAACATTACTTTTTTCTCTTTAAAGGCCTTTTCCAATTGAAAAGCCATATAAATTTGTTCGTCTCGCAGTTCAAAACCGGCTTCAGGTAATACATCATAAAAAAGGTCGCCAATCCAATCGCCTAACTTATCGTAAAATGACTCCGTTTTAGAAACTTCAAACGGCATTCGGTTCTGCATGAAAACCCCTCCCCCAAAAAAGTAATTTTAAATATTTTGTTGACGCGGGGGTCTCTTGCCCCAATACTGATAAAGATCCGTACGAATAAATCCATTAAACAGCTTCCGTTTCTTTGTTGCAGGTTTACCATAAAATTGTTCAAAGTCCTCATTTGAAGTCATGATATAAATAGACCAAGTATCAAGCTTACTAAACGCCTGTCCCATTTCCTTATACATGTGCTCGACTGCCTTTTTCTCCCCTAAACGCTCACCATATGGAGGGTTGCCGACGATTACACCATACTCCTTACTAGTAGAAATGTCTCGAACCTGCATTTGTTTAAAATTGATTAAATCGCCAAACCCGGCTTCTATCGCGTTCCCTTGAGCAATTTTCACCATTCGATGGTCGATGTCAGATCCAGTAATATCTAAGCGCTGATCATAGTTTGCTAAATCTTCTGCCTCCATCCGGGCATCATCCCATACCTTCTCAGGTATCCACTTCCATGCTTCAGAAACAAACTCTCTGTTAAATCCGGGTGCAATGTTTTGCCCGATCATTGCAGCTTCGATAGGAATAGTCCCAGATCCGCAAAAAGGATCCATAAATGGCTTGTCCGCCTTCCAGTTCGTTAGCATGACTAGAGCAGCAGCCATCGTTTCTTTAAGAGGTGCCTCACCTTGGTCTATCCGATAGCCCCGTTTATGCAGACCACTGCCACTTGCGTCAATAGTGATAGTTGCAACGTCCTTTAATAATGCAATCTCAATCCTATATAGTGCACCATTTTCTTCGAACCAAGAATTCCGTTTGTAATGTTTTTTCAGACGTTCCACAACCGCTTTTTTTACAATCGCTTGACAGTCTGACACACTAAACAGCTTTGATTTCACTGATTTCCCAGTAACAGGGAATTCAGCATCCTCTGGCAAATATTGTTCCCAGGGAAGAGCCTTTGTCTTTTCAAACAACTCATCAAAGGTAAATGCCTTAAATTCACCAACTTTTATTTTAATACGGTCGGCCGTTCGCAGCCATAAATTACTCCGAGCGATCGCTGTTTCATCGCCTAAATAAGTAACCCTTCCATTTTCAACTTCACAATCATAGCCAAGCGCTCGTACCTCTTTTGCTACTAAAGCCTCTAAACCCATTGCAGCGGTGGCAATTATTTGATATTTTCCCATTTCTTCACCCTTAAATATATTCATAAATATGTATTGTTCACAGTAGATTCATTATTGACAAAAAGCTTGCATCAAATGCAGTTCTTTGCAATAAAAAAGCTCCCCATATTAGGAGAGCCCTTAATATCCAGCATTCAATCACATTAATAACGTTCTGTAAGCCATGTTCTGTACCAGAGTACTGCAAACGACTATTAAGTCTCGTACTTAGGTGGTAATCATCTATCTACAGATTCAAGAATGAATCTGTCTTTCTCCTTGTTCAATTCCTCAGAGAAAGCGCCCCTACCATAATTTGGGTTTCTCGCTCGTGGGGTTTACCCGTTCCACCCTTTCCGTTTCCGGAAAGGCTACGTCACTGTGGCACTTTTATAGGTATTCATACCGTATCCAGCTGGACTTAGGTATTTTCCCGGCCGTCAACTGAATGCTAGACTCAGCTGCCCTAGCTTATGGATTCACTAGGCACGAACACTACGAGCATCTCAGCTCGTGCGAGCATGGACTTTCCTCAACGATTCGCTTTAGAAGCTCCTCGCAGCGATTACCCGAACGTTATTAATGATACCTTTATATTATATGTATTTCGAGTTCATAATACAATGGTTATTATTAGGAAACGGCGGTACAAACTGTTAATCGTAAAGTTTATTCCCAAAAACATGTTTTTCAAGATTTGATAATCGCTTTAAAATATCAAAATTAGTTGTTCCAGCAGGCTGTGCCACTGGCTGTCTTTTCGATGTCTCTTCAAGCTGTTTTCGCAGCCTTAGGTTTTCTTGCTGAAGATCTTCAATTTCTTGATGTAATGTTTCATAATCTTTAATAATTAAATCTAAAAATTTATCCACATCTTCTTGTTTATACCCTCGAACACCGGTCTTAAACTCTTTTTCTAAAATATCCTTAGCTGTTAATTTTACCTTATCAGCCAACATCTAAATCACCTCAAGTTTAGCCAATCATTAACTATTATTTTTCCAAAAATAAGTCCTTTTGTCAATTTTCTTTTACTTTATAAAATTTTGTTATAAAACTAATATATATTTGTTAATAATCGGACTGTTTAAATTGCTCCTCTTCAACGACCATCTGCAAATCGTAAAATGTTATTAATTCAATTTGATAGTTATGCTTTGTTTTATATTCTACTGCTAATTCATATAAATGTTTAGGACTGCCCTCTTTTTCTTGGTCGTACATCATTAGTAAGGCATCACTTTTTTCAACAAAAAATTGATTTTTAAGACGAAACTGCCATGGTTTTTCATACCCTTTTTTTGTTACAGAATCAATAAAATCAGCTTGCATTAGAATACTTGTATACCACTCTTTGTTCGTTTCATTCCAATTGGATTCCTGTTCTAAAAATGGAGTTATAACCGCAAGTTTTAACTGCGGATAATCCAACTGTAATTCAAAGACAACTTCTGCAGCCCATAATTCAACTCCGAGCTGCCCGCTAATTAATACCCATTCTAATCCCTCTTCAATCATATTAAGTAACGCCTTTTTTATTGCAGCCTTAATATATAATACCGATGGATGGTTTTTATTAAAAATCCCTAGCTCAAAAGGCTTGTAACCTGAAATGGCTAAAACTTTAATCAAAATGGTTCTCCTTTTTTTATTTATTTTAAATTGGGACAAACATTTTTTTAATCATTACATACCATATATTAAAAGGAAAAAAACAAGGGCATAGATGCCCCTGCAATTAACTTTACCATTATTATCTTCTGCGGCCCATTGGTCCACCCATAGGTCCGCCCATTGGCCCGCCCATTGGTCCTGGGGCAAATCCTGGTGCTGCTCCAAAGCCCGGTGCTGCTCCAAAACCTGGTGCTGCTCCAAAACCTGGTGCTCCAAAGCCAGGACCACCCATTCCACCAAAGCCTGGTGCATTTGGTACCACATTTGGTACTGCATTAGACACTGGCATAATTGGTGCCACTGGTGCAGGGGCACAAGGATTACAGCAGTTAATGTGCTGATTGCACACCTCTTCGCAACATGATTCAGTATGCGGGCAGTAATGTTTGTGTTCAAACATGTGGTGGTTCACAGTTGTTGTATGAACCGGATGAATATGCGGAACCACCGTTGTTGAAAACGTATGGTTCACAATTTGTTGTGTCGGATGAATGACTGGCGGTAAAAAATTAGTTCCTAGATACATATAATAATCTCCCTTCATATATTCTGTTTACATTAACAGCCTATGTAAAAGGAGCTACTCTTGTACTAATGAAAATACCTATTTTTTCGTTATGAAATTTTTAGTTACACTTTTTTTATAACATGGTATAAAAGCTGTCTTTTAAACTTGTAAACACAACGGCAGTCAAACAGACGACAATAAAAAATAAGAATAAAATTGCTTTATACATACTACCAGCTCCATATATTTTTATAGTCGTTTTTTCTAAACCCAATTTTAAATTTTACCTTTTTCAACTATGATAAACAATATGGAAATGCTGGTTTTTTATCTAAATATGTTAAAAATTTGTGTCAACTAATCAAAAGATCCGCTTAACCCTGTAATTTCACATATTTTTGTTCTAAACGATTGAGTCTAGCCTGGAGCTCATCAAATGTGTTATCTTTCATTTTCATTTGGTCTTGGGAAACGAAGATTATGGCTTCTTGACAATATTGAATAGCTTTAGGAATGTCTTTGAGCTTATGCTCGTATAATTTAGCTAGTTCTACACAAGCCTCTGCCCTTATTTTCAAATCCTCGGCTGCGATAACATCCAAAAATAGATTTATCGCATTGCTCCAATTTCGTTCTTTTTTTTGCTGATAGGCAAGTATCCGTTTAGCCTGAATAGTGGTTTCATCCTGTTCGTTCGTTAATGTTGTCAATATCTTTTCCGCTTGCGAAGCTTCCCCTAAACTCGCAAACCACCGACCCACTTGATATGTTTCAGATCGTGATTGATTCTTATCTGTTCCACAGAGTTGAAAAGTGAGATGGGTATACAAGGTAACAAGAGATAATATGTCGATTTCGTTATGCTTTAGAATGCCTAGCATACCATCGGGTTGTTTGCTTTCAATAAAATCAAAGTAAATGATGGGTGCCAAATATCCAGGTATATCATCCAAACGATTAACCCCTAACACCTCTTTCTCCACCATCGACAACTTCATCCTGTCTAATTTATGTTTCCATAGTCTTCTCGCAGCATGATAAAGGTCGAAATGTCCAAAAGACGGAAGCTTTGGGACATGTTCTCTGACAAGTGTATGACGTGTTTTTACTTGTGGCCAATCGAAGGATTTTCCATTATAAGTTACAAGCGTTCGATAATTAACCTTTTCCAAAAAGCTTTGATAAAGAGGAACCTCTGCACCTGGATTCGGCAAAATATGTTGTCTTAAGATGAGCTCATCATTAGAAACACTAGCATAACCGAGGATAAATATGGTATTTCCTACCCCGCCTCCAAGTCCGGTCGTTTCCGTATCAAAAAAGAATAAATCCTCTACCTTGTGTCCCTTTGCAGACAAAGGATGGTTAATCGTGTTTTGGTTCCAGCTTTGAACCGCAGTCCGGATATCATGAAAACAGTAATGACCATGCTGATGTGATAGAGGATATTTTACTTCCCTTATTAAACAATAATTATCATCTAAAAAATAAGGCAAGACATTTGCTTGTTGCCATTTATCAAGAAATGGAATTTCAATCGTCGAAATCTCAGTTGGTTTCACTGCCTTTTCAGAATGATCACTAACTGAAAGATGCGGCTTTAAACGATTCAATTTATTTTTTAACGACATGACTGAACTTCCTTAGTTGCAGGCGGAGTCTGTAAAAATGTCTCAATGATATTAATCGTATCTTTTTTGGCTGTTTCACTGATTGTGTCTGCACCAATACAAGATGGACATCCTGTATGACAAGGGCAATGGTTAATCATCTTTAATGACTCATCAAAGACTTTTGACATTCCTGTATATATTTTTTCACTTAATCCAATCCCTCCTGGATAACGATCATAGAAGAAGATGGTCGGTTTTTCATTATGATCTGACTTTACTTGAGGAATGACATGGATATCTTGAGGATCGGCCATCACAAATAATGGGGCAATATGATTTAGGGCATGGGCCGCTCCCATCAGTCCTTGCTCAAGGCGTTCATGCCCCATTTCAGCCAATGGTTTATTTAATGAAATCCATGCGGCATTCGTATGAAGTTCCTCTTCAGGGAGATGGATTGGACCTGACCCTATGTTCTCGTGTGTTTCAAATTTTATCTTTTTAAAAATAGTGGCCATTGCCCTGACACTGACATCACCATAGCCTATTTCTGCTTCCGGGAGCGTTTCAAGTTTGTCTTCCTCCATTACTTTTAATTGAACGGCCAAGTTGGCATCCGTAAAGTAATCTACATCCACTTCACGAACAAATGCCTTCTTCTCCTCCCAATCAAGCTTTTCAACCTGGTATTGAACCCCTTGATGCAAGTAGATCGCTTCATCATGAAGGAGCGTCATGGCCGAAAAACGATCCATTTCACCAATTACCTTTACATTAGCAATATCTGACTGATCAACGATAATCACGTTCTCCTGAGATGCCGACCTTAAACTAATGTTATGGGCTGGGAAAGAATCATTCATCCAAAAATATTTATCACTATTTCGGTAAAGTACACGTTCTTCTGCTAGGTATTCGAGTAATTCTTCTGTTTCCACATTCCCGAACCTTTCACCAGCCTTAAATGGTAATTCATAGGCAGCACATTTCATATGATCAATTAAGATAATAAGATTATCAGGATTTATTCTAGCTGTTTCGGGGCTTTGATTAAAAAAGTAATCAGGGTTTTGAATAATATATTGATCAAGAGGGCTTGAGCTGGCAACCATAATAACCAGAGCTTCTCCATGTCTCCTCCCAGCTCTTCCCGCTTGCTGCCATGCACTGGATATCGTCCCAGGGTAGCCTGTCATAATACAGACTTGGAGCTGTCCTATATCCACTCCGAGTTCAAGGGCATTTGTACTGACAACCCCATAAATCTCTCCTGAACGCAAACCCCTTTCGATTTTTCTCCGCTCCGTTGGTAAGTAGCCTCCACGATAACCCATAATGGATTTTGACCCCAACTGATTTTTCACTAACTCCTGCAAGTAAGTCAGGATAATCTCCACTCTTACCCTGCTTCTTGCAAAAACAATCGTTTGGATTTTATTTTTTAAAAGCTCCCCAGCAATTTTTCGGACCTCTAAAGTAGCACTTCTTCGGATATTCAGCGGCTTATTGACAATAGGCGGGTTATAGAAGAGGAAATGCTTCGTGCCGCTAGGGGCCCCATTATTATCAATTAAAGTCATTTTTTCTTCTGTAAGTGTCTCCGCTAATTCAAGCGGGTTGGCGATTGTGGCGGACGTACAAATAAACACAGGATTACTTCCATAATAGCGACAGATTCGCTTTAACCTTCTTATCACATTGGCTACATGGCTGCCAAATACACCTCTGTATGTATGGAGTTCATCAATCACCACAAACTTTAGGTTCTCAAAAAGTGAAACCCATTTTGTATGATGCGGTAAAATGGCCGAATGAAGCATATCAGGGTTCGTAATAACAACATGCCCTGCCTTTCTTACTCTTTGACGAATATTTGCTGGTGTGTCTCCATCATACGTATAACTATTAATATCAGCTCCAGATGCTTCGATTATTTCATTTATTTCACTTTTCTGATCCTGTGCAAGTGCTTTAGTCGGAAAAATATAAAGAGCCCTAGCATTGGAGTTTCCGAGTATCGTTTGCAGCACTGGCAAATTATAACAGAGTGTCTTTCCAGAAGCCGTTGGTGTTACAGCTACAATGCTTTTACTATTCATAATCGACTCATAGGCAGATTTTTGATGAGTGTACAAACGTTCAATCCCTCTTGTTTGGAGAGAATGTTGCAACACTGGATGCAAGTCATCAGGCAATGGAACTGTTTGAGCAGGCTTGCTCTCAATCGTATGCCATGTCACGATATTATCATTAAATTCATGATTAAATTTTAAATCAGATAGAATCTCTTGCAGGCTTTTTTTAATCTTCATACTCTCACCTCATTAATTCTATTTTAGCGAATAGACGTTCGTTATTAAAGAAAAAAATCTAATTTTTATACATTAACAGGATTGTAACCTTTTTCCATCTATTCGGAGTAAACTACTTGAGAATTATTTGCTACAATAGATTAAGATTGAAATGGATTTGAAGGTGATTATATGAAAATGGAAGATATTAAACGTGTACTAGCTGATTTCACCCTTTTTCGTGAATTAAATGATTTTGAATTAACGAAAATAGCGACTATTTCATTTGCGAGAGAATGGAAAAAACAAAGTCATGTTTTCCTCCAGGGTGATCCTCTCGAAAATGTTTATTTTATTTTTGATGGAAAAATTAAAATTTACAAAAGTGACATTAACGGGAAAGAACAAATTGTCGCCATTGCCAAAAAAGGCGAAATGTTTCCACATGTCGGCTTCTTTAGAAAGGGGGATTACCCTGCCTATGCCGAGGCAGTTGAACCCTCCACCCTAATTGTTGTTCCTATCTCGAAATTCGAAAAGGTATTAATCGATAATCCGGAACTTTGTATAAAAGTTTTTAAGGTACTTGGGGAAAAAATAGTTGATTTGCAAAATCGACTCGAGGAGCAAATACTGAACAATACATACGAACAAATTATTAAGCTCCTTATTCGTCTAGCACAAAAACATGGAATCGAACAAAAAAACGGTACTATTCTATTAAAATCAGAATTTACCAACAAGGATCTTGCCAATATGATTGGCACTACACGAGAAACGATTAGCCGAACATTAACCAAAATGAAAAAAGAAGAATTAATTGAAGTGGACCAAGATGCTAACATGATCTTGGATGTCAAAATTCTTATGCAGGAAATAAATCTAGTCTAAACAAAAAACACCGCAGTCAGTGAACTGCGGTGTTTTATTTGATATTACAATTGAAGCATTTCTTCCATATCTTCTTTGGCGGTACCGATTAATTTTAGATTAAATGTATCTCGAAGTACCTGTAGGACACCTTCTGAAATAAACTCAGGTGGTTTTGGTCCGATTCTAATATCCTTAATTCCTAAACTAAATAGTCCTAACAAAATAGCAACAGCTTTTTGTTCAAACCAGGATAATACAATACTTACTGGAAGTTCATTTACTTCACAACCGAACGCATCTGCTAATGCTAAGGCAATTTTTACTGTCGAACCGGAATTATTACATTGACCTAAATCAATGTATCTAGGTATGCTTGTTCCCGGGACTACCCCATAGTCCACATCATTAAATCGGAATTTACCACAAGATGTGGTTAAAATAACCGTCTCTGGAGGAAGAGAAGTAGCGAGTTCACGGTAGTATTCTCCACCTTTTCCTGGTGCGTCACAGCCAGCAATTACAAAAAACCTTTTAATTTTACCTGCTTTTACAGCATCAATTACTTCTGGAGCTAAACCTAAAACCGTTTCATGGTGGAATCCTGTTAGCAATGTTTCATCAGACTCAATTGCCGCTTCAGGAAGCTCTAATGCCCTATTAATTAATGGAGTGAAATCGTCATTCACAATTTTTTCAACATTCTCTAGGCCAGCAACTTCGTATGAAAACATTCTGTCTGCATATGTACCTTTTATTGGCATCACACAGTTAGTGGTTGCAAGGATAGCTCCAGGGAATTTCTCAAACAGACGACGTTGATCGTACCAAGCTTTCCCGATATTACCTTTTAAATGCGCATATTTTTTCAGTGCTGGGTATCCGTGTGCAGGAAGCATTTCAGAATGTGTATAAATATTAATGCCCTTACCCTCTGTTTGTTTTAATAATTCTTCTAAGGCAAATAAATTATGACCTGTAACAACGATACATTTGCCCTCAATTTTATTTTGACTAACACGGATTGGTTCTGGAATACCTAAACGTTTTGTATATGCCTCATCGAGCATTTCCATAACTCTGACAGCTGACTTACCAACCTTCATCGCCATATCAATATGTTCTTGCACATTAAAATTTGAGTTGGTTAATGTCAGGTAGAGAGCTTCATGTGTAGTCGCATCGACAAAAGGATCTGTAAAGCCCAATTGATTGGCATGTGTTCTATATGCCGCAATTCCTTTTAAGCCAAAAATAATCGTATCTTGTAAGCTTGCAATCGTTTCATCTTTACCACAAACTCCAATCACCTTACAACCGCCTGAAGGTGTTTGTTCACATTGATAACAGAACATAATCTCACCGCTTTCACATAAATATTACTTCACTAGCGTACAAATAATCTGATTTTACCAATGTGATTTAAATCACATCGAACTAGTTTGTAACAAAATGTTCAAATATTTGTGACGATTATATGGCGGCACCTACCTAGGTAATTCAGCATATGATAAAGAGTAAAATTATGGAAAGAGAGGGATTGTTCATGTCATCCATGCTTCCAGGTGATAAAAATAACCACAAACCCCAGCTGCCAGAACCATTCCGGGAATTAGTAAAATCAATGAATGACTTCTTCACTGATAAACCAATGCGGGGATTTTTACAATCAATTGATGATTTTTTTAAAACTCCTTTTCCGCTAGGTTCAAGTTTTCATGTAGAAACGGTAGAAACGGGTCAGGAATATATTATTTCTGCAGAGCTTCCAGGTGTGAAGAAAGAACAAATCCAATTAAATATCACTGGAAACTATTTAACCATCACTGTCGAAAATAAAGAAATAGAAACAGAGGAAAACGATCTTACACATGTTTATCGACGTAAATTCGTTCAACAACAATCTTCTAGAACGATTGCCCTGCCACATACAATCAATGAAAAATCAGTAAAAGCCTCTTATCGTGATGGTTTATTGCAAATCCGCATCCCCCAAGAAAAAGGAAAAGTCATTGATATCGATGAATAATGATGTAGATTTTTACTAATGAGAAAAGACGGCAGGATCATCGCCGTCTTTTCATATTTCATTTATTTAGACTTTAAATATCCCTCCAAAACCTTTCACCAAATTGGAGACTTGACTTACAGCATTCATCATTTGACCCGCAGTATTCACCATTTTATTAATGTCAACTGACCCATCTTGAGACTTAAAAGAATTCATCAGCGATTGCATGCCACCAGGTTGTTTTGGCATGAAACTGTTTTTAGGATATGGATTCATTACTGGGTACCCATTCATAGGCATATAGGGCTGTTGTACCATTTCCTCTTTGGGCTGCAATGGATTTTGAAAAAGAAACTGGTTATCTTTTTGCGGATACGAAGCCGAATAATTTAAATTTTGTTGTCCAAATCCTGGTTGATAGGTTTGACCAAAAGTCTGCATTTGTGGTTGGTAATAAGGTCCCGGTTGATAATATGGCATCAAACTATAATTCTGAGATGGAGGTTGATATGGTTTTTGTTGATTTCGGCTATAGGATAACTGTTGATTTCTTGGTTGATGATTCAGCGGCACTTGGTACATTATTTGCCCCGAGTATCCATGATGAGCAAAATTATTTGGTCTTTGTTTACCAAACATGGGCAAACATCTCCTCTTTATCATTCTCTATTACACATTATGAAGGAAGGAGATATTTGGTGATACTTAGATTAGGATTGTCAATGTCATATTCACAAGAATTTTGTCTAAAGTTTAAATATTTTAAAAACTAGGAATCATATTTTTTCGTGTTACGATAAAGAAAAGGGTGAAGGAGGAGTTATTTATGGACATTCAAGACTTAAAATGCAAATTTATTCAAAGTCGAGATTACACCACAGATGATGTTAATGCCTTATTGGATTTTGCAAAGAAAGCGTATATTCACGATGAAATTAGTATTAAAGAATATCGCAATCTGATCCGCGAGCTTGAAATACAGGGCGCGGTAATTCCTGAAATTCATCATGAAGACTCCCTCATCGAACATTCTTAAGAACTTAGTACAACTTTCGTACCATGGTTCCGCTGTAAAAAATCTTAATCTTAAATGAACATTCAAGAACAAATAGAGATGCAACACTGCATCTCTTTTCTATTTATTCAGCTCTTTAATGACCTCAGTCAATATATATTCTACTGTACGATGAATGTTTAAAAATCTAGATTTGCTAGTCTCTGGAAAAAAAGACTGAACCGAGAGCTGGTCAATATGGGCAGAAGCCGTATCAATTTGGTTCAAATGGAGATGCTTCGTATTCTTTGCCAAGGGTAGCCATTTTTTCATCGCTTCATTCCAATTGACATTAACTTCTTTCACTTCATCTGCAAATGGTTTAATTACATGATGAAAATCAGGTGTCATTCCAGTCTCTCTACCCTCTAAATAATTCTTTAAAAATATCTCATTATAATGTAAAAGTCTTTCCGTTAAGTAAAGAATTTCTTCTGACATGTCCCCTAATCCCCTTACGAAGTACAAAATAAGAAAAGCGCAAGCGCCTTGACCAGCCCCGACAAGCATAAGCCACTCTCAAAAGGAAGGCGCTTTTTGCCTTCCTTTTGAGAGTGGCTGTAGACCATCGAGGGGCTAGGCGCTGGAGCTAGACAATTCTCAAAATCGAATGCTTTTTTACCAAATAAAAAAGCAGCATAAAAAAATGCTACTTAAAACTAACCATACCATTATTTTAACGTTATTTAAAAACCTAATTCAAGTTTAAAAGATTGTGGAACAGTTCCAATGTTAGAATCCAGAATTTCCTCTGAAGATAATGAATTCTCTAGTTTAGATTTTTCTTCGACCTCTGAAAGGCGTTGAATGGTTTCCTTAATTTTTTCTTGTTCCTTACTTTTCAATTGAAGGCGGCAATCGGTGAAGGAGGCTTCAAGAACAGACTCCAATTCTTCTATTTGATTACATATTTCAGTTAACATTGAAAGCATCTTTTCTTTTTCAGACATTGGTATATTCATTTTAAAATCCCTCCTCACGAATATCTAATAAGTAGTATTCTCCTTCTCATTACAGCTTCCTTCCACCAAGACAAAACTAGAAGCAATTCGCCAAAGAAAGTGTAAAAACTGCATATATTACATTCTTTTTCGACACCTTGATAAGACCGCATGAAATACCGTTAAACCGCACATGCTAGTATTGGAGGTGTTTTTAATGGCGAAAAAGAATAACCCATCAAGCAAACAATCAAAATCTGTGACAGAGCAAAAAACAGGCTATGGGGATAAAAAGCTTGAAGGACCAAATCGTCCTGCAGAGTAAAAATGATAAAAAAGCAAGGATTAGTTCCTTGCTTTTTTATTTCCACTCTTCGAACTTTAACGACTGTTTTAGTGAAAGTAATAAGTGGAGTTGATTCGATTTCTCATAATACCAGTCTGTAAGGTGAATAGTATGATGATGATGAGCTGGTAAATACAACCAAGCAGGTAAAACAACGCGCTTCTTACTCCAATCTTGATATTGATGTTGATGATGCGCAATCACTGGAAAAGTTGTTCTCAGTAATGGGGTTTTCCGCCCCGTCTTTATTTTAAAATACTGTTCATAATCGAATCTCGAGCCAGTATGTGGGGTCCTTTCCGCAAACTCAAAAAAATAGGGGAACAGCCTTGGATGAGAAAGAATGCTAGCCAGCCTTTTCCCTAAGTTAATTCGTTTGGAAAGAGATTTAAACCCATTTACACTTGCACCATAAACCTCTCCCCCACAAGTCGGAAATAATACACAGCTAAAATGGAGCCAATCTTGTAAGTAAAAAAGGAAAGAATTGAATACCTTTCTTCTATAAACTGGATGTTCAATAACAGGGGTTTGAATGACATTTTGCTCATTAATAATTAACGCCGTGGTCAACCTTTTCTTATCATTCTCTTTCCAATAACGATACCATTCTTTTTGAATAAAAGCTGAAATATTGAAATAACGAAGTAAATGAAACATAGGGCGTTTCAATTCCGAAGAATAGTGATAGAGCATAAGTTGAGGAAAGACGTCATGAAAAATCAGCCAATTGGCACGTTCATAAGTCAAAAAAAGCTTTTTTCTTATTTGCGGCTCTATTAATTTTGGAAAAATATCGCCTTCAAGATCACACATATTCCAGCCGCCGTTTCTGGAAACCATACTTGCGAGAAAAGACCAAATAATATCCGGATGATTTTTAAAATATTTAAAATAGGCATCTGTTCTCGAAATATTATCTACATTTCTTTTATTGGTTTCGCTTACAATTTGACGGATAATTGTTTGTTCCTGTATTGTAAGATGATTCATCCTCATCTTCCTTATTTTATCGAGATTTTTATTAGATTGTGTTTACAAATTTATTTTATTCACCCCAATTTGTACAAAGATTTGGTATGATAAGGAATAGTTTGAGAGGTGTTAACAATGAATCTAAACTATCCAAATGGAAAAAAGTACAGTCCAAAGGAACACTTATCAGACTCTCCTGATAAAAAGAGAAAAAATGGATCTTATAGTAATCGGGGAATGACACTTGAGGAAGATTTAAATGAAACCAATCAGTATTACCGGGAAAGAAAAATTGCGGTCATACATAAAAAGCCTACACCAGTACAAATTGTTCAAGTGGATTATCCAAATAGAAGTGCTGCTGTTATAAAAGAAGCGTACTTTAAACTAGCATCAACAACAGACTATAACGGAGTATATAAAGGAAAATACATTGATTTTGAAGCAAAGGAAACTCAAAATCCCACCTCATTTCCATTAAAGAATTTTCATCAACATCAAATACAACATATGGAAGAAGTACTTGACCAAGGAGGTATTTGTTTTGTCATTCTCCGTTTTACTAAATTTGAGCAGGTATATCTGCTTGAAGCCCAGCACTTATTAACCTATTGGGAGAGAATGAAGAATGGAGGAAGAAAATCCATAACAAAAGAAGAAATAGAACAAAAGGGTCATTACATCCCACTTGGATTTCAACCAAGAATTGACTATATTAAAATAATAGAACAACTTTAAAAGACTTCATTTTTTTCACAGGGATTAGAAAGGAAGGAAATCATATGTCTGAACAATACGAATCAAGAGAGGAGCGCAGGAAGCAACTCCAATCCAAAGGCAAGAATAAAAAGCAGAAAAAACCTCGAGGATTATTCAAAAAAATTTTTCTAAGTTTAGTTGTTCTCGGAATTATTGGAATACTTGCCGGAGTGGGGACTGTCGCCTACATGGTTAAGGATGCTCCCAAGCTTGATCCAAAATTATTAAAAGATCCTATCCCTTCAAAGATTTTAGATAAAAATGGCAATGAAATTTCTGAAGTAGGTGCGGTGAATCGGGAATATGTAAACTATAAAGACATTCCAAAAGTAGTGGAAGACGCGGTTCTTGCCACTGAGGATTATCGTTTTTATCAGCACCATGGTATTGACCCTATCCGTCTCGCGGGTGCGCTATGGGCTAATTTGCGACATGGCTATGGTGCAGAAGGCGGCAGTACTATTACACAACAAGTTGTCAAAAACGCCTTTTTAACTCAACAAAAAACACTCAAGCGTAAAGTTCAAGAAGCTTGGCTTGCTACTCAGCTTGAACAGCAATATACGAAACATCAAATTTTTGAGATGTATGTGAATAAAGTATATGTATCAGAAAACAGTTATGGCTTGGCAACTGCAGCAAAAATGTATTATGGAAAAACATTAAAAGATTTAACATTAGCTGAGGCTGCGCAACTTGCCGGGATGCCTCAAAGTCCTAATAGCTACAATCCATTTAACCATCCAGATTTGGCTGAAAAAAGACGGAATATTGTCTTATCTTTAATGTACCAGCACGGCTATATAACGAAACAACAAATGGATGCAGCTAAAAAGGTTTCTGTAGCGGATACAGTATTGAAGGGTGATCAGCGAAAAGTTGATGATAAACCATATGAAGCATTTGTAGATGCAGTTATTGATGAAGTTAACAGCACAACTGATTTTGATCCTTATACCGATGGATTAACCATTTATACTACGCTCGACAAAGATGCTCAAATTCATGTTAATAATATCTTAAATACGAAGGATTCTAGTGTAATCCCTTATCCAGATGATCAATTCCAGGCAGGGATCGTCTTGCTTGATACCAAGACGTCAGAAATCCGAGCAATTGGAGGCGGAAGAAACCAACAGGTACAACGCCCCTTCAACTATGCTATCGATACGAGAAGGCAGCCTGGCTCTACTATTAAGCCTGTGCTTGATTATGGTCCGGCAATCGAATATTTAAACTGGGGTACCTATGAAATGATCGATGATAAGCCAATTACTTACTCTTCAGGTAAGAAATTTGGTAACTGGGATCACAATTATAAGGGCCCAATGAGTATCAGAACAGCACTGCAATTATCACGTAATAGCCCTGCTGTCCAAGCATTGCAACAGGTTGGCTTGGATAAAGCGAAAAACTTCGCTGTTGGTCTTGGGATTCCTTTAAAAGAAATTTACGAATCATATGCGATTGGCGGTTTCCAAACAGGGGTATCCCCTCTGCAAATGGCCGGTGCATATGCTGCTTTTGGTAATAATGGTTTCTATACTAAACCACATGCTGTTGATAAGATTAAGTTGCGTGACGGGACAATGATCAATACAGCCCCAGAAGCTAAAGTTGCTATGAAGGACTCGACTGCATTTATGATTACGGATATGTTAAAGAGCGTACTCAAATATCCTGGCACAGGGACAAGAGCCCAAGTACCTGGTCTTCCAATTGCAGGTAAAACAGGAACAACCAATTATACGGATCAGGAAATGGAACAATGGAATATATCAAGCACCTCTGTTCCAGATGCCTGGTTTACCGGCTATACAACGAATTATACAGCATCTATATGGACAGGTTATCCAAGCAGGAAAACGCCAATTACAGCAGTTGGCAGCAATCAGCGAATTGCTCAGCTCTTGTTTAAGAATTTAATGGCCTATGTATCAAATGACATTGATACTCCTGATTTTACAATGCCTAATAGTGTTCAAAAAGTCAGGATCGAGAAAGGAACCATGCCTGCCGTATTAGCTGGTGCATATACTCCAAGCAGCCAAATTTCAACTGAATATGCGGTTAAAGGATATGCCCCTAAAAAGGTTTCGTTTAAGTATAACAAACTTAGTGCACCGACAAATCTTGCGGCTAAATATGATGAAACAAGTGGAAATGTGGTTGTATCTTGGAATTACAATAATACCACAAACAATAATGTTAAATTTGATATTACAGTTAATAATGCGTCTCCGAGCCATTACACTCAATCGGAAAATAGCTTAACCTTTAAGGCCAATCCTGGAGTAAAATATTCAATATCCCTCTTTGCTTATAGTGGAACTAATGATAGTAATGTAGTATATACTTCTATTGAAATTCCACAAGCTGGAGGGCAAACAGACCAAGGGACAGGGACTGATACCGGAACTGATACTGGAAATGGAACCGGAACTGGTACAGGGACTGATACTGGTACAGGGACTGATACTGGTACAGGGACTGATACTGGAAATGGTACTGGTACAGGGACCGGGAATGGAAATAATAATGGAAATGGAAATGGTAATGGAAATACGAACAGCGGTCAAACTGGGGGTACGAATCCACCTGTTTCAACGCCTGTAACTCCGCCAGCAACTACCCAAAGTACAGGAACACGTGAGAATGAATAAGAACAAGCCAATCCGGCCGAAAGGTTGCATTTTAACCTTTTGGTCGGATTGGCCTAAATGTGGAGGCGACTGCCCTGGGACTCTAGACTAAGACGCCCCCTGTAAGAAGGCGCTTTTTGCCTTCTTCAGTGGGTGGCTTAGGCTTCGAGTCCCAAGGAGCCGTAACTGGATATGCTTATGACCTCGAGGGGCTAGGCGCTGGAGCTGGACTATTCTCGAAGTCAAAATTTATATATTCTTTTCTGTAAAAAAAGAAATCGTCTAGGTTAAGTCCTAGACGATTTTTTTACGATATTCCCTTTAACAAATTGCTTTTCCTGCTCGATCATTAATTCACTAAGTTGTCGATATGAATGGTATAAACCTGGTCTAGATTTAATAAATCCTAATCTCTCTTCCAAATTAACCGGTTTGAATGGAAATTGATTTAAAGTGATTTGATTATGAGGTATGAAAGTTTCATCATTTGTTAGATATAAAAATTGCAGAAAAAGATTGATTCCCTTTTCCATCCATTGGTTAGTGCTTTTAAAGTCACGTGCACGAAATAATGGTTCTAGCTGCCGTTGTATACTTTCCCATTCTGCCATAAGACTAGCAGCTGTTATGTCAAGATTATTCATTTATACTTGAATCCCTTTCATTCTCTTTTTCCCTTCACGGCACAGCTCTAATAATGGACAGCTTGGACATTGTGGATTTTGGGCTTTGCAATGATACCGTCCAAAAAAGATTAACCGGTGATGCGTCAGAGACCATTCTTCTTTCGAAACCTTTTTCATTAACGTTTTCTCCACTTCAAGGACAGAGTCTTTCCATCGGCAAATTCCCAAGCGTTTACTGACTCTTTCTACATGAGTATCTACCGCTATGGCCGGTATATTAAACGCAACCGATACGACTACATTAGCGGTCTTCCTGCCTACCCCCGGCAGCTTTGTTAACTCATCTCGATCCATCGGAAGCTCACCATTATACTCATCTAAAACAAGCCGGCATAAACTTTGAATGTTTTTAGCCTTATTTCGATATAACCCAATGGAGCGTATATCATTTTGTAGTTCTTCCAACGATACCTTTAAATAATCTTCGGGAGTTTTATATTTTTCAAATAAACTTTTAGTTACTTTATTAACAAGTGCATCGGTACATTGTGCCGATAATGAGACAGCAATCACAAGTTCAAAAGGATTGCTATGATTTAATTCGCAGTGTGCATCCGGAAACATTTTACCTATTTCATCTAAACAAAAACGAATTTGTGTATTATTCAGCAAAAAAATCACCTATTTCAAATAAAATAAAAGAAAACGAGAGAAACTCCCCTCGTCGATTGTTTCTTATTGTTCCAACCAATTATAAAAAGGGACAACTGGCTGGTGTCCATCATCCTTGGAATGTGCTTTATCAGTTTGTTTTTGGCGGAATTTACGTCCATGATTTTTCGCTTGATCAATCGTTTTGATACCATTTTTCTTCCATTCAAAGAGAATTCTATCTATATAACGGAAGTTTAATTTTCCTGACATGACAGCCTCTCTAAGTGCAGCTTTAATAATCATTGGATCGTGATGATCATCGTCCATCCACATACCAAGGGATTCACACTCAAATGGAGATAGCGGACGCCCAAATTCTTTCTCGAAACAAGTATACACATCTGTTTCTTCTGTTTTCTTTTCTTGTTGCCGTTCTATCTGGTTATTTAATAAAAACTGTTCAACAAGTTTCTCCCATAAAGGCTTTACGGAGTATTTTTCAAACCGAATGCCTTCATTAGTATATTGATCAATAATTTCAATAAAGCCTCTTTGAATCAACCGTCTTAGCATTGCATTACAATCAGCAATAGAAACTGTCATTCTGGCCGAAAGCTCTTCAGGAGTAGGAAATTCATTTCCTTTCTCAATAAAAGTTATGATATTTAATAATAGAACAAGTTCTATCTCGTTTAAATTCAAATTTCGATATTCTGAGAAAAGCAAAGTAGGAATCGTAATATTTCCTTCTTGCATCCATGAAACTATATTTGATTTCATCGTTCAATACACCTCCTGATTAGTATAACACGAACCAACCATTCGAGTAAGAGTATTAGGAATCCATCTTTGGAAGGAAAAACAAAAAGTCTGCATTATGCAGACTTTTGTTGTTTATCGTCTTGTTTAAATATTAACTTTTGCAGTTACAAATTGACCGATTCGTTCCACCGCTTTTTCAAGTTGTTCCAGCGATGTAGCATAAGATAGGCGGATATTATCCGGAGTTCCAAACCCTGAACCTGGGATAACGGCTACCTTTGCTTCTACAAGCAGAGCCTCAACAAAGTCATCAACACTATTAAATCCTGTCAATTCCGCTGCATTCTTTACATTTGGATAAAGGTAAAAAGCACCCTGTGGCTTTACACATGTAAACCCAGGAATTGCAACCAATTTATCATAAATAATCTCTAATCTCTTCTCAAATGCCTGTCTCATTTCTTCCACTGGCTCCTGTGAACCATTGTAAGCGGCAATGGCAGCATATTGGGCTGTTGTGGTAGGATTGGATGTACTATGGCTTGCAAGGTTCGTCATTGCTTCAATAACTTGTTTATTACCTGCAGCATAACCAATTCTCCAGCCTGTCATACTATGAGATTTGGATACTCCATTGATGACAATTGTTTGCTCCTTCAAATCAGGAGAAAGCTGTGCAATAGAAACATGTTGGGCACTACCGTACACAAGTTTCTCATAAATTTCATCTGAGACAATTAAAATATCTTCTTCCAAACAAACTTTACCTAGTTCTATGAGTTCTTTTTCTGTGTATAACACACCTGTCGGGTTGCTAGGTGAATTAATAATTACTGCTTTAGTTTTATCTGTAATGGCTTCTTTTAATTGCTGCGGAGTAATTTTAAAATGATTTTGCTCTAGTCCGTCAACATAAACAGGTACTCCGCCTGCTAATTTAACTTGTTCAGGATAGCTAACCCAATATGGAGTTGGAATAATTACTTCATCACCATCATTTAGGATTACTTGAAATAATGTGTAAAGGACATGTTTTGCTCCATTCCCTACAATTACTTCATTTGGTTTATACGATAATCCTTGATCAGTCTCAAATTTATTAATAATAGCCTTTTTTAAAGCAGGTAGGCCTGCTGAAGGTGTATACTTTGTATGCCCCTCATTCATTGATTTTACAGCAGCATCTAAGATATGTTGGGGTGTATTAAAGTCAGGTTCTCCTGCTCCTAATCCAATCACATCTTCCCCTTTTTCTTTCAATTCCTTAGCTTTTGCTGTAATAGCTAACGTAGTAGATGGCGTAAGTGCCATTACTCGATTTGCAAGTTTAATTGCCATATCTCTTTCCTCCAATCTCCGCACGCTATAAGTTTTCAATTTTTTTTAGCCATTCACCGGTTTCAAAGTGAACATAGTAATAATTTATTAAATTATTTTCAGAACGGTAGTAAATTTCCCATAATGGAATATTTTTTTCCATTCCGAGCCGTACTGAAATAATTTTCTTAGGTTGTGTTTCCTGCAATAACTTCTGAATCGCTTCTTGTTTAGATATACCATCTTTCGCCATTTTTATAATGACTTTTTTGCTCTTATCTGGGATCCAGACAATTATTTTATTACCTTTTTTATTTTTCCCTTCAATCACATTCACAGTCTCATTTCCATGGTATATATGAAAATCATCTATTTCACTGAATTGCACTTTTTTTTCAGCAAGTGCTACAGCTTTATTTTCTGCCGCTTTAACTGGTTGAACGGCTGAAAAATAAACTTTAACTAATATACCAATTATGACTAAAATTGCAATTAAGGGAATAAAAATCCACTTTTTCATTTTCTCTTTCACTTCTTTATGTAGAATCTTTCTAAATTATTATAACAGGATAAATCACGATGTGTTATTAAACTTGTCTAAATTAGAATATTTTTTTCATTTTTACTTTTGCATTTATTTCTTTAGGGGAATGGTAATAAGCTCGTAATTTGATTCAGTAAATTTAATAGTGACAGTCCCATGTTTCTTTGTGGAATACACTTCAGACCATATCCCCTGTAAATCATGTAATAAATCCTGATCTAGCTTGTCTTCGTCTGCTCCAGAAAGGATGGATATTTGCGGATTAAGAGTTTGGATTAACTGATCAGACAATGACTCTTCCGTAAGGTTGATTGGAATTTTAAAGACATTGACATCTTCAAGTTTTTTGGATAAAAATATTTGTTCCGCACGTTGACTAAAAGAAGTCATCATAAATAAGTTGTGTTTATAAAAACGAAGCATCAAGTCCATTCCCTCATTCTCTTGATTACCGACGAACTGGACGTCCGCAAACATGTCAGGAAGGATTTCTTTGTTTATACCTTCTTTCCAAACCGTTACTCGTACTTGATTTAACGGTTCTCTTGGTAATTTATAAGATACATCCGCTGTTGTAACAATTTCTTTGATATTAAATTTTTGGATTAACCCTGCTAATTTCTTGATAGGCAGTACTTGAGCATTATTGGTTAGGATTAAGGTGCTTAGCTCCTTAACATTATAGAGGGAAAGCCATCCTTCTAACTCCGCTATATTCCCTTCTCCTCCAATATTAATTAATATATTTTCTCCATTAGGGCCTTGGACAAGCGTCGCCTCACCTGTAGAAAGGCCCAAAAAAGTAACAGCAGCTTGGTGTTCTGCTAAATTCACATCAATTTTTTCAACTTCTGTAGGCAGTGTGGGTACTGCCTTAACCGTCATACTGCTTGGAATTAGTAAAGCTATGATCACTAGTAATATTCTCATACACATTCCTCCAGGATATTTATAGGATGTGTAATTTTCCAAATATTATCATATCCATTTTTGAATAAACTCTGCTAATTCCACCATTTTTCCTTTTTTAATTGGTACGGAAGGTATAGACTTCAAAAAAGCTTTTCCGTACTGAGTAGTGACAATTCGTCTATCAAATACAATAACAATTCCGCGGTCCGATTCATTCCTGATTAATCTGCCAAAGCCTTGTTTAAATCGAAGTATCGCTTCAGGAAGAGAGTAATCAGAAAAAGCATTCCTTCCTTGTCTTTCAATTAATTGACACTTGGCTTCTACTAATGGCTCATCTGGAGGGCTAAATGGGAGTCTGACAATAACGAGACATGATAGGTCTTCACCTGGTATATCGACCCCCTCCCAAAAGCTGCTCGTTCCTAACAGGATGGCTTTTTCATACCGTTGAAAATTTCTCGTTAGTCTAGTTCGGCTTCCACTTGATATTCCTTGAGCGATTAACACATATTCATTAAGGAAACCACTTTCTTTAATTAAATCATACGTTTTCTTAAGCATGTCATAAGCAGTGAAAAGGATAAGCAGCCTTCCTCTTGCTGCCTCCGCAATCGTAATAATATGTTCGGTAATCGCAATTACATATTCATCTAGTGATACAGAGTTTATCTCAGGCAAATCGTCAGGAATCAGCAGCTGAACCTGGTCCTTGTATTTAAACGGTGAAGGAATGGTCATATGAACTGTTGAATCTTCCTCAAGACCAATTTCTCTCATTATATATTTAAACGAATGATTAACCGATAGGGTTGCGGACGTCAGTATGACCGCTTTCTTCGTTTTGAAAAGTCTCTCCCTTAGCTGCTCTGCGACAGTTGCAGGTTGTGCCAAAAAGGTGGTTATATTTTGGGGTGACCGAGTATCCATCTCAATCCACTTAACTTCATTTGTATCTTTAATAAAGCAATTAATCAAGACGTTACGAAATTCATTAAGCTCTGTCACAAATTCAGAGATATTCTCTAATTTTTTTTGTTCTGAAATTGATATTAAGGCTTTCTCTGCCTTAAACAAGTTAAGACGGCTTTCTATGGCCATGAGTACATCTTTTAAGATAAAGGACAATCTTTCAGCACTGTGAGTAAGTGCCTTTCTTTCTCTTCCAATATCGGTAGAAGCAAACCGTACTTTTATCCGATTGTTCCCTTTTTTATTATTAGTCTTTGTTTTAGCATAAAGCCCCATTAATTTAAAAAATTCATCCATCTCATAATGAAAATCTACAATTAATTGATTTAGTTCAAAAGTATGTAACAAGCTTGAGCCCGTAGCAGAAAAACGTGATAATATCTGCTCCATATCATAAAATAGTTGTCTTTGCTCATAGGTACCAAACTTGCTAATTAGTAACCGGGTCGATAAATAATCTAGTGAATAGCCAAAGAACCGGCTCGCAGCCTTTTCTAAGTGATGCCCTTCATCAATGACAATATAATCAGATGCAGGCAATAAGGAACCATCACCTTTTATATCACTTAATAATAATGAATGGTTGGTAATAATAATATCTGCTATTTGGGCATTGATAATGGCTCGTTGATAAAAATCTTTTTCCTGCCAACGCTTATCTTCGAAAAATACCTTAGGTTCTTCCCTTATTTTGTCCCAATATAAAAGTCCGCCGCTTGATAAGTTTAATTCATCTTTGTCACCAGTCTCTGTTTCAGTTAACCAAACCAGTATCTGCATTTTAGTTAAAGTTGTATCATAATTATCGTTTTCATCCAATAACGATTGATGAAATTTCTCTAGATTTAAATAATGATTTCTCCCTTTTAATAGAACAACTTTTACCTGAAAGGGGAGAATTCTAGACAAAAGTGGTATTTCATTCGTTAAAAGTTGTTCCTGGAGCTGAATGGTATGGGTGCTGACTATTATGGGCTTGTTGTAGTCTTTAGAAAAATACGCCAGCGGCAAAAGGTAACCCAGTGACTTCCCCACACCAGTTCCAGCTTCAATTAAAGTATGCCTAGAATGTTGAAGAGAGCGATAAACTGTATCCATCATTTTAAATTGGCCCACACGCTTTTTATATGAGTTCAAACCATTACGAATAAGGGCAGCCTTATCTTCTTCACTTTCAGGGTATTGAATTTTTTCCTTGTTTTGTAACTCATGATTGTTTTCTGGTTTAGTTTTCTTTAAAGCCAAATCGTTTACGATTTCAATAGTATTTAATCCTGATGTACCTTCAAGTGTCTCTCTCATCTCTTCGAGGAAAAGCTGCAAATCACTTTTTAATCCTCCAGATAAATGTGTTAACTGTGTAAGTGTGACTGTTGGTAATGATGATAGGCGATTTAACAAAAGTAAAAAAAGCTCCGCAGTCACTAAAGCGTCACTGTCTGCCTGGTGCGGTCTGTCATGTGAAAGATTCTCTTTTTCCGCTAAATCTGAAAGCTTATAACTATCAGCAGTAGGATAAAGAATTCTGGCCATTTCTACCGTATCTAAAACAGAACCATAAAATCCTTCAGACCCTGCTAGGAGTAATTCTTCTTGAAGAAAGGACAAATCAAATAATACATTATGAGCAACAAAATAGGCCCCTTCTAACAGAGATTGAACCTTTTCGGTTATTTCAGAAAATAATGGTGCATTCTTGACCATATCATCATTGATTCCAGTTAATTCTTCTATAAAAACTGGTATTGGTTTTTGTGGATTGATTAATGATGAGAACTGCTCAGTGATTTTTCCATTTTCAATAACCACAGCGGCAAATTGGATAATTTTATCACCTTTTTTTGGTGTATTACCCGTTGTTTCTAAATCAACCACAATAAACTTATTTAACATGTGTTACACCCCAAACCTTCATTCATTAAAAGGTACATAACTTCTTAATAAATAAAACTGATAATGATTTAAATTCTACCATTGTCTAAGTGATTTTTAAAACAATTAAAAAAATCCCCAAAAAATGGGGATCTCTACATAATAGTATGTGCTGGTTCTGCATGAAGAAGATCTTTAATTTGATTGTTCTCATCCATTATAGCAACCTTAGGCTTATGGGAAGTAACTTTCTCTTCTGGTATTAATGCATAAGAAATAATAATAACCGTATCACCAACTTGGACAAGTCGAGCGGCAGCCCCATTTAAACAAATGACTCCACTACCTCTTTTACCGGGAATAATATAGGTTTCTAATCTGGCACCATTGTTATTGTTTACAATTTGAACCTTCTCATTTGCTGCCATTCCAACCGCATCAATAATATCTTCATCGATTGTAATACTGCCAACATAATTTAAATTGGCTTCTGTAACTGTTGCGCGATGGATCTTCCCATTCATCATGGTACGAAACAAGCTGATTCCTCCTCCGTCTTGCTAGTGTTTTCTAATCTATTTGAAAAATAATATTGTCTATTAATCTTACCCTTGAAAATTTTACAGCAATCGCAATGATTATGGAACCATCTAATTTTTCCAGAACTTTTAGTTGGGGATAGGATAAAATTTCAACATAGTCAATTTCCCCATCAGATTCACTACTAATTGCTTCCTTGATCATATTTACAAGTTTATTGGGATTCCGCTCACCGTCGATAATTGCTTTCTTTGCTTTTTGCAAGCTTCTAAATAGGATAGGTGCTTGCTGTCTTTCTTCTGGTAATAAGTTAACATTTCGTGAACTTTTCGCTAAGCCATCCTCTTCACGAACAATGTCGACCGGTACTAATTGGATTAGAAAATTAAAATCACTAATTAATCCATCAATTACAGCGACTTGTTGGGCATCCTTCTTGCCAAAATATGCTCTTGTAGGCATAACTATATGAAATAACTTTGTAATAACTGTGGCAACCCCGTCGAAATGACCTGGTCTTGATTTGCCGCATAACACATCGGTTCGTTCCTGTACAACTACCTTAACGGATGACTCGTGTGGGTACATTTCCTCTACCGAAGGATAAAAAAGATAATCTACCTTTTCAGCCTCGGCAAGGGCACGATCACGGTCAAAATCACGAGGATAAGTTGAATAATCTTCTTTAGGTCCAAATTGTAAAGGATTAACGAAAATACTTAGGACAACAATATTATTTTCTTCCCTTGCCTTTGAAATAAGCGTTAAATGACCTTCATGCAGGAAACCCATAGTAGGGACGAATCCAATAGATTCCCCTAATGTTTTATGTTTCATTATTTCGTTCTGCATATCTTGAATGGTAGTTATGACCTTCATTTTTTGCCTCCATAAAGAACTTTTAGTTCCTCCTCTTTCATCGTAAAAGAGTGTTTATCTTCCGGAAATTGATTATTTTTTACTTCAGACGTATAAGCCTGAATCGATTCAATCATAAATGGATTTACCGAATGGTATTGCTTCACAAATTTAGGTACCCTCTCGACACCATATCCTAATACGTCATGATAAACTAAAACCTGTCCATCTACATGAAGTCCCGCTCCAATTCCAATGACAGGAATAGCAAGTGATTTTGATACTTCCTCTGCCAGTTGTTTTGGCACACATTCAAGGACAAGTGCAAATGCTCCTGCTTCCTCAACCTTTTTAGCATCCTCCAACAGTTTTTGAGCAGCGTGAGCATCCTTCCCTTGAACCTTATATCCCCCCAAAACTCCAACGGATTGTGGGGTTAATCCTAAATGCCCGCAAACAGGAATACCAGCTTGTGTTAATGCATTGATCTTTTCTATAACACCATCTGCACCTTCAAGTTTCACGGCATGTGCCCCTGCCTCTTGCATCAATCTTCCTGCATTTATCAAGGTATCACGAACGGATAGATGATAAGCTAAAAATGGCAGATCTGTTACGATAAAGGTATCTTTTGCTCCTCGTTTTACTGCTTTAGTGTGGTGTATCATATCTTCCATTGTTACAGGAATTGTTGAGTCATATCCTAGAACAACCATTCCTAGTGAATCCCCAACAAGGATCATGTCTACGCCACCTTGTTCGGCTTGTTTTGCTGACGGATAATCATAGGCGGTAAGCATGACAATCTTTTCTTTGTTTTCTTTCATTTTTAAGAAATCAGTGGTTTGCTTCATCAAATTTCCCTCCTTTAATACTGGGAGAGGTGATAAAACGCCAATAAGGAGCAAATAAAAAAGATCCTTCTTAAGGCAGAGGATCTCGTCATTACTCATATGCATCTTCATCCCTCTGTCCCGGTCCGTTATACGGATCTAGGCAGAAACCTTTTTAATTGTAGTATTTGTGTCAAAAAGGTGCAGTTCTAAAGAGATACTGCCCAAGAAAATTATAGCATGTTATCAGAAAAGCGCAAGCGCCTTGTTTAGGGGCGACCGGCATAAGACGAGCCGGCGAGAAGGCTGTTTTTTAGCCTTCTTGACGGATTGACCTAAATGTGGAGGCGACTGTTTTGGGACTCTAGGCTAAGACGCACCCTGAAAGAAGGCGCTTTTTGCCTTCTTCAGGGGGTGGCTTAGACTCCGAGTCCCAAGGAGCCGCAACTGGATAAGCTTATGACCTGAGCCCCTAGGCGCTGGAGCTAGACAATTAGAAAAGCGCAAGCGCCTTGTTTAGGGGCGACCGGCATAAGACGAGCCGGCGAGAAGGCTGTTTTTAGCCTTCTTGACGGATTGACCTAAATGTGGAGGCGACTGTTTTGGGACTCTAGGCTAAGACGCACCCTGAAAGAAGGCGCTTTTTGCCTT
>NZ_JAFBEX010000018.1 GCF_016908975.1 Neobacillus cucumis
TGTTTTGAAAAAAATCAAAGCCTGTGAAATTTTACTGCTCGTAAAATTTCACAGGCTTTTTAGGTTCTAGGAGGGGTTTTGTCCCAGCCTCTTTTTATTTTCTTTCAACCCTTCTAAATCTCCTTTAGACACATAGATATTATCTATAGGACAAGTCCCCGAGGTGAGGGTAACATGAAGGAAAAAATATGCGCAATGCTAATTGGTTCAGTACTATTAAGCCTTGGTGTCAATGGATTTTTAGTTCCTTATCATCTGCTCGATGGCGGTGTTATTGGATTGGGATTAATTATTCATTATTTTTATGGACTCCCAACAGGGCTAAGTATAATCTTCTTAAGTCTCCCTTTATATGTTTTAGCCTGGTTTTTCGAACGCCGTTATTTTTTTTATAGTCTGCACGGATTAATCATTTCTTCCTTTTGTATCGATTTATTTTCCTTTATTAATGGAAAAATTCAAATTGGCATCCTTCCAAGTACCATCATCGGTGGCTTACTAGTTGGAGTGGGTATTGGTCTGATGCTTCGTTATGAAACAAGTACAGGTGGAACGGATTTATTAGCACAGCTGTTAACCAAATTCACCTCGGTTAATATTGGAATTATTATTTTTCTAATTGATGGTTTAATTATTACAAGCGGAATTAAAGTGGTCGGACTTGAAAAGTTCTTTTATTCAATTCTCACCATTATTTGTGTAGGGTTGATGACAACTATCACGGTGTCAAAAAAACCTCTTGTACATTAAAAACCACCGGAAACATATACGCCGGTGGTTTTATAATGATTTATTTCGTTAGTTTAATATCCGTGGAGCCATACGTTCTTTGCATAATTTCGTAAGACTTCTTTAACCGTTCGTAAAACTCAGGCTGCTCCCATTTATTCCAAGTATAAGTTATCGCCCCCGTTTGATTCAGGATTCCATTAACTGACTTTGGAATAGTTTGATTTACTGCCCCATTTTCTGTCGTAACAACGGCAGCCTTGATTCCACTTATTTCCACACTCCCTGACAATCCTTGTTTCCAGACGTCACCCATAACTTCTTTTAAGCTTGGATCTTTTACATTTAATAACTGCCACGGAATTCTTCCTTCCACTACCTTTTTATCCGCACTCACACTTATATCAGTTAAAGAGTTGAAATTCTGGCTGGAAGGATTCGCATTACCGAACTTTAAAACTCCTGTTTCATAATCTTGAAAAGGTATTACCTCTTTCGTAGAAGGAATTATTTGCTTCTTATTTAAGGCTAACCGAATCGGATTAAATACGCCGCTATTTTTTATAGACGCATATGGCTCTACGGGAATCATTTTCAAAACTTTTCCATACTGATAATAGAAGGTGTCGTAATAACTATCAACCAATATTCGCGAATCTTTAGGACCCTGAAGTTTAATCAGAAAGTCAATTCCATAATCTGTTTTTACTTTGGTTGGTTGATTAATCGGAATAGTTGTTTGCCCCTGAATGCCAATTGTATCGAGTAATAGGTATGTGCCTTCCTTTTTATAATCAATTGGTTGATTATATTTTAATAGGAAATACAAATACCCGCTGTCAGATGTGAACCGTACTTCTTTTAAATTCTGATTACTATTCGATTTGTATGCTATTTTTGTACCGGCAATTTCCCAATCCTGGGCAGAACCATCGACAGTAATAGCCGTTTCCTTCTTCCCGGGTTCAAATCCAAGCAAGCCAAAATGCTGTTCATTGGTTTGTTGATTATCCCAATAGGGGCGACGATTGGGATTATCGACATCCATCGTGTTCCATGTTCGTTTAAACCATTCATCCTGCCATGAAAAGACAAGCCCGCCTGCATACTTTTCAGAAATAATTGATTGAAATAAGTGTTGATCAATGGTCCCTTGTTCCTCCTCAGTAAGAAAACCTTGGTTCATACCATAAGGGTTTTTATGGGTTAATCCTCTTGAAGATGGGACACCAAATTCCGCCACTAATACGGGCATTTGATGTGCGGAACGAAGATCATGAAGATAACCGGCATAATTATTTTTCTTTCCACTCGCATCTTTATAATTTAAGTATTTTTTTTCATAGCTAAGAAAATCAGGATAATATGGATAGATATGATAAGATGCAAAAACACCAGCCTTAAAGGAGGCAGACGGCTTAATATGATTAGGATCAACCGATACTAAATCTTCTGTTTCTAATGGTTCAGAAGGATGCTGAAGCAAATCAGTTGTTACCCAATTGGTAAAGCTCAACGAGTGCTGCCAATGGTATTGTTTTGCCTCATATTCCGCCGCATAATTCATTAATTGGGCGAGCCAAATCTCAAACGGGTTGGCATTTTCCGTTTGAAAAGAGTCTCCTTTAAATTGAGCCATCCCAGCATGTTTGGTATTGGTGTTATTGACCATGGACGGATCCCATTCTGTACCGATAATCGTTCCAATTACATACTTTGAAATATCATACTTATAAACACCTGATGCATGTCCTGGCCTTTTTGCTAGATTAGCATTTCCGTGAATAATATTAATCATATTTCGGATTTCTAGTTTAGCATCATCAACATTCACTTTGGCAAAGGCATCCTGGGTTTTAATTAAGTTTTCTTCATTAACCCATGTACCGTGAAATAAGTATAACGGCTTTTTAGCTATTTGATTATATTCGTAAAAGGCCTCATAAAATTGGGGGGGATGAAGGGTATAAATCCGAATAGCGTTGGCATTCATTGCACCAATTTCTTGAAGCCATCGGAAATATTCCTCTTTTGTGATTGCTGTTTCTCCTGGGAAATAACCAGGTCTTCCAATCCCCATATTCACACCTTTAATTAAAAAGTTTTGCCACTTTCCATTCTTTTGGATTTGGATATAAGCATCATTTGTTTTACTATTGGTTTTAATTCCATTCGATTCAACTAGTTCTACCTTCTCTTGGGGCTCAACCTGTTTTAAACCATTTTTGAGGATATCCTTCATCATCGGTACATAGGCAGTCCAATAAAAAGATTGTTTAAACCCGAAGGTCTTTTTCCATTTATCAAGCCCTTTTGTCTGGTAGATACCTGGAACATCCTCTTCATCAGCGTAGTCTCCAGAAAAATAATAGGAAGAATATCGTGCATTTTTATGATAAATAACAGCAGGAAACTCAGTCGGTATCTCATAACCTTTTAATTTTCCACTGGCCTTATCCGATATAGGAAGCTGATAGTTGGCTAAAATTTCTTGTTTATTTTTTGCTTCAATGACATCAAACCAATATTGGTAGGTCCCCTTAATATTCTCGGAAAATAGTTTCTTTCCCTGACTGGTTAATTTAAAATGGAGACCAGAATCTTGAATATCATCTTTTCCAATTACCACTATATAATTATTCTTACTAACAAATACAAAACCTTCCCCATTAAAGATCCATTTTTTTCCCTGTTTTAGATAATTCTCTTTTACCCATTCAGGTACCTCAGTGCTATTCAAATCGGAAAAATAACGACCAATCCAGCCTGACCATTCCACATTCAGTAAATTGGATATTTCCTCCTTCGCCCGATCGGAAGTTGGACTTGCAAACGTATTAAATTCAGCAATTAATGTTTTCTTTTTTGACGCGGTTAACGCCTTTTTAATTTGATTTACTTCACTTAATTTTAATCCACCATAAATCTTCGCCGATTTGTTACCCTTCGGATTTTGTCCATAAAATTCCTGTTTATAGACACCGTATTGATCAGTTAAATAAAAAACATCGTACTTCCCTAAGTCTTTTGGTAATGGAACAACCGTGTAGTTCTGATTTCCCTTTGGTTCAAATCCCTTATAATCATTTTCATTTGAATAAGGAGTTGTTCCATTTTTAAAATACTTGGCATTATTTAATATCCAGACCAATCCTTTATGCTCTCGGTAGGACGTATTAGGTACTGTTTTATCAACAATTAAAACATTCAAATTCTTAGCAGGCTGCGATTTCCATAACCAAAAGGGGCTGGTTACCACAACTAGCAGTGAGATGGAATAAACCACTAAGTATAATGATTTCTTCATTTTGAAACACCTTTTCTTTTCATTTCTCCCCAGCTTGTGTCCCCTTTAATTATTTGCCAAACCCCTTCACAGCGCCAAAAAACAGTCATGGGGCGATACCAAATCGTTTCTGTTAATGAATAGAGAAAGAGCTTGAGTATATCTGTAACTTTAGGGTACTTAGTTAAGCTCCACTCTTCTAGTAGAACGGCCGCCATGGAAAAAATCGAGCCATATAAACAAGAAAGTAAAAATAGCAGGATGGAAAATTCGATGTAGATTCCTCCTAAAAACAAACACAGTACCATAAAAATATAGCCAGTTAATTCGATAATTGGACCAAAAAACTCTACAATCCAAAAATAAGGAAAAGCAAGCAGTCCGATGGATCCATACTTAGGATTAAACGTTAATCTCCGATGGGTCCATAAACTTTCAAACAGTCCCCTATGCCATCGCCTTCTCTGTCTTCGTAAAAACTTCAAATCCTCAGGAACTTCCGTCCAACAAACTGGATCGGGGACATAAACAATCTTTTTCTTAAGTCCCTTTTCCTTTAACAGCCGATGCATGCGGACAACTAGTTCCATATCTTCTCCAACGGTATCGGTTCGATATCCTCCTGCAGCAATAACCCAATGCTTTGAAAAAACACCAAAAGCACCAGAAATAATGAGTAGCAAATTATGTTTGCTTAAACCAATTCTCCCCATTAAAAAGGCACGTAAATATTCAATAATCTGCATGACCACAATGGGTCGATCTGAAAGACCAACTTTTTGAATATGACCATTATGAATCTCACAACCATTAGCAATCCTTACACTGCCGCCAGAGGCGATTACTTCTTCATCCGAATCAACGATTGGTTTCATTACCTTTAAAAAAGCATCTTCCTCTAGAACTGAATCCCCATCAAGCGAACAAAAATAGGGATAATGCGAGAAGTTCAATCCGACATTTAGAGCATCTGCTTTACCGCCATTTTCTTTATCAATGAGGAATAAATTTGAAAGTATCGACGATTGGTAAATCCTTTTGATTGGCTTTGCATTTATTTGAATGCGAACGGCCTTTTTAATTTCCTTCATATCATAGAAATCAATCATCTTTTCCACGGTATTATCTTTTGAACCGTCATTTACCACAATGATTTCAAAGGTCGGGTAATTGATACTCAATAAGGAACGCACACTTTGAATAATACCAGCCTCTTCATTGTAAGCAGGTACAATAATCGAAACCGGTTTGGTATAACTCTCATCCAAATAATCTTCATAAGCCTGAATCCGATCAAGCTGATATTCCTTTCGAAGCTGAAAAATAGAAATAATGAGAATTGCTGAATAAAAAATAATAACAATTACCATATAAACAGCAATAAACCAAGCAAATGCCGTAACAATATCTCCCCATTGAATAAATGGCATCTATCTATACCCCTTTATGCAGCCATTCCCAGGCCATATCTTTTGCAAATGTATCTTTTGAAGATTCCAATATAGTCCCTAGAATTTCTTTTCCATTAGTAAATTGAATGATTGCTTGTGCAGCCTGTGACCGAACCCACCAGGTTCGGTCATGCATCAGTTCAATTAATCGAGGTATTGCACTTTTTTCCTTTAGTGAACCGATTAATTTGGCTGCCACCATTCGTTCTTCCCACTTTTCGGAATAGAGAAGGTCTAGATAAGGCTCGCTTTTTTTTACATAACCAATTTCCGCCAAAGCTTTTAAAGCCCTAATCCTTATTTCTCCTGAATAGTTTGAGAATATCTTTTCAAGAAATGTAGTATAGCTGACCTCTCTTTTACGTGCTATCACATCAATAATAGCCTTTTGAAGCGGTAGACGTGCATTATGAAAATGGAGAACATATTGGTCAAAGTTCTTCGTCTCTAATGGTATTAAGATATGGCGGTAATCATATTCAGTTAGTTCATGATATTTGGTTGTGAGTAGCTCAAATAACTCCCTAAATTGAAATAGTGCGAGAATTCTAAGTATGTGAACAAGTTCTTGATGTGAAAGACGTTTCTTATTTAATAATTGATAAACGCTTTCCGTAAGATTGATCATATTGAAATCCTCAATATGATATAGCGTATTCATCCGGATGCTCCATTTTTTGCTTTTAAGCTGTTTTTGATAATAATCGGATAAATACATTGAAGCTAATGATGATAACCGTTCTTTTTCAACTTCACCTTCAATTACTTTTGTGTATCTGCTTAACAGCTGTTCAATTACCTTTTGCTGAAGAACAGTATCCGGGTTCAGCTTTCTTGAAAAACTCCCCTCAATTAGGATGGAAGAAATAAGTGGATTGTATATTCCACGGTAATATTCCATTTTTTTGCTTTTTTGAATTTCAATCGTTTTTCTGATGGTCAAATACCCTAGCAAAAGGGCAAGTATTCCAACTAAAGATAGTGTTAGTATGGAAAGGAAAAGCAACTCATGTGTCAACAAATTATTTCATCCTTTTTATTAACCTTTGTATTCTAGCTTGTAGCTCCTTAATACTAAAGGGTTTTGTTACATAATCATCGGCACCTAGTGCTAAGGCCTTTTCAATATCTGCTTCACTTTTTCTGCCGGTCAGCATGAGAACATGGATATTATGACTATGTTTTATTTTTTGAACCTGTTGTAATATTTCGATGCCGTCCATTACAGGCATTACTCCGTCAATGATTAAAAAATGTTCACCTTTCTCCTCTAATCGATTGGATTTAAAAAACTGAACTCCATCTCCGAATTCTGCTAAGTTTAAATCAAAATTGGAAAAATTCATTACATTAAGGATTCGCATCAGCATTGTCCGAATAATAGGGTCGTCATCTATGATGGATACCAATAATTTCCTTTTTGGCAAATCCACGATGGTATCATTAGCGATTTCTACTCGAGCCCTGCCATTAGCTTTTGCCGTAAACAAGGCTTGATCCGCGGCCATTAGAGCCGTTTCCAGCGTTATTTCCTGGTGATTTATGGTATAAATACCAGCTGAAAAAGTAATAAAAAGGGTCTTATTATCTATCTGTAATGGGGTCTTGGAAAACTTCGTCAGCCATCTTGAAACACTCTCTGCTGCTTCAAGCTGGTGAGTATTTTCAAGGATAATGACAAATTCCTCACCACCAAATCTAAAAATTATATCAGTGCTTCGTGTGTGACTTTTTAAAAATGCGGCAAATGCTGAAAGGATTTTATCTCCATTAATATGGCCAAGAGAATCGTTTATTTGTTTGAAATGATCTAAATCTAGGATAGCAATACTGAAAGGTTGTTTATTCCGTTTCATATCTCTGAGGTTGCGATTATATACATGTGGTAAGAATCTACGATTATAAACCTGTGTTAGCTCATCTATAAGGACTAATTTATCCACTAATTCTTTTTTCTTCAAATGATGGGCAATCCGAACCGTTAATTCTTCTAAATCAATCGGTTTTTCAATGAAATCATCAGCACCCAGTTTATAGGCCTTCATTCGTGTTTCTCGATCATTCATGAGACTCATCATAATCTTAGGGACAAAGTGTTGATGCGTATGCTGTTGAATATTCTCCAGTAATTGAATTCCATTGATTCCAGGTAAGTGTATATCAATAATTACACAGTCCGGGTTTAAATCGTAATATTGTGAGATTGCCTTTTTAGGGTCTGTACTTGCCGCTACCATCCATCCGCTTTCTTCTAGGACGTCCTTGAGAAGAATAATCATTGAAATATCATCATCAATAATTTGTATCAGCGGTACATTCTCTTCAAATCGATGATCTTTATTGTTCCCATATTCCGTTGAAGAAAAGGTTTCATATTCATCCGTTAAGTTGATTAATTCATCTAAAAACGTTCTTAATTCTTCCTTTTCCCATTGCCTATCTTCCATCAATTTTAGTTTACTCAACAAATGCCCGGAAAGCTGGTGAAGACCTCCTAACTGTAATGTCCCTGCACTACCTTGGATGGAGTGCAGAAAACGGTACACTTCTGAATGGTTGATGGGTTCCTCCCTTGTCCTCCACTCAGATAGTAGGCTTTTAATTTTTTGAATTTGTATATTTTTATACTTGCTAAATTCCATTAACGATCGGCACCTCTATTAACGTTTATCATAAAAACTGTTATGAACTAAGTTTGTGTTTATCTAAAGTGTATTATTAATTGATTTTCTATGCTACGAACAAGGTCGAAAAATGTAGAAAATTATTATAATTAATTATATAAAAAAGGACCCCCATTATGGAATCCTTGAAATCATTTATCCTAAACTCTTTACCTTGATTGTACAGCTCTCCATTGCGGTTAAGACTGCCCCTCGAAACTGCTCTTTTTCAAGTGTCGCAACTGCTTCAATTGTTGCCCCGCCAGGAGTGCAAACTTGATCTTTTAGTTCTCCAGGATGTACACCTGTTTCCAGAACCATTTTGGCCGCTCCTAATACGGCTTGTGCGGCCAGCCTATATGCTTTATCTCTTGGAATCCCTTGGCGTACTCCTCCATCCGCCATCGCTTCTATGAACATATAAACATATGCCGGTGAGGATCCGCTAATAGCTGGCACCGCATCCATTAGTTTCTCTTCAAGCCTCTCTGTTTGACCAAAGGACTGAAATAATTGTTCTACTAGGATCAGCTCTTCCTCAAGAATACATTTATTTCCACAAAGTACACTCATACCTGCTTTCACCAATGAAGGTGTATTCGGCATCGTCCTTACAGCCTTAACCTGAAAACCAAATAAACGTTCTAAATCTGCTAGCTTAATGCCAGCGGCAATTGTAACAATAATGGTGTTCTGATTTATTTCACTTTTTATTTCTTCAATAATTTTTGGATGCGAATCAGGCTTAATGGCTAATATGAGAATATCGGCAAATCTTGCAACTTCCTTGTTGTGTATAGTTGTTAGAATACCAAACTTTTCAGATACAGCATTTATCGAATTTTCAGTAGCAGCACTTGCCATGATTTTTTCCTTTAATTCATTGTTTGCTTTAACAATTCCGGCTATCATCGCTTGGGCCATCTTCCCTGCCCCAATAAAGCCTATCTTTTTAAACATCGTCATCCATCCTTATCTATTCTCTAGTTTAATTCAAAATAAAAAGAGAAGTTATTCCATTGAAATAGCTTCTCTTTTGAATTTTTTTCACTTAATTATGTAAAAAATTAATAGGTGCTATTTGAGCGTTCCCCTTTTGCAATAGACACACCAGAACTTGCGCCAATCCGGGTAGCTCCTGCTTCCACCATCGCTACCGCATCTTCACGGCTTCTAACCCCACCAGAAGCCTTTACACCTATATTAGGTCCTACTATTTGTCGCATTAAACGGATATCTTCGGTGGTGGCTCCACCCGTTGAGAAGCCTGTCGAGGTTTTCACAAAATCAGCCCCTGCTTTTACAGCAAGCTCACATGCTCTAACCTTTTCTTCATTTGTCAGCAAGCACGTCTCAATAATGACTTTAACTAGTGCTTTATCTTTTGCAGCCTCAACTACGGCACGAATGTCTCTTTCAACTAATTCATCCTCTTGATCTTTAAGAGCAGCAATATTGATAACCATATCAACTTCATCTGCTCCGTTTTCGATAGCATTTTTAGTTTCAAATGCCTTCGTTTCTGAAGTAGATGCTCCTAAAGGAAAGCCAATTACGGTACAAACCTTTACTTCAGGGGTATCTGCAAGGAGCTCAGCTGCCGTTTTTACCCATGTTGGGTTTACACATACGGATGCAAATAAATACTCTTTTGCCTCATGGACAATTTTTAGGATATCTTCACGGGTGGCATCTGCTTTTAATAATGTATGATCAATCATATTGATAATTGTTTGTGTCATACTACTTTCCTCCTTAGCTTTTACTACCGTTATTATGACATACTAACGGTAAACTATATACTTTGTAATTACTTTATTGTATCAAAATTAGGCTGTGAATTCACAAATTTGTAGAATTAGTATTTTACACTAACATTTTTCAGTGTAGGAAGTATGAATTTTCAAGTTCTATTTTGGAAAGATATACAAAAACATGAATGTATTTGCCATACTCCATCGTACTTCTAAGGAGGGGAATTTCTTGGAGAGATTAGGAAGCTTTATCTATAGAAATCGAAAATGGGTACTATTTATTTGGTTAACAGCGATTGTAATTTTTGGCTTTTTTGCGCTTAAATTACCTACTGTGTTAAGTGGAAATGGATTTGAATACAAAGGAGAATATAATCAAACAAGAAAACTCCTTGAAGCAGATTTCGGTTATCCAAAATCTACCATTATTCTTTTTTTTCAAAAAGATAGAGCAATTAGTAATGCGGAATTTCAACAGTTTATCCAAAATACATTCCATAAGTTAAGGAACTTTGACGAGGCTAGAGATATTACTTCTCCGTTTGACAAAAAAGGGATGTTTAAAGATGAATATGCCTATGGACTACTTACTTTTGATAAAAAAGCTGAGAGTCTTGGAAAAGAAATATCAAAGTTAAAAAAGATCCTTAAAAATAAACAAGGCTTAAAGGTCACGATGACCGGGGAACCCATTATCGTTCAGGATTTAGATATAGCAAGCCAAGAAGATTTGGAGAAGGCAGAAATGATTGGTCTTCCAATTGCGTTGGTCGTTCTCATTCTTGCTTTTGGAGGTCTAGTTGCTGCTGCTCTTCCCATTGTGATTGGAATCGTTTCGATCCTTATCACAATGGGGACTGTTTACTTCTTTAGTTTTCGTGTTGATTTAACGATTTTCATTCTAAACATTGTTCCAATGATTGGGCTCGCTCTAAGTATCGATTTTGCCTTATTGTTCATTAACCGATATAAAGAGGAGTTACAATCTAAATCGGTTCAAGAGGCAATTGAAATGACGATTAGAACAGCTGGTCGATCGATTATTTTCTCCGGACTATGTGTTTTTATTGGACTATCAGGTCTTTGGTTTATTAAAATTGACATTTTTCAAAATGTAGCCCTCGGGGGAATGCTTGTCGTCCTCATTTCTGGAATCTCAGCTTTAAGCTTTCTTCCTTCCATACTCGGACTATTAGGAAAAAATATTAATAAACTAAGTGTTATTCGTGTTTCCAAACAAAAAGATAGCATTTGGTACAGATTTGCCAAACTCGTGATGAATCATCCAATCGTGATGGCCCTCCTGGCACTCTTTATTCTTTTAGCTGGTTTAGTTCCTGTAAAGCAGATGGTTTTATCCATTCCTGGTACGGACTCTCTGCCTGCCAAGTACCCATCACGGGTAGCACTAGAAACATATCAAGAGCAGTTTATTAGTAATGAAAAAAGTGACGATAAAAAGGTAATGTTTGTTCTGAAAACAAATGGTCCTGTTACTGAAAAGAATAATTTTAATAAAGTAAGTAAGATTATTCACACTCTTGAAAAGGAGGACCTTGTTCATTTTGTTTTTTCTCCATTTACGGCATCAAATATTAAAAATGATGAACAGCTCTATCAGTTTCTCCTGCATGGTGACAAAGGCTCAGTTGCTCCATTAAAGGAGTACTTTATTAGGGATAATAAGATGCTTGTGGAGGTTTATTTAAAAACGGGGGAGCATTCTTCGAAAGCTAGAAAATGGGTAAGAAATTGGTCGCAAAAAAAACTTGGTATTCAGGCCTTTATTGGCGGTCCTATCAAATTTGAACAAGAGATTTTTGATGAAATATATCAAAAGGCTCCTTATGGATTATTACTGATTTTCTTATCGACTCTAATTATTCTAATGGCTGCATTTCGTTCCCTATTAATTCCTCTAAAAGCCATTTTAATGAATATGTTGAGTCTAGCCTGTACTTTTGGTGTTGTGGTTTGGATTTTCCAAAAGGGACATTTGGGCATAGTACCAGTAGACATTGCCTTAATCTTACCTGTATTTGTTTTCAGCCTAGTTTTCGGACTCTCCATGGACTATGAGGTTTTTCTCATTTCAAGGATACAGGAATTTTATCTTACTACAGGTGACAATACTTTAGCGACCATTTCGGGATTAACCTTTACGAGTAAAATTATTACCTCCGCGGCAGCGATTATGATTGTTGTAACTGGAGCATTTGCTTTTACAGGGGTTATGCCGGTGAAGCAACTGGGAGTAGGGATAGCGATCGCCATTTTTATTGATGCAACTATTGTAAGAATGGTTTTAGTTCCAGCCTTAATGAGACTGCTGGGTGATTGGAATTGGTGGTTCTTTGGCTATCACTTTAAGAGAGTGAAAAAACATGGCCGAAAGCCAGCCTAATTAGGGAGGGCATAGAGTTAATGAGAAACAGATGAATGCACTCCTTATTCGGACACATGCTCCTTTTTTTCGCTGGGGCTTGTCCAAATGCCCCTCTCCTTCGGACTCAAGCTCCTTTTTTCATATGGAGTTGTCCGAAGGTAAGCCATGTTCGGACAGCTCTAGGCAGAAATCACGCGGAGCTGTCCGAAGTCTAGCCATGTTTGAACAGCTCAAGGTAGAGATCACGTGGAGCTGTCCGAAGTCTAGCCATGTTTGAACAGCTCAAGGTAAAGATCACGTGGAGCTGTCCGAAGTCTAACCAAGTTTGGACAGCTCAGGCCAAAAATCACGCAGAGTTGTCCGAAGTCTAGCCATGTTCGGACAGCTCTAGCCAAAAATCATACGGAGTTGTCCGAAGTTAAGCCATGTTCAGACAGCTCTAGCCAAAAATCATACGGAGTTGTCCGAAGTTAAGCCATGTTCGGACAGCTCTAGCCAAAAATCATACGGAGTTGTCCGAAGGTAAGCCATGTTCGGACAGCTCTAGCCAAAAATCATATGGAGTTGTCCGAAGGTAAGCCATGTTCGGACAGCTCTAGCCAAAAATCATATGGAGTTGTTCGAAGTTAAGCCATGTTCGGACAGCTCTAGGCAGAAATCACGCGGAGCTGTCCGAAGTCTAGCCATGTTTGAACAGCTCAAGGTAGAGATCACGTGGAGCTGTCCGAAGTCTAACCAAATTTGGACAGCTCAGGCCAAAAATCACGCGGAGCTGTCCGAAGTCTAGTCATGTTCGGACAGCTCTAGCCAAAAATCATACGGAGTTGTCCAAAGTTAAGCCATGTTCGGACAGCTCTAGCCAAAAATCATACGGAGTTGTCCGAAGTTAAGCCATGTTCGGACAGCTCTAGCCAAAAATCATATGGAGTTGTCCGAAGGTAAGCCATGTTCGGACAGCTCTAGATAGAGATCTCTTAGTGCTGTCCGAAGTAAATTATAGTTCACTATACTAAGTTGTTCTTAATAGTTGATAATCATTGTTGACACTATTACACAATTAAGTGGACTTGACTTTTTTTCGCCAAGGCTTGTGCGAATGCCCTTCTCATTCAGGCACAAGCCACTGACTACAAGGCAAAGCTTTCCCCAAACTCGAAACCAGATCCTCTAGGATAATTAAAATAGAAAAAACCATACTAAGATTACCTACACCAAAAATGTTGGAGGTAATCTTAGTGAAAAAAACTATGTTATTCTTACTAACTATTATCACTTCACTCTTCTCCTTCTCTTCTACTTCATTAACGGCGGAAACAGGACCGGTCAACCAAGAATCAGTCGATTTGCGCATCCTAGAAACTACAGATATTCACGCAGATTTAATGAATTATGATTACTATCAAACCAAAATAGACAATCGAATCGGACTGGTCAAAACAGCGACACTCATAAAGGAAGCGCGTAAAGAAAGTAAAAACACTTTATTGTTTGATGATGGTGACCATCTAAAAGGGAATCCACTTGGTGAGTATTTAGCCAGAATCCGAGGAATGAAAAAAGGCAAAACACATCCAGTGTATCGTGCATTTAATTACTTAAAATACGATGCTATTGCCATAGGAAATCACGAATTTAATTACGGTTTAGGTTTTTTAAAGACAGCTTTAAAAGGGGCCAAGATGCCTGTATTGAACGCTAATGTCTATTCCGTTAAGAAAAATAAACCTTACTTTAAACCATATACAATTTTAAAAAGAACAGTCATTGATCAAAGTGGTAAAACGCATGAACTCAAAATTGGCGTTATTGCCTTTATGCCTACTCAAATCATGAGGTGGGATAAGGCAAATCTGGAAGGAAAGGTATTTGCAAAACCTATAGTCGAAACAGCCAAGGAGTATGTTCCGATCGTGAAGGAAAAAGGAGCAGATATTATCATTGCTTTGGCCCATACAGGCATCAGCAGTGAGCCCTATCAACCTGATACAGAAAATGCTGTGTATTATCTAACCCAAATACCTGAAATAGATGTGATCCTGGCGGGTCACTCCCATAGTGTATTTCCAGGACCAGTTTTTCAAAGTCTTCCGAATACCAATTTGGAGACAGGATTAATTAATGAGAAGCCGGTTGTCATGGCGGCTGCCTTTGGGAGTAGACTTGGAATTATTGATCTTAAGTTAAGCCATCGTGCCGGAAAGTGGCAAATCGTAGCGAGGAAATCGTACACAAAATCTATAACGGATGAAAATGGAAAGCCACTTGTCAAAACTGATAAAGGATTGTATCAATTAGTCAAAGAAGAACACGAAGAAACGGTTGATTTTATTAAAAAATTAGGCTTATAATGGCAAATTTCCCCTTTACATTACATGCATGGTTTTATAGAATAAAACATATCCTATATATGTTGATTTTTGGTGGAGTCTGTCAAAACAGGCTCCTTTTTTGCATTTTTAGGGAATTATTACATAAGGAAGTGGTCATTTTTGTCTACGCAAGCACTGATTGCCATAGGTATATTTTTAGTTTCCTATGCCTTTATTGTCACCGAAAAAATTCACCGTACCATTATTGCAATGGCAGGTGGAATATTGATAGTTATGTTTGGGATTGTTGATCAAGAAAGGGCCTTACGTCACATTGATTTTAATACAATTGGCTTGTTGACTGGCATGATGATTATTGTCACAATTACATCAGAAACAGGATTATTTAAATTCATCGCCATTTGGGCTGCCAAAAAAGTAAAAGGTGATCCATTAAAAATATTACTTGCCCTCGGAATTATAACAGCTCTAGGATCAGCATTATTAGATAATGTCACCACGGTGTTACTAATGGTTCCTGTCACCTTTAGCATCACAAGGCAATTAAGGGTTCATCCTATACCGTTTTTGATTACTGAAATTATCGCTTCCAATATAGGTGGAACATCCACCTTAATTGGCGACCCGCCAAACATCATGCTAGGAAGCGCTGTGAAAGAATTAACGTTTATGGCATTTATTAATAACTTAACAGTCATTTCCTTTTTCATCTTATTTGTTAATATCGCTATTTTAGCATTCATATATCGCAAACAGCTCCGAACATCTAACGAATTAAAAGCTAGTTTAATGGATTTAGACGAAAGTGAAGAAATAACCGATAAAACACTATTAGTCAAATCATTAACAGCCCTTACGTTAACAATATTGGGATTTTTCCTACATCAGTTGCTCCATATTGAATCGGCAACAGTCGCATTAGCAGGTGCCTTTCTATTACTTCTATTAACTGGCGAAGAACATTTAGATAAATCTTTATTAAAGGTAGAATGGACCACCATCTTTTTCTTTATTGGTTTGTTTGTTCTTGTCTCTGGATTAATTGAAACTGGAGTTATTTCTATACTAGCTAATTACTCCGTTCATTTAACAGGCGGTAACGTGGTATCTACCTCCATTTTAATACTTTGGGTTAGTGCAATTGCCTCCGCCTTTATCGATAACATACCTTTTGTTGCCACTATGATTCCTATGATAAAAGATATGGGAGAGCTGGGGATACATAATTTAGAACCTTTGTGGTGGAGCCTATCTTTGGGGGCATGTCTTGGAGGAAATGGTACCTTAATTGGTGCAAGCGCCAACGTCATAGTAGCGGGACTTGCTGCAAAAGAGGGACACCTGATTACCTTTGGAAAGTTCCTATTAATCGCCTTTCCATTAATGATCCTATCCATTATCATTTGTACTATTTATATTTATTTAAGATACTTAATATAAGGGTGATAAAGATGAAAGTCGAGTATACTTATGACCAAAATCTTCTCGAACTGAAGGAATCGATTAACGGGAATGATGTAGAATTTCAAATTAGATTATTTGATAGCGAGTTAAAGAATAAACTTAAAAAGGTGCGGCAGTATTTTGACGAAAATAAAGTGTTAACCGATATTTACTTTTACATACATCCAAATAACAGTTATCAAGCAATAGTCCGAAGAGATTATTACAATGAATTTATTATTCAATTATTTACACAGCAACTTTTAAAAGAAATAAAATGGACTTAAAAAAGCTGCCCTAAAAGTGTGTTTTCACTTTTAGGACAGCTTCTTTTTTTGAGAATTGTCCAGCTCCAGCGCCTAGCCCCTCGAGGTCACAAGCTTATCCAGTTGTGGCTCCTTGGGACTACCCCCTGAAGAAGGCAAAGAACGCCTTCTTGCAGGGTGCGTCTTAGCCTAAAGTCCCTGAACTGTCGCCTCCACATTTAGATCAAGCCGTCCAAAAGGTTAAAGTGCAACCTTTCAGCCGGCTTGTCTTGTGCTTGGCTACGCTTTGCTTACCATTGATAAATCTCCCTATATCTGGGCTGATCAAGGCGCTTGCGCTTTTCTTATTCCATCCAATTAGTGTGGAACACGCCTTCTTTATCAATACGTTGGTATGTGTGAGCACCGAAGTAGTCACGTTGTGCTTGTAAAAGATTTGCAGGCAATGTTTCAGTGCGATAGCTGTCATAGTAAGCAATTGCACTTGCGAATGATGGTACCGGAATACCGCGCTCAATCGCTACAGCAATAACTTGACGTAGAGCTGACTGATAGTTCTCCACAATCTCTTTAAAGTAAGGGTCTAATAATAGGTTCGCTAATTCAGAATCACGATCATATGCATCTTTAATCTTTTGTAAGAATTGAGCACGGATGATACAGCCGCCACGGAAGATCATAGCGATATCACCATAACGAAGATTCCAATCATATTCTTCAGAAGCAACACGCATTTGAGCAAATCCTTGAGCATAAGAACAAATTTTACTCATATATAGAGCTTTTCTTACCGCTTCAATTAGCTCTTCCTTGCTGCCTTCAAATGATTTTACTTCTGGTCCAGCTAATACTTTGCTTGCTTTTACACGCTCTTCTTTCATTGCTGAAATGAAACGGGCAAACACGGATTCAGTAATAATTGGAAGTGGTACACCTAGATCTAGAGCATTTTGGCTTGTCCACTTACCAGTACCTTTTTGTCCTGCAGTATCAAGGATAACATCTACTAATGGCTTACCAGTATCTTCGTCGATTTTTGTAAAGATATCTGCAGTAATTTCAATCAGGTAGCTGTCTAACTCCCCTTTATTCCACTCTGCAAACACACTATGAAGTTCTTCTGCATTTAAGCCTAAAACATTTTTCAAAATAAAATAGGCTTCTGTTATTAATTGCATATCTCCATACTCAATACCATTATGGACCATCTTTACATAATGACCAGCACCGTTTGGACCGATATATGTACAACATGGATCACCTTGAACTTTAGCGGAAATGGCTTCTAAGATTGGCTTAACAAGGTCATATGCTTCTTTCTTACCGCCAGGCATGATAGAAGGACCTTTTAATGCTCCCTCTTCCCCACCAGAAACACCAGTACCAATAAAATGATAACCAGCCGTTTCTAATTCCTTATTCCGTCTAATTGTATCTTGGAAGAAAGTATTACCTCCATCAATTAAGATGTCTCCCTCTTCAAGATATGGTTTTAGAGAATCAATAGTTGCATCAGTAGCTGTTCCAGCCTTAACCATTAATAAAATTTTGCGCGGTTTTTCTAGGGAATTAACAAATTCCTCTACAGTATGAGCACCGACAAAGTTTTTTCCTTCAGCTTCATTCTTCAAAAATGCTTCGGTTTTATCATATGAGCGGTTAAAAACAGCAACAGAATATCCGCGGCTTTCAATATTTAACGCCAAGTTTTTTCCCATTACTGCAAGACCGATGACACCGATTTGTTGTTTTGACATACTATCCCTCTTTCTATCTTTATTTCTATAGATAACCATATTCTAACCTTATTGACAATAAAAAAGTGCTTATTTTTTGAAAATAAAATCGAATTTTGTAGCCAATGGCTTTATTATCTTTTGAATTTATCTTCTCAATTATTTCGTAAATTTTATATGCCTATAGTATTTCCGGCAAATATTAGGTTTATATTTATGACGTAACTGTTTAATCATTATAAATTTCACTTAATGTTCATCACTTTCACCAATTGTTCAAAGTAAACCAAAATACTTTTTTTTATAATAAAGTTAATAAATGCACTAAATTGTAAGGTTGTGACTGAATGGAAAAATTACTATATGTAACCGCGAACCCTAAAGGACTTGAAAAATCAAAAGGCCTTAAAATCGGCGAAGCATTTTTAGAGTCATTTCAAGAGGAACGTCCAGAAGTTGGGATTTCCAGAATAGATTTATTTTCCTTTGAATTCCCACAAATGGATGCTGACTTAGTTTTGGCAAGAGGAAAGTTAGCCGGTTATGGATATACCCTTGATCAACTATCTCAACCGGAAAGAGAAAAAATCACAAAAATGCATGCACTTACAGATGAGTTTATGACCTATGATTACTATGTGTTTGTTTCTCCAATGTGGAATTTAAATTCACCTGCAGTTTTAAAGGCCTTTATAGATAATTTATTTGTTTCAGGCAAGACATTTGCACACACTCCAAATGGTCCTAAAGGACTATTGTCTAATAAACAAGCGATACATATTCAAACTCGAGGGGGGCAATACACTAACACCCCGATGCAAGAATTGGAGTCTGGTGACCGTTATTTAAAAATCGCTCTTCGCTTTTTAGGAATTAACGTGATGGAAACCGTTGTGGCAGAGGGCTTCGATATAAACCCGCAACGAGTACCTGAAATTCTTGAACAAGGAATAATAAACGCGCGTTCAGCAGCAAAAGCATTTGCTAAAGGCTTAGTTCAAGTATAGGTAATAATTTAAAGCTTCCCTACTTGGAGGCTTTTTTACTTTATATTGTTTTTTGTTACAATATAGTAATGTATTGTATAATGTTATTATGAAATAATGACACCACTAGCATTTATTTCTATTAACAACAGGAGAATCTTAATGCTAAAAGATTTCGTCTCAAATGCAGCACTCTTAATTGCATCTTTCTCGATTATGGGCGTGCTGTTTAAAGATAAGCCATTATATCCCAATTCACCACTCTCTTCCAAACTTTACTGGGGAATCTGTTTCGGTATTCTTGGTAATGTATTAATGTCATTTTCTATAGAGGTAAGCCCGGACATATATGCAGATTTACGGCATTTAGCCATTGTTATTGCCGCTGCTTTTGGAGGATTTATTCCAGCAATTATCTCAGCGTCACTTATTGCCATTGGAAGATTTGTTTTGTTTGGTTTTAGCAGTACCGCTTTCCTTCCTTCCATTGGGGTACTCTTAACTGGAATTACGTGCGGCATTCTCTCAACATTAAAAGTCAAACGTACAGTAAAAGCTTTTATTATGAACATGTGTGGATTAATCATTGTATCTATCATCTTCATGATTCGGATCGAAGATTTCGCAGTTCTAAAAAATGTATTAATGATGCACTACCTAATTTCTTTTATTGGTGGATTGTTCGGCTACTATTTTTTCGTTTTTGTGGTTGATTCGAATGAGACCCAAAATCAATTAAAACGCAGTCATATTAAGTTAAAAGAAACAGAAGAAAGATTCCGCTTAATCACAGAGTATTCGAGTGACATGATCACCGTACACAATGAACAAGGCGAATATGTATACATATCCCCTGCAGTGAAAGAGGTAATCCAATTTGAATATCCTGAATTATTAGGTAAAGGCATGGGCAAATTTATACATCCTGAAGATGTCGAACGAACAAATGATATGTTTCAAAAAGCCTTACAGGAAAGTTCAGCTGAATCTACGTACCGTTATAGAACCAAGTTCGGTGACTATATCTGGATTGAGTCCACTTTAAAAAGTGTACCTGATCTAGAAGATGATGAGAAAAAAGTAATTATTGTTTCAAGAAATATTACTAACCGAAAATTGACGGAACAAAAACTGCAAGAAGCTAATGAACTTCTTAATCGCTTATCTTATATGGATGGTTTAACAGGCATTGCCAATCGAAGGTATTTTGATGAAACACTTCTAAAGGAATGGAAAAAAACTAACAATTCTAACCAACCCATTACACTGATTATGTTTGATATTGATTACTTTAAAAAATACAATGACACCTACGGTCATCTTAAAGGGGACGCCTGTCTACAGACGATTGCCCAAGCAGTGAATAATCTATTTTCTTTAGATCAATATCAATCGAATTATACATTTTGCCGCTATGGCGGTGAAGAATTTGCCATTATTCTGCCGTCTTGTGATACAAAGGATGGATACAACATCTCACTGCAGGTCCAAGATACAGTTCGCTCACTTCAAGTTCCACATGCAAGTTCAGATGTAGCTGATATTATCACTTTAAGTATCGGAATGGCTTCTATATATCCTGTGAAACAAAGTATTCCCGACACTTTAATTAAAGCTGCTGATTCTGCTTTATATCAATCAAAATCAAGGGGCAGAAATACCATTTCAATTTACGAAAAACCTGGGAGAATTCCGGTTTGAGACCTTCCAGGTTTCCTGTTAACAGGGAATATATCACTTTTTCAAAATATTTTGCAAATTTTGTTGTAACTTGGTAAAAATAAATGTAAAATTTTCCTATGAGCTCATTATGGTGGTGAGAAAATGGAGATCACGACACACCTTTTCATCAATCTCTCTCTGTTAATTATTTTACTATTTATTAGTTTAATTTTACTTGAAAAAAGTAAGAATTTCTCCCTTTCTAAGCCCTCAATGATAACATTGTTTATTGTAACCATTTGGTTATGTATTCAGTTCTCCTACGCACCTGTTTCATATGCAAGATTTGATTTAAGAATGATTCCAATCGTTCTTGGCGGTTTATATGTTGGAATTGGTCCCTTGCTTGTAGTAGCCATGATTGGTATACGAAGCTTATATGGTGTCGATATTGGTCTTTGGCAAACATTCGCTTTTTATGTCCCATTAGCATTGATTTTATGGCGGCTATACCCTTGGTTTTTAAAGCAACCACCTACCAAACGAATATTTTTTACAATTGGTATAGGGATGTCCCTTGGTATGCTTAGCGTGGTGGGAATGAGTTTTGATAACTTATCTGTCAAACAATTTGATGCATGGTTCGGCTTCCTAATCATGCCTTCACTTGGGTTTGGTATCATATCCTATGGTATTGAATTTGTAAGAAAAACGAATGAAATGCAGCAGCAGCTTATTAAAACCGAAAAACTAAAGGCAGTAGAACAAATGGGGGCAGCTATTTCCCATGAAATTAGAAATCCTCTTACCGCTGCAAGTGGATTTGTCCAGCTAATGCAAGACGATTACTTATCAAGACAAAAAAGAAAAGAATATCTTGCCATCGTTAGGGAAGAATTGTTTTTAGCCGAAAAGGTCATTCAGGATTACTTGACGTTTGCAAAGCCTGCAATAGAAAAGTTTGAAGATTTAAATGTCAAAAGTGAACTCCGGCAAATCATTAATCTTTTACAACCCTTAGCAAACCAATACTCCGTTGAAATCGTCACTGATTTTTGCATCATTGGTTATATACAAGGGGATGAACAAAAGTTTAGACAATGCTTTGTGAACGTCCTAAAAAATGCTATTGAATCAATGCCGCATGGTGGAACTTTACACGTTTCAACCGAATACAGCCAGGACGAAGTGACAATCATGGTGAAAGATACCGGGGTTGGGATGACTAGCCAGCAGCTTGAGCGATTAGGCGAACCATTTTATTCAACAAAAGGGAAAAATGGAACTGGCTTAGGGATGATGGTTGTTTATAGTCTCGTTCGGGCGATGAATGGAACAATTTTGGTGGAGAGCGAAGTAGGAAAAGGGACCACTTTTCACTTTGAATTCCCAACCATCTCCATAAAGAAAATGGAACAAACCGGCAGAGTTTAAATTCTGCCGGTTTTGTTTTAACAAAAATAAAAATACAATTTTGGCTTTGAGAAATATCCAGCTCCAGCGCCCAGCGACGAGAAGGCTTCACCCATCTCCCTACGATAAGTCAACACGAAAAAGCTAACGCTCTTCGTGTTGTCTAGCTTCAGCGACTAGGGGCTCGGGGTCATAAGCCAATCCGTCAAGAAGGCTAAAGAGCACCCTTCTCGCCGGCTCGTCTTATGCCTGTCGCCCCTGAACAAGTCGCTTCCGCATTTCTGTTTTCCTTTATCTCAGTCGATGGGCTCCAGTCCTATCGTTCGCTAACCGGGCGCTTACGCTTTTCTATTTGCCAATAAACATTTGAGACCAGTTTTTCCCTGTTTGTTCGAATCCTACCCCAATATGTGTGAAATTACGACTTAGAATATTTTGGCGGTGACCTTCGCTGTTCATCCATGCTGTTACTACTTCTTGTGGTGTGCGTTGTCCTTGAGCAATATTTTCCCCAGCAGCCTTATAGGTAACACCAAAGTCCCTCATCATGTCAAATGGAGACCCATAGGTCGGGCTGGTATGAGAAAAATAATGATTTTGCTGCATATCTACTGCCTTCTTCTGAGCCACACTGCTTAGCTGTGCATCTGCTTTTAAAGCCGGAAGACCATTTTTCGCTCTTTGTTGATTTGTTAAATTAATCACTTGTTGAGCATACTGGCTTACAGTTCCAGTAGCAGCGGTATTATTTTGCGCTGCACCACTTGGCGCTTGTGTCTGCTGCTGACTTGGTACTGGTGTTGCCTGCTGTGCAGGTGCTTGATTAGGTGCTTGGCGTGTTGTTTGCTGTCCTACAGGTACTTGGACTGAAGGTGTCTGGGTATTAGGTTGGCCAGGTTGGATAAATCCAAATTGGAACCAGTTTCGTTGTCTAGGGTCAATCGTAATATACTGATATTTGGCATCTCTTACTAAAACAGCTTGAGTATGTGGATACTGATTGCTATTCAAATTTGTTTGATAAGCAGACAACGTATCATCATTATTTTTTCTAATTTTCTGCTTATTATTAAAAAGGTTTCTATCTGCATCACTGTCATTATTGTCACGGTTTGAATAATCCTCTGTAAGCAGCCCGTTGTGGTCAATTCCATTATCACGGCCATTGCCTACAATACGATTCCCCCTGTCATTTGTATCCATTCTAACTCGATCAGCTGTTCGATCGTTTATATCATTACGGTCATTAATATCATTACGATCATTGATATTACATGCAGCAAGCCCCATTGTGAGCACAGCTGTTACTAAAAAGCCAACCGGTTTTTTTATCAATCGTAATACCCCCTTAAAAAAATCGCCTTGCAGGTTTATTTTTGATCTTTTTAAGGAAAGTATTAATGGTAATTTACGTATAAAAAAGCAGGTGACTATGCTTTTGTTGCGATTTTTTCTAATTCTCTAGTAGTGGAATTCTGCTTTTATATTTATCGATTAAATATCTGTTATGCTCTACTGCCCCATCGGTATTACTGCTTTTAAAAATAGGCGGTAAAAAAGAGGTTTTGACCATATGATTAATCGCTTCAACCATTATTCCATTGATAATAGCTGTTCCAATAACCGTTGAACCTGGACCGAAGGGGACAACTGAAGAAGAAAGTTCCAATAGCGCATCCCCAGTCGGTATGTGATTATCTATAGCGATATCGGCATAATCAGACAGATATCTTCCGCTTTTATGCCTTGAAGATATATTTTTTGTATAGATATGGGATGAAATCGTTATAACAGTAGCCTCTTGTTGTTTAGCAAATTGGGCAACATCAATAGGGACAGGATTTCGACCTGACGTTGAAACCACTAACATAGCATCTTCTGGTCTAATATCTAAATCGGGAAGAAATTGATCTGCATAATCATCCTTTTTTTCCAAATTTGATGATCGTACTGCCCCTTTATGCAGCATTAAATCAGGAATAAGAATGGGGTTAATGGGCGCAAGTCCGCCTGCACGGTAAAAAACCTCTTCCCCTAAAATATGAGAGTGCCCGCAACCAAAAACGTGAACAATTCCTTCATTTTGGATGCTCTGAGCAATTTTTTCACCTGCAGCCTTAATCGTTTCCTTTTCCATTTTATTTATTAATCCTAATAATTCGTTTATCTTTTGGAAATATAACTCGTACAATGTATAATCATCCCCAAATTGAGATTATCGTTTCATCTGTATCATAAATTTATAACGGTCAGCACGGTACACAGATCTTACTAATTCTAAAGGAGTTCCATCTAAAAGGAAGGTATTCCGCTGAATAAGGAGTACGGGATCTCCCATTTTAATGTTCAAATAATTAGCTTCACTTTGACTAGCGACCGAAGACTCAATGGTTTGGGATGCACTGGCAATCCTAAGATTTAACTTTCCTTCAATATAGGCATAAAGAGACTCATTGACAATATCTTCTGTAATCCCTTTAATCAGATTAGCTGAAATATAATTGGTTTCTAATGCCATCGGTACATCATCCGCCAAACGGATTCTGGAAATCTCATAAACTGGTCCATATTCCGCTATTTTTAGCTGCCCTGCGATTTGACTGGAAGCAGGTATCATTTCAAATTTAACCAGTTTGCTGCCCGGTTTTAACCCTCTTGCAATCATATCTTCCGTAAAACTGGTTAGTCCCTGCAAGCCTTGTTCAATTTTACGCTCTGCAACAAATGTACCTTTTCCCTGCTGTCGATATAAGTATCCTTCATTTACGAGGTCGGTAAAGGCTTGCCTAACCGTCATTCTGCTAATATGATATTTTTCTGCATACTCTCTTTCGGGCGGTAGGGCATCGCCTGGCTTCAACTCACCTTTTTCAATTAATACTTTAATAAGTTCCTCTAACTGATAATAAATAGGAATGGGAGAATTTTTATTTATCATACCCTGTACACCCTTCTAAAAAATGAGCCCAATTCAGGAATTAAGAGTGGAGCTTTAATCCTGAAACTGCTGCCTTATCAGCAATAATTGTAACACATGGATGATTCTTCAAAACAGAGGCAGGAAAACTTTCTGAGATTTCCCCATTTATAAGCTTGTCCAGAGCATCTTTTTTACTCTCACCCGATACAAGCAGTAAGATTTCTTTACTTCTCATGATTGTAGAAATCCCCATGGTTATCGCTTTTGTCGGTACATCTTCAATGTTCTTAAAAAATCTGGCATTGGCCTCTCTTGTTGTAGAATCCAATTGAATCACATGTGTATTGGCATGAAAAGAAGTCCCAGGTTCATTAAATCCTATATGACCATTGCCCCCAATACCAAGTATTTGTAAGTCAACACCTCCATGATCAGCAATAAGTCTTTCATAACGCTGGCATTCTACTTCACTGTCTTTGTAATCCCCGCGAGGGATAAAGGTGTTATTTTTATCAATATCAATATGATTAAATAATTGTTCATTCATAAAATAACGATAACTATTCTTATCGTTTCCAGATAGACCAATGTACTCATCTAAATTAAAGGCGGTAACATCTCGATATGAAGTCCCGTTTTGCTGATGATCTTGAATTAAATTCTTGTAAGTACCAACTGGTGTTCCGCCTGTTGCGAGTCCCAATTTAATAGTAGGATATTGATGGACTTTATTAATAATATATTGAGCGGCTTTTTGACTCATTTCATCATAATTCTGCACTTCTATCATTTTCATTGTGGATCTTCCTCCCTTTTATTTGTCTAGCTAAAAACCAACATATTTTTTACCGTACTATAATCCACCCGACTGTTCAGGGGTCATTCTGCATAAATATTTATAGCTTTAAGTAAAATATGATTGACTTTATAAGTTACTGTCACTAACTCTCTTTCAGAGATATGTCTTAATCTTATCATCACCTAAATCTAGTTGTCTATACCAATATAAATTGCACATACAATCCAAATTTTTCTTCATCAAAATAACCGTCGAAAATAAAAGGGTTATATCACCTTTTAAACTCAAATGCAAAAACTGGTATAGATATCTATAGAAAATAACCAGAAAGCCACCTAGTGGGCAAGCAATGAAAAAATTGAAAAACTAATCAATCATTCAACTTTTAGAGGATGCGTGGTTTTTTAACAAAAAAAATGACAGGAGCCCCTCCTGTCATTTTTTACGCGTATAATTTTGATTGTTCTTGCTGGAAAAAGCTCTTCATTGCATGAAATACATCAGCTTTTTGTTTGAGTATATAATAGCGGAACTGTTCATCCTTGATATTTTTATAAGCCGACATTAATGTAGAGTGGCGATTATACTGATTTACTTCCCCATAGCCGAACATGTTCGAAACCTTCATTAATTCTTCTACAAGTTTAACGCACCGGGCATTATCAGATGTAAGATTATCACCGTCAGAGAAGTGGAATGGATAAATATTATACTTCCGTGGATTATATTTGCTATCAATAATTTCTAAGGCTTTTCGATAAGCAGATGAACAAATGGTTCCACCGCTTTCTCCTTTTGAGAAAAAGTCTTCTTCTGATACCACTTTTGCCTCTGTATGATGCGCGATAAACTCAATTTCGACTGTCTCGTATTTTGTTCGCAAAAAGCGGGTCATCCAGAAGAAAAAGCTCCGTGCCATATATTTCTCCCAAATCCCCATTGAACCACTTGTATCCATCATCGCGATAACAACTGCTTTTGAATCAGGTTTCACTACTTCATTCCAAGTTTTAAACTTTAAATCATCCTTGTAAATTGGGTGGAAAGCTGGCTTACCACTCATCGCATTTCGTTTAAAAGCAGTCATCATCGTCCGCTTTTTATCGATGTTCCCCATTAATCCGGTTTTTCGGATATCATTGAACTCAATATTTTCAACGAGATGCTCTTGCTCCTCTTTTTTCTTTAAGTTTGGCAGTTCAAGTTGTTTAAATAAGGCTTCCTCAAGCTCCATTAAGGATACTTCTGCTTCAAAATAGTCTTCCCCTGCTTGATCTCCTGCACCTTGACCCTTACCAGGTCCTTTTTGCGCGTTGTTACCGTCCCGCGCTACAACGTCACCGACTTGACTGTCACCTTCACCTTGGCCCACGTGTTTGTTTTTGTCATAATTATAGCGAATCTTATATTCGTCCAAAGAACGAATTGGAATTTTTACCACATCGCGACCATTAGACATAATAATACTTTCTTCCGTAATTAATTCTGGAAGATTATTACGGATTGCCTCCTGGACTTTTTCTTGATGGCGCTGCTGGTCATCGTGGCCTTTACGGTGGAGGGACCAATCTTCTCTAGAAATCACAAATTGATGGTTATCGATAGACACTACAAACCCCTCCTTATTAAATTTAAATTTTTTCTCCATACTGCACATTTTTTTAACAGATACATAGAATAACGCGAATGAAAAAAACAATTGAAATGATGGATTACTTTATCCTATGCAGAAGTAGCAAATAATTTACAAAAAATTTTGACAATTGGTTAATAGCCTATACTTTGGACAAGCGGACTCTTCAAAGAAATATTATCCTACCTGCACAAATGAAGTAATCTATCAATTGGAAAAAAAGGGACTGACAGTCTTCCTCTGCCAGTCCGTGCTATTTTACTCCCAAATTATCTGTTTAGTAAGCTACCTACATAACGTAGTAATTCATTCGCTGATGTCGAATTATACCCATGTTCATCAATTAAGCGGGCAACCACATCATTAATCTTCTTCAATTGCTGTTCATCCGGTGTCTTTGTGGATGTTGTAATTTTAACAACGTCCTTAAGATCCGCAAATAATTTCTTTTGAATCGCTTCTCTTAGTCTGTCATGGGAATTGTAATCAAACCGCTTGCCTTTTCTGGCAAAAGCAGAAATCCTAATTAATATTTCTTCTCTAAATGCTTTTTTGGCATTTTCAGAGATACCAATTTGCTCTTCAATAGAACGCATTAATTTTTCATCAGGATTAATTTCTTCCCCTGTTAACGGATCACGAAGCTTTGCTTTATTGCAGTACGCCTCAACGTTATCAAGGTAGTTATCCATTAATGTTTTAGCCGATTCTTCATAGGAGTATACAAATGCCTTTTGAACTTCATTTTTGGCAATATTGTCATACTCTTTCCGCGCTAACGAGATATAATTCATATACCGATCACGTACTTCAGCTGTAATCGAAGGATGCTGGTCAAGTCCGTCTTTTAACGATCGTAATACATCCAGAGCATTAATCGCTGGTACTTCTTTTCGAATAATCGTGGATGAAATGCGGTTGATGACATAACGAGGGTCTATACCGCTCATACCTTCATCTGTATACTCGCGTTTCAGTTCTTCCACATCAGCCAAATTAAATCCTTCAACACTTTCCCCATCATAAAGACGCATTTTTTTCAGCAGATCAATATCGCCTTTTTTCGGTTCCTTCAAGCGCGTTAAGATGGTAAACATTGCAGCAACCTTTAATGTATGCGGTGCAATGTGTACATCCGAGACATCACTCTCATTAATCATCTTTTCATAGATTCTTTCTTCCTGTGAAACTTTTAAATTGTAAGGGATTGGCATCACAATAATCCTAGAATGCAATGCTTCGTTCTTCTTGTTTGAAATAAACGAGCGATATTCCGTTTCATTCGTGTGTGCAACAATCAGCTCGTCGGCACTTATTAGAGCGAACCTTCCCGCTTTAAAATTACCTTCTTGTGTTAAGGACAACAAATGCCAGAGGAATTTTTCGTCACACTTTAGCATCTCCTGGAATTCCATCATCCCGCGGTTTGCTTTGTTGAGTTCCCCATCAAATCGGTAAGCCCGTGGATCTGACTCTGAGCCATATTCTGCTATGGTGGAGAAATCAATACTTCCTGTTAAATCAGCAATATCCTGTGATTTAGGATCTGACGGACTAAATGTTCCAATACCAGTCCTTTTATCCTCAGAGAAAAAGATTCTTTCTACTAAAACATCTTCAATTCTACCGCCATATTCCTGCTCTAAGCGCATCATGTTCAATGGTGATAAGTTTCCTTCAATGCGAATGCCATATTCCTCATAGAAATCTGCTCTTAAATGATGAGGAATTAAGTGCAGAGGATCCTCATGCATCGGACAGCCTTTAATCGCAAATACAGAGCCTCTATCCGTAAGTGAATAGCTTTCTAACCCTCTTTTTAACATGGTAACAAGAGTAGATTTACCTCCGCTTACCGGCCCCATTAAAAGTAAGATTCTTTTTCTTACGTCCAGCCTTTTAGCAGCTGGATGGAAGTACTCCTCAACAAGCCTTTCTAATGACTCTTCTAATCCAAATAATTGATTACTAAAGAAATTGTAATGCTTCGTCCCTTTAACTTCTTCAATTCCTGCATCCTTAATCATATTATAAACTCGAGAATGTGCAGATTGTGCTACCCACGGCTTTTCCTTCAACAACAATAAATAGTCAGCGAATGTTCCTTCCCAGCGCAGTTTTTCCTCTTCTTCACGGTACCTCTCGATTTTTTTTAAAATATCCATATGGCCCTCCCCCTGTAGGTTATCAGAGACGATTAATATAATCTATGCACCTAAGGACTTGAACATGCGTACCCAATTCGAGATATTGTCTATCTTTTTTATTTAATTAAAAGGAATATTGTTCTTTTCATTTCCAAAACTTAGGCTATAATAAAGTTGTATGTGTCAGAAATGCGTCTGTTTAGCGGCTTTCACTCATTTGGCGTTAAACCATCTTATTTAAAAATCAGGACAAAGGGGGCAGTACATAACATGAGTACTTTCTTAATTATTCTAGTTATGATTACGTTTTTAGCAGCTATTTTCACTGCTGGGTATAACGACAAGCCTGGTACGAATAAATAAGACCTACATGCGCAAAACAAAAGCGTAAGCGCCTTGAACAGCCCCGACAAGCATAAGACGATCAGGAAAGAAGGCGTTCTTTGCCTTCATTCCCTGATCGTCTTAAGACCTCGGGGGCTAGGCGCTGAAGCTGGACGTCGACAGTCCTTTTATTAACAGTTATCCTCAAGCGAGAATTTTATAATTTCCTACACACTAAAAAATGACTGCCGGATTAACGGCAGTCATTTTTTAGTGTAAATCCAGTTTATTTTTTTGGATAAACTCTTTCATATACATTCTATTTTGTTTTAATAACATATTGGAAATCTGTTCAGTCCAACGGTCTTTTCTCTGCCCGTTTGTTCTTGATTCATAATACTTTGAAATGGACTGATCATATTCATTTAGCTGACGAAAATACTTCTCCATATCCTGCTCATATTGATCTTCATGATAGACATGCTCAAATGGCAGTCTTGGTTTTTTATCTGTAATATGTGCAGGATATCCGACTGCAAGCCCGAACAATGGAATCACCCGATCTGGAATGTTTAGGAGCTTTTTCACTTCTTCCAAATTATTACGGATTCCACCTATGTAACATATACCTAATCCAAGGGATTCGGAAGCAATGACTGCATTTTGTGCGGCTAGAGAAGTATCAATCAGCGCCACCATAAATTTTTCTGTACTTTCAATGGATGGGTTTACATTTTTTTGTTCTTTTTCCCCAATAATTGTATGCCTGTAAAGATCCGCACAAAAAACAAAGAAGTGGCCATTTTTCTCTACATATTCTTGGTTTCCAGTAAGTTCGACCAATTTCTTCTTCTTTTCTTTGTCTTTCACCCCAATAATGGAATAAGCTTGAATAAAACTAGAAGTTGCGGCTGATTGGGCACAAGTGACAATGGTTTGAATTTGCTCTTCCGTTAATGGCTTGTCCTCAAAGTGCCGAATGGATCGGTGGTTTAATATGGTTGAAATAACATCATTCATATGATCAATCCTTCCTTTTAGAGCAAAAGGAGGCCTTAGTGTAGTGGCCTCCCTACTTATTTTAGATTTGGATAATCCTGCTGACGTAATGCCTCATAAATAAAAATCGCTGCTGTATTGGAGAGATTTAAGGAATGAATATTTTCAGTCATAGGTATTCTTAAGGCAGTGTCCAAATTCTTTTGAATCACTTCCTTTGGAAGACCTGTGGTTTCACTCCCAAAAATAAAATAATAATCTTTAGACGGATCACTATAATCGAAACTGGTAAAATTCTTTTGCCCCACTTTCGTTATATAAAAGAAAGCCCCTCCTGCATTTTTTTCAAAAAAATCCTCTAAGGAATCATAATAGGTAATATGAACATGTTCCCAATAATCCAAGCCGGCCCTTTTTAACATCTTATCATCGGTTGAAAATCCTAAAGGGCGAATGAGATGTAAATGTGTATTGGTTCCTGCACAAGTCCTAGCAATATTTCCTGTATTAGAAGGTATTTGTGGTTGATATAAAACTACGTGTATAGCCAAAAAATTCACCTCATATTAAAACTCTACATGCAATTATACCACTCTGACTTATGCATTCAAGAATCGAAGAATCATTCATCGAAGATGGAATAAAACTTATATTTAATATTTGGAGTATAGGCAGATGAATCTTCATAGGCCCAGTATCTCTTCCGGCTATTGTACGTATGGGCATTAACTAAAGGCATCCCATATGCATCCTTCCCTGTAACAATCGTATTATGATTGAACCGTCCATCCCCTTCAAAATCATAACAAATGACATCTCCCAATATTAATTGATCAGGACTATTAACTTCTCTTGCTCGAAGACCGCTTTTGGAATTACCTAAATATAACCTAAGGGAGTTTGCTACGACCCAGCTATAACTCCAATTTTGTCGTTGCAGCCACCAGCCTGTTTGCCGATTAGGGTAACCGCGCATCGGTGCTCCACCTGCACGTAAACATTGGGATATAAAATTGGTACAATCATTCTCAAACTTTTTATATGCAGGGTTATAGCTATTCCACCAGCTTTCAGCATATTGCACAGCTTTTAATCGATTATACTGATAACTTAGCCGTTCAGGTTGATCCTCTATGGCCAAAGTTTGCGTTTCTATTTCTGGATATGGATCAGGTTCTAGATTTGGTCTAATTTCTTCATCCATAACCAATGCTTCTTTGTAAAACTTTGCTAACCTCTCTTCTAACTCTTCTTCCATATAAAGTATTCCATTTTGTTTGATTAAATATTGGTAGTGGGCCTGGTATTTAATTGTTTGAAACTCATCCTCTGTGGACTCTTCTAAGATTTTTCCTGCAGCCTTTACTTTCACCATTTCTGCTGATCGATTGGCTAAAGCCTCTTGTTTTTGTTCAGCCTTTGGAAAATAAAGCTTAGACCCGCGTTTAGTTGATAAGAATTGTTCTAAACGCTTTTCAAATAATTCTTGAAGTAATCGCTGCAAACAATCTCCCCCTTTCCCTTCATACATATGAAGAAAAGAAGGGTTTAACAATAAAAAAGAGCAAAACAAGCCGTTTTGCTCTCTAATTATTATAAAAACATAATCCTTTATCAATTTCTGCTTGTACTTGGGAATCTGTCTCAAGATCTTTTGCTTTTTTTAAGGCATCATAGGCTGTCTCTCCGCCAATTTTCCCAAGTGCCCAGGCAGCTGTCCCTCTAGTGACAGGGCTAGGCTCTTTTTCTAATACTTCAATTAACTCAGGAATGGCACTTTCATCCTTAAAATGAGCCAGTGCGATAATGGCATTGCGTTGAATCGGCTTTTTCCCTCTCCATGCGCCTGAAAGGGAGCCGAATCGATTTTTAAATTCTCGATTGCTTAATTTTAATATGGGTTTTAATAAGGGTTTAGCTACTTCCGGATCAGGTTCCATCTCTGTATGGAAATGAAAATTGATTCCCTTATTGACCGGGCATGCTGTTTGGCAAGAGTCACAGCCATATACACGATTCCCTATTTGTTCCCTAAATTCATCTGGTATTAGTTCTTTAGTTTGAGTTAAAAAAGAAATACAGCGTTTGGCATGAATCTGCCCTCCCTGAATTAATGCACCTGTAGGGCATGAATCTAAGCACTTAGTACAAGAACCACACTGGTCTTCTATTGGTTTATCTGGCTCAAATGGGATATTCGTAATTAATTCCCCTAAATAAACGTATGAGCCAAATTCAGGCGTAATAATGGAACAGTTTTTCCCGCTCCAGCCAATCCCTGCACGTTCAGCTACGGCTCGGTCAGAAAGTTCCCCTGTATCAACCATTGATTTTAACTTTGCCTCTGGAATCTTCTTTAAAATAAATTCTTCCAGTTTTTTAAGACGGTCACGAAGAATATGATGATAATCAAGCCCCCATGAAGCTCTGCTAAAAATTCCTCGCCTTGCTCCTTTTTTGCTCTCAACACGTGTAGACATTTTGGCAGGATAAGCAAGTGCAATGGAAATAATCGACTGGGCCCCTTCCAGCAATAATTTAGGAGTTATCCTCTTATCTAGGTCAGGCTCTTCAAAACCTGATTGATAGCCCAACTCCTGTTGTCTGATTAATCGGTTTTTTAATTCAATAAAAGGATCAGCAGTAGTGAAACCAATTTTATCAATCCCGATTTCCTTACTAAAAGCAATAAGTTCCTTTTTTAGTTGCTGAACATCCAACTGAAATTACCTCCTTTCGAATCAAACATCAATATATATAAATTGTTATAATTATTAGTTGCACATCTATCTATGATAAACTATTTTCATCAAATTTTGGAGGTGGAATGGTTGGAAATTCAACTTTCCAGGGAAGTACTCGAGCTATTTCCTGATTTTAAAATTGGGGTCATCGAATATCGAGATATAACGGTCGGGGATTCACCACAAATGGTTAAAGGAAGGCTCCAGCTTTTTCAAGAGTCAATCTTTTTTGAACTCGAGAACAAGCAGGTTACAGAAATTCCTGGGATTAAAGAATGGAGAACTATATTTAAAAAGACAGGAAAGGATCCAAATCGTTACCGTCATTCAGCAGAGGCACTCTTTAGAAGGGTTAAAAAGCAAAATTATCTTTCACCAATACATAGTGCAATTGATATAAATAACTTTTTTTCTCTGCAATATCAAGTACCAATTGGAATTTACGATCTTGACCGCTTGGATGGTCATGTGGAAATTCGGATAGGCAAAGAGGGCGAGGAATATACAGGTTTAAACGGGAGGACCAATTCCTTAGAAAACTTAATCCTCTCCTCCGATGAAATGGGCCCATTTGGAAGTCCGTTTGTTGATTCGGAAAGAGCACCTGTTACGTTAAATACAATGAATGCTTTGCAGATTATATATCTGCAGCCTTCAACAGGTGAGGAAGATGCAGTCAAACTTATTGAATCATTAATGAAGATGTTTACCCAAATACATGGAGGCGAAGCTTCCTGCTTTATTCTTGGATGCCAGTAAGAGGGCATCTTTTTTTTAAACAAAAATAAAACGCAATGCATCGTTCTCTATATGTAACGATACACTGCGTTAGTTAATATGTATGGAGCGGGTGATGGGAATCGAACCCACTACATCAGCTTGGAAGGCTGAGGTTTTACCAGTAAACTACACCCGCATATATGAAAAAACTAAGAACGAACTTACTCAATAAATATTACACATTATCACTACTAGAGTCAAGTGATTATCGCAAATTTTGTCGATTTTACTCATATTTTTTTGTTAATTAGCTATTAATTCCATAACTACCTTTTTCTGAATATTTGTGCTAATCTATTCTATATCTCTTATTTTATACCTAATGAGGTGAGGATTATTTTTAAACGAAAGCCACTCATAACATCCATATTGATCCTTCTAGCTTTTCTAATTTGTGCGGCTTTTTATGTAAATAATAGCAGAACGGCATCGAATGAACTCCCTATTCAACACCTTAAACAATCCAAAATAACCCAAACAGATATAGGAAACTATATCTCTAGTAATCACGATTATTGGAATAATCAATTGTGCTGGGAACATTATAAGAATTTTAGTTTTGATGAATTCAATAAAAATTATAATCAGTACATAGAAGAACTTGAGCGCGTTATCAATGCTACAGATGATGGAGATTTAAGAACCGACTTTTCTCATGCAAAAGATTTATTGACAGAGGCTGAGGAAACAAACGATATTAAACCATTAATTAATGTACATCGGATCTTTCATGATTTGGATGTTAAATTCAATAAATATTCGACTAGCGACTACTTTGGCATTACGCAATATGGAGAAAAACATTAACGGGTTTAGCCCGTTTTTTTGTTTATCCAGGCATCACGCAGTTATTCTAAACGTGGATACTAAGCATGCTCTCAAAAATAAAAAATGCTCCCAAACGTTGATAAATCAACAATTGAGAGTATTTTTCTTCTTAGTATCTATATTATATTTGGCTAGGCCCAGTCGCCATGATCTTTTTCAGCTCATTTCTTTGCTGCCTTGTCTATCATATTTTTCAAATCATCCAGTGTCTTTGCCACTTTACCATTTACAAATATGGTAGGAGTACCGGTTACATTCAGTTGATTCACAAGATCCATGTCCCTTTGCCAAGCAGCATCAGCTTTATTCGCATCAAAATATTTAACAACCTTTATTACATCCACATCACTGACAACTTCTTTTAAAGTGTCCGTAAGAAATTTTTCATTATATATATCCATTTTTTCATATTCGCTGCCTTGAGGTTGTTTTTGATAGAGAAGCTCATGAAATTTCCAAAATGCCTTATTTCCTAGTACGGCATAAACAGACTCGGCAAATTTCGCCGCACGTATGGAATCAATATAAATGAAGGAATCATTTATAAAGTATAATTTTGCGTCACCCTTATCTACTTCTTGTTTAATGGTCGGGACTACCTTTTGATTAAACATTTTACAATATGGGCATTTATAATCTCCAAACTCAATAATCGAAACGGGTGCTGAACTTTTTCCTATGTAGGGCTCATTAGAATAGTCAATCCGTGCTGAACTTTTTTCTATGTTATGCTGATTGGTATTATCAATTTTATCTTTTGCAGTTTCCCAATTTTGGTTTTTATGAGGAGCTAAAAAGATAAAGCCAATTATAATGGCTGCAACGAAACACACTGTCAAGAATATAAACTTAGTGGAAGAATTGTCATAACTTCTTTTTTGGTTAGCCATTTTTAGAACACCTCAACTGTCTGGGATTCCATTTTGCTTTTACTAGTAACTTATAATATTGATAAGCTAATGGATTTTTTTCTCTACACCTTAACATTGAATTTTATTTACATTTTAAAATAATACTTTTTTTGATAAATTGATAATAAATTAATTACCACTTACAATACTTCATTTTTAGTTCAATTTATCACTAACTACTTTGTAAGTATATCTTCGTAAACTTAGTTTGTCTATCAAATAAAGTAATAAAGCATCATTATTTTATCCCTGTTGTGCTTCCAACAATCGTCACTATAAAAAATCAGCTATTGGCAGAAAAACTGCCAATAGCTGAACAATTGTCGCTAATGCTAGTTATTAATAGGCTTTAAGATATGAGAATACTGCATTTATTGGATTAACAGTGTTTGATGTTCCATCGGTAACAATTAAGCCAAGCTTTGGATTAGCAAGTGATAATGGTACGACACCCAGCGATGTAAATGTAGTTCCATTAGTAGAATAATATACAGTATATTGGTTGCCTGCCTTAACAAGACGTAAATAAATATTTGTTGAAGTTAAATTTCTTGTTGCAAACAACATCTGACCTCCATCGATAGACCTGCTGAGACTAAGGGCTGGTCTTCCTCCAGATATTCCGTAAGTTATCTTGATATAATTATTCTGATCATCATATACTCCTAGCCCAACCTCTTGTGTATTTTGAGGTGTTGCTGACAGTTTGATATTAGTCTCATACTGCCAATCTCCTGCAGCCTGCTGAAGGAACAGATTTTTAATTGATCCATCCACAATATTGCCTGGCTGTGAAGTAATCTGCAATCCGTTAGTTGTCAAGCTGTAATTATTTTTATCTTCATGTAGGATCGACCACTGGTTACCAAGTGTACCGGACGTCGTAAAATCAGTGGAAATCGGTGCCCGTCCGAAGCCGATCTTATAGGTTTGTGAATAATCGCCCTCTTCAGTAACAATCGTAGCCGTACCCGGTACAGAAGTTGCCTGGGTTACTTTTACTTTCACATCCGGATCATGGCTGATGGCTGTAATTTGCGGAACCGTATTGCTGCCATCTGGCATTTGGAAGGAGTAGTTGTAATTATCACTGGAAAACTCAGTTAAAGGTTGACCGTTAACATTAATTCCGTCTAACTCTGCTTGTTTTACATACACAACAAACTGAGTGGACTTGCTGACGCCATGATAGGTTGCAGTAGCAGTAATGGTAGCGACGCCGCCATTAACAGTTTTTATTACCCCGTTTTTATCAATGGAAACAACATCAGGACGGTTACTGCTATATTTTAATGTCATTCCTGCAGGTAATGACTTGCTGTTACCCTTGTAAATATATCCATATAAACTCTGATCATTCATAGATACAGTAACTTGAGGAACAACTACCATACCTTTGTCATAAATTACACGGTCCGGAATGTCAGCCTCTGTGTCACCTTGCTGAATAGGCTTTACAGAAACAACACTAAGCTCAGGCTTCAAGTCGCCATGTACATTTATGAAGTCTTGCTGCTTGATATCAGCATCCGCACTCGATGTACTAATCTGGATGCCATAACGGTCCTGGTCTACTGTAAATTTATTCTGTGCTTCATCAAAGAAAGCAAGGTCAGGAACATTAACAGTCATGTGAACCTTCTTGGTTTGTCCAGGATTCAATGAAACCTTCTGGAAGCCTTCCAGACGCTTGGTTGGACGTTGTAATGCTGCCGGTGCGTCAGGTGTGTTCACATAAAGCTGAACAACCTCATCACCTTTTGTGTTGCCGGTATTCGTAACATCGACACTTACATCAAATGTGTCATTAGCTTGAAGATTTTTCTTACTAATATCAAGATTGGAATACTTAAAGCTTGAATAACTTAGGCCATATCCAAATGGATAGGAAATCGGACCGTTAAAATACATATATGTTCGACCAGGATTAGTTCCTGTAGGTCTTAATGTATAATCAGTGATCGCAGGAAGTTCTGAACTGCTTTGATACCACGTGAATGGTAAATGTCCGCTTGGATTATGTTTTCCTAAAAGAACATCCGCCAGACCTTCACCTTTGCGCTCACCATTATAAGAGCTCCAAAGCATTGCAGGAACATCGTGTTCAAATGAATTAACTTCTACTTGGCCAATTGTTTCCATAACGGCAATGGTATTAGGATTCGCTTTAGCAACTTGATCGATTAATGAAGCCTGCGCTCCCGGAAGAGTGAGGTCTTTACGGTCCCCGGCTTCGTCTGCAGTACTGTTGTCAGTTCCAGTATATACAATAACAACATCAGCATTTTTTGCAGCCTCTACAGCGGCTGGATCTACTGTATTAAGATCCTTTGCTTGAGTCCCTTTATCAGTAAAGCCCTTGTAGTAAGTGACTTCAGCATTAGGGTTAATTGCTGTTACAGCATTTTTGATACCATTATAAGCATTTACAAAGTTGGCGATACCCGCACTGCCCTGATTACTTGAATACCCGCCAAGATACATGTTGTCAGGATTAGCAAAATAACCTACTACAGCAACTTTGAAGCTGCCGGAAGCTGGAACCTTAAGAGGAAGAAGTTTACCTTTACTTCCGTCTTTTTGTGTGGTTTCACTATTTTTCAACAGAACTAAAGAGTTATCAGCTACTTTACGAGCCATATCTAATCGATCTTTAGTTTGAGTAATGGCGTTATTACTATCACTATTCGTCCATGTGCCTTCTGGAACATTCTTACGTGCTTCTTTAACCCATGGAACACTATTTGGATCATCAAATTCCCCAAGCTGCATACGAGCAGTAAAGAGACGGATTAAAGCAGTATCAACATCGTTTTCTGAAAATGTGCCAGTCGGAGTGACAATTTTTTGTGAAACAGCAGCTGGTATAGTGTTACCAAAGCTGTATCCATCGCTGTAGCCTGCGTTACAGTTAAGATCTTCACCGGCTCCTATCGAAAAAGCTGTTCTTTCTACCTGATTTACAGGACGCGTCCATCCTGGCGGAGTCCAGTTATGACCGGTAGGATTTGAAACTTCATAAACGGCGTCACAGTCAGAAGTCTCATAACCAGAGAAGCCAAACGTTTGACGAAGGAGCGTATCCATTGTGTGAACATTGGCTGATCCTGGCACACCGTTAATGCTATTATAAGATGTCATGACTGAGCTAACATTTGCCTTCTGTACAACCCCTTTAAAAGGTGCAGAAAAATACTCTCTGAGTGAACGTTCATCAATATTTGATGAACCGTTTAAACGGTTAACTTCGCTGTTGTTCCCAACATAATGCTTAATAGTGGTTACCGTTTTGAGATATCCGTCGCTCTCAGGCAGCAGCTTTCCATTCATATCCTTACCTTCCATACCGTTAACAAACTGAGAAGCGATTTGTGTTGTTAAGAATGGATCTTCTCCGTAAGATTCATCATTTCTTCCCCAGCGCGGGTCACGGGCTAGATTGATGGTTGGCGACCAGTAATCGAGCTCCTGAGTGTTCTCAGGCGCCACTTCACGGGCCTCATCGGAAATCTTTGTAGCTTCGTCATACATTAGCTGGGGATCCCATGTAGAACCAAGTGAAAGGTCGATAGGATAGGATGTTGTGTTGTTCAATAGTGTAGCGTTACCGGTTGGATTGTATTGAGTACGGGCTACACCATGTAGTGCCTCATTCCACCAACCATAGGCTTTAACACCAAGTCGTGGAATAGCAGGTGCTGAGCTACTATTCATCTGGGATGCCTTCTCTTCCAGCGTCATGCGGGAAATTAGGTCCGCAGCTCTCTCTTGAAATGAGTAAGATTTGTCCAGATAAATTGGCAGTTTTGCTTGAACCTTAGATGCCTGAACAGGCAAATTCGGTTTTGTCGCTGCTGATACATTAGATGCTTGGGCTGGTAAACTACTAAATAAACTTAAACCAAGGCCGGCAGTGAGCAGCAATGACACGGTTTTTTTGCGCTTGCGCATTTTTTTGAGCTTACTCATACATTCATCCTCCTAATTAAATTTATATCAACCAAGTTAACGGAGTTCCTCCATTTGCCCTGGGAGATTCCTTACTGCAATAATCGATTCATCCAATGTTGTCTAATTTTGGTCAGTTTGTTTATATAGAAAACAAACTAAGTTAATAGCTCAGCAAGACCTATTCTAAGTTGTTATGGCTGATTTTCAGGAGCATTTAATCTGTTAACGGATTGTATTTGTTTTAAGCATCTTGTCAACATGCAGCTAGAGTAAATACTAAAAATTTAGTAAACCCTTACATATATGTATTGTTTATTCTTCCTCAAAGTAAACTGAAATTACGGATTAATTCAAATATTACAAAATTTATTTTAACACCCTAAACTTTGTTTGTCTAGCAGATAAATTAAGTTTAACTTATAATATTTTTAAAAAGGCGGTTTGAAAATCGGCACACAAAAACAAGTGCTAACTATTCTTCCGTAATGCTTATATTCTGGGTGGTCAGTTTAATTGCAGTCATGATTATTGGCTTTATTCTTTATCCCTCCATAAAGTCAAAATACGAGAAGTCCTGCTTTAAAATGAATCTAACATTGGAAACAGTTCAGCACAGATTGATTATACAAATGAAAAAAGCTCATTACTCGTTTCGATTATTGAGTTTGGAGACTATAAATGCCCATACTGTAAAATGCTCAATTATTGGTTAATGGTAAAGTAGACAAAGACAATGGATAATCTGAAAAAATATTGGACGAGGGACAAGTAGAAATGACTTCGGATCAAAATAGTCCGAAATGCCTAGTGACAAAAAGTTGAAAAATATTAAAATAACCTTATAACATAGTTTGTCGGTCAAACAAATTATGTTTGAAATGTAAGCGTTGTATTTTGAGTGGGTGGCAGATTACATAAAAGCACACTAAAAAATGTATGTAATAGCTACTAATAATTAATTGGAGGTGCTTGATGTGCGTAAAATCGTCAAAAAATTAGGAATTCCGCTTCTTTCAGCAGCTACTTTACTTGCCCCTGCAAGTGCATTTGCTGCTAATTCAACAGCAGAACAAAACAACACATCCCCGGGAGTTGTAAACAATCCTCACGGAGCTTATCTAACTGGTGTGTATCCAAATATGTTTGCAAAAGCAGGATATACAAAAAAAGAGATTAACGCAAAAATTAATGCCGCCTGGCAACAACTTTTTCATGGCAATCCAGGTACAAATCCCGATCTCTATGACGGTCAAGCGGTTTACTACCAACTTACTCCTGACATGGCTTACGTAGAGGATATCGGAAACCATGATGTCCGTACCGAGGGAATGGGCTATGCCATGATGATTGCAGTACAACTTAATCATCAAAAAGAATTTAACTCCTTATGGAACTTTGCCAAAACAAACATGCAAATTAAGAGTGGCAAGACGAAAGACTTTTTTGCGTGGCACACCAAGACCGATGGTACCATAATCGATCAGGGCGTTGCCCCGGATGGTGACCAATGGATTGCTGCGGCACTAAGTTTTGCTGCGGGACGTTGGGGAAATGACGAAGGTATTTACAACTACCAAAAAGAAGCAAAACAAATTTTGAATGCAATGTGGCATAATGCCGACTCCGGTGGAATTAATATGTTTGACAAGACAACCTACTTGTCTACATTCTCCCCTCCAGGTGCAATCAATTTCACAGACGCATCCTACAGCTTGCCGGCATTTTATAGGATCTTTGCTTCCGTAAATCCGGAAGATAAAGATCTCTGGGAGAAAGCTGCTTCTGCAGGTGAACAACTGCTGCAAAATGCTGCAAACCCAAATACAGGGTTGGCACCATGCTACTCCAATTTTGATGGAACACCTTTTACACCTCCTTGGGACAAGAGTGCCGATAGTTATGGTGGTAACTTTAACGAGGATGCCTGGCGCGCCATAGCTAATGCAAATATTGACGCAGCATGGTTTGGTGTAAAACCTTGGCAGACTCAATATTCCAACACACTGGAAAACTTCTTTGAGAGTCAAGGAATGAACACATATAATAGCCGTTACCATATCGATGGTACACCAATCAATACAAATTTGGTCTCGTATGAACCACAGGTACACTCACCAGGTCTCGTATCAATGAATGCATCTTCAGCCATCTCTGCTACGAATATCAACAAGATGGATTTCGTGAATCAACTGTGGAATTTGGATATTCCATCTGGGCACGCACGCTATTACGACGGATTTTTATACATGCTAGGAATGCTCTACGACAGTGGGCAATTCCAAATTTGGTGGCCCGCAGACCGACATTAATTCGAAACTTATGAGCTAAAACAACAGATACTGGAGGTGGGTAGACTGGCCCTCTCCACCCTATCTGTCGTTTTTCCATGTGGCGACAACATTGTATTACCTTCTTTCACCATTTGAATTCAACATAAAAACCTTGATTCCTTCAAAAGAATCAAGGTTTTTATGGTTGAGCGTGATGATGAATCACAAGTGTATTGTAACTTCTGTTTTAAAGAAGCATAACATTCATCGATGACACGCATATTTTGAAGACTATTTTCTTCATTATATAGTATTGGGCCATCCTCTAGGATTGCATTTGAGAAATGCCTTACTTCAAGATTATATATCTCTATAAAACCTCTCAATTGTTTCGATTGAATCCTTTTGAATAATGACAAATCCTTCACCGCCTTTTGCGTCTGGACGGAAAGGTCTTGGAACGATGATTCCGCCTTTTGTTCCAACAATTTCGTATATTTTTCTTGATTCCATATCCATACTGCAATCAAACATAGCGGTTGTGCCATTTTCAGGCTTTAAGACTTCAGTGGCTGAAAGGTCCACTTCAAATTTAGAATCCATTTCTCCCACTATGTCTACTTTAAGTGGCTCTGTACCCAATATATTTCGAATCGCGTGTATGCAGTAGCACCCACATCATAAATGCTCCCACCGCCTTTTATTTTGTCCACGCGAATTTTCTCATCTCTGCTTTCAAGGTAAAAAGAGAATGATGAACGCATCAATTTAACATCTCCTATTTCCCCTGAAGTGATAATATCGCGAACACGTTGGTGCTGCGGGTGAAACTGATACATAAACGCTTCCAAAACTCAACATTTTTTTCACGGAATATCAATGAGCTCCTGCGCTTCCTCAACATTTAAACAACCCGTTTTTCACAGAGTACATGCTTTCCTGATCTTGCAGCTTCAATCACCCATTTTTTGTGCAAATGATTGGGCAGAGGAATATACACTGCATCTATTTCCTGATCCGCCAACAACTCCTCATAGCTATTATACGGCTTAGCAATGTTAAATTCACACACGGTTTCGTTTCTTTCCCACTTAGGCTTGCAATCGCAACCACTTCAGCGTTTTTTGATTGATTTCTAATTTTTTAACCCTCACTTAAAAAGCGGTAAACACTAATTTTTTTCTATAAAAGATCGAGAGGCTCATTTTTTTCAAATAGACTTTTGTTAAATGTCCATAATATAAGTGAATGAATTGATTGAAATTTCCACCGAAAGGGAGATCTACGGCATGGATGTAAGGGAATCAACAGTTCAAAAAATGAACAACAATACACAAAACATTCAACAAGACGAGTATCGTAAGATCAACCTTTCTGAACGAATCGGTTACGGTCTTGGGGACTTTGCCCAAAACCTCGTATTTGGTACAGTCGGAGGATTCCTGGCTCTCTATCTGACGACCGTCAATGCCATTGGTACGGCAGCAGCCGGGTTCATTTTCTTGTTTGTCCGTATCGTCAACGTATTCTGGGATCCGATGGTTGGTACCTACGTCGATAGACATACATTCAAGAACGGCAAATATCGACCTTGGCTTGTGATTGCAGGCATTCCGCTTGTTATCCTTGCAGCGATGCTCTTTGCTCCAATTCCAGCCATTCGTGGTTCAGTGACGGTAGCCTTTATTACTTACTTCCTGCTTGACTTGGTTTATTCCGTCGTCAACATTCCTTACGGTTCGCTGAATGCTTCACTCACACGAGACCCTGAGTCCATAGCTAAAATTACAACCACTCGTATGATGCTGGCTAACATTGCTAACCTCTTGGTTTATACATTGTTCCCAATGTTTGTCCAAATGGCAGCACCAAAAGACCGCTCAATGAAAGATACAGGTTTCTTTGGTCTTAAGATTAAAATGGGCACGTATACGGATCCGACTGCGGGTAACGCTTGGTTTTGGGTTTACATGGTTTACATGGTACTCGGCGCTGTGGCTTTGTTCTTATGCTACCGTCTCACAAAAGAACACGTTGTCGCTACTGCTGAACAATCGGCAAAGGTGAGAACTTTCGACCTGTTCATTGAATTGAGGAACAATAAACCACTAGTGATTTTGGGGATCTTTTTCATGCTTGCTTTTACCTTCATGTTCTTCATGAACACAGTGAATGGCTTTTTTAACCAATACACGGTCCATCACTCAGATTGGATGGGCGCCATAGGTCTCATCGCCTCCATTCCTGGTATTGCTTTTCCGGTCTTCTGGCCAAGATTGAGAAAAATCTTTGGTAAAAAGGGATTCTTCCATTTATTCCTTGGTATGTTTGTTGTTGGTGAAATCCTTACATGGGTATGGTCGTTAGAAGGCATGCACGATTCACTATGGCTTGCTTATGTTTCTACCTTCATCAAACAATGGGGTCTCACTTCAGCAACTGGTTTCATGTGGGCACTCGTTCCTGAAATTGTCTCTTATGGTGAAATGAAGTCTGGCAAGCGTAACGCTGCTATCATCAACGCGATCATGGGTCTCTTCTTCAAGATTGGCTTCACTCTTGGTGGTGCGGTTCCGCTCTGGTTCCTCGCTGCCTACGGCTTCAATGGAAATGCGGATAAACCAACAGCAATTGCTCTTTCCGGTATCAATATAACAGCTATCTGGATTCCAGCAGCGCTTGCGATTGTTTCAATGATTGTGATGGCTCTTTACCCACTTTCAGATAAAGACGTCGAAGACATCAATAAGAAACTCGATGCTTCTCGTGCTGAAGTAAAAGCGGCTGAATAAGTTATCTATATAAATTTATGGCTAAAATAAAGGAAATTTGTCTTTATGACAAATTTTAAAATTCTGTGCCTCCTGACTTTAAGCCGAAGAAAAAGGGGATGTCCCTCTGGCGCAATATCAACATCATGGAAGCAAAAGAACGGAACATCAAGCTTCTCATAAAATTCAAACGATGCTTCCGCACGAGCCTTCGCTAAATCAATCCCCGTTAAATTTGCCCATGGTCTGATTGCCGTTCCTACCCCGAATGGATCAGCTCCTTCAGCCGTAAACGTGTGCCAATAAGCAACCGAGAAACGAAGCAGTTCTTCCATCGTTTTCCCGTTATTGTTTTCCTGCGGATTATAGTATTTATAAGCTAAAGGATTTTTCGAACCTGGACCTTCATATTGAATTTTATTGATTGATTGAAAATAAGCCATTAACTGTTCCTACTAAACTAAAATGAGTTTCTCATCACTATTGATAGTTTGGACTTGTTTATTCGAATTTATTTTATTTAAACTTTATTGAAGCAAAAAACTGTCTGATTTAAGCCAGACAGTTCATTTGGTAATAGAGTATTTTTAATAAGGTCCTCTAATAAAATCTTTTACTTTTTCGTCATAAAAACTTTGAAGCTTTCGCATTTCTTCTTCGGAGAACGATTTCGTATCCAATACGGCAAGATTTTGCTGAACTTGATTTACATTCTTAAAACCAGGAATAATACATGTGATTTCTTTACAGTCGAGAATCCAGCGAAGGGCGGCACTGGCCATAGACGGTCTACCTTCTGCGATCCACTTTAACTGATCAGCTAATTCTACACCCTTTTGGAATCCTAATCCGGCAAACGTTTCTCCTACATTAAATGCCTCCATGTTCATTAAAGCGGCGATGGTCATCCGCTTCAAAGACATGACCAGGTGTGAATTTTCCTGTCAACAGTCCGCTGGCAAGCAGTAATCTTACAAGAAGGCCGACGCCTTTTTGATAGACCTTCGGTTTAATTGTTCTAATGGCTTCTGGCGAAAAATATTAAAAATAATTTGCAGACTCTTCACATTTGGATAGTTTAACAAATAAGACCTTCTTCTACTGATTCCACACTTACCCCGTAATGGCGAACTTTTCCCTCGCGCTGCAGCCAGTCAAGCACTTCAAATACTTTGCCTTCCTTTACTATATCTGTAGCTGGACAATGGATCTGATATAAATCAATGGCTTCCCGATTTAAACGGTGCAAGCTATCTTCGCAATAAGAGCTTACTTGTTCATAGCTGTAATTTCCCGAATCAGAGATGTCTCCTTGAAGGCAAAACTTTGTTGCAATATAGATCTGATCTTCCTTACCCTTAGTCGCCTTGGCTAATAACTCTCCGCTATGTCCGTCGCCATAGACATCGGCTGTATCAAAGAAATTCACACCCTGCTCGATCGAGTACTGCTATGATTTCTGACTTTCTTCATCGCTTGTCTTCCCCCATGGACCCCCGATTGCCCATGTTCCAAAGCTGACCTCGCTAATCTTTATCCCTGTGTTCCTAATTCACGATAATTCATGTCAAAATCTCCTTTTTTCTTTGATCCAATATAATCGTATGTGATCCAAGCAATTCCAAGATAATCTATCCGTACAGGTCCACTGCCCACGCTTTAATTAATCCCATAATTTGAGTACGGTTACTTCAAACAAATCATTGTTAACCAATGTATACGAAAGAACGGTCGATTGTCAATTTGACCAGTGGCGCTAATCAGAATATCAATTTTGCGGCATTTTGGTATACATGCCAACCTTCATCCCAGGAAATGATAATATAGATGATTGTGATGTTTGCACAGCATGATCTTTATGGCCAATTAAAATATGAAATTAAGAGGGGAATAGATCATGGAAAAAATCGTAAAACCAAATGAACCTTTAGTTGAACATATTTATACTGCGGATCCTTCTGCACATGTTTATGAAGGGAAACTTTATATTTATCCTTCCCATGATATTGAACATAGTGGAAAAACTATTGATGATGGTAGTGGTGATCAATATGCGATGGAAGATTATCATATTTTATCGATCGATAATTTCAATTCACCATGTATAGATAACGGCGAAGCACTTCATATTCGAGATGTTCCTTGGGCTAGTAAACAGATGTGGGCACCGGATGCTGCTTTTAAAAATAACCAGTATTATTTATTTTTCCCAGCGAGAGATAAAGACGGTATCTTTCGACTTGGTGTTGCGACTGGCTCAAATCCTACCGGCCCTTTCAAAGCCGAAGAAAATTACATTCAAGGAAGCTTCAGTATTGATCCTGCCGTTTTAGTGGATGACGACAACAGAGCATATGTGTATTTTGGCGGACTTTGGGGTGGACAATTAGAAAAATGGCAAACAGGCACATATATTCCTGATGCGGAGGGTCCTGGTCCATCAGAACCGGCGTTAGGGCCAAGGGTAGCAGAATTAACCGAAGATATGCTTAGTTTTAAGGACAAAACGCAAGAAATATCGATTGTAGACGAAGATGGCCAGCCAATTCTTGCCGGCGATGAGGAAAGAAGATTTTTTGAGGGCCCATGGGTACATAAATACAATGGGAAATATTATCTTTCTTACTCTACAGGAACGACCCATTGCATTGTTTATGGAATCAGCGAAAATCCTCTAGGCCCCTATGTTTTCAAAGGGAAAATCCTGACCCCTGTCATCGGCTGGACCACCCATCACTCGATTGTTCAATTCGAGGATAAATGGTATTTATTTTATCATGACTGCTCCCTGTCCGACGGGGTTGACCACAAACGCTGTGTTAAATTTACCGAACTAAAATACAATGAAGACGGAACGATTCAAACAATCGATCCTTACGCAAACTGAGCATAGAAAAGTCGATTAAATGCATAAAAAAGACCTTGAAAAGGTAATGTGTACCCGTTGTAAAGGACAATTTTAAAAAAAGCCTAGGCAGATTTAAGAAGATGTTCTCTGTATTGAACAGGGGTCATCTTTTTTAAATTCCATTGGTATCTATAGTGATTGTAATACGTCATATATTGCTTAATTTCTCTTTTTAGTTCCTCTAAGGTTCTACATTCTTTTATAGAAGCTTCATCTTTTAAATGACCAAAGAATGATTCCTGAGGTGCGTTATCCCAACAGTTTCCTCTTCTTGACATAGATTGGCGTAGTTTAAGTTTTTTTACAGCTTTTTGAAATTCCGGATGCGTATAATGTACTCCCTGGTCTGAGTGGATCAATGCATCTTTCGCTTTTTTAAAGTGTTTATTCTTCTTTAGTTTTTTCAGGGTGTCTGTGGCTAAATCAATAGTCATACGTTCTGAAAGATTATATGCTAATAGTTCACCTGTAGAACCGTCTTTTATGGCTGATAAATAAGCTTTCTGACCTTTACCGTAAAATAAGTAAGTGATATCTGTTAGAAGAACTTTATAAGGGATCCCCTGCTTGAATTCCCGATTTAAAAGGTTGGGTACGAGTCTATGTTCTTGTGTGGCTTTCATCATCCGTCTATAGGGATTTGCCTTTCTAATAGGGCAAATAATACCGTATTTCTTCATGATTCTTCGAATCCGTTTTAAATTGTATTTAACATTAAATTGACCTGCCAAAGTCATTTTTATTTGACGTGCCCCTTTCTTACGGTGTTTAAAATGAAAGGCTTTAAGGATGATTTCCTTCACTATCTCATCTTTTGCTTCTTTTTCTTTTCTTACTTTTTGCGACCTTTCAGAGAAATAATTATAATAACCAGACTGTGAAACACCAGCCACTTCACATAAATAGCTCACCATATTCTTTAACTTATACTTCTGTATAACTGAACGGATAAGGATAAACTTTTGATCAGTGGGTAAGGTTATAGTTTCCGTTTCAGCCCCCTTTCTGCAAATCGTATCTTTTTTAAGAGTTCATTTTCTGCCTTTAATAAGTTGTTTTGAGCTTCTAATCTCGCAACTTTCTCCTCTAGTGTTAGCTCCCTTTCACAAGTTCTCCCTGAATTTTCACCTCTGGTATCACGAAGACCGGCTAATCCATTTTCTCTATAGGAGGCGCGCCATCTCTTACCAGCAGCTCTAACACTAGCCATTCCTAAAACATCAATATCGAATCCACTTTGTTCAAAAATCTCTCTAGGTAGCTTTCCACCTTCATTTTCTTCAATGAAAAAATTCCTAAATTCCTCTGTATAGGTAATTCCCTTTGAACTAACTGATTTAACATAAGGGTTATTAGAAAGAATCTTAACCTCTTTCTCTGTAAATAATTTCTTACTCATCTTGCTTTCCCCAATCCCATTTTTCTTAAGTATACAAAAAAGTACCCGATAGAGGACTTTTTTTTAGTGTCTACTCTATCGGGTACATTTTAAGGCTTATTAGCCAACAAGGTCTTTTTTATAGAGACTGCTGTTTAACGAGGTACGGAACATTTATTATAAATCTTGGGATTCACAAGGAATTTTTCTATCATAAACGAAGCAGCTCCAAGGACGGCAGCATTTCGGTTGAGTTGGGAGATTAAGATCTCATTTTTTAGCGGTATATACCTCGCTATCCGATTTGAAACCGCCTTCTTTATTGACTTTAAAATGATTGGATTAGCCTCAATCAAGTTACTTCTCAAGATAATCGAGTCAGGGTTAAAGGTATTGATCAAATTTGTTATGCCGATTCCTAAACAATAACCAAATTTTTCTATTTCAATCAATATATCTCCATCGTTTTCTTGAATCATCTTATTGGCCTTTTCATGGGTCATTTCCCTTCCCTTTTTTATTCTGGAAAGATTATTGAAAAATGCACTTTCAGATGCATACAGTTCCCAACATCCTTGGTTTCCACAGACGCATTTTTTCCCATTGAATTCAATGGTCATATGTCCCAGTTCTCCTAAAAATCCATCAGATCCGCGGTAAAGCTTGTTATTTAAAATGATCCCCAGACCAATACCAGTTCCCACGCTTATATAAATGCTGTTATCGGAATGCCCGATGGAACCATACAGTTTCTCTCCAAATGCTCCGGCATTTGCTTCATTATCAATAAAAACAGGAAAGTTAAATTGATCTTCGAGCAAATTTTTTATGTCTACTTTGTCCCAATTTGAATTGGGAGTATATACTACGGTTTGATTCTCATTACAAAATCCATGTACGGCAACCCCGATACCAATAATGCCATATGGAGATTCCGGTGCATGATTTGTCACCAATCTAATTCTTTCTATCAAAATTATTTTAAGCGCTTCCATTGACTGGGTTACAAATTCAAAGTAGTCAGAGAAAAGCATATTCCCCTCTAAATCAATTAAAATCGTTTGAATATAATTGGCAGCAAGTTCAACTCCGACCGCATAGCCAGCATTTTTATTAAAAACTAGCAATATAGGTTTTCGGCCTCCGTTCGATGCCCCCGCCCCAATTTCCGAAACGAGATGTTTTTCGATTAATGAATTCGTTTGCAAAGATACCGTTGCTTTGTTTAGGTTCGTTAATTCCGATAGTTTTACCCTAGATATTGGGTAGTGTTTTATCATTGTACTCAGAATCATTTTTTGACTATGCATTTTAATATAGTTTTGATCTGCTAATTCCACTTATTCTCCTCATCTCAATATTTGTTTATCCTTTTAAACTAACTACCTATTCTTTTATTTAATTTTTTTAATTATATCGTAAAAATATATAAATTTGTATATTGTTCAATTAAAAAATATGTGTTAGTATTAATTCACGGGTTAGTTCATCCGATAAACAAACTAAGTTTCATGTAGTTTTGTTTATTTTTTGTGATAAAGTGTAGACGGTTTCAAAGGGAAAATTACTAGTTAAAGAGGTGAATGAAGGCTTTAAAGCAAAATAAGCGCAACAATTCACCGTTTACACGATTTTAAGTTTTGTTTAGGATGATTTAGCAACAAATCTACTTTGTTCATTTATGAAAACCAACTAATCAAGTAATTGGTTATTTTTTAATTCTTTACGCTGAAAGATTTCTAGTTGGGTAGTTAATGCGATCATTCGCTTTATAAAACATTTACCTATTTTATGATGTTTGCTTAATGAGTTAATCATTTTTTAGTATCGCTGAAAGCGATTCCTTCTAACTTGTTTGTCAATTTTAAGATCGAGCGGCTCGTTATATTCAAATAATGTAAGCGGATAAATCGATTTGAAATTTAACTGAAAAGGAGATTTATGACATGGCTTTAATGGAATCTACTGTTAAACAAATGAACAAAAACACACAAAACATTCAACAAAACGAGTACCATAAGCTCAGCCTTTCTGAACGGATCGGTTACGGTCTTGGGGATTTTGCCCAAAACCTCGTATTTGGTACAGTGGGAGGATTCTTGGCTCTCTATCTGACTACCGTAAATGCCATTGGTACAGCTGCAGCTGGGTTCATCTTCTTGTTTGTCCGAATTGTTAACGTATTCTGGGATCCGATGGTCGGTACCTTCGTTGATAAACATACATTCAAGAACGGTAAATATCGTCCTTGGCTTCTGATTGCAGGTGTACCACTTGTTATCTTAGCAGCGATGCTCTTTGTTCCAATTCCAGCGATTCGAGGTTCAGTGCCAATCGCCTTTATCACTTACTTCTTGCTCGACTTGGTTTATTCCTTAGTCAACATTCCTTACGGTTCGCTGAATGCTTCACTCACACGTGCCCCTGAATCCGTAGTTAAAATTACAACTACTCGTATGATGCTGGCTAATATTGCTAACCTCTTGGTTTACACACTGTTCCCAATGTTTGTCCAAATGGTAGCACCAAAAGACCGCTCAATGAAAGACACAGGTTTCTTTGGTCTCAAGATCAACATGGGTACTTATACAGATGCATCGGCAAGTCACGCTTGGTTTGGGGTTTACATGGTTTACATGATACTTGGCGCTTTGGCTTTGTTCTTCTGCTACCGTCTCACAAAAGAACGCGTTGTCGCAACTGCTGAACAATCTGCAGAAGTGAAAGCTTTAGACCTGTTCCTTGAATTGAAGAACAACAAACCACTCGTTATTCTTGGTTTCTTCTTTATGCTTGCTTTCACATTCATGTTCTTCATGAACACAGTGAATGGATTCTTTAATCAGTACACGGTCAACCACTCAGACTGGATGGGTGCTGTAGGTCTCATCGCCTCCATCCCTGGTATCGCTTTCCCAGTCTTCTGGCCAAAATTAAAAAAAGTCTTTGGTAAAAAGGGATTCTTCCATTTCTTCCTTGGTATGTTTGTTGTTGGTGAAATCCTTACTTGGGTATGGTCGTTTGATGGCATGCATGATTCACTCTTCCTTGCTTATGTTTCAACCTTCATCAAGCAATGGGGTCTTACTTCGGCAACTGGTTTTATGTGGGCACTCGTTCCTGAAGTTGTCTCTTATGGTGAAATGAAGTCTGGCAAACGTAACGCTGCTATCATCAATGCGATCATGGGTCTCTTCTTCAAGATTGGCTTCACTCTTGGTGGTGCCATTCCGCTCTGGTTCCTTGCGGCTTTCGGCTTCGATGGAAATGCGGCGAAACAAACAGCTAGTGCTCTTTCCGGTATCAACATGACAGCTATCTGGATTCCAGCAGCGCTTGCGATCGTTTCTATGATTGTGATGGCTCTTTACCCACTTTCAGATAAAGACGTCGAAGACATCAATAAGAAACTCGATGCTGCTCGTGCTAAAGCAAAAGTGGCTAAATAAGACAGGGCATTTTGCCTAAACTGTACCCGATAGAGTAGACACTAAAAAAGGTCTGCCCTATCGGGTACTTTTATGTTTAATGAATAAAAAATGAGATTAGATTTTCTTCTTTCGCAGATGACAAAAGAATGATTTCTATTTGTTTACAAATAATAACAAAAACGAATTCATTAAAAACTGAAAGAGGAAAACCTATGCAAAGCTTATTTCAATCTTTAAAGAAAATCCTTCCCCAAAATCCTACCTCTAAGCCCAATGAACAGGTAATAACTGAAAAATATATTAATAAAAAATTAGCTGATAACCTTTCTATATTAAAAGATGCTTTTGGGAAAACGGATGATATCCTTTATAGAGACTTTGAGTTTCTGAACCAAAAACCATATAAGGTTTTTATTTGTTATTTAGATGGAATAGTGAATGAAGATTATATCAATGTAAATATATTAAAGCCGTTAATGGAGCCCAACTCTTCACCTCAACACTTTAATGAAAGCAATTTACTTACCATGATAAGAAATAGGATTCTTCACACGGCAGATATTCAAGAGCTAAAAATGATAGATCAAGTTATTGACAGTGTCTTGACCGGAAAGACGGTTCTTTTTATAGATGGATTTGATTCGGCTCTCGCCATGAGTACTCAAGGTTTCGAAACTAGGAATGTAAGCGAGCCTGCTACCGAATCAAGTGTGAGAGGATCTCGCGAAGGCTTTAATGAAGTATTAAAGGTCAATACTGCATTAATTCGCAGAAAAATTAATAACCACCAGTTAAAGTTTGAAAATATTAAGCTTGGCAAACAGACCAAAACAAGTATTCGTATCGGCTACATCGAAGGGATCGCCAATGAAAAGGTTGTGGAAGAGGTACGTACCCGGCTGGAGCGTATCAATGTGGATTCCATATTGGAATCAGGATATGTAGAACAATTTATCGAGGACAACCCCTTTTCGATTTTCCCTTCTGTGGGAAATAGCGAGAAACCTGATAAAGTTGCTTCTAAATTACTCGAAGGTAGAGTGGCGATACTGTGTGATGGGACACCCTTTGTTTTGACCGTTCCCTTTCTATTTATCGAGGGGTTACAAGTCGGTGAGGATTATTACTCCCGGCCTTATTTATCCTCCATCATTCGATTATTAAGGTTATTAGCCCTTTTTATTTCGGTTGCGGCCACGCCCTTTTATGTCGCCCTTACCACCTATCATCAAGAAATGGTTCCTTCCCTCTTGCTGGCAACAATGGCAGCTGGGGAAGAACGTGTCCCCTTCCCTATTTTCATTGAAACATTGTTAATGGAAATCACCTTTCAGCTACTGAGAGAGGCAGGAGTAAGGATGCCCAGGCCTGTAGGTTCTGCTATTAGCATTGTTGGTGCGTTAGTTATCGGAGAAGGCGCCGTTCAAGCAGGTTTGGTAAGCTCGGCCATGGTCATCGGTATTGCCATTACGGGGATTGCCGGGTTTGTGGTACCTGCATTTAATGATGCCGTTATTTTATCGAGAATTCTTTTGTTAATATTAGGAGGCTCATTCGGTTTATATGGAATATTAATGGGTTTTATGATACTTCTGGGCCATTTATGCTCTCTAAGGTCTTTTGGCACCCCCTATTTAACACCTCAGGCGCCTATTATTTGGAGTGAATGGAAGGATTCGATTATTCGCCTGCCGATTTGGCTTTTTCATTCTCGGCCGCAATCCATCACTTGGGAGAACTCGAAAAGATCCGGATTTGGAAACAAACCCCGTATTCCCAAAAAGGATGAAAGCGAGGGTGAGACATGAAAAAGGCAGTTTTCTGTTGTTTTTGCTTATTGCTATTGACAGGTTGCTGGGACCGGACTGAATTAAAGCAGCTGGGAATCGTAATGGGAGTTGCCATTGATAAAGATCCGGATTCCGGGGAATTTATTGTTTCCACCCAAATGCTAAGACCAGGGGCAATCAGTACCCAAATGCCCAGTTCCGAAAAGCCCGTTGAAAAAGTGGTTACAACGGGAAAAACCATTTTTGAAGCCATACGGAACTCCAATCTAGAATTCGACCGTAAAGGATTTTATGCCCATACCAAAGTGATTGTGATCGGGGAAACCTTGGCAAAAGAAGGACTGTTGCCCGTACTTGACTTTTTTCAGCGCGGGAAAGAAGTACGGGGGTATGTGTACGTGTGTATTGCAAAGAATACACAGGCAAATGAGATTTTGGGTATAGAAAGAGGAGGAATCGAATCCATCCCTGCATTCCGAATAAGAGATATGATTGAGGATACGAAATTTCAGTTAAAAGCAGCCCAAATCAATCTGCTTAATTTTTATAAAGAGTCGATGGGAAGCGGAATTGAACCTGTGGCTGGGGTATTAAAAATTGAGAAAGACAAATTTTCAAAAAAACATGTAAAATTGTCCGGCGGAGCTGTTTTTAATAAGGATAAATTAGTTGGATACTTAAATGAACATCAAACAATCGGCTATCGATGGTGCAAAAGTGACGTACAATCGGGGGCGGTCTCCATCCCCTCCCCTGTAAATGAAAACCGATATGAATCGGTTGAAGTGAAAAAAGCCGACACCACCATTAAGCCACAGCTGAAAGGAAAAGAAATCTCCTTTATCATAAATGTGGAAGGTGTAGGGATTATCACCGAACAGGAAGTGATGAAACCACTTGAAGACAATACAAAAAAACTTGAACATACCCAGAAGACGGAAGAAAAAATGAATAAGCAAATCGAAAAAGATATCAAATTAGCGATAGAAAAAGCGCAAAAAGAATTCCATGCTGATATTTTTGGATTTGGAAGGGCTTTAAACAAAGAAGAACCAAAAGTATGGAATGCAATAAAAGAAGATTGGAATGATCGGTTTGCTGAAGTTCCCTATACAGTCAATGTTCATTTTAAAATTAAAACGACCGGATTAATGCGGGGACCATCCCAAGCCAAGAATTAACGCTTAAACATTAATGTGAACAAATGGACAGCAATCAACAGGAGAAAGACTAAAATAAATATGGAACTTCCGAATAATATGATGTTACTTAGTAGATCAGCTTTCCTGATTACTTGTAGAATTAGCATCACTCTTTCTCCTCTTTTTTAAGATCATCACTTTTTTCTTTAGAAAAATAACGATTAATAATAATATGGTCATAAGGTTGACCATGGCCATTACATACGGGTGAACCTCAAATCCGAGCCAGCGGTGATAAGCCATATTTTCAAATCTCAGGTTATTCCAAATCGGGAACATCAATCCTATAGCAAGAATCACCCATCTGATATTTTTAATTTTAAATATCCAGATAATAGCAAGGACAACGCCGTAAAAATGCAAACTCATTTTGTAAAAGCCGCCGATAAACATGATTAAAACGGCTAATAAGTCTAAATTCGTGAAAAAGTTAGCGATATTAATAGATAGGATCGTTTGTAATAATGGAATTTCCGTATTGGCTGTAAGATCTGGCCCCAAAATAGAAAGCATGATAATGAGTGAAAAGATAATTAAAAATGTTGAAAGCGCCACTGCTATAAAAGTAATTTTTCGAATGCCTTCCTGCTTATTTACAAAATGCCAAAACATGATAAAAACGACAAGCTCACCAAAAGGGAAAAACACAACGTCAAATAAGGTTTTCCCTAAAAGCGGTTTGATTCCATTGCCTAAAATAGGCAGTATCTCATTGATATCAAATTGACCTGAAAACATGGTAAAAACAAAAATCGTAATCATAAAAATAATAAAAACTGGCAATAAAATTTCTCCGGTTCTTGCTAAAACTTCAAAACCTAACGATAGAATGTAAATCGATACGAGCATAAAAAAGTAAAGGATAACCAGAATAGGTGTCATCGGCAGTGCAGACATTTTAATCAGTGACCCAAATTCAAAAAAATTGTAACTGGCGCTGTCGAAAAAATAGGCCCCATATATGAACAACAATGGAATGGCTAATTTTCTTCCTACTGCTTCATTAAGTATTTCGGAAAAATCTTGTTCAGGACAAATTCTTGGGAATTGTGTATAGGCCCAAATTAGACCTGTGCTGATCAAGAATGCTAGTAAAACCACCAGCCAAGCATCCTGTTTCGCACCGATTCCTAGTGCAAAGAGGGTTGTGCTTCCCACTTCAAATAACATAACGAGCATAAATAATTGAATTTTAGTGATTTGAATCATTCTATTTGCCACCTCGAGTTTTGTTAGAAATGATTCTAAGAAGGAAAGAGAATGGAACATCCAATAAACTATTTTAGACAAAGAAGTTTTTGAATAAACATTACTTAATGGACCGTTCCTAAGTTCTTTAATAGGATATTAACTAGGTTTTCCGATCCACATTTCTCTCGATAGGAAATTCCCCTTTTCATTGCCTCTTTGCTTAACTATCGTTATTCTTATTTTTTGTTGATAAACATGTTGTTTGTTTTCCTTTTTGGATTATTTTAGTATTAAATCACTACCTAATTTGTATGGAATAGGTATATAGGAGAGGTTTCGTTTTATGAAAGAGATCAAATCAGAAAAAGAGAAGTGATTTTAACAGATTCAACACATATTAAAGCGAGTGCTGCAAAAGAGGAGGAAGTACTGCTGCTAACTTTCTGGAAGGGGCTAATATGTTTTCTTTCCTGCCATGCATGATAATGCTCTTCCCTTGACGGAGCTGGCAGCTCCTCAAAGTCCTGATCAGAAACTACGTAATAGGAATCAGCTGCTGGTAAGGCTCTTGAATGAATCACTTCCCCCGGAATTAATTTAAAACCTGATTTCAATTTAATCGTTGGCTCGAGTAATTCCTTGGTTTATCCAAATTGATTCCCAGCAAATTCAATTACTTTAACCTGACCCTTTTCAATAGTAATGGTGTCTTCTCTCAGCAAAATAGCAAACCGATTAAAATCCGATTCCCTAGCATAAGGATGGAATCTTGGCCAATTTCATAAAACCTAAGCATCGTTTGCTCGTGATTCGCTCCCATCTTTTCTTCCCTAATCGATTTATTAATAGGCTCTTTTCGAAACTTTGTTGCTTTTTGAACTTATTTATGTGCCTTTTACTAAGTTTCAGGGCAATTTTCGCAAATGTTCTTACGAAAAGATGCCACGATGCATATAGTTATACAGGTCGATTAACTTTTACGAAAAACAACAATTTGTGCGAAAATAGCCTATTAATAACAGCTGCATCCTGTTTATCCTAGTCAACAGTTGTATAGGAAAAAGATAAGGATAGTTATTTTTCATCCCTGCCGTATAAAAAGTTTGAAATCAAAACAACGTTCCAATCGCACTAAATGCCACAGTGGTGCGTTCAATCTTATTGATTGATTCCAACATTAGCATGACATCCTTCGACGACTTCGAATCAAGATTTCCGGTCGGTTCATCAGCGAGCAGCATCTTGAGCACATGAATCATCGCCCTAGCCACAGCCACCATTTTGTGCCTACCCACCTGATATTTCATAGGTACGCTTGTTCATAATTGAGGTAATCCCCCATTTTCCCAGGATTTCGTGTGCCTTTTGTTTCATCTCTTTGACCTTTTTCCCACCAAGAGTCAACGGAAGGACGATATTTTCCTCCACGGTTAACGTATGAAGTAAATTAAAGTCCTGGAAAACAAACCCGAGCTCTCGTCTACGGAAATTTGCCAAATCCTCTCTTTTGAGACGATGTGGATTCCTTCCATTAATTAGTATCTCACCAATAGTTGGTTCATCTATTCGTCGTAATCATGTTCAAGAGGGTTGTTTCCCACTACCAGAAGGCCCCATGATGACAACAAATTCCCCATCTTCAATTGATAAATTAATATTGTTTAATGCCTTATAGGCAATTTTACCTTCATAAATTTTACTTTCCTTACAAGTTTGTAAGGTTTTGAGTTTCTAAAAAAATGTGCGGAAGGTTGCACCTTTGCCTACTTCTGACTCCATTTCAATCCTGTGGCTGAGGGTTACTAATGTCTCCTTTGTCAAATGCAGCCCCATACCCGTGATTCTCAAAATTTCCTGCCGTTTGTGAAAGCTCAAAATCAAAGACATGTGTATTTTCAGCAATGCGATGAGGCTTTGTTGATTTTAGAATCGTTACAATCCCTGTTTGTAAATCCAAGCGGATAATGACTTGTGCTATTGATTTGTGGTACTTATTTGCAATCTCAACAAGAACAGGATTATCAAGGAGTCCTCCTTGCATTAGTGGAGACCATGCTTCAAGTTGAATCTCATTTTGTTTACATAAATCATGTAACTTCTGTTGATTAAATAGCGGATGAAATACAACTTGATTAACCATTGGTTTGATTTCACAATTCCAAAATGTCTTCCAGATGATGTACTTTAAAATTGCTCAGCTTCAAGTGTGGTTTACGGAACTAACAACTTCATCTCCTCTTTTACCAGAAAAACACCTAACCCTAACCAAGGCATTTTTACTCCATTATGTAAGGTCAAATTTTCCAGCATGAAGTCTCTCTCCTTTTTACTTTTGTTTGTATAATAAATAAACTATGTTAACAAAAACCTATTATAATATTTTGAAAGAAAAAAGAACTAGATTCTTTAGTCTGGTGATTACATTCCTCTAAAATTGACCACTTCTTCAATTGGGGTCCGACTTGAAATATATTGGTTATACGGATGCTCTAGATCCGCATAACCAATCATGATCCCAACAATGATTTTCTGGTTGTCAGGAATATCAAGTATCTTTCTAATATGATGGGGATAGGATACCGAGCTTGCTGCCGGTGCTGAGTCAAGTCCGTGTGCTTTTGCTGAAAGCATCAAGCTATTGGCAAACATTCCAAGGTCAAACATTGACCAATGTGTAAGGGAAGCATCAAGACATAAGAATACAGCAACTGGCTCACCAAAAAACTGATAATTATTTTTCCAGTTTTTATAGCGCTCTATCTCGTCATCCCGAACAATTCCCATGCTTTTAAATGATTCTGCAAAACTTTTCTTCATTCGTTTATCGATATACTCCGGCCATTCTCTCGGTGTAGACAGCTCCTGTTTGTGCGGTTCGTAATTTTCAAAAGACTCTAAGTAAGCTGAGCGTAACCTTTCTAATGTTTCTCCTGATGCGACATAGATTTCCCATGGTTGTGAATTTGCCCAGGATGGAGCACGGGTGGCATCCTTCAAAACATCTGTTAACAATTCCTTGCTGACAGGCTTATCTAAATATTTTCGAATTGTATGTCTTTCAAAAAATATTTTTGTTGCTTCCATTAAGAAAATCTCCTTTAGTCTAGTTTTACCCTCATTCGCTTTCAAATTCTTATAAATTTCTTGAACCTGAAAAATACTGACAGCGTATGATGGAGGGCAACGAAGAAAAGTACCAATACACTGACTAATTAGAAAAACCGGCCAAAATTAAAGGCCGATTCTCCATGCTCGTATTGGAAGGTTGATTTGTTTGTCATTTTTTATGACATCAACTTTTTATAGTGTTACTTCTTTTTGTGTATGTTTTTTTAAAACATTCAGCAAACCTTCATTGATCTTGCAGTTTTTAAAAGCAAAAGATTGCATTATCAGGTCGATTTCTTCTTCTGAAAGATCTTTGAAAATTTTCGCATACTCAGGTTGAATCAAAGCTCCCGCATAAATGGTCAAAATCGATTGTGAAAGTGCGGCAATATTATTGCCATGATTAATATCCGGGCTGTTAATAACTTCCTCAAAATGGGCAGCTAACTCCTCAACTGACTGTCTAGCTTTAAATCCTGGAAGCCATATCATCCAATCATCTGTATTAAGAGCAAACTTCAGTTTGATGATGGAAAATATTCTCTTCATATATTCCGATTCCGAATCGAGTGTAACCAGTCCCATTACTCCAACATCTTTATAAGTCCATGTCGTCCAGTGGGCGCCAAATTTCTCAAAAATATCAAGTTGATCATCCATTGCTTTTAAACGGTCTGGTATTTCATCTTCTGGTCCATTATATACCGATCCAAACTCTCCTACCCAAAGAGGAACATTATATTTTTCCGAAAATTGTGTGCCTTGATGATTGTTAAATACCTCAACCTGGACATCTTTATCCCAATACTTGCCACTTTCAACGCGAGCTGTTTTTGCATCGGCTACACCAGGGTAAGGCCCAGGCCCAAATCCTGCAGCAGTATAGTTATGACTACTGTATACCAGGTTATCAGCGAAAGGAGCTTCTAATCCATCAAATAGCTTAGAGTAATTATCCCCTTCAAGGAAAATGATATGATCCGGATCAATCTTACGAATAGCTTCCACTACACGCCTGTAGATACGATTCATCCTTTCCCAATCAGGTTTATAGTTCCCGAAGAAAGTATGCGGGAAATCTCCGTGAGGCGCATTAACACATGGTTCGTTCATTACATTGTATCCTGCAATAACCTCTCTCCCATTGTAACGGCGGGCAAACTCTTCCCATAATGCCACATATCTGTCTTGATAAGTTTTGTCATGCCAAAAAAAGCTGTGTCTAACATCATTGTCCGAATGCCAATGGGTGTTTTGAAAGCCCTGTACAGCATGAAGGTCCAAAATAACGTACAGACCCTGTTTTTCACATAAATCGATTATTCGGTCCAAACGCTTAAAACCAGATTCTTTGTAAACAAACGGGGATTCATCGTCCTCAAAATGTCGATAATTTAAGGGGATGCGAATGGTGGTTGCTCCCCAGCTTTTGATAAACTTAATATCATCTTCACCAAAGAAGTAATGCAGCATTCGATCGAACAAAAACTCTGCTTTTTCTTTTCCGATTACATCGGCAACAGTATGACGGAGTGCATGCTCCGTGCCTGTATAGCCGTTGATAAAATCTTCCATATTCATCCAGCCACCAATACATGTACCGCGTAGCTGAACCGATTTTCCAGTTGAATTAATGATTTTATTTTCTTTGACTTGCAGTAAATCCATTTGTACCACCCTTTCCTGCTTTAGAGCTCTTTATATTGGAAATAATCAAAATCTGCAGCTTTTCTTGCCCCGCTTGTATCTTGACAATGCATGCCTACAAATGCCCCGGTAAATCCATTGGCATGTTCATCTGACAAATTGTAAGATTCAAAGAGTCCAGGAATTTCTATCCATGTTTCATTGTCAAAAGAATAATAATATTGATAAGTATGTTCTCGAACTTTCACTTTGAAATGGACATATTCCACTGTTTCAGGGACCTGAATCTCCGCACCCTGGAGTGGCCTAGAGAAGGAAATATGATCTCGGATAACCAGGTCAATAATTCTTCCTTTTTCTTCATTCCAGGTAACTTGGACGGATGTCCAATTTTCCGTATCGTAGTAACATACCAATCCTGCGGCCTGCTGGAATGTATCAGGTTTAAAGAAAACTCCTGTACTGGCATCAAAGTTAAAAGCCTGCCAACGTCTTGCAACCAGCGCCTGTGTAAACAGGGATGTAAGTGACTCTCTGCCATACAGCCGCAAATTCCCAGGTCTGTCTGTCAATGACATAATTTCATCTGTTAATGGGATTCGTAATGATTGGAAGTGATGATTCAAAATCGGACTATTAAAATCATCTACCTCGTCATAATCTTTTTCCCATTTTACTTCTTCCAGATTCGGCGCTTCCACCTCAAGCGAACCTTGTTTACCGCCGACAACATACGGCCAGCCGTTTCTCCATTCTAATTTTTGAATGGCGGTCTCTCTTCCTAGCGGACAAAAACCCCGATTATCGAGAATAGGTTTTTGATTCTGCGGCAAGGTTCTTCCTGTTAAATGCACCATATACCATTCATTGGTTTGTGTTTCAACGAATGCAGCATGTCCGCATTTTTGCAGTGGATTTCTTGGGTCATGCCAAGAAGAAAGCAATGGGTTATCCGGATGTAGCACATAAGGTCCTTCGATCTTTTCGGATCTAGCCAATGTAGCAGCATGTCCATACCATGTTCCGCCTTCTGCTGTAACCAAGTAATAATACCCGTTAATTTTATATAGATTTGGACCTTCCGTATACGCAAGATCTGTTCCCGTAAAAATTACTTTCGGCTTTCCAATTAAGCGTTTTTCTGCATCAGAGTATTCCTGCAGAACAATCGTACAAGGAGAATCATTACGAGTTCTTTGGTCCCAATTCCTGTTAACCACATACTTTCTTCCATCATCATCTTGGAATAAAGAGGGATCAAAGCCCGAACTATTCAAAAAGATGGGCTCGCTCCACTCTCCGTCAATGGTCTCACAAGTAGTGAGATAATTATGAACATCCCGCCATGCACCGAATTTAGTCTTCATATCCGAATAAATCAACCAGAATTTCCCACCAGAATAAGACAGGCTTGGTGCCCAAACCCCTCCGGAATTTGGGTTGCCCTTCATGTCAAGAAGAGAAACACGATTTAACGGACGGGAAACAAGATGCCAGTTAACCAAATCTTTTGAATGGTGAATTTGTACGCCCGGAAACCATTCAAACGTAGAAGTGGCAATATAATAGTCATCCCCGACCCTGCAAATGCTAGGGTCGGGATTAAATCCTTTTAAGATCGGATTTTGAATCTTTATCATTTCAATCAACCTCTCGAAGATAACTCAGCAAGAACACGCTTATGTTCTTTTTCATCCAAATTATAGAAATAAATTGCAAATAACTCGATCGCGACAAACACTGCCGGGATTACTGATAAAGTTAGTAAAATTCCATGTAAAGCAGCTGGTGTTTGCGCGTGGTTAGCAATATAGCCGAAATTGGATAAAAGAATCCCTGGAACAATACCGCCAATAGCCATACCAAATTTGAAGAAGAAATTTACAAGAGCATAAACGACACCGCTTGCACGCTTACCAGTCTTATATTCACCAAAATCAATTGTTTCTGGAATCAATGCCCAAACAAAACCACCACATGTAATCGTGCCAATTGCTTGAATGATTCTTGCGATAAATACGCCAGTAACCATCGTTGAAGGAATTAAGAATAGTCCCACTAAACCAATAAATTTTAAAGCTAATGATAAGAACAGCAATTTTTTCTTACCGATAAATTTGTACATTACCGGGATTAATGGCATTAGGATAAGTGCAGGAAGCGTTCCCATTAATCCGTACCATTTTACTAAATCAGGTCTGGCTACATTATATGTAACATAATAGATACCAACTGAGTTAATGATTGAGTTTACACCAAAGTTAAGAATAAAGAAAATGCATACAAGAATAAGAGGACGATTCACTCGTAATTGCGTAAAAATGTCCTTAAAGCTAACTTTGGATTCTGCTTCAGAAACTTGAACTCTTTCTTTTGTGTTTAAGAAACATACAATCAACAAAATAGCTCCGAGAATTCCCATCAATGACATTGTCATCTGCCAGCCTGTACTCGTTTTCCCTGTTGCATGTGTGAACAGTGCAGCTAAGGCAGGTACACCAAAGGAAACAATCATTCCTCCTCCATTTGAAAAAAGCATCCTGACAGAAGTTAAACTAACAATCTCTTTATTATCTCGCGTAATGGCAGAAGTAAGTGCTGCATAAGGAACGTTTATAGACGAATACGTAATGGATAATAAGATATAAGTAATATAAGCATAAACTATTTTTCCAGTATCAGAGAATCCAGGTGTTGTAAAGCAAAGAATGGCAACGATTGCAAATGGAAAAGCACCATATAAAAGGTAAGGACGGAATCTCCCATATTTTGAATTTGTTTTATCAACAACAGTCCCAATAAGTGGATCAATCACAGCATCGATACACCGAACGATTAAAAACATAAAGCCTGCTGCTGCTGCTGATATTCCAAAAATGTCTGTATAAAAAAATAATAGATAACTGCTTACAGTTTGATAAATGAAGTTACAGGCCAAATCACCAGTTGCATAACCAACTTTTTCTTTGAAACTAATTTTTTCAATAAAATTATTTGTCAATTGCTTAGCAGTACTAACTCCCATTTGAATCCTCCTCTTAAGGTATAAAATGCGTGTTGAAAGTGCTTTCACCATAGATCAAAAAAATTTTGTTGAGTTTAAAAAGTATCTTTTTTCACCCCTTAAATTATTATTTTAGAATAATCCAAACTTAGTTTGTGTTTTAAATAAACTAAGTTTGGATTAATAATAACATAGTTTATTTCATTCTTAAAGGCATTTTTTTAAAAATTATAAAAATAATTAGTGAGATTGATTTTATCCTCAAAATAATCTAGAAATCCCATCCATCCGATCATGAACGGGATTCCTACATGAGATCCTTCTTAGTCAAAATCGAATGAACATCTTTGATTAGTTAAGCAAGAGAACCTTCGCTATTCTTCACTTTTAATACTTCTTCTCCAGCTTTCAATACTTCAATGATTCGATCTACGTCGTAGATACTACCGCGCCATGTGCCTCCGCTGACCGATTGTAGAGCAGCCCAAAGCCTTGTATCATCAGGAAGCTGAGGTGACGGCTTTACATTTGGGTTAACGGGTCTCTTTGAAAGGATGGCACTTCCTTCTTCAGGTGTAACCTCGTTCTCAAGTGTTCCGATAAATTGAAGATGTCCTTCTAATTCCTTTGTATTTATATAGACCTCGATTAAATCTCCAGTCTTTAATTTCCCAATTGGACCGTCTGCAAGACCTTCAGGACCGACATGGCCGATGCAAGCTCCTGTTGAAACACCTGAAAAACGAGCATCAGTTAGCAACGTCACATGTTTTCCAAAAGACAAATGTTTCAAGGCAGAAGTAAGTTGGTAGGTTTCCTCCATACCTGTTCCAAGCGGACCGCATCCAGTAACAACCATAATATCCCCTGCAAAAATCTCACCATTTTTAATAGCTTTGATGGCTTCATATTCACTCGTAAACACTTTTGCTGGGCTCTTATGATAGTAGACACCATTTTCATCAATTTTTTCAGGATCAATTGACGCAGATTTTATAATAGATCCTTCTGGTGCAATATTTCCAGTTGGGAACGTCAATGTCGAATGCATGCCGCGTTCTGCCGCTACACTTGGAGGCATGATAACGTCACCCGCATCAACATTGTCCTGTTCCTTTAGGATTTGCTTCATTTTTTTGCGGCGCTCAGAATGTTCCCACCAGTCAAGATTTGCGCGGAGTGTCTTACCTGTTACGGTCATAACATCCAAATCCAATAACCCTAAATCACGCAGATGAAGCATAACCTCTGGAACTCCGCCAGCCAAGAAGGCGCGAATCGTTGGGTGGTGAACTGGACCGTTTGGTAAAACGCTCACCAAGCGAGGAGTGGTCTTATTGACTTCAATCCAATCCTCTACAGTTGGAATATCACATCCGGCAGCATAGGCAATGGCTGGGATATGAAGAAGAAGATTCGTTGACCCGCCAAATGCAGCATGAACAACCATGGCATTTCGAATTGCTGCATTTGTCACGATATCCTTTGTCGTAATTCCTTGTGCTTCAAGATTAATAACAGCACGAGCAGATTGTCTGGCCATTTCTTTCCAAACATCTTGTCCAGATGGAGCTAAGGCGGCATGCGGGACAGAAAGACCTAATGCTTCACTGACGACCTGAGCGGTTGCCGCGGTTCCTAAGAATTGACAGCCTCCACCAGGTGTTGCACAAGCCCTGCAGCCAAGTTCAGCAGCTTCCAATAGACTTAATTCATTATTGGAGTACCGTGCTCCAATCGTTTGAACTTTTCCCGCATCTTCCCCATATGTTGGAGGAAGGGTAACACCTCCAGGAATTACAACCGTTGGAAGGTCATGCATGGAAGCGATTGCAATCATCATCGCAGGTAGACCTTTGTCACAGGTAGCAATCCCGATTGTCGCTTGACGAGTTGGCAGTGATCGAATTAAGCGGCGAAAGACCATTGCTGCGTCGTTCCGATATGGAAGGGAATCAAACATTCCGGTTGTTCCTTGGGATCTGCCATCACATGGATCACTTACATAGCCAGCAAATGGAATTCCCCCATGCTTACTGACTTCCCTTGCTGCTTCCTTCATTAACAAATCGACTTCCCAATGGCCTGTATGATAGCCCAGGGCAATCGGATCACCATTTGTATCTTTCATTCCACCTTGCGTACTTAAAAGGAGGACTTGTTTGCCGTTTAATTTTGTTGGTTTCCAACCCATGCCTACATTTTGAGTCATTCCAAAAAGGTTGCCACTCGGCTCTTCTCGCAACATTCGATCGGTAAGCGGCAGTTTTCCTTGTGGGCCATGTGCTTTTGTTTTTATGGAAAAAATGTCTGGGTTATTTCCGTTCATTAGCTGTTCGACAGAATGATCCATTATTTTGTCTCCTTTTTAGCGCAAATATGAATCTATAAAATTCACAATCTTAACTTTTTAGGCTGTGTTAAATTTGGCTGTTGATATCTGCTCCAATCAACTTGGTTAAAAAATCAACAATAGCTTTAACACAGCCACATATTAAAATACTTCCGAATTAACCTTTAATAAAGACCGTTTTAGTGGTTGTAAAGAATTCTTTCGCTGCCTCTCCTTGTTCTCGAGAGTGTGAGCTGGATGCCTTCATTCCGCCGAATGGAGCTTGCAGTTCTACGCCGGCTGTTTCGTAGTTGACACGGACAAGGCCAGCATCGATATCATCAATAAAGGTAAGCATTTTGCTGATATCCTTTGTAAAAATGGAAGCACTTAGACCAAATTCAACATCATTGGCAACCTCGATTGCTTCTTCAATGGATTCAACTTTCATAAGAGCCAATACAGGTCCAAAAATTTCTTCTTGGGCTATTATCATGTTGGTAGTAACATTGTCAAATACAGTTGGATTCACATAGAAACCTTGTTTTAACTCCTCAGACTCCGGAGAATCGCCGCCAATCAAAATTTGTGAACCCTCTTCAATCCCTTTTTGAATGTAATACTTTACGGTATTGTATTGGTCTTCAGATGCACAAGGTCCCATCCATGTATCAGCATCCAAGCCATTTCCAACTTTAATCGTTTTCACTGCTGCAATTAATTTTTCCTTAAATTCTTCGTAAACACCACTTTGAACGATTACACGGCTGCTGCAAGTACATTTTTGGCCGGTAGATTTTAATCCACCGCTTAAAACAGCTGCAACAGCTTGATCAAGGTCAGCATCATTGGCAATAATGATCGGGTTTTTCCCGCCCATTTCAAGCTGATACTTAGCACCGCGTGCGGCAGCAGTTTGGCCAATTTGTTTTCCTACTGAATTTGAACCTGTAAATGTGATAACAGCAACATCTTGGTGTTCAGCAAGCCCCTGTCCAATAACAGAACCTTTACCCGTAATCAAGTTAATAACCCCTTTAGGGAAGCCAGCCTGATTAAAACACTCGATCACTTTAGCAGCAGTCACTGCTGCTTCAGTAGCCGGCTTAAGAACAACCGCATTTCCATAAATCAAAGCAGGTGCTACTTTCCAAATCGGAATCGCAACAGGGAAATTCCATGGTGTAATCGCTCCCACAACACCTAAAGGAACGCGCTTGCTAAATTGAAGGGCCGTGCCATCTGATGCAGGTATAAGATCACCCATCTTTCTCATGCCTTCACCGGCATAATAGCGCAAAATAGCAACGCCGCGTGCAGTTTCGCCTTTTGCCTCTGTCAAGGTTTTTCCCATTTCTCTTGTCATTGATTCCGCTACTTCATCCAGATTTTTTTCAAGAATATCGGCAGCTTTAAATAAAAGATTGCCTCTCTCTGTTCCGGACAGTTTTCTCCATTCTTTTTGTGCCTGCTTGGCAGCTTCTACAGCTTCATTTAAATCTTCTCTTGTTGAGCTTTGGACATAACCTACAACTTCCCGGTTGGCAGGATTGATGCTTGCCAATGTTTCATCTGAAGAGCCTGCTTGCCAGCTGCCATTGATATAGTTTAAAAATGTTTTTATTGGTGATAAAGTTGTCATCTGTATACTCCTTCTAGTTTAACGGGATTTTGAACTTGAACTGGGTTCCGCAAGATGCCGATTCCAGAAATCTCAATTTCAATCACATCGCCATCTGCAAGCGTAAAATCCTCAGATGGAACTATGCATGTACCGGTTAACAATACAGTTCCGTCAAACACCTCATTATCTCGGCATAAATACGTGACTATCTCATCATATTTTCTTTTTAATTGGGATGTATTAGCACTATCTTCAAACAATTTTTCATTATTGCGATAGATTCGACAAGTAATCTCAAAATTATATGGATCATCCACCGTCTCAGCTAAACGAATGCTAGGTCCAATTGAACAAGAGTTTTTCCAAATTTTTGCCTGAGGCAGATATAACGGATTTTCACCCTCGATATCGCGGCTGCTCATGTCATTCCCAATCGTATAGCCAATAATGTCACCGTTGCGGCTCAAAACCAGGCCTAGCTCCGGTTCAGGGATCTGCCAGTTGGAATCTGTTCTGATATAAACAGGTGTATCCGGACCTATCGTTCTATGGAATGTTGACTTCATAAATAACTCCGGTCTTTCGGCCTCATATACTTTGTCATAAATGGACTCATGTGTGGTTGCTTTTGATTCTAGGTTTCTGGCTACCTTGCTTTTTAGATAAGTAACTCCAGATGCCCAAACTTCTTCCGGACGGATAGGTAAAATCAACTGAAGTTCTTCCAATTTTTCTTCTATTGGCAGTGAATCTATAATGGACTGTTGAACTAGAGATAAGCAGCCCTGTTTTTTAGTTTCTGCTTCTTTCATAAGGTCTAAGAAACTTTTATAAGGTAAAAGATAGACCTCACCACTGTCTGTCAGTGCAGCAAGTTGCTCCATTTTTTGTTCTGATTTAAAACATATAATTCTCATAAAGAAGACATATCCCCCTTTTCTATAAACAATTTCGCAATTTTAGAACTTTCTTAATATTAACTTATCGCAATTCTAATTATAGAGCCTTCAACTTAGTTTGTCTACTGAATAAACTAAATATATAACTTTTATACCCTTTTTATTCTCTGACCTAGTAAAAAACGGCTTAACGAAGGTAGCCGCCTTTAAATTAACGCAATTCTATTATTCATGGATACAGACTTTGATTGTAATATCTGATTTACTCAAAGGGCGAAAATACTGCCATCCCGCCTTTAATTAATATGGTTTACTTATTCTTTATTAAATTCATCAGGATCTGCAAACTGGCGTTTCTCCTGATTGAGAGAGTTTATTTTATCCATGTCTTCTTGTGAAAGCTCAAAATCAAAGACATCTGCATTTTCAGCGATACGGTGAGGCTTTGTGGATTTTGGAATCGTTACTACCCCAGTTTGTAAATCCCACCGGATAATGACCTGTGCTGTTGATTTATTGTATTTATTTGCAATCTCAACCAGCACAGGCTCATCAAAAAGCCCCCCTTGCATTAGTGGAGACCATGCTTCAAGCTGGATTCCATGATTTTTACAAAAATCATGCAATTCTTGTTGATTAAAGCGCGGATGGTATTCTACTTGATTGACCATTGGTTTGATCTCACAGTTTTCGATAATATCCTGAAGGTGATGTACTTTAAAGTTACTTACTCCAATGGCACGAACTCGTCCATCCTTATAAAGTTTCTCTAGTGCTTTCCATGTTTCTACATACTTCCCTTTAGAAGGCAGCGGCCAGTGAATTAAATAAAGATCTAAATACTCTAATCCCAGTTTTTTCATGCTTTCATCAAATGCAGCTAATGTAGATTCATAGCCATGGTTCGCATTCCATAGTTTTGTCGTAATAAACAATTCTTCACGAGGAACGTTTGATTCGGCAATAGCTCTGCCAACGCCCTCTTCATTACGATAAATCGCTGCTGTATCGATGCTTCGATAGCCTGCTTCAAGAGCTGCTTTTACAGAACTAACAACTTCTTCTCCATCCTTTACCAAGAAAACGCCTAAACCTAACCAAGGCATTTTCACACCATTGTGTAATGTTGTCGTACTTTGTAAACTTTTCAACATAGATCATCTCTCCTTAATCAAAATTATTATTCTATAAAAAATTGAATTTAAAGCGTCACATAATTTCTCCACTGATGTACAGGCTGCCAATTTAATAACTTCTTAGCTTTTTCATTGTTTAATAATGATTCAAAACCATTTAATTCTTTGCGGAAATCTTTTACCGTTGGATAACAAATTTCCATAAGCTGTTTGCTTGGAATATCCATACTCGTATCATCTGCAGCTATATTAAGTGCAACTGAGCCAAGCCCATCCGTTTCAACAGCCAATCTATAAGCAGTTGCCGCATCTCTTGTATCAATGTAGCTCCATAAAATGGTTTTACGCTGTTTGGGGTCATGAATAAAACCAGGGAAATTTTTATACATTTCCGGAGATATAACATTTCCCAATCTAAATGACACAACCTGCATACCTGTTCTTTGATGAATCATATCTGCTGTTTTCTCGTTCACAATTTTCGATAAACCATAGCTTTCTTCCGGTAATTGAGGGTGTTCTTCATCCATTGGTACATATTGAGGTTTTAAGTCTTGCTTTGAAAAACAAATGCCATAAGACGATTCACTCGAAGAGATAACTGCTTTTTTAATCCCTAGTGTCCCAGCAACTTCCAAAATATTGTAAGTGGACATCACGTTATTTTTAAAGGTCACTTCGTTTGGATGCGAGTAAGCAACCGGAATAGCGGCAAGGTGTACAACTGCATCAGCACCTGCTAATACCCCGTATACTTCACCAAGATTAGTTAAATCTGTAATAACCGTTTGACAAAGCGCTTCTTTTTGATGTTTAAGATCTGCATTAACCACGTTGTAACCATGATCAATAAATTCTTTGATAACTGCTGAACCTAGAAGTCCACTTCCACCGGTTATGACAACCTTTTTCATCTTATTTCCTCCCATTCTCTTTGTCTCTTATTACTTTGTTTGTTTATCAGATAAACTATATTGGTTTTATGATATCATATTACTTTTTATTAAGCTAATATATTACCTTATTATCTGTGCTAAAGGCATATATCTTCAGACTGCGAAACCAGCTAATTGGCTTTTGTTTATTTCATGTACCATTTTGTTGACTCAATTTTATCATAGTTGAAACAATGACATAAATCCCATCCAAGGTACACAGTTACCATTCCAAAGCGCTTTCCTTCCAATCGCCGACCTCTACCTATTTCCTGTCCAATCCCTACAGTGGCAGTCGCTCCAAATCCGTTCGATGGCATAAAGCCAAAGGAAAGAATATTTAAAGCAATTTGATTTGCAGCAAATGCCACTGTCCCGAGCCGGGTTATATAGCTGGTAAACACCAACATTCCTAAACTATTGGACAATTCTGTAACTCAAAGCTTCATACTTTCTACTAACAACAACCAAATTTGCCGAGCTTCAATAGGCACCCATGAACAGGTAAAAAAAGTGTCGTTTAGAAATTTATTATGGACAAGGGGATTAAGAAGAAGTGTGATTCCTTCAGCGGCCACCATACACCAGCCCGCTCCTTGCAAACCCAAATCTGGAAAACCCGATTTCCCATACACCAGGGCATAAGTTAAAAAGACCACCAAGGCACTATTAATAATAGAAATATTCATTGGAGTCTTTGTGTTACCTATAGCTCTCATATAAGATAAATAACGATATTGAAAACTGTAAATATCATCATTAAAACAATTATCAAGATCAACAGACCTCTAACATAATCGAAGAAAAAGTGGCAATCGATGGAACTGCTAAACGAAGGATTTCTTTAACTAGTTTCAGCAGTATACCCCTCTTCTTAAATTAAAAATAATAGAAAAACTCCAAACATAGTATATTGAGGTTTATAACACAATTAACACAATCAACCAAATGCTCCTTACAGCTTTCATCTTGATGCTGCTGTATGCATCCAGTTATATGGAAATTGCGGTATGGAAAAGAAATTGGGATTTAAAATATGATTCTATCAAAAATCATGTCACCCCAAGTAAATTTTCTGTTTTCATCAAATTCAATTACTGTGATGACAGGCCACCAAATGATCAGACGAAAAACCTTTATCTAAAAGAGAAGGCATTTGCTCTCGGCAAATATCTGTGGCCAATGGGCATCTGTAAGCAAACGTGCAACCTTTTCGTTCAATATTTAAATTTGGCGGTTCGTTTGAGTAGTTCGTTAAATCGATGTCCATTTGACTGCCAGGAGTAGATGCCAGCAGCAGTCTTGTGTAAGGATGGAGCGGTTCCTTAATTAATTCTTTCGAGTCTGCCACTTCCATTACCTTACCGCCATACATAACCATGATTCGATCCCCAAAATAGCGGGCAGAAGCCAAATCATGTGTTATATAAAGATATGAAAGTCCAAAATCTGCTTTTAATTGGTTCATTAACTCCAAAATACCGGCCCGAATGGACACATCCAACATGGAGATTGGCTCATCAGCTACGACAAACATTGGATTCACTGCAAGAGCACGAGCAATCGCTAAACGTTGCCGCTGTCCGCCGGAAAGCTCATAAGGATATTTTACCCGTATTTCATTAACAGGAGTTAAACCTACCTTATGAAGAAGTTCTCCTACCTTTTGATAAAGCTCCTGTCCCCTATAACCCTGGTGTTTTTTTAACGGAAAAGTTAAATGATTTTCAATTGTTTTTACCGGGTTTAAAGAACCAAATGGATCTTGGAATACCATCTGTGCGTTTTTTCGATAATCCTTCAGCTTTCTCCCGCTGATATTTGTTACGTCTTCTCCATTTACTCGAATCGTTCCGCCGCTTGGACGATTGATTCGTACCAACGCACGGCCGATAGTACTTTTTCCGCTTCCGGATTCACCTACGAGGGCAAGAACTTCTCCTTTACGTATAGAAAAATTAACATGATCAACCGGGATGATTGTTTGACTTCCTGACTCTCCTCGCACAGTAAATGTGACGACGAGCTCTTCAACTTCTACAACTGTATCATTTTTGAGTTTTGGTTGTTTCATTGCCATTTATCTCACCGCCTTTGTTACAAAATCTTCATTATATAGATGACAAGCTATTAGACGTCCATCAAGATCTTGTTCTACTGGATGAATAGTTTTGCAGGATTCCATCGCATATTTGCATCGAGGATTGTAAGCACATCCTGTCGGCAGATTAATTAAATCCGGCGGATTCCCAGGTATCCCCTCGATTTTAACGGTTTCTGCTGTTAATTCCGGTATCGCCCGAAGAAGGCCTTCTGTGTAGGGATGGTGTCTCTTAGAAAGATTCAAATCTTCGGCTTTTGTGACTTCGACTAAACGTCCAGCGTACATAATCGCTACTTTTTCTGCAAGTTCAGCCACTAAACTAAAGTCATGGCTAATAAATAATACGGCAAATCCCTTCTTACGCTGAAGTTCTTTTATCTTATCCAAAATTGACTTTTGAACCACAACGTCAAGTGCAGTAGTTGGTTCATCCATAATGACAAGGTCAGGTTCAAGAGCTATCGCAATTGCGATAACAATTCTCTGTCTCATTCCACCAGATAACTCGTGCGGATAGCTTTTTAAATGCTTAGGATCAATACTAACCAGCTCCATAAGCTCTACCGCTTTGTCATGAATTCCTTTTTTTGTCATATTTGGCATGTGTTCTCTAAACACATCAGCAATTTGCTCCTCGACAGTCAGTACTGGATTAAGCGCATTCATAGCACTTTGAAAAACCATCGACATCTTATTCCAGCGAAACTTGCGAAGATCCCTCTTATTCAGGCTATAGACGTCCTGACCCATAACAATAATTTCTCCGCCTAACAGTGTTGCAGAGTTTTTTAATAGATTCATAATGGCATTGGATAACGTACTTTTTCCAGATCCTGATTCACCAATCAAACCAACGATTTCATTTCGATAAATTTTTAATGAAACATCTCTAACAGCACGAACGGTTCCGCGTACGGATTCATAGCCAACTGATACATTTTTTAGCTCAAGCACAGGTTGCTCATTTTTGTTTGACATGACGCTTCCTCCTCTTCTGAGATCCTAAACGTGGGTTTGTGATGCTGTCTATTGCAAAATTCATCAATACCAGGCTCAAACCTACCAATCCGATTCCAAGACCAGGCGGGATAAACCACCACCAGGCACCTGTCAACATCGCTCCGTTTTGGCTTGCCCAGTAAAGCATTGTTCCCCAGCTATTAGCATTAATATCTTCAAATCCCAAGAAAGCCAGACCTGCTTCAGCAAGGACTGCTCCCAACGTTGCATAAATGACGTTAGCAGCAATTAAAGACATCATATTTGGTGCAATTTCCGTAAACATAATATTCAAATCAGATTTACCTGACATTTTTGCAGCAACAACGAAATCACGGTGTGCCAGTGACATGGTTTGGGCCCTAAACACCCTAGCTCCCCATGCCCAGCCGGTAAGACCGATAATTATACCGTTTGTATAAGGAGTAGAATTTTTTACATATGCTTCAATTACAATCAGTAAGGCCAGACCAGGAAGAACGAGGAAGAGATTCATTAAGAAAGAAAGAAATGAATCCATTTTACCTCCTCTATATCCGGCTGTTATTCCAAAGAGTAATCCAAAGAAAGTAGCAATAATACCTGCCCCAAAACCTACGATGATGGTAGTTCTTGCGCCATAAATAAATTGTGAGAAAATGTCCTGCCCCGTGTTAGTCGTTCCAAATAAATGAGCTGCTGTCGGGCTTAAACTTGGTGTAAAATTCATATTCTTTGGATCATAGGGTGCAATCCAATTTGCGAAAATGGCTATTAGTATAAAAAGGGCAAACAGGAACAGCCCAATCAATGCTTTACCATTTTTCAAAAAATGTTTTAAAACCCCAATTCGATCTATCAATTTTCTCTTCGATTTTGTATATATTTGTGGAGCATCAGGCATTTTTTGAATGATTTCTGTATTAAGACTCATTTATCAGTACCTCCGGTTCTTACGCGTGGGTCCAAACGACTATAAAGCAAGTCAACGACTAGGTTAGCAACAAGAACAGCAACGGCGATCAGTAAGAAAGAAGCTTGGATTAATGGATAATCTTCCTGAAGAACGCCATTTGTCAATTGCCCGCCGATTCCGGGATAAGAGAACACTTGCTCCGTTAAAATAGATCCGCTTACTACGTTACCAATAGCGATTGCGAAGCTAGTAAGCTGCGGGAGAATGGCATTTCGTGCTGCATACGTAAACATTAGGCGCGATGTGCTTACTCCTTTTGCTTCAGCAAACACCACATAATCTTCACCAAGAGTATTGATCATGTTATTACGCATACCTACCAGCCAGCCACTTAGAGATCCGAGTAAAATCGTTAACCCTGGAAGGAAACCATGAAAAATTACACTTGATATAAATGTCCAATTGAATCCAGGAACAAGTCCATCATCGTAACCGTGATTCATTGGGAACCAATTTAATTTAAATCCAAAAATAAACAAGAATAAAAGTGCAACCCAGAAATAAGGCAATGCTTGAATTCCCATTGTTAAGATCGGCAATGTATTATCTAAAAGGCCCTGCCGCTTCCAGGAAATATAAATGCCCACTGATGTTCCGATGAAAACAGCAAGAATGGTAGCAAGACCAACAAGTCCAATTGTCCAAGGAAGACTGCTTTTAATAATATCAATAACAGGAGTTGGATAATTGCCAAATGATAATCCCCATTGACCTGTGAAAAGGCCCTTCAAATATTCAAAATACTGGATAATGATTGGCTTGTCTGTTAGTCCAAAAGCTTTTTTCATCGCTTCCATAGAAGCAGGGTCCAATTGACCTTTAAACTTAGCAAACATTATATCCGCAGGATTTCCTGGCATCATTCGAGGAAGTATAAAGTTGATTGTGATGGCGGCCCATAGTGATAGAACAAAGAAACCGAGCCGTTTTAAGATGAATGGCATGGAGCTTCCCTCCTTTTTTATTTTTAAAGTAATGACGGTCGTTACTTTTTTTTAAAAGAAGAGGAAGAATGATTCTTCCCCTTTTGATACAATTACTTACCTGCTGGCTTTAATTTAGACAAAATAACAGCTGCCTGAGGCCATGAGAATACTGCAGGTGTTGCATATGAATTATCTTTATCAGGCCAGCCAGTGTAATCTTTGGTTGAATATTCATACCAGGTTTCACCGTAGAATAACGGCATAAATGGAGCTTGATTTACAACCACATCTTCAATTTTTGCCATAGCTGCTTTTTGAGCTGCAGGATCAGTTGTTACCTTGTAATCATTGAAGGCTTGTTCTGTTGCAGGGTCATTCCAGCCTTCAGGATTCCAACCGCCAGTTTTGGTTAATTCATCTTTAAACGTTCTGTACGGTGTTGCACTTGGGTTTGTCCAACCCATTGCCAAGTCAAACTTTCCGCTTTGAAGGTTAGCTTGATATGCACCTATTTGCGGTTGTTCTACTTTTACGTCAATACCGATTTTCTTCAGATCTTGAGCAACTAACATACAGGTTTGAATCCAGTCGGACCAACCAGCTACTACTTGTAAAGTAAAGCTAAGTTTCTTACCGGAAGGAGAAACATAGATACCATCGCTGCCTTTTTTGTAGCCTGCATCTTGCAGAAGTTTTTCTGCACCTGAAAGATCTTGTTTGAACTGTTTGCCTTGATACTGTGGTGCAATGAAATCTTTATCACGAGGCTGAACAGCTGTTACGTTTAGAGGCTGTACATAACCATATTCAGCTTGTTTAGCAATCTTATCTCGGTTTATTGCCATATTGATGGCTTTCCGAACATTCACATCTTTTAAAATTGAATTCTTTAAGTTTGGATATAGATTGATGGTTGAACTTGCTGGGAACCAGTAATGGAAGTCAGAGCTCTTAGATGCATAAACTTTGTCAACGTCCGGTATAAACATTGAAGCCCAGTCAAGTTGTCCATTTACAAGTGCCAATTGAGCACTTTCATTTGAGTTAAATGACTTAAAGTCGATTTCTGGTACTTTATAGCTTGCTTTATCATAGAAGGTGTTGTTTTTCTTCAATTTGTAAACTTGTTGTGTGAAGCTTTCAAGTTCATATGGACCGGTTCCAATTGGTTTTGTCATCGTAACTTTTGAAGGGTCACCGAGATTTTCCCAAATATGTTCAGGAACAATACATGCTTGTAAAACATATTCCTGGAATGGAATGTTTCGCTCGTTAAAGTTGAAATCAACAACATCCGTTCCCTTTTTCTCAACAGATGTAATAACCTTCATCATCCCTGAAGTGTCCGCTGCAGGATATTTCTTTAATGTATTGAAAGTAAACAGAACATCATCAGCAGTGAACGGCTGCCCATCTGACCACTTAACCCCGCTACGCAATGTAACTTCAAGTGTTTTGTTATTATTTGTCCAAGCATATTTCGTTCCAAGTGCTGGATAAGTGTCCTGGCTGACTGTACTGTAAATGAAAAGCGGCTGATAAATTAAGCCCATTGTTCCATATAATGGATTGGTTACGAATGGGTTAAAGTTTTCCTGCCAGTTTCCGTTTGGTGCTCCCACTGTAAGTGGTTTTACCGCTACTGTGCTTGAATTTCCACTGTCAGATTTTGCTGAAGTTGTGGCTGAGTTGCTGGAACAACCAGCCATAAGAACACCAACAGACAATAATCCGGTTAATACCAAAGATGCTTTGCGCTTCATTTTCATCTAATGACCCTCCTAAAAACTTTAGGTAATCGCTTACAAAACAAACAATAAATTGATTTTTCTTAATTTCCCTCTAAACGTCGGAATAGATTTTGATACCTCACCCCCTTTAGGATGATTACTTGTTTTGTTGTAATCGTTTGTAAATTTATTCTTATAGATTAAAAACTAGAAAACTGTTAAAATTAAACAAATGCACAATAGGTAATATTCAACTATTTTTGTCCAATATCAGGAAAAGGTTCCGGCTTGACATCTATTTATTTGCTTTTGAATCTTTTTATAGTACCTTTTGTTCATATACTTAGTTTATCAGTTATACATTTTAAAAAAAGGTAACAACGATTAGGAAAAATACCATTATTTTTGGAAACCCTTTCATAAACATTTTTTCAGTATTAGTTATACAAAAATGGATGATTTTTTGGCTACAAAACTAAGCCTATTACGCGAAGCCAAGCGGTAATTCCGCCAAACGGCATTAAGATGGTCAATAACGGGAATTGTTTAAGGACGCCAGCTAAATGGCAATAAAAAAGCAAGTGGAGAAAACACTCATTTTCCCCACTTGCTTTTTTAGGACTTTATCATCCTTTTACGGACAAACTTCAATTCTTTCATCAATGCGGTCACTTAGAAGATAAATAGATGGCTATTTTTTATTAGTTTTATATAGCCTCGGAAAACCATGTTTTAATCTTATTAATAGTCATTAAAAACCAATTTCATTAAAATAGTTCAAGAAGTCTTGAATGTTTTAAAATGAACGGCCAATATGGTGTTGCTCTTTCGCAAGAGCATTTGCCAGTTGTTTTGTAAAAGCTTCAGGTGTGATTTGTTTTTCAAATAAAGCTGTCATGAGTTGATGGTATAAATCTGATACACCTGGACTTGCTTGGATATCGAAGTACGTCGTTACATTGGATGCAATTTTTATATCATTCAAGACATCGACGTACATTGGAGAGAGCTCTACCTTGCTTGTGTCCACTTTTGTTGCCGGAATGATTCCAGCATTAGTAATTGATTTTTCTCCCCATTCTTTCACCAAAAAGGCCGCAAAATCCTTTGCTTGTTTCTTCACTCCGGAGTTTTGAGCTACAAATAAGCCAACTCCAGGCCCCCCAACATAACTATTTACATTAGTCCCCTTTCCACCTTCATAAAGGGGAAATTTAAAGTAGCCGACTTTATCTTTAAATTCAGATGTAAAATAAGGGCTTGTTACATAGTTTGGCAATTCCCAGGTGGCTGTTAAAAACATCGCTGCTTTTTCATTCAAAAAATAATTCCTTGCTTCATCATTTGATAAAGCACTCTCGCCAGGCTCAAAAGTACCCATATCCACAAGGTTTTGTGTTTCTTGTGCCGCCTTTACAATGGCTGGATCGGTCATTTTCACTTTCCCATGAATAACATCCGTTAAAATGTTAGGTCCTCCAATACGGTCTACCAGATACATGAACCAGAATGATGCTGGCCAGCCATCTTTCGCACCAACCGTAACAGGAATTATTCCATGACTTTTTAATACTCTAATAATATATTTTAAATCAGTAAATGTTTTTGGAACTTGAAGATTATATTTCTTAAAAATGTCCTCGTTGTAAAACACATATGATATATTAAATTCCATTGGTAACCCGTAAGTTTTTCCGTGATAATCGTACGATTTTTTCACATTCGGGACAAAAACTTTGTTAAAATTTGCATTTATAACATGATCTAATGGTGTAAACAAGTTAGCTTGAGTGTAAGGCTTAAGAAAACCGTCCGACCAAGTCATTCCAACATCAGGTAATTCATTCGAAGCCGCTAAAACTTTAAGCTTGGCTCTATATTGATCAGTTTCTAAAATTTCCGTTTCAATTTTTACATTTGGATGTTGTTTTTCGTAATCACTGATGATGTTGTTTACAAGTATATGCTGAGAGCCACTTGGCCAAATATACATAAATTTGATTACTGTCTTACGTCCGCTTATATCGTTTTCATTTTTAGATGAAGAACTGAAAGAAAGACACCCTGTAAGTAGCACAGCTACGAGAAGAAACAATGCCATCGACATTAAAATTGTTTTCACTTTTAACAAGGAATTCCCCCCTTAAACCTTTCAAGTAGATGTTTCTAGTGTTTTATTTACAGGTTCTAAGGCGTAAAGCTTAGGAAAAGTACTCTAATATTTAGCAAGATTCTTTTCAACATTGTTTTTTCGGAATGAACTTGGAGTTACTCCCCCCAATTCCTTAAAAATCTTGATGAAATATTTTGCCGTTTTATACCCCGCTTCTTCCGCAATTTCCGCAATTGGAAGGTTGGTAGCGATCAACAATTCTTTAGCTCGTTGGATTCTCCGTCTGGTAACATATTCACTAAACGTTACTTTGGCATGTTCCTTAAATAAGACACTAAAATAACTCGGATTTAAATGAACATATTCAGCCACTTCTTTCAGAGTCAGCTCATCCTGTAAATGATGATTAATAAAAGCCATCGCCTCACGAATTGTTTCATGGGCAGTGGAGCTTTGCTTATTTATATCGATGAGCTTATTATCCACAACCCTTTCAATAATTCCCATCCTTTCCTTCTTCGCCACAACTTGAACTGCCTCTTCCACGGCCTCGATTAAATTATTTTTACCGATGGGTTTTAGTAAATAGTTAATAACTCCCAGTCGAAGAGCTTCTTGGGCATATTGAAACTCAGAATAAGCCGAAACCATAATGATTACAGGTGAAATCATATGTTCTTTGATTCTTTTCAATAATTGCAGCCCGGATATTTCTGGCATTTGGATATCACTAATAAGAATGTGAACTTTTTGATTATGCATCAGTTCAATTGCTTCTTCCCCGCTAGAGGCGGTAAGAACATTAAATTCACCATTTGCCCATTTATCCAATGTCCTTTTAAGCCCTTGCAGAGTCCTTGGTTCATCATCAACGATTAAAATTGTTTTTTCGTTTAACATGTTTCCCCTCCATTGACCGGTATGATAAATGATACAGTTGTACCGACATTAACCTCACTTGTAATTGTTAGTCCCTGTTTTAAACGATCTTGATAATACAATTGGAGCCTCTTGTAAACATTGGATAAAGCCATTCCACTTCCTTTTTCAGAAGTCCTCTCCCCAGTTTCTATTGATTTTTTAATAAAAACCAATTTTTCTTCATCTACCCCTGGACCATCATCTTGAACAAGAATCTGAAGGTAATCTTTATCGGCATCCTGATAAATGGAAATTGTAATCGTACAATTCTCCACAGTATTCCCGGCCCCATGAAGAACTGCATTCTCAACTAATGGCTGGATCAGCAATTTTGGTATCTTTACATGCTCCCACTCGGGAGATAAGTTCAAATTCCAATTTACATGCTCACCAAATCGCATTTTCATGATTTCAATATAGTCAACAATATGTTGAATCTCTTCTTTAATCGTCACCCAATCCCCATCCGTTTTTTTTGTAATCGTATAACGGAATAAGTTGGACATAGCAACTACAAGCTCTGACAGTTCCTCTTCATCTTTTTCCTCAAGTGACCAACGAAGAGCGTCCAGGGTGTTAAAAAGAAAATGAGGATTTATTTGTGCTTGAAGTGCTTTTAACTCACTTTGGCTGCGGATAATTTCTTTTTGATAAACCATCTCAATCAAATGATTGATTTCTTTAACAAGATGGTTATAAGTGCTGTTTAGTTCAACGATTTCATTTGCTGAAAGTACTTTTGGTGCCATCGTTAACGTTCCATTACTGACCCGCTCCATCGTTTTCGTTAATTTTAAAATAGGCCTAGTAATGATATTTGATAAAAATAATGAACAAATGAAATAAATAAAATAACCAATAATTCCGGAAAATATAATCCCCATTCGCAATACATTAATTCCCTTAGTAAGATCGTTAACCGGGGTTAATATAATAATGGTCCACCCCGTTTCATTGGAAATTTGTTTCGTAACCATATACTCCTGTTTATCTAAGAAAATGGTCTGGATGTTGTTCTTTATAATTGGTTCAAGAGCCCCATCATAGTTTGAAAGAATGGGTTTATAGTTTTTATCCAATAAAATGGAATACTGATCCAGGTTATTATCGGATTCTTGATTTGTAAATTGAAAATAGTTGCGGTATATCCTAATAAGGAGGTAACCGCCCTTATTAAATCCATGGTCCAATAAATTAACCCTTCTTAAAGCTAGTAGATTGTCTGGATTATCCGGATCCTTTCCTATCCAGACCAACCGGCCTTTTGCTGCATCCACTTGTTGAATCCATTTCTCACTAACTCGAGTAGTTAAATTCCTATCATCTAATGGTAATAGGTGTTTGCGGTTACTTGTATAAAGCTCAAAAGAAAAAATTCCTTCCGAGTTCGCTTGAATCATATTCACAATCCCCATTAATTGTTGACGTTGAGCAAATGAAGTTTGGATTCCTTCATATTCGTTTAATAAGGTTGTTTGTACATTATTATTCATCATAATAAGTTTTGAGGCAGTATCGATTTGTTCATATAGTGATCCAAGTCTGCCGTTTGCTTCAACTGCTGTCTGTTTGATTTGCTTATCTGCATTATTTTTGAGCATGGTAGATACTTGATTAAATGTTAAAGTACCCACTATTAATAAAACAATGGCCATGACAAACAGGAATACCACCAGTATTTGGTTACGTAATGTGTTCCATTTTTTTAATCTTGAGAACATTCATAATCGCCCTTTTATAATAGAATAGTTTTTCCAAAATGAGCCGAATAATGGAGTAAACAGCTTTAAGTGAAAAGGGGTTTATTGCTTGAATAAATTTTCAATGAGTGGTGCTTACGCCCTTAATAGTGAATACAAGGCTTGCTCATGTGAACTTGCTTTGGATTGGCATTTCTATTTGGGGGGCTAGTAATCTTTGGTTTTTGCCCTTCAAACGAGAGCTTTTTTTATTCTAATTTTCCATTCTTAGCAGTTCACTTACAGTTACAAGTTGATAACCTTGAAATTTAAGTTCGGAAACAAGGATCCGAACAGCTTCTATAGATTGTGAACGGTCGCCATATCCATCATGGAAAATTAATATACTTCCATTTTTTACACATTCTCTCGACTTGGATAGGATATGATTGACCCCTGGCATCTCCCAGTCATGCGCTTCTAGATTAAGTGCTCCAATCATGGGGTATCCCTTTTGCTGCATGAATGAAACAGTTTCATGGTTATAATCAAGATATGGAGGTCGTAAGACAACCGGCTTTTGACCAGTCAGTTGATATATTAATTGCTCATTCCGTATAACTTCTTCTACGCATTCGGCTTCAGCTAACTCGGTCATTTTAGCATGTGAATATGTGTGATTTCCGATTTCGTGGCCTTGTTCATATACTTTCCTTACAATTTCTGGATGTCGATTCATTTGTTCGCCAATCATAAAAAAGGTCGCTTTACCTTGTACTTCAGAAAAAATATCCAACAGTTGCGTTGTATAAACGGGATTGGGACCATCATCAAATGTAACCGCAATCATTTTTTCAGAAGTATTTACCTCATTAATCAAACTTTGTTTAGTCAATCGAAATTACTCCTTTATATATTCCTTTTGGTCTAATTGCTGAGTTTTAATAAACCACCATATGGTTAACTTTACCCCTTTGTTGGTTTATTTAACTAACTAACTTTAGAATAAATTTAACATATCTTTTTTTGGGATACGTATGAAGTTAAGACTACAAGCTCATTAATTTTTCGAAGCATATTATCCTTTGGTACAACAATATCGTTTAAAGCTATATATGGGCTAAAGTTGAGAGATTCTTGATTTGAAATCACTTGGATACCGCCTACATACATTTGATACCAATATTATAAAGTAAAAAGGCAGTTGAAAGTTCATTAGATTGAACTTTCAACTGTCTTTATTAAATATTGGACTTTTTCAGTGGCCTCCTTCAATACAGAGCTCATCTTCTTAAATCTGCCTAGGATTTTTTATAAATGTCCTTTACAACGGGGTACACATTATGAAAAGACAGATTTTTTACTAAAACACTTTAGGTGGATACCTATGCCTGGCTACCCTTTATTTTCAAAATCAATAAGGTCCTCTAATAGATTCCTTTACTTTTTCTTCATAAAAACTTTGGAGTTTTCGCATTTCTTCTTTAGAGAAACGTTTAGTATCCAATGCTGTAAGATTTTGCTCGACTTGCTTTATATTCTTAAAACCAGGAATGATACAAGTAATCTCTTTACAATCCAAAATCCAGCGAAGTGCCGCACTGGCCATAGACGGCCTGCCTTCTGCAATCCACCTTAACTGATCGGCTAATTCAACACCCTTTTGGAATCCAAGTCCGGCAAACGTTTCCCCTACATTAAATTCCTCTCCATTTTCGTTAAAGCGGCGATGGTCGTCCTCTTCAAAGACATGACCTTGCGTGAATTTCCCTGTTAGCAGTCCGCTGGCAAGCGGTAATCTAACAAGGAGGCCAACACCTTTTTTATTTGCCTCAGGTATTAATTCTTCTAATGGCTTCTGGCGAAAAATATTAAAAATAATTTGCAAACTTTTTACATTAGGGTTGTTTAAACAAATAAGACCTTCCTCCACTGTTTCCACACTTACCCCATAATGACGAATTTTCCCTTCGCGCTGTAGCCGGTCAAGCACTTCAAATACTTTGCCATCTTTTAAAACCTCTGTAGCCGGGCAGTGGATCTGATATAAATCAATGGCTTCCCGTTTTAAACGGTGTAGGCTGTCTTCACAGTAGGAACTTACTTTTTCATAGCTGTAATTTACCGGGTCAAAAATGTCTCCCTGACGGCAAAACTTTGTTGCAATATAAATCTGATCTTCCTTACCCTTAGTTGCCTTCGCCAATAACTCTTCGCTATGGCCGTCGCCATATACATCGGCTGTATCAAAGAAGTTCACACCCTGCTCCATTGCATACTCTAATGATTTCAATGCTTCTTCATCGCTGGTCTTACCCCATGCACCTCCAATCGCCCAAGTTCCAAAGCTGACTTCGCTAATCTTTATCCCTGAATTCCCCAATTCACGATAATTCATGTCAACATCTCCTATTTTTAATTCTCTTCAATCCCAAATTGATATACTGTTTTAGAAGAATACTGTTCGCCCTTATCTAAAATCACTGTTGGAAAATGGGGATGATGTACAGCGTCAGGCAAACCTTGAGTCTCAAGGCAAATTCCAAGATATTTCCTAGACGTTATGCCACAAAATTCACCTTCAGATGGTAATGAGTTACCCGTATAAACAACCACCGCTGGCTCATCTGTTTCAATCGTTAGAGTACGCCCGCTTTCAGGATCCTTCAAGTTAATTTCCTTATCCTTATTGGTTTTTAATAGGAATGGATGGTCATACCCTTCCCCAACCAACACATTTTGCGCATATGTGGATGTTACTCCAGTGTTTATTGCCCTCTCACTTGTAAAATCAAATGGAGTATCCTCTACTTGAATAGACTTGCCCGTTGGAATAAATTCAGAATCAAGCTCTAAAAATCGATCACTCTGTATTTTTAAGGTGTGATTTAAAATATCCCTTTTTAAATTTCCACTTAAGTTAAAATAAGAATGATTGGTAACGGTCACTAACGTTTTTTTATCTGTTTGGGCTGCATACTCAATGGTTAATTCGTTGTTGTTATTTAAAGTATAAGTAACTTGTACAATTAAATTTCCAGGGTATCCCTCCTCACCATCGGGACTTTTATACGAAAAACGGACTCCATCCTCAATGATTTCTGCATCCCAAAAGACCTTATTAAATCCTTTTATTCCCCCATGCAGATGGTTACCATGATCATTTTTAGCAAGTAAATACTCAGTTCCATCAAGTTCGAATGAACCGTCTTTAATCCTTCCAGCCACACGGCCAGCAATGGCACCAAGGTAAGAAGAATCTTTTACATATTCGTTTAATGTATCATAGCCAAGGACAATATTTTCAAAATTTTTGTTTCTATCAGGAGCAACAATTTTAGTTATAATACATCCATAATTGATTGCGGTTACTTCTAACCCATGATCGTTAACCAATGTATACGAAAAAACAGTTTGATTGTCAATTTGACCAAAGCTTTCTTGAATGATTTTCATGTTAATTTTTCCTTTCAAATTTAGTTAGGCTCGGTTCTAATCGAAACCGATCTTTTCAATACTGCCCTCGCCAAAACCATATGTCCTGCAGCTGATCCAAGACTCAAATAATTGCGGATAGGACTAAATTTGTTAACCATATAGATTAGCCTATTCATCGTTCTCCAAAAGTACTAAAGAGCTCTATAACTAGTCGTACTTAAAAATGTGCTGGAGTAACAATACTGCCAGCACACTTTGACAAATTAACGTAGATCTTTTTTACCTTCTTCAAGCCATAAAATACTGGTTACTCCGCGAGGATAATACTTACTTCCTGCAATTTCACCGGAGATAATTTGATCGCTCCAGCTCCAAACCGATAAAGTCGGATGAGTTAACCAAGCCACATGAGCCGCATCTGCTTTAGCTCCTTTTTCATCCCATTCCCATCCGAGAATCTCCCGCGCAATAAATTGACACAGGTAAATTTTGCTTAACCAAGAATTGTTGCTTGTAGATGAAATCTTCCAGCCCCCATCTTCAAACAAACATACCCCATCAGTTAATACGGTTTCTAGATGTGTTTTCAATACTTGAATATAGGCTCCAAAACGTCCATTTGGATCTAATGCATCATGATTGTTGGTATAGTAAGGGAAAATTAATCCCTCAATTGCAGGAATAATCTTTGAATCATTTCCCTCTTTTATCACTGCAGGAATATAGCCAGTTGGGGTTACATGAGAAACAATAGTCGCAGCGCATTTTTGAGCTTGCTCTCCTGACTGCTTAGAAAGTTCAGCAAAATCATTTTCTCTAAATAACTTCTCTAAAGCCACATATGAGGCCCAAGTTTTTCCTGCCAAATAAATATTATTTCTCGCCTGGCCAAGAGAGACATCTAAACTGTCATAAGTTGTAATCTCTGCTCCACCCATAACACGTGATGAATCCAATCCCATAATTCCATCACGCTTATCCGCTTCAGGATGATCGCGGTTTATCATACTTTCAAAGCAGCGTACAAAAACATCTAAGTTGGTGTTTAACCACTGAACATCCCCTGTTTGTTCTACATAAACTGACGCACACAATACCCAGTTTACAAGCTGCTCATAGGTCATATGTGAGAAACATCCATCTAAACCGTATAACTCATAGGAAGAATAATGCGGACGAGAAACTGTGTTAGCAACTCCCATATCGTGAGTAAAGCTAATCCCGCCCGGATATTCTGCTTCATCCCCAGGGAAACGAACTTTATCCTCATAGCTAAAGCGTTTAACAAACATGTCCAGTTCATTTTTGACCGTCCACGGATTCATTTTTAGTTCAAAGAAGATCTGGTCAATAGTCAGGTCAAAGGTATTCATCATCCGATATTCGCCTTCATTTACTACCCAGAAAGGTTCGCCTTCTGCATCAAGCAGTTGTGTAGATCCATAATAACTGCGAATCGAATGAATCATCATAAACTTTTGATCTTCTGATAAATGAGCCGCGTCACTTACCAAGCTATTTGCTTGTCTTGCCCGATTTGCAAATTCATCGAAATTTTCTAATGCAAACGCTGCTACTGTTTCGATATTAGGAAAATATCTTGTGTAGTAGTAAGATGCATCCATTCCGGCAGTCACATATCCGGAACGGTGGAAGCAAACGGCAAATTTATAGGTTCGTTTTTGCCCTGCCGGAACATCCATAATCAATGCACCAACCGGTCCTAAACCGAATGCCCAGTTTTCTTCAAAAGGCGTTGTTAAAATATTTTCCAAACTGAAGTGCAAAGCTGATTTTACTTCAGAATCATTAGTTGCAATACCGGTTAAACGCCCTTGTCCAATCCCGGCAATTCCATCACATGTATCATCCAGGCGGCGCATGGAACTGTATGCATCACTCCCTTGATATCCAAAGAAGGCACGTCTCGTTTTCGTTCCATTTGTATTATCAATGGTAAGCTCCGCCCAAACAGCCGGAATTAATGTTTTCATCAACTCTTCGTCTGATGCAGCAGCTGGATCAGGAACTGATTGAACCTGAGTATAGATTGTGAAAGTTAAATCTCCCGCCTTCCAAGTATCTGTTCCCAATTGGAAATTACGTTTGATTTCTTCTTTCAAATAAGGAAGAATAATACGTGGTTTATCTGGATTGGGATCCATATTTTCAATGTCATAGCGCTTACTTTCATCATCTTCTACATCAAAGAAAGGAAGTGCCTCATAAATCCCCTCACGTTCTAAAGATTCCACACCTACATATACATTTTTCCGAGGAGAGCGTCCAAGTTCTAAATCCAAACCGCCTCCATTTCCATAAAACCCTAGTGTAAAACTTGAAAATGCTCCAATTGGTGAATGGTGTGCATTAAAAAACATATTCTTTGGCAAATGAATTCCCTACTTTCATTATAATTAAGTACACATTGCTGTTTTATTTACTTGCCAATGCTACTGCCAACTTACCCTCGATCGGTGCCCCTATGAGGTGATACTTTTAGGGGCACTCCCTTTGTTCATTAGAACCAATTTTTCGAGAACGCTTTCAAAGCGCTCTAAATCCAGAAAGCTTCACCATAAGATCTTCATATTCTCTTCTTTCCATATTTTCGAAAGATTGGGCCTCCATCTGATTAAATTTCTCTACCAGCCAGTAGGCAGATAAATAAAGGGTTAATTGTTTTTTTACTATTTCCTCCGGCAAATTACTTTCAACATTTTGTGATGATATAACTGTGTAGGCAAACTTTTCAGGATTAATTTTCATTTTCTTATCCATTTTATCCATTGATAATTCTCCTCTCTCAAACTTTGTTTGTCCATTAATTGAATTAAGTTGCTATATTACCTTTTATCAAACCCTCAGTATTCTTCAATTTTGAATAACCTTTACAAAGACCATGGAAGCTCCAGGTGCCTCCAAGGTCTTATTTGGAAAGTATCAACTGAAATCTGAATTACTTTCTAAATTCTCTTAATTGCTCATTAAGAGTCTTCGTATGTGTATAAACATCCTGATAGATCGTAAATAGTTTTTTGTATGTTTCAACATTTTCTTTAATTGGATAATAGGTCTTGGCAGTTTGAATAAAATTTTCTGCGCATTCCTTCAAAGAAGAGAACCAGCCGCAGCCGAAAGCAGCCAGCATCGCAGCGCCCATTCCCGGTCCCTGTTCACTTGCCAGCTTTTCAATTTTGGCATCAAAAATATCTGCTTGCATTTGCAGCCAAATATCATTTTTTGCACCGCCGCCAATAGAAACGATGGAATCAATTTTTTTATCATTGTTTCTAAAAATTTGAATCGTTTCATTTAAAGAAAACGTGATTCCTTCGAGAACACAGCGGGCAAAGTGCTTCCTTTCATGAGAGGCATCTATACCAATGAAGCTTGCGCGAATATTCGAATCCGCATGCGGTGTTCGTTCCCCAACTAAATATGGAGTAAATAACAAGCCATTTGCTCCTGGGGGAACCGTATCGACCCCTTGCAGAAACTCATCAAATGATTCTTCCTTTGCAAATGTATCTTTAAACCAGCTTAGGCTATATCCTGCGGCGAGGGTTACACCCATCGTATAGTAGGTATTTTCTTCACTATGGTTAAAATAATGAACCTTACCATCAAAATCGAGATCATTTCTCTTTTCATAGGAAAGAATGACACCGGATGTACCTACGCTGCATAACGTTTTACCTTCCGCCAATATCCCAGCACCAATTGCACCGCAAGCATTATCAGCCCCACCGGCAAACACTTTTGTAGCTTCAGACAATCCAGTACTCTTGGCAAAGTCAATAGAAACGGTTCCAACACACGCATGTGATTCAACTAACGGTGGACAAAGCTCTGGTGAAAGACCGAACAGATTTAATATTTCAGTGCTCCACTCCCGTTTGGCTACATTAAGCATGAGGGTTCCTGCAGCATCTGAGTATTCCATATGGATATTACCTGTGATCCGATAACGTAAATAATCTTTTGGCAGCATGAATACCTTGGCTTTTACAAAGTTATTTGGCTCATACTCTTTTACCCAAAGAAGCTTCGGTAAAGTAAACCCTTCCAATGCTGGATTCTTTGTTATCTCCAATAACTGTTCCTTGCCAACAACATCATAAATTTGCTGACATTGTTCAGTTGTGCGTGTGTCATTCCACAAAATTGCATTTCTTATTACCTGACGATTTTGATCTAATAAAACAAGGCCGTGCATCTGTCCAGAAAAACTGATTCCCTCAATTTCACTGATATCGCCTTTGAAATTATTGACAAGTTCAGCAAGTCCTTCTGTTGTTCTTGACACCCATGCTTCTGGATCCTGCTCACTATAGCCCGACTTTTCGATTATTAAAGGGTAGGATTTTGATACTTCCTGGCAAACTTCGCCGTCTTGATTCACAAGCAAAATTTTTACTGCACTTGTACCAAGGTCGATTCCAATTACGTACTTCATTTTTTATCATCTCTTTTCTATAAAAACGTGCTGGAGTTAAGCTCCAGCACATTTTTAATGATTATTCTATTTATTAAACACGCACACTGGAAAGAGTTTCAAGAAGATATTGATTCAATAATGCTCTTAGGCGCTCTGTTTTACCAGATTTATTTTTGATTTCAGTCAATCCTAGGGCATATTCTTCTAACTCGTGGAAGTTTGTTGTACCTTCAACGATTTTCTTGCCAATACCTTGAGTATAGCTGCTGTAGCGGTCTTCAATGAAACTATCAAACACTTTATCTTCAATCAGCTTGTTAGCAACCTTTAAGCCGATAGCAAAAGAATCCATTCCTGCGATATGGCCCTCAAATAGGTCTTCAGGATCAAAAGATCCTCTTCTAACTTTTGCATCGAAGTTTAATCCGCCTTTTCCAAGACCCCCGTTTTTCAAAATTTCATACATTGCAAGAGTAGTAGTATAAAGATCTGTTGGGAATTCATCTGTATCCCATCCAAGCAATACATCACCTTGGTTGGCGTCAACTGAACCTAACATCCCATTGATACGAGCAGTTCTTAATTCATGCTCAAATGTATGGCCTGCAAGAGTTGCATGGTTTGCTTCGATATTAAACTTAAAGTAATCTTGTAAATCATATTTTTGTAAGAATGCTAGTCCTGTAGCAACATCAAAATCATATTGGTGCTTAGTAGGCTCTTTTGGTTTAGGCTCGATTAAGAATGGTCCATCGAAACCGATTTCTTTTGCATAATCAACTGCCATATGGAAGAAGCGTCCTAAGTTGTCCATCTCTAATTTCATATCTGTGTTTAACAGTGTTTCATAACCTTCACGGCCGCCCCAGAATACATAGTTTTCTGCACCAAGTTCTTTTGCAACTTCCAATCCCTTTTTCACTTTTGCTGCAGAGTAAGCAAAAACATCAGCGTTGCAGGATGTAGCTGCACCATGTGTATAACGTGGGTTTGTAAACATGTTGGCAGTATTCCATAATAGCTTTGTTTTGCTTGTTTTCATGTATTCTTTAATCATTGCAACAATAACATCTAAGTTTTCATTTGATTCTTTTAATGTGCTTCCCTCTGGAGCAATATCAAAATCATGGAAACAGAAGAAAGGAACATCAAGCTTTTCAAAAAATTCAAAAGCAGCCTCAACACGTGCTTTTGCTAAATCCATACCTTTTAAATGACCCCATGGTCGAATGGCAGTACCTACTCCAAACGGATCTGTTCCGTCTGCATTAAAAGTGTGCCAATAAGCTACTGAAAAACGAAGTAGTTCCTCCATTGTTTTACCATTTACTTTTTCTTGTGGATTATAATATTTATAAGCTAAAGGATTTTTCGAATCTGCACCTTCATACTTAATCTTGTTTACATTTTCAAAGTAAGCCATTGTCGTTTCCTCCTGTAATTTAAATATCCTTTTCAACGCCTTGTTCGGCTTTTAATCTTGTTTACAGTTTTATTATATCACCGCCAACTTAGTTTGTCTATCGAATAAACTAAATAATTTTTATAAATTATATATAGACTCAGTCACGATTAGGAATATCTTTGTTAATTATTTAACAATATCTACTTTTATGATATTATCCTTATAAGGATAATGAATATAATAAAAAAAACGGTCTTCTAGTTTGACCGTTTAAACAACATATTACGTTTGGATATCAAACAAACTAAATTCATGGTATTATTATGTTATATATCAAACAAAGGAGGTGAATTTATTGCAGCCATTAACATGGAATCAACAAGTTGTGAAAAAAAATAATAAATCACTTGTATTAGATATGGTTAGGGAAAACGATCCAATATCGCGTGCGGATATTGCCCAATCTACTGGTCTAAATAAAGCAACCGTTTCTTCTTTGATAAATGAATTATTAGAAGAAGAACTGGTGTATGAATCGGGCGCTGGTGAATCCAGTGGCGGACGTCGTCCTGTCATTCTTTATTTTAAAAGAGCAGCCGGTTTTTCTATTGGAATAGATATTGGTGTTAATTATATTTTAATTGTTTTAACCAATTTAAAAGGCGAAATTGTAATCGAAAAACATGAACAAATCATTGATTCAACTTATTCGGTTGTAATTGGACAAGTTAAAAAGATGATTCGTGCCATTATGAACGAAATGCCCTACAGCAAATATGGCATTGTTGGGTTTGCAGTCGGAGTTCCAGGAATTGTTGATAAAGAAGGCATCGTAGTGCTCGCACCAAACCTAGGCTGGAAGAATATCAACCTAAAAGAAGAATTGGAAGCCGAATTTAATGTTCCCGTATGTGTTGAAAACGAGGCAAATGCTGGAGCATATGCCGAAAAACAATTTGGTGCAGGCCAGAATTCAGAAAACCTCATTTATGTTAGTGCCAGCAGTGGAATTGGTGTTGGCATTATATTAAATGGACAGCTGTATAAAGGTGAGAGTGGTTTTTCTGGTGAAATGGGACATATGATTATTCACATCAATGGAAGACCTTGCAAATGCGGCAGCAAGGGATGTTGGGAAATGTACGCCTCTGAGAACGCTTTAATGTCGTTGACCAATCAAAGAAATGTAACCCTTGAGTCTTTAATCCAATTGGCCGAAGAAAATGATCAAAACACCATCAAACTATTTGAGGAAATTGGACAATATATCGGCTATGGAATTAACAATATTATCAATAGTTTTAATCCAAGACAAGTGATCATTGGAAATCGGCTGGCTATGGCACAAAAGTGGATAGAGCCTGCGATTCGAAAAACGGTTAAATCCTCTGCCTTATCATATAATCAGAGCGATAATGAAATTCTCTTTTCAAAGCTTTCCACCCATTCAACAGCGCTAGGTGTAGCAGCTTTCGCAATTGAAAATTTTATCAAAAATGGGATAAACGAAGCGTAACCCCCTTTAATTACATTTCAAATGCCCGCTCTACAACAGAGCGGGCATTTGCTATAATCTTAACTTCAATACCATACAACCTTTGTTAATCCAAAGTGTCTCCTACAAGCAGGCATTCATCACCTCATTAAAATAAAGTGCGTTCTACCTGTGAAATCGTAAAAAGTCCCCATTATCGGTTAATCCCTTTGCTGAAGCGAATATAAAATATTTTTTTCTCTACTTATCGCTTTTAAATGCTCATTAACTACATCTGAATATAAACATTTATCGCACTTAATTAAAAATTCCCCCATTTCGTCTAGAACGACCTGTATATTGGGAGATCCCAATATCCGTTAACAAAGATTCGATAAAAGGCAGGAATTTTTTTTAACTCTCTGTTTCTAACTAAGGACCATCAAGTGACTTTTAATGGAAGCCAATCTGTTACTATGCCTACTGGCCAGGAATTAAAGAGCGGCCCGGCTACATGGCATTTTAATTCGAATCAGAATACTTATTTCTCTAATACTGGGGACCACACATCGGATACTGAAATTCTGATTAACCTTCAAAAACTGGAAATGGCTGTTACTGGCTGGGTGGCGTTGATGTTTTTAGCACACCCATCGGTCAAAGGAGCTGTCGTGACTCTCGGGGACTCGATTACTGACGGTTGGCAGTAGACACCAAATGCCAATCATCGCTGGACTGATTTCTTAGCGGACCGTTTTAAACAGGAACTGTTGGCCAACAGATGTCCGTCCTTAATGAAGGGATTACAGGCAATCGGATTCTGAGCGATTCGCCAAATTATGAGATCAAAGCTTTGGAACGATTGGATCGGGATGTGTTTAACCAAACCGTGTTACTGATGTTATTTTAGTAAAAGGAATCAATGATATCAGCGATTTTAGTAAGCTTTTACTTGATCCAAATAACCTGCGTATGTTGAATCCAAAAAATATGATTCCGGGGATCACTTGCACGCTAGTGATCCGGGCTATAAAGCTATGGATGATTTTATTAATCTTTCAATGCCGGAACATAAATAAAAAGAGTTGCAGACTTTAGGTTCACTGGAAAAAATATTGGATTACTTAGTTTGTTCAGGAAATAAACTGATATAAAAGAATTGCTATATATCAACAATTACATTTGACTAGGCAATTTATTTTTTTAAAAAAATCACTACGTCGTCCTTATTCGGTGAGTGGTGATTCTTTGCTGTAAACAGAACATATTCAGCTATCAAAACACTTTATATCCTGAAAGTTTCATCATTAGGTCCTCATATTCTTTTCTTTTCATATTTTGGAAAGATTGGGTCTCTAAGCTGTTAAACTTCTCTGCCAGCCAATAAGCACTTAAATATAGTGTTAATTGTTTCTTCGCTATTTCTTCTGGCATATCACCTTCAACATTACGTGAAGATACAACTGTGTATGCAAATTTTTCAGCATTAATCTTCATTTTCTTTTCATTCTTATTCATTAAACAACTCTCCTTCTTACTTTTCTTATACATGCAGTAATTAAAATTTGCCGTGCAAATCTGGTTACATCAAAATCGAGCCGCCCCCTCATAAAGCAAACACCGTAGATGGGGTAATCACTGGTATTTTCCCTTAATTCTTTTCTGTCCTCAATATCTGTATTCGTTTTTTCAATACCTTTGTTGGAAATCGGGTAAAAAAGAATACCGACTATCCCAAGAATGACGACACAAATTGGGATTATGCAAAGAACCATTAAAATACCATGCATAGCTACAGCACTTTGAACTTTAAAAACTTCAACAAACCCTGTTACAGACAAGTACATATCCACGGACAATCCCGCCTAAAGCAAAACCTATTTTCAATACAAAACCAGTAACAGAGTTAATGACACCATTCAATTAAAAGCCCTTACATTCTTAATAACGTACCATACCCATAAAGAATATCTATACACGGCCTGAGGCTTCTTGTTAGTTTGTCTTCTAACCAAACTATGTTAACTATATTTTAACACATTCTATTTCATGATACCATTCAATTTCTTAAAAAAAATACAATAAAAACACTTGTGAACTATGTTTTTCCTTATTTTACTTTGTTCATCTATCATACAAACACCCATAGAAATAATAAGAGAACATACATGCTATCCGCTTCCAACGGGTTTGTTTTTATTTTCCTGCTGAATGTTTCTGTTCTTCACTTTTCCAAAAATAATGGATTATTAATTTTTTAAGGAGCCAACAGAATCTGTATGAGCCGGCATAGTCGCTCCCATACACGTTTCCTTCCCGCTAGAAAAGCTTTTCAATTTTTGTATTAAAAATATCGGCCTCCATTTGCAGCCATGTTTTGCCGTTTTGTGCTCATAGGAGAGAACAACGCCCGACTTACAGGTGTGACCTAAAGTTTTACCTCTCGATAAAATTCATGAACCAATCGCACTTTGCAGTCGTTGCATCAATCAAAAATGGCATTAATTAAAAGCCGAAATAAAAAAACAGACCCAGCGATGAAAATGTCATATTGTAAAGTAAATTGACCTGATTGGAATTAAAATAGTCAGCCTAATTAGAATTGCAAGAATGAACTATATAGGGGGTTTTACAAGAAAAGTAATAATGCTATCATTTATTCCTTGGAGCACTAGGTGGTTTGGTTTTGATACCCGTGTCATTTCTGTGCGATTCTCTACATTAAGAAAAGCCTAGGATTAAATTATATGACTGAGGGAATTGTGGTAAGTTCCATCTTAGTTAGAGCCATAATCGGGGCAGCTGTTAGTGGGAAATTATCTGATAAATTTGGAAGAAAAAAAACGTCATTGGGTTAAGGTATCTTCCTTTTCAATAACGTCAACAAGCTTGTGGCAATAGTCAATTTCATTCTCAAGGATATCAGTTGTATTTTGGGTGGGGAATTTATTTTTATATTTTCGTCGAACTGGTAAACTGCTTTTCTAAGTTTTTTAGAGCAATCCATCAGAATTTCTCTAGGAGATTTCTGATTGTAGCGGGCTTTTGTATGTGTGGCATCCATGATTTTGCTCAACAAATTATCCTGTGGAACAACTAAATCATAGATAGCCATATACAGACTGAAAAGCAACGACTGTTGATTTTGGATCCTAATACCCATCACTTGAAATTGATACTATAATTATACAGAAAAAAGGATATAATCCCCTTAATTATTAGAAATTATACCTTTTTAAAATATAGCTATTTCGAAGAACTATGTTTATTTGAGCGGAAATCAACAGCCAATTTAGACACACAGCCCTAAATTTTAAAGGAACTTTTTCAGACCTCTCAAAAAAATGTGATGGAGTTTTCCAATAAGCCCACTATTTCGCCAATTCTTCTTTTTTCAGGACTTCTTCAAGCCCTTGAACTTCTTCTTGAAATCTTCTCTCGCGGCAATCACCTTTATTTATGCTACATAGGGAATTTCAAGGGACATAGCGTCCAATAAGCGATTTCAAATTCACCTGTTTTTCCTTGTATTCTAATTTCACATCTGACTTAAATTTCGATTCGGTGCTGAACAATACTATGGCTGGACGGCATGGATGGCAGCCTGGTCGACAACCGTAAAAGATTTTTCTACCATATTTCCCCTCCTTTTATGGCTATATCCTTAAGTGTTTTTGCAGTTGATAGGATACAAATCAATAAACATCAGTGGTTGATTTTCCCGTATTCCGTTGGCGTACATAATTTTATTTTCACAAAGTTGCGATTGAATGAACGTATGTTTTCAAAACCACTAAGATAAGCGATTTCGGTAATGCTCTTTTCCGACGATCTTAGTAAATAACAAGCATAGTTAATCCTGGTTCCATTTAAAAAGTCTGCAAAAGACATTCTAACATTCGCATTAAAATATTTCGATAAATAATTGTAGCTGTAGCCCAATGTATCCGCAATGCTCTTTAACGAAATTGATTCCGTAAAGTGTTCCTGTATGTAGGTTAGTAGAGTATGGAGCAATTCCGGGTCTTTTTTATTCACATTCATTAAAGTGGTTTGTCCCATCAGCTCTGATAATAGGTAATAAAGACTAGCCTTATGTTCAAGAAGGTTTGTGGTATCTTGGAATAATGTCCTGGAAATTAATGTATGTACTTCCGGAGACAGGTTAAATATGGGATTTTCAAGCGCACTATTTTCTGTCATTCTTTGAAACGTTTGAACGTAGTCTGGAGAAAAAATACAAATGTTAGCCCGAGATTGTGTTTTCGTCAGAAGTGAATGAATTTCATACGGCAATATTAGTAAGAATTGTCCAGCCTTTAAATGAAATCGTCTTTGATTAATGATTACTTCCATCTCCCCATCATCGAGAAATATTAATTCAAAACAACGGTGGATATGGCTTGGGAAGTTTAAATTCATGCAATAATAGTTTGTGATTAAATCAAAATGGTGTGCTTCATATAGTAACATATTAAGATTTTTCCTCAAAAAATAATAAATTTTGTCTAGGATTATATAAGTTTTATCTTGTTGTGTCAAATAAAATAGTGATACATTTACCAATATAAAAAACATTCAGAATAATCCATCACACCGCTAAGCAAATAAAAAGGAGACAAGCTATGAAAAAACTTAAAATAGGAATGGTCGGCTATAAATTTATGGGTAAAGCGCACAGCCATGCCTACAAGGATCTTCCACTCTTTTTCCCAAAGACGGTTCACCCTGAAATGAAGGTTATTTGTGGCCGTGACCTGCAGAGCGTGGCTTATGCAGCCAAGCAATTCGGATGGGAAGAATACATGACAGATTGGAAAAAGCTCTTAGATAGAAACGATATTGATTTAATCGATATAAATGCCCCAAGTGATGTTCATAAAGAAATAACCATCGCGGCTGCACTAGCAGGAAAACATGTTTTTTGCGAAAAACCGTTAGCGCTTACATTAAAAGACTCTAGAGAAATGCTTGAAGTCGTAGAGGCCGCCGGGGTCAAGCATATGGTTGGATTCAATTACCGCTTTGCCCCTGCTGTCATGTTGGCGAAAAAGCTTATCGACGAAGGCAGATTGGGAGATATATATCATTTCCGCGCATGGTTTCTGCAGGATTGGATTGTTGATCCAAGCTTCCCGCTTGTCTGGCGACTTCAGAAGGATATTGCAGGTTCCGGGTCACACGGCGACCTTGGAGCCCATCTTATCGATTTGGCCCACTATCTAGTTGGCGATATCACGGAAGTTATCGGTATGAGCGAAACTTTTATTAAGGAACGACCGCTTCCTTTCGAGATGACTGGATTATCGGCAAGAGGCAGCGATAGCGGCGAAAAAGGTGAAGTTACGGTAGATGATGCAACACTATTCATGGCCCGTTTTGCGAAAGGAGCATTGGGCAGCTTTGAAGCCACTCGCTTTGCCACAGGCCATCGCTGTAAAAATTCTTTTGAAATCAACGGTAGTAAGGGCAGCGTCATTTTCGACTTTGAACGCATGAATGAGCTGCAGGTTTACTTTGCTAATGACGAAGAAGATGTACAAGGCTTCCGCCGCGTCTTAGCGACTGATCCCTCGCACGCTTTTGCGCAACACTGGTGGCCGCCTGGACACACGATTGGTTATGAGCATACGTTCATCCATGAGGTTGTGGAGCTAATGGAGTCCTTCCGTGAGGATCGTCAGCCTGTGCCAAATTTCCATGACGGCGTAAAGTGCCAGCAAGTTTTAGAAGCTGTAGATTTATCAATTGAAAAACGCCAATGGATCCAAATTTCTGAAGTTTAAAATAAAAAAGTTCAAAGGGAGTGCTTGAGTCGTGAAAAAAAAAGCCTTAATCGTTTGGGGAGGGTGGGATGGCCATCAGCCCGAACAGGTAGCGGAAATCTTTAAAGGAATCCTTGAAGAGGAAAACTTCCAAGTGGAGTTGTCCAACTCTCTTGATTCTTATGCAGACAAGGAAAAATTAAAATCATTGGATTTAATCATTCCCCACTGGACGATGGGTGAAATCCAAAAAAAATATGTTTTGAATATATCCGAAGCGGTAGCATCAGGGGTAGGGCTGGTAGGATGCCATGGCGGAATGTGTGACTCGTTCCGAAATAATGTAGACTGGCAATTTATGACGGGAGGGAATTGGGTTGCCCATCCTGGAAATGATGGTGTGGAATACACCGTGAACATCAAGCATTCCTCAAGTCCGTTATTAGAGGGTCTCTCTGATTTTAAAATCGTGAGTGAGCAATATTACCTTCATTACGATCCGGCAGTTGAAGTGTTGGCTACCACCCGCTTCCCGGTTTATCACGGGCCGCATGCTGCGAATAAGGTGGTTGATATGCCTGTAATCTGGACAAAACGCTGGGGCCTTGGAAATGTGTTTTACTGTTCATTAGGTCATCAAGCAAACATTATTGCCATTCCGGAAGTCTCGCTGATTATGCGCCGGGGATTTTTGTGGTCTGCCGAAGGGAAGAAACGCGCTGAAGAATTGGATGTGGCGGCTATTTATGGAAATGTACGTGCCTATACAGGTATGGGGGATAGTCAATAAGTTCAGTCATTAAAAAAATAATAAACGGAGGATTCATTATGAAAAAACTTAAAATCGGTATCATTGGTTGTGGTAATATTAGCTCCATTTATATGGAGAACTGCCAGAAGTTCCCTCACCTCAAGCTTATCGCCTGTGCGGACATCGATATCCAGCGTGCCGAGTCTCAAGCTGAAAAATTCGGTATTCCTAAAGCTTGCTCGGTACAAGAGCTGCTGTTAGATGCTGACATTGACTTAGTGATCAATTTAACCATTCCAAAAGCACATGCCTCTGTGTGCATCCAGGCACTTGAAGCAGGCAAGCATGTCTATACCGAAAAGCCGCTGGCTGTCACACGTGAGGAGGGAAGACAAATTTTAGAAACAGCCAAGAAACGTAATCTTCTCGTTGGGAGCGCACCTGATACCTTCTTGGGTGCGGGTATTCAAACGGCGATCCATTTAATAGAACAAAATGAAATTGGGGAACTTGTCGGGGCATCGGCCTTCATGATTTGCCCCGGGCACGAGCATTGGCATCCAGACCCTGCTTTCTATTATGATATAGGCGGCGGGCCAATGTTTGATATGGGACCTTATTACTTAACGGCCTTAATCGCTCTTTTGGGACCAATTAAACGGATCTCTGGTTCCACTCGGATTAGTTACCCTGAAAGAACGGTGCTTAGCACACCGAAAGCCGGTACGAAAATTCAAGTATTGACCCCTACGCACATCTCTGGAGTGATTGATTTTGAATCGGGAGCCATCGGCAATCTCACAACAAGCTTTGATGCATTTGGCGGTACCTCTCTCCCCTCGATTGAAATTTACGGCAGTAAAGGCACGTTACTTGTTCCTGATCCCAATACGTTCGACGGGCCTGTCAAGATTAGAAAACGAGATGAAAAAGAATTTAAAGAAGTCCCTCTTGCCTATGGGCATGCCCAAAACAGCAGAGGTCTGGGGGTGGCAGATATGGCTAGAGCCATCCTCGAAGGTGGAAACTATCGTGCAAGCGGCGAGCTAGCTTATCATGTTTTAGAAGCAATGCACGGCTTCCATGATTCCTCAGATAGCGGTAAACATTATATAATGGAAAGTACATGTAATCGCCCGGGATCAGTTCCTCTTGAATTGCAGGAAAAGTAAAAATTTTAAGGGCTGTTCCATTTTGGAAGGCCCTTTCAAAACACAGTTTATATACTCGACCTGGTTATGTTATCTACGCATAATTAACTAGGAAATTTTATTAAAAAATGCATCAACGATACTTACAAAGAGGAATCAGAATATCTTTGAATATTATTTGGTCCTTCTCCTATGCTGAATCGACTTTTGTGACAATGACATAGTCATCCTCTTTCTTTCCTTGCAGCCATTTTCCGACGATTTCTCCCGACACGCCCCGGGTATAGACATCGGCCGTATCAATAAAATTCCCAACAAAACGGTCTAAAATTTTAAAGCTGTCCTGTTCCGTTTTTCCCGGCCAAACGTCATCTTCCCCAAACAAGGCTCACTTACTATTAAACCTGTTTTTCCTAAATAGAGAAATTTCATTGGTTCATTTCTTTTTTAATAGCATAAAAAATTAATCGTTAGCGGCTGCAGACCGTCCAATTTTTTCCGGAGATCATACACCGTTTTTATAAATTCTTACCCTTGCTTCTACTCTTGATTTGGCTAAATCCATACCCGAAAAGCAATCCCAAGGTCTATGCATCGTCCCTACACCAAATGGGTCCGTTCCATCTGCTGAAAACGTATGCCAGTAGGCAACGGAAAAACGCAAATGGTCCTTCATAGTTTTGCCGGTGATTACTTCCTCTAGATTATAGTATTTGAATCCCAATGGATTTTTTAATCTTTTCCATAAGCCACCTTGTTTATGCTTCCAAAATATTCACTTAATGTTGATTGAACCAAATTAAAATTAATAATAAATTTTTCAATTAGTATATTGATTAAACAAACTAATTAAATTACATCTTATAAACTTAAAGCGTTTTTATCAATAGTTTATTTAAAATTTATGTTCAAATTTAGTTTATTTTGGGTATAATATTAATATAAAAGTGATGTTTACTTTATTCATCGGATAAACAAATTAGGTGGGAAGAAACTTGGTAATTGCGGATCAAATGTTAGTCAAAAAAATTAATCAAAAAGTACTTTTAAATGAAATTGTCTCCAACTCTCCAATTTCACGGGCGAGTTTATCCGAAAAAACCGGATTGAATAAATCAACTGTGTCTTCACAAATCAGCACGTTAATAGAGAAAAATCTTATTTTTGAAATCGGTCAGGGGCAGTCAAGCGGAGGAAGAAAACCGGTAATGCTTTTATTTAATAAAAATGCTGGATTTTCAATCGGAATTGATGTTGGTGTTGATGATCTAAATGGCATCTTATCCGATTTGAAAGGAAATATTGTCCTCGAGGACCATCAGAAGCTAGATAATCCTAATGTCGAAACCATTAAAAATCAGTTATGTTCCATGATTAACAGCTTTATCAACCAGATGCCGGATTCACCTTACGGGTTAATCGGCATCGGTTTAGGGGTACCGGGGCTTGTCAATAATGAACATCAAATTACACTTGCCCCAAATCTCAACTGGTATAAGGATATCGACTTAAAGAAGGTCCTCGAACAAGAATTTCAAGTACCCGTATTTATTGAAAATGAAGCTAATGCCGGAGCCCACGGAGAGAAAGAATTTGGAGCCGCTAAAGATTATCAAAACCTGGTATTCGTGAGTGTCGGTACCGGAATTGGGACAGGGATCATTATTAATAACGAATTATATAGAGGGGACATTGGATTTGCTGGGGAAATGGGGCATTTAACGATTGACCTAAATGGACCTAAATGTAGGTGTGGAAACCGGGGCTGCTGGGAATTGTATGCCTCCGAAAAGGCGATGCTGAATTCCCAGCCAAGTCAACTCCCCAAAAAGTCCAAGCAGGAAATAATCAATCTCGCCAACCAAAATGACCCTGAAATCTTAAGCGCCTTGCAAAACTTTGGCTACTACTTAGGGGTTGGCTTGGTCAATGTTTTAAATACGTTTAACCCTCAGGCGGTTGTGGTCCGCAACGATATAATTGAAGCGCTGCCTATCGTCTTAAACTCACTGCGAAATTCCATTTCATCAAGAATCAATGATCAATTAGGAAGTAGTTATGAGCTGTTGCTGTCATCTTTAGGAAAAAACGCAACCGCAATGGGAGCATCCTCCCTTGTAATCGAACACTTTTTAGAAAACGTAAGTACCTGAAAAATGCTGATAGGAAGCTAGGATAACCGGGCAAAAACTGCCCGGTCCTTTTTGATTGGAGAATTTCCAATAGTCGTACTTACTGCCATGCATTCCTTCATAATATTTTGGATACATTTCCCTCTTTATTTCTCGCATGAAAAGATTGGTGATTATATTGAAAGGCGTATATTTGCAATTCTTTCTCTCATAAAAATTTAAGGTGTTTTGGAAAAAATAGCTCATCCACTGTACCGAAAGCATTAATCCGTAAAATTCTATCAGGGAAACATTTTTTATATATACAGTAATCAACTTGCATTTAATATTGCTCCGATGATTATTATGTCAAAACGTTATTTTACGTAATATTTTACTTCCAGGTATTAAAATAAAAATCGCCTACTACTCTACAGCAGGATATATTCTGTAATAGAACTGAAACTCTATAAAAGTAATCTTATCTTTTACTTAATATTAGTTTTAAGTGGATAAATTAATCTAACTCATCTAAACCGACCTAATTACCCTTTTGCCCTCTATTAATTTCTTTCAGGAAACTTCACCCAATTTAATGTGGACTCTTCTATAATTCGAGACCTTATGATGATTCCATTCTCCAGCAGTTTATGCAATCCTTTGTAAACTTCAGAATGGTTGGGCTTATAATTTAAGTGTTGAAATTGTTTATAAAAATCATTCAACATCCCTTGACCGTAGAGTCTCCCCTGCTCGATCCACGAGAGCAAATACAGCTTTACAAACGCACGTTACTTGATTAAAAAGTTATCTCGGTTGTGTAATTTTACCTCTTTTTCTTATTGGTATGACTGGTTTTTTTCGCTATAAATGGAGTAGTTACTTCTTTAATTGTAGAGATCTTTTCCTTAAATATTAGTGATGGCTGCTTACTGTAATTTGATGGATATCGGAAACGATAGATTTAATATTGATGGAATTCCCCCGTTCATTCAATAAAACTACAATAGATGTTTTATCCGTAGGATAATACGCATGCATTGTATACCAACCACCTAAAACCCCAACGCTGTAAACATTAGTAATATCATTATAAAGACCCAGCCCATATGTGGACTTGCTTGAAGGGGTAATAATCTGCTTGAGGATAGCCTTTGAAGTGAGACGACCATTCATTAATGCTTGATCGTACTGAGCTACATCCAAGGCGGTGGAATAAATACTCCCACATCCAAAAAGTGCATAGGTATTCAGGTACTTTGTCGGTGTGTAGTTATCTCCATTTAGTAAATAACCAACAGAAGTATATGATACAGGATGGTCCGGGGTAATAAATCCACTGTCCTTCATTGGAACTTTATCAAATATATTTGTTTGAATAAAATTGTTAAGATCCATTCCTGTCACTTTTTCCAGCACATATCCAAGAACTATGTAATTTGTATCTAAATAATCCCATCTGCTACCCGGCGGGTATTTTAATCCCATTTTTTCAATTTCCTGTATTAATTTTAAAGGCGTGGTATCTCCTGGATGCCAACGCAATCTTTGAATACCAGATGTATGTGTTAAAAAATGATAAAGATTTATGTTTTTTCCATCTGGAAATGTTGGTATGTATTTTGAAATTGGATCTTGAATGTTTAATTTTCCTTGTTCCTGTAGCTTCATTATACTCGTTGCGACAAAGGATTTTGTAATTGAACCGATGGGAAACGTAGTGGATGGTTGATTTAAAACTTTTTTATCGATATCCGCATAACCAACGCCTTCATTAAACAAAATGTGGTTGCCTCTCACAATCGCAACTGATCCGCTTAATTTATTTTTTTGCAAATAATTCTTCACTTCTTGACGAATTTTCGATTCCTTTTGACTTTCCTTTTTGAGTTTATTATTAATTTTTGCAACTTTTACCGGTTTTTTCGTAATGGTTATATTCTTATCTATATTGGATCCTCCACATCCTCCTAGTGTGCACACAATCAATAAAGTGATGAACAGGAGCCAAAGATTTTTACAGTTCATATACTTCAACACGTCTTTCCTTTTTAGCTTATTCAGAGTATATCCGGATTTTTTATCATGGTTTCAATCCTTTATCAGTTAAAACTAACCCATTTCTTTTCAATGTTCAATAACCTGCTAATATTTATGTTTTTAACACAAGTACTGGTCTTAGCATATGAAAATTCAAATAAATCCTTGTCGAATTTTGCTTAACGCATGTTTTCCGCTAAATGTTGACGACCCAAACTATTTTACTTGAAAATTTAGGTGCGAAGTTCGAGTACTTAGTATTTGATAAATCTTATTATTTACATCTCCTATAGAATTTACACCATTCTCTACATTTGAAAAATTTTATCTTCTGCTTTGATGCTGTAGTATTCTGCATAGGCATTCACAATCAGGTGATCTAGAACCTATATTCCTAGAATCTTACCTGATTCCACCAATCTTCTCGTGACTTCACATGGAAAACTCCACCAGTTCTCCTTAGCAACTAGTGGGGTTTCTATCTTTCTTCTACAACTACATCAACCGGGATATCCATCTTGTGTAATCACGCCATTCAGTTAAACGGCTAATTTACTGTATTCGTCCAACTGATCATTGGTAAGATTTTTGATGAAGCGGTCAAAGTCGATTGACTCCATTTCATACCTTTCACAAATCCTTAAATAACTATCATAGGCTTTTTCATACTTGTTCATCAACTAGCCCCCTCAACTGTTATATAACAACTAATTTAATTTATATATAAAATATAACAGAGTTATTTTCCTGTCAATATCTTTTTTAAAAAAATTCTAGAATAACAGATATTTCATTTAGTATTTTCCCATCATTGATTGTTGAGTGATTGAAGGGCTATTCTAGTAAATTTTGGACTTAAACAACATCGTTTGCCATTCTTGTTATTAACGAGCCTGTCTTAAACTCATAAAGATTCTCAAAAGAAAAGGTTTGACCCCTAGTGTATAGTGCCCCACAAATGTCCGCTCCTAAACTCTGGGATGCACGACTTGCAAAGATATTGCACTCTACGCCCGCCAACAATCCGAGCTGTTACCAGTACCATCATGAATCCATATGTTCGATTGTATGGAACTCCCGTTTTACTACTCCGAGATCGATGATATCTGCCGTGTTGCTTACGTGGAACCCCTGACTACAGGTTCTACATCTTGCAATTATGCTTGAGTCTTTTTATGACCAATGACATTGCTTCAAATGAATTATTTTTGTAAATAAAAATAGAGCCCGAAGGCTCTAATTAATACTGTATTAACGTTGTTTAAAATTTCGGTAAACTGACCCTTTAACCCCCCGACTCTTCCAACCAGCCGGATAGATTCGACTACTCCAACGCTCGGAAATTCCAAGACCATTTATTCCTCCAAGTTTGGGTGATTGTGGCTGTAAATATAATGGTTGTACTTAAATTTGGTTATTATATAGCTGCCCGCTCCCCTTTGAATTCACATACCAATACTGGTTCATACGCCTATTCCCTTCATTTTAAAAACATAATGTTAGACTTAACCTATGTAATATTCCTTTTATGGATGGTTAAATAACTAGGCCCACAAGCCCATATTTTAAAAGAATGAGTGCTTGGCTTTGTTGATTTATTATCAAGAGCAGCAAAAAAGGCCCCTAAACTTTTTTTATTAAATATTGGTAATATATTCTTCTATCACTCTTTCCATCTCTTAACTTATATGACGAGTTTAATGACCAAAAAAATCATATGAAATCGGGTAAAAATAACATTATATAGCGAGTTTAACATGAGTTTTTGATAGTTTAATTGAATAAAATGTATATTATATGCTTACTTTATTTCAGGCATAAGTATAGAGCCCCTCTTTAAAATGCTTGGTTAATATTTCCCTTATTTATTAAATTTAGTATTTAGACCCAAATGTTTTTAAACAAAAAACATTGTTAGATATTCTAACAGGAATGTGGGTTATCCTCTATATCGCTGCATTTTCAGGTCCTGTTCAAAAGTATTCTGATTCTGGCTTTAAGTAGGTAAATAAGCCTAAGTTTAATTCTCCAAATTACCTTTTTTTTCATTTATAGTGATTGTTTCATTCTGTATAGATCTTACCATTCCAACTGTTTGATCACTCCCCTCTTTCCTTCGAAAATTTTATCAAAAAAACTTTGTTGTCCGGGTATACAAAGATGCAAACTTTCAGTTATAATAAAGATGCAAGCGTAAATACTTTTTAATGGAGAGATATATATGGTGAAAAACTCAAAACAAGATAAACCTTTAGTAACTCATATTTTTACAGCAGATCCTTCTGCCCATGTTTTTGAAGGAAAGCTTTATATTTATCCTTCCCATGATATTGAACATACTGGAAAAACTATTGATGATGGTAGTGGTGATCAATATGCGATGGAAGACTACCATATTTTATCGATGGATGATGAAAACGCACCATGTGTCGACAATGGAGAAGCGCTTCACTTAAGAGATGTTCCATGGGCCAGTAAACAGCTTTGGGCACCAGATGCTGCTTACAAAAATAACACGTATTATTTATTTTTCCCAGCAAGAGATAAAGATGGTATTTTCCGAATTGGTGTAGCAACAAGCAAGAATCCAGCAGGACCTTTCAAAGCTGAGGAAAATTACATACCAGGCAGCTTCAGCATTGACCCAGCAGTGCTAGTAGATGATGATTCAAGGGCCTATGTTTATTTCGGAGGACTATGGGGAGGTCAGTTGGAGAAGTGGCAGACAGGAGAATTCCAACCGGATGCCGATGGTCCCGCTCCTACAGAACCAGCTTTAGGACCAAGAGTAGCGGAACTAAGCGATGATATGCTGACATTTAAAAGTGAACCGAAGGAAATCTCTATTGTAGATGAAAACGGCCATCCAATTCTTGCGAGTGACGAGGACCGAAGATATTTTGAAGGCCCTTGGGTTCATAAATATAATGGGCTTTACTATCTCTCCTATTCAACGGGGACAACTCATAAAATCGTATATGCGGTAAGCGAAAACCCACAAGGACCATTTGTATTCAAAGGAACCATTCTTACTCCGGTCATTGGCTGGACTACCCACCATTCGATTGTCCAATTTAAGGACAAGTGGTATTTGTTCTATCATGATTGCTCTCTATCGGATGGTGTGGACCATAAGCGTTCGGTGAAGTTCACGGAACTAAAATATAACGAAGACGGAACAATTCAAACCATTGACCCCTATGGTGATAAATAATATGGTGATAGCTGGCTTCCATACATGGAGGTCAGCTTTTTTTGATGAATACATAAAAAGTTTTGAACGGACCCATTCGGAATTCTCAAGTCTTTATACTTTTACCACAATATGTTCAGGCATACTTATTATGTTCATCGGTTGATTGGTGGATAGTTTAGGTCAAAGAAAAATGATGTAAATGTTAGCCTATTACTTGGTTGTTTTTTAATAGCTTTGTCGCAAATACATGGCTGATGGCGGTTGGTTTCTTTCTAATTCAATTATTTGTCAAGGAGGCATGACGCTTATTTCTAATACGCTTGTTCCCCAATGGTTTATTCAAAAGCGTGGTCGTGCCCTGAGTTTTATGGCGTTAGGTGGGGTTGCAAGTGCCGCATCCCAGTTGCTAATGCATGGCTAATTAAATTAACGAGCCGGCACACTTGATAATATGGTGTGTTGTTAATCGTTTATTTGCACCTCAAATATAAAGAAAACTCGCCGATTGGCGAGTTTATAGTGAAACTTATTTTTTCTGGTTGGAAATGTCCATCCAAACCGCCAGAATGAGAATCATGCCTTTTACGATGTATTGCCAGAATGCCTCAATATTCATCATACTCATACCATTGTCGATACTCGTCATAATTAAGGCACCAATGATGGCACCAACGATATTTCCTTTACCACCCATTAAGCTTGTACCGCCGATTACACAAGCGGCGATGGCATCCAGTTCATAGGATGAACCTGCATCCGTTGTTGCGGCATTCAGGCGGCTTGTCAGCAGTACGCCAGCAACCCCGGCTAATGCACCCATTAAAACAAAAACGTATAATATATTGCGTTTAATATTGATTCCTGATAGCGCTGCGGCTTCTACGTTTCCTCCAATTGCATAGATATAACGCCCAAAAGATGTCTTATTGGAAGTGAACATGAATATTCCCGCTAATACAACAACAATTAACAGTGGAAGTGGTATACCGAGATAACGATTTAGCATATAAGTCAAGAATAAAATACATACTGAATAGGCTATAATTCTGCCATAATCAATTCCTAATGCAGGATTGATTAATCCCAGTGTCTGACGTTTAGCTCTTGAACGGGCTTTGGAAAAGAAAAGAAGGACAACACCGATGAAAGCAAGAATCCAACCAACAATATATGGCAAAAAGCTGCTTCCAATTTCGCCAAAGCTGTTGCTAAGTCCTGAAATAGTTTGGCCTTTGCTTAGTCCAAGTAAAACGCCACGAAAAATTAACATTCCACCCAAGGTAACGATAAACGATGGAACATTGCGATAAGCAGTCCACCAACCTTGCCATAAACCAATGATTGCGCCTGCTACAAGAGCTGCAACAATGGATGCTACAGTATTCCAGCCCATCCAACCTTGTAGGATTGCTGCAATTCCACCAGTTAAACCGACAATTGACCCGACTGATAAATCAATATGCCCAGCAACAATAACCAATGTCATACCAACCGCCAGCACAGAAATCACAGCCATCTGGGTAAATAAGTTTGATAAATTTCGGGATGATAAAAAATCCCCGCCAGTGAAAAATCCGAAGATAATTGCAATCACAACAAGAGCAATAATTAATGTATAGGATTGAAGATCAAATTTAAAGCCGACTGACTTTTTAGCTTGTGGTTTTATGTTTGTTGTAGATACTTGACTGCTCACAGTTTTCTCCCTCCAGTGGCACATGCCATGATTTTTTCCTGCGTTGCTTCATTCCTAGTGAACTCACCCTTGATCTCACCTTCAGACATAACGAGGATACGGTCGGACATTCCAAGCACCTCTGGCAATTCTGAAGAAATAATCACAATTCCTACGCCTTGTTCAGCAAGTTCATTGATGATTTTATAGATTTCATATTTTGCACCAACATCAATTCCCCTAGTCGGCTCATCCAAAATTAGAATTTTTGGATTATTTAGGATCCACTTGCTCAAGACAACCTTTTGCTGGTTTCCGCCGCTTAACTGGCTGACTTTTACCTCGAGATTAGGAGCTTTTAGTTTCATTTTTTTCGTAATCTCTTCAGATCTTTTTACCTCTAATGCATTATCAATTACCTTAAATTTAAGCACCTTATTTAGGGCAACCAATGTTGAATTTTTTGCTATACTCATCCCCAACACAAGACCATATCTTTTTCTGTCCTCCGAAACATAGGCTAAACCTGCTTGAATGGCATCGGCTGGTTTTTGAATTTTTTCTTCCTTGCCGTCAATAACAATCCGGCCTTCTTTCTTTCCCTCCAAGCCGCCAAAAATACTTGTAAAAAGCTCTGTTCGGCCAGCTCCCATTAACCCTGAAATGCCAAGAATTTCACCTTTTTTCAGGTTAAAAGTTGCATTTTTAATAATTGATTTCTGTGCATGTTTATCATAAAAGGAATAATGATCGACTTCTAAAACTGCTCCGCCAATTTGACGAGGTTCATATGGAAATAATTCAGTGAGCTCTCTTCCAACCATTTTCGCAATGATTTTATCTTCTGTCATTTCTTCAATTGGGTATGTACCAATCGTTTGCCCATCACGAAGAATGGTTACATTATCGGCTAAGTCCATTACTTCACCAAGCTTGTGGGAAATATAGATACAAGTAACACCTTTTGCTTTTAAATCCAGCAATAGTCCTTTCAGGATTTCAACGTCACTTTCTGTTAACGCAGCTGTCGGTTCATCTAAAATTAAGATGTCTGTATGATGTGTTAATGCTTTCGTAATCTCAATCAGCTGCTGCTTCCCAACAGTTAATTGGTTTACCTTTGTTTCAGGATTAATATCCAGCCCAATTGCACTAAGCCATTGTTTTGCTTCAGAGTTGATTTTATCCCAATCAATGAATTTTCTTCTCATTAGGTCATGGCTAAGAAAAATGTTTTCCGCTACTGTCATTTCCCCTACGAGCGCAAGCTCCTGATAAATGATCGATACTCCTGCTTCCTGGGATTCTTTAATGGATTTAAAGGAAACTTCATTTCCATTTATCAAAATTTTACCGCTATAGGTTCCACTCGGATAAACCCCGCTTAATATTTTCATTAATGTTGATTTCCCTGCGCCATTTTCACCACATAGGGCGTGAATTTCTCCTTTGTGTATGGAGAATGTCACGTTATTTAAAGCTTTAACACCGGGAAACTCTTTTGTTATACCTTGCATTTGGAGTGCATAAGCTTCCATACATAAATGACCTCCTAAGAAAAGCGCAAACGCCTTTGAGTTGCCCCTATCAATCTAATAAAACTATTATTGCTTTTGGGACTTGGCGCTGGAGCTAAATTATTATTTAAGTCTTTTAAAAGAGAAGATGGGGACTTGGCATCCCACATCCTCTTTAATAGCTGCTATTTTTTCGCTGGACGCTCATTAGCTGGAACGTTTTTGTAAACTTCATCGTAGGTATGGAATCCATCTTTAACAATCGTATCCATGACGTTGTCTTTAGTTACCGCGATTGGAGTTAGCATGATGTATGGAACATCCACCTTACCATTGTTGATTGTACTGTCTCCAGTAACTTTTTCACCTTTAGCAAGTTGAACAGCTACATCCGCACTTTTTGTTGCGAGTAATTGGATTGGCTTGTAAACAGTCATTGTTTGTGTGCCTTCAACAATATGTTGTACAGCATCCAAGTCAGCATCTTGTCCAGAAACCGCAACTTTTCCATCTAAATGTTGTTCTGCTAACGCTTGAATTGTACCACTAGCTGTGCTGTCATTTGATGCTACAATTGCATCAACTTTATTGTGATTAGCCGTCAAACCATTTTCAATGAGTTTCATAGCTTCATTAGCATCCCAGTTTTTAGCCCACTGGTCACCAACAACTTTAATATCACCTTTATCAATTAGAGGCTTAAGAACATTCATTTGGCCTTGTCTAAACAGTTTCGCATTATTATCAGTTGGAGAACCGCCCAATAAGAAGTAATTGCCTTTTGGTACTTGTTTTACTATAGCTTCAGCTTGCATTTCCCCTACTTTAACATTATCGAATGAAACATAAGCATCAACATCGGCATTGTTGATTAAGCGGTCATATGCTACAACCGGAATACCTTGTTTTTTAGCTTGCTCTACAACTGGTGAAAGAGAATCAGAGTTAACTGAAATAATAACAAGGGCGTTAATTCCTTGTGAAAGCATATTTTGGATCTGTGATAATTGTTTCGCTGCATCACCATCCGCCGACTGCACTAAAACATCAGCACCTTGTTTTTTTGCTTCTTTTACAAAGATATCCCTGTCATGCTGCCATCTTTCCAGTGTTAAATCTCCTACAGATAAACCAATTTTAAGTTTGCCGCTTTTTCCTCCCGTACTGTTACCGCTTGCATTCTTGCTAACATCCTGCCCACCAGCACTACAGGCAGCTAGCATAACTACTAGAAATACTACTAGGAAACTACTGAGAAAGCCTTTCCACTTTTTCATTTAATTACCCCCTAAATTTTTTTGATTATTAACAATTATTAATTTACTATAAATCAATTCGTTTGTCCACTAGATAAACTAAGTTTTTTGAATTTAGAATGACCATTTGTCATTAAATTCTGATCGTTTTCTTTTTCAACCATGTACTCCCCCTTCAGGCATTTTTAGAAGATTTTATGTATAAATAAATTTTAACATTTAAAGTTTTTATTAAAAGGTAACAGCGATTAGAAAAAATACCACTTTCTTTAGAAAACCCTTTCATTTTCCGTTTTTTGTTACGTTAACGGTGCCCTGATTGAAATCCTGTGAATATCTCCCGAATAAATGTGAAAGAGGACATAATTCTTATGTCCTCTTTCATAAGCAAAATATACTAAAACTCAATACTTACTTCTGTCTTTAACGATTACGTCTTCTTGTTGTCTGGCAAAATCCTCAGGTGTGATTTGCTTTCCAAATAATGCAGTAATCAGTTGATCGTATAGTTTTGATTCTGCGGGTTGTTGACTGGGTATCAAAATAAGTTGTTATAATTGATGAACTGTTTAAATCTTTCAAGATATCATTGTACATTGGAGAAAGTTGTATCTACTTTTGTTGCTGGAATGACCCCTGCAGCCCTAACTGATTTATCCCCCCACTCCTTTACAAGAAATGCAGCAAAATCTTCAGCCTGTTTTCTTACTTTAGAGTTTTGTGCGACAAATAAACCAATACCGGGACCGCCAACATAACTGTTTTGATCTGTACCTTTACCGCCTTCATAAAGCGGGAATTTAAAGTAACCGATTTTATCTTTAAACTCTTGTGAAAAATAAGGGCTTGTCGTATAGTTCGGCAACTCCCAGGTAGCTATTAGGAAGATTGCTGCTTTTTCATTAATAAAGTATTTTCTTGCATCATCATTTGATATCGCACTAGCACCTTCCTCAAAAGCCCCCCCCTATCTACAAGGTTTTGTGTTTCTTTTGCCGCTGTTATAATCGATGTTTTTAACAATTAATTTGCTTTGTTTAATTTCTAACGTCCATCTCTTTTTTTATCAGTAATTTTTGCATTACTACTTTCAACTCATCATCTTTAGCCGTCCTCTTCTTCTTGATATCGTATCTCCCTCAGCATAAGATTCAAAGCATATGATTTTAACTAATTTCAGTCTTGTTGAAACAACAAAAAAGACTTCCAACATGAACTGTCGAAAGCCTTCATTTGACAGCTTTGGCTAGCTGCCTAGTATACCGGTGGTCGGGGTCGAACCGACACTCCTCACGGAACACGATTTTGAGTCGTGCGCGTCTGCCAATTCCGCCACACCGGCGTATTAAGTTGTGTAAAGCAATGCCGAGGACCGGAATCGAACCGGTACGGTAGTCACCTACCGCAGGATTTTAAGTCCTGTGCGTCTGCCAGTTCCGCCACCCCGGCATAATAAAAGCATTGCTTATTCATAACATTTTGGAGGCGGCAACCGGATTCGAACCGGTGGTAAAGGTTTTGCAGACCTCTGCCTTACCACTTGGCTATGCCGCCAAAATATTGGAGCGGAAGACGGGATTCGAACCCGCGACCCCCACCTTGGCAAGGTGGTGTTCTACCACTGAACTACTTCCGCAAAATGGCTGGGCTAGCTGGATTTGAACCAACGCATGTCGCAGTCAAAGTGCGATGCCTTACCGCTTGGCTATAGCCCAATGCTTATAAAAATTGGTTATATTATGGGGCGACTGATGGGAATCGAACCCACGAATGTCGGAACCACAATCCGATGCGTTAACCACTTCGCCACAATCGCCACAATATAATTGGCAGGGGTAGTAGGAATCGAACCCACACCAAAGGTTTTGGAGACCTTCGTTCTACCTTTAAACTATACCCCTATAAATGGTGGAGGGGGACGGATTCGAACCGCCGAACCCGGAGGGAGCGGATTTACAGTCCGCCGCGTTTAGCCACTTCGCTACCCCTCCACATATAAGAAACATAATTGCCAGCAACTGTTGGCAAAGAGAAGAATTGAACCGACAATATACTGATTACGAATCAGTTGTTCTACCGATTGAGCTACAGCGGCAAAACTATTAAATGGTGGCTCAGGACGGAATCGAACCGCCGACACAAGGATTTTCAGTCCTTTGCTCTACCGACTGAGCTACTGAGCCAACATATGGCGGTCTGGACGGGACTCGAACCCGCGACCTCCTGCGTGACAGGCAGGCATTCTAACCAACTGAACTACCAGACCAATTGCGGGGACAGGATTTGAACCTGCGACCTTCGGGTTATGAGCCCGACGAGCTACCGGACTGCTCCACCCCGCGATAATAATAATTTAAATATTATGGTGGAGGATGACGGGATCGAACCGCCGACCCTCTGCTTGTAAGGCAGATGCTCTCCCAGCTGAGCTAATCCTCCAGAAATATGATAGTTATTTTCTCTATCAAGAAAAACTTTGGTGACCCCTACGGGATTCGAACCCGTGTTACCGCCGTGAAAGGGCGGTGTCTTAACCGCTTGACCAAGGGGCCAGATATATTATGGCGGAGAGCAAGGGATTTGAACCCTTGAGACAGGGTTACCCGCCTACACGATTTCCAATCGTGCTCCTTCGGCCACTCGGACAGCTCTCCATAAAAATGGCTCCGCAGGTAGGACTCGAACCTACGACCGATCGGTTAACAGCCGATAGCTCTACCACTGAGCTACTGCGGAATAATATTACAGCCTGGCAACGTCCTACTCTCACAGGGGCGCTTGCCCCAACTACCATCGGCGCTGAGAAGCTTAACTTCCGTGTTCGGTATGGGAACGGGTGTGA
>NZ_JAFBEX010000019.1 GCF_016908975.1 Neobacillus cucumis
CATGTATTAGGCACGCCGCCAGCGTTCGTCCTGAGCCAGGATCAAACTCTCCAAGAAAGTTGATTAGCTCATTTTGTTACGTTGGCTTCATTTCACAAGAAATGAATATTATTGTTTGTTGACGTTTTTGTTTGTTTAGTTTTCAAAGAACAATTGTTATTATCTACCAATCTATCGATTAGCGACATTCATTATATTAACATATCATTTTCAACCTGTCAACTTCTATATGAATTGTTCTGAAATACTTACTCACAATGCATTTCATCGAAGCGACATTGATAATAATACTATCTTTACTCAAAATAGTCAACTAGCTTTTAAATAATTTATAAAAATAAAATAACCTCTTTCATTTTTCAATCAGGCTACAAAAAGCAGTTTAATGAATATGTTTAATTAACCAATAGCTGGATAAAATAGAGCGAAAGTAAATATTTATAAAGGAGATCTTTAAATGGTGAATTTGAACCCTTATAAAAAAGATGAAAACAATCTAAACGAAAACTCAAAACCAAGAGAAGAGATTAACCAAGAAGAAAGGGTACCAGAATTTGATGAAATCGGTACGGCTCTTAATGGAATATAATTTTACAATAAAAAACCCTTCGCAAAAGAATATTTCTTCTTTGCAAAGGGTTTATCCTTATTTTTTTATAGCTTTTAGAACGATTGCTTCACCAGAAAACGAGGTTACTTGATTACTTTCAATCTTAACCCTAAATTTATGTTTGATTTTTTCCGAGGCTTCTAGGAAATATAAGGTTAATTTTTCTTTTTCTTCATTTGGTAATTTCATTTGATTACACCATGAGTCATAGTTGAAGGGTTTTTCATAACGGTGCCATTCCTCTATTTCAAAACCTGCCAACTCAAGCATACGAATCCACTCACTCTTTTTCCATGCCCGAAAATGGCTATAATCCCGCCATTTTTCAATTTTATTATAAAACTGATCAAATCCATCATCTTCCGGGACAACATTATCATCCAATAAAAATTGCCCTTCTTTTTTTAACACTCGAAAGACTTCACTGATAAATAAATGAACATGAGGAAAATGATGCGGAGCAATCCTGCATGTCACAATATCAAAAGTTTCATTAGAAAAAGGTAATTTCTCGGCATCCCCTTTTACAAATTCGACATTGTGATTTCCATTTCCTTTTATGAATTTTTCCGCGACAGCTAACATCTCCTGTGTTAAATCAAGCGCTGTTACATTTTTCACGAATGGCGCAAAGGCATTAGCTGTATGCCCCCCGCCAGTAGCAACATCAAGTAATTTTTCATTCCCTGTTAATACAGCCATATATAAAAGTTTTTGCAAGTCTTTTCCATCTTTATGGATTGGACTACTAACATAAGAATCTGCATTTTTTCCGAATTGCTGTTGTATATCCTTTTTGAGATCCATTTTTATCCCTCCAAGAACCCTTATACCTTAACTATATGCTCACTAGTGTATAAAGAAAATGACAGCTTTTTTATTAGAATTCATAAGGAATTCTTATCGTTTAGGTTTAGTTAAGTTCTATGACAACTGGACAGTGATCACTGCCCATCACATTGCAATGAATTTCAGCATTTCTAAGTCGTTCTTTTATTGAATCAGAGACGATAAAATAGTCTATCCGCCAGCCAATATTTCTTTCACGGACCTTGTTCATATAGCTCCACCAAGTGTAGGCACCTTCTTGATCAGGGTAAAAATGACGGAAGCTGTCAATAAAGCCAGCCTCAAGCAAGGTTGTCATTTTTCCTCGTTCTTCATCCGTAAAACCCGAGTTTCCTATATTTGATTTAGGATTGCGAAGATCAATTTCGTGATGGGCAACATTTAAATCACCGCAAAATACCACGGGTTTCTGTTTATCTAAATCCTTCAGGTGTTGCAGAATGCGGTCTTCCCATTCCAAGCGGTACCCAATTCTAGCAAGATCTCTTTGTGAATTTGGAACATAAACATTGACCAAGAAAAAATCATCAAATTCCAATGTTAGAATTCTTCCTTCATTTTCTTCTTCGTCCTCTCCTACTCCATATTTAATGGCCAGTGGCTTCATTTTTGTAAAAACAGCGGTTCCTGAATAACCTTTCTTCTCGGCATAATTCCAATATTGGTAATACCCATCTAACTCTAACTGTATTTGACCTTCTTGAAGCTTCGTTTCCTGAACACAGAAAATATCCGCATTTACTTCCTGAAAATAATCTAAAAAACCTTTTTTAACACATGCTCTTAGGCCATTTACATTCCACGATACAAATTTCATTTATCCTTTCCTCTCCCCAGTTAAAGTTTCTATATAAACACAAACAGATTATTTATCATTAGACAGGTGACATTTTACCAGTTAAATAAATATATCGAAAGTCTGAACTACTTTCCAATGTTTTTTACATAACAAAAAAAAGGCATCTTCATGCCTCTTCATGGTACAAATTGTTTTTTTGTCAGTTCCCCAGAAAATAGTTCTGACACTGGAACAATTTTTATATGTCGTTTATTAAATTCTTCCATTGATTGAAAAACTCCAATCGAGCATACCTTCCCTGTTACGCCTACATGACCGATTGCAATCCCATTGCCTTTTATTTCTGTTATTTTTGCCAGTTTGACCATTTGTTGTCGAACATGCGAAGAAGAGGAAATATCATCAAGAAAAACATCTCGTTTTAAAAGTGGTACACCTAATTCTTTTGCTATCTGAGGGAACTTTGTTCCTGGGCTTGTTCCGCTATCGATAATAAAAAGGTTCTTTTCTTTGGCTACCTCAACAATTATACGCACAATTTCTTCGTTCTCAACGGCTCGTGAGCCCATATGATTATTAAGACCAACGGCATATGGCACACTTTTAATAGCTTCTTCCACACGTGACCTCACCTCTTCTTTCGAAAGGTCAACCGTTATTGGTTTTGGACCAAGCCACGACCTTTTTCCTCTCTTAGGTTCCATGGGTAAATGAACCATAACTTCAAATCCATTTTTGTGCGCCCACTCTGCATGTGCCTTTGAATTTTCTGTAAATGGCATGACGGCTGCAGTAATTGGAATATCGCCTTCTAAAAAGTCTTGGACTCCCCCGGTTCCTCCGCCAAAATCATCAATAATAATTGCAGCCTTAAGTTCTGAGGTGTCCTTTTTTACTTCCGCAGCATTGGTGTGTAAAGGAAATACCAAGAATGGTATCAGCGCGAGCACTAACTTTTTCATATAGCCCCTCCATTAAATAGCTTCAAAGATAATTTGCCCGTTTGTTTTTCCCTTTACTACAGACTTAAGACTTTTTCTGTTGCATAAAAAAAGAGAGCGAAATCGCTCCCTTTTCTTACCTATTCTTCATCATATACTTTAACTTCAACCATTTTATCGCCATTTCTCATGTTTCTAACAGCTGCTAAATCAGAAGTTACTTGTCCAAAAACAGTGTGAACACCATTTAGATGCGGCTGTGATTCATGAACGATAAAGAACTGGCTTCCACCTGTATTTCTTCCAGCATGCGCCATTGATAATGAACCTGGAATATGTTTATGTGGATTTCCTTCTGTCTCACAGTTAATCGTGTAACCAGGGCCACCCATTCCTGTTCCTGTAGGGTCACCACCCTGACTTACAAAGCCTGGGATTACACGGTGAAAGATAACGCCATTATAAAATCCTTCATTCGCTAATTTCTCAAAGTTCTCAACGGTTCCTGGTGCTTCATTTGGGAATAGGTCAAACTCAATTTTATCGCCATTCTCCATCAATATGTATCCTTTTTTAGCCATGAAAAAACACTCCTTTATGTGAAAATCATTATTATCATACACTTTTCTATCAAGAAAGGAAAGTTTAGCCACTAATATTTTCAAATCAATTGTGCTATTATAAAAGTACCCCCTCCGAACATTCGCTTGTTGCGGGACACTTAACCACTGTACGGACGGAGGGGGTTGGTGCCAAAAATGGCATCACGAAAGCCAAGACTGCGGTCTTGGCTTTTTGTATTTATCGAATTCCTTTTCTCATCCACTCATGAAATGCCAAAACAATCGTTAAAAACAAAAAATAACCAACGACTGTGTAAATGTGTTTCCAATCTTCTGTATGAGTAAACCAACCCAACATTTCCGTTAATTTTTCAAAAATTGGCATTAACAAACTTACTAAAACAATAACACCTATTTTCCCCCAATTCGTTAAGTGCTCTATCGTTCGTAAAACGATGAGGGTCATTAAAGGTAGCACAATTAATGTGAATCCAATATTAATTGAAAAAATCTCCGGAAAAGGCCTTAACGGATATTGATAGTATCCTTTCCCCACCATATATAAATCTAAAAAAGTACCTATTAATGAAGCAAGAACCATACTTCCCAATTCATATTTAAAAGGTAATCGCTTTTTTGGCAAGGGCTGCAAGTTCGAGTCGTTCGAGTGTTTTACAATATTCATCCTTAATCTCCCCATTAACGATTTTCTCGTCTTCTTTTAAGTAATCGACCACATGCCAGTCGTTAAACCAATCCCCCATTTCTGCTTCTATATGTTTTACATTTTTCCATGCATTTTCTAGTGTTGGGCTATAGATCCTTTTCGCACTCGGTCTCAGCTGGCAGGATTCCAAGTGAAGCTGATAAGGAAATCCTGGAGTCCCTTCATTCACACTATTAAAAATATCCGGCCAATAATCCTTTCTCGAGCCAGTATGATGATGGTTCTTTGCCCATTCGACTACTTTTGGGTGTATACCTTGATGGAATAATATCTTATACAATCTTTTCCCCAGTAAAATCCGCTCATGCAATGACTCAAACTGGTGCAGCGTTTGTCCAACTAGATTCTTATTTCCATATGGAAAAAGAATATGATTAATGGACAACCAATCTTGTAGTAAAAACTCCAATTTATTTAAAACATCTTTTTGATTTTGTGGATTTTGAACCACTCTTTTTTCAAGGTAGTATTGTTCATTGATAACCAAGGCGATTGTTAGCATATAAGCATCATTTGACTTCCAAAACTGATGCCAAAGGATCTCCATAAAAATGGAGATATTGAAATGCCTAAATAAATGAAATAACGGCTTTCCTTGCCTTAAACTTTCTTCGTAAAGTAAAAATTGTGGATAGACATCTTGAAAAATCAGCCAATTGCCCCGCTCTAAAAATTGAAAGAATAGCACTCGGTCCTTTTTCGTCATCAATCGTGTCAAAAATTCCCCTTTTAAATCCGTCATATTCCAGCCGCCATTGCGCGAGACCATATGTCCGAGGAAAGCCCAATGAATGTCCGGATAACGAAGATAAAAGTCTAAATAGGCTCTGGTTCTCGTAACATTATTTAGATTGTTTTCTTTCGTTTTCAGCATGATTTTTTCAACAAGAATCCGCTCGCTTTTTGTAACCGAAAAAGGAGCTGGGGTTGAATTACTCTTATTTTTTAATTCTTCTTTAATCATATCAAGCTGCGATCTCTTTCGATTTCTCAAAAATAAAATAACATATTACCCCCCTTACGAATTCTCAGTAGACAATGAGAATATGTATAGATAGATGAGAAATTTTGGGAGAGGGATGTGAAGTGTGATGATTAATACAAAAAGTGGTATTGATTGGATTATTGAGAAACTTCGAAACGACCAATCTCCCAATGGCTCTTGGGGCTATCCATTTGAAACAGGCATACTCACAGATGCCTATATGATCATTTTATTACGGTCTTTGGAATTAGATGATGAAGATTTAATTCAAGGTCTTGCAAAAAGAATTTTTAGTAAACAGGAAGAAAACGGAGCATGGAAACTTTTTTATGATGAGAGAAACGGGAATCTAACCGCTACCGTAGAAGCTTATTATGCTCTTGTGTATTCCGGTTACTTTCCTAAAAATGATAAACGTTTGATCGCAGCGAAACGGTTTATTCTCGCCAATGGCGGCATAGAGGAAGTAGGTATGTTTACCAAAGTCATGCTCGCCTTAACCGGACAATACAAGTGGCCCTCCTATTCCCCGCTGCCAATTGAAATTATCCTCCTGCCGCTTCATTTCCCAATTAACTTTTACTCGTTTTCCGTATTCGGCCGTGCGAATCTTACACCCATTTTAATTTTGGCAGATAAAAAATTCACCATAAAAACAGATAAAAGTCCTGACCTTTCTGATTTGCAGCTTAACCGGGAAAGTGAAGGGGAATGGGATCGATCCGATGACTATCGTTCTCTCTATTCATTTATGAAAGACGGAGTTGAAAGTTTACTTGGTCTTCCGAATCAACTACACCAATTAGCACTTGAACGAGCGAAAAAGTATATGCTCGAGCATCTCGAGCCAGATGGTACCTTTTACAGCTACTATAGCTCTACTTTTTTAATGATTTTTGCGCTATTATCGCTTGGCTATCAAAAAACAGACCCGGTAATTACCACGGCAGTAGAGGGAATTACAGCGATGAAGTGTGAAATTGACGGTTACCCCCATATGCAATATACAACCGCCCATGTATGGAATACCTCGTTAATCAGCTTTTGTTTACAATCTGCAGGTGTTGCTTCTGATGATCCAATGGTAAAAAAAGCAAACCAATATTTAATGGAAAAACAGCATCGGAAATTTGGTGATTGGGTGATTCATAATTCTAAGACTATGCCTGGAGGCTGGGGTTTTTCTGATATTAATACAATCAACCCAGATGTAGATGACACAACTGCCTCGCTTCGCTCTCTTTCTCGGATGATGCCACCTGAGACGCAAGCATGGGACCGCGGTATTACATGGGTATTGTCAATGCAAAATGATGACGGAGGCTGGCCGGCATTTGAAAAAAACACAAACTCAAAGCTGCTGCAGTTTCTTCCAATCGAAAAAGGAGAATTTATCATCCCCGACCCCTCTTGTGCAGATTTGACCGGAAGGACCCTTGAATTTTTTGGTCGATACACTAACCTATCTCGTGATCATACAGCTATAAAAAAAGGAATTCATTGGCTGTTAAGGAACCAGGAAAGAGATGGTTCCTGGTATGGAAGATGGGGAATTTACTATCTGTATGGAACATGGGCCGCTATTACTGGGTTATCGGCAGTTGGGATTTCAGTTGACCATGCTTCCATTGAAAAGGCAGTTAAATGGATACTAGAAAAACAAAATAAAGATGGCGGCTGGGGTGAATCATGTTATAGTGACAGCAAGAAAACGTATGTCCCGCTGCCTGCTAGCACTTTAACACATACTGCTTGGGCACTTGATGCCTTGATTTCCGTGTCAGAAAAACCGACAACTGCAATTAAAAGAGGAATGACTTATTTACTTGATAATTTAGAGAAATCTGATTGGACGACACAATATCCAAAGGGGCAAGGAATGGCAGGAACGTTTTATGTCCATTATCATAGCTACCGATATATATTCCCACTTGCCGCCTTAGCCAACTATCATAAGAAATTCGACTAAAATAAACATCGACGGTGTCCACTGCCCGTCGATGTTTATTTTAGTTTAAGAAGCTGTTGATAAATAGCCACAATCTCATTCAATTTCATTCTGACTAGACCGCTCGAGGAAGGAGCAACAAAATCAATTACATCCGGGACAACCGACTCCATTTGTTTTCCCCAGGGAGCTGACTTTCGGCCGCTATATTCCTGGTATACACCTTTCCCGACAAAACAAACCACCTTAGGCTTAAAACGTTCAATTTTACCTTTAAGGATTTCTCTTCCTTCTTTATATTCTTCTTTTGTAATTTCATCTGCCGCCTTCGTCGGCCTCGCGACAATATTCGTAAAGCCATAGCCCATTTCAAGTAACTGGGCATCCTCTGCTGCTTCATATTTCCGTGTAGTTAACCCTGCCTCAAATAAAATCTTCCAGAATCGATTATTAGGGTTGGCGTAATGATGCCCAAGCTCGCTTGAGCGGATACTAGGATTAAACCCTACAAAGAGAATCTTTAAATCCTCTGCTAAATGATCATCAATTAGATTCACCTTTCTCCTCCTTGGAATCATGGGGACGGTTCTCCTGCTTCGGAAGCAGGAGAACCGTCCCCATGATTTTATTTTTTTGATTGAACGCATTCAATCAAGTTGTTTTTGAATCTCTGCGATTACTTTATCCCAGCATGTATCTGGTAGGAAGTAATAATTGTGGTTAGCATTCCAATAATGGAGATAATTAATAATGAATATAAAAGCCTAATATCCTTTAAGAGAAAAAGTCCTGTTAAAATAATGACTGCATCAATACTAACCATAATAATCCCCACATTTACCTTTGTCCATTTTGAAATTAAAAGGGCAAGCAAATCCATTCCCCCTGGGCTAATATGATGTCTAAGCATGACTCCTACCCCGACTCCAATAATGATTGCTCCTATTATTACACTACTAATAATTGGTATATGAACTATTCCACTTAATGGTACGAATAATTCAACTAGACTTCCTGAGATAGCAGCTCCTATTACCCCATAATAAAAATAGAAAGGATCGGATTTTAGGGCAAATAGGTAAATTGGAATATTGAGGAGGATAAACATCAGCCCAACTTTAAATCCCCATAAATAATTTAACAGCAGGCTGATGCCAAATATTCCGCCATTAATCAGATGGAACGGCAATATAAACATATTAATACCCACGCTAATCATTGTACTTCCGAATCCAATAACCGCTAATTTTTTCAGCATCCCATCATTCCTTGTCCAATTACTTTATTACCACTTATATGTAACAATATTGGACTTCATTCAATGGATGTTTGGAGATTTGATAAAGCCTTATAAAAAAAATAAAGCCGCATAAGAAACGGCTCCGTTTGCCTTAAAAGTTTGAATCTGTTAGTGAAGGTATTTTTTTCTCGAGCTAAACCTTCTGCGGAAAACAAACTTCCTTAAATCATCTTCCTTTAAATTATCGTCATAGATTAAAAACAATAAGGATTGGTACTCTGGATAATGTTCCATGACAAAAAGGGCGAACTCTTTCCGTCCGCCCTCCATTTTTATTTTAAACTCTTCCTGTTTGGTAATTTCTTTTAACAGCTTTTCAAAATATGCCTTGGTATCTTCCCACTTTTCCATACGATTCTCCAGAGTATCACGGGCATATATCGGTAATTTGTCGATAACCAAATCAATATAGCCTTCAGACCACATGATCATTTTATCCTTTTCAGGCAACTCAAACACCATATTCATTAGTTCAATATCATCTCCTGAACTACTAGCTGCATGTTTCCCGACCCGATTCACTTTGTTCACCTCTTGGTTGATTGGTTAGGCATCCTTACTCAAAGTATTTACAATATCATAATTTTTTTTCTTACTGTCAATCCATGTTTGATATTCCGAATCTACTTTTTGATCAATTAATGTTTCTTTTATTTGGGTCTTGCTTGCCTCATAGTTTGCCGCTTGTGCTGGCTTTTTATCCTCCACTTTTATGATATGATAGCCATAAGTTGTTTTTACCGGATCACTAATTTTACCCACTGGTAAGGAGAAAGCAACGTTATCAAATTCTGTTACCATTGTTCCTTTCGCAAAGTAGCCAAGCTCACCGCCATTTTCCTTTGTACTACTATCGGTAGAATATTTTTTTGCTAATGTGGCGAAATCTTCACCATTATCTAGTTTCTGCTTTATTTCCTTTGCCGTTTTCTCATCTGCAACAAGAATATGGCTTGCCTTTACTTGCTCTGCGGTAGCAAAGGAATCTTTGTTCTGGTCAAAATACGTTTTCATTTCGTCTTCAGTTACAGTGATTTCAGGTTCAATCAGCTTCTTAATTAAAAGGTAATTCTTTACATCATTTTTTAGTGCCGTAAGAGTGGTATTGTTATCTACAAGTGCCTGTTTAAAGGCATCCTCTCCACCGTACTGTTCTTTTAATTTATTTATTTCTGTGGTTACTGTACTATTGGAAATGGTAATATTTTTCTTTGCTGCCTCTGAGGCTACAATTTTATCTTCGATTATTTGATCAACCGTATCCGAGCCATATTGATTGACTAATTTATCATACAGCTCATCCTTAGTTATTGTTTCACCATTAATGGATGCCACAGCATTTTCCTTTTTTAAAGTATAGGTTAGAAAAACTCCTGCTGCGATTATGAACGCTAGTAACACAGCGATCAAAATTTTATTCTTCTTTTTCCAAACCATTACTTTAATTTCCTTCCGAATTTGCTGTTATTTTTGCTGTTAATGTCATCTGTTTACCATCTCGGTATATACCAAATTTGATAGTGTCACCTATTTGTACTTTTGTATATAAGTATTTTCTTAGTTCTGAAGAATTAGCAATTTGGGTTCCATTCATAGACACAATAATATCCTTCGCTTCAAATCCTGCTTTCGCAGCTGCAGAATTAGAGTCAATATTCATAACTATGACACCTTTAGTAACATTCTCAGGCAGGTACATCTGCGGTACTTGGTCTAAGTCTTCTAGGCCAACTCCGAGATATGGACGATTGATTTTTCCGTATTTAATTAATTGGTTTACAATAGGAATAAAATCATCACTTGGAATTGCAAAACCTAATCCTTCGACCCCTGTTTCAGATATTTTCAAGCTATTAATTCCGATAACCTGTCCCTGTGTATTAATTAGGGCGCCGCCGCTGTTACCAGGATTAATCGCTGCATCTGTTTGAATAACATTTGTATCCCAATCTCCTGCTGATGTTGATACGGAAATCGTACGATTTGTCGCACTAATAATCCCTTGTGTCACTGTTCTAGATAAATCAGTTCCGAGCGGATTTCCAATTGCATAAACTTGGTCGCCAGGTCTTAATTTCGAAGAATCTCCGAAGTTTGCAGTTGTTGTCACATATTTTGCATCAATTTTTAAAACGGCTAAATCTGTTAACGCATCTGTTCCGACTACTTGTGCAGTAGTCTTTTGACCATTGTATAAAGAAATTTCAAGCTTAGAAGCCCCTTCTACCACGTGATTATTCGTAACAATATACGCTGTGCCATTATTTTTTTGGAAAATAACCCCTGAGCCAGAGCCGCTTTCCACACTCTCTGAAGTATTCGAATTAGAATTAGAATCAGAACCAGAAAAAGAGTCTCCCCAGATGTCAGTAGTTTGCTGCTGTTGCTGCTGATAATTCACAATCCCAACGATTGCTTTTGAAAGCTGTTCAACAGTATCTGCCACCGAATTCGTCGAAACTGCGGTCGGCTGTGCTGTTACAGTCTTTACAGCAGTATTACTATTGATGCTGTTCGAGCTGCTCACCACTCCAGTTTGGCTATTTTGATTGAAGTAGTTCATATAGTCTGTATGTGGTAAGACAGCAAGAGTAATGACTGAACCGATTACACCTGCCGCAATCGTGGATACAAATCCTTTTACTGCCCGTTTCTTCGGTTGTAGTTGATAATTGGAACGAGTAGATCCGCCTACTGGAGGAACAGTATTTTCATCAGGAATTCTTGTTTCCTTTATATCTTTTGTTTCACTATGCTTGTTGGACTCTAAGGAGAATGTCGCATCTACGGCATTCACAAGATTATCTAAATGGCTTTCGTCCTTCAATTTTTCAAGCGATATATCTTCAGATTGTGTATTGTCATTCTTCTCAGATGAGTTTGATTGATAGTTTTCGAATTCATTTTCATTTTTGAAGTCCATCTTAATCGATCTCCTTTAATCTATTACTTAACTTGTCTTTACTATAACTCACAAATCTTAACAAATTATTAACAAACTTTAACGAGTTTAAGAAAATATATAAAAAATATGGCTGTGTTAAACTTGGATGTTGATTTCCGCTCCAGACGCTCGCTTTCCACGGGCGTGCCGGGGGGCCTCCTCGGCGCCAATACGGAGGGCAATGAAAAAGTCTGTGAAATTTAATGCGAAACTAATTCCTGAAAATTCCATCCCCACTTCCAGTTTATAATTAGTGATAAAATAGACTGAATTCCCCCACTTTGATATTGGAAAACGGTGAAATTTTGGGATTAGGTTTTTCGGAAATTTCATTATTAAACAGAAAAGAACTTTTTCAGTGCCCTCGCCAATGCGCCTGTGGGGTTTCCCCTGCCCCGTACTTCCGCAGGAGTCGAGCGCCTTCCGCTCCAATCAACATCGTTCAAAAAAATCAACAATAACCTTTAACACAGCCAAAAATATAAAAAGCTGCAAGTTAATCCGCAGCTTTTTCAAATTCTTTCATTAATCGAATCGTAAATTTCGTCCCTTTTCCTTCTTCACTTGTAACATCTATTTCACCGTGATGAAGGAGCACTAATTGTTTAACAATCGATAGCCCTAGTCCAAATTCACCATAGGAAGTACTGGTTCTTGAAAGATCGGCTTTATAAAACCGACGCCAGATGTTTTCAATTTCTTTTGAATCAATTCCCATCCCCGTGTCTTCCACTTCTATTATTGTGGCATGATCTTCTTTTCTTCCACGTAGCCAAATGGTCCCACCAGAAGTGAACTGAATACTATTTTTTGTTATATTAATCAAGATTTGAATAAGTCGGTCATAATCGGCAAGAACCATAATATCCGGTGCAGCCTCAACAATAATTTGGTTGTTTTTCTCTTCAGCTAAAATGCCTAACTGCTCTTGAATAATTTCAAGTACCTCTAATAATTGGATTTCTTCTTTAAACAATTGGATTTGATTAGAACGAATCTTTTCATAATCAAGATTTTCATTAACTAGGCGGATTAACCTTTTTGCCTCTTGACTCACTAAATTAATCCCCCGTTCCTTATCGTCTTCGGGGATCATATCATTTTTTAAACCTTCAATCACACCGCTAATGGTTGTTAATGGTGTTCGCATTTCATGGGAAACATCGGCCATAAACTGTCGCCTTCTGTTTTCAAGACTTTCTATTTCAAGCATTGATTCATTAATTTTGTTAACCATATGGTTAAAATCATTAGCTAACTCACCAATTTCATCAAAATTGGATGTGTTTACATTTACATGATAATTTCCTTGAGAGACTTGTGATGTGGCTTCACTTAGCCGTTTAATACGGTGGACATGAATCCTCGATAAGAACAAACTTTGTAAAAATGAAACACCAAAAGCAATTAAAATCGTATACAGTAAATACTTATTTAGCTGCTGAATCATTTTACTTGAACCGCTGATTGGTGATGTCAGCAGGACCCCGCCAAAAAACCGACCATTTTCTGTATATGGCAATACAACAAAGGTAACCCCTTCTTGTCCAAATCGCTTATAGTCACTTTGAACAATTAATGTTTTCCCCTTCGTTATTTGGTCCCATTCGTTCTGACGTAAATTTTTAATGGCAGGACCATGTTTATTCACTAAATAGAGTTGACCATCCTGGTCAAACATACTAAAACTCATTTTTCTCGCTGCCAACACATTACTGTATTGATTAAGCACGTTATCTGAATCTAGAGGTGAAGCCTCTTTTAAATCTGATATTATTGCCTTACCATATGAAATCAGTTCTTCTGATTTATTTTCATAAATAAGATTTTCTACATAATGAGCAAATAGTAAACTTAATAATAAAAACGCAACAATGATAATACTAATATGACTAAAAAACTGCTGATAAAAATATTTAAACTTCATCCGTTTTAACTGCATCATCAAATTTATAACCAACTCCCCAAACAGTATGGAAGAAAGGTTGTGACGTTGTCTCTACTTTTTTCCGAAGTCGTTTAATGTGCACATCAACCGTCCTCTCGTCACCGTAAAATTGATATCCCCATACCCGTTCTAGTAATTGTTCACGAGAGAATACTTGACGAGGATGTTCCACAAGATAGGAAAGTAAATCAAACTCTTTTGGTGTTAAGTTTGAAACTTGTGTATCGTCAACAAATACTTCTCTTGTTATTTTATTGACTTTAAAATGATCCGTCTTGATTAAATTGTCTTGCTCTTTATGCTCTTGGTTCTGAACTCGGCGTGTTACAGCTTTAATTCTTGCCATTAAAGTAAGCGGACTAAATGGCTTCGTTACATAGTCATCAGCCCCCATTTCCAACCCAAGAACCTGGTCTGATTCACTATCCTTCGCAGTTAACATGATAATAGGAACTGTAAACTTCTCCTCACGAATCTTTCTGCAAATTGTAACGCCGTCCATCCCAGGAAGCATCCAATCAATAATAAGGGCATCCCATGATCCACTCTTAAAGCGGTTATATCCCTCTATGCCATCGTTAATAAATTCGCCATTAATTCCCTCCTTGGCAAAGAACATTTCAATCATCGAGCACACACTTTTATTATCTTCAATCACTAATATCTTCACAGTCATTCATCCCCTAGCAAAAAACTCTTTCTTCTCTTAGTTTAAACGAATTTTTCTGCATATCAAACCTTCTGGCCCATTATTACATTTTAATTAAGAGTTTGTTCATAGTTTATTAATATTTAAGTTTATTCCATTATAAAAGAGACTTGACAATTTCAAGTCTCCCTTTATTTTTTATAAAAATAGGATTAATTAATATCCACTTAGTCCCTATGGCTTTAAAATTAGTTTTCCAAATGTTTTTCTTGATTGTAATAAAGTATGAACTTTTGCAGCCTCTTCTAAAGGAAACACGCCACCAATGGTCAATTTTAATTTTCCCTGTCCAAGATAGGTGAATAATTCGACTAAACTTGGCTGAAGAAGCTCTGGTTTTCTCATAATTGGCGGCAGGAAAAACCCGATGACAGACTGATTTCTAGCCATTAGTGTTGATGGATAGAACCGGACTTGTTGACCGCTTGCTGCACCAAAAATAACAAGGCGCCCAAATGTAGCAAGGCACTTAACCGTTTTATTAAATACTTCACCGCCGACCATTTCGAGGGCAACATTTACGCCTCTGCCACCCGTTGCTTCTAGGACCTGATTTTCCCAATCTGGTTCTGTATAGTTGATCAGTACATCTGCCCCCATTTCACGGGCCAGGGCTAATTTTTCTTCGAAACTTGCAGTCGCGATAACTTTTCCTGCCCCCAATAATTTTGCAAGCTGTACTGCTATGGTTCCAACACCGCCAGCCGCCGCATGAATAAGAACACTTTCCCCTTTTTCTAAACGACCCATTGTGTTTAAAATGTGATACGCACTTAAACCTTGGAGCGGAAGTGCCGCTGCGGTGTGAAAATCTAGTTGTTCTGGTATAGGAATGACTGACCTCTCATCGGCTTTAGCAAAGTCAGCGTAACCCCCAGATTCGATTAAGGTTACGATTCTTGCCCCAGGCTTCACTTTAGTAACTTCTTCCCCTACTTCCGTTACCACTCCGGCAATTTCAGCCCCTGGTATAAAGGGCAGCGGGGTTTTTACCACATATTGTCCTTCGCGTCGGGCTGTATCGGCATAATTGACACCGATGGATTTGATTTCAATTAAAACTTCATGCCTTTTTGGAACGGGTTTTTCGATTTCAATGAGGTTTAGTACTTCTGGTCCCCCATATTCCTTTAACTGTATCGCTCTCATTGTTTCCACTCCTATTATCCTGTAAAGGCTGGTTTTCTTTTTTTCTTTGAACGCGGTGATTCCTTCTTGGTGATCCTAGGTCTGGACCATTATGTCTGAATCAGACGTTCCTGCTCCAAAATATCTTCAAGCGTGGAGGTAAATGCTGCTCCCTCATTAAAACTTTTCTTCTGTTAAATGAGCTGCAAAAAATCTGATTTTTGACAAATTGGTTAAAATTTGCAAAACGTGGATCAGTTGTTTGCCTCATTTTGTAGCGGAAATAGATTTGCTGACCAATAACAGCAAGCTTGCAATAAGCAAAGGTCAGATAAAAATTAAAATTTGTAATATCCCTGCCACTTTTATAAGCGTATAGTTCAATAAATTCCTTTCTCGTTATAATCCAACATAACTTTATACTAACCGGTTGGTATACTCACTTGAAAAAAGAGAGGAATTTTCCCACTTCCCAAGTTTAGTCATCCCACTTGAATTCCTTTTAAAATCATATCCACAAAGATTTCAGCTACTTCACGATCTGAACAGGTACCATTTGGATTAAACCATTGATAACTCCAATTTGTTATTCCCAATATTCCAAATGTGATGATGGGAGCATTGATACAAGGACGAAATTCTCCGTTTTCGATCCCGGCTTTAATTAATGCCTCAATATTTAAGCGAAACTGATTGCGCTTCGAAATGATTAAGGCAGAATGTACTTCATTTAAATTTGACAACTCCCGGTAAAATATTTTCGCTGCAGATCCACGGGATTTAATATCCGAAATGAGCATGAATACAATTTCGAATAACTTTTCTTTATAGTTCTTTGATGTATCATTAAAAATCCGCTCTAATTGAATTAGTAATTCATCGATATAACCTCGATGAATATCCATTAACAATTCCTCTTTACTTGAAAAATAATAATAAAATGTCCCCTTTGTTACTCCAAGGGAATCAACAATATCTTGAATGGATGTTTCACTGAATCCTTTCTTTTCAAATAAGCGGATGCTTTGTTCCGTTATTCTTTCCTTCACCTTTATGTCCTCTCATTCTGAAAAATGTTATTGCAATTATACCATATTTTTCTTCACTCCTTTTACAGCATTCTCGATTTTTCAACAATACTAACCAGTTAGTATGTTATATGTATAATTATAACTTTAAAACTCAATTACTCAATTTAATTTCTAAATATTCTAAATAATCCTGATGCAAAAAGACCGTTAAAACAATCACTTTTTAACAGCCCTCATCATGTATCAATATCTTTTAAACGATCTCTTTTGTTTATTCATTACCTCATACGACTTTTCAATAATATCAGTTAATACGTCACTCTTATAAATCCTGCCAAGCTTTAATCCCTGCTGATAATACTCGACAATTTCATCCAGTTTTGAGGAAGTTTCTTTAGAAATTCTTACATTTAATTGAATTCTACCGTTATCTGACATGGACTGACACTCCTGTTTTTTTTGCTATTCTTTTGCTAGCAGTAATCTATTCATTTGTTATCACTTGCTACTATACTACATATTTTGATATTTTTCATTAAAAAATCGGGCTATTTGACAGCCCAACATTTTATTATCTTTTCTACATGAAATGACTATTTTCTACCTATATTAAACTGAGGAGGCTGCATTTCGATGATATTATCATGCATATTAGGCATTATTCTAACATCACAACCAAATAACTTTACTGATTATTTAGTGATAACAAAGAACCGGATACATGTAACAACTATAAAACAAGAGGATTTCTCCTATCCATACTCAGAGTTACCCATAATTGATACAAAAAAGTTTAATCAATTTTTGGATAACCTGGACAAACATTTCTCCAGTACGCCTGAAAATGCAAGTATTGGCTCAAACGGTGAGATTGTGGCAGAAAAAATTGGTTCACGGATTCATCGACAATCATTTACAGAACAATTATATGCTTATTTTTTTTCACACAGATCAAATACATTGGAAATTCCTATGTTACCTGTTTATCCAAAAGTAGATAGTGAATTATTATCAGATATCCGTAATATGCGGATTGGTCGTTATGTAACGGTCTTTAATCCTACTAATAAAACACGTACCAATAATATTGATTTGGCCACAAAAGCAATTAATAACTATGTTATCTTTCCTGGAGAAACCTTTTCATTTAATAAGGTTGTTGGTAAGAGAACGGCTTCAAAGGGATACTTAAAGGCTCCTGTAATTATTAGGGGAGAATTCTCAGAGGATATTGGCGGGGGGATTTGCCAAGTCTCATCCACCCTTTTTAATGCTGTAGATAATGCAGGACTAAAAATAGTCCAAAGATTTTCGCATACTAGAAAGGTTCCATATATCCCTCCTGGACGAGATGCCACCGTTAGCTGGTATGGACCCGACTTTGTTTTTAAAAATATCTATAAGGAACCAATCTTAATTAGAGCCAAAACACTTGGGCATTTGTTAGTCATCAACCTTTACTCTTCAGAAACGATTGAATATAAACCAAAAAAAGTTCCTATTGCTCCGTATTGAAAAAAGTCCGCTACATTTAGCGGACTTTTCAGTATCTACTGTTTATTATTTAATGCACTTTCCATAAGTTCCTCTGAAAATTCAGTTAAAGCAGTATTGTCCATGACATTTAGGTTCGGTAGGCTGGTTTTTTGTGTAAAGCTTTTCATTGCGTTTTGAAAAGGAAGTGCAACATCTCTACGCTTCCCTCTTGTTAACCCAAACACTGCAGCACTCAAGGATAGACCTACAAGTGACGCCCATAATGGCATTTTGCTTTTTGGTTTAGGAGTAAACAGTTTGAAAAACGGCTGTTTGGCAATTTTTTTCATTTTTTAGCACTCCTTCATCATGAAAATTTTTGTCTCCCCTCTATTTGCTTAATTTGTGCATAACCTTTAAATATATGTAAAGCAAAACCTGTGTAGATTACTGTTTTTTAACAATCCTTCAAGTGCATTTCATTATTAAGAAATGAACCACCTAACATTTTTTAACATACAATGGCAAAAAAGATAAATTAGGTGGTGTGTCTATGGGAGGCTTAACTTATTTTGACTTCCTTGCAAAGTTTGGTGTGGGTGGTGCCCATCCAGGTGGGATTCATCTTACCCAAAACATTCTTTCACAGGAAAATATATCTGAGAAATCTGTTATATTAGATGCAGGTTGTGGCACAGGTCAAACAGCTGCATTCCTTTATCAGCAATACAGAGCTAATGTATTTGGAATTGAAATTAACCCTATTATGGTTGAAAAAGCAAAGAGCCGCTTTCAAACACTACAGCTTCCAATTTCTTTAATTCAGGGGTCTATTGAAGAGGTTCCGTTTGCTGATAATACCTTTGATTTTATTTTATCAGAATCCGTTCTAGCCTTTGTAAATAAACCTAAAGCATTACAAGAATTTTATCGAGTATTAAAAAAAGGCGGACGTTTACTTGCAAACGAAATGACAATGAACCGGCTTGTTAGTGATCAGGAAGCTGCTGAGATTATGAATTTTTATGCCGTTGACTCGCTATTACTAGAGAAAGACTGGGAGAAGTACTTAAAATCTGCTGGGTTCCAAAATATCAAAATTGAAGAACAAAATTTCCCATTAAGCCATGGGAATCAAACACCAGAATTCAATTTTTCAACCGACTTTGACCCTGAGCTTTTTCATATTTTAAATGAACATGGAAATATTGTTATTAAATATCAAGATACATTAAGTTATCGAATAATCACTGCCACAAAATAAAATGTACACCTACTTTTTAAAGGTAGGTTTTTTTATATCCCAATGTGCAATTTAAAAAGGTTATGTATATTATTATCCTTTCGTTAAAAAATAAAAAAGAAGAAAGGATAGGTGACTATGGATAACACATTGGGCTATTTAAAAGAGATATTATCGAATTATACTGATGATCACTCTGAAGGAAGATTTATATATAAGAAACTGATTGAAGGCGCTTACAAAACTGAAGAGTCCTTTGTACGAAATTTAACTCAAAAAGAAATTCATTTTTTAAATAATATATTACCTAAAGAAATAAACCATGCAAAAGAAGTTCAGGATGAAAAAAGAGCATATGAGCTAAATGAAGTTTATGAGCTTTTGATCTAGAAAGAGAAAAGATGACAGAACACTCTGTCATCTTTTCAGGAAATAATTTATTTTTTGTCTAATTTATTTCCTAGGTAAGCGCATAGTACGACAAAACACGATTACAAATCATACTATTTAACGACAAAATATCACAAAGTCCACAAGACCTCCTGCACCCAGTTGACAAAATTTTCTGAATCCTTGTCTAGTGAATGTCTCGTTTCTTAAATCTTCCTCCCCTTACTTCTGCAATATCTGCCACGGCCAAAAAAGCATTTTGGTCATTCTCAGTTACAATTTCTTTTAATTTTGCTTCTTCAAGTCGATTAATCACACAAAAAATCACTTTTTTTTCGTCGCCGGAATAGGCACCTTCCCCATTTAAAAAGGTTACTCCGCGTCCTAATCGATCCATGATTGTATTGCCAATCTGACTTGCATTGTCGCTAATAATCCAAACTGACTTAGATTCATCGAGTCCAGTGATGGTAATATCAATTGTTTTATAGGCAACAAAATACGCAATTAAAGAGTACATGGCTCGGTCCCACGAAAAAACAAAACCTGCGCTCCCCAAAATGAAGAGATTAAAAAACATAATAATTTCCCCTACAGAAAAGGGTAACTTATTATTGAAAAGAATGGCGAGGATTTCAGTACCGTCTAAAGAACCCCCATACCGAATGACCAAACCTACCCCAACACCTAATAGGATTCCCCCAAAAACTGTTGCTAGCAGTATGTCTTGTGTAAAAGCGGGGACTGGATGAAGGATTGTGGTGGCTATAGATAGAATAACAATTCCATAAAGAGTGGATAATGCGAAGGTCTTTCCAATTTGTTTGTAGCCTAAAAAAATAAAAGGAATGTTAAATAGAAACAAGAACACACCTAATTTCCACCCTGTTAAGAAGGACAACATAATGGAAATGCCCGTAATACCGCCATCAATAACCTGATTAGGGACGAGGAAGATTTCAAGTCCGACAGACATTATAACGGCTCCAAGTGTAATTATTAACATCCGTTGGAAAATCTTTTTCTTGGTCAAACCTTTATGTTGGATCTTTGTCATAATAGCAGCATTCTGCTGGTCAATTGAACTAATTTCTTGTGTTCTTGACATTATCTTTCCCCTTTCATGATAAGGTATTAATGATAGTATAATGAATTTTAGCACCTATTTATATTATTATGCCTGATTTTCTTACATCAAAAAGAAAACTGCCTCCTTAAGGCAGTGGGTGGTTAGCTTGGATCAACTTCATCATAGGAAAGGGTTGTAACACTGGTATATTCCCCTTCTGTCATTTCCTTCTCAGTAGCACTTGCATTTAGTTCTTCTTGATCATCTATTCCCGGTGCGATTATTGGTTCACTTTTCTTTTTCATTTAGCATCAACTCCTTGTCGTGAATTATTTTCCCTATTTTTTATAATTCTATACTTGACCTTTTTATGATTTCTAAATAAATAGGCTCTGATAAATTTGGTTGTTGATCTCCTCTCCAGGCACTCGCTTTCCGCGGGCGTGCCGGGGAGCCTACTCGGCGCTGGAAGCGCCTTTGGGGTCTCCCCTGCCCCGTACTCCCGCAGGAGTCGAGCGCCTTACGCTCCAATCAACAGCGTATAAAACACTACAATATTGTTTAACAGGGCCAAATAAATAAAGAAGCTACTTCATTTGGAAGTAACTTCACTATCTACTTAACAGCTTAGGAGACCCAACCATGGCACCAGCCACGTATTTTCAATTTATGATTTCCGATTAGTTATGTTTAATCTAATGGGAAACTTTGAAAATGCAGCTAATGTGTGTTTGTTCCGTTGAAGGAATTAATTCACATGTGTTTAATGGAATTCAAATTCCTAAAAGAAACAAACCATTATTGGTTCTTATCACCATTTTAGACTACTTATTCCTTCATCTGGTTTTTAAGCATCTTGGCAATACATCTTAGGGAAGGTTTCAGTTAAAAACATTGAACAATGTCTTAACTATAAATTCTTAACTACTTCCTTTGATATTGATTCTATAAAATCATAGATTTCATTATAAAAGGTGTTTGTTTTGAATTTATGAGTACCCTAAAGAACTTGATCGCTCCACTTCCCAAATGAATAATAAGGAATAACCTTACTATTACTCGTTCACATAACGGAACGAACACGTATGGTTGAGCCTCCTAAAATGTTAACTGATATAGTATCTTTTACATTTTTAGTATATCACGAAATTTTTTGAATAAATAAAAATCTTGTTACAAATATGTGAACTTTTGGAAATTCCTTATTGGTTAAGAACTTATGAATAAGGGAATTTTATCAATGATTAAATAAATTGGCTGTGTTTAACTTGAATGTTGATTTTCGCTGCAGACGCTCGCTTTCCGCGGGCGTGCCGGGGAGCCTCCTCGACGCTTAATGCGTCTGCGGGGTCTCCCCTGCCCCGTACTCCCGCAGGAGTCGAGCGCCTTCCGCTCCAATCAACTTGGTAAATAAATCAACAATATCCTTTAACACAGCCAATAAATTAAATAGGAAGGATGCAAAGGGCATGATAGATTCCCTAAAAAAATATGCCAAACCTTTTCATTCTATAGAAGACCTTGATCCATTAATCGAGGCAATTGGTGATGCTAAATATGTTTTATTGGGTGAATCCTCACATGGGACATCTGAGTTTTATACCCTTCGAGCAGAACTTACAAAAAGATTAATCCAAGAAAAAAATTTTTCCTTTATTGCGGTTGAAGGTGACTGGCCTGCTTGCCAATCGATTAATCGGTATATAAAAGGCCTTTCCCAATCGAATCAGCAGATTCGGGAAGTACTTGCATCTTTTAATCGTTGGCCTACTTGGATGTGGGCCAACAAGGAAATAATGGATTTAATAGACTGGTTAAAAGAAATTAATTTAAAAACTAACCGTCCCGAAAAGGTGGGTTTTTATGGTTTGGATGTTTATAGCTTATGGGAAAGTCTCGATGAAATTATTGGTTTCTTAAGTAAAATGAATTCACCAGAACTTGAGGCAGCAAAGAAGGCCTTTGCTTGTTTCGAGCCACATAACCGGAAGAACGAGTCCTATGCCGTTGCTGCTGGATATTTATCGGAAGATTGTATGAAAGAGGCTCTAGAACTCCTATCTACCATTCAGAAAAACAAATGGAAATTTGAAGATGACCAAGAAAGCAGTCTCAATATGGAAGTCAATGCTCTTGTGACAGCACATGCTGAGTACTACTACCGAACGATGGTCAAAAGTGATGCTGATTCATGGAATATTCGAGACCGCCACATGGTCGATGCTTTAAATTCAATTATTAACTTTTATGGAGAGAACGCCAAGGTCATCATCTGGGAACATAATACCCATGTAGGAGATGCCAGAGCCACGGATATGAAGGATGAAGGTATGGTAAATGTTGGTCAACTTGTTCGGGAACAATTCGGGGAAGATGAAGTTTTTATTGTTGGTTTTGGAACATACGAAGGCACCGTGATTGCTTCAACCGAATGGGGAGGAAACGAAGAAATAATGAACGTGCCTTCTGCACAAACAGGCAGCTGGGAATATCTTATGCACCAAGCAGGTCCCATGAATCAATATCTTTTATTCAACGATCAAAACCGTCATGAATTTTCCACCACGATAGGCCATAGAGCAATTGGTGTTGTCTACCATCCTGAATACGAGCAGTTTGGTAATTATGTGCCTTCCAATATGGGAAAACGGTATGATGGATTTATTTTCGTTGATTGTACCAATGCCTTACATCCGCTGATACTTGAACATGTTTTCATTTAATTTCTTACACAATTTAAAAAATACAAAAACCAATCCTACATTAGATTGGTTTTTTGTAGTCGTTATTTTGTACCTGGTGCTGGGTGGTCCACCCCCTTCACATGATGACTATGTCCATTATCCTCCGTTGTATGGAAGTCATAATAATGGACATGCATTCCATTTCCTACAGGAATAGCCGGACCGGAATAAGCTTGATAATGGTGGGTATGACCATCCTCGAAGAGAACATATCCCTCCGTATAATGAATATGACCGCCGTCTTGAGTTGGAATTGGTGGTGATGTTATATCCAAACATTGATGTACATGACCTGAACTAACTCCCGTATAATCTACCGAACCATGATTATGATGCGGAACAAAACCTTGGACAAAATCATCCTTACCTGTATTTCTAATCTTAACCACCCCGTTAAAGAAATATTAACGTTACAACTATATGCAGCCAACTATTAAAATAGAAAACAGGTAAAAAAATTTTGCGATTCATTTAAAGGAGGAGTAAATTTTAGGAAAAAAACCAAAACCAACATATTGGAAGTAAATCTTCTACTATGCACTTACATTTTGTATTTTTCGTTTTACTATTTTGTTAGAAAAATGGCTGTGAAGCACCATCCCAATCATGACTAATACCATACCGCTCCATGATAAAGTAGAAGGCATATCTGAATCAGAATTCAAAAGCAATAATTCCCCAATCACAGCAAATAAAACCTCCATCGATTGAGTTGCCTCGACCGATGCGAGCTTTTGCATATCGCCTCTTACTAAATCAGTTGCTTGAAAAAAAAGAACTGTGGCTATAACACCTGAAGAAATGGCGACAAGTCCAGATTGTGTCGTTTGCCCAAGACTTGGTGGACCGTCATGAATAAGACCATAGATTGATAAGACAATCCAAAAAGGCAAACTTGCAAGCGTCATACCCAATACCCTTTGAAAGACATCAAGTCTGCCCCCACAAACCTCCATCATTTTCCTATTTCCTAATGGGTAAGCAAAAGATGCAATAATGACTGGACATACTCCAAGAAATATAGAAATCAACGACAAGCGGTTCGCTTGGTCAAATTGCATTAAAATAATCCCTACTAGAATAATTAAAGATATACCTAGCCCTTTAAAGGGAATTTGCCCTCGCAATTGAATAGGTCCTTTCTCGGTTATGACAGTTTCGTAAAATAGTGGCGCCAGCATCGAACCGGAAATAATGGTAATCTGCCAAGTTGCTGCGATCAACCACCCTGGAGCATATGCTGCTGAAAAGCAGATTGGTCCATAAAAGAAGCCAAAACCAATGGTACTCCATAATAACCATGCACCCGGTCTTTTTTTCATTTCGAGTAGTAATTGTTTAAAATTCTTTCTCCCGATTACAATTAAGAGCAGAAAAGGCACCATAAAGAAGTACCTTAAAGTAGCACTCCAAACCCAACTTCCTCCTGCCAGATCCATTGATCTATTTAATATAAAGGTAATCGCAAAAAAGAAAGCGGCAAAGATGCCTAAAATAATCGGTCGCATTCTTCACTTTCCTTTCCTTGTATTTTTTCCCGTTTGAATCAATTTGTAACATTATACCAGGATTCTGAATTTTATGTTAACATATCTTATGATAAAACACGCATATGCTTTTATGTCCTGCATAAAATATTCTGTCGATTTAAAAAACAATCAAACGGTTGAAACCTTTTGGTCCCTATTTCGTACATAGCTTAAGATAATAATAAAAAGTGAGGTTGATAAAATGTTCGGAAAAGTAGCTTCAGATATTTTAGGTTTAAGTGATGTTGGTTCGGTTATTAAACCAGAGAATTATGATAAGGTCGATGCAGACGATTATGTCATGCATGAAGACAATGAGAAGATTTATTTTTTAATTAAATCAAAGTCAGATGAATATTGTTTTACCAATAACGCACTTATTCATCTTGATGGAACAAGTGCTACAAGTAAAAAACGGATGCTGCATCGTTATAGTTATGCAACCCATCGAATTACTGATGTCATGTTGGAAACTGCGGGCACTGTTGATCTGGATGTGGAAATAAAATTTAAGATTGGTTCCGTCCCCTTCTCAATTGATGTCCACAAGAAACATATTGAGGAAATAAAAGACTTATATAAGGCATTAATTAAAATATCTGAGATTTCCCATGAAAATGAAATCAGTCTACAATTTGCAAAGCAAAGCTTGGATGTTGCTTCTACAACACTGGGTCGAATTACAAGTCCTGATAGCAATCTGGTAGTTCAATTCAAAATGTTAAACCAAGCTGCCTTCCAATGGCTGGAGGATAGTAAAAAACAATATTGTGTAAAGGATTTTGGATTTGTCTTTGAAAAATATATTAATAACTAAAATAAAACACCCCCAAGAGAATTCAAGCTTGGGGGTGCTTCATTTTTATTGATAATCAATTATCACATCTTCTAGTGGTAACCGTGTTGTGTTGTGTGCTGGTGCTGCGGCCTTTCCAATTGGAAGTAATAAAATTGGAAAATAGCGACCGGAAACATTAAATCTTTCGATGAATTTCTGTTTATCGAAGCCAGCCATCGGTACTGTATCATAGCCTCTTTCTTTCGCAATCAGCATCAACTGCATAGAGATCAGCCCCGCATCGAATGTGGCAATATTTTTGCGAACCTCTTCAGGTGCATGTGGGTATGTGCTGTTACCATTAGCAATTAATTGCTCCATACTCACTTTATCCATAAATCCGGCTTCATAGGCACTTTGATACACTTTTTCAATGCTTTTATACATTTCCTTGTCACCTAAGACAGCAATAACAGCAGAAGCTGTTTCAACCTGTTCTTGGTTGAACGCAATCGTTCTTAACTCTGCTTTTTTTTCTTGATCTTGAATTACAATAAAGCGCCATGGCTGTAAATTACTTGATGATGGTGCAGTTGTTGCCTCTTTAATCATATCTTTAATTTCTTCTACAGAAATTGAAACATTAGGTTCATATTTTCTTACTGAGCGACGTTCTTTCATTACGTCTGTTAATCTTTTTTCAGCAATTGTTTCCATGAGAAATTTTCCTCCTAGGACTTTTTCACTTACTTTTAGTAAGTTCATTTTTTCATCTTACTAAAAGTAAGTACCTATCGTCAAGGAAAAAAATTATGATATTATATTCTTAGAAAAGTTAAAAAGAGGTTGTAAAAATGAATGAACTCAACAAACATTCCTGTAGGTCCGAATCAGAAAAGGAAAGTAAACATGTCTGCACGAATTTTCATAATGCGATTGAATTCATTGGTAAACGATGGATGGGTGCGGTTATCTATGCACTGATGACTGGGCCCAAGCGATATCATGAAATTATTTCCTTAATCCCTGCAATTTCCGACCGTTTGTTAACAGAGCGGCTTCGAGATTTGGAATCAGAAGGGTTAATTACCAAAAAGGTGATTGCTACCTCTCCTAAAAGAGTGGAGTATGAACTTACAGCTGCCGGAAAAAATCTTGAAGAAGTAATAAATACATTAGTAAAATGGACGAAAAATCGGTCAAATACGTAGAATGGCTACTAAAAAGAGGCTTGCACGTGATTATACATGCAAGCCTCTTTTATGTACTAAAACCGATTTTTTCTGTGAAACAGCCCCATTACTTCAACCGTTTCCGTGATATTGACAAAAGCACACGGATCCACCTCAACAATAAGGTTTTTGACTTCATTAAGTTCATATCGAGTAATGACAGTTATGATAATGTTTCGCTTGTCTTTGGAGTATGCTCCAATCCCGTCCATGACAGTAAGACCTCTATAGAGATTGGCCAGTAAATGTTCCCTTAGTTCTTGACCTTTATCCGTAATAATCATCAAGGTTAACTTAGCATGATCTGTATAGATCGTATCCACTACTTTTCCGGTTAAATAAATAGATATTAAAGTATTAAGTGCTGCATCCCAATTTAATAAAAATCCACTAATCACAATGACAACAGCGTTCATACCCGAAAGTAACACACCTATAGGAAAATCCTTTCTTCTGGATACAATCATCCCAATGATGTCAAATCCGCCGGTTGACCCCGATGAACGAAAGACCAGCCCTACTCCAAGACCTGCCAAAATCCCTCCAAAGATGGATGAAAGAATAGAATCCTTCGCAATTGGAAGTACAGGCACTATGTATAGGCCCACTGAAATGATAACTACAGAAAAAATAGTATTCATAATGAATTTCTTTCCTAGCATCTTATAACCAATAATGATCAGTGGTAAATTCAATAGAAAGTTTGCCAAACCGGTATTAAGCGGGGTAATCATCCCTAATATCATTGATATTCCGCTTAATCCGCTGCTTAATACAGCGTGAGGAATTAAAAAAAGGTTAAATGCCACCACTACAATGAGGGAACCGGCAATTACTCCAATAATCTGCATGGCAAATCCTCCTGCCTCCCAATTTTTTCTTTTTTTTAAATGATACTGATTCTCTTAATGAAAGTAAACTTAATAGTTTTTTTCTAATAGCAAAAATAATCTGTCTATTTTGATTTAACTGACTATTAACTAACACATTGACAATTTTAAGATATAAATTATACTTTAGTAGTATATTAATTTTAATAGTAAAATCCTCATCAAAAACCGATGAGGTAGAGGTCGCGGTTTTTATCAGTAAGACGGACGAGATGTAGAGACATCCCAGACTCCGTCTAAAAGGAAAAACTGCCGAAGTATGCTTTGTTCTCTAAAAAAGCATGCTGGGTCTGTCTTCGAATAGAAACAGAACTGTCACGTTTGAACCTACCAAGCAAACGTGTTGAGCTATCTTTCGGAAGGTATGATGCGGGGTATTAACAATGCCATCGACTCTGCTTCGATGGCATTTTTTATTCCGAAACTCCTTCTTGAACATCGCAAGCTTATCATACAGATCCTTGCGTACGTTAGCAGCGCCTTTATAAAATAAGAAAAGGAGTCGTAATATGCAACCACAAACAGCAAGGCCATTAGAAGATATTCATTCAGATAGACATACATCAAAAAAGGATTCAAATGAATTAAAACGAAGCTTAAAATCTCGCCATTTGACGATGATTTCTCTAGGCGGAACCATTGGAACTGGGTTATTCCTTGCAAGCGGTGGAGCCATCCACTCGGCCGGACCAGGCGGTGCGATTATTTCCTATCTTGTTATTGGATTAATGGTTTACTTCTTAATGCAAAGCTTAGCGGAGATGGGTGCGTACATGCCTGTTGCTGGAAGCTTTAGTACGTATGCAACTAAATTTGTTGATCCGTCTTTAGGATTTGCGCTTGGCTGGAATTACTGGTACAACTGGGCAATTACAATCGCTGCAGAACTCGCTGCAGTTACGATGATCATGAAATTCTGGTTTCCAACTACTCCATCAATTGTATGGAGCGCTATATTCTTAGTGATTATGTTCCTATTAAACTACCTTTCTGTAAAAGGGTTTGGAGAAGCAGAATATTGGTTTTCCCTAGTTAAAGTTGTAACAGTCATTATTTTTGTAGTTACCGGATCATTGATGATTTTTGGTATCATGGGAGATCATGCAATTGGCTTTTCAAACTTTACCATAGGAGATGCGCCATTCCACGGCGGTTTTATGTCGATGCTAGGGATTTTTATGGCAGCAGGTTTCTCTTTCCAAGGAACAGAATTATTAGGTGTAGCAGCTGGTGAAACTGATGACCCTAGTAAATCAATACCAAAAGCAGTAAAATCAGTATTTTGGCGTATTTTATTATTTTATGTATTAGCTATTTTAGTCATTGGACTTCTTATACCATACACAAATGGGAACTTGGCAAATGGAGACGTTACGGTTAGCCCATTCACACTTGTTTTCCAAAAAGCGGGTATTGCGTTCGCAGCTTCTGTTATGAATGCCGTAATATTAACAGCCGTTTTATCTGCTGGTAATTCAGGCATGTATGCATCAACCAGGATGCTTTGGGATTTAGCACGTCAAGGTAAAGCACCTAAATTTCTCGGTAAACTTAATAAAAATGGTGTTCCAGTTAATGCCTTAATTGTAACAACTTTAGTCGGAACACTTGCGTTTTTGGCCTCATTATTCGGAGATGGAACTGTTTATGTATGGTTATTGAACGCATCGGGTATGTCAGGCTTTATTGCATGGCTTGGAATTGCGATTTGTCACTATCGTTTCCGCAAAGCCTATGTGGCTCAAGGTAAAGATATAGACCTATTACCTTATAAATCAAGATTTTTCCCATTTGGTCCGATTTTTGCCTTTGCCGTTTGTGCTTTTGTTGTTTTAGGCCAAAACTATTCCGCTTTTATGGGTGACCATATTGATTGGAACGGTGTTCTAGTATCCTATATTGGTCTTCCATTATTCCTTCTCTTATGGCTTGGATACAAATTCACGAAAAAGACCAAAGTGATTCCTCTGGAAAAATGTAATTTAGAGGTTTAAGATTTTTAGATTAAAGCACGCAACCGCGTGCTTTTTCCATTTCTAAGCAAATTAATGTAATACAAAAAGGTCAATTCATATGAACTGACCTTTTTTGTATTACATTAAAATTCTGCATTCCCTGTTGTTCTTGGGAACGGAATAACGTCTCTAATATTTGACATACCTGTTAAATACATAATTAAACGTTCAAATCCTAGACCATAACCAGAATGCTTGGTTCCACCGTATTTTCTTAGTTCCAGGTACCACCAATAATCTTCTTCATTCATACCTAATTCGTTAATTTTTCCAGCAAGAATATCTTCACGTTCTTCACGCTGGCTACCGCCAATTAATTCACCGATTCCAGGTACTAGTAAATCAGTTGCAGCAACAGTTTTGTTGTCATCATTTAAACGCATATAGAATGCTTTGATTTCTTTTGGATAATCCGTAACAAATACTGGACGTTTAAAGATCTTTTCGCATAAATAACGTTCATGCTCGGTTTGCAGGTCTAGTCCCCATTCAACCGGATAAGCAAATTTCTCTCCGGATTTTTCCAATAATTCAATAGCTTCTGTGTAACTAACACGGCCAAAATTTGCTGTATTAGCCTTATTCAATCGATCTAACAATCCTTTTTCAATAAAACTGTTAAAGAAGTTCATTTCTTCTGGAGCCTGTTCCAACACATAACCAATTACATATTTTACCATTTCTTCTGCTAGGTCCATAATATCTGGCAGCTCTGCAAATGCCAGCTCAGGCTCAATCATCCAAAACTCAGCTGCATGTCTGGCTGTATTTGAATTTTCCGCTCTAAATGTCGGCCCGAATGTATAAACATTTCTAAATGCCAGAGCAAATGCCTCACCTGAAAGCTGACCGCTAACAGTAAGGTTTGTTTCTTTATTAAAGAAGTCCTTTGTTACATCTGTTTTTCCTTCCTCATTCTTTGGAAGATTGTCCATATCCAAAGTGGTAACACGGAACATTTCCCCTGCACCCTCGGTATCACTTCCTGTGATAATTGGTGAATGTACATAAACGAAACCTTTATCTTGGAAAAATTTATGGATCGCATAGGATGCTAATGATCTAACACGGAAAACTGCTGCAAATGTATTTGTTCTTGGACGTAAATGTGCAATCGTTCTTAAATATTCGAAGCTATGTTTTTTCTTCTGAAGCGGAAAATCAACATTTGATGTACCTTCAATATTAATTTTCGTTGCTTTTATTTCGAAAGGCTGCTTTGCTTGAGGTGTATAAATAAAATCTCCCTCTATTTTTATTGACGAGCTGATTGGTAGCTTTGTAATTTCCTTAAAGTTATCTAGTTGTTCATCGAATACGATTTGTACTCCTTTAAAAAAGCTGCCGTCATTCAACTCAATGAATCCAAAAGTTTTAGAATCACGGATTGTTCGGATCCAGCCAGACAATTGCACCTTTTTTTCAATAAAACTTTCAGTATTTCTGTACAAATCCTTGACTAAGGCCTGTTTCATTCTTCTTCCTCCTAAATCCTATGTAAAAGGTTCACTAATAGTCAGGGTTAATCTGTTATCCATTCAGTATAATAAAAAACCTCCCATCCCCCTAAGGGACGAAAGGTAGATTCCTGACTCTCAACCATTTTCTTTTATCCCTTCAATATTATACAAAAAACAACGTCCTATAAGCAATATCCAACAAATTATTCATTATATTAGAAAATTAACATTTTATTAGAAAGCACTTACAACACTTATCATCTTGGTCCCACAAAACTCTCCAAATATTATCTTATTTTTCAGAAATCTCTCCGAAAATTAGCAGGAATTAGTTATGTTAAAGTCGAATTCATTTATAATATAGAATTCATGATTGGGGGTTAGACAGTGGACAAGGTGACCTGTATTGCCTATTTGCTTTATCATTCTTCAAAGAACCAACAAATAAGAGAAAAAGCGATCCAATTATTAAATGGTGATGCTTCCCTCCATGATTTAAAAAGAGACGGTTCCGTTAAAGCACATCTAGTGACAGCAGAGTCTTATTTAAGGAAAAACAAAATTAAAAAAGCAGAGATTCAATTATTTGTCGATGAATTTATGGTAATCGAAGTGTGATTCTATATTAGTTATATTACAGAATATTCCACTTCCATTTTGAAAGGTCTTTGTTATATAATAAACAAACCCTAGTGCTTCCCAAAAAGTAAGTCTTTCAAAACCCAAGCCAACTTAGTCAGACCCCGATTTTGCATCTCAATTTGAAATATCATTTTGATTGTTTACCATAGCCAAGTCCTTAAACTCTCCCATACACACATTTTAGATTAAATATAATTAAATTAACCTATTATTATAAATTAGAGAAGGTGATTAAATGGTACAAGTAGAAGTAACAGTAACTTTAGAAGGTAGAAGCTATTTGACGAATGTCATCGCACACCGAGAAACATCTGAAGATGAAATCTTACGTCTAGCCACTGAACAAGTTCAAAAGCAATGGAAGAAGTAATCGCTTAAAAAGCGGCAGGATTCATAAAACACCCCTGCCGCTTAATATTTATTCCATTATATAATAATCCTTAGGTACACAAGACATTAGAGGACTAATTTCACTTGTTGTAAACAAATGCAGGACATGCATTGCACGTGTACATACCGTATAAAATAATTTTCGTTCACTTTCCTGTTGATAACGGGAACAATCATAAAGAATTACAGCATCAAATTCAATCCCTTTGGCTAAGTAAGATGGTATCACATTTATGCCCTTTTCATAAGAAATGGTCCCTTTTTCAATTAAATGAAGCGCAATATCTTCCTTTAGGTCCTCAAACAATGCTTTACTTTCTGCTTCTGTCCTGCAAATCACTGCAACCGTCTGACGTCCTTCTGCTTTAAACTTTATAATTTCTTTTAGGATTTCTCCATTTAACTTTGTCTTCTCTACCCTTTTTACAGTTGGCTTGTTACCCCTACGATTAAATGGCTCTATTTTATCACCATCATCAATCAATGCTCGCGTAAATTCCACAATTTCTCTTGTAGACCGATAAGTTTTGTTGAGTACATAGGTTTCAACCTTTTCACTCCTACTATCAAAATCGGTCAATACTGTTTCAGAACCAGTTGCCCCAGAAAAAATGGCCTGATTAAAATCACCTAACAATGTCATTTTGCTGTAAGGAAACAAACGTTGGATAAAAGCGAACTGAAAAGGCGTATAATCTTGAGCTTCATCTATAAAAATATGACGGATGGCTGTATTGGATTTCCGACCTTCTATTAAGTCTTGCAGGTAAACAATTGGTGTTGCATCTTCATAAGGAATAACTCTCTGTTTAATTTGTTCCACTGTTTGTTTACTAATCTGTGACCAATGGTCTGGAAGGCGTATTAAAGTATGTTCACTTGTCTTAAACAACTGAAGGTAATTTTCTGTTAAATCAATGAATTTAAAGTTTTTCACTCTCTTAAATAACGGTTTAAACTTTTCCTTTACCACCATTTCCGCTAGCAGCCTCTGCTCGCGATCGAAATCATCAAATGTATCTCCCGTAAATCCGTTTTTCTCTTGTAGCTTTTTATATGCCTCCATATAGTTTTCTTTTTCCAGAAATTGAATTTCTTCTTCTACCCAACTTCGAGAACGTTCTCGTTTAACCGCACGCTTTAATTCTTTTAATAACCATTCCTTTACGAGCTGCATTCTATTTGGAATAGAATAGGAACTATCCAGCTTATAAAAATAATCGCCAATCTCCTTCTTAGAGATGATACAATCACCTCTAAAGGATAAGTCCTTAAAGATTAAACCCTTGGTTGATAGTGCTGACACGTATTGGTCAATCATTGATTTATACTCAAGACTTGCCTTAAAACGAATAGCTTCAGCTCTTATCTTATATTCCTCTTTGCTATGATCCCCAAGCAGGAACTCCATCTGCAAAAATGGATCCTCCACATCGTAGGTCTTTCCTAATCTCTCCATTAGATATTCTTGGAATGTGGATTGCTGCATATTTTCTTCGCCTAGTTCAGGTAAAACAGTCGCAACATAGCTGTTAAATAATGGGTTTGGTGAAAATAGCAAAATGTTTTCAGCGTTTAAGCTCCCTCGAAAACGATAAAGCAAATAGGCAACACGCTGCAATGCAGCTGAAGTTTTCCCGCTTCCTGCCGCCCCCTGAACAATTAGGATTTTACTGCGCTCATTACGGATAATTTCGTTTTGTTCGCGTTGGATCGTTGCTACAATGCTCTTCATTTGAGTATTTGCATTGTTTCCTAGCACTTCCTGAAGTATTTCATCACCAATGGTTACACCCGTATCGAACATGGCTTTGATTTTTGAATCTCGAATTATAAATTGCCGTTTTAAAGTCATTTCTCCTTCAATCTTACCTTCGAGTATTTTATATTCTGCATACCCTGGAGAATAATCATAATACAGACTTGATATTGGTGCACGCCAATCATAGATTAAAAAATTTTCATCATTTTCATCCATTAAGGAAGCAATACCCAAATAGACCTGATCAACCCTATTTTCTCCTTCCTCCAAAAAGTCAATTCGACCGAAGTATGGCGAATACTTCAATCTTGCAAGTGTCTGGAGATTTTTATCCATATGTCTATGAGTCCGTTCACGCTCTGAGAGAAGTTCAGCTTGTTGCTTTATACTTGCTGCGGTTTCAATAACATCATCCGGTTCATCCAGGTTAACTGTAACATCCTCCCAAAACGACTTACGAATTTCGATTACATCTGAGCGAACCGTACCGGCATCCTTATTTAGATTCCCAATCTTTTGCTCGATGACCTTTACGACCTTACCTACTCTTTCCTGTTCATCGTGTAATTCGGTGCTTTGTTTTTCACTCATCTAACCACTCCCCATTTATAATTCCTTGACATCATTTACTTTTTGTGTTAATGTTATAATAGAGTATTTTATACACTTTAACCATTAATACATATTATACCATCTGTCATTTTACCATGCCTCCATATTATTATCAAGCTAATAATATCAAATCACCAAACGCCATAGGGTGTTTGGTGATTTCGCTAATATCTATCCTCCATAAAGATGCCTTTGCAATCATCTGTCCATATCATCGCTTATTACTCTATTATTAGATAAAAAGAAACAAATAATTAAATTTTTATTGACATATTGGTAACATTAAAAAAAGGCTGATTATTAAAAATCGGCCTTTTTCTGGTTATGGGCGAATACTTACGCGAGTACCATTGGGAACTATTTCTGCTAGCTGCAGAACGTCCCGGTTATACATCCTTACACACCCATGGGAAACAGCCTTTCCAATGGAGCTCGGGTCATTTGTCCCATGAATCCCATAGCCTTGTTTTGACAATGAAAGCCATAAGACTCCAAATGGACCACCAGGGTTATACTGACGGTTAACAATGACAAAATCTCCTACAGGTGTTTGTGTTAACATCCTCCCTACAGCGATTGGAAAAATTTTCACTAATCTGCCATTATTGTATAATGTAAGTCTTCGTTTTCCAACGGAAATCTGAATTGTATACGCTATAGTACTTGGCTCGGGCAGTCCAGGGATTTGAATTTTTTGTCCAACATGTAATTGTCCAATGCCGGGATTTGCTGCATAAAGGCGTTTCAGGCTTACTCTGTAGTCAACTGAAATGGTTCCCAGTGTTTCGCCTGGCTGGACTGTATGAATCATGCTATCCCACCTTTCTTCTGATAGCATATGCCTCTATCAGTTTGGGGTTGACAGCCCAGTTCAAGCAGAAATATTTAATATTAATTAAATCTAAAAAATGGTGACATATCTTCACGAAGGTGATGAATATAAAAATAGTCATTGCTAACCAAATCATAGACGTAATCCTTTTTCCACTCGTCAATGTGTTCAATGATTTCCTTTATTGCATGAACAAAAGTAAGAATTTCCTTATTTGTCATTAAAGGGTGCACAGAGAATCTTACCCATCCTGGCTTAACAGACATGTCCCCATGGTTTAATTTCTCAGCAATCTTTTTTGAATTGGTCTTATCAATATTCAATAGATAATGACCATACGTACCGGCACAAGAACATCCCCCTCTTACCTGAATGCCATATCGATCATTGAGAAGCCGAACAATTAAATTATAATGAATGTTTTCAATATGGAACGAAACAATCCCAATTCTGTCCTTTGATTCTCCTGCCAAAATTCGAACCTCTGGTAGTTTTTCCAGGTGGGTAAACAAAAGATTAAGCAGCTCTTTTTCCCTGTTTAAAATATTGGTAATCCCCATCTTCGTTTTTAGCTTAATACATAGAGCTGTACGTATCGATTGCAGAGTCCCTGGGGTTCCTCCATCCTCCCGCAACTCTATCTCTTTGAAATATTGATGCTCACCCCAAGGATTCGTCCACAATACCGTTCCTCCGCCTGGATGATCGGGAACCATATTCGTGTATATACGCGAGTCAAAAACCAATACACCGCTTGTTCCCGGTCCCCCTAGGAACTTATGTGGTGAAAAAAATATCGCATCCAATTTTTCGAGCGGGTCTTCCGGGTGCATATTAATCTCTACATATGGTGCAGATGCAGCAAAATCAACAAAACACAACCCTCCATGTTGGTGCATAAGCTTGGCAAGCTGATGATATGGTGTTTGAATCCCTGTTACATTTGAGCATGCCGTAAAGGAACCAATTTTTAATTGCCGATCCTTATACCTATTAAGTAATTGTTCTAAATGATTTAGATCCACTTTTCCAGCTGAATCCGGGTTAACTATAACGACGTCCGCTAGCGTTTCGAGCCATGATGTTTGATTGGAATGATGTTCCATGTGAGTAATAAAAATGATTGGTCTTTCCCGCTCTGGAAGTTTAATACGATTTCTCCATTTTTCAGGTACTCTAATTCCTAAGATTCTCTGAAATTTATTTATAACAGAAGTCATACCAAAGCCATCGAGAATTACCACATCATGCTGATTTGCATGAACATGGTCCTTTATAATTTTCTTCGATTGCTTGTATAATCCTGTCATCATTAAACTAGTAAAATTTGATTCCGTATGGGGATTGGCCATAAATGGTCCAAATACCTCAGAAATTTTTTGCTCGATGGGATGATATAACCGTCCGCTAGCTGTCCAATCGGCATAAATTATTTTCTTTTTTCCAAAGGGGGAATCAAATTCTTGGTCCGCTCCAACCACTTGTGAGCGAAATGGTTCAAAATATTCTTCAAGGGTTTCCGGTATTCGAAATGTATTACTTCCAATATTCGCCGTAATCATATGTTCAACACCCCCAAATTTTTAGTTTCACTACAATATATGCAAGGCCCAATAACACCGTTTATTTTGTATTCAACAAAAGAAAAGAGCAGCCAATTTTTTATGGCTGCTCACATTTTTAGTAAGTAGTAATCTTAGCAGATTCCTTTTTAGTAACCTCTTCAATTTTTTGAATAAACATTTGGAAAACTCTTCGCTTTTCCTCTAAATCTTTTATGTACTCTTTCAATTGATTATAACTTTCTTCAAAGGGTTTATGATACATCTCGCGAATTTTTTCAATGATCTCTTCGTTAACTGTGGATTGAATGACCTGTTTTGTAATTCCATACTTATAAGAATAAACTTTTAATTCCTGTGCCACTTCATCATATTCTTTTGCAATCTCAGAAAGGACTAGAGAAATATCATCCTTCCATTCGTCTAGTGATTTTTGTAAATATGATTTCATCATCGTTTCTTCCATTGGACCACCCACCTATTAAATTCACTATTTCATTATTATAACGATTTTTAATTACATAGAAGTTTCCGTCGCTTTACATTGTCGTTTCATTCCCAAATTTTTTACTAACAAAAAAACTGTGTTAAGCCACAAAAAGCTTTACACAGTTTTTATACTACCCAAATGATGGTTTTCGCAGTGAACAATGAACACTTTCGGACTGAAGCTCCGGCGCAAATTCCGCCAATTTTTTTATAAAATAACAAGTTTCAGGGAAATGGTGTTCAAGGAATCGAAGTGTCGTTTTATTTAATACCCTTTTTCCCATATATTTTTCCACAATTGATCGGATATATTGATTCATTTCAATAACGGTTCTCCCCACTTCTAATGCCAGTTCTTTTTGACGAGGGAACCCTTGCTCAGTGAAGCGTAAGAATCCTTTCACATGGTGATTCTGTAGGATAAACATCTGGAATCTTTGCGCATAATGATCCGATTGTCGTTCGACTGTTAATTCAATCGGATCAGCTAAATTTCTTAACAAAATAATGTGACCGAGCTGGTCCTCTAGCCATAAATCTAACAATTGATCTAGGCTAAGAGATACAGGCTGCTCAGCTTTTACAAAATAAGATAATAACCGTAAATATTCTTGATTTTCATTTAAAGTTCCATTTAGATAAGTAGGTGACAAGTTTAGGTTTATGTCATTTTTTATCCTTAAATTTTGTAAATGTCCCTCGTATCGGAAATATTCATATACAGTAGGATAGGCTTGTTGGGCAAATGAAGTCATTTCACCGGAGCTATAAACTAATGATGGATTCAATTGTTTCAATCTAGTCAGTAAACTTTGAAATGATTGATTAAATCCTTCAGCGGTAGAAATCGCATTCCTTTCTTCCACAGATAAATGGTCCCTAACAAAAATAGCATGATCCTGTAGAATTTCTAACCAAAATAAATGTTCCTCCCAAACGCTAATAGTACTTGCCATCTCAATCCCCCTCTATAAGAGGATATTCGCACCTTCCTTAACCTAGAAATTTTTTAAAAATTTTTTCATCAAAAAAACGATTTCCTATAAAAAGGAAACCGTCATGTTTATTCCACCTCTACTATTTTGGCAAATTGTTCCATGGTCGTAGAATATTTAATATAGGTGCGTGGCATAATGAATAATTCATCTTTTATCCCTGTAAAGGTAAAGGGTCCTGGAGTAGTTGTTAGTCCAAATGAATAATACTTTTTCGTTTCATTGATTACTCTACTATTGGTATTTCCATATGGATACGCAAGGGCAATTACCTTTTTATTGGTTAATTCCTGTATTTTTTCTTTAGAGTCCTCAAGTTCATATAGAAGATTATCTGTTTTGGTTAGATCCGGGTGAGAAGCCGTATGTGATTGAATTGAAATTAATCCTGAATTTGTCATTTGTTTAATATCGGCTTTCGTTAAGCGATTCGGACGCCCAATAAAGTCCGATATGACAAAAATAGTCGCTGTCGGCTTAAATACTCTTGATTGCAGTTTTTGAAAAACAGCAAATGCATTTAAGTTATTCTTGTAGCCATCGTCAAAAGTAATAAAAATCGGTTTTTTTACTTTCTTAGCTTCCTCCCACCTTTCAAAAGTTAATAAGGTAAATCCATGAACTTTTAAATAAATCATCTGTTTTTCAAAGTTCTCCGGGGTAACATAAAGCTCTTTTAAACCCGTACCCGCATATTCTGCGATTGAATGATAGATAAGGATTGGGAACTTCTGAGCAGCACTTGCCTTATCAGGAGTAAACATAATTGCAATTCCTAACAAAAAAAGAAAAAATTTTATCACTTACAATTCCTCACTTCACCTGAGTTTAAAAGATTCAAGATTACTATTTCCTTATGCTTGAAATTTCATTCGCCACTATATTGATGATTTCTTCTTAAGAAAAGTGGTAAACTATTCCTGACTATACAAAAAGGAGCAACATTATGACAAAGTATCGAGTTCTATTTCTGGATATTGATGGTACACTCGTCTCACCAGATAACAAGGTTGAAGAATCCACCAAAAAAGCTATTGCCGAGGTTCAATCTAAAGGAATTGAAGTATTTCTAGCCACAGGAAGACCACTTCATGAGATCGATAATCTAGCCTCTGAATTAAACATCCAATCATTTATTGGCTATAATGGGGCCTATGCGATTTATAAGGGCGAAGACATTTTTCAGGAACCACTAGAGAAATCCCTAGTAAAAAGGTACATAGAGATAGCTGATGTGCACAACCATGATGCAGTTTTTTATACAAATAAAGAAAATATCTTTACAAACCTTAATGCCCCGTTTATCCATGATTTTATTGAAGTGTTTCACTTCCATAAGAATAAAGCCTATTCTCCAGAATTTGATCATGATGTTTTAGGGATAACCCTGATTAATTTAAAACCTGGTGATGTGGCACTTTATGAAAGCGAGAACGATATTCATTTATCACAAGTTAATGTTGAAGGACTAAAGAATTGCTATGATGTCATTAGAGATAAAGTCAATAAAGGGTATGGGATACAAATGCTATTAAAATATCTTGACATCCCTAAAGAACAAGCCATTGCCTTTGGTGATGGAATGAATGATAAAGAAATGCTTCAAGCTGTTGGTGAAAGTTTTGCGATGGGGAATGGACATCGTGATATTTTCCAATATGCTAAATATAAAACAACTGAAGTGACAAACTCAGGCATATCTAATGGATTAAAGATGCTTGGTCTAGTTGAATAATAAAAAGTGCAGGTGTCCATTTAATACCTGCACTTTTTTAACACATAATCCTTCGCCATTTTTGCAAAAAAATGTTGATATATTGTGGTTTAGGTCTTGTTTTGAAAGCTTTTGTCAAGCAGCAGGAAAAAAGTATACCCAATGGTGAATAACTAGTAAATGGACAGAATTTCCCTATATAAATAGAGAGAGGAATGGATTCTTAATGAAGACCTATACCTTAAAAGAAGTATCCAAAAAAATAAATGTGTCGCCTGGAACACTACGAAAATGGGAACAAGACTTTGAAGATTTACTAGATATTCCTCGTACAAAACAAGGAGCTAGAATATATACAGATTTAGAGATTGAGTTGTTATTAGAAATCAAACAAATGGCTGACAAAAAAGTTAGTAAAGAGGCCATTCGCCAAGAGATACAAAAAATCGAAGATTCGCCTAAGCCGGAAGTTTTTTCAGAAATATTTGTTGAAGAAGCGGCTCCCCTTGAGCCTTTGGACTCTACACAATTAAAAACTATAAAGAATAATACTCCCGAACCGGAAGTCTCTTTAAACGTTATACCTGAAGAAGCGATTACACAGGTGAGACCTGAGGACAGTGGAATAATAAATTCAGAGCTGTTTCTTGAGGCAATCGAAACCTATAAACAAACGTTCTTAAGTGAAGTGAAGGACGAAATTCGAAGTGTTGTCCGCAAAGAGGTATTAGACGAAGTTAAAAAAGAAATTTCTAAGAGCACATTTGTTACGGTTAAATCAATAACTGACTCCATATATAAATCTAGCGAAAACACAAAGGCAGAGATTCAAGAATTAACAGAGACTGTTGAAAAATCCTCGGAGGAAACGACGGAAACATTAAAGCAGCTAGCTAATAAAGTGACACACGCGTCATTAGAAACCTCAGAAGAAATCTTCTCTCTATCTAAGCAGCTGTCGGAGACAACAGAAGAGATCTCTCATTATGTAGATGTCACAAATAATGAGATCTCGAGTCTTGCAGAAACCCTAATGAAAGATCGTGAATGCCTCATTGAGGAGCGGGATCAATACCGCCACGAAGTTACCCAAAGAGAATTAGCCTTCCAACAAATGTTAACTCAATTCCGTGATGTTGCTGCAGCAAAAGAAAAAAAATGGTGGAAGTTTTGGTCTTAAGAAGAACTTTGTCAGTCTATTTGTCGCGTTCCTTTATATTATAGGATTCTTGTTATCTTCCGTCACTCTTGGTTTTTAGTTTATTCTATTATTAGGGGGGATTCGGCATGAATACAAGTGAAGTAGCCAAATTATTAGGAGTTTCTGCAAGTACTATCCAACGATGGGTCAAGCAGCTTGAACTGCCAATGGAAAAAAATGAGCGGGGTCATTATTATTTTAGCAGTGAGGACATCCAACTACTAAAAGATATTCATGAAAAACTTCAAGGTGGAACACTTCTTCATGAAATCAGCCCTGTGAGTGAAAAAAAAAGCGTACGAAAAGGGACTGTAAAAGCGGTTGAAAATGATCAAGCAATGGAAAAGTTATATACTAAAGTCCGTGAATTAGAGTTAAATTTAAATGCAAAGGCAGATTCAGTTGCCTCCTATCAACTGTTACAGCATCGACGTGAAATCGAAGAATTACAAGATCAAGTTAAGCATTTAACCCAACAAATGGAGCAACTACAGATACAGCTTAATGAATTGAGATCACCATTACAAACGGAAAAACCTATTGTTTTCGACCAATCAAAAGTAAAACGTAAAAAGAAGAATTTCGTAAGCATTCTATTTAGTTTTTTAACCTAACAAAAAGTCGAACTTTCCGTTCGACTTTTTTATTATAAGAAGTATAAATTTTGACTTTGAGAATTGTCAAGTCCAGCGCCTAGCCCCTCGAGGTTTTAAGCCACCCCCAAAAGGAAGGCAAAATGCGCCTTCCTTTTGGGAGCGTATTAAGCTTGTCGGGTCTGATCAAGGCGCTTGCGCTTTTCTTACTGCCTTACCCCGTTTTTACTTTTAACTCAACAAGCGGGCGGGTATATTTTTTGATAAAATAGCTGCCAAGGATTTGGCAAATGAATAACGTTAGGAAGAAAAGTAAAACGTAATTTCCCGATAGAAACTCTAAACTTTCATCCGGTAACATTGTATCTATTGCTTTAATAATAAATCCATGGAACAAATAAACATATAAGGTTCTTTCACCAATTTTCGTTATTTTATACTGTGTTGAAGGAATTAAAGCAAAAAAACCAAACACAACGAATAATGTCAAGGTGTATTGCAATGCCCGTATTAAGCCATCCGACAACTGCATCCCCCCCATGTTGGCATATGAAGTATCCCCTAACAGCCATGGCACTGCATCTTTCGGAAAACCTATTCCAAAGAATAGCATCGTCGCAAGAAACACAAAAATTCCAACCGGAAGTGAATACTTTGATCGAACTAATTGTTTTAGCTGATCAGCATTTAGTAAAAACCCTAATAAAAAATAAGGAAAAAATACAAACGTTCTAGAAATACTTAAAAAACTACCGGCATCTTCTACATATCCGACCAAAATTCCCAGCATAATAGCCACTCCAAAGCCCAGCCACCTTAACTTTGCAAAAACATATAAAAGCAAATTCCAGAAGAATAAACTTAACAAAAACCACAATGACCAATGCGGGTGTAAGAAGTCAACTGTCAATTTATCTTCCTGCCCAATTAAATAATAATAAATCGAATAAATAATTTGGAAGATAAAATAAGGTATTAAGATCTTCTTTATCGCCTTTTTCAAGTAGCCCTTCTTTTTAAATCCTTTTGCAAAGTATCCTGAAATTAAAATAAAAGCCGGCATATGAAACAAAAAAATGACAGTATATAACGTAAACAATATTCCGTTATCATTCTTAAGAGGACTAATGATATGCCCGAAGACGACGAGAAAAATCAGAATAAACTTAGCATTATCAAAAAATTTACTCCTCTTTGAAGCTGAAGCCATCCAATCACTCCAATTGATTTTTATTCAAAAGGTATTTTAATATGGTATTTATTGTAAATAAACAAAGAACCCCAATAATTTCCTTATCTGTAATATTAAAAGAGATACCTCTCCTTATATCAAGAATAACATAATCATATTACAGCAGTATGTATTTGATTTTACCAAGTATTGCACGGAAATTACAATATTAAAATAACAATACCAAGTACCTATGAATAATTTACCAGTTAACCCTTAAGAAAACCTTAAGAACAAAAGCGTAAGCGCCTTGAACAGCCCCGACAAGCATAAGACGCTCAGGGAAAGAAGGCGTTCTTTGCCTTCATTCCCTGAGTGGCTGTAGACCATCGAGGGGCTAGGCGCTGGAGCTGGACGTCAACAGTCCTTTTATTAACAATTATCCATAAGCGAAAATTTTATAATTTCCTAAACGACAAGCAAAAAAGCTTAGGTGTGTCCTAAGCTCTTATACATTCATAATGTCAACAAAATGGTTCATTATCAACTCGTTATAGTTTTCTTTTAATTCATCCACTGAAACTTGAAGGAACGAAGATAGTTGCTTCAAATATTCTTGGTCAAAACGGAGCCAAGAAGCATGATTTCTTTTTAAGAATCGTTCAGCTTCCTGGAAACTAGAATGCTTCTGGTCGTCTCTTTTGCCTTTATGGACAATATAATAAGCCCCATCTCCCGCTGGAACAATATATGAAATTTCTCCGAGATGGTTTTGATAGCTTGTCCCTATGGTTGAATCTTTTACATTATATTCATTTCGGTCTGTGTCAGGCTTCAGAGGATTTAAGCTAAATATATCAACAACAAATGTCTGAAATGCTTCCTTTGACAAATCCGCTCCAGATGCCTTTGGATGTCCCCCACCGCCATACTTTTGTGCAAATTCGGCTACATTTACTTCATCATGGATGGTTCGAAATCCCATTTTCTTACCGCTGACATTCAAAAGAATAATCATATCTAGATGTGGATAGATATTATTTAACGCATTCCCAAGCTCTGATAGGTATTGTTCTGCATGGACAATTCCTATACAGTATTCATTTACAAAGGTTTGTACTGTTTGTCTGCTCTTGGAATTTATGTAGCGAGTAATCTTTTGCTCTTCGATATCAAGAATCATATTTTCCGTGTCAGTTAATGTAAAGGTCTCCTTATTTTCGTTGAGACGCTTCAGCATTTCCTCTTCAAATTGTTCTCGATTCATTATGTAAAATAAATCATTTAATCGCTTTGCAGTGACATTATTATTTTCATCCCACTCCCAAGTATCATACTGACGGACTAAATCAATAAATTCCTCAAGGGCAGGGTTTCGTTCCATCTTTTTATGTTCAATTAAATAATCATAAAATAAAGATGTGGCACAAGTCTTTTTGCCATTATCATACTCTGTGACGACCCGACCCCATTTGTATTCATTAAAGTGCAAGGCTGTTACATGATGATCAATCATTTGAATAGGTTTACCCTGTTTATATCGTTCCTCCAGCATTTTCTCAACGGACTCGTTCACCGCTAAGTCAGTAATAAAAATTTCTTCCTGATTATTACCAGGATGTGTAATAACGGCTTCTACTCGTTGATTTAAGTTCCTATAAGAACAGTAATAAACGTTTGCCTGTTCCCCGAAGGCAATTTTGGCAATCAGCCCGCATCCAAGACCGTCTAAGTCAATATCCGTAAAAACTCTTACCATACACACACCATCCAATCTTTTTTCCATAACGCTTAGTTTGTTTTTGAAATACATTTCCTATTCAAAGTTAAGTACATCATAATAATAGTTTACTTCCATCTGCTAAATATATCGTATAAGAAAGATAAAATCGACCTTTTTTTAACAAATCCCTTAATCACTCCAAGTGTCCCCTTTAGTTAATTCATATAGTTAAAAGTGAAATCCAGCCAAAGTGTATATGGCTGGATTCACGCTCTACTACTTAAAAATCAGATTAAAAAAAAGTCATCAAGCGCAAAATAAGCATCAGAAATATGAAAGGAGGAATTTTAATGACCAACCGTAACGATAATCGTGAGCGGAAGAATAAATACCCTAACAACAAAAAACAGGACACTGAATTCTCTAAAGAAACCAGCATCCGCAGTGAAATTACCAAAAAAGACCTGCAAAAATAATATAGGTAGACGTAACTTACCATAGTGGACTTACTTAATCACGAAGTAAGTCCATTTCTAAATAACTTGTTTATAATTTCCTCTCTTCAACCCCAAATAACAAAACAAGATTGATTGGAGGAAGAAGAACAGTCCCCAAAACGGTGCAGGTAGAAACCCTGTTAACCGTGCAAGATTTGCTGCATCCCCTGCAGATTGAGGCTGGATAAGGCTTATAAACAGTATTTCATATGCACTTTGAACGGAATCCACTAAAAGAATCGCTGCTATCAATAATAACAGATGATCTCTTACTGTCTGATTCCCTTTAATAAGTAACATTAGAAAAGCAAACGCAAAAGAGCAAAGCCAAAAAATCCCGTATGGATTCCGTACCCAAAATATCAGATTTAAAAAAATAAATGCTAGTAAAATATCAATAAGTACTATTCCCCTTTTTTCCCTTAATAACCAGAAAGACAAAAAGGCCATAAAGGATGCAAAGGTATAGCCTGCAAGACTTGTAAAGAAACTGCCAATCCATGTGGATTGATCGCTTATTGTTGCCCCTTCGGAGTTCATAAACAAAGAAATAGTTTCCACTTTTCCCCCTAATAGTGCAATAAAAGCATGACCCGTTTCATGAATCAGTGTATTAATAATTCTTACATAGTTACCTACAATTGGTACCCGAATCAATAAATATGCTATCACAAGAAAAATGAAAAACTTCATACTGAATTTGTCTCGGACAAAACTCAAGTTCATTCTCCTCAATTATAAAAATTTTATATTTATAGTTTAGCATGATTAATTAGAAATATAGCCATTTTAGCTCATAAATCTTAGTTTTAAATAATTTAAGGAGGGTACAAAAGCATTAAAACTAATAACAGGGTCGACAATCCAACAACTTATGTGTTACCATTAAGTTGTTACTATTTCAGTCAAATAAATTTAAGGGGGAATGAAATTGATAGAATTTAAGAATATTGTTAAAAAGTATCGTACCAAAACCATTATTAACCCATTTTCATTAAATATTGAAGCCGGCCAGTTAGTGGTCTTTATTGGTCCAAGTGGCTGCGGGAAAACTACTTTACTAAAAATGATAAATAAACTCATCCAACCAACATCCGGGAAGATATTTGTTAATGGAACGGATATTGCCACTATGAACCCTATTGAACTCCGCCGCAATATCGGCTACGTGATACAAAACACTGGCCTATTTCCACATATGTCTATCAAAGAAAATTTAGAACTAATACCTAAACTAAAAGGTGAAGATCCCACTTCCATTGAGAAAAAGACCAATGAATTACTGAATTTGGTTGGACTAGACCCAAAGGAATATTTACATCGCTATCCAAAGGAATTAAGCGGTGGGCAGCAGCAGAGAATTGGGGTAGCAAGAGCCTTCTCCACGAATTCAGATATTATCCTGATGGATGAGCCATTTAGCGCGCTTGACCCTGTTACGAGAAGCTCTCTTCAAGATGAATTGTTTCAAATGCAAAAGGAATTAAACAAAACGATTATCTTCGTTACCCATGATATGGATGAAGCTATCAAAATAGCTGACAAGATTTGTATTTTAAAAGATGGGGACGTTCTTCAATATGACACACCGGAAAATGTCCTCAAGAATCCGGCAAATGAATTTGTTGAAGATTTTATTGGAAAAAGAAGGGTTTGGAATAATCCTGAATTATTATTGGCAGAGGATATTATGATTGAAAATCCTGTGAAAATTACAGCTATGCGTACTGTTCTACAAGCGATTGAGATTATGAAAGAGCATAAAGTCGACAGTCTCATGGTGACTGATAAAAATAATATTCTAAAGGGATTAGTAACCTTAAAAAGCATCCAATTACTAAACCGAAATTTATCAATTGAGACGGTCATGGAACACAATGTTCTGTCCGTCACACAGGATGCTAACTTAATCTCTGTCCTAGCCACTATGAACGAACATAAAATTGGCTATCTTCCTGTAGTCAATCGAACAAACCAATTAACTGGTTTAATTACTAGGAGTAGTATTTTATCTGCACTAAGCAGTCAATTAATTGACTTGGAGGTGGCATTTTAATGAGAAGTTTTTGGAGTTATTTAACAGCAAACTACGATCAAGTTTTCAGCTTATTAGGAGAACATCTTTATTTAAGTATTATTTCGGTCCTGATTGCCATTATTATCGGTATCCCGTTAGGCATCTTAATTTCGAATGAGCAAAAGTTATCTAAACCGATTATTGGGATTACAAATGTGATTCAAGCAGTACCAAGTTTAGCCCTACTCGGTTTTATTATCCCCTTTATAGGGATTGGCAGTACCCCGGCAATTGTGATGGTCGTTCTTTATTCCCTTTTGCCTATTGTCAAAAACACCTATACCGGTCTTACAAATATTGACAAAGACATTCTGGAAGCTGCCAAAGGCATCGGGCTGACCAAAGGTCAAACAATGAAAAAGGTACAGTTACCTTTAGCATTCCCGATGATTATGGCGGGTATCAGAATTTCCGCGGTAACTGCGGTTGGTTTAATGACCATCGCTGCATTCGTTGGTGCGGGCGGACTTGGGTATCTTGTATTCTCTGGTGTCCAAACGGTAGATAATAATATGATTTTAGCTGGAGCAATTCCCGCTTGTATATTAGCCCTATTAATCGACTTCGTCGTTGGAAAGCTAGAATCAAAGCTCTACTACACAAACAAGCAGAAGCAAACTTCTAAAACGAAAAGTAAGGCTAAAAAATTGGCGATTGCCACGATCGCTATTATGTTAGTAGCAGCTGGAGGATTTAAGGCATATTCTACTGCTAATGCAAAGGATAAAATTGTCATTGGTTCAAAAAATTTCAGTGAACAATTAATCTTAGGGAATATGCTGGCAGATTTAATTGAAGCGAAGACTGATTTGCAAGTAGAAAGAAAACTAAATCTTGGCGGGTCACAAGTGGCTTTTAGCGCCATAAAATCAGGAGATATCGACGCATATGTAGAATATACTGGAACAGGGCTGGTCAATATTTTAAAGCAGCAGCCTGAAAGTGATTCAGATAAAGTTTATCAATACGTTCAAAAGGAATTTAAGCAGAAATACGGAATTGATTTATTACAGCCGCTTGGATTTAATAACACATATGCATTAGCTGTAAGACAAGACACCGCTAAACAATATGGACTTAATACCATTTCAGACCTTGCTAAGGTAAGCGGAAATTTAATTATGGGCCCTACTATTGAATTTCCAAACCGTAAAGATGGATTAATTGGTCTTTCAAAAGCCTATAATATGTCATTTAAAGATGTTAAAGCAGTCGATGGCGGTTTACGTTATACAGCACTTAAAAACCATAAAAGTGATGTCATCGATGCATTTTCTACCGATGGATTACTCAAAACATTTAATTTAAAGGTGTTAAAGGATGATCAACACTTTTTCCCTCCATATTATGCGGTACCAATTATTAAAGAAGAAACGTTAAAAGAGCACCCTGAATTGAAAAAAGTCATTAATAGCCTCTCCGGGAAAATAACAGACGAGAAAATGCGAGAGCTCAATTATAAGGTGGACAGTCTGAAACAGTCGCCTGCAAAGGTTGCAAAAGATTTCTTAAAAGAAGAAGGATTATTGAATTAATATTAAAGCCGGTCACATTGACCGGCTTTTGTTATGTCCAGTTTAAAGGCTTGGGCTCCTGCTAATCCTCTAAAAAGTGCATCACTCTATCATAAGTCTCATCATCCCCAATGACCAGTAGGACATCCCCTTCAAGGATAAGCGCATAGGGACCTGGGGAAATAACTAACTCCCCCTTGCGTTTCATTCCGATAACTGTTCCACCCGTATTTTGCCAGAATTTCGTTTCCGAAATTGTTTTTCCAATATGAATACAGCCTGGAAAAATTTCCACCTCAATAGGAGCCAATGGATTGGTATGCCGCAGTTTACCTGAATAATCCATTATTTTCCTTAATGTATCAAACAGTTCCTCATCAAGTCTATCCCTTTCTGAGATGAGGGTATTCATTTGTTTTTCTAAATCCTTTATACTCGCTAAATTGGAAAAACGATGAATATATTTATAAGCGTTCTCTTTTGACGAGATAACAATGCCGCTTCCTTTTGTAGATGTTACAATTTCAACGTCTTCTAGTATTTTGATCGCTCGTCGCACTGTCTCAGGTGACACTTTATATTCACTGGCAAGCGTGGACCTGCCATGAATCTTTTCTCCTACTTTAAACTTTCCATCGTATATTCTATTTGCTAAATCTATCGCAATTCGTTCATATGTTGGAATTTGTGCCTTTTGCATTAGTCTTCACCACCAAGTTTCATCGATTAATAATTTCTCATACATTATCACTATACCGTTTCCAACGCCACTTTGCGAGCCAAACTATACCATTATATTTAATGACTTTTGGACATAATTGTAAGGAGTCATTCATGAATGGAGGTGAGCAGGTGAAAAGGAAAGTTATTATTACATTAAGCATTCTTTTTAGTCTGGGGATGATCGGGCTATTTATTTTTTATCTGATGAAACATGATCATACCCGGTGGCAAGTCGCACTTGGAGGCATTCTTGTTAGCCTGCTGCCGCTAAGCTTATTAAAAATGAAGAAAAATCCGTTTAATATTCCCATTATTATTAGTTATTATCTCTTTTTATTTTGTTCCCTATATTTAGGTTCCATTTCAAGCTTTTATTTGCGTTATTTATGGTGGGATTCGACACTTCATTTTTTAAAGGGAATGTTTGTAGGGTTTGTGGGCATAAGTCTTTATAAGCATTGGATTCCTAAGCAATCACAAACAAACGTTTCAGTTGGGATACTGTTTCTTTTTGTCCTTTCGCTTGCTGTTTCTTCCAGTGTACTGTGGGAGATTTATGAGTACGTAGGCGATTTAACACTTACGCATACGATGCAAAGAGGAGGAAATACAGATACCATGGAAGATCTTCTCTGCGGCTTGGGCGGGGGCGTTGTTACAGCAGTCTATTCGCTCTTTAGGAAAAAGAGAATATAAACAGAGGAGCTTGTCCAAATGAATAGAAAACTTGTTATGACTATCAGTTTACTGTATGTCATTTTCATGGCTTGCTTGGCAGGATATTATCATAATATTGACCAAACCTTTAAATCCACCGTGGCTATAGGCGGCATTGTTTGTGGGGCAGTACCGCTAGGTTTAGCGCTGTTTACAAAACTGCAATTTAATTTGCCTATCGTTATATCCTATATCATTTTCTTGATAGGTTCACAATATTTTGGATCTATTTTAGGATGGTATGGGCTTGGCTGGTGGGATACGTTTATGCATTTTGTCAGTGGAGCCATTCTAGCTTTTTCAGGGATTGCTTTATATGAAAGGTTAATACATCGAGATGCAGGGTATGAAATTTCTCCTTGGTTTGTCTTTCTTTTTACCTCCTCATTTGCAGCCTTTGGCGGTGTGTTATGGGAGATCTATGAGTTTAGCTGCGATCAATTGTTCGGGATGACTCTGCAAGGCGGAGGAAATACAGATACAATGACAGATCTAATAGCTGATACAGGAGGAGGATTAGTAATCGCTATATCGGCTTTTATACGCACGAAAATAAAATTAAAAAAGGTACGTCGTAGTTGACGTACCTTTTCAATGTTTAACTCAAACCGTTACAGGGACAAAAAACTCTTCATAAAGTGCCTTTACCGCCCGCTTCTCATCTACTTCTTTTACACCAAACATCATACTTACTTCGGACGAACCTTGGTTGATCATTTCAATATTAACACTTGCATTAGCAAGTGCCTTTGAAGCTCGTGCCATGGTCCCGACATTTCGACGCATTCCTTCTCCCACTACCATAATAAGAGACAAGCTATGTGCCACTTTTACTTCATCCGCTTGTAATTCATTTTTAATCCTATCAATCACTTCAACCATCACTTTTTCATCAAGCTGATTCTCCCGTAAAATGACAGACACATCATCAATACCCGAAGGCGTATGTTCGTAGGAAAACCCGTAATCTTCTAATACGCCTAATAACTTGCGCCCAAAACCAATTTCTCGGTTCATTAAGTATTTGCTTACATAAATGCTGCAAAACCCTTTATCACTGGCGATACCAATGACTGGACCATTTGTATTGTCACGTTCATTCACAATAAGTGTCCCTGGTGCTGAAGGGTTATTTGTATTTTTAATATTGACAGGTATTCCCGCTCTAAAAGCTGGCACAAGCGCTTCATCGTGCAATACTGTAAAACCGGCATAAGAAAGCTCCCGCATTTCCCGATAGGTTAATTCTTTAATTTCTTTTGGTTTTTGCACAATTGAAGGATTAACGGAGTAGACGGCATCTACATCCGTAAAATTTTCATAAAGATCTGCTTTTAATGCATTGGCCAGAATAGAACCCGTAATATCCGACCCACTTCTTGAAAAAGTGAAGACTTCTCCACTTAGACTATAGCCAAAGAATCCAGGAAAGACTTGAATGCCTGAGCGCTCATTTAATGAAAAAAGTCGCTCATAGGATTCTGGTAATGCTTGAGCATTTCCTGGTTCATCACTGACGAGAAGCCCTGCTTCCTTCGGGTCCACATAATGAGCCTCTACTCCCCGTGATTGAAAATAAGCTGCTACCAATTTGGCATTATTATCTTCCCCACTTGCTTTTAGCAAATCAATAAAACGATCTGGTTTACTTTTGTCACTTGCCATTCTAGTTAATAAGTCATCATGAATTTCACGAATCACTGCATCTGAGAGCCTTAATTCCTCTGCAATAGATGCATATCTTCCAAGTACAGTATCAAGCTGTACCTTAGGATTTTTATTTTGCAGACATAATTCCGCACATTCAATTAATAAATCTGTTACTTTTGTATCTTCGGCATACCTCTTACCTGGTGCTGAAACGACGACAACTTTCCGCTCAGGATCAGCAGTAACAATCTGAAATACTTTCTCTAGCTGTTTTCCAGAAGCTAAAGAGGATCCGCCAAATTTTACGACTTTCATGGATACATCCCCTACTCTATAAAAATATAATTTTAATTTTATTACAATTTCGAAAATAATCAAGAGTTTTTTCCTTGTATAATGAACAAATGTCCTTACAGTAAAGACAAATTAAAAAATTCCGTTCCTAATAAAAGGCTATGAAGCCAAGTATAACCATTCTCTTCTATTAGAAAAAGAAAAGGAGCTAATTAACGAATAATTTCAATAAAATGAGACAAAATCCTGGCTGTTAGTCCCCAAATCGCTTTATTGCCATAACGATAAAAATATTCGTCAATCCATCTTGATCTCCAGTTATATTTTTCACCACCTGGAATTAAGTCAAACGGAAAATTTTCCTCAGGCTCAGCTTTTAAAGCAATACGATAAATTTCCGGCTCATTATGGATTAGGAATGATAATGGAACGGTAAAGATTTCCCCAACCTCTGATGGATTTGGCTTAATAATTTCTGGATTATTAATATATCCCACATAAGGATAAAGAATCATTCCATAGTGTGAGATCATATAATCTATCGGGAAAACATCTGAAATATCATGTTTATTTATTCCCAACTCTTCAACAGTCTCACGGATGGCTGCACCTTCTTCGTTTAAGTCCTGCGCATCAATTCTCCCGCCAGGAAAACATATTTCTCCCGGCTGCCGTCTTAAGTCTAGAGAACGGACTTCAAATAGTACATGGATCCCATCTTCTTTCTTTAATAATGGGATAAGCACAGCATATTTGGAAAATCTTTCACTCCCCAATATTTTAGGAGTATGGCTTTTTAGTTTGGTTACAACGGAATCTAAATCCATAAATTCACCTCACTTTAAATGTATTATAAAGAATAGTTAATACTACAATACCACTTTTTCGGAATGAAAAAAACAACCCAAACGACTGCGTTGGATTGTTCTGCTCATCTATTTATATCCAAGAATACATATAGGCAGGATCTTCAATCGTATCCACTGACTTTACCATTTTTAACGGATGAAAGGTGTCGATCATAACGGCAAGTTCTAATGTTTCTTTTTTCCCAATACTCGCTTCTACTTTCCCAGGGTGCGGACCGTGCGGAATTCCACCTGGATGGAGTGTAATCGAACCCTCTTGTACACCCCTGCGACTCATAAAATTACCTTTTACATAATAAATGAGCTCATCACTATTTACATTACTATGGTAATATGGCGCGGGAATCGCTTCCGGGTGATAATCAAATAGTCGCGGTACGAATGAGCATATAACAAAATGTTGCCCTTCAAATGTTTGGTGAACTGGCGGCGGCTGATGGACCCTGCCTGTAATTGGCTCAAAATCTTCAATATTAAATGCCCAAGGATACAAGTACCCATCCCAGCCCACAACATCAAATGGATGATGACCAAGAATATGAGATGTGAGGATGCCACGTGACTTAGTTAAAATTTCAAATTCCCCTTTTTGTTCAATTGTTACCAAGGTCTCAGGGCCTCGAATATCCCGCTCACAGAAGGGGCTATGTTCCAAGAGCTGCCCATATTCATTTCGATAGCGCCTGGGTGTTGTAATCTGACTAAACGATTCAATAAACAGCAATTTTGTTATAGTCTGTTCATTCGGGATCAATCGAAATATCGTCCCAATCGGTATAATCAAGTAGTCACCTTCACGATAAGAGATGGTACCAAACATCGTCTCCAGTTTACCAGACCCATAATGAATGAAAAGTAATTCATCCCCATCACTATTTCGGTAAAAACTTTTCATCGGTTCTGACACATTAGCTGTCCCGATAAGTAAATCCTGATTACCCAATAAATAATTTCTACCGTTTAAAGCATCTCCCTCTAGATTGACTTTATTTGTATAGATGTGTCGGTGTTTTAATGCCTGCTGTTCCTCATATACCGGCAAACAACTGCAAACGATTTCCGTTTTAACTACTTCTGTCGGCATATAGTAGTGATATAAAATGGACTGTGTTCCGGAGAACCCTCGGGTTCCCATCACCTGTTCTCGATATAAGCTCCCATCGGATTTTTTAAACATGGTGTGTCGCTTATGAGGAATCTCTCCCATTTGCCGGTAATACATCCTAACACCTCATTTTAATCAATCACTGTATTTCTAAGAATACCTAGTTTTTCAATCTCAAGTTCTATTATATCTCCTGGTTCAAGCCAGCGATATACCTCAGGACCATGTTCTAGGATACATCCTGTTCCTACGGTTCCGGAACCAAGAATTTCACCTGGATAAAGGGTAACGCCCTGTGAGGCCCTTGCAATCATTTCTCCAAAGGAATAATAGATATCCTTCATATTCCCCTCTGATAATAAAATCCCGTTTACACGTGCCCTCATCGAAAGATTGAATCCTTTATCTTGTTTAAATGGGGCTAATTCGTCTTTGGTTACAATCCACGGACCGATTGTTGTGGAGAAATCCTTCCCCTTTGCCGGCCCTAAACCAATCTTCATTTCTTCTCTCTGCAGGTCTCTCGCACTCCAATCATTTAAAATACAGTATCCAAAAATATAATTATCCGCTTCTTCTGCTGGAATATCCCTGCCTTCCTTTCCAATAATACAGGCAATTTCCAATTCATAATCCAGCCAATCACAATTTTTGGGTCTTTGAATTGGGTCTCCTGGTCCGCTAATCGCAAGATGATTGGAAAAATAAAAAACTGGCATCTTATACCATTCTGGAATGATGGCAAGTCCCCGCCTTTCCCGCGCGGCCCTCACATGTTGTTCGAAAGCATAAAAATCACGAAAACTTCTTGGATTTGGCAGGGGGGCTTTCAAACGAATTTCACTTATCGGATACACTCCTTTTTGACCAGGTTTGAGGGAGTATCTCCGCACTTGTTCCATATATTCATCACAAGATTTAAGAAATGTTAACAGATTATTTGGAAGCTTACCTTCGGAAACTTCAAACATATCTATGACATGATCCTCATCTAATAACCATCCCGCACATAACCGGCTATCTTTTTTTTCAAAGGTAATAAACCTCAAAATGCTCACCTTTTCTATGGTTTTAATCCATCCATTTTTCTCCCTTTTTGACCGTTTAGACTCCCAATTAAAACATTCTCTATTGCTCTACTAAGTTATAAATTACCTCGTCTTTCCTGCTCACGTTCAATTGATTCAAAAAGTGCTTTAAAGTTTCCTTCACCAAAGCCTCGTGCCCCTTTACGTTGAATAATCTCAATAAACAATGTTGGCCGATCCACGATTGGTTTGGTGAAAATTTGCAATAAATACCCTTCATCATCACGGTCTACTAATATATTAAGTTCACGAAGCTTTTCCATTTTCTCATCTATTTTTCCTATCCTTTCTGCCAATGACTCATAATACGTATCAGGGGTTTTCAAAAATTCCACCCCATTCTTTTTCAAGATGGTTACCGTCGACACAATATCTTCAGTTAAAATGGCCAAATGCTGCACACCTGGACCCTTGTAGAATTCCAGAAATTCTTGGATCTGTGATTTTCTTTTCCCTTCAGCTGGTTCATTAATAGGGAATTTAATTCTACCCCCATTATGCATTACCTTAGACATTAGGGCAGAGTACTCAGTCGTAATATCTTTATCTGAGAAATGTTTCATTTCGATAAAACCCATGACTTTGGAATAATACTCTACCCATTCCTCCATCCTTTCTACATTACCAACCACATGATCGATTCCTATTAATCCTGCATCTTCAATTGCCAATTCAGATGTAAACGGCTCAAAGCCTGGTAAAAATGCTCCTTTATAATTCTTCCGTTCAATAATCGTATGGATGGTGTCTCCATATGTACCGAGAACTGCCTTTTTTACACCCCCGAAGGCATCCTTCATTTCATATGGAGGAACCAGTGCTATGGCTCCTCTCTTAATAGCTTCCTCATAGGCTTTTTCCACGTTATCTACTAATAAGGCAATATCCTTTACACCATCTCCATGTCGCTTAACAAATTGCGCAACACTATTATCTTCAGTATAGGATCCCGTTAGTACAATTCTGATATTTCGCTGTTCCACACAGTAGGAAGCGTTTTCACGATTGCCTGTTTCAAGACCCGAATAGGCTACGGGTTTAAAACCGTAAGCGGAACAGAAAAAGTGACAGGCTTGTTTGGCATTTCCGGTATAGATTTCAATGTAGTCCACATCCCGCACCGGAAAAAAATCATTTACCAGCTGGTCTGCTCTTATTCTCTTGTCTCTCATCCAATTCCCTCCATTTTAATTCAACTACCACATTCTGAATTAATATTAAATGAAGGGATTTTGTCCCCTCAAGAGTGAAAAGTAAAGCAATACCGCTTTTAGGTAGTAAAGTGTAAACCTTTAGCACCATTCTATTTCCCGAATAAAAAAAAAACACACCTTAGTATGGTATGTTTTCGATGTAAAAAATTTACAGGAAATAATTTTACATTTTTAACTCATTGTCTAAAAATGTAAAAAACTTTTTTTCTACCCTAGGATAGCTCGATCACTTGCCATTTGAACACCGCGAATTCGTCTAAATTCACTTAACAAGCTTTCAATGGTCAGCTTTTGTTTTTCCTCTTCATTAACCTCTAGTATGATCTGTCCCTTATCCATCATGATTAATCGATTTCCTAGGTCAATCGCTTGCTGCATATTATGCGTAACCATTAAGGTGGTTAGATTATATTTAGCGACAATTTCCTTTGTTAAATTCGTAATAAGCTCTGCACGGGAAGGATCGAGTGCCGCAGTATGTTCATCTAATAAAAGGATAGAAGGTTCGGTAAAGGTTGCCATTAATAAAGACAGTGCCTGCCGTTCCCCTCCAGACAATAATCCTACTTTAGCACTAAGACGGTTTTCTAAGCCTAGATGGAGGGATTCAAGTACTTCACGAAAATAATCTCTTCTCTTTTTGGTTACGCCTTTTCGCAATGTTCTTGTTTTATTACGTGAATAAGCCATCGCGAGATTTTCTTCGATGGTCATACTTGGAGCAGTTCCTGCCATCGGATCCTGAAAAACACGTCCTATCATTCTTGAACGATTATACTCCGACATGTTCGTCACATTTTTGCCGGCAATATGGACTTCACCAACATCTGGAATTAAAACCCCTGAAATGATGTTCATTAACGTGGATTTCCCTGCACCGTTACTCCCTATAACAGTAACAAAATCCCCTGGTTTAAGAGCAAGGTTGACATGGTCAATGGCTATCTTCTCATCAGGTGTACCCTCATTAAAAATCTTATGAATTTGATTTAAGTGCAGCATGATTGTCCCCCTTCCCTTGAGCAAGGTTCATTCGCTCTGCCTTCCTTCGAGCTTTACGTTTTTTCTCTTTTGATGCATCAATGATCTTAGGTGCCGTTAAGGCAATAATTACAATAATAGCGGTAATTAATTTCATATCTCCCGGACTCATAAATTCGGCCCGTAATGCTAACGTGACGACGATTCGGTAGATAATCGATCCCCCAATAACCGCCAGAGTTGTCCTGGCAATCGTTTTGGTTCCAAAGAGTGCCTCACCAATAATAACAGAGGCTAGGCCAATTACGATCATGCCAATTCCCATTCCAACATCTGCGAAACCACCCTGTTGGGCAATAAGTGCCCCTGAAAATGCAACTAAGGCATTGGAAAGACCAAGTCCTAGGACAACCAGAATGTTGGTATTAGCAGAAAGGCTACGAATCATTCTTCTATTGTCACCGGTAGCTCTAATAGCTAGACCAATTTCCGTTTGTAAGAACAGGTCTGTAAGAAACTTAATGACGAAAGTTACAATGATCATAAAAATTAAGATTCCCCATGTTTCCGGAAGGCTGTCACCTAAACCAAGCACTGTTAAAATGTGATTCAGAAAAGAATCAATTCCCCATTTTTCAAATACATCACCTATTTTTGTAAAAGATGTATCTGTATTTAATAAAGGGATATTTGAACGACCCATAATTCGTAAATTAATTGAATATAGCGCTATCATCATTAAAATACCAGATAGTAAATTATTAATTTTTCCAAACGTATGAAGAAGCCCAGTCATACAGCCAGCAGCAAATCCTGCGAATAAGGCGGCAATTGTAGCTGCAAATGGGTTTACTCCATTTGCTATCAGCACTGCCGAAATAGCAGCGCCAGTAACAAAACTCCCATCCACCGTTAAATCTGGGAAATCGAGAATACGAAAGGAAAGATAGACGCCCAGTGCCATAATCGCATAAATGATTCCTGCTTCAAAAGATCCAAAAATGGCTGTAAACATTGAGACCATCCTTTCTTTAAATCCTATTTCGAAAATGATTATTTATTAAGCGATTGTTTATGCTTATGCATGAATCAAGGAGATAACCTCAAAAAGGTTCCCTCCTTGAAAAAAGTAGCTATAGATTATTTTCCGTCGTAAAATTCGCCGAGTTTACTCCACTCATCTTTCACTTTTAAGCCTTGAGCTTCAGCTGCCTTCTTATTAATGACTAATTTTAAGCCTTTTGGAAGCTCTACTGGAATTTCGGATGGTTTCTTTTTGCCTGTTAAAATGTCTGTAGCCATTAATCCTGATTGATAACCTAGGTCAAAGTAACTAAAACCACTAGCGGCTACTGCGCCTTTTTTCATTGAATCAAGTTCACCCACGAAAAGAGGAATTTTCTTGTTATTTGCCACAGCAATAACGGCATCAAGTGCTGTAACAACCGTATTATCAGTAGGAATATAAATCGCATCCACACGTCCTGCTAAAGATTCCGCAGCCTGTTTAACTTCTGATGTATTCGCAACTGAAACATCAACTAGTTTAGCACCTTTTTCTTCTAGTAATTTTTTCACTTGTTTTACTTGGACCTCTGAATTTTGCTCACCGGAATTATAAATAACACCTACTTTTTTAGCCTTCACTTCATCTGTAATAAAACTAATCGTTTTCTTCGTAGCATCCGGATGATTATCGGTTGTCCCTGTAATGTTTTGACCAGGTTTATCAAACGATTTTACTAAACCTGCACCCACTGGGTCTGTTACAGATGTAAAAACAATTGGAATGTCTTTGGTAGCATTTAGAGCAGCCGTTGCACTTGGAGTAGCATTAGCAAAAATCAAATCTACTTTATCCCCGACGAAATTGTTTGCAATTGTTTGTGTATTATTCATATCTGCCTGAGCATTTTGCTCATCATAACTTACTTTTAGTCCTTTATCCTCTAAAGCCTTTTTAAAACCATTAGTTGCAGCATCTAATGATGGATGCGGGGCAAACTGACTAATGCCGACCTTATATTCCTTTTCAGTTCCTGTCTTTTCTGTACTTCCTGAAGACTCCTTACTGCCGCATCCAGCTAACAATAACATTCCCGCTAAGGCGACAGAAACTGCTTTTACCTTTCTTTTCATGAGCAAGCTCCCCCAATTTTCAAATAATTTTTTATATATTAAAAATTATTATTATTCTAGTATCTTTTTTACTTTTATGCAATAGAAAATCCAAAAATATTTTTATATAAAAATATTTTTGAATTTGGTGGTATAAAAAGAAAATGCCTCCTAAATTAATAGGAGGCATTCGCTCATGAATAATAATTTAAATGTTTTCACCGTGTATGAATTACCAATTACGTGTATTTTCAAGTAGTTGATCAATCTCGACTTTTTTCACTTTATTATTATTTTTCTCAGATGTTAGATCTGAAGTAGCTTCTAGCAGTTTATCAATATCTATTAATTTGGTTCCCATCTCTAACCTCCATAGAAGTTTTTTCAATGAATTTCTACTAAACTATTCGAGTACTCTATGGAATTCATGGGGGTTCTTTTCAAAATATTTATTAATTAAATTTCATCCTTTCACAGCATTCTATCTCTCATTTTACCGAAAAAATATTTCAACATATCACCCTTTTTTCACATACTTTCTCTTTTCAACTATATTCAGATTTACCTTTGGGAAAAATATCTGTATGATAGAAGAATATTTGTTTATACAAAGGAGTATTGTATGCTTACATTTAACGAAAAACTAGCCATTATTGAATCTTTTCCGGAATTAGAGAGAAAAGATGTTTCACTAAAACGTGTCAATTTTCAACTGCCAAACAGTATCTCTGATAAAAAAAATATTGTTTATCACCTTCATCCCAATGGGAATGGCTTTGTTTATGCCGGTGATTTAGCTCATTATGACACAGATGAAAAAGGGATGGTAAATATCCGTGACTTTTCAGCCGAACAACTTCAGACAATCCTTACTGAATCAATTAGTGAATTATTGCCAAAAGAGCATACAACAAATGATCAAGCAATTATTGGAGATTTAGACGAAGAGCGCTGGGTTGACGATGAAGGCAATGTTCTCATTTTAATCAATGAAAATGAATCTTGGAATATTTATTTCGGCTTAAATCTAGATGCAACCTTTGATACATACGAGGAAGCCCAAGATTTCTTGCGTGAAGAAAGCTTTAAACAAAAATAATCAGCAAAAGCTGTGCACATGTGCACAGCTTTTACTATTGGTTCATGTATTCTTTGTCAATTAAACTGTCTAAGCGAATAACACTTTCTTTCGCACGGTCATATTCAATCGTGCGATAATGGTGCATCCCACCTTCTTCTTCATCCTTTTCATCAGCCCATTTGACGACCTGCTGTAAGGGAGTCCTTACAATATCATTCGAAGGCAAAAAAGAGTCGGTATGAAAAAGAATGGCAAGCGCTATGGTCTTGGCTTTTATTGGATTTTCCCCGAGGCGGATTAAAAGCTTATGTGCCCGTTCAGCCCCTTTTATCGGATGTATATCATTTTGCTTGTATAGATCATAATCCCATTTACCGTTCTTATACCATGTATAGTGTCCCATATCATGTAGCAGCCCTGCCTTCGCAGCAATATCCACATCAAGCTGGTGTTCTTTACTTAAATGAAAAGCATGATATGCTACCGCAATCGCATGGGCAAGTCCTGAACGGTTTAAGTACTTTTGGGCAATCCGATGTTCAAATATATCCAATAAGCTTACGTCTCTCATGCGATTCCACTCCTAACGTGTTGATAAATGTATTTCAATTATTATATGCTAACATGTCCTAAATGGCTAATAATTTATTTAAAGCCGGAACATAAAAAGAGGAGGACTAGTCCCCCTCTTTTAATTACTTTCAGTTGTTGTGGTTGTGGTTGTTTTTGTTGTGGTTGTTTTTCCCTTAGGTCCTAAGTATTCATAGTCATTAGGATTAATCGCCTTAAACCCTTCTGGCTTATAGAATCTTAATAAGTCTTTATACACAATTTCATCGGACATCTGTAATTCCGCTTTAACCTTTTCATCTATGTTCTTACAAGCAGTATTATCCGTTAATAATTCTGTTGTATCATAAGAGTAGCATTTATCATTAAGCTGAATGCCATCGGTTGAAACAAAGTCACCATTTCTGAATGCCGCCCAATTACGGTGATCTTTAGACAATAAGTCTGAACCAAATTCCATATAATCCTTCGTATCAATACCTAATAGATGTAGTACAGTTGGACGAACATCGACTTCCCCGCCAATTTGATGCTGAACTCCACCTTTTACACCCGGTACATGGATAAATAAAGGTACCCGCTGTAATTTCGCGTTAATAGCCGGCGTGATTTCATCTACACCCAATACTTTTGCCATTGCTTCATTATGGTTTTCTGAAATACCATAATGGTCACCATACATTACAATTACCGTTTTATCATACAATCCATCTGCTTTTAAATCATTAATGAACTGTTCAAGTGCTTGGTCCATATAGTGTGCAGATTGGAAGTATTGGTTAACGACTGAATCACCGTAATCACCAGCAGGAAAATCAGTATCCTGTGGATCCATTTCAAATGGAAAGTGATTTGATAGGGAAATAAATTTTGTATAGAATGGCTGTTTTAAACTTTCAAGCATTGGAATTGATTCTTTAAAAAATGGCTTATCCTTCATTCCATAGTTTTTGGTATTTTCGTCTGACATGTTATAGTATTCTGCATCGTAGAACTGATCATATCCAAAAGCTTTATAGATCACGTTTCTATTCCAGAAAGTTTTATAATTTCCGTGGAAGACTGCTGAACTATATCCTTGTCCTTTTAGGATAGCAGGCATAGCTTGATAAGTATTTTGTGCCTTATTAACAAAAACAGCTCCTTGTGCCATTGGATATAGAGAATTTTCCATTAGGAATTCAGCATCAGATGTTTTCCCCTGCCCTGTTTGGTGGTAGAAATTATTAAAATAGAAAGTATTACCATCATGTGCCAGTGAGTTTAAGAATGGAGTGACCTCTTGTCCGTTGGGCATCTTATAATCAATCATAAAGCTTTGGAATGATTCCATTGAGATATAAAGCACATTCATTCCTTTTGCCTTAGCAAAATAAATTGGATTTGGAGCAGCATAGTTTGCTTTCCGATAGTTCTCTACATCAGTAATATCACTACTGTCTGCAAGTGCCCGCTGACTAGAAGATTTAATATTTTGAATTACATCATAAATAGTAAAATTATAAGCACCAAGGTATTTAACTAAATAATTGCGGTCAAATGAACGTGTTAATAATTGGGGACGGTCCTTTTCTGCTAATCCAAGGTTAAAAAGAAAAGTAGTAATGGCAAACAATAGAACAATTTTAAATGATTTTCTATTCGTTACCGTCACTTTTTTAAACACCGTCAGTGCCAATACAATAAGAATCAACGTATCAAGAAAATAAAAAATGTCCAATGGAGAAATTAAAGAAAGTGCACTATCCCCCAATTGTCCACCATTTGTTTTTGTCTGCATTATTACTGGTACAGTGATAAAGTCATTAAAGAAACGGTAATACGCAATATTCGCATACAATAAAAATGATAAAATGAAATTGATAATAATCATGACAAGCTTTGACCGCTTTTTAAAGAGAAGTGCTAAACCAAGAAAGAATAGCGCTGAACTCAAAGGGTTTATCAACAGCAAAAACTTCTGAAGATTATTATCGATTCCTAAATTAAATTCAATTTGGTAGGCAGCATATGTTTTGATCCAGAATAATAAAACAGCAGTTACAAAGAATGAAATATGGCTATTTTTTATTTTTTTAGGTAGTCTAATTTTTGTCATTACATAATTCTCCTCTCACTTACCATTAAGCACCGGTAAACGAACCTCAATTACTATAACACACTTTCTTAAAAAGAAAAACATAATATATGGCAATTTATGTATGATAATACAAAAACCATATGACATTTTACTTAATTATTACACAAAATTCGACAACACCTATACACAGTCAAATGGTTCTTTTCTTGTCTTATATTTATGTCACTTATTTGTAGGACATGACTGTTTCATTCCTCAAATATATATGACGATAGAAGTGATTGGTTGGTTTCATCCATTTTATTTATTTTATATAAATACATATTCTTTTTTAAGGGCACTATATTTATTTCAACAATCATAAACCTGAACGAACAAGGTTTGCAATATGAATATAGACTTATCTTTAACGAATTGAATGCTGAATAATTATATAATAATTGGTAAGCATAAGTACGATTTAAGGAACAAACCTTTACTTAAGTCGTAACTATTATTAATAGGTGATAACTTTTCAACCAAAAAAAGGAGTGTTCTTATGCCCCGAATAAGGCCGGAGTTTACAAAAAGTCCGTATTTTGTTGATGAACCAGGAAATTGGCATCTAAAAGATGGAGCTCCGAGGCAAATGCAAATAGAGCTGGAAAATTACCTTCAAAGCCTAGAAGATTTAAATGAAGAGGGAACAATTAACGGTAATCAGATTGATATTTATTCAACGCACTAATATATAACGGAGGAAAACGGTTACAATATCTTTGTAAACCTTTCTTAAAACCTAATATTTGAACAGGAGTGAAAAAAAATGGATGTTAACAGAGTTAAGCAAATTTTGTCTTCTTCTGCGGATATTGAAGTTAAATATAATGGTACATCTGTATGGATTGATCAGTTAAATGAGGATGGAAGAACAGCTACTGTTCATCTACGTGGACCCCTTGAGGAACATTCTATAGTAGAAATCAATGAATTAAATGAAGAGTAAAATAAATACCATCTTTTCAATGAAAAGATGGTATTTATTTTTATTAGAAACTTTAAACCATATCTTCGTTTTCTTTTTCAATCTCACCTGGCTGGGGCTGTTCTTTTTGAACAATTCCACCAAGTACTTCCCTATTATATTTACTAGCATCTTTACCAGCTCCAGGTGCAATATTAGCCATTGGCAGCTGCTCTAATTCTTTACCTCTTGGCATACTTCCTCACTCCTTTTCCTTAACATACCCATTAAGTTCTATAATTAACGCGGGTCTTTTCAAGTATTGAGGTTTAACCTTGTGAAAGAGGTATTATTCATTATGGTAGTTAAAAATACTTTCCTTTGCCAAAAGCTCCATCGTCATATCATCCATTGGTGGATTGTGCAATCCTGCCCTTACATCACGATAATATCGTTGAAGTGGATTCTGGATCGATAAGCTTTTTGCTCCTACAATTCTCATTGCCAAGTCTACAATTTCGATAGCAGCATTTGTAATGGTTAATTTAACGGCCCCTAAAGCTGGTAACATTTTTTCCCGCTCCTGTTCCCCAGCCGCATCCCATTGTTTTGCAACAGAATATAAGAAAGACTCCGCTTGCATCAATTTTAATTCCATTTCACCGATTTTTTGCCTTACGTTTGGCAGATCAATAATAGTGCCATTTATACTGTTTGGTGAATAATTCATCGCAAATTTTATCGCATATCTTTGTGCTGCCTTAGAAATTCCCAAATAGCAAGCAGGGATATGAAGGAGCCAGCCATTAGCCTTTCTATTTTTAGCATTAGGTCGTTCAACAAGATATGCTTCAGGAACAATAACATTTTGAAGTATTAAATCATGACTACCTGTTCCTCTTAATGCGATACTATCCCACGTTTCTTCTATTATTATCCCCTTTGTTTCTCTTGGGATCAAAAAATTAGCTATTTCATTGGTTTCATTAATAGTTGCATTGACAATAAAAAAATCCAATACAGGAGCCATCGTTGTAAAGGTTTTCCTTCCATTAATCACCCAGCCTTGACCTTCTTTGAATGCAGTGGTTTCGGGTCTTCCTCCTCGTGTTGGGCTCCCAGTTTTAGGCTCTGTCTGCGCACTATTTATCAAACTACCATTGTTTACCTTTTCACACAAAAACTTAAATATAGAATCATTCCATAAATTTTTCTCATGGAGATTCATGATGATCCCCATATGCCAGCCAATCGAAAGCGCTGTAGCACCGTCACCTTCCGCAATCATTTCTTGAAGGCGGACTAATTCATATAAGGAAATCCCCTGTCCTCCATATTTGGCAGGTATAGTTAATGTAGTATAACCTGTCGTTTTCAAATCATTAATATTTGCAAAAGGAAAGGATCCTTCTATATCGACTTGATGGGCCCTTAATGAAAATGTACGTGAAAGGGATTTCATCAATTTTAGTCTTTCTTCAATCGAATCGATTTGTGAGAAGTTCATTATATTCACTCCAGTCAATTTACCCTATTGTTGATTCTAATTTTATCACATCCTTCCAATAGGAGACGATAAATCAAGCTTATACTACCTTTTTAATATGGAAATGGTAAAAGGTATCTTAAAGGAAAATGTACTATTAAATTTAAAGTATATAATTATATTTCTTTGAAGTGTCGAACCTCACAGTATTCTTTATCATTGTGTTTTATAATCAAAAAGTAATCCAAGGCAGTTCTGACTAATGAAATACGATGACGGAACTCTCAACAGGGGGATGAAAATGAAACTAGCTACAAAACAATTATATATCCAAACTGGAAGTCTGGTCGTAGGGTTTATGATTTGGGTAATTATTTCTTCACTAATGCCATTTATTAAGGAAGATTTTCATTTAACTTCAACTGAAATTGCATGGGCAACAGCTGTTCCTGTTATTCTTGGCTCCATTTTAAGGGTTCCCATAGGTTATTGGACCAACAAATATGGAGCAAGAGTCTTATTTAGTTTAAGTCTTATCATTCTATTCTTACCTATTATGATTATTAGTTACGCTAATACTTTTTCAATGCTGATTATAGGTGGGTTTTTGCTTGGTTTAGGAGGTGCCATTTTTTCAGTGGGTGTTACTTCTTTACCAAAATATTATGATAAAACCAAGCACGGTTTAATTAACGGAATTTATGGAGCCGGAAATATCGGTACAGCCATTACGTCTTTTTTGGCCCCTGTAATCGCTAATACAGTTGGTTGGAGAAATACAGTAAGGGGCTATTTACTATTGGTAATACTATTTGTTATCATAAATCTTTTATTGGGTGACAAAAAAGAAACTAAAATAAATCATACCTTACCAGAGCAAATAAAAGGCGTTTATAAAAAACCTAAACTTTGGATTTTAAGCCTTTTTTATTTTATTACCTTTGGATCATTTGTGGCTTTTACAATTTATTTGCCTTCCTTCTTAGTTACCCAATTTGAATTAGATAAAATTGATGCAGGAATAAGAACAGCTGGATTTATTGCTCTTGCAACCTTTTTTCGACCAGTTGGCGGCTGGTTAAGCGATAAAATGAATCCATTTTTAATTCTTATGGCTGTTTTTTTCAGCTTAACTTTTGCAGGATTTTTATTATCATTTACACCTTCATTACCTATTTACTCGTTTGGATGTTTATTAGTTGCCTTTTTTGCAGGACTGGGTAATGGTACGATTTTCAAGTTAGTACCATTATATTTTTCAAAGCAAGCAGGAATTGTTAATGGGATTGTTTCAGCGATAGGTGGCCTTGGTGGTTTTTTTCCTCCACTTATTCTAACCATCCTCTTTAATTGGACTGGACACTATGCAATTGGCTTTATGTCTTTATCCGAATTTTCTTTAGTAAGTTTTGTAATTGTAATTTGGTTATTTTACCAAGAAAAACTGGAAATTTCTCGAAAAATTGTTAACCATACGATTGATGGTATTTGTATTACAGATGTTAATGGAAGCATACAAAATGTTAACCCTGCCTTTTCAAGAATTACTGGTTATGAATTGCAAGAGGTGATTGGTAAAACCCCTAGTGTTCTTCAATATGGCGAACATGACAACAATTTTTATAAAAATATGTGGGCTAGTTTGCTAAACAATGGGTATTGGGAAGGATTCATTTGGAATAAGCGCAAAAACAATGAAATTTATAAAGAATGGTTAACAATTACCGCCATTAAAGATGATGCCGGAGAAGTTAAAAATTATGTTGGAATCTTTTACGAAGTGAATGAAAAGGACAAAAAAAATAATATATTTACCGGAAATCCTCAAAATTGAGGATTTTTTTATTTAATTTTTACAACTTTTTGTCTAACAGAATGTGTTCACATTTCCTTCACTATTTTTGTGACGTACGTCACAAAAATGAGATTAGCATCTAGCTTATATTTATAACAACAAGAAGCACAAAGCTATTGAAAAACTATTAGGGGGAAAAACACATGGCCCGAATTAATTATTGGAACCCAGAAGACGAAAAATTTTGGAAAGCTGAGGGAAAAAAACACGCCCGTAGGAATTTATGGATCTCCGTCCCATCACTTATGTTGGCCTTTATTGTTTGGCAAATTTGGTCAGTCGTAGCCGTAAGACTCAACGATGTTGGCTTCCATTTTTCAGAGGAACAATTACTAACACTTGCAGCTATTCCTGGACTTGTAGGTGCCACACTTCGTTTTATTTATACTTTTGCAGTAGGATTTTTTGGAGGTAAGAACTGGACAGCTATCTCTACTGCTATCCTTGCCATCCCAGCTGTAGGAATTGGGTTTGCTGTTCAAAACCCAGATACACCGTATTCTGCCATGTTATTACTTGCGGCTCTTTGCGGTCTTGGCGGGGGGAACTTTTCATCATCATCAGCTAATATAAGCTTCTTTTTTCCGAAAAAAGAAAAAGGTACGGCTCTTGGTATTAATGGTGGTTTAGGTAATATGGGGGTATCAGTAGTACAATTTGTTACTCCATTAATAATAACTTCAGGAACTTTTGCTTTAGTTGGCGGTAAACAAGTTTTAGCATCTGGTCAAACATTGTGGTTACAAAATGCAGCCTTTATTTGGGTAATTCCCATTGTCGTTATGACTCTTCTTGCCATCTTTAAAATGGATAACGTTCCAGGGGCAAAGCAATCCCTCGCAGATCAATTTGTTATTGTAAAGCGTAAGCATACTTGGATTATGACTGTTCTATATGTAGCAACATTTGGATCATTTATTGGATACTCTGCGGCATTCCCGCTTCTTTTGAGGTCACAATTCCCAGAGCATCTTTCACTTGCTTTCCTTGGTGCTTTAGTTGCAGCAGCAGCTAGACCTGTTGGAGGCTGGATGGCAGATAAATTAGGTGGAGCAAAAGTGACTGCCTATGTATTGATTGTAATGGGTATTGGAGCAGCTGGAGTTATTTACTTCTTAAATGGAAAACAATTTTATGGCTTCTTATTCTCATTCTTAATTTTGTTCCTAGCATCAGGCATTGGTTCTGGGTCAACATTCCAAATGATTCCTAACATCTTTATTCCAAAAGAAGCTGCACCCGTTATTGGATTCTCAGCTGCCTTCGCAGCATATGGTTCATTCTTTATTCCAAAACTTTTTGGCTGGTCTATTAACGCAACAGGAACATATGTTACGGCTTTCTACTTCTTTATAGGTTTTTATGTCATCTCTTTCGTTCTAAACTGGTTCTTTTATCAAAGAAAAACTTCTGTCGCAAAAACAATGGTCAAACAAGCAAGTTAATATCAAGATTCACCAAAAAAACTGCCTATACTTTAGGCAGTTTTTTTGTTAATCAAGAATTTTTACACTTATCTCTTTTTTGCCAAATTTAAGTGCCTCTTGCTCTGAAGAAATAAATACATCAATTCGGTTGCCTTTTATTGCACCGCCTGTATCTGCGGCAGTTGCCACTCCATATCCTTCAACATATACTTTACTGCCCAGTGGAATAACAGATGGGTCTACAGCAATTACTTTGGCATTTGGATTCGCATTTAAGTCTACACCTGTTGCGGTTGTACCGGAACAGCCTTCACAAGAAGCAGTATAAGCTGTGGCCTTAACAGTAATCTCTTTCGAATTATTATCAGCTGGTTCAGTTGGTTTCGCTGTTGAAACAGGTTTCACAGGCTGAGCAACCGGTGCTGGTTTAGCAGGTTGTACAGTTGGCGCAGGCTTAGGTGACTGGGTTGTCGAATTTGTTTCCGGAGAAGTTACAACCGATTTTACGACAGGCTCTTCTAAATTACTTGCCTCCGTATTTTCCTCGTTGTTTTCTGTTGCCTGAGCATTTTTTACTTGATTCGTTAATTCATCGTATATAATTAGATTTAAGCCTGGATGAATCTGATCTGTATTTAATTTATTCCATTCTTTAATTTGTTTTACACTTACTTGAAACTTTAAAGCAATATCTCCAAGTGTATCATCCTGTTGAACTGTATATTGCTTTTCAGTTGCTATCGTTAATACATCTCCCGGATGAATAAGGTCAGTAGAAAGGTGATTCCAGTTTTGAATATTTTCTACAGATGTATTATGTACTTGTGATAAATCCCAAAGGGTATCCCCGTTTTGAACCGTTATTTCTGCGGCTTGTACATTAGCGCCAACAGTCCCTGAGAGTGCAGCGACTGCTAGAAATGCTTTTATTTTTTTCATCATTCTATTTACCTCCCATGTTCTCACGTTGCTAACTTGTTCTCATCATAACATGATTTTTTCCGAGAAAAAGAACAGTGGGATGTTAATTCATTTACAAGAATGGCAATTATATTACAATAGCATTTCTTTGAAAATAGAATTTTCAGCTAATTACCCTTGAAAAATAGTGCAGTATATTCATCATAGTCGATTTCAATCATTTATAGATTCTCAATTGTTAAAATTTTTAAAAGTAAATTTTTGGAAATAAAAAAAAACGAGAGTTTCCCCTCGTTTAAGCAATTTTAGCTGGTAATAGTATATTAAAGGTAGTCCCCTTATTGGGTTCACTCTCAACAAAGACTTTTCCATTATGACTTTCAATAATTTTAAAACTTACCATTAAACCTAAGCCATTACCATTTTTCTTTGTAGTAAAAAATGGTTCGCCCAGTTTCTTTAATTTTTCTTTCGGGATTCCAACACCTGAATCCTGAATGGAAATTTGAACATTATTATCATGAATGACAATTTTAACCTGCAAATCCCCACCATTTGGCATGGCCTCGATTCCATTTTTAATAAAGTTTAAAAACACTTGCTTTAACCGGTTTTCATCGCATTCAATTTGAATAATCTCTTTATCACAATCGAATAATAATCGAACATTCTTTTTTCTTGCTTCAAATTCAAGCAGAGAAACAACATTTCGAATAACTGGAACCACATTCTTTTCCTCTAATTCAACCGCTTTTGGTTTTGCTAATACCATAAAGTCCTCGACAATTGTATTGACCCGCTCAATCTCATCCAATATGATATTTAAAAATTCCATCCGCTCTGGATCTTTTTCATCTAACTGTAAGAATTCCGCATAACCTTTCATTGAAGTAAGCGGATTTCGTATTTCATGAGCAACTCCTGCTGCCAGTTGTCCTACCGCGGCAAGTTTATCTTGGCGATGTAGAACTTCCTCTGTTTTCTTTCGTTCTGTAATATCGTTTCGGATGGCTAAATATTGATATGGCCTTCCGTGTTCATTTAAAAATGGAACAATTGTAGTATCTACCCAATAATAAGTTCCGTCCTTCGCTTTATTCCTTAACTCGCCCTTCCAAACATGACCAGATCCTATTGTTTTCCATAAGTTCTTGAAGAATTCCTTAGAATGATAGCCAGAATTAAGTATCCGATGATCCTTACCAATTATTTCATCACGATCATATTTAGAAATTTCACAGAACTTATCATTTACACTAGTGATTTTCCCCTGGGCATCGGTAAAAGCAACTATAGAAGATTGGTCTAAGGCAAATTTTATATCCACATTTTCTTTAATTGTTTCTTTAAGATGCTCTTCTGCCTTCTTACGGTTAGAAATATCAGAACGAATTGCGATATATTGGAGAGGTTTTCCCTTTCTATCTAAAAATGGAACAATGGTCGTGTCAACCCAATAAAACGATCCATCCTTCGCTCTATTCCGAATCTCCCCGCGCCAAATTTTACCTTTCTGTATCGTTTTCCATAAATCACGAAAAAACTCTTTTGAATGATATCCGGAATTGAGGATTCGGTGGTTCTTGCCAATAATTTCTTCTTTTCTATATTTTGAAATTTCCTCAAATTTATCATTAACAAATGTGATAATCCCCTTTGGATCTGTAATGGCAACAATCGTTGAGGCATCCAGGGCTGCTGTAATATCCTTTAAGTTTGTATCCGTTGCGGCTAATTGTTTACTTATTAACATACTCGAAATAATCAGTCCGCCAATGATTAACACTGACACAAACAATACCAAAAATATAAAGAAGGCGTTGTCAGTCTGATTTTCTGTTACAGCCCCACTTGTGGTAATGGCTGCTCTTTTTAGTAGAAAATGTCCTTCTGCTATTGCTCCTGTTATAATTAAGGCACTTATTGGCTTTAACCATACTTGATTCCCTTGCGAATAACTTGAAGAAAAAAGAATCCATAATGAAAATAAAAAGGAGCCGAAAATTAATAATCCTGAAAAGATTAAGAGACCTATACGGTAATTAATGATTACATTCATGGCATATAAACCAATTACCTGTATGGCAATAACAGCAAGAGTTAAGAATAGGCTGCCAATTAGCAAATGATAAATTTTTATGGTTTTGCCAAAGAACCAGAGAAAAGCCATTCCTGTAAAAGCAATCCCAATAAACATAGACAAAATCGTTAAAGGAATATGATAGTTGGCAAACCGGTTAGTATTCGTCGAAATTAGAGCCATAAAATTCATTACCCATATTCCAACCCCCATGGATAATGTTCCACCTAAAAACAGCATTCTTTTACCCTGATTGGCAGTCCTAATTAAAGTAAACATATCCAAAGCTGTATATGATGACATAATCGTTAAACCGATGGCGATTATAATAAAATATGGATGAAAGGTTCCTAATATTGAACTCATTAACCCACATCCCCCCAATATCTACAATATATTTCTACTATGATTGTAAAGTAAATTAAAACGTTATGGAAGTACTAATTTCAGGCATAGTTTTATTTTAACCCCATTCCTTATCCTCAGTAAAAAGAATTACATAGATGGAAAATCCGTGATATTTGGCTTATTTTATTTTAAATATAAAAAATTTTCAAAAAAGTCTACACAAAAGGATATTTTTTGTTTATACTGTACTATAACAAGTAAATAAAACATAAACTGTATTAATAAAGGAGGAGTTTTAAATGTTAATGAGTCCAGTTGAATTTTTCCGCAGTCTACCAAAGAAAGAGTGCCCAGAATGTGGCCAACATATGGAGGAACAAGCAGAAAGCTACTTAATGGAATGTGATCGCTGTTTAGCAAAAAGAGAAGAATAATTACAGGGAACTCTCCAAGAAATTGGAGAGTTTTTTTATTCCTAAGTAAAATATTCCGTTTTGGTGAGAATTAGGTAGGCATAAACCATTTTCTTCAGGTAAAACTTTAAGACAAGGAGATGATGATTTGGCTGAGAAAAAGGATTATTTAACACCTGCTGATGAACAACAAATGACAATTAATAATGGAGCTGTTTTTCCTAATAAAAAAAACGTACCCGGAGATTCAGTCAATAAACATAAAATGATTGAAGAAGCAAACACCATTATTACTGGAGACGAAATCCGCCAACAAAATGAGAATCTATAAGGAATGGTAAACAAAATGAGTTATTTTAATTTAGAGAATGCAAAACCTGGTGATGAGGTTTATGTTATTTACCGCAACCCACATGTTCCTTCTGTTGCAAATGTAAAAGCAGCTGAAATTGTACAACATCCTAAGGACCCAAATTCATTAGCATTATTTCTCAATGACACCTTTCATGTAATTGAGGATGATGATGCTTTGTTTACATCTTCGGAATCTGCACATATGGCATATGAGGAACATTTCTTTGATTTTGGTGAAGAATAAAAGACTGTCCACTTTTTAGTGACAGTCTTTCTATAGAAAATTGATTTAGATTTTTGGGAGCTCTCTTATTTCTTGCAACATCTGATTGCCACACATTGGACAAAGCAGGTCATCAGCGACAAAATCCTTTCTCATCCATCCAATACATGCATCGTCCGAGCATGAGTAAACCTCAGTGTCAACGAGTATGGTTTCAATTTCTTCTTCTTTAGCCCTTTTACCGTAAAAAATGGGAACCGCCTCCTTTTTTACTAGTATGTACAAAAATGTCAGTTTTCATTGCTTTAAAATAATTCTTCTAAATAGGAGTGTTAAATAGAATGTCTTCTTCCCAGAAACGGTTTACCAAAGTCGGAACCGATATTGAAGAAGTAAAGCGATTAAATAGTCAATCTGGCTTAAGTTATAATGAAATTAAAATTCTTCTAGCTCAACAATATTTAAAACAAAAAAAATAAAGTTAGGGCTTCTTTGAGGCATTTAAAGTATCAGCAGCTGTACGAATAAAAATAACCAGATGTTTCAAAAAGTGTTAGTCTTTTGAGACAATCTGGTTTATATTCTTCACTTTAAAAATCATCATTGAAGACATTAGTTTGACCTTTACCGTTCAGATAATGAAATTAATTATATAAGGAATAATAAATGAGGTTAAAACTGCTGCAATACCCATCGCTGCCCCGGAAACGGCACCTTGAATCTCTCCCTCTTTCACAGCCTCTGAGGTCCCAATTCCATGGGAAATAGTACCCATAGCCAGACCTTGAGCAAAAGGATGATCAATCTTAAACCATTTACAAAGTTTGGCTCCAAACATGGCCCCCACCATTCCTGTAATGATTACATATGCCGCAATTAATGAAATATTTCCATGAATAATCCCACCTATCTCGATTGCAACCGGTACAGTAACAGACTTTACACTAAAGCCAAGAAGATAAAATTTTGATAGATGCAGAGATTTTGCCATAATAAGTGCTGCCGTAATGGTTGAAACACTGCCAATGAATATACCTGAAATTGCAGCTATGAAGTTTTTTAGGAATAATTCTCGATTTTTATAAATTGGCACTGCCAAAGAAACGGTAGCGGGACCGAGCAAATAGGTCATGATTGTTTTGGCCGGTGTATAGTCCTGATAAGATACCTTCGAAACACCCAGAATCATGATAATGATGACCGTACTTAAGAAAACTGGACTTGTTAAGGGAGTAGGATATTTTTTAGTGAGAAAACGTGAAAAACAATAGACTGAAACAGTAAGAACGATACTATAAAACGTGATCATGATATTTCACTTTTTCCTTTTCACTTTTCACAATGACAATTTGGGTTATCTTACCTGCTGCTATGATTCCAATAAACGCGCTGACAAAAAGGATGCTAAGTAAAATCCAGCCATTTACTTTAACGATATTTCCTAATGTCATCAAGCCAACAGAAATCGGAATAAAAAAGAAGCCAAGATGCCTTAATAGCCATCCTGCCGCCCACTCAATTTGTTCTACCTTAATTACTCCAGACCAGAGCAAGAACAATAACATCACAATCCCAAGAACATTCCCTGGAATTTGTAGGTGCAAGTATTTTACTGTAAAACTTCCTATCAGAAAGATGACTATTAGTATGGACAGTTGGAACAAAAATTTAGCTGATTTTTTCATAATAATCTATCATCTCCACCATTAATATTCAGATTTTTCCAACCATTCACAATACAGTATATAGGATTAGTCGCAATTCCGCATCCACTTTATTTCACAAAATATCCATATCTTTTTTAAAAAAACTTAATTATCTTAAATGTAGGAGGGGATCGTTTTGAAAAGGATTTACATTATTTGTAGTCTGGCTGTATTTTTGGGAATTGCTGGGGGAATCTCTTTTTTCCTTATTCGTGACGCCAATGCAGCAGTTCCAGCAAGCACTACTTTCATTACTCAGAGTGGGGACAGCTATCAGTTCGGGAAGGATCATACAAAGTTAAAACTAATTGAATTCATTTATACCCATTGTCCTGATGTCTGTCCAACTACTACTCAAAAAATGGTTGAATTAAAACAAGATCTATTGAAAAAAGGAGTCTATGGTAAAACAATAGAATTTGTTACGATTACAATCGATCCTTTTCGCGATACACCTGAGATTTTAAACGAATATAAACAAGGTTTTGGAATAAAAAATGATGATAACTGGATTTTTTTAACCGGGGAAAAACAAGAAATAAAGAACAACCAAAAACAGCTTCTTAAAATTGCAAATGCCTTACAATTTCAATTCAAAGATCCTGGGAATGGCCAATTCATTCATTCCACCTTTACCTATCTAATAAGTGAAGACAATAAATTTATTGCCAAGTTCCCTATGGGTAAAGAGTTTAATAAACAGGATGTATACGATAAAATAATGGAAAAAATAGAGTAATAAAAAAAGCGGTTAGTCCACTTGGATTAATCGCTTTTGCTGTTTAAACTTCAATGAAAGGTGAAGGAAATTATTTAATTTGCTGCAATATCAGTAGATAATTAGACTTTGGTTTGGTTAGACTCGCTTTAATACCAGCTTTTTTTAGTTTGTTCACGAGTTCAGTAAGCTGTTTTTTTGCCATACTTCTCACCCTCTTTAAAACTTCTTAATCCAATTCTACAACAAATTTATGAATAAAGTGTGAAATTGGAAAAATTTTTTTAGAAAATTTTTCTTTTAACTAAAATCGATTTGAAAGAATTCGCTCTTCTTCTAGAATAATGATATAATTAGTAGATATTTTTGTTTGGAGGATTACTACTATGATTACTGTAAGTAACGTAAGTTTAAGATATGGTGACCGAAAATTATTTGAAGATGTAAATATTAAATTTACACCTGGAAATTGTTACGGATTAATCGGGGCAAATGGGGCCGGTAAATCAACATTCCTAAAAATTTTATCAGGTGAAATTGAAGCACAAACAGGTACTGTTCAATTAGGACCAAATGAGCGTATGGCAGTGTTAAAACAGAACCACTTTGAATATGAAGAATATGAGGTTCTGAAAACCGTTATAATGGGTCATGCAAGACTCTATGAGGTTATGCAGGAGAAAGACGCGATTTATATGAAGGAAAATTTCACTGATGAAGATGGCATGAAAGCTGCCGAACTAGAAGGTGAATTTGCTGAACTAAACGGCTGGGAAGCTGAGCCTGAAGCAGCTATTCTTTTAAAAGGCCTTGGTATCGGTGAGGATCTTCATTATAAGAAAATGGCTGAATTAACCGGTTCTGAGAAGGTTAAGGTATTGCTAGCACAGGCATTGTTTGGCAGACCAGATGTCCTCCTTTTGGATGAGCCGACAAACCACTTGGATATCAAAGCCATTCAATGGCTAGAAGATTTCCTCATTAATTTTGAAAATACCGTAATTGTCGTATCCCATGACCGTCACTTCTTAAATAAGGTTTGTACACATATTGCGGACTTGGATTTTAGTAAAATCCAAATTTATGTTGGAAACTATGATTTCTGGTATGAATCTAGTCAATTAGCCTCAAGAATGGCTTCAGATGCAAACAAGAAAAAAGAAGAAAAAATTAAAGAACTTCAAAACTTTATCGCACGTTTTAGTGCAAATGCTTCTAAATCAAAGCAAGCAACATCTCGTAAAAAGTTATTAGATAAGATTACTCTCGACGATATTAAGCCATCTTCTCGCCGTTATCCATTTGTTGGATTTACACCTGAACGTGAAATTGGAAATGATTTACTAAGGGTTGAAGGGTTAACCAAAACCATCGATGGTGTTAAAGTTTTAGATAATGTAAGCTTCTTTATGAACAAAGGAGATAAAATCGCGCTGGTTGGGACAAATGAAGTCGCTAAAACTACATTCTTCAAAATATTAATGGGTGAAATGGAAGCAGACAGCGGTACATTTAAGTGGGGAATCACTACTTCTCAGGCTTATTTTCCAAAGGATAACTCCGAGTATTTTGAAAACAGCGATTTAACCCTTGTGGATTGGCTTCGTCAATTCTCACCAAAAGACGATAGTGAAAGCTTCTTAAGGGGATTTTTAGGAAGAATGTTATTTTCTGGTGAAGAAGTGTTGAAAAAAGCAAGTGTCCTGTCTGGTGGAGAAAAGGTTCGCTGTATGCTCTCTAAAATGATGCTCAATGGAGCCAATGTTCTTCTCTTAGATGAACCAACAAACCATTTAGACTTAGAATCCATCACGGCATTAAATAATGGATTAATTAATTTCAAAGGTTCTATGCTGTTTTCATCACATGACCATCAGTTTATTCAAACGATCGCTAATCGAATCTTTGAATTTACTCCAAAAGGCCTTGTTGATAAACAAATGACCTATGATGAGTATCTAGAAAATGATGAAATTCAAAAGCAAGTAGCGGAAATGTATCAATAAGCTGAGAGAGGATGTCAAACAATGACATCCTCTTTTTTTAAAAAATAAGAAAGAATAAATTTCGACTTTGAGAATTGTCCAGCTCCAGGCGCCATCGGCTCGAGGTCATAAGCATATTCAGTTGCGGCTCCTTGGGACTCAAGTCATAAGCCACCCCCTGAAGAAGGCAAAAAACGCCTTCTTGCAGGGTCCGTCTTATGCCTTCGTCCCAGAACAGTCGCCTCCACATTTAGATTAATCCGTCCAAAAGGTTAAAGAACAACCTTTCGGCCGGCTCGTCTTGTGCTTGTCGCCGAAATCTAAGCGCCTTGCGCTTTTCTTAATATCGTTTTTGTTTTTTTCTAGATGACGGTACTTCGATTGAACCCGTTTCTGTTTTGGTCGTACCTTGACCTTCAACTTGCGGGGAACTAAGGCCGATGGTGGACGGATCGGCTTTACCTTTTCTGCCTCTCGACATATCATACACCTCCCCTATTATCCTTTGGACAAAGAAGTCTGCTTATACGGAATATTTTCCAAAGCATAAGGCAAAATAATGTTGAGGAGGAGGTGTTTTGTATGGCAAAAGTTGGAGTAGAACAATCTCTTACAAATATTCAACAAGTTTTAAGGGAAAAAGGATATGACGTGGTTGAATTAAAGCAGGAGTCAGATGCACAAAACTGTGATTGCTGTGTGGTTACAGGTCTGGATTCAAACGTGATGGGAATGTCTGATACTATTACAAAGGGCTCTGTAATTGATGCAAATGGAATGTCTGCTGATGAAGTATGTCGTCAAGTAGAGAGCAGACTACAATAATTTTTCTAAAAGACTAAAGTAGTTTTACACTTTAGTCTTTTTTTGCTTTAATATTAACCTTAGGCTTTTGATTTGGTTCTTTATTTTTACGAGCGTTATGGTTCAGGTCCTTTTTTTCTTCTTGATCTATATTCGGTATAAATTCACTTCCGTAAGTTGCCCCAATATTTAATTTTCCTTTTAGCTCTTTGATTCCAAGCTGTCCAAAATTATTATTTAATTCATATTTATCTAAAATAATTTTTTCAATATTAATTTTTTCTATTATAATTGGCGGATCTTTAGTTTTTACTTCACTTTCTTTTAACCAATTTTGTTGGGAGGTTTGGAGTGATTTCTTCAACTCCTCTATATTCATTTCTAATGAAATCAATTTATTCTTTAATTCCTTTTCATAATCATTTTTCTTGAATATAAGGAATAAATCTTTAAATGACATATTTACAAACTCCCTCTATGTTTACCCTTTCTTCTATTTATATGGGATAAATCGAATAACATGTCCAAGAATATTTAGCGTAGCATAAAAATGAATCTTGTATTTATTTCTTTCATCCTACTCAATCGGAATAATTTCACCCTTTTCTACTTTTCTCTGATAACTGACAAACAATAAGCCATTCCAAAATTTTGCACTTAATTGATTAGGACTGACAGTATCAGGTAAAGGGATTTGCCGCTGAAAATCACCATTAAACCTTTCAGAATGACGTATGGTTAATTGTGGATTAACGGGGTTCACTTTGCCTTTGATGGTTAAAATGTTTCCACTTAGCCCTAATTCCATATTCTCTTTGGTTACCCCAGGGAGTTCAATCACCACAACCACTTCTTCTTCCCCTTCTAAAATATCAATTAAAGGAAATGACTTAGGTTTTTCCGCACGTCCTATTTGTCCATCTCCTGTAGATGAATGAATAGGTTGTTCATTCATAAATTGTTTGGCAAATTCCTGGTCAAAAATATTATTCCAAAAGTCACCGCCATGCATATTTTTTGCAATATCCATCCATTGTTTTAATTTTTCCATATCCATCCTGAACACCCCCTTTTCAAAAGAATTTGTTATTTTACTTTATTTATATTTTTATAATCCTACTTTCATCATACAAATCATATTCAATAATCAAATCAACTATTACGGCTTGCTTCATAAACCTCTTTAAAGAGCATATAATGATTAACAGGTGAAGGAGGAGATCAAATGACTGTGCCAGTTCCTTTTATTAATATAAATATATTCATGATTAAAATTAATTCCTTTGAAAATGCTTCAGCAGTAAATATAGGTCAAAATCTGTTAGCAGAGTGGCATAACTCTGATAAGAAAAATCAAGGATTTGGTCAAAATTTTGGTGATCAAAGCGATTTTGTTGCGACAAGAAGTTTTGTAGATGATAAAGACCAAATAGACTCCCCTGCCACATTCGAATCTCATCCATATACAATCAATGATCTATAAACTGATAATAAGAAAAGCGCAAGCGCCTTGGTCAGCCCCGACAAGCATAAGACACTCCCAAAAAGAAGGCGCTTTTTGCCTTCATTTTGGGAGTGGCTGTAGACCATCGAGGGGCTAGGCGCTGAAGCTAGACAATTCTCAAAGTCGAAATTTCTTATCATTAAAAATAAGCCATGGGAGGTTTTTACTCCTCCCATGACCTTCTCTATAGTTAATATTCTCTTGACCGCTTCTTCCTGACTGCAATGGTGGCACCAATAAGAATAACCAATAAACCTAATACTATATTAATTTGAAACACCAACTGCTGAGGATTGTCCTTTTTAGTTATTTTAACACTTTTGACCTTTGTCTTTGGCGGTTCTTTATATTTTAATTGCACAGTCTGAACTAATTGTCCCTTATTATCTTGGACTGAAAGAAGACCATTGCTTGCCACATTTTTTATACAGCCATCATTCCGTTCAGTAATCAGCGTATCTTTCTCTGGGTAAAACTCTTTATGAGCAGTTTTAAAAATTTCTCCCTGCTTGATTGTTACATGTTGAAAATTTTTAAAACCATAGTTAAATAATTGAGCAGTGTCATTATATTTATCAATTTGCAAGTTCGATTTCAAAACAACAGCAGTCAGCCTAATCTTACCGTTGTCCGCCGTTGTCGATAAGGTTTGTTTCGTTTCACTTGTATAACCCGTTTTACCCCCCGTGATCCCCGGATATGGAATTTCTCCTTTAAGCATTTTATGATGGGTTACAAGATTCGTTTGCCATGCCTGTCCTTTCCAGGGAAGTACCTTAGTGCCAAAGATTTTAGCAAAAATAGGATTCTTAATCGCATAATTTGTTATTAGGGCCATATCCATTGCAGTAGTATAATGATTTGGATCAAACAAACCGTTTGGATTGGTAAAATGAGTATGTGTAACGCCAACTTTTGTTCTCAAATAGATATTTAGGTTTTCAGCAAACTTTTGAACCGATCCATCCGTATATTCTGCAATCGCAACAGCCGCATCGTTCCCTGAATTTATAAGCATTCCTTGAATCAGCTGGATTAAAGGCATTTTCTCCCCTTCATTTAAATAAACACGAGTTCCATCTTGCCTGACAGCGTTGCCACTAACCGTTACCATACTATTCAAATTGCCTTTTTCGATTGCATAGATGGCCGTAGCAATTTTGGTTATACTTGCTGGATACATTTTTTCATTTGGATTTTTGACGTAAAGTACAGCTCCTGTATCAGAATCTAAAAGTGCTGCACCTTCACTTTTAAGAGGTAAGGCTTCTGATTGAGCATTAACATGTAATTGATTAGTAATAAGAAATAAAATACTTATGATAACTGGTAGAATCTTTTTCAATAGAAAACACCCTTACTATTTAACATAGAGTCCTCCTTGATTTTACCAGATTATTAGTGAAAATAAAGTATTATTTGAAAATAATTCCCCAAAAAGCAGTAAGTTAGACCTAAAAAAAACGGCGAGGACCCTCAGCCGTTTCACATTATGCTCTTTTTTTGGAAATTAATAAGGTAATCTGGGCCATAACGAATGGCAACGATGATTTTCTTCTGTATGCCAAGTATTTAGGTTCCCATAGATATGTATATTTTTCGTTAAATTTACGAATGTCAGGAAAATAATCAATAAAGTGACCATGTAAAAAGATTTGAGCTGCAATTTTTTCACTCAAAAATGAAAATCGGGATAGACCCACGTTTGATAAGGGTGCCATGCCCATATTAAATCGTTGATAGCCTTTTTCAATTGCCCAATCAAAGCTGGTTAAGAAGAGGAAATCTATTACACTGTTCTGTACTGACGGTTTTACCCTTATTAGGTCAACTGAGACCGTTTTAAAGTTATCATATACATACATGATACTCATAAACCCGATTATTGAGCCCTTTTCATCTCTGACAATGGCAATGGGAGCTTTATTTAAATAATTTTCATCAAAGAACCCGAGTGAAAAACCTTTTTCATTTCGCCCCTGTAGCCAGTCATCTGAAATCAGCCGAATCTCTTCTATTAATTCATTAGAATAGGGTGGATAAAGGATTTCAGAACTATAGTGTTGAGTTACAAATTGACTTTTCCATTCAGTGAAATCGCTCTTCTTTTCTTCAATTTGAAAGACCCTAAGGTCAATAAATGCTTCCTCACCCAATTTAAAAAAAGCAAATCCATGTCCGTGTAAGTATGGTAGCAACCGGTCACTGACCTGATAGAAAACAGGTGTAAATCCATGTAAATCAGCAATTTCTTGGAATTCTTCAATAGCACTGGAGAACCCCTGATTGTCACCAATAGGATCTCCCAACACAATTAGTTTATCTGCATATTTTTGGAATGAAATAAGAACATTTTTCTTTTTATTCCAAAAAATATATTTATCATGTAGAAAAATCAAATGGGATGATACATTGCCTTCATAAACAGATAAATGCTTCATGATATCTTGTTCGTGGTCAATTGATCTCTCTAGTTTCCATTTTTTCGGTCGGCTAATCAAATAACCGATAAAAAGAATACTAAAAGCAATAATTAATCCAATAATTGCACTTGAAAATAAATCTCGATAATCGACAATAACATATGGTAAAAGCCTTTTCGGAATGGTAATTCTAGCATGTGGCAAATTAAAGTAACCGATTATTATATACATTAAGGTAACAATTAGAATGATAGTTACATCAAAGATTGTTTTTCCCCAAGTCAGCACATAGCTCTCTCGATAAAATTGACCTTTTGCTGTTCTTAACAGAAGGGCAACAATAATCAGAAAGGATGCCTCTTCATAATCAATACCCTTAAATATGGAAAATAATGCAGCAAGAATCAATGCAAGCATAGTTAAATCATAGGTTCTTTTTACACTGTACTCAATTCCCCTAGAAAGACCTAATAATAAAAACCCTGCTGCAACTGAGAGCTGATGTGAGACATTAATAATTGGAAATGACAATAGTTCTTGGGCTATTCTTAACCTTGACATGATGCCTGGGACACTAGCAGATAACAACAGGATTAATCCTGAAAGAAATACGAGTACCGTTAAAATAATGTGACTTATCCCTTGAACAATGGCCTTAGGAAGATTATTCCATAATTGATTCCATCTTTGCCAATATAATCGTACGAAAAAAACTAAGCTAACTAAAAAGGGAATAAAATAATAACCAATTCTGTAGAACAGAAGTAGGACCAACACTTTTTCTTCAGGATAATGTAAATCCTGCATCCCCCAGAGAAACACTAAATCGAAAGAGCCTAAACCCCCCGGAATCATACTGATAATTCCTGCACAGGCAGCCCCAATATAAACAGGAAATAAATCAAAGAATGAGATATGAAACCCTAGAATTATCGTTAAAATAAATATGCTTGCAAACACCGCAAACCATTCAATCACCGAAACCATAACTAACTGAATCATCGTTTTTAACATTCCGATGTGATTTTTATCTTTACTTGTCTGAAATACATGTATAGTTAAAAAAATGGGTAAATACAGTCCAACCCCCAAAACTGCAAAATAAAGCCATCTAGTATGTAAATACAGAGGGTAATTACTGTAATGAATAGTTACTATCCAGCTAAGGAATGAAATCCCCGTTAAGTAAAATAATGAAACCGTAGCTATAACCCCAAGTAATTTCCTTTTATCTTGTTCAAACTTATGGAAGAAATAAGTCCTTAGCATGGCTCCAACAAGCCCGCCAAAACCTATTAAATTGGAAAATGAATTAGCAATAAATGATTGTTCAGTCAACTCTCGCCTTGAAACCTTAATCTTTAAAATCTTAGCAAGTATGACGTCATAAAATACCATCGGCAATACTGCCGCAAAAGTTATACCAAAGATTATTAATATTTGCAAAAAATGGAGTTGGCCGATTTCATTTTTTAATAAACCCACATTTATATTACCCGTGAATTTTTTCATCTCGGTAATAGCAAAAATCAACAAACACACTGGAAAAATAAATTTCATTACTTTGAGCACTTTTTCTTTCGTAATCCCCAACCAAATTACCACCCATTTTTTAATTCCTGATATAAATATAAACTCTTCACATTGAAAAACAAAGAATTATCTTTTATTTTAAGAATACTTATTTTTATCTTAGTCAGATATTTTAAGGTTCAATCTCTTTATATACTAGACAAATGGTTAATATTGAGTTATTTCTTCAAAAAAATAATAAAATCAGACAAGTTTTCTAGCCTTCATAGCATAAATATTTTAGTAGGACAAATTATTTGGGGGTATTAGAATGAAATTTTTAGTTTTTAAAAAAGAAACCCTTCTTTTTTTCATGGCAGTTGCCATTATTTTAGCCAGTGTTTCTGCATGGTTTATGTTAAAAGCTGGAGATATTACTGTTTTTAATCAACAAGATAAAATACGTCAAATTCACATGGTTACAGGTGAATTTAAATCCACAATGAAAGATGGAAAAGAAATTGAGGCATATCGCTGGGACCCAGGGACTATCATCCTGAAAAAGGGAGAAAAAGTAAATTTAATTATTAGTGGAATAAATGGTGCTGAACATCCATTTTACATTGAAGGTACCTCAATTAAAGGAACAGTAAAAAAAGGAGAAGATACTTTTGTTCCACTTCAATTTCAAAAAGAAGGAACATATCGATTAATTTGTGAAATGCATCCTGATCGAGCTCACAATGGTCCAATGATTGCCTATATTGTTGTTAATTAAAAGCAAAAAATTTCTTTTTCTTCTCAGGCTGTCGAAACCTCGACAGCCTCTTATTTTATTCAATTACTATTATAATTCATCGCTTTAATTCGTTATATATTAATAGTGTATATTGGCTTTTCAACAAGGCTGTTGATTGGCGCTCCAGGCACGAGCGGTTCGCGGGAGTGCCGGGGAGCCTCCCTCGTCGCTTCGCTCCTGCGCGGTCTCCCCTGCCCCTTACTCCCGCAGGAGTCTACGTGCCTTCCGTGCCAATCAACAGAGTGTTTTCAATAAGGTAAACTAATTTAAAAGACGTTATTTTCAATTATTAAAGTGAGCTGTTTCATGGGTTTTCACTATTAAGATGTTGATTTTGCTGTTTACTTTCTATATAACAGTTATAAAATTTTATCCATTATTTATAATACAGTTTTAAGATTTCAATTATCAATGTTCATAGAAAATTCATAAACACTACCTTCAAAACCATTATTTTCAACGGTTCACAATATCTTAACAATTCCCATGATATTTATTGTTTTTCACCTGTTATACTTATCTCATGAATCAAATAACTTTCTGTTATATATTCTTTACTAATATACGAGGTGAAAAACAATGGAACAATGGCAAGGATTTATTAAAGGTACTTGGTCCAAAGAAGTAAACGTTCGTGACTTTATTTTAAGAAACTACAAACAATATGAAGGAGATGACTCCTTTCTAGCTGGTGGAACAGATGCTACCAACAAACTTTGGGAACAAGTAATGCTATTGACAAAGCAAGAACGTGAAAATGGCGGTGTCCTTGATATGGACACTGAAACAGTATCTACCATTACATCACATGGTCCTGGCTATTTAGACGAAGAACTCGAAAAAGTCGTTGGTGTTCAAACTGATAAGCCTTTTAATCGTTCACTTCAGCCTTTCGGCGGTATTCGGATGGCAAAACAAGCTTGTGCTTCTTATGGCTATGAATTAAATCCAGAAATCGAAAAGATCTTTACTGAATTCCGCAAAACTCATAACCAAGGCGTTTTTGATGCTTATACAGATGAAATGGCGCTTGCTCGTAAAGCTGCTATTATCACAGGTCTTCCTGACGCATATGGCCGTGGACGTATTATTGGTGACTATCGTCGTCTTGCATTATATGGTGTGGATTTCCTAATTAAACAAAAACAAGTAGATAAAAAGAATACTAGCAGCGTGATGACTGCAGAAAATATCCAACTTCGTGAAGAACTTGCAGAACAAATCCGTGCATTAAATGAATTAAAAGAACTAGGAAAAAGTTATGGATTTGACTTATCTCGCCCTGCTCAAAATGCGCAAGAAGCATTCCAATGGTTATACCTTGGCTACTTAGCTGCAATTAAAGAGCAAAACGGTGCTGCAATGAGCCTTGGCCGTACTTCAACATTCTTAGATATTTATATTGAAAGAGATTTAGAAAATGGTACATTAACTGAGACTGAAGCTCAAGAAATCGTTGATCATTTTATTATGAAGCTTCGTTTAGTAAAATTTGCACGCACACCTGATTATAATGAATTATTTAGTGGTGACCCTACATGGGTAACAGAATCTATCGGAGGAATGGCACAAGATGGACGTTCACTTGTAACGAAAAACTCATTCCGTTTCCTTCATTCATTAGATAATTTAGGACCTGCTCCTGAACCAAACTTAACTGTATTATGGTCTTCACAGCTACCTGAAAACTTCAAAAGATATTGTGCGAACATGTCAATCAAAACAAGTTCTATCCAATATGAAAATGATGACATTATGCGCCCTGAATACGGTGATGATTATGGTATTGCTTGTTGTGTATCTGCAATGGAAATCGGCAAGCAAATGCAATTCTTTGGTGCTCGTGCGAACCTTGCAAAAGCTCTTCTCTACTCCATTAACGGCGGAGTTGATGAAAAGTTAAAAATCCAAGTAGGACCAAAATATCGTCCAATTACTTCTGATGTTCTTGATTACAATGAGGTTATGGAACGTTTTGACCAAATGATGGAATGGCTTGCTGGTCTTTACATTAATACCTTGAATGTTATTCATTACATGCATGATAAATATAGCTACGAAAGAATCGAAATGGCTCTACATGATACTAAGATTCTTCGTACAATGGCAACAGGGATCGCTGGTCTAAGTGTTGTAGCGGATTCATTAAGCGCTATTAAATATGGTGAAGTAAAAGTTATTCGTGATGAAAACGGCTTAGCTGTTGACTTTAAAACTTCTGGGGAATTCCCTAAATACGGCAATAACGATGACCGCGTTGACAGCATTGCTGTATCAGTAGTTGAAACATTTATGAAAAAATTACGTAAGCATGTAACATATCGTGATTCACTTCATACTTTATCTGTTTTAACAATTACTTCAAACGTAGTTTACGGTAAGAAAACAGGTAACACACCAGATGGTCGTCGTGCTGGAGAACCATTTGCACCAGGTGCAAACCCGATGCACGGTCGTGATACAAAAGGAACATTAGCTTCCCTGTCATCAGTAGCGAAAATTCCATATGCATATGCAATGGATGGAATTTCAAACACATTCTCAATCGTACCTAAGGCATTAGGAAAAGAAGAAGAAAACCGAGTTACTAACCTTGTATCGATTTTAGATGGTTACTCCATTAAAAACGGACACCACCTAAACGTTAACGTCTTTAATCGTGAAACATTAATCGATGCAATGGAACATCCAGAATTATATCCACAATTAACCATTCGTGTTTCTGGATATGCTGTAAACTTTATTAAGTTAACTAAAGAACAACAGCTCGATGTTATTAACCGTACATTCCACGAGTCATTATAAGTTCAATAAATCTGGAGCTCCCTCCTTTCTAGGGGCTCCTGCTTAAAAATAAGGGGGATCATCATCATGATGGGAAATATTCATTCTATAGAAACATTAGGAACAGTAGACGGACCAGGGATTCGTTATGTAATTTTCACCCAAGGATGTTTATTGCGCTGCCAGTTTTGCCATAACGCAGACACTTGGGAAATCGGCTCCGGTAAACAAATGACTGTTTCTGAAATCATGGATGATCTCTTCAGTTATCTTCCTTTCATACAAGCTTCAGGAGGCGGTATTACGGTTAGTGGTGGTGAACCATTATTACAAATTCCCTTTCTGACAGAATTATTTAAAGAGTGTAAAAAGAAAGGGATTCACACTACTATTGACTCCTCCGGAGGTTGTTTTTCCCACTCTAAGCTCTTTATTGAACAATTAGGAGATCTATTAAAATATACAGATTTAGTGTTACTTGATTTAAAACATATTAATCGAAAAAAACATATTCAACTCACAGGTATGGCTAATGACCACATTTTGGAATTTGCTAAGTTTTTATCCGATCGTAAGCTGCCTATTTGGGTACGCCACGTACTTGTTCCATCCATTACTGACGATCCAGAGGACTTACAGAAACTAGGAGAGTTCATTGGAACACTTGAAAATGTCCAAAAGATCGAGATTCTTCCCTACCACAAACTTGGAGTTTACAAATGGGAAGCACTTGGACATGAATACCCTTTAAAACACGTTGAACCGCCAACTGAAGAAAAAGTGGAATTTGCTTATCAGATGTTGACGGCACATTGGGAAACACCATTAAAACACTGATTCATAAAGATCAGTGTTTTTCTTACTATATTTTGACTTGTTTTACTTTTAAACTATTAACAATGTCTTCATATTATTGGATTTTGACATGTATTAAATTGATTCTTTTCGATTTCTCCTATATACTCATATCATTGGTATTAAGTGAGGTGATAATTTTTGTTTCAATTGCTGATTGACCTTTCAGATATAAATGCCCTAAATGCACTTTATGTTAGTATTTTTCTTGGGATCACATTAAAGTTCTTATGGGCTTGGGGTGTAGAATATTCATTTTTCGGTTCCCTTGCTGAAACGGCAAATACAAAAATTATTCACCCGTTAGTATTTTACCGTAAACAAAATGGTATGAATGGCAGCTTTATTCTGAAAAGAATTGTTAAATATATTCGTAGAAAAGATTGCTCTCAAGAAGATTCGGACGAACCCAATTCCTCTCCTCAACTACTAACACTTAAATTCAAAGACATTTTTTAGGAGGAAGTATGAAAAAGAAACACTCTTCACTTATACTTGCAGCAATTTTCATTTTGACATCATTATTATTATCGGCTTGTTCATCACAAGCATCACAAACTCAAACTACTAATAAAACAGGGTTTTTTCAAACATATTTTGTTCACCCGTTTTCAACGATTATCCATTCAACCGCTGATTTTTTTAATGGCAACTATGGAATAGCGATAATTGTTGTTACATTAGTAATCAGACTTGTATTAATGCCATTAATGTTAAGACAATATAAAAATCAAATGGTTATGAAAGAAAAAATGGATGTTTTAAAACCTGAAATGGATGCCATCCAGAAGAAAATGAAGACCGAAAAGGATGCAAAGAAGAAGCAGGAGCTTCAAGCTGAAATGATGGGTTTGTATAAAAAGCATGGTGTTAATCCTATGAATATGGGTTGTTTACCAATTCTCATTCAAATGCCTATTTTAACTGCCTTCTATTATGCCATTCGTGGATCATCAGAAATTGCTACACATCAATTTTTATGGTTCAGTTTAGGCAAGCCAGATATTGTCATTACCATTATTGCTGGTGTTGTATATTACTTCCAATTCAAAGTTTCACAATCAAGTATGCCAACCGCGCAGCAGCAACAAATGAAAATGATGGGCTTGATGTCACCACTCATGATTGTTATGTTTTCCTTCAATGCCCCAGCAGCCCTCCCACTTTACTGGGTTGTCGGTGGAGCATTTTTAACACTTCAAACATTTATAGGCAGAAAACTTTATCAAACTAAACAACCTGCGGCTCCAGCTCATCAAAAATAACAGAAAAAAAAGAAGCATTGTACAAATGCTTCTTTTTTTACCTCCTTAGGCATCTTGAAAATATTCTTTATAAAATCCGCCCACTTTACCAGTATTATCAATAATGTAATAAAACTCTTCTGTTTCATTTTTTACATCATAAACTTTCCCAGTTGTTAAAGCATTATGAACAAGATATTTCTTTGCATCGGTATGAACACACTTTACTTTTTTTATGGTTTCCCGATTCTTCCATGTTAAATGAATCATTGTTGCACCGTCCTTTAATCATTGTCCAAGTTCTAGTATAATTATTTCGCTTCATGTGTGCAACACACATTACTTCCTATAAGGAATAAATATCATACTTGATTTTTCCCAGTCTTTAATTTTATTGTGAACCTTTTTCTACATTTAATAAATTTTAGTTCTCAAAATACCGATAAACTATTACAATAGTAAAAACTGAATATTCAATCCGTTTTCAGGAGGAGGGCATTCAAAAATTGAAAATAATGAGTAACGAGCAGTTAATTGTTTCGTATCGGAATGCATTAAAGTCTGGAGAAAAGGAATGGATTAAACTCTTAAAAGATGAAATCAAGCGCAGAGGACTTAGACCGCTAAAAAATGCAATTGAGAAATAAATTTAAATATAAAACCGCTGAACATATTCAGCGGTTTTAATCGTCTTTAAACAAAACTCAAGATATTCCTATTCTGGTTGGATACAGTTCAAACACACATCCAATAACTTAGTTTTTATAAGCTAGTTAATGGCAAAACAATTCGAACTTTAGTTCCGACTCCTTCTTGACTCTCAATCGAGATCGTTCCATTATATTTTCCTATCAGCCTTTGGGCAATCGACAAACCTAGTCCAGTTCCTCCATTCTCTCGACTCCGAGCCTTATCAACTCGATAAAAACGATTAAATACTTTTGCTAAATGTTCATTCGGAATGCCAATTCCACTATCAACTACAGAAATAATGATGTCCTCGCCTGCTTGCTTTGCATTAATCCAAATCGTTTTATTATTGGTTGAGTATTGAATGGCATTATCTAATAAAATAATCATGATTTGCTCAATATGCTGCCTAGAAATAGGAATTTTAGGGATTTTAATCTCCACCTCTAAAAAAAGATTAAAATCAGGGTGGATGATTTCTAGATTTTTCACCAATTGATGCAGTGTTTCCGAAATATCAGTAATTTCTTCATTTTTTAATCTGGGATGCTCCGCTCTTGTAACATGTAACAAGTCATTAATTAATTTTTTTAATCTCGTGACTTCTTGGAGTGAAGCCTCAAGCGATTCATCCAAGATAGCAGGGTCCTTTTTCCCCCATCGATTTAATAAGGATAAATGGCCTTCTAATATCGACACAGGCGTCCTAAGTTCGTGAGAGGCATCTTCAACAAAATGTTTTTGAAGTAAGAATGACTTTTCAATTTCATCCATCATTTCATTAAAAACAGTGGTCAAGGCAGTTAATTCATCTCTTTGCTTATACACGTTTATTCTTTCTCGGAAACCGTTTTCCTTGATCTGCTTCATTGCATTAGCTAGGTCCCTTACAGGTGTTAACAGTTGTTTAGCAAGTAAAAACCCACTGATGGCACTTAATAAAATGGCAGCAACACCAAATATGGTCATTACCCCAAAAAGATTCCCCATCATTCTACGATAGTTATTTAATTGTCGTACAATTTCTACCGTGCCAGTAAAATTTTCTCCCTTTATAGGAGCTCTTGCTACAAAAGCTTCATTTCCTTCAATTGAAACTTTTTCGGTAACATTAGTTTTTGAGGGCTCTGCCTCTAAAACGGGGAAATCACCGTTTTTATCCGAAACAAGAATATTTCCATCTTTGTCATAAACTCTAATTAATTGATCTTTATCATTCATTTTCCTTAAAAACGCATGGCTTTTTTTTAAATTGACCGGATTCAGATACTTTGACTTTACATTGTAAAATGTTGTTATATCACTCATTGTTCGATTGATGGCGATTTCTTCACGGTTCATCATCCATTTTGAAACCGTATGATACTCTAAGAAACTAAATAAAAAGAATGTTAAAAAAATAGCTGTTGAACAGCTTAATACTAATTTTGTCTGCCAGTGAAGGCGATTAAAACGGCTGGTAAATTTCTTAATCATCGCATGACATATCCAATACCCCGAACCGTATGAATATAATGCCCTTCATTTTGGTCGTCGATTTTGTTTCTTAAGTATCGTACATATACATCCACCACATTCGTTTCCACGCCCGTGCTATAGCCCCAAACCTTATTTAAGAGTACTTCTCTCGATAACACGATGTTTATATTGCTCATAAAAGTAACTAATAAATCATACTCCCTCTTGGTAAGGCTAATGACTACATCTCTTTTTTTGACAACACATGATTCCAATTCTACTACAAGCTCTTTAAAAGTAAGGATTGTCACCTCATTCGATTGAAGTGCCTCAACTCTTCTAAATAGCGATCTCAATCTTGCCAATAATTCTTCAATCGCAAACGGTTTGATGATATAATCATCTGCCCCGCTATCAAGTCCAGAAACACGATCTAGAACACTGTCACGAGCAGTAATCATAATAATCGGAATGGTTTTATTGAATTGCCTTATCCTTCGGCAGACTTCCATGCCGTTTAATTCCGGGAGTAGTAAATCAAGTAGAATTGCATCCCAACTCCCGGCGAGCGCTAATTGTAAGCCTATTCGCCCATCAGTGGCAACCGTTGTCTCATAGCCTTCATGCTGCATTTCAAGCTCTATAAATCTAGCCAAGCTCTTTTCATCTTCAATAATAAGTAATTTGGACATACTCCCACGCTCACATATGTTTTTCTATTTATTTTAACTGATGTTTATCTCGAATAACATCAATGACTGCATGAATAATTTCAATCGATTGGTACGATACGAGAGAAAGTGCAGTTAACGAAAAGAAGCCAACCATGATTAATCGAAACCAAAACATGTTGTATTCCTCCTAATCGAACTTTTTTCAGTAACTATAAAGTTATTATTCTGATTTAGCGTAGAATAATTGAGGGATTATCATTATCCTAACTCTCGTTATGGAAACTGTCATGAGAAAAAGATTAAAATCACCTTAGAAATTTTGGTAAATAAGTAAGCACACGCCTGAGAGGTCGTGTGCTTTGTTCATCATTTAAGTTATACATGGTTAAATAAAGGAGGAATTGATAATTCCATAAGCTTTGTGACAATCCTCTCAGCAGCGTCAACAGGGTTATCAGCAAAGACATCAATAAATTCACCCGTGTAGTCTTGTCTAGCATGGTCGTAACGAGGATCATAATAGTGAACTAGTAAAGTCAAAATCATTTCTTGATAATTTTTTTGATTAAGCACCTCAGTTAGTGTTTTCCTAATTTCAGTATCCTTCACCCATTTTAAAACCTTTTCAATACCTAACGTAATTTTTTCTTCATACCATGATTCCTGTTCATAAGGCAACACATATTCAGAAACAAGATGCTTTACTCGTTGTTCAAGAGGTGAATGGATGTACATATTCAATCCTTTAAATTTAACGTCCATCAATTCTTCAGGCTGAACTGCTTTGCCTATTCTTTTGCTTTCTGCCTCAACAATGCAATAATCGCTCCCTTGAATTTCCGTTAGTCCTTTAAATAAAAGTGAATCAAATGTCTTCTGGTTATGGCCTTCCCCAAGCCCAATTGTACCAAAGATTGAGCCTCGATGAGCTGCCATTTCTTCCAAATCAAGTACAGGGTAGCCCTTTTTCTTTAATATTTTTAATACCTCCGTTTTTCCAACACCTGTCATCCCATGGATCACGATGGCTTTTTTTGGAACCATTGATGGAATTTCTTCAAGGATATGGTGTCGATAGGCTTTATACCCTCCTTCCAGCCTCCATGCATAAATACCTGCAAATTCTAAGAAAGTAACGACCGCTTTACTGCGCATTCCACCACGCCAGCAATGAATAATTAACTCGCCGTCTGTTTGATGGGATTTAATGGTTTTTAAAAGGGCAGGAATCTTAGGAGAGACGAATTCCATCGCCTTCCATTTAGCCGCTGCCTGTCCCTCATGCTTATAAATCGTACCAATGACCTGACGTTCTTCATTTGTAAATAAAGGAACATTAATGGCACTAGGAATGGCTCCATCCGCAAACTCAATCGGTGAGCGAATATCAATGACGATTGGATCCTTGAGATTTAAAAGCTCTTCAACTGTTATGTCCTTCATATCTATCTGCTCCTAGCAAAAAAAGATCTTTTAATAATTTCTATACAAAACAAACAAAACTTCCACTTCTGGAAGTTTCAACAAGACGCAACATCATAAAAATAGGTTTTTTATTATGATTATATACTTATTATAAAGAAGTTAATCCTTGCTATCAAGAAATTCAAAATCCAACCAACCCAAGAATTAACACTTACACTTCTCATAAGAAAAGGTCTACCTCTAAATAGAAGTGGACCTTTTTGTTTTTAGACTTTTGATTCCTGATTTAAAGCTGACATTAACTCTTCCATTTCGCTAAGACGCCCTTGCTCAAAAAGGTCAACAATCTTGCTTCCTACAATAACTCCATCGCAATACTTGGTGATTTCATCAATTTGCTCTTTAGTTGAAATCCCGAATCCAGCCATGACCGGAATCGCACTAACATCTTTTACAGAAGATAAAAATTGCGTTAATTCTGCATCGTACTCATTCCTAACTCCAGTGATTCCTTTAACCGTAACTGTATATAAGAATCCTCTTCCTTTGCTTGAGATCTTCTTAATTCGTTCAAGTGGTGTGGTCAAGGTTACTAAACGAATTAATTCCACATTCGCAGCTTCCAACTCGGGTACAATGATATCCTCCTCCTCAATCGGCAGGTCAGGAATAATGCAGCCGTCTACCCCCGCATTCTGTATGTCACGGGCAAACTCAGAAATCCCGTAAGAATAAATAGGATTTAAATAGGTCATGAGAACAATCGGGATTGAGACTACCTGTCTAGCCTTTTCAATCTCCTTGATAATCCCTCTTAATGTAGTCCCATTCTCAAGGGCACGTAGACCCGCCGCTTGAATGGTCGGTCCGTCTGCGACAGGATCAGAAAAAGGTACGCCCACCTCAATAGCAGTGGCACCGAACTTTTCAAGTACGGTAAGTCTCTCGACTAAATTTTCAAGGCCTCCATCACCGGCCATGATGTAAGGAATAAAGGCTTTTTTATTTTTCTGTTTTATTGCCGAAAACGATTGTTCAAATCGATTCATGTTACTTCCTCCCTTCGAGTCTTGCTTTTACAGCATCTACATCTTTATCGCCACGTCCGGATAAGCAAATCACAATATTTTCATTCTCTTGCATTTCAGCTGCAAGTTTAATTGCATAGGCAACCGCATGCGAGCTTTCAAGAGCAGGAATAATACCTTCTAGTTTGGATAATAGCTGAAAGGCATCTAGAGCCTCTTGATCTGTAATTGAAACATAATCAGCTCTTCCACTGTCCTTTAAGTAACTGTGTTCAGGTCCTACCCCAGGATAATCCAGCCCTGCTGAAATAGAATGGGCCTCCTGAACTTGCCCGTCCTCATTCTGTAATAAATACATCAAAGAACCATGTAAGACACCGGGGCTCCCTTTGGTTAAGGATGCGGCATGAAAATTAGTTTCGACACCCTGGCCAGCTGCTTCGACACCAACTAATCGAACCCCTTCGTCCTCGATAAATGGATAAAACATACCAATTGAATTACTACCTCCTCCGATACATGCAACAACTGCATCAGGAAGGGTGCCCTCTATGGCTAAGAATTGTTCCTTTGTCTCCTTACCAATCACACATTGGAAATCTCTGACCATCATTGGGAATGGATGCGGACCCATAGCGGATCCTAATAAGTAGTGTGTATCATCAACATTCGTTACCCAATATCTCAAAGCTTCGTTTACCGCATCCTTTAATGTGGCGCTGCCTGATGATACGCCTACAACCTTTGCACCTAGAAGCTCCATACGAAAGACATTCAATGCCTGCCTTTTTATATCTTCCTCACCCATAAAAATGATACAATCCAGATTTAATAACGCACAAACAGTCGCCGTTGCCACACCATGCTGCCCAGCTCCTGTTTCGGCTACAATTCTCCTTTTCCCCATCCGAACAGCAAGCAGCGCTTGACCAATGGCATTGTTAATCTTATGAGCGCCAGTATGGTTTAAATCTTCTCTTTTTAAATAAATTTTTGCGCCGCCAGCATGTTTCGTTAAATTGTCAGCAAAATATAATGGCGTTTCTCTACCAACATAATCTTTTAACAATCTAGCAATCTCTGCATGAAAAGCAGGATCTTTTTTGGCCTCTTCATAGGCATCATTTAATTCAATTACCGCCTTCATCAATGTCTCTGGTACAAATCTTCCTCCAAATATGCCAAAATGGCCTTTTTCATTCGGCAATGTATAGGTGCTCATTATCGTTTTCCCCCTACTTGTAAAGTTTTCACCTTTTCAATAAATGCTTTTATTTTAGAAATATCTTTCATTCCATTAGTCTCAACACCCGAGCTTACATCGACCATAAAAGGATTAATGATTTGTACAGCTTCTTTTACGTTATCTAGATGTAACCCCCCAGCGAGAATGACCTTTTTCCCTACTAAGTAAGAAGTGTTTACCTGCTTCCAATCAAAGACGTGCCCATTTCCTCCCCGATATTTTCCTTTTGGACCATCGATTAAAATATATTCGGCAGGATATTGACCAAGGTCGGTTAATGCATCGTTACCCTCAAAACTGACAGCTTTAACAACTGGGACCGTAAGACCCCGAGAAAATGAAGCTGGTTCTTCTCCGTGCAATTGAATATGGGTTAAACCAACAATGGATGCAATCCTTTCAATTTCTTCCTTTGCTTCATTAACAAAGACACCAATTTTCATTACATCTGCTGGTAATACTGAAACAATTTCTTTTGCTTTTTCAGGTGTTACTTTTCGTTTACTTGCTGCAAACACAAATCCTATGGCGTCTGCGCCATATTCCGCAGCTTTAAGGGCAGTCTCACTGTCCATAATTCCACATATCTTTACTTTTACGTTCATTTTTTAACACCCTCTTGTAGTGGAAGGCGGAGATTAAGAAAAGATTCTTCTATATCCTGGCTGACCATAAAAGCCTCACCTACTAAAATTCCATTAGCACCGGCATTTCGAACTCTCTCAGCATCTTGCTCCGTATGAATACCACTTTCACTAATGAGATAAGCATCTGATTTTTTCACTATCTCAGCTAACTGTTCAGTTACTTCGAGTGAAACAGTAAATGTTTTTAGATCACGATTATTCACACCAATGAGTTTTGCGCCTGTTTTAAGTGCTATTTCTAATTCATTTTGGTTATGGACCTCGACCAATACCTCTAAGCCTTTTTTCTTTGCATATTGAAACAATTCGTGTAACTGCCTTTCCTCTAACGCAGCAACAATTAATAAAATAATGTTAGCGCCATGAGCGGCTGCAACATCAATTTGCAACGGGCTGATAATAAAATCCTTACATAAAATCGGAAGATTAACCGCTTCTCGAACTGACTTTAAATCGGAGAAAGAACCTTTAAAAAAGGTCGAATCGGTCAATACAGAAATGGCAGATGCCCCGGATTTTTCGTAAATAGCGGCTTGCACAGCGGGCTCTACGCCATTATTGATTAAGCCTTTAGATGGTGAAGCTCGTTTATATTCCGCAATGATTGAGATTTCATTGGCTGTTTGTAGTTTTTCTATCAATGATCTTTTAGGATATTTAAATTCTTGAATGATTTCTTTACTTTCTTGAAGGAGTAAAACCTCCTTTTTTTTCTGTTCAATTATTCGGTCCAGAATAGTTTCCACTTAAATCGCCTCTTTCTCGCCTATTCGTGATTTTTCAATAAGGGCGGTTAATTTTGCATATGCCGCTCCTGAATCAATGATTTCCTTGGCAACTTCAATACCTTCGACTAGGGAGTTGGCTTTCCCAGCAGTATAAATACCGATTCCTGCATTTAATACTACTGTATCACGTGGAGCACCTTTTTCCCCTTTTAGCACTTTCAAAAGGATTTCCCCATTTTCTTGCGAGTCCCCGCCCTTGATCTGGCTATTATCATATTGTGGGAGATTAACATCTTCAGGAGTAAATATATGGTTAGTAATTTTTCCATCTTCTAAAAGGGTATAATGATTTTCTCCCTGCAATGAAGCTTCATCCATAAATCCTGCACCATTTATAACAACTGCCCTTTTACGTCCTAGCTTTTTGAGTACTTCGGCAAATACATTTAATAAATCCCTGCGACTAACCCCTAACAATTGATAATCCAGCTCGATTGGGTTTGTTAATGGACCAATATAATTAAAGACCGTCGGAATCTTCAATGCTTTACGTACTATCATTACTTTTTTTAATTTTGGATGAACGTGTGGAGCGAATAAAAAGGCAATCCCAATTTCGTGTAGGATTTCCTCGGTTCGCTCGGATGATAAATTTAGATTTACTCCGAGGTACTCAAGGACATCTGCACTTCCAGTCTTACTAGAGATACTTCTATTGCCATGCTTAGCGACCGGAATTCCTGCACCAGCAATAACAAAGGCTGATGTAGTACTGACATTAAAGCTTGATGAACCGTCTCCGCCAGTTCCACAGTTATCCAGAACATTCGGAAACTTCTGATTAAACTTTAAGGTATTGCCTTTCATCGCCCTGACGATTCCTGCAATTTCATCAACTGTTTCACCTTTTGATTTTAAACCCATTAAAAAGGCAGCAATCTCTGATTCGGAAACTTCTTCTCCTAAGATAAAATCAACCGCTTCTTCCATTTGCTGTTCAGATAAAGACTGTTTTTCAGCTAATTGAAGTAGGTAATGTTTCATTTGATCTCATCCTCTCAATTTCATTTAAAAAGTTTTTTAACATTTGTTTTCCATCTGGAGTTCCAATCGATTCTGGGTGAAATTGCAGCCCGTAAACAGGATATTCTCTATGCTTTATGGCCATTATTTCATCATCATCATTGGAATGAGCCATACACTCTAACTCCGCTGAGAGATTACTTTCTTCTAAAGTCAACGAATGATATCGCATAACTTCTAATGGATTATTGAGGTTAGCAAAAACTTCCTTACCTTGATGTCGTATAAGGGATGTTTTCCCATGCTTAATGAAATGAGCCCTTCTTACTTCACTACCAAAAGCAGCGCCAATTGCTTGATGACCAAGACAAATTCCTAAAATAGGGATCGTCTTGTGGAAGGTTTGAATCAATTCTATACAGATTCCGGCATCCTCTGGACGGCCAGGTCCTGGAGATAAAATAATTGCTTTCGGATTCAACTCTTTGATTTGTTCCATACTTAACTGGTTATTACGATAAACGACCACATCTTCACCAAGTTCTCCAAGGTATTGGTAAAGGTTAAAAGTAAATGAGTCAAAATTATCAATTAATAAAATCATTTTTCACCCTCCAAAAAGGATCTCAACTTGTTTAGTGTTTCTTCATATTCAGACTCAGGATTGGAATCATATACAATCCCTGCTCCAGCTTGTATAATGGCTTCCCCATCTTTGATAATCATGGTACGGATGGCTAAGGCAAAATCCATATTCCCGTTAACGGAAACATATCCAACAGCACCAGAATAAAGACCTCGCTTTGATTTCTCTAATTCATTAATAATTTCCATTGCACGTACCTTTGGTGCCCCAGAAACGGTCCCTGCAGGCAAACAGGCTGCTAAGGCATCTAATGCTGTTTTCTCCTGATGCAGTTTACCGCTCACCTCTGAAACTAAGTGAATTACATGACGAAATTTTTCCACCGACATATATTTCTCAATTTGAACCGATCCAAACTCACAGACCTTTCCGAGATCATTTCTACCAAGATCCACAAGCATTCGATGTTCCGCAAGCTCTTTTTCATCGTTAACTAATTCCTGTTCAATTCGCTCATCTTCTTCTGCTGTTTTCCCTCTCTTTTTGGTGCCGGCAATTGGGTTTGAGATGACCGTGTTGTTACGTGTTTGGATCAAGCTTTCAGGTGAAGAACCAATAACGGTATATTCATCAAAATCAATATAAAACATATATGGTGTCGGATTTGTGCTTCGATGCTTACGATATAGAGAAAGTGGTGTACCTTCAAAGGCTGATTTCATTCTTCTTGATAGCACTACTTGAAAAATATCTCCGGCAAGGATATGCTCCTTTGCGGTTTCGACACTTTTTATAAATGCTTCTTTTGTGGTTTCTGATTCAAAACCGCTAAATGAAAAGGGCTCTTCCTCTTGATAATAATTTGGCTTTTTTAACTCTTCTATCCGTTGTATTAAGCGCTTTTCGATTTCCTCTAAATCACTTTTGCCAGATAGTGGAATTCCACAAATCTTTACTTTTTCTTGTAGATGATCAAAAACGATCACTTCTTCAAAAAACATGAGATGCACATCCGGCATTTCCAATCCATTCGGATATTCGCCACCGATAACTTCGAACTGTCTAATAATGTCGTATCCTACATACCCCACTGCTCCCCCTATAAATGGAAAATCATATTTTTCCAATTGATCCTGTAAAGGCAACAATTGTTTCATCACTTCTAAAGGGTTTCCTATCAAAACTCTTTTTTCACCATCACGATAAGTGATTTCATTATGTTCTCCTTTAGAAATCAGCTCAAAGGCAGGGTCAGCGCCAATAAATGAATATCTTCCCGAATCATTATATTTATGAGAACTTTCAAGAAGAAATTTTTTTGTTCCGCTAATTTTTTGAAGGATCGAGATTGGTGTTAACGTATCCCCTTTTATCTCATGTATTAAACATTCATTTGCAGTCTTCATGTCACAACCCCTTTTCAAAATAAAAAATCGTCCTCTATACGCACAAATAAATTACGCGTATAGAGGACGATTTTTAAACCGTGGTACCACCTCTCTTTAAAGCAGATAACTGCTTCCTCTTTCGGATACAGAATACACAGTATTCGATATCCTATCCTTTTAACGGGGGAATCCGGGCATCCCTACTAAGGTTCAAGACACCTCTCACAAGTCCATTCTACAAATTCATTCATATCGGGCTTCCACCTTCCCCGACTCTCTGGAAAGAATTCTAATTTGTGTACTACTCTTGCTCAACGAGTTGTAAAGTATTTATTTAAAAACAAAAAGGGTCCCCCATCCTAAAAGGACGGAAGACCCGTGGTGCCACCTTCATTAGCTAAAATTAGCTCACTCAACCGATATCGAAGCAGAAATGCTTGAATACCTGTCTCTTGTAACGATGAGATCTTCGCCAAAGCCTACTGCCTAAAAGGGTTCGGTTTGGAGGCTCGGAAGTCCATTCGCTTAAACGTCTACACTGATTTTCACCAACCATCAGCTCTCTTAAGAATCCGTATAAGTTACTACTCTTCGTCAATGCCCTTCATGATTTGCTTTATTGATTAGTATCTTATCTAATTTTACTACTTAAGTCAAGAGATTGTTTTTTTAAAATTCACAATTAATTATTTTATATACATTTCTCATTGACATTGATTGATTTTATTTGTTCACTTCCATTTAAAGGATACCTTAAGTCTGTTTTTTTTGAAAGAAAAAAGCCAATATTAACTTTAGTAAGCAAACATGTCTCTTCGGCGTAGATAGTTGAGAGCAAAAAATGAAGGCGGGATAGAAGATTCATGGAACATATTGAACGATTAAGCCAAAACCAAAAGGCAGCAAAAAAGAAACAATCGACGGCTGACCAAAAAAAGCAAAGTGAAATTTCCAAACAAAAATGGGCAATCGTTTCGCTGTCTTCCATTCCTTTAGTCATGACTTTAGGAAATTCAATGTTGATTCCAGTATTACCTTCTATGGAGAAGGAATTATCCATCACTTCCTTTCAAACAAGTATGATTATTACGGTTTATTCCATTGTTGCCATTTTCTTAATTCCTGTTGCCGGATACATATCCGACCATATCGGCAGAAAAAAGGTTATAATCCCAAGTCTGCTGATTGCAGCGGTTGGCGGGCTGATTTCTTGGTGGGCTGCATGGAAGCTAACGGATGCCTATTGGCTTATTTTAGTCGGTCGAGCCCTTCAGGGTGTAGGAGCTGCCGGGGCCATGCCCATTGTACTGCCTTTAGTAGGCGACATGTTTAAAAGCGAAGATGATGTTAGCAGCTGTTTAGGTCTAATTGAAACGTCTAATACTTTTGGGAAAGTTTTAAGCCCTATACTCGGAGCCTTTCTTGCAGGATTTATCTGGTTTTTACCATTTTTTTCAATCCCTGTTTTTTGTGTCATTTCAGTTATTTTAATGATATTTCTTGTAAAATGTCCTAAGAGTAATCAAGAACCAATTCCATTCAAACAATTTTTTACGAATGTTAAAAAAACTTTTACTGAAAAAGGACGTTGGCTGTATGCCATCTTTTTTATTGGCGGTATACTGATGCTTGTCTTGTTTGGTATTTTGTTTTACCTATCGGAAATCTTTGAGAAAGAATATGGGATTAAGGATCTAAAAAAAGGAGTCTTTTTAGCATTGCCTCTTGGAGCATTGTGTTTAGCCTCTTTTATAAGTGGGAAGATTATAAAGAAAAATAAAGTCTTAATGAAATGGATTACCCTAATTAGTATTATTGCTGCTGCCCTTTCAATTGCCGCATTATGGTTTTCGATAAAACTTTGGTACATGCTTGCGATGTTTCTCATTACGGGTGTAGGCATTGGGTTAAGTCTTCCTTGTCTGGACGCATTAATTACAGAAGGTATTGAAAAAGAAGAACGTGGTACCATATCATCCATCTACAGTTCAATGCGGTTTATCGGGGTTGCCGCTGGCCCACCGTTAATAGCCGTTTTATTGGAATATGCCAGTCATTGGATTTTTATTGTCCTAAGCAGTTTAAGTCTTCTTGCTGCAATTATTACTATGATTGCGGTCAAACCTAAAGCTACAAGTTGAAAAGTGCTGAGAAAACCTCAGCACTTTTTGTTATTTTTTCGTTTATTGATAAGGACTTAACCATTCTGGATCCCTATCATGACATATGGGGCACTTCTGTATATTTGGATCGAATGTTGAGAACATTTTTCCGCAGGTTTGGCAGTTTTTTGTATGAAATGGGTGTTGTGCTATATATTTTTTATTTATTTTTAGTTCAATTTTCAAGGCATTCTCCGGACAAATATCCCTACAATCATAACAATTTACGCACTTTTCATTTTCAACTTGTAAAAAACCTTCATGTAAAATAAACACTTTTTGTGAACAGAAAGAAAAACACATTTGACAAAATGTACACTTTTCTTGTTCTAAACGCACTTGAAAGAATTGATAATCAGGAAAATAGCGCGTTATATTCCATTTCTTTGCTTCCATTTTCCAAGTTGCGGGGGTCATGTTTTTGGCCAACTGATAGCCCTCTTTACGTAAAGAAGAAAAAAAAGCCCTCCTTGTTAATTCCTTTTCTTCTCTGTTTTCATTTAATTTAATCGTGTTTTCATCAAGTTTCACCAGGATATCATTGGCATTATTAATAACTTTTATCCACTTTTGATTATCAAGGGTTGATTCTGACCTAACAGTGGTCACCCCCCTTTTTTTGTAAATCAGTAATTCCTTTATCAAAGGAGTATAGGAGTCATTATAGACAAGACTGTCCTTATCGAATTCCCTTGACTCTAAAATCCCCTGTATAGCAGAAAGCGGACATGCAATCAAGCAATCTCCGCAAGAATTGCAATGTTGTAAATCCATTTTAATCGATTCTGATGTAATATGAATTGCTTCCATGGGACAGCTATCCGCACAAACACTGCAGGTCGAGCGGGTGTGTCTCTTTCTAGAACAAGCATCAGTTATCCTAGCATCTACATGCATGCTTTCTAGCCAATTTACTAATAGAGACATATAACACCTTCCAAAAGTTATTGTTAGCTGTGTGCCAGCCTTGCATGTCTATGCGGTGTAATAACTAGGTTTGGGTGTGTGACCGAGTCACTTGGCATCCCTTTTATTTGGGCAATATCCCCATATTTTATTCGAAGTTCTTCTATTGGACCAAATTCAATCGCCCGCATTGGACATGCTCCCACACAAGCAGGTTCTTCACCTTTTTCCTGTAAATCCATACAAAAGTCGCATTTATTTGATTTAAACATCTTTTTATTGTATTGTGGTGAACCATACGGACAAGCTTTGATACATAACTGCGTACCTTGGCATACATCCTGGTCAATTGTCACCACACCTTTTTTTTTAATCTTAGTTATTGCTCCCGTAGGACAGCTTTGAATACAAGCTGCGTCCTCACAATGATTACATGAAATAGAAAAATAAAATGCTTTTATATTAGGAACAAATCCCTTTGTTGACTGTTGCACAAAGGTTCCTTCTTCGTATGGGTAAACTCTACGGAAATTTATGCCAACATCCAGGTTGTTTTTATCCTTACATGCCACAGTGCATGCCTTACAACTCGTACATAAACTTTGATTTATATAAAAACCCAACTGTTCCACGATTCCTCACTCCCTAAACTTTTTTGACTTCAACAAGGTTTGACAACTGAGGATTAGCTTTTGCTAATGCAGTAGGTTTCTGTGATGTGAGCACATTCACTGATCCTCTTTTGTCGAGACCATTTTTGTCAGGAGTATACCAAGCACCTTGAGGAATTCCAGCAACTCCAGGAATAATTCTTGGTGTAACCTTTACATCTATTTCTATTAATCCCCGATCATTAAAGACCTGTACTCGGTCCCCATTTTTAATTCCTCGTTTTTCGGCATCCCTAGGATTGATCCACATTTCTTGCTTAGCTGCCTCCTCCAGCCATTCTTGGTTGTCATAGGTGGAGTGGCATCTTCGTTTATAATGCCAGCTGATGAGCTGAAGCGGATATTTTCTTATAAGCGGATCTTCCGGTCCCTCCCAAGATGAAATATACTTAGCGATGGCTGGTATTTCATCATGCTGGTTCATATCCCATAAAGCTTTAGAGAACAATTCAATTTTACCGGAAGGCGTTTCAAATGGATTCTTTTCTATGTCATCTATTTGCTTTTTAAAACCAACCAGCGGTTCATCGTATTTAAAATGATAAACCCCTTTTTGACGAAACTCTTCGAATGTAGGGAAGTTAGGATTCAGTTCCTTTTTCGTTCTAACAACACTTTCTTTTACAAGATCTAAAATAGATTTCCCTTCAGTGAATTGCTTTTTCATTCCTAACTTATCAGCAATTTTAGCGAAAACCTCATATTCATTTCGACACTGATAAAGTGGTTCAATGGTTTTATCGCCAAAAACTACATAATCGCCAAAACACCACGGCACCCCTATATCATAACGCTCAAAAAAGGTAGTACCAGGCAATAAAATATCAGCATATTTTGCACTTGGAGTCATAAAAAGATCACTAACAACAATAAATTCCACTTTACTCTCGTCTTCAAGTAGTTTACTTGTTTTATTAATATCCGCGTGCTGATTGATAAGCATGTTACCTGCCATATTAAAAATCATTTTAATATTGGTCTTTAACTGATGGGTTCCTTGAAGTCCATCTGCTTCGGTCATTTCTGTACCTTTTTCTACTGCTTTTGTCCATAGGAAACATGGAATGGATGCCTTAACAGGGTTTTCATAAGAAAATGGATAAATAATATCACTGCGGCTCCAATATCCAGTACCACCTGCCCAGCCCCCTAGCTTACCAACATTACCTGTTAAACATGCTAACTGTGCCCCACCGCGCATATATTGCTCCCCATAGGCTTGACGCTGTGCTGCCCAGCCTTGAATTAATGCAGCGGGTTTTGTTTTAGCATATTCACGAGCTATTTCGCGAATTTTACTTGCAGGTACCCCACAAATCTTTTCCGCCCATTCTGGGGTCTTAGGGATACCGTCTTTCTCCCCTAGCAAATAACCTTTTACTGATTCATTTTTCGGCACGCCAGCAGGCATATGATTCTTGTCAAACCCAAGACAATATTTATCAAGGAATGCTTGATCGTGGAGGCCTTCTGTAATGATCACATAGCCCATGGCATCCATCATTGCTGTATCAGTTGTTGGAAGAATCGGAATCCATTCATCAGCAAAGGCAATCGCCGTATCAGTATATCTTGGATCTATAACGACAATCTTTGCACCATTTTTCTTTGCCTGCATTAAATATTCTCGATACGGTGTAGAAAAAATCATTTCAGAAGGGTTTTGCCCCCATAAAATGATATATTTTGAATGTAAAAGAGAATCAAAACTACTCCCTGAATTATTTGTTCCGTATGTATATGGTGTAGCAACATTACCTGCCCCTGAGCTGTAGTCATTTCGCGAATTTAAAAATCCACCCGTTAAAGCAAGAAGTTTTTTTGCTGCGTTCTTTCCACCATGCAACCCCCAGCTTTGTCCCGATGCATAATTTACATATCTTGATTCAGGACCATATGTATCACCAATTCTTTTTACTTGAGATGCAATTGTCTCAATTGCTTCATCCCAAGAAATTTTTTCAAATTTTCCTTCTCCCCGTTTACCGACACGTTTCATAGGAAATTTTAAACGATCTGGATGGTAAAGCATATTGCGATAGTTTCTGCCTCTCACACATGCCCTAAATGGTGGAGTTGATAGGTCTCCCCCCTCCTGGGTATCAGTAGTTACTCTGAGAACGACCCCATCTTTTACATGCGCTTTAATTACGCAACGACCTCCACAATTATTAATGCTGCAGGTTGAGATAATCGTTTCAGGACTTTCTTCTTTCGCACTAACAGGCTTGGTTTCTTCCTTGCGACTTACAAGCATTTTTGTGCCAATTCCACCTGCAATCACTGGTATTCCAATTGCTCCGGACCATTTTAAAAAGGTTCGTCTTTGCATTTTATTAAATAACAAGTTCTTTAAATGGTTATTTTCAGACATTTACTAATGCCTCCTTTACTTCCAATAAAGATGTCAAATCAAAGTTTAAAAAGTCTTCAAGGAGCATGGCAGCTCCAAGATATAGACGGCTATTCGTATACTCAATCACTCTTTTACAAAAATCAGGTATCCAAATGGTTAAATGCTCTGTAAGAAAATCTATTTGAATCGAAATCAGTTCCTGAATCTTTACTGTATCTGAAGCCGACAAGGTTAAATCTAATAGATAAATCATAAATTCTAATTCAAGTAATAAATGATCGTCAGGTTCATTACTTTCCCGTATAAATTGAAGCCCAAATTGGTGATAGAGCGCTCTTATTTGGAGGGTCCATTCTTCAAAAAGAAGACGCTCCTTGCTTCTAAAATAAGACTCCCATGGAGGGGCTACTATTGTTCCTGGACCTATAAAAAGTCGAAGGTATTCCTCTTTTTCCATGTAAACTTTCTCTTTCGAGTTTAATTGTTCAAAAAAGGATGCTAGAATTCTCCCGCCTTCATGAAACTCTTTTAAATCACCAAAATTTGCTAGACGCCCTAAATGAAACAAAGATTCTTCATCGTTTGGTTCCAAAAATAAACTATAAAGAATTTGATAAAAGTTTTTTCTAGATAATAAATATGGTTGTAATTGGGGATAAATTCCATTATCTGTTGTCGCCATTACCGCTCCTCCTTTATGAAATATTTATACCAACTTCCTTGATTTGTAAGCTTTATAAATTAATCTTACATGAATCGAGTAAGATTGACTTAACTTTGTGTAATTATTCACATTTATTTCAAAATCCTTAAAAATATAGCAACCTAAATCACTTCTTTGGGGTTATAACGCAAAATGTGTATAATAAAGAGAGTTAAAAAACTGCAAAGGATGATCTGCTTGAATATTACAGGCCATGAAGTTGAAAAATTAGAAGACCCTTTTGGTCTACTTTCCGGAGAGCGTTATGAGTTTTTTTTAGAGCTTGAGGTCGATGAGGAAGATGAATTATTTTCAGAAAAAGGAATCGGCTTAAAGTGTATATATGTACGTGATGGAAACCAAGAAAAAATTACTAGCTATCACTTTTTCGAACATGGGACAGAAAAGGTACTAGACTTTGAATTAGAAGATGATGAAGAAGAGTTAGTCCTTACATACTGTAAGAAGTATGCGGTTGAAGAAGTAGAAGAAGGCATTGAATAAGAAAGCAGGGAGCAATTTTCTCCCTGCTTTTTTGGTTACATTAAATTTTTACTATGATTATGAATGACTTGCAACTCTTTGGTTGTTTGCCTCATTTCACTCTTGCAAATAGGGCAATGGGGAATTTCACTGCTTTTAAAATTGTCCCGAATCCAACACTTACAAGTTTCAGAAGTACAGACCCAAATCTTAGTTTCTTCTAATTTTATTTCTTCTTCATTTTTTCTTCCAAAAGCCAAAATGATCACTCCTACTCCTTAATAATAGTTATAACTTTTTTACCCTTACTCACGTGAAGTCCCTATTATACTAGTAAAACTATATATAAAAAGGTGATGCTTACTGAAGTTTTGCATCACCTCTTTATTTTTGTCATGATCATTTTTAAATAAAAAAGACGTAAACCCACACGATAGGTAAAAACATTTTCCCATTTTCGTGTAGTTACGGCTACTTAAACGGATTATTACAAAATATAATACATATAAATATTATCACATTTTCCATTTTGAGTCAATTTCGAAACAGTGTTTATAACAAATCAAGACCAAGTGTTAGAACTTGATCTTGATTCCTTTTATTTTCTATTTTCTCTTATGCCTAGGCTTCTTTTTTCACTTTGGATGGTGCCTTTTTTCTTGGTGCTGAAGTTGCTTTTTTAGGTTTCGGAAGGTCAGCAGTTGATGTTTTTAGAGCTGATGTTGCAGCTGGTTTGGCAGGTTTTGTACGATCAATCGACGCCTGAAGAGCTGCCATTAGATCTGTCACATTCGATGCCACTTCTTTAGTGGCAGCCGTTACTGTTTCTTGACCAGTTCGTTTAGACTCGATTAATTCTAAAAGTGCATTTCGATATTCATCCGTATATTTCTCGGGCTCAAATGTAGTAGTTAATTGATCAATCAGTAAAATGGCCGTTTCTAATTCTCTATCGGTTACTTTGTCCTCCGCTGGAACATTTGGAACATCTTCAGCTTTACGAACTTCGTCTGGATAATGGATTGTTTCCATGACCAAGGTATTTTTATAAACTCGGATTACACCGAGTTGTTCCTTAGAACGAATAATAATTTTCGCTAATCCAACTTTTTCGGACTCTTGCAGGGCCTTCCTTAATAAAGAATAGGCCTTACTCCCCCCTTCATTGGGAGACATGTAATAAGTCCGGTCAAAGTAAATGGGGTCTATCTCGTTAATTTTTACAAAATCAATAATCTCGACTGCTTTTTCTTCATTTTCTTTACGAAGCTTTTCTAATTCTTCATTATCAAGGACCACGAATTTTCCTTTTGTATACTCATATGCCTTGACAATATCTTCTGGTTTTACTTCTTCTTCACAAACTGTACAGATTTTCTCGTATTTAATGGGTGCATGGCATTTATTATGCAGGGTTCGGAGCTTGATATCCTTATCTTCAGTTGCTGTATGGAGCTTGATGGGGATGTTTACGAGCCCAAAACTAATGCTGCCTTTCCACATGGTATGCATGGGCATTCTCCATTCTTTTTATTTTTATTTTGTGGTGATTTCCTATCCTCACTCCTAAAAAGATTTGGAAAAGGATGAAGTAGTATTTTTTGAAGCACCATAAGAAAAAAGAAAGGATTATGAACGATGAGACCCATGCTGCCAAGCTTAACTTTTGATCTTCCCGTACGGCCTGATTGGCAGTACGAGGTTAAATATGATGGATTCCGTGCAATGCTCTCCTGGGATAACACTGGAATAAAACTAATGAGCAGAAATGGTAATAATTTATTGCCGCAATTTCCGGAAATAAAAGAATTCCTTTTGCGTTATGAAGTTCAATTCCAACCCTATTTACCTCTTCAATTAGATGGTGAGCTGGTTTATTTGGAAAACACACATAAAGCCAATTTTTCTGCCATTCAGGTTCGTGGCAGGCTTAAGTCAGAAAAAAAAATATCTGAGCAAGCCACTCGGTTCCCTTGCCGTCTAATGGTTTTTGACTTATTGATGTTAAAAGGGAAAGGATTCTTTATTAATCCCTTTTATAAGAGAAAACAGGTATTAAAAAAATTATTTTTGGGAGTTGGCTTCCAAACGGAAGCTAATCCGTATAATAATCAACTGCTTCAATATGTAAAAGCATATGATGATTTTGATGAGTTATGGGAAAAAGTTGTCCTATATGACGGAGAGGGTATTATTGCCAAAAATAAAAATAGTTTGTGGGAGGAAGGTAAACGTACACCGCAATGGTTAAAATACAAAAATTGGAAGTTTGTCAACTGCTTTATTACCTCCTTTGAAAAAACAAACGGTTATTTTTATTTAGGTGTTTATCAAGATAAACAAATTTCCCCAATTGGACAAGTATTATTTGGCTTTAAACCGGAAGAAAAGGATGCCTTAAAGCAAACAATTAAACAAAACAGGATTAAAGAGGATGATGAATTTGTTCATGTTGAACCAGCTATTTGTCTTGAGGTAAAATACTTAGAACTCTATGACAACCAACTGCGCGAACCTCATTTTGACCGGTTTCGGTTTGATTTAGAACCTGCTGATTGTACATATGATCGCTTTATGTTTGCGCAGAAAAACCTGCCTCAAGATTTGGAAATTACGCATCCAGAAAAACCATTGTGGGATAAACTCGCCATTTCGAAATCTGATTATATTCTTTACTTACGGGAAGTCTCTCCCTATATGCTCCCATTTTTAAAAGATCGCCTCTTAACAGTGATTCGCTATCCTCACGGAATGTTTGGCGAAGCGTTTTATCAAAAAAATTGTCCTGATTATGCCCCGGAATTTGTACAAACAAAAGAAGCTGATGGAATTAATTATATATTGTGCAATAACCTAAAAACACTTGTTTGGCTTGGGAATCAACTGGCGATTGAATTCCATATACCCTTTCAAACCGTTAACAGCAATGGACCGAGTGAGATAGTCTTTGACTTAGATCCACCTTCAAAGGATGCCTTTTCATTAGCCATCAAAGCAGCCATTTTGATAAAAGAAGTACTGGATCAATTAAATCTAATTGGTTTTATTAAAACTTCAGGTAACAAAGGGCTGCAAATTTACCTCCCTTTACCGGAAAATGTATACTCATATGATGACACACGATTATTCACCAGCTTTATAGCAGAATATTTAATTTCGAAGGATCCAGATTCATTTACAATTGAACGAATGAAAAAGAATCGCGGAAACAGGTTATATGTTGATTATGTACAGCATTCTGAAAGGAAAACCATTGTGGCTCCATACTCGATGAGAGGAAATGAACATGGTGGTGTGGCAACACCGCTTTATTGGGAAGAAGTAAGCGAAAAACTTCAACTAGTCTCTTTTAATATGAAGAATGCTCTTACCCGGATTCGCAGTCAGGGTGATCCATTTATGGATTATTTTCAAACAAAGCAAATTCAACCATTCACTCCGGTTCTTGAGTTCTTAAAAAAATCGGGTAAAAAAGGATAAGGCATATCGCCTTATCCTCGGATTGTCGAGAAATGGTATTTTTCTTGGCAACTTTTTTATTTTGTCAGTATCAAATCCCTAATTTATTGTTTGCCCTTTCAATTGGGCCTGTTGATTTCCGCTCCGGGCACTCGCTTTCCGCGGGGAGGTCCTGGAGCCTCCTCGGCGCTTAGGCGGAGGCCACTGAAAAAGTCCACATTTTAAGCAGTTGAAAGGTAGATTTTATCGACCTTTCAACTGCTTTTTTGTTTTATAATAAAATTATTAAATT
>NZ_JAFBEX010000020.1 GCF_016908975.1 Neobacillus cucumis
AAGGGGCAACAGCGATATTCGCAGTGAATATTAAGCGGATTCTAAAGCTCCTAAATGAAAAAGTGTAAAAGAAGACAAAGAAAAAGGTGACATTTTCATCAAATTTAAGACGGAATGTCACCTTTTTTTATTAGCTCAAAATGAAAAGTTAAAAAAACGTAAGTTTTTCAGTGCCCTCCGCTTTAGCGCCGAGGAGGCTCCCCGGCACGCCCGCGGAAAGCGAGCGCCTGGAGCGGAAATCAACAACCAAACTTAAAAAATCTAAAGAATAAAAAATAATCTTTTTAGGAGGTATTTTTGATTAAGTGGAGAAATTACCTTAAAAAGGTTGCAAAAAATTCTATTATGTTATACATTTTCCAACATAAGTTAAAATACTTTTTATTACAACATCATGAAAAAAAACGAATAGAATAAAAAAATTTAAATACTATGTTAACTAACATATATTCAAAAATTTTGGGATAAGGCAGTTTTGTAAAGTATTTTCTCCGGTTAAAAGTGTAAAAACTTGTATGTAGGAAAACTTCTCAAATGGTAAGCATCTTAGAATCAGGCTTTTGCCGCATTCAAGGCGCTTTCACACTTTCCCTCTTAAGGAGGATTTAGAATGGCAGCAGAATATCTAGTAATTGTTGAGTCGCCTGCAAAAGCGAAAACAATAGAGCGCTATTTAGGAAATAAGTATAAAGTAAAGGCTTCAATGGGACATGTCCGCGACTTACCGCGCAGTCAAATGGGAGTTAATGTTGAAAATAGTTTTGAACCAAAATATATTACCATCCGCGGCAAGGGTCCTGTCTTAAAAGAATTAAAAACAGCGGCCAAAAAGGTAAAAAAAGTCTATCTCGCAGCCGACCCGGATCGTGAAGGAGAAGCAATTGCCTGGCATTTAGCTCATAGTTTGGATGTCGATGTACATTCCGATTGCCGAGTGGTTTTTAATGAAATAACCAAGGATGCGATTAAGGAATCTTTCAAACATCCTCGTCCTATTAACATGGATCTAGTTGATGCTCAGCAGGCCCGGAGGATTTTAGACCGATTAGTTGGTTATAACATCAGTCCACTTTTTTGGAAAAAGGTGAAAAAGGGGTTAAGTGCTGGTCGTGTACAATCTGTGGCAGTTCGGTTGATTATCGATCGTGAAAAGGAAATAAAAGATTTTACCCCCGAAGAATATTGGACCATTGAGGGTGAGTTCTTAAAGGGCAAGGATCAATTCAGCGCTTCTTTTCATTCTATAGTTGGACAGGAAAAAAGTGAATTAAAGTCAGAAGCGGATGTTCAGGCAGTCTTAAAGGAAATGAAGGATAATAAATTTAGTGTGGTTTCGGTGAGTAAAAAGGAACGCCGCAGAAACCCGGCCCCTCCTTTTATTACTTCATCGCTTCAACAGGAAGCAGCCAGAAAGCTAAATTTCCGTGCCAAGAAAACGATGATGCTTGCCCAGCAATTATATGAGGGGATTGAGCTTGGCAAGGAAGGGACTGTGGGTCTCATCACTTATATGAGAACCGATTCTACTCGAATTTCAGATGTAGCTCAAGGAGAGGCTGCGAGCTACATCACCGCAGAATTCGGAGAAGAGTATTTGAAGAATGAACAAAGAAAAGAAAAAAAACAAGCGAACGCACAGGATGCTCATGAAGCGATACGACCAACAAGTATCTTACGTGATCCTGCTAGCTTGAAGGAATTTCTTTCCCGTGACCAGCTGCGATTATACAAGCTGATTTGGGAACGGTTCCTTGCCAGTCAAATGGCACAGGCTGTCATGGATACCATGAGTGTTGATCTACAAAATGGTAATGTTATTTTCCGGGCGACTGGCTCTAAAATTAAATTTCCTGGCTTTATGAAAGTTTATGTGGAAGGTACAGATGACCAAGTGGACGGTCCGAATAAAATGCTTCCAGACCTGAAAGAGGGGGATGAGGCGTTTAAGAAGGATATCGATCCTAAACAGCATTTCACCCAGCCGCCACCACGTTATACTGAAGCTAGACTTGTAAAAACCCTAGAGGAACTGGGGATAGGTCGTCCGTCCACATATGCACCAACATTGGATACGATTCAAAAGCGGGGTTATGTGGCGTTGGATAATAAACGCTTTGTACCAACAGAACTTGGTGAGATTGTTCATGAATTAATGGTGGAGTTTTTCCCAGAGATTCTCGATGTAGAATTCACCGCTAAAATGGAGCAGGGTCTAGATTACGTCGAAGAAGGCAAAGTAAGTTGGGTAAATGTAATCGATGAATTTTACAAGGACTTCGAGAAACATCTTGAAATTGCAGAAAAAGAAATGCAATCTGTCGAGATTAAAGATGAGCCGGCTGGTGAGGATTGCGAAAACTGTGGCAACCCAATGGTATTCAAGATGGGACGATATGGAAAATTTATGGCTTGCAGTAATTTTCCTGATTGCCGGAATACGAAAGCGATTGTGAAAGAAATTGGTGTCACATGTCCAACCTGTAAAGAAGGACAAATCATCGAACGGAAGAGCAAGAAAAGACGACTATTTTACGGCTGTACCAATTATCCGAATTGTGAATTTATCTCATGGGATAAGCCGCTTCCGAGGGCTTGTCCGAAATGTGAAGGCATGCTGATTGAGAAGAAATTGAAAAAAGGCGTCCAAGTGCAGTGTGTTAATTGTGATTATAAGGAAGAGCCGCAAAGCTAAGAGTGGGGGAAACTCCCACTCTTTTATTTTTTCTGAGAAATGTCTAGCTTCAGCGCCTAGAGGCTCGGGGTAATAAGCCAATCCGTCAAGAAGGCTAAAAAGCAGCCTTCTCGCCGGCTCGTCTTATTCCTGTCGCCTCTGTGCAAGGCGCTTCCGCTTTTCTTATAAACAAAAAACTTTTTTGTTCCTGAATCGTATAGTACAATGCAAGATGGACTTATTCTGAGGGTAAGGTATATTTATAGTACTTTTTAATCCAAAATGGTTAATAAGCATAAACAGGGAAAGTTTATTGAGGAGGTACTTAATTGAAAGATTTAACAATAAATGTAATTGGTGCAGGATTGGCTGGAAGTGAGGCGGCTTGGCAAATCGCAAAACGTGGGGTAAAGGTGAACCTTTATGAAATGCGACCAGTGAAGCAAACTCCTGCCCATCATACAGATAAATTTGCGGAGTTAGTTTGTAGCAATTCTTTACGCGCCAATAACTTAACAAATGCAGTTGGGGTATTGAAAGAAGAAATGAGAAAGCTTGATTCCGTCATTATTGCTGCCGCAGACGCTTGTTCTGTTCCAGCGGGTGGAGCCTTAGCAGTAGACCGCCATGAGTTTGCAGCGAAAGTAACCGATATGGTTAAAAATCACGAAAATGTCACCGTTTTTAATGAAGAAGTAACCGAAATTCCCGAGGGGATTACAGTCATTGCAACGGGTCCGCTAACGAGTGAAGCACTTTCAACGCAGTTGAAAAACTTAACTGGAGAAGACTATCTTTATTTTTATGATGCAGCAGCCCCAATTATAGAAAAAGAAAGTATTGATATGGACAAGGTTTATTTGAAATCCCGTTATGATAAGGGAGAAGCTGCTTATTTAAATTGTCCGATGACAGAAGAAGAGTTTAATACTTTTTATGAGGCTCTGATTTCAGCTGAAACAGCTCCTACGAAGGAATTTGAAAAAGAAGTATTTTTTGAAGGTTGTATGCCAATTGAAGTAATGGCTTCAAGAGGAAAGAAAACTATGCTTTTTGGACCGCTAAAGCCTGTAGGCCTTGAAGATCCGAAAACTGGAAAGAGACCATTTGCAGTTGTTCAACTTCGCCAAGATGATGCTGCAGGTACGCTTTTTAATATGGTTGGTTTTCAGACACATTTAAAGTGGGGAGCTCAAAAAGAAGTTTTCCAACTGATTCCTGGTCTTGAAAATGCCGAGATTGTCCGGTACGGCGTTATGCACCGAAACACGTTCATTAATTCGCCTAAGGTACTTAAGGCAACCTACCAATTTAAAAGCCGTGATGATTTATTTTTTGCTGGCCAAATGACTGGAGTTGAAGGGTATGTTGAATCTGCTGCAAGCGGCTTAATTGCTGGAATCAACGCGGCGCGATTAGCAGCTGGAATGGAGACGGTTGAGTTTCCGGCTGAAACTGCCATCGGTGGCATGGCGCGTTATATCACAACAACCAACCCGGATAATTTCCAGCCAATGAATGCAAACTTTGGTTTATTTCCAGAGCTTCCTGTGAAAATAAAAGGCAAACAGGAAAGGAATTTACAACATGCCAATAGAGCGCTAGAAACAATTCAGAACTTTGTGAAAGTTTTGTAAAATTCCTTGCAAGGGCTATGGAAGTGTGTTACGATTTAGTAGCCCTTGCCAGCTAAAATAGTATGTCAATTGTGAAGGTTTTATTAAACATATTAGTTGGGTGTTTACAAATAAAGAATCATTACGCAAAATGACAGTTGAACCATTAATAACTTGATTTCAGTAATATCGTTTTCTCAATAAAAGAGAAAGAGTAATAACCACTCGATTACATAGCACTTGACTTAATAAAACGGAATTAACTCCAAAAGGAGGAACAATGAAATGAATCAATTTCATGCAACTACAATATTTGCAATCCACCATAACGGCGAATGCTCAATGTCCGGTGATGGTCAGGTGACGTTTGGAAATGCTGTTGTGATGAAACACACTGCTAAAAAAGTAAGAAAGATATTTAATGGTAAAGTATTAGCGGGTTTTGCTGGGTCGGTTGCAGATGCATTTACTCTTTTTGAACTGTTTGAAGGAAAATTAGAGGAATATAATGGCAACCTTCAGAGAGCGGCAGTCGAGCTTGCTAAGGAGTGGCGAAATGATAAGATGCTCCGCAAGTTGGAAGCCATGTTAATTGTTATGAATCGTGAAAGCTTGTTACTAGTTTCCGGAACCGGTGAAGTGATTGAACCTGATGATGGGATTCTTGCAATTGGATCAGGTGGAAATTACGCATTGGCTGCAGGCCGTTCCTTAAAGAAATATGCAGGAGAGCACTTATCTGCAAAAGAAATTGCGAAAGCCTCATTAGAAATAGCTGCTGAAATATGTGTATATACCAACCACAATATTATCGTTGAAGAGCTGTAACGGGAAGGAGACGAAAAAAATGGTAAAAACAACTGATTTAACTCCTCGACAAATAGTTGAAAGACTTGATCAATATATTATTGGGCAAAAGGACGCAAAGAAAGCGGTTGCTGTTGCTTTAAGGAACCGTTACAGAAGAGGTCTTTTAAATGATAAACTTCGTGAAGAGATTATTCCTAAGAATATCTTGATGATTGGCCCAACAGGGGTAGGGAAAACCGAAATTGCCAGAAGGATGGCAAAACTGGTTGGAGCTCCATTTATTAAAGTGGAAGCAACCAAATTTACCGAAGTAGGGTATGTTGGTCGCGATGTAGAATCAATGGTTCGCGATCTTGCTGAGACCTCTGTGCGTTTAGTGAAAGAGGAACGGATGCAGAGCGTGAAAGAACGCGCAGAAGAAAATGCAAACAGCAGGCTTGTTGATTTGCTTGTTCCATCAGCTAAAAAAGCAACCAATTATAAAAATCCACTTGAAATGTTATTCGGCGGCGGTAATACTTCATCTGAACCTGATACACAGCAGGACGATTTTTCTGCACAGGAAAAACGAAAGATTGTGAAAGAAAAACTTGCTTTAGGACAATTAGAAGATGAAGTCGTTACAGTTGAAGTGGAAGAGCAAACTCCTTCCATGTTCGATATGCTCCAAGGTTCAGGGATTGAACAAATGGGAATGAACATGCAGGATGCTTTAAGCAGTTTTATGCCGAAGAAAAGGAAGAAAAGAAAACTTACTGTTCGTGAAGCTAGAAAGGTGTTAACAAGCGAAGAAGCTGCAAAGCTGATAGATATGGATGAAGTCTCTTCTGAAGCCATCTACCGTGCCGAACAAACTGGCATTATTTTTATTGATGAAATTGATAAAATTGCTAGTAAAAATTCAGGCGGATCATCAGCAGATGTTTCGAGGGAAGGTGTCCAACGGGATATCCTGCCAGTAGTAGAGGGCTCTACAGTTGTGACGAAACATGGTTCCATTAAGACTGATCACATTTTATTTATTGCGGCTGGTGCCTTTCATATTGCTAAACCTTCTGATTTAATTCCTGAGTTACAGGGGCGTTTTCCAATTCGCGTTGAACTAACAAAATTAACGGTTGACGACTTCTTTAGAATCTTAATTGAGCCAGATAATGCCTTAATTAAACAATATCAGGCGTTATTGGAAACGGAAGGTATACAAATTGAATTTTCTGACGATGCTATTCGTAGAATAGCTGAAGTAGCATTTGAAGTGAATCAAAATACTGACAATATTGGGGCTAGACGCCTTCATACGATACTTGAGAAGTTATTGGAGGATTTATCCTTTGAAGCCCCTGATATCACAATGGAGAAAATTACGATAACCCCTCATTATGTAAATGAAAAACTTGGTGCTATTTCGAAAAATAAAGATTTAAGTCAATTTATTCTTTAGGAGTGTCTTTTTCTTCGTTTTAAGAAATGCCATTCTTAAATAAATTCTAAATATCGGTTTACGTTATAACAAAAAACTTAATACTGGTTGTAGTCATTAGGAGGAAGAAACAAATGGATTTACTTACAAAAACTAGACGTATAAATGTTTTATTACAAAAAGCAGCGGGAAAACCGGTTAATTTCAAAGAAATGTCGGAAACATTAAGTGAAACAATTGAGGCTAATGTATACATTGTTAGCCGCCGCGGGAAGCTTTTAGGATTTTCGATTTATCAGCAAATTGAAAACGAACGTATTAAGAAAATGTTTGAGGATCGTCAATTTCCTGAAGAGTACTCAAAAGGTTTATTTAATATTCAAGAGACATCTTCAAATCTTGATATTGAAAGTCAATATACAGCTTTCCCAGTTGAAAATAGAGACTTGTTCAAAGAAGGTTTAACTACAATTGTTCCAATTATCGGGGGCGGGGAACGTCTTGGTACCTTAATCCTTGCAAGATTACAAGAAAAATTCCATGATGACGATCTAATCTTAGCTGAATATGGTGCTACAGTAGTAGGTATGGAGATTTTACGTGAAAAGTCTGAAGAAATCGAAGAAGAAGCAAGAAGTAAAGCTGTGGTGCAAATGGCAATCAGCTCATTATCATATAGTGAACTAGAAGCGATTGAACATATTTTTGAAGAATTGAATGGCCATGAGGGCTTATTAGTAGCATCAAAAATTGCTGACCGAGTGGGGATTACTCGTTCAGTGATTGTAAATGCACTTAGAAAGCTTGAAAGTGCAGGGGTTATTGAATCACGTTCACTCGGAATGAAAGGAACTTATATTAAAGTCCTTAACGATAAATTCCTAGTCGAACTTGATAAATTAAGACAACACTAAACACTTGATCCCCAGTTTGAGAGAATTGGGGATTTTTTATTTTTGGACTGTGTTAAAGAAGTGTTTTAATATTAATTTTGTTGATTGGAGCGGAAGGCGCTCGACTCCTGCGGGAGTAAGCGCCGAGGAGGCTCCCCGGCACGCCCGCGGGTAGCTTGACGCCTGGAGAGGAAATCAACAACTTAGTTATAACAGACAATTTTTTATAAAAGTATTTCTTGATTGTTATATTTACTTATGCTATATTATTTCATGGTGTTAATACACACGCTTGTTGATTTAAATGGATGGTGCTGTTTAACAGTTTCTATTTAAAAATGAGATAAGCGGAGGAAAACAAACCACTAGGAGGAAAAAACACATGTCAGTAATTTCTATGAAGCAATTGCTTGAAGCTGGTGTACACTTCGGACACCAAACTCGCCGTTGGAACCCTAAGATGAAGAAATATATCTTCACAGAGCGTAACGGTATCTACATCATCGACCTACAAAAAACAGTTAAAAAAGTGGAAGAAGCTTATAACTGGGTAAAAGATCTTGCTGGTAACGGCGGAACTATTCTTTTTGTTGGTACAAAGAAACAAGCTCAAGATTCTGTTAAAGAAGAAGCAGCTCGTTCTGGTATGTACTATGTTAACCAACGTTGGTTAGGTGGTACATTAACAAACTTCGAAACAATCCAAAAGCGTATTGGTCGCTTAAAAGATATCGAAAGAATGTCAGAAGACGGTACTTTCGAAGTATTACCTAAGAAAGAAGTTGTTCAACTTAAGAAAGAACAAGAACGTCTTGAGAAATTCCTAGGCGGAATCAAAGACATGAAACAACTTCCTGATGCACTATTCATCATCGATCCTCGTAAAGAACGTATCGCAGTTGCAGAAGCTAAAAAGTTAAACATTCCTATCGTAGGTATTGTTGATACTAACTGTGATCCAGATGAGATCGATGTTGTTATCCCAGCTAACGATGATGCAATCCGTGCTGTTAAACTATTAACTGGTAAAATGGCAGATGCAATCCTTGAAGCTAAACAAGGTGAAGAAGTAGCACAAGAAGCATAAGATCATGACTTATTCAAAAGGTGATAAGAGGGAGACCCTTTATCACCTTTTTTTAAGAAATGTTTATCTTGAGTATGAATGGCTAAGATATAGTATAGTACATAGTTTAAAGGAGGAAATTTAAATGGCAGTTACTGCTCAAATGGTAAAAGAACTTCGTGAAAAAACAGGCGCAGGAATGATGGATTGTAAAAAAGCACTTACCGCAACAGATGGTGATATGGATAAAGCGATCGATTTCTTACGTGAAAAAGGGATTGCAAAAGCTGCAAATAAAGCAGACCGTATTGCTGCTGAAGGGTTAACTTCAGTTGTTGCACAAGGAAACGAGGCAGTTATCCTTGAAGTGAACTCAGAAACAGACTTCGTTGCGAAAAATGAAGCTTTCCAAGCGTTAGTACAAGAGCTTGCTCAACACTTATTAAAAAACAAACCAGCTACTGTTGAAGAAGCTTCTGCTCAAACAATGGAAAATGGTGCAACTGTTGCAGACCACATTAACGCTGCAATCGCAAAAATCGGAGAAAAGCTATCACTTCGCCGTTTTGTAATTGTATCTAAGACTGACAGCGATGCTTTCGGTGCTTACCTCCACATGGGCGGTCGTATCAGCGTATTAACAGTACTTGAAGGTACTACTGATGATGCTGCTGCAAAAGATATTTCTATGCACATCGCTGCATTAAGACCAAAATATGTATCTCGTGATCAAGTTTCTGCAGAAGAAGTTGAACATGAGCGTCAAGTATTAACACAACAAGCACTTAACGAAGGTAAGCCAGAAAACATCGTGGCAAAAATGGTTGAAGGTCGTCTTGGTAAATACTTTGAAGATGTATGTCTTCTTGACCAAACTTTCGTTAAAAACCCTGATCAAAAAGTTCGTCAATTTGTTCAGTCAAAAGGTGGAACTGTACGTGAATTCGTACGTTACGAAGTAGGCGAAGGTATTGAAAAGAAAGAAGACAACTTCGCTGAAGAAGTTATGAACCAAGTAAATAAAAAATAAGTCAAATATTCTCTAGCGTAAAAACACATGCTTAAAGGGAATGTTACTGTAATAGGTTATTAAATAGGGGACACAATGTGTTCCCTATTTTTAAAGGGAAATATCTAATAAAATAAAAATATTTAGCTCCAGCGTCTAGGGGCTCGAGGTCACAAGCCAATCCGACCAAAAGGTTAAAAAACAACCTTTCGTCCGGCTCGTCTTGTGCTTGTCGCCCCTAATCAAGGCGCTTGCGCTTTTAAAATTTACATACGGAGGTTTATATGAACGGTCCTAAGTATAAAAGAGTGGTATTAAAATTAAGTGGGGAAGCACTTGCTGGTGAGTCCAGTTTTGGTATTAAACCTTCTGTCATTAAGTCAATCGCGGAACAAGTAAAAGAAGTTGCAGAGCTTGGTGTTGAAGTCGCTGTGGTTGTTGGCGGAGGTAATATTTGGCGCGGCAAAATCGGCAGTGAAATGGGTATGGATAGAGCAACTGCTGATTATATGGGCATGCTTGCTACCGTTATGAATTCTTTAGCTTTACAAGATAGCTTAGAGCAATTAGGAATTCAATCACGTGTCCAAACATCCATTGAAATGCGTCAGGTTGCTGAACCATATATCAGACGCAAGGCGATGAGACACTTAGAAAAACAGAGGGTTGTTATCTTTGCAGCAGGTACAGGTAATCCTTACTTCTCCACAGATACAACAGCAGCATTAAGGGCAGCGGAGATTGATGCGGAAGTAATCTTAATGGCCAAAAACAATGTGGATGGTGTTTATTCTGCAGACCCAAGAATTGATCCAAATGCCACTAAGTATGAAGATCTTACTTTCTTAGATGTCATTAAAGAAGGCTTAGCCGTTATGGATTCAACTGCTTCTTCATTATGTATGGATAATGATATTCCATTGATTGTGTTCTCAATTATGGAACAAGGAAATATTAAAAGAGCCGTTATGGGTGAAAAAATTGGAACTATCGTTAGGGGGAAAAACTAATGCCGAAACAAGTCATTGCTTCAACAAAAGATCGTATGACAAAAGCAATTCAAGCCTATTCTCGTGAGCTTGCTACCATTCGTGCCGGACGCGCTAGTGCATCATTGCTCGATCGTATTACAGTTGATTATTATGGGGCACCAACTCCTGTAAATCAAATGGCGGGGATTACCACTCCAGAAGCTCGTCTACTCGTAATTCAACCGTATGATAAATCAATCCTTGGTGATATTGAAAAAGCGATTCTTAAATCTGATTTAGGATTGAATCCAACTAACGATGGCACCATTATTCGTATTGCTATTCCACAATTAACAGAAGAACGACGGAAAGAACTAGTTAAAGTAGTGAAAAAAGAATCAGAAGAAGCAAAAGTAGCCATCCGTAATATTCGCCGTGACGGAAACGATGATTTGAAGAAACTTGAGAAAAATGGTGAAATTACAGAAGATGCTCTTCGTGGCTACTCAGACGATATCCAAAAGCTTACTGATGAGTTTATTCAAAAAATTGACCAAATCACGAAAGATAAAGAAAAAGAAATTTTAGAAGTGTAAGAATGCTCATTATGAATTTTGATGAAAAAGCCCTCTTTCATAGGGGGTTTTTTCACTATTATTGGGATATAACTAGATTGTCCCTTAATATTTTCTGAACATTATTCTTAATTCCTGTTTTATTACATAAGTTTAAGTAGAGATATCTTTTAGTTTTTTTGGTATGATAATACTATCTATCCTAAAATTACTTTTACATATACGATTATGTGAATACATGATTTATTATCGGAGGAAATGATTAATTAATTTGAGGAGCAATGTTATGTTGAATAAATTTGGGCTTTGGAAGAAGCCGGCTAACTCTTCCACACTCCGAGATAAAATAGAAGAAATAAAAGAATCGCCTGTCCCAGAGCATGTAGCTATTATTATGGATGGCAATGGGCGCTGGGCAAAAAAGAGGGCCTTGCCGCGGATTGCAGGTCATCATGAAGGTATGAAAGTTGTCCGGAAGACTACTATGCTGGCAAATAAACTCGGGATTAAGACCTTAACCTTATATGCCTTTTCTACCGAGAATTGGAAACGACCTAAAAATGAAGTGGAATATATTATGAAGCTTCCGGAAGAATTTTTAGGTACTTTTCTTCCTGAACTAATTGAGAATAATGTTCAAGTAAAAATGATGGGATATCGAGATCAACTGCCTGCGCATACACTTAGAGCCATTGAGAGGGCAGTTGAGGATACAAAGGATAACTCAGGACTTGTACTAAATTTTGCCTTGAATTATGGCAGCAGGGCTGAAATACTCGATGCTGTAAAACAAATTATAATTGATAGTAAAAATGGCATACTGAAAGAGACAGACCTAAACGAACAAATTTTTTCCTCCTATTTAATGAGTTCCGAATTTCACGATCCGGACCTATTAATCCGAACAAGTGGTGAAATTCGTTTAAGCAACTTCATGTTATGGCAGTTAGCTTACTCGGAATTTTGGTTTACAGAAGTATTGTGGCCTGATTTTAATGAGGAATATTTCCTTAAAGCGATTGAGGCCTATCAAAAACGCCAGCGAAGGTTTGGCGGAATTTAAAGTTTCAAGTCATTACCTCTCTTTTAAGAACATAAAAGGTGTTGAACTAGTAGATGAAGCAAAGAATCATTACAGGAGTGGTAGCAGCGGCATTATTTTTGCCCATAGTATTTTACGGTGGACTTCCTTTTGTTCTGTTAACGTACATTCTTGCTACAATTGGTTTATATGAACTACTGAAAATGAAGAAATTGAGTATTTTCTCCATTAATGGACTATTATCGATGTTGTTTCTATGGGTCATTATTTTCCCTAGGCAATATCAACATATAATCTCCAGTTTCTTCTATTCGAAAACTGAAATAGCTATAATATGTATTTTATTGTTATTAGCCTATACAGTTGTGACCAAAAATCGTTTTACTTTTGAAGATGTGTCATTTTCAATCCTATCGGCCATTTACGTTGGAATTGGCTTTTACTTTTTTATTGAGACTCGACAAGCAGGTATTGTCTATGTTTTTTATTCTCTATTTCTTATTTGGGCAACAGACTCTGGCGCTTATTTTGTCGGAAAAGCGATGGGGAAAAACAAGCTTTGGCCGGAAATTAGCCCTAATAAAACCGTTGAAGGATCACTAGGCGGTGTCATTTGTGCTGTCATTGTGGGTGTTTTATTCTCATTATTTTCGACCACCATTCCGGCCAGTCTTGTTACAATGATGGGAATAACGGTTGTGCTTTCTGTTTTTGGACAAATCGGCGACCTTGTTCAATCGGCCTTTAAACGTCATTTTAATGTAAAGGATTCTGGGAACATTTTGCCTGGACATGGCGGCATTCTTGATCGCTTTGACAGCCTATTATTTGTATTGCCATTATTACATTTATTCCATCTTTGGACATAGGTTGAGTGCTTGTTTAAGAAAAGGAATAGTTTAAAGTACTTAGAGAATTGTCCAGCTTCAGCACCCAGCGACTAGTGTACTTCGCTAAACGGGCGCTTCCGCTTTTCTGATTAGGAGTTGAATTATTTGAAGATCATTAGTTTATTAGGTGCAACAGGATCGGTCGGAATCCAAACGACCGATGTAATCCGTGAGCATCCGGCAGAATTTCAATTAGCTGCTTTTTCGGTAGGGAAAAATATAACATTAGCTAGGCAGTTGATAACCGAATTTAAGCCAGAGCTAGTTTCTGTGCAAGAAGCAAGTGATTGTGCTGCATTAAAAGTGGAATTTCCGCAGACTAAATTTACTTTTGGCAGTGAGGGCTTAATCGAGGTTGCCGTTTTTGAAAAATCAGAAATCCTCGTCAATGCTGTCCTTGGCAGTGTAGGTCTGCAACCTACATTACAAGCTATTGAAGCAGGGAAGGTTATTGCAATAGCCAATAAAGAAACATTAGTCACAGCAGGGCATTTAGTGGTAGATGCTGCAAAACGAAATAATGTACCGCTTATCCCGGTTGACAGCGAACATTCAGCCATTTTCCAGGCATTGCAAGGGGAAAGGGCTAAAAATATTGAAAGATTAATTTTAACAGCTTCAGGCGGAAGTTTTCGTGACCGAACTCGTGCCGAATTAGAGCATGTTACAGTTGAAGAGGCCTTAAACCATCCAAACTGGTCTATGGGGGCGAAAATTACTATTGATTCCGCGTCCATGATGAATAAGGGCTTGGAGGTTATTGAAGCACATTGGTTGTTTGAAGTCCCATTTGAAAAAATAGATGTTTTACTTCACAAAGAAAGTATTATTCATTCAATGGTAGAATTTCACGATTCCAGTATCATAGCTCAACTGGGAACTCCAGATATGAGAATACCCATCCAATATGCGCTTACCTATCCAGACCGCATGCCTCTTTTGAGTGCTAAACGGTTGGATCTAGCAAGTGTCGGCAAACTGCATTTTCAGGAAATGGATTTAAAACGGTTTCGATGCTTAGATTTTGCCTATCAGGCCGGAAAACAAGGCGGAACAATGCCAACCGTTTTAAATGCAGCCAACGAAGCAGCAGTAGCTGCATTCTTAAAGGGTCAAATTAGGTTCTTGCAGATTGAAGATTTAATTGAGAAAGCATTAAATAAACATCAAGTTATCGAGAATCCAAGTTTAGATTTAATTGAAGAAGTTGACAAAGAGACTCGACAGTTTGTACACTCACTTCTATAGGAAAGAAACTTCCCTATCCTGAAAAAAGGTGGTTTTATCATTGAGCACAGTTATTGCCTTCATCGTGATTTTTGGAGCCCTGGTATTCTTTCATGAATTAGGTCATTTCGTTTTCGCGAAAAGAGCAGGTATTCTCTGTCGTGAATTTGCAATTGGGATGGGACCCAAGGTGTTTTCTCATAAAAAAGGAGAAACGACCTATACAATCCGTCTGTTACCAATCGGTGGATTTGTTCGAATGGCCGGTGAAGACCCGGAAATGATTGAAATTAAACCTGGTTACCGAATTGGACTTATCTTTAATAAACAAGAAAGCATCGAAAAAATTATTTTAAATAATAAAGAGAAATATCCTCAATGCCGGATTGTTGAAGTTGAATATGCTGATATAGAGAAAGATCTTATCGTCAAAGGATACCCTGAGGACGACAACGAAAACTTAAAATTATTCCAAATTGATCCTAAAGCAGTTATTGTCGACAATGGCATTGAAACACAAATTGCTCCGGTTAACCGTCAATTTGGTTCCAAAACATTACCACAAAGATTTATGGCAATCTTTGCGGGCCCAATGATGAACTTTGTTTTAGCATTTGTTGTGTTTATTATCATTGCTTTATTACAAGGTGTTCCGTCGAATGAACCTAAATTGGGTGTCATTACCCCAGACGGAGCAGCTAAATCAGCTGGTTTGCAACAAGGGGATATGGTAGAAAGTATTAATGGTTCGGAAATTTCTACATGGGCAGATGTGGTCGAAATTATTCGCAAAAACCCAAATCAAAAACTTGATTTCTCGGTCCTTCGCAACGGCAAGGAGAAAGAAATCCAAGTGACTCCGATCGAAAAGACAGTTGATGGGCAAAAAATGGGGATTATTGGTGTTTACAGCCCTGTGGTAAAATCACCAATTCAAGCGGTAAAATCTGGGTTTACGGAAACCTATTTCTGGACAAAGCAAATTTTTGTAATGCTAGGTAAGTTAGTTACCGGTCAATTTTCAATAAATGCATTATCTGGACCGGTTGGAATATATAAGTCTACAGATGAAGTAGCAAAATCGGGAATCTATTACTTAATGAAGTGGGCTGGTATTTTAAGCATCAACTTAGGAATCATGAATTTACTTCCAATTCCTGCTCTTGACGGCGGAAGGTTAATGTTCTTTGCGGTTGAAGCGGTAAGAGGGAAACCAATAGACCGGCAAAAGGAAGGAATGGTCCATTTCATTGGCTTTGCGCTCCTTATGCTGCTTATGTTGGTAGTTACCTGGAATGATATCCAACGATTTTTCCTATAAATCAATATAAAAATTTGTTACTTTAATAAGGATCGCTGATGCGGTCCTTCATTTTTTTGGGAACAAATAGTATTGTCGAAAAAAGACGATTACGATTATCATATGATATAATTAAATTTTGAAATAGATATAAATAATAGTTTTAATAGATGGGAGAGAGACGATGAGCGAACATGCCTTAGGCAATAAAGAGCGATTCAAACTCTTGCTCCAGCAGCTGCAATTGCTAGAAGATGCTGTAGTAGTACATTTCCAAAATGCAGAAATTGAAAGACTTTTGGTGGAAAAGAAAGAGCGGAAGTGGCACTTTCAATTTTTATTTGAAAAGATCATTCCCTTTAATGTATATCTTAAGTTTACAACACAACTTGAAAGAACATTTTCTAATATCGCCGCCATTTCCTATAATATCAAAGTATCAAATCAATCTTTTACTCCTGAATTACTTCTAGAATACTGGAATTATTGTATCCAACAAATTGACGGTATAGCGCCACCGCTTATAAAACTTTTAAATGAACAAATCCCTGAGACCAGTGGGAATAAACTTACGGTTACTGTTCGAAATGAAGCAGAAGGTCTTGCTTTAAAACGTAAGTATGGCCCGATTATAGGGGATATTTATCAATCCTTTGGTTTTCCTCTCTTAGCCATTGATACTGAATTAAAAAGTGAAGATACAAATGATGAATATCAGCAATTTCTACTTGCAAAGCAGAAAGAAGATCAAGAGCGTGCCCAAATGGCCGTGGTAGAGATGCAAAAGAAAGAAGCCGATAAGAGTCAAAACGGTGGAGAGGTTCCTTCAGGGCCGCTTAGCATTGGTTTAACTATTAAAGATGACAGCGAGCTTCGCAGTCTGATTGAGATTGTCGATGAAGAAAGACGAGTCGTTGTGGAAGGCTATATCTTTGATGCTGAAATAAGAGAGTTGCGCAGCGGGCGTTCACTTTTAACCTTTAAAATAACAGATTACACAAGTTCAATCATTGTAAAAATGTTCTCACGGGATAAAGAAGATGCTGCCCTTTTCCAACTGGTCAAAAAAGGTTTGTGGGTAAAGGTTCGGGGAAGCGTTCAGATGGATACCTTTGTTCGTGACCTAGTGATGATCTGTAATGATATTAATGAAATAAAACCTGCTGGTCGGAAAGATACCGCACCGGAGGATGAAAAACGTGTGGAGCTCCATCTTCATACGCCTATGAGTCAAATGGATGCTGTTACCCCCGTAAGTGCCCTTATTGCTCAAGCAAAAAAATGGGGTCATAAAGCCATTGCTGTAACCGATCATGCCGTAGCCCAATCATTCCCTGAAGCTTATGGGGCAGGGAAAAAGAATGATATTAAAATTCTATACGGTGTTGAGGTTAATCTAGTCAATGATGGGGTGCCGATTGCTTATAATGATGCCCATCGATTGTTGGCAGAGGATACATTTGTTGTATTTGACGTCGAGACAACAGGACTATCCGCTGTCTATGATACAATCATCGAGCTCGCAGCGGTTAAGATTCAAAATGGGGAAATTGTTGACCGGTTCGAATCATTTGCAAATCCACATCAGCGGCTTTCGGCTACCATTATTAACTTAACGGGCATTACCGATGACATGCTTATAAATGCTCCTGAAGTCGGTGATGTGATTAAGAATTTTTATGACTGGGTCGGAGATGCTGTATTGGTTGCCCATAACGCTTCCTTTGATATGGGATTTTTAAATGTAGCTTATAAGCAAATCGGCTTAGAAAAAGCAAAAAATCCTGTTATTGATACCTTAGAATTAGGCCGGTTTTTATACCCTGAAATGAAAAATCATCGTTTAAATACATTAGCCAAAAAATTTGATATAGAATTAACCCAGCATCACCGCGCCATTTACGATACAGAAGCAACAGGGTATCTGCTTTTGAAAATGTTAAAAGATGCTTTGGAGAAAGGTATCGAATATCATGATGAATTCAACGATAACATGGGTAAAGGAAATGCCTATCAACGTGCCCGTCCATATCACTGTACCCTTTTAGCACAGACAGAAGCAGGTTTGAAAAACCTTTTCAAACTTATTTCAATTTCACATATTGAATATTTTTACAGAGTACCAAGACTTCCGAGGTCAGTTCTGCAAAAATACCGTGAAGGCATTCTCGTTGGATCTGCTTGTAATAAAGGTGAAGTGTTTGAAGGCATGATGCAAAAATCGCCTGAAGAGGTAGAAAACTTTGCGGGCTTTTATGACTATCTTGAAGTCATGCCAAAAGAAGTGAATGCTCCATTAATTGAAATGGAACTGGTACGTAACGAGAAAGCGATGGAGGATATCATTGGCAAGATTGTAGCCCTTGGTGACAAATTGGGAATTCCAGTTGTGGCGACAGGTAATGTTCATTATTTAAATGAAAATGATAAAATTTATCGAAAAATTTTAGTTAACTCCCAAGGCGGGGCAAACCCGTTGAACAGGCATGAACTACCCGATGTTCACTTTAGGACAACAAATGAAATGCTTGATGCCTTTTCATTTTTAGGTAAAGAAAAGGCAAAAGAGATTGTGGTCACCAACACTAATAAAATTGCGGATATGATTGATGTCATTAAGCCGATTAAAGACGATCTATATACACCTAAAATCGAAGGTGCAGACGAAGAAATGCGTGAAATGAGTTATGCAATGGCACGCAGTATATATGGTGATCAGCTTCCAGAAATAGTCGAAGCAAGGCTAGAAAAAGAATTAAAGAGTATTATCGGACACGGGTTTGCCGTTATTTATTTAATTTCACATAAACTAGTTAAAAAATCACTTGATGATGGTTATCTCGTTGGTTCACGTGGATCCGTCGGTTCATCTTTAGTTGCTACCATGACGGAAATTACGGAAGTAAATCCACTTCCGCCGCATTATGTATGCCCAACCTGTAAGCACTCTGAGTTCTTTAATGATGGATCCGTCGGTTCAGGATTTGACTTACCTGATAAAGACTGTCCAAATTGTGGAGAAAAATACCGTAAAGATGGCCATGATATTCCTTTCGAAACCTTCCTAGGTTTCAAGGGGGACAAGGTACCCGATATCGATTTGAACTTTTCCGGAGAGTATCAGCCGCGTGCGCATAACTACACGAAAGTTCTTTTCGGAGAGGAATATGTATATCGTGCCGGCACCATTGGTACAGTAGCAGATAAGACGGCTTTCGGTTATGTTAAAGCCTATCAGCAGGATAATAACCTGCAAATTCGCGGGGCAGAAATTGAAAGACTTGCATCCGGTTGTACGGGGGTAAAAAGGACAACAGGTCAGCATCCAGGGGGAATTATTGTTATTCCAGACTATATGGATGTTTATGACTTTACCCCGATCCAATTCCCGGCAGATGATCGAAATTCAGAATGGAAGACCACTCATTTTGATTTCCATTCCATCCATGATAATGTCTTAAAGCTTGATATACTCGGGCACGACGACCCGACCGTTATCCGGATGCATCAGGATCTTAGCGGTATTGATCCTAAGACGATCCCGACAGACGACCCAGAAGTCATGAAAATTTTTAGCAGCACAGAATCGTTAGGTGTAACTGAACAACAAATTATGTGTAAAACTGGTACACTCGGGATTCCGGAATTTGGTACCCGATTTGTTCGTCAAATGCTAGAAGATACGAAACCGACGACTTTCTCGGAACTAGTGCAGATTTCCGGTTTATCACATGGTACAGACGTATGGCTTGGGAATGCCCAGGAATTAATCCATAATAATATCTGTAACTTAAGTGAAGTTATTGGTTGTCGTGATGATATCATGGTGTATTTGATTTATCAGGGACTTGACCCATCGTTTGCCTTTAAAATTATGGAGTCTGTTCGTAAAGGGAAAGGGTTAACGGAAGAAATGGAAGCGGAAATGCGCAAGAACGAGGTGCCGGAATGGTACATTGATTCTTGTAAAAAAATCAAGTATATGTTCCCGAAAGCTCACGCCGCTGCCTACGTTTTAATGGCTGTTAGGATTGCGTATTTTAAGGTACATCTTCCACTTCTTTATTATGCTGCCTATTTCACGGTTCGTGCAGAGGATTTTGATATTGAAGCCATGTCACGCGGTTCAGAAGCGATACGGGCTAAACTAGAAGAAATCAATGCAAAAGGTCTTGAGGCATCAAATAAAGAGAAAAACCTGTTAACCGTTTTAGAACTTGCACTTGAAATGACGGAAAGAGGTTTTAGCTTCCAAAATTATGATTTATATAAATCAGCTGCCTCTGAATTTATAATTGAAGGGAATACGTTGATTCCACCATTTAATTCGATACCTGGATTAGGAACCAACGCTGCTTTTAACATTGTGAAAGCAAGGGAAGAAGGAGAATTCCTCTCAAAAGAAGACCTGCAACAACGCGGTAAGGTATCAAAGACCATCCTTGAATATCTAGACAAACAAGGCTGTCTTGCAGCACTGCCTGAACAGAACCAGCTTTCACTGTTCTAATTTGTCGATCGGCCCTCTGCAAGGCGCTTCCGCTTTTGGACATCCAGCTGCAGCGCCTAGGGGCTCGAGTCATAAGCTTATCCAGTTGCGGCTCCTTGGGACTCCAAGTATAAGCCACCCCCTGAAGAAGGCAAAGAGCGCCTTCTTGTAGGGTGCATCTTATACTTAGGTCCCAGGACAGTCGCCTCCACATTTAAATCAATCCGTCGAGAAGGTTAAACAACAACCTTCCCGCCGGCTCGTCTTATGCTGGTCGCCCCTGAACAAGGCGCTTCCGCTTTTCTAGTTTGCATATAAACTATGGTTATGGTATAGTTTTATTGGAAATACTAAGAAATACTCTCGAGTTTAAGAGTGGGGAAACCCACTCTTTCGTTATGTAACCAAGCTGCTTAGTGCATCTTGGTTTTGTTTACTATTGTTTTTTAGTGTTACATGATAAAACTTTCCGTGAACTACATAGAATTTGGGTGGAATAATAAGAAAAGGAGGTAAAGCATGAGCAATGTGACGGAAGTTGTAGAAGAGCTGGCTGCACCAATTTTTCAAGAACTTGGATTAGAATTAGTGGAAATTGAGTATGTGAAGGAAGGAAAAAGCTGGTTCCTTCGCGTATATATCGATAAGGATACAGGTGTTGATATCGAGGATTGCGGCTTGGTGAGTGAACGGCTGAGTGAGAAATTGGATGAAGTGGATCCCATTCCACATAACTATTTTCTAGAGGTGTCTTCCCCAGGGGCAGAGCGGCCATTGAAAAAAGCTAAAGATTTTGAAAAGGCCATCGGTAAAAATGTATTTATCAAAACTTATGAGCCAATCGAAGGCGAAAATAAGTTCGAGGGCAAATTAGTTGAATTCAATGGTGAACACGTCATCGTTGAGATCAAGATTAAAACTCGTAAAAAGTCGATTGAAATTCCATTTGAAAAGGTAGCAAGTGCACGTTTAGCAGTGACCTTTTCATAGGTAAAGATAAATTAACAAAGATTAGGGGGATACAAGCAAATGAGCAGCGAATTATTAGATGCTCTTTTAATACTGGAAAGAGAGAAAGGTATTTCCAGGGATATTTTAATAGATGCCATCGAAGCAGCACTAATTTCAGCATACCGCCGAAATTTTAATCAGGCTCAAAATGTCCGCATCGATTTAAATTTAGGAACTGGTTCTATGCGTGTTTTTGCACGAAAAGAGGTAGTTGATCAGGTTTTTGACCCACGTCTGGAAATTTCTTTAGAAGATGCCCAGCGGATTAACCCAAATTATCAAGTTGAAGATGTTGTCGAAATGGAAGTAACACCAAAGGACTTCGGCAGAATAGCGGCACAAACGGCGAAACAGGTCGTTACACAGCGTGTAAGAGAAGCAGAACGCGGCATTATTTATTCTGAATTTATTGACCGTGAAGAAGATATTATGACTGGTATTGTCCAAAGACTTGATTCAAAATTCATTTATGTGAGTCTTGGAAAAATCGAAGCATTATTACCAGTAAATGAACAAATGCCAAATGAACGGTACAAGCCGCATGATCGCATTAAGGTATTTATCACAAAGGTTGAAAAAACAACAAAAGGTCCACAAATTTTTGTATCTCGTACACATCCAGGACTATTAAAACGTCTTTTTGAGATAGAGGTACCGGAAATTTATGATGGTACGGTTGAAATTAAATCAGTTGCCCGTGAAGCAGGGGATCGTTCGAAGATTTCGGTTCATTCCGATAATTCAGAAGTGGACCCGGTTGGATCTTGTGTTGGTCCAAAAGGAACCCGTGTTCAAGCTGTAGTAAATGAATTAAAGGGCGAAAAGATTGATATCGTTAAGTGGTCTGATGATCCAGTCGTGTTTGTTGCCAATTCACTTAGCCCATCGAAAGTGCTTGATGTAATGGTTAATGAAGCGGACAAAGCAACGACAGTGGTTGTTCCTGATTATCAACTTTCATTGGCTATTGGTAAACGGGGACAAAATGCTCGTCTAGCCGCAAAATTAACTGGTTGGAAAATTGACATTAAGTCAGAAACGGATGCACGCGAACTTGGAATTTATCCACGGGAAGAAACGATCCGACTTTTCGACGATCAAGTCGAAAATGATTTTGATTTTGAAGAAGAGTTAGATGACTAGGTGAGGTGAATGGCGGAGTGAACATGAAGAAAAAAGTTCCTATGCGCAAATGTGTAGCTACCGGTGAAATGAAACCGAAAAAAGAACTCGTTCGCATCGTTCGTTCAAAAGAAGGGGAAGTATCGATCGATTTGACTGGAAAGAAATCCGGCAGAGGTGCATACCTTTCAAAGAACAAAGAAGCTGTACTTTTAGCCAAGAAAAAAAACACCTTATCTAACCACTTAGAAGTACCAATAAATGATTCCATCTATGAAGAACTACTAGAGTTAATAGAGAAGGAGAACTGACTATCCAAATGAAGGACAATCAATGGATGTCATTGCTTGGCTTAGCCAATCGAGCGCGTAAAATCATATCAGGTGAGGAACTTGCCGTTAAAGAGATTCGCAACAATAAGGCAAAACTCGTTTTATTAGCCGCAGATGCATCTGCAAATACAACTAAAAAAATTACAGATAAATGTAATTCTTATCATGTGCCTTTAAAAATGGTAAAAGATCGTCATCTTCTTGGTCAGGCAATTGGCAAAGAAGCCCGCGTTGTTGTAGCTGTTATGGATGATGGATTTGCAAAGAAATTGGTAACGTTGCTCGATTAAATCTAGCGGGGGTGAAACAAATGAGTAAAATCCGTGTTTATGAATACGCAAAAAAACACAATATTTCAAGCAAAGAAATTATTAATAAATTAAAAGAAATGAATATCGAGGTATCCAATCATATGGCAACAATAGAAGATGCAGATGTAATAAAACTGGATGCCACATTTAACAATAAGGCAGCAGGTGCTAGTACTTCACAGCCCAAACAACAAAATAATGGGCAGCAAAATCGTAACAATAATAATAATAACCGTCCAGCGGGATCGCAAAATCGCCAAAATCAAAGACCGGCTCAAAGCGGTCAAAAACCTCAAGTACAGGCCAAATCACCTAAAGCATTTGAGGAAGCTGCTGATAATAACACAGCACCTAGCAAGGTAAAAGTTGTCTCACCACCAAAGAAGGTGGAAGGCAATAAGCAAAACAAAGAATATCAAAGCAAAGAGAATAAAGTGTTTAGTAATGCTGATAAAGCTAAGTCTAAGCCTTATAATAACAACCAAAATCGAAACAATAACAATAATAATAATAAAAAGAAGAAGACCCACACGCCAGTTCAACAATCACAGCCTGTAAAGAAAAAGGAAAAAGAGCTTCCAGCTAAAATTACTTTTAGTGAATCTTTAACGGTTGGAGAACTAGCGAAAAAAATCTATCGTGAACCTTCAGAAATCATTAAAAAGCTCTTTTTACTCGGTGTAATGGCTACTATCAACCAGGTACTTGATAAAGATGCAATTGAATTAATTGCGGGTGAGTATGGTGTTGAAGTAGAAGAAGAAATCAAAATTGATACAACCGATCTTGAAGTGTATTTTACAGAAGATGCTGCGGAAGAATTAGTGGAAAGACCTTCGGTTGTAACGATTATGGGACACGTTGACCATGGTAAAACAACATTACTTGATTCTATTAGGAATACAAAGGTGACCGAAGGTGAAGCTGGAGGAATTACACAGCATATTGGTGCGTACCAAGTGGTAGAAAACGGCAAGAAAATAACCTTCTTGGATACACCTGGACACGCAGCTTTTACAACCATGCGTGCTCGTGGTGCTAAAATTACCGATATCACCATTCTTGTAGTTGCAGCCGATGACGGTGTAATGCCACAGACCGTAGAAGCGATTAACCATGCAAAAGCTGCTGAAGTGCCAATTATTGTCGCTGTGAATAAAATGGATAAAGAAGCGGCAAATGCGGACCGTGTTATGCAAGAATTGACTGAACATGGATTAGTATCAGAAGCATGGGGTGGGGATACTATTTTTGTACCTCTATCCGCAAAAACAGGAGAAGGTATCGATAACCTGCTTGAAATGATTCTCCTTGTTAGTGAGGTAGAAGAATACAAAGCAAATCCTAACCGTAATGCGGTAGGAACCGTTATTGAAGCCCAATTAGATAAAGGTCGCGGTTCTGTTGCAACATTATTAGTCCAAAATGGTACACTAAGAATAGGTGACCCAATCGTTGTAGGGAATACCTATGGACGTGTCCGTGCGATGGTTAATGATAAAGGTCGCCGTGTGAAAGAAGCTGGACCATCTATGCCAGTTGAAATCACAGGCTTGAATGATGTACCGCAGGCGGGGGATCGTTTCGTCGTATTTGAGGACGAAAAAACAGCCCGTCAAATCGGAGAAGCACGTGCCCAAGTAGCACTAGTTGCCCATCGCGGTGAAAAATCAATTGTCAGCTTGGATAATCTTTTTGAGCAGTTGAAGCAAGGCGAGATGAAGGATCTAAACATTATCTTAAAAGCTGATGTTCAAGGTTCCGCAGAAGCCGTGGCAGCATCCTTACAGAAAATTGATGTAGAAGGCGTTAATATTAAAATCATTCATAATGGTGTTGGTGCTATTAATGAATCCGATATTACCCTTGCCGCAGCGTCAAATGCTATTGTCATTGGTTTTAACGTTCGTCCGGATGTGAATGCGAAACGTGCGGCTGAAGCTGAAAAAGTCGATGTCCGTCTGCACCGGATTATTTATAAAGTAATCGAAGAAATTGAAGCAGCGATGAAAGGGATGCTTGACCCTGAATTCCAAGAAAAAATTATTGGTCAGGCAGAAATTCGCCAGACCTTTAAGGTATCAAAGGTTGGTACCATTGCTGGTTCATATGTAACTGATGGTAAGATCACACGTGACAGCGGAATTCGCTTAATTCGAAATGGTGTTGTTATTTTTGAAGGGCAAATCGATGCCTTAAAACGCTTTAAAGATGATGCGAAAGAAGTTTCACAAGGTTACGAATGTGGTATCACTATTAAAAACTTCAATGATGTTAAAGAGGGAGATATCATTGAAGCCTTTGTGATGGAAGAAGTCGAGCGTAAATGATAGTCGGCGTAGCCGAATGTGAATGCCTAATCTATGATGCCCACTCTTTAAAAGAGAAACGAGCGGTATTGCAGCGAATCATCACCCGCCTCAAGCAGCGATTTAATGTATCTGTTGCAGAAGTGGATTATCAAGATGTCTGGCAACGAACGAAAATTGCCATTGCGGCTGTAACCTCCTCACGGGCATCCACAGAAAAGGAATTACAAAATGCATTAAAACTAATTGACTCTTTTCCAGAAATAGAAAGAACGATCACCGAGATAGAATGGCTTTAAGTTAAGAGGTGAATGTAATGAGCCACAGAGCAAATCGTGTTGGGGAACAAATGAAAAAAGAACTTAGTGAGATTATCGGCAGGAAAATCAAAGATCCTCGGATCGGATTTGTGACCGTCACTGATGTTCAAGTAACAGGTGATCTTCAACAAGCCAAAGTATTTATATCCGTTTTAGGTGATGACGAACAAAAGGAGAATACATTAAAAGGCCTGGCAAAAGCGAAGGGATTTATCCGGACCGAAATTGGCCACCGTATCCGCCTACGTAAAACACCTGAAATTATTTTTGAGTGGGATGAATCAATCGATTATGGAAATCGAATTGAAACCCTTCTTCACCAATTGCATACGGATGATGATAAACCGTTTGAAAAGCATGAGGAAAAATAGTGGATAGACATCATGTCTATCCCTTTTTTAATTTTGGGCTGTGTTAAAGGAACTTAGTGATTTTATAACAATGTTGATTGGAGAGGAAGGCGCTCGACTCCTGCGGGAGTACGGGGCAGGGGAGACCCCGCAGGCGCTTTAGCGCCGAGGAGGCTCCCCGGCACGCCCGCGGGTTTGCTGAGCGCCTGCAGCGGAAATCAACATTTTAGTTTAACACAGCCTAATTTTTATAAGAAAGGTGTAATTAAATGGAAGGTATTTTACCATTATTTAAGCCGGCAGGATTAACTTCACATGATTGTGTCTTTAGACTTCGGAAAATTTTAAAAACCAAAAAGGTAGGTCATACAGGCACATTAGACCCTGATGTTACCGGCGTCCTACCAATCTGTATTGGTAAAGCCACAAAGGTAGCAGAATACATAACAGATGCAGGCAAAGCCTACTTGGGAGAAGTCACCATTGGGTACTCAACGACCACAGAGGATGCATCTGGTGAGGTTGTCGAAAGAAAAAAGGTTGATCGGGTCATTACAAGAGAAGAAATAATGAAGGTACTGCAATCATTGACAGGAGAAGTTGAACAAACCCCGCCAATGTTCTCAGCCGTTAAGGTGGGAGGTGTCCGTCTCTACGAGTATGCCCGTAAAGGAATCGAAGTAGAACGCCCGACAAGGGTCGTAACGATATATTCTATTGAACTTCTCGATGATCGAGAACATTTTGAAGGAGAGACCATTACATTTCGCTTTCAGGTTCGCTGCAGTAAAGGGACCTATATTCGGACTCTGGCAGTAATGATAGGAGAAAGACTGGGTTTTCCGGCCCATATGTCGTATTTACAAAGAATCCAATCCGCAAGCTTTACATTAGAGGATTGTTTAACCTTTGAAGACATAGAAGCACATATGGATAATGGGACGATTTCAGAGGTATTAAAACCGCTTGAAATGGCACTTTCTCATTTGCCGAAATTACGTATTAATGATAAAGTAGCAGAGAAAGTGAAAAATGGTGCCCTTTTACAAACACCAGATCATTTACAAACAATTAACGGACCAATTATTGCTGAAACGGATGATGGAACGGCTCTGGCTATTTATGCTAAACACCCAAATAAGCCGGACCTCCTAAAACCCGTTAAAGTATTGCGTAATGAAATAGAATAAAAAGGTACGGAATAGAAAAGGTGAGTTTCCTTGGAAGTAATACGGCTTAGTTACCCAATTAATTTATCAAATATCGAGTTACCTCCATTAGCCATGGCTTTGGGGTATTTTGATGGTGTCCACCGCGGGCACCAGCAGGTTATTCTAAAGGCCAAGGCTAAAGCAGAAGAAAACAATTTATCCAGTGCGGTCATGACTTTTGATCCTCATCCATCTGTAGTGTTAGGCAAAAACACACAGCATGATCAATATATCACCCCATTAGTGGAAAAGGTAAAAATCATCCAAGAATTGGGGATTGATTATTTATTTATTATTGAGTTTACGCCTGAATTTGCAAATCTCTTGCCACAGGAATTTATTGATCAATTTGTAATTGGTTTAAATGTACAGCATGTAGTTGCCGGATTTGATTTTACCTATGGACGGATGGGAAAAGGGAATATGGAAACACTGCCGTTTCATTCCCGAGATCAATTTACTTATACCGTTGTTCCTAAATTTATGGAAGGGGATGAAAAGGTAAGTTCCACAAGAATACGCTACTTATTGAAGGAAGGGAAGACAAGTGAGCTTCCACTTCTACTTGGTCGATTCTACACAACAACTGGTATCGTTGTCCATGGAGATAAACGTGGAAGAACGATCGGCTTTCCAACAGCCAATGTGGAACTTTACCAGGAATATATCACCCCGCCAACCGGTGTTTATGCTGTTCGATTAATGCTTGAACAAAACTGGTATAATGGTGTTTGTAATGTTGGCTATAAACCTACATTTAATAAGGAATCACTCCAGATATCAATCGAAGTTCATTTATTTGAGTTTAATCAAGATATTTACGGCAAAGAGGTCATCATTGAATGGCATCAATATCTCCGAAAAGAGCAAAAATTTGCCGGGATTGAACAATTAGTTGCTCAAATCGAAAAAGATAAACAAAATTCGCTTCTCTATTTTGAGAAAAATCGACAATCATATTAACCTCGGGTGCAAGAATTGAGGATTTCTTACAATATCATTTGGTTTTAGCTTGCATTTTGACGGAAAACCATGTATTCTTAAATACGTATTAAAAGAACCTTTACTTGGCAAGTCGAGTCTCCGACGCTTGCTCGGTACCAGGGGATATGAAAATTTTAGGAGGTGAACCGGATGGCAATCACTCAAGAACGTAAAAACGAACTTATCAATGAGTACAAAACTCATGAAAGCGACACTGGATCTGCTGAAGTTCAAATCGCTGTCCTTACAGAATCAATCAATAATTTGAACGAGCACTTACGTACACACAAGAAAGATCACCACTCACGTCGCGGTCTTTTGAAAATGGTAGGTAAACGTCGTAATCTTTTAACTTTCTTACGTAATAAAGATGTTCAACGTTACCGTGTGTTAATTAATAAGCTTGGTCTACGTCGTTAGTCACAGAAGCGGGATTTTTCCCGCTTTTTTGTTAGCAAAAAAACATTTTTTTTATACATAATTTTAAGTCTAGGCTTTTCTGTGCATACTATTAATAATTTGGTTTAAACAATAAGCTTTATAGGCTTTTTTTATATGAGTGAGAATTAGTTGGTGATTAACCGAGAGGGCTTTCTTTCGTATCATCCTTCTAAGGATTTAGTTAGAGAGGGGTAATAATATGGAACAAACAAAACATGAATATTCTATGGATTGGGCCGGCCGGAAATTAACGGTTGAGATTGGCCAATTAGCGAAACAAGCGAACGGTGCAGTTTTAGTACGTTATGGAGATACAGCTGTTTTAAGTACGGCAACTGCATCAAAAGAACCAAAGAACCTCGACTTTTTTCCATTAACAGTTAACTATGAAGAGCGTTTATATGCAGTTGGTAAAATCCCTGGCGGCTTTATTAAACGGGAAGGACGCCCAAGTGAAAAAGCAATCTTGGCGAGCCGATTGATTGACCGTCCGATTCGTCCGTTATTTGCAGATGGTTTCCGAAATGATGTACAAGTTATTAGCATTGTTATGAGTGTGGACCAAGACTGTTCAACTGAAATGGCAGCCATGTTCGGATCATCCTTAGCATTAAGTACTTCAGATATTCCTTTTGAAGGACCTATTGCGGGTGTAGTTGTTGGTCGTGTCAATAATGAATTTGTGATTAATCCAAATGTGGAACAGGCGGAAAAAAGTGATATAAACTTAACGGTTGCAGGAACAAAAGATGCCATTAACATGGTAGAAGCAGGTGCTTTAGAAGTTCCTGAAGAAACCATGCTTGAAGCCATCATGTTTGGTCATGAAGAAATTAAACGTTTAATTGAATTCCAAGAGAAAATTGTCGCTGAAATCGGTAAAGAAAAAAGGGAAATTACTTTGTATGAAATTGATAAAGAACTCGAAGCTGAGGTAAGAGGTCTTTGTGAAACGGATATGGTAAAGGCTATTCAAGTACAAGAAAAGCATGCCCGTGAAGATGCGATTAAAGAAGTAAAAAACCGAGTAATCACGAAATACGAAGAACAAGAAGCTACAGAAGATGATATGAAGCAAATTAAGCAAATTTTAGATAAAATTGTAAAAGGTGAGGTACGCCGCTTAATTACGGTTGAAAAGGTTCGTCCAGATGGCCGTAAGATTGATGAAATCCGCCCATTGTCATCACAAGTAGGTATCTTACCTCGTACCCATGGTTCAGGCTTATTTACTCGCGGACAGACACAGGCATTAAGTATTTGTACACTTGGGGCAATGGGTGATGTCCAAATCCTTGATGGTTTAGGAATTGAAGAAGAAAAACGCTTTATGCACCATTATAACTTTCCTTCCTTTAGTGTAGGGGAAACAGGTCCAATTCGTGGTCCAGGTCGTCGTGAAATTGGACATGGTGCACTTGGAGAACGTGCCCTAGAACCAGTTATTCCATCTGAAAAAGATTTCCCGTATACAATTCGCCTTGTTTCCGAAGTACTTGAATCCAATGGTTCCACATCCCAAGCTAGTATTTGTGGAAGTACATTAGCGATGATGGATGCAGGTGTTCCAATTAAGGCCCCTGTTGCGGGTATTGCGATGGGACTTGTTAAATCAGGTGAGCATTATACGGTTTTATCTGATATTCAAGGTATGGAAGATCACCTTGGCGACATGGATTTTAAAGTTGCCGGAACAGCTAAAGGGGTAACAGCTCTTCAAATGGATATTAAGATTGAAGGTCTTTCCCGTGAGATTTTAGAGGAAGCCCTGCAGCAAGCGAAAGTGGGAAGAATGCATATTTTAGATTCCATGCTTGCCACGATTAAAGAACCTAGAACAGAGCTTTCTCAATTTGCACCAAAAATCTTAACGATGACCATTAATCCGGACAAAATTCGTGATGTTATTGGACCTAGTGGTAAACAAATCAATAAGATTATTGAAGAAACTGGTGTTAAGATTGATATCGAGCAGGATGGTACGGTCTTTATTGCCTCAACTAATCAAGAAATGAACCAAAGGGCGAAGAAAATCATTGAAGATATCGTTCGTGAAGTTCAAGTAGGCGAACTGTACCTTGGTAAGGTCAAGCGGATTGAAAAGTTTGGCGCCTTTGTTGAAATCTTTGCTGGTAAAGACGGACTTGTCCATATTTCCGAACTTGCTGAAGAACGAGTAGGGAAAGTGGAAGATGTTGTTAAAATTGGCGATGAACTTTTAGTAAAGGTAACAGAAATTGATAAGCAAGGCCGTGTGAACCTTTCACGTAAAGCAGTTCTAAAAGAACAGCGCGAAAAGGCAGAACAAAACCAATAATTTTTAAGTAGGAAAGTCAGGGAAAAACCTGGCTTTTTCTTTTGCCGTTTTCGATGTTCTACCTTGTCCCTATTAGTCATAATCTGTATGGAAGGGGGAATGGTAGATGAAGAAGGTCAGTGTGTTTATCGTCATTTGTTTGGCTGCTTGGTTTTCCGTCAACAATCCTTTTGTTGAAAAATATATAGCTTCATTAACAGAATCCGTACTTCCCGTTACAAAGCAAACGGATCCTCTATATCAACAAATCATCAAAAGTGCACATACATATGAAGTCCCGCCTTCTGATGCCAAGATTGATTCTGTTTGGAAGGCTATTCCTGGATATAATGGAATTAAAGTGGATATAGCTGCATCTTATAAAAAAATGAAGATAAAAGGCGAATTTGATGAGAAGAAGCTTGTGTTTGTCCAAACAAAGCCAAAGGTCCATCTAAAAAATTTGCAACCTACAGCTATTTATAAAGGTCATCCAGATAAACCAATGGTCTCCTTCATTATTAATGTAGCTTGGGGAAATGAATATTTATCCGATATGCTTGCGACATTAAAAAAGCATAATGTGTCAGTTACCTTTTTTCTTGAGGGAAATTGGACGAAAAATAACCCAGAACTTGCTAAGATGATTGTAAGTGCTGGTCATGAGGTTGGAAATCATTCCTATTCCCATCCAGATATGAGCAAAATAACCGCCGATAAGGCAAGAGAACAAATGATTAAAACGAATGAAATTATTGAAGCGGCTACTGGTGAAAAATGTGTCTGGTTTGCACCCCCTAGCGGAAGTTATCGGGATGAGACGGTTAAAATAGCGAATGAATTAGGCATGAAAACTGTCATGTGGACAGTCGACACGGTTGACTGGAGAAAGCCGTCTCCTGACGTTCTAATTAATCGTGTAATGTCGAAGATAGGCAATGGCTCAATGGTTCTAATGCATCCAACAGAATCGACTGCAAAATCTTTAGATCGGCTCATAACGTTAATTGAAAAAAAGAATTTACAGATAGGTACGGTTAGTGAATTAATGGATGAGGAAAGAATAATAAAATAATAAAATAATAAAGGGAAACAATTCTAGAAATTGGAGAAAATACTTTTAAATAAGTATAATAAATAATTGGAGTAGTAGCGTTAAAAGTTAGTCCTTTTAATAAACATGGAGAGAACAGCTTTAGAAACTTAAAGGAAAATATCTATGGGCTAGGGGGCAGCTGCCTGTAAGTAAGTCCGATTAGTTAGAGCAGTGTGGAGAAGGGTTCACCCACTGTTAGGAGTTCGCTGTATAGACAGGAGGAAATCGATGATTAATAAGTACACTTGCCAAAACGGAGTAAGAATTGTTCTAGAAAATATCCCTACCGTCCGATCGGTTGCTATAGGTGTATGGATTGGAACAGGTTCTAGAAATGAGGATCCTGCTACAAATGGAATTTCCCATTTCCTTGAGCATATGTTTTTTAAAGGGACCACAACAAGAACAGCAAAGGAAATTGCTGAATCCTTTGATAGTATCGGCGGCCAGGTTAATGCCTTTACCTCAAAGGAATATACATGCTACTATGCAAAAGTACTTGATACACATTCTAAGTTTGCTCTAGATGTGTTAGCTGACATGTTCTTTAACTCCACATTTGTCGAAGAGGAGTTGAACAAGGAAAGAAATGTTGTTTTGGAAGAAATCAAAATGTATGAGGATACACCTGATGATATTGTTCATGATTTATTAAGCAGAGCTGTATATGAAGATCATCCACTTGGATATCCGATTTTAGGAACGGAGGAGACCTTAAATACATTTACAGGTGATTCCTTAAAGGAATATATTCAGCAAAGATATACTCCTGAAAATGTAGTAATATCCATTGCTGGAAATGTATCCGAAAACTTTATTCAAGAAGTTGAAAATTATTTTGGTTCTTACCAAGGTGATACGAAAGAAGTTCCTGAAAATATTCCTAATTTCCATGTAAATAAAATTTCCAGAAAGAAAGACACAGAGCAAGCCCACCTATGTATCGGATTTGAAGGTTTGAAGGTGGGACATGAGGATGTTTATAGTTTAATAACTCTGAATAATATATTGGGCGGCAGTATGAGCTCCCGGCTATTCCAAGATGTCCGTGAGCAAAGAGGCCTGGCCTATTCGGTCTTCTCCTATCATTCTGCTTACTTAGATAGTGGAATTTTGACTGTTTATGGAGGAACCGGAGCTAAACAGCTAGACCTTTTATTCGAAACGATTCAAGAGACCCTGGATAAGTTAAAGCAAAATGGGATTACTGAAAAGGAACTAACCAATAGTAAGGAACAACTTAAGGGCAGTTTAATGTTGAGCTTGGAGAGTACAAATAGCCGCATGAGCCGTAATGGAAAAAACGAACTCCTTCTAAAACGCCATCGCTCTCTAGATGAAATTATCGAGCAGATTGATGCTGTTACTAAAAAGAGCGTGGATGACATGGCAAGATCGCTATTTACTGACAAATACTCTGTAACTTTAATAAGCCCGAGTGGTGAATTCCCAAATAAAATATCATAATCAAAGGAGGTATTCCATTAATTGGATACCTCTTCTGTATTTTCTGAACGAAATTAAGTGCCGTTATGGCGCTTTATTTTATGATTCTAAAATTTGTCCACTCTCTATAAACTAATAAAAAAGGTTTCAGAGGGGGTAGGAAGTAATGAGGTTAAGTGAATTAAGCGGGAAGGAAATTGTGGATGTGAAAAAGGCAGAACGTCTTGGTGTTTTTGGACAAACGGATTTAGAAATTAATGAACATACAGGACAAATTCAGGCTCTTCTTATTCCTTCACTTAAATGGTTTGGTTTTCGAAAACAAGGAGAGGAAATTCGGGTGCCATGGCAACATATACGGAAAATAGGATCTGATATGATTATTATTGATATACCAAATGACTAGAGACTAAAGTGTACGCCCAAGCAAAATTACATTTGCTTGGGCTTTTTTAATTTCCTCTACTGGAAAACTCACCGAATGAAGTAATCTTACATAAGATGTTGAAGTGATAACAGAAAAGGAATTCCTCGTTGGATTTATAAAAAAAAGAAGGTGAGAGTTTTCATGCTGACAGGGATGCAGATAGCCGTAATTGGCGGTGATGCCAGACAGCTGGAAATCATCCGTAGGTTAACCGAATTAGATGCGAGATTATCGCTTATTGGCTTTGAACAGCTTGATCATGCCTTCACTGGTGCGGTCAAGGAAAAGCTCGAAGAAGTTGATTTTTCAAATATGGATGCCCTAATTTTACCTGTGCCGGGAACCAATTTAGAAGGTCAGGTAGAAACCATCTTTTCAAATGAAAAGGTTATTTTAACGAGTGACATCTTAGCCAAAACTCCTGAACATTGCTCTATTTATTCGGGAATTAGTAACTCTTATTTAAATGGCATAACCCAAGAAGCAAAGCGAGACCTTATTCAATTGTTTGAAAGGGACGATGTTGCTATTTATAATTCGATCCCAACCGTTGAAGGAACTATTATGATGGCCATTCAACATACGGACTTTACCATACATGGTTCAGATGTAACAGTCTTAGGGCTCGGAAGAGTTGGGATGAGTGTAGCGAGAACTTTTGCTGCACTAGGTGCAAAGGTAAAGGTTGGAGCAAGAAAAAGTGAACATCTGGCACGGATTACAGAAATGGGCTTAACACCCTTTCATTTAAGTGATTTGGTAAATGAAGTAAAAGATACTGATATCTTAATTAATACAGCACCACATCTAATTGTTACGGCAATGGTTATTTCTAAATTGCCTGCCCATTCCCTCATTATTGACTTGGCTTCTAAGCCGGGCGGTACTGATTTCAGATATGCCGAAAAAAGGGGAATCAAAGCTCTGCTAGCCCCTGGATTACCAGGGATTGTTGCTCCAAAAACAGCAGGGCAAATTTTAGCAAATGTTCTAGCCCAACTGCTTCAGGATGATTTAAGAGAGCGAAAGGGGAAAGAAAAATGAGTTTAAAGGGTAAAAGAATTGGCTTTGGTCTTACGGGTTCACATTGTACGTATGATGCCGTATTTCCCGAGATAGAAAAATTAGTTCAAGCTGGTGCAGAAGTAATGCCAGTTGTGACTTTTACCGTTAAAAATACTGATACCCGTTTTGGCAAGGGAGAAGATTGGATCCAGAGAATTGAAGACTTAACTGGAAATAAGGTAATTGATACGATTGTAAAAGCCGAGCCATTAGGTCCTAAGATTCCATTAGATTGCATGGTTATTGCTCCATTAACCGGGGTTTCCATGAGCAAATTTGCCAATGCTATGAATGACAGCCCTGTATTAATGGCGGCAAAAGCGACGCTAAGAAATTTAAAACCGGTTGTACTTGGTATCTCTACCAATGATGCTCTAGGTTTAAACGGAGTGAATCTAATGAGACTAATGGCAACAAAGAATATTTACTTTATTCCATATGGTCAAGATGATCCTGTCAAAAAACCTAATTCTATGGTTGCCAGAATGACTCTGCTTTCAGAAACTGTAGAAGCAGCCCTGGAAGGTAGACAAATTCAACCAGTATTAGTGGAGAGATATAAAGATTCCGACTAAATTTCCCCACTTTCGGCAAAAAGGGTTATTTCTGAATAAGAATATGTTAAAATAAATTAATCTTTCATCAGAGGGGTCAACCCTCTCTGATGTAATAATTAGAAATAACCACTATTGTATTGTAGGATTGAAAGGGGAACTAGAAAAATGAGTCAGCAAAAAGGTTTTCACGTTGCGGTTGTTGGAGCAACAGGAGCAGTAGGACAACAAATGATCCAAACATTAGTGAAAGAAAACTTTCCAATTAGTAAGCTTACCCTATTATCCTCCGCTCGTTCGGCTGGTAAAGTTGTAGAGGTAAATGGACAAGAAATAACTATTCAAGAAGCAAAGCCTGAAAGCTTTGAAGGAGTTCAAATAGCTTTATTTAGTGCTGGAGGAAATGTTTCCAAGGAGCTTGCTCCAGAGGCTGTTAAACGTGGTGCCATCGTCGTGGACAACACTAGTGCATTTAGAATGGATGCGGATAAACCATTAGTAGTACCGGAAGTAAACGAAGCCGATTTGCATCAGCATAACGGTATCATTGCCAATCCAAACTGCTCTACAATCCAAATGGTTGTGGCTCTAGAGCCTATTCGTCAACAGTTTGGTTTGAAAAAAATCATTGTGTCTACGTATCAAGCAGTTTCTGGTGCCGGCGCTTCAGCAGTGGAAGAATTAATGCAACAAACAAAATCTATTATTGCTGGAGAAACCGTTGAGCCTAAAATTTTACCAGTAAGTTCTGACAAAAATCATTATCAAATTGCATTTAACGCGATTCCGCAAATTGATAAGTTTCAAGATAACGGCTATACATTTGAAGAAATGAAAATGATAAATGAAACAAAGAAAATCATGCATTTACCTGAACTACAAGTTTCAGCAACTTGTGTAAGACTTCCGGTTGCTGTCGGACATTCAGAATCTGTTTATTTTGAAGTGGAAAAAGAAGGCGTTAGCGCACAAGAAATTAAGGCATTATTAAAAGATGCACCAGGTGTTATCTTACAAGATGATCCAGAAAATCAAGTATATCCAATGCCAGCAAATTGTGTAGGCAAGAATGATGTTTTTGTTGGTCGCATTAGAAAAGACATTGATGAGGACCGCGGCTTCCATATGTGGGTTGTTTCAGATAACTTACTTAAAGGAGCTGCTTGGAATTCTGTTCAAATAGCAGAAAGGTTAGTAGAATTAGGTCTTGTTAAATAAAGCTACATGATAAAGGCAGGGTTTGGTGTTACATGAAAATTATTGTGCAGAAATTTGGCGGAACATCTGTTAAGGATGAAGAGAGCAGAAAGCATGCTCAAGGCCATATTGAAAAAGCATTAAGTGAAGGGTATAAGGTTGTTGTGGTGGTTTCTGCAATGGGAAGAAAAGGAGATCCCTATGCAACCGATACACTATTATCATTAATTGGCGGCAACCTAAGCAAAATCTCAAAACGGGAACATGATCTTCTTTTATCTTGTGGAGAGGTTATTTCAAGCATTATCTTTACTAATATGTTATTGGAGAGCGGAATCAATGCCACGGCTTTAACAGGCGCACAAGCAGGATTCCGTACCAATAATGATCATACAAATGCAAAGATTATGGAAATGAAATGTGATAGACTCCTAAGAGAATTAGAAACGAATGATGTCGTTGTTGTAGCTGGATTTCAAGGAGCTGCAAAAAATGGAGATGTTACCACGATTGGTCGCGGTGGAAGTGACACCTCGGCTGCAGCATTAGGAGCTGCCTTGAATGCTGAATGGATCGACATTTTTACAGACGTTGAGGGCATTATGACAGCCGATCCGCGTATTGCTGAAAATGCCCGTCCGCTTTCTGTTGTGACCTATACTGAGGTATGTAACCTAGCCTATCAGGGAGCTAAGGTTATTCATCCAAGAGCGGTGGAGATTGCAATGCAGGCAAAAGTACCGATTCGGATTCGGTCCACCTATTCGGATTCTTTAGGAACTTTAGTTACCTCCATCAGTAAAGAAAATCGTGGCAGTGATATAAAAGAACGAACTGTAACAGGGATAGCACATGTTTCAAATGTTACACAACTAAAGGTCTATGCTAAAAAGGATCAATATAATCTACAGGCCGAAGTCTTTAAAGCCATGGCGAACGAAAAAATAAGTGTAGATTTTATCAATATTTCTCCTAACGGTGTGGTTTATACGGTAACAGATGAAATGACCGATCGGGCAATTCAAGTTTTAAAAGAATTAGGTCATGAACCGGTTGTGGAGCGCCATTGTGCAAAGGTTTCAGTGGTTGGCGCGGGGATCGCAGGAGTACCAGGGGTAACTTTTAAAATCGTAACTGCCCTATCAAATCACGGAATTCGTATTTTACAATCTGCAGACAGCCATACAACTATTTGGGTACTGGTAAAACAAGATGACTTAGTTAAATCCGTTAATTCCTTGCATGATGCCTTTCAATTAGAGGAAGAAACAGTTGACTATAATCTCTAAGCTTAGAAAAGAAATAAGTTTTTAAATGGAATGATGCGATACATCGGATTCAATCTGATGTATTGAAAGGAGTACTAAAATGGTTCATTTTGGGCGAGTGTCAACAGCAATGGTAACGCCTTTTGATAAAAATGGGCATATTGACTTTGGTAAAACCACTCAATTAGTTAATTATTTAATTGATAATGGCACGGATTCCCTTGTGATTGCAGGTACGACAGGAGAATCCCCAACCCTTTCCAAAGAAGAAAAGCTGGCTCTATTTGATCATGTTGTAAAAGTTGTAAAAAAACGAATTCCAGTCATCGCTGGTACGGGAAGTAATAATACGTATGCCTCAATTGAATTAACTAAAAGGGCAGAGTCGCTTGGTGTCGATGCAATTATGGCGGTTGGACCTTATTATAATAAGCCAAACCAAGAGGGTTTGTATCAACACTTTAAAGCTATTGCCGAAGCTACCGCACTTCCGTTAATGGTTTATAATATTCCGGGAAGATCTTCGGTCAATATTCAGCCAGAGACAATCATCCGATTGTCTGAAATTCCAAACATTGTCGCTGTAAAGGAAGCTAGCGGTGATCTAAGTGCAATGGCCCGGATTATTTCCAATACACCTGAGGACTTTGTCCTCTATAGTGGGGACGACAGTTTAACAATTCCGGTATTATCCATTGGCGGTGCCGGTGTTATTTCGGTGGCATCCCATGTGATTGGTAACCAAATTCAGGAAATGGTTAAAGCATTTATTGATGGTGAAAATGCAAAGGCTGCAAAATTACATCAACATTTGCTTCCGCTTATGCAAGGACTTTTTGCTGCCCCTAGTCCTGGACCTGTAAAAACGGCATTACAAATCAATGGGTTGGATGTGGGATCGGTAAGGCTGCCACTTGTTGGGTTAACACAACAAGAACGTACGACCCTCACAGCTTTACTTAATAGTATATAAGGAACCAAAAAGGAACCAATCGAACGTTTTAGTTCGGTTGGTCTTTTTTTAACGGATAAGAAAGTATAAATTTTAACTTCGAGAATTGTCCCGCTCAAGCGCCTAGCCCCTCGAGGTCACAAGCCAATCCGTCCAAAAGGTTAAAAGGCTACCTTTCAGCCGGCTTGTCTTGTGCTTGGCGGGGCTGACCAAGGCGCTTGCACTTTTCTTATTGCCTTGTTGCCTTAAAAAAATGATTATGGTTGTAAAGGTTTTCTTCCATCAAGTATAATAAACATAACTGATCTTGGGTCGGCGATAGAAAAGTGAAATTCATACATATGGGCTTCTTCACTTCTCTACTATTTATTGTCAGCATAGGAGGAAACGGAAATTGGTAAAGAAAAAGAATACATCCATTAAGGTGGTTGCACTTGGTGGTATTGGAGAAATCGGAAAAAACATGTATCTTGTTGAGGTGGATAGTGACATCTATATTATTGATTCCGGCTTAATGTTCCCCGAGGAAGAAATGCTTGGTATCGATATGGTTATTCCTGATTTAACTTATGTAAGGGACAATAAGGAACGGGTTAAAGCTATTTTTTTAACACATGGTCACGAAGATCATATAGGAGCTCTTTCTTATGTCTTAAAGCATGTGGATGTTCCTGTTTACGGGACCAAACTTACCCTAGCACTAGCTAACGCTAAGCTTAAGGAGCAAGAATTTTACGGTGCCACTCATTTTATTGAAGTTGATTCGGACACGATGGTGGAATTAGACACGGTACAGGCTAGCTTTTTTAGAACTAATCATAGTATTCCTGATTCGGTTGGAGTGTGTATTCATACATCTGAAGGAATTATTGTTTATACGGGTGACTTTAAGTTTGATCAAGGCGCGACAAAGCTTTATAAACCTGAAGTAGGCAAAATGGCTGCCATTGGCGAACAAGGCGTATTGTGCTTATTATCTGATAGTACGGAAGCTGAAATTCCTGGGTACTCAACATCAGAGACAATTGTTGAACGTGAAATGTCCAATGCCTTTTATAATGCTCCAGGTCGAATTATTGCAGCCTGTTTTGCATCTGATATTAATCGAATTCAGCATATCTTTAATGCTGCTAAAGAGAATGCTCGAAAAGTCGCGGTTGTTGGAAAGAGTCTTGAGCGAATCTATCATATCGCACTCGATTTAGGTTATTTAGAAGTAGATGAAGATTTAATCATTCCTGTTAATGAAATTAAAAACTATCAGGATCGAGAAATAGTCGTATTAATGACAGGTATCCAAGGCGAACCAATTGAAGCATTACAGAAGATGGCTAAGCAGTCACATAAGCTTTTAAATATTCAAAAGGGCGATACGGTTTTAATTGCCGCTTCCCCTCTTAGAGGCAGTGAAGTATTTTTATTTAAAACCATTGATATGTTGTTTAGGGCCGGTGCAAATGTTATCTCGGGAAAACGAACCCTTCATGTATCAAGTCATGGTAGCCAAGAAGAATTGAAATTTATGATTAATTTGATGAAACCTAAATTTTTCATTCCAGTTCACGGTGAATTTAGAAGCTTGAAGGCCCATCGCAAAGTGGCTTTAGAATGTGGGCTTTTGGACGAGCAAATTGTCATACCTGACCGTGGTGATGTGGTTGAATGGAAAGATGGCAGTATTGGGATTACCGGAAAAGTCCCATCTGGTAATGTTTTAATTGATGGAATTGGTGTGGGTGATGTAGGTAATATTGTATTACGTGATCGTAAACTCTTATCTCAAGATGGCATTCTAATTGTCGTGGTCACCTTGACCAAACAGGAAAAGCAAATTGCAGCAGGACCCGAAATTATTTCTAGGGGCTTTGTCTATGTTCGTGAATCAGAAAAATTAATGGATGATTCTACAAAATTAGTGCGTGACATTGTTGAAAGGAATACAGCTAAAAGTAACTTTGAATGGTCAAGCTTAAAACAAGAAATAAGAGATGAATTAAATCGATTCTTATACGAAAAAACAAAAAGAAGACCGATGATATTACCGATTATTATGGAAGTGTAATAAGAAAAGCGCAAGGCGCTTAGACTTCGGCGACAAGCACAAGTAAGTCGAGCCGGCCAAAAGGTTGTTTTTTAACCTTTTGGCCGGATTGATCTAAATGTGGAGGCGACTGTTTTGGGACGGAGGCATAAGACGCACCATGTAAGAAGGCGTTTTTTGCCTTCTTCAGGGGGTGGCTTATGCCTTGAGTCCCAAGGAGCCGCAACTGGATAAGCTTGTGACCTCGAGCCGATGGCGCCTGGAGCTGGACATTTCTCGAAGTTGAAATTCATACTTGCTAATTCTATTAAGTAAGGCACTGGCTAAAAACCAGTGCCTTTTTATATTAAGAGCATGAAATTGTTTCTCGAGTAAATACTAATTCATATCATGCTTGAAGGGAGTAGCAGAATGACTAACGATTACCAGAATAATGATGCCGATAAACAACAAGGGCAAGAGCCTCAAAAAGAAGAAAAGGCTTCTCCACTAATCGAAAAAATTCAACAGCTGGGTCAAACCAATGTTCCTCAGCTTTCAGCCGATTCTAGTATTCACTGCTTAACCATAATTGGCCAAATTGAAGGACATATGGCATTGCCACCTCAAAATAAAACAACTAAGTATGAACACTTACTTCCACAGTTGGTGGCAATTGAACAAAACCCAAAAATCGAAGGAGTCCTGATTATTCTAAATACAGTTGGCGGAGATGTAGAAGCCGGGTTGGCAATATCTGAAATGATCGCCTCTTTATCTAAACCAACAGTTTCGATTGTTTTAGGTGGAGGACATTCAATCGGGGTTCCGATTGCTGTTTCCTGTGATTATTCTTATATTGCTGAAACGGCGACAATGACCATCCATCCCATCCGCTTAACCGGCTTAGTCATTGGTGTTCCTGCAACATTTGAATATTTGGATAAAATGCAGGAACGGGTTGTAAACTTCGTGACGAAGCATTCGAAGATTACAGAAGAAACATTTAAAGACTTAATGTTTGCTAAAGGCAATTTAACCAGGGACATTGGCACAAATGTGATTGGCGTCGATGCGGTTAAATGTGGATTAATTGATGAAGTTGGCGGGCTTGGACCTGCTATGAAGAAATTAAATGATATGATTGAGATGCAAAAGGGGAAAAATGAGGGGCTGATCCAATGATTCTTTATACCATGATGCCCCATGAACTTATCTTTCCCGCCGAAGCGGCAGAAGAGAGCAAACAAAGGATGATTAGCTATCAGGGAGTCTCGCTGCTAGTAGAACAAATAGACACGGATCATGTACAAGTCGTTCGGGTATTAAGCAGTGACCCCCAGCATTATTTAAATGAACAGCTATGCCCAGGAGCAAAAATTTCTTATGCAAACCTTGGAGGATTATCGGCATTGTACTAGTAGAATATGGTATAATAATTTTTGAAGGAAAAAGCAGCCCAAAATTAGGCTGCTTTCTTTATACATATTTATCTTTCACCCCTAGGACATAGGAATAAATTGGAAAATCATAACATATAACAGGTGATTAAATGGCCAAAAAAAAGAGAAGACAACCTAAAAAGAGAGACAATCATTTAAAACGGACCGTTCAATATGAACTATCCGCGCTAGCCATATTAGCCTTAGCGATTATTGCGATGGCTAAGCTAGGGGCTGTCGGTAAAGCAACCGTTCTTTTCTTCCGTTTCTGGATGGGCGAATGGTATATGCTGGGGCTCTTAGGATTAGTTATCTTAAGTATCTATTTAATGTGGAAACGCAGTATGCCATTTTTATTTCATACTAAGTTAGTTGGCAGCTATTTTATTATTTCAGCTATCCTACTTTTAAGTCATATGACCCTTTTTCATTTGCTGACAAATGATGGCAAATTTAAAGACCCAAGTGTGATTAATAATACTTGGGAGTTATTTATGATGGAACTTAAAGGGGAGACAAGTACCACTGATCTTGGAGGAGGAATCTTAGGGGCTATTTTATTTGCCTTATTCCATTATCTCTTTGCGGAGACCGGAACAAAGATCATTGCATTCATTCTTATTATTATTGGTATTATCTTGTTAACAGGTAAATCTTTTGGTGATTTTATTGGGAAAATAATCTTAACCATTTCTGATTTTATCAAAGGTCAATGGGATGCCTTTAAATTAGATATGACAGAATGGAAACAGAAACAAACAGAACGTCGTAATGAGCGGCAGGCAGAGAAACAAAAGGAAAAAGAAAATCGACGAAGAGAACCTGTACCAGTTATCAATAATCAGGTTCGGGACCAGGAAGAAACCATTATTCCTGAGCCGATTATCTCTAGTTTTGCAGACCGAGCCTATCTTGACGAGGCACCAGTGGAGCAACCTGAAGCAGTGCAAGCAAAGGGGAAACAACAAAAGAGTAAAACAGAAGAGCAAGACGATGACAATAACCCTCCAATCTCATTTACTGGAGCTGAAGTGGAAAATGTGTCTTATGAGTTACCACCACTCCGATTATTAAAAGCACCAAAGAAAACAGACCAAAGTGGTGAATATGAGTTAATTCATGCTAATGCAGCCAAACTTGAAAGGACCTTCCTATCATTTGGAGTTAAAGCTCGGGTTACCCAAGTGCATTTAGGACCAGCTGTTACAAAATATGAGGTACATCCCGACGTCGGGGTGAAGGTTAGCAAAATTGTAAGCTTAAGTGATGATATTGCTCTTGCACTTGCAGCGAAAGGGATCCGAATTGAGGCTCCGATTCCCGGGAAATCTGCGATTGGGATTGAAGTCCCTAATTCTGAGGTCGCGATGGTTTCTTTACGGGAAGTACTAGAAGCGACCCAAAATGATAAGCCAGATGCGAAACTACTAATTGGTCTGGGCAGAGATATAACTGGCGAAGCGGTACTTGCGGAATTAAATAAAATGCCACACTTACTTGTTGCCGGCGCAACTGGAAGTGGTAAGAGTGTGTGTATTAATGGCATCATAACAAGTCTCTTAATGAGAGCAAAACCACATGAAGTGAAATTAATGATGATTGACCCTAAAATGGTCGAATTGAATGTTTATAATGGGATTCCTCATTTACTAGCACCAGTCGTAACAGATGCCAAAAAAGCTTCTCAGGCATTAAAGAAAGTCGTAAGCGAAATGGAAAGGCGTTATGAACTGTTTTCCCATACAGGTACACGTAATATTGAAGGATACAATGACCATGTAAGAAAACACAATCTTGAGGAAAATGATAAGCAGCCATTGTTACCATATATAGTCGTAATTGTTGATGAATTAGCAGATTTAATGATGGTTGCCTCATCAGATGTTGAAGATTCAATCACTCGATTAGCACAAATGGCACGTGCGGCAGGAATTCATTTAATTATTGCCACGCAGCGCCCATCGGTTGATGTAATTACCGGAGTTATAAAAGCCAATATTCCATCACGTATTGCGTTTGCTGTTTCCAGTGCGACTGATTCAAGGACCATCCTAGATATGGGTGGTGCGGAAAAGCTTCTAGGACGAGGTGACATGTTATTCCTTCCAGTCGGTTCCTCGAAACCAGTTCGCGTACAAGGTGCATTCCTTTCAGACCAAGAGGTAGAAGAGACAGTGGAATTTGTTATTTCACAGCAAAAGGCTCAATACCAAGAAGAAATGATTCCGGACGATATTCCAGAGGTTACAGGTGCTGTCGATGACGATTTATATGAAGAGGCAGTAGATTTAATTATTGATATGCAAACAGCATCTGTGTCGATGCTCCAACGTCGATTCCGAATCGGTTATACAAGAGCAGCACGTTTGATTGATGAAATGGAGGCCCGCGGCATTGTGGGTCCCTATGAAGGAAGTAAACCACGTGCTGTCTTGCAGGCAAAACCAAAAGAAGAACAGAGTTCATAATCTTATTTATATAAACGTAAAAAAGGGCCGTTTGGCTCTTTTTTGTTAGACTAATATTTCAAAAAATCGATACTATAGTACTAAGAGGGTGATTGGTCATATTCGATTAAACTCGACATTTTTCGACGAAAATCATGATATTTTTCAAAAAAATGTAAGCGATATTTCTAATATTAGATTATTTACCCCTTTTTTCGACGAAATCCCATAATCCTATTTATTTATCCTAGAAAAAATGTTAATATAAATCCGATTAGTAGGAATGATATCAGATGTCTGATGTCTTAGGAAAAAGGCTGGAGGAAACAGCATGTCTATTAAGTCAGATAACCGGCACTTATATTTACAAGTAATCGATCGCTTGAAGCAGGATATTGAAAATGGGGTATACAAAGAAAAAGAAAAACTGCCATCAGAATTCGATCTTGCTAAACAACTGGGTGTAAGCAGAGCAACTCTAAGGGAAGCACTTCGTATTCTTGAGGAGGAAAATGTCATCATAAGGCGCCACGGTGTGGGGACCTTTGTTAATTCAAGACCTATGTTTACCTCAGGTATTGAACAACTTAATAGTGTAACGGATATGATTAAGCAAGCTGGGATGAAACCAGGGACCATTTTCCTGAGTTCATCGACTCAAGGACCTACCGAAGAGGATATTCGTCGTTTCACATGTGCTGATAATGAGGAAATTTTTGTGATGGAAAGAGTTAGAACCGCAAACGGAGAACCGGTCGTCTATTGCATTGACAAGGTTCCGGAGCGAATTTTGCCGGAAACATTTTCCCATGGGGAAGAATCGATTTTTCAAATTTTAGAAGAAGAGGCAAATCGCAAAATTACATACGCAATTACACAAATTGAGCCTTTGGGTTATCATGAGAAAATTTCTCCCATATTAGAATGTGATCCTGAAACTGCATTATTAGTTTTAAAACAAATGCATTTCGATGAAATGGATGAACCAGTCCTGTTTTCGGTAAACTATTTTAAAGCAGATAAATTTAGTTTCCATGTATTAAGAAAAAGGATTTAATTCTTTTTGTTAATATATGTAAACGAAAACAATTTAGTTTTTCAAAACATTTCTACTTAATCAGAAAAAAGAAAATATTAGGGGGTTTAATATCTTGAAGAAACGTAAAATTGGCTTGACTTTATCTTTAGTTCTAGCAGCCGGGACACTTTTAGGTGCATGTGGAAAAAGTAATGACACGACTAAAGATAGTGGTAAAAAAGATACATTCTCTGTAGGAATGGTTACGGATATCGGTGGGGTAGATGACAAATCATTTAACCAATCTGCTTGGGAAGGGCTTCAAAAATTTGGTAAAGACAATAATATGCAAAAGGGTAAAGGTGGATATGACTACTTACAGTCAAAATCAGATGCTGATTACTCTACTAACTTAAATACACTTGCACGTCAAGATTTTGATCTTGTATTTGGAATTGGCTATCTGATGCAGGATGCAGTTAATGAAATTTCTAAACAACAAAGTAAAAAACACTTTGCGATTGTCGATTCAGAAGTGGATCAACCAAACGTTGCAAGTATCCTATTTAAAGAACAAGAAGCGTCCTTCTTAGCAGGGGTTGCTGCTGCGATGACAACCAAGTCTAACAAAATTGGATTTATCGGTGGTGTTGAAGGAGCAGTAATTGAGCGTTTTGAATCAGGATTCGTGGCAGGTGTTAAGGCTGCAAATCCGAAAGCTACAGTTGATATTCAATATGCTGGTGCATTTGATAAAGCAGAACTTGGACAATCTATTGCTTCTAAAATGTATACATCTGGAGCAGACGTAATCTTTGCTGCAGCGGGTGCAACTGGAAATGGTTTGTTCAAGGAAGCTACTGACCGAAAGTCCAAAAATCCTACTCAAGAAATTTGGGCTATTGGTGTTGACCGTGACCAATCTGATATGGGTCCAGATGTTGTCCTTACATCCGCACTAAAACGTGTTGACGTAGCAGTGGAAGACTTATCTACAAAAGCGAAAAATGGTAATTTCCCTGGCGGAAAAGTTACATTATATGGTTTAGCAGAAGATGGTGTAGGTTTAGCACCAATTAATAGTAAAGCACCAAATAAAGCAGCTATTGAAACAGCTGTTAAAGAATGGGTTGCAAAAATTAAAAAAGGTGACGTAAAGGTTCCTGGAACACGTAAAGAATTAAAAACTTTTAGTGCAAAATAATTTTATATGGGAATAAGCGGGACTAACTCGCTTATTCCTTATTAATGAAATCTTAACTGAAGTACAGAAAATTAGATTCTGTTATTCATTTAGGATTTTATTTAGGTAAACCGCTTATTTTTTAAAAACTCTGAAAGGTATGACCTCTTACTACTATAGGTCGAAATTTCCTTTTATCCTAATCATTGGGAGTGAGAAAGATGGAATATGTAATCGAGATGCTTAACATCCGTAAAGAGTTTAATGGCTTTGTTGCGAATGATAACATAACACTGCAACTAAAAAAGGGTGAAATTCATGCATTATTAGGAGAAAATGGTGCTGGAAAATCCACCTTAATGAATGTTCTTTTCGGATTATATCAGCCTGAACAAGGTGAAATCCGTGTGAAAGGAAACCCCGTTAATATTACCAATCCTAATATTGCGAATGATCTGGGAATCGGTATGGTCCATCAGCATTTTATGTTAGTGGATACGTTTAGTGTTACGGAAAATATTATCCTTGGGAGAGAAATAACATCCGGCGGACGCATTGATTTAAAAAAAGCTGAAAGAGATGTTCGTGATATATCTGAGCGCTATGGATTGGCAGTGGACCCACAAGCTAAGATTTCTGACATATCCGTTGGTATGCAGCAACGGGTAGAAATATTAAAAACCCTGTATCGTGGGGCGGAAATTGTTATTTTTGACGAGCCGTCTGCCGTCTTAACACCGCAGGAAATTAAAGAACTTATGCAGATTATGAAAACCCTTATTAAAGAAGGAAAATCAATTATATTAATCACCCATAAGCTAAAAGAGATTATGGAAGTAGCGGACCGCTGTACGGTTATTCGTAAAGGTAAAGGAATCGGTACCGTTAATGTCAGTGAAACAAACCCAAATGAACTGGCAAGTTTAATGGTAGGCCGTGAAGTTGTGTTTAAAACTGAAAAAAAAGAAGCTACTCCAAGAAATAATGTTCTAGAAGTCAATGACTTGACTGTTAAAGATTCCAGGGGCGTATCCGTGGTTAACGGCTTGGATCTTACTGTGAAAGCCGGTGAAATCGTTGGCATCGCAGGTGTAGACGGTAATGGCCAATCAGAACTTATTGAAGCGATAACAGGTCTGCGTAAAGCAGAGAATGGCAGCATTAAGTTAAATGGGAAGGAACTGATGAACCAAACTCCTCGGAAAATTACTGAATCAGGAGTAGGGCATATTCCACAGGACCGACATAAACATGGTCTAGTCTTGAACTTTCCGATTGGTGAAAATATGGTTTTACAAACTTATAATAAAAGGCCATTCTCTAGCAATGGGATTTTAAATTTTAAAGAAATTTATAAAAAAGCAAAATCATTAATTACTGAATTTGATGTTCGTACACCGAGTGAATATACATTAGCACGTGCACTTTCTGGTGGAAATCAACAAAAAGCGATTATAGGTCGCGAAGTGGATCGAAACCCAGATTTATTAATTGCAGCACAGCCAACGCGTGGTTTAGATGTTGGGGCCATTGAATTTATTCATAAGAGATTGATTGAGCAACGAGATAATGGTAAAGCAGTTTTACTTGTTTCGTTTGAGTTAGATGAAATTCTCAATGTCAGTGACAAAATAGCTGTTATTTATGAAGGGAAAATTGTAGCGGTTGTCAATCCGAAAGAAACATCTGAAGAGGAGTTAGGCTTGCTAATGGCTGGTTCAAATAGAAAGGAAGCGGGTGAACATTCCCATGTCTAAAAGGTTCAGAAATATTCTAACACCCATTATTGCTGTATTATTAGGCATAATTGTCGGAACCATCATTATGGTTGCTAGTGGGTACGATCCAATAGCTGCCTATTCAGCCCTATGGAACGGGGCTTTTGGAGAGGCTTATTACTTTGGGGAAGTGATTAGACAGTTCACTCCATATATCCTAGCTGGTTTAGCTGTGGCATTTGCTTTTCGAGTAGGTCTGTTTAATATCGGGGTTGAAGGCCAATATTTAGTTGGATGGCTTGCTGCTGTCTGGGTTGGAGTTTCATTTGACCTTCCCCGCTTTATTCATTTGCCACTAGCCATTTTAGCTGCAATGGTTGCGGGTGCACTTTGGGCATTCATACCTGGATTCTTAAAAGCAAGGTTTCGGGTCCATGAAGTCATTGTTTCCATCATGATGAACTATGTAGCACTTCATGTATGTAATTACATTATTCAGAATGTCATTACAAAAAATCAAGATAAAACAGGCATGGTTAAAGATTCTGCAACATTAAGATCAGAATGGCTTCAGAGCATAACAGATTACTCTCGTCTTCACTGGGGGATTATCGTCGCGATTGCTGGCTGTTTTATTATGTGGTTTCTACTTGAAAGGACCACTAAAGGTTATGAATTAAGAGCTGTAGGATTTAACCAACATGCTGCCCATTATGCAGGAATGAATGTGAATCGAAACATCATCCTATCTATGGTCATTGCCGGTGGTTTTGCAGGTTTAGCAGGTTCCATGGATGGACTAGGAACATTCGGGTATGACGGAGTTAAAGGCGGTTTTACAGGGGTTGGATTTGACGGTATCGCCGTCGCCTTGTTAGGCGGAAATACGTCTTTAGGTGTGTTTTTCTCGGCACTATTATTCGCAGCTTTAAAAGTAGGGGCATTAAATATGCCGCTTGAAGCAGGAGTACCAAACGAACTTGTAGATATTATTATTGCATTAATTGTATTTTTCGTAGCTTCTAGTTACATGATAAGAATGATTCTTGACCGATTAAGCAAGAAGGAGGTGAAGTAAGTTGAGCTTAATGGAAATTTTAATAATCGTTGTTCCATCAACATTGTTATGGGCTGCTCCACTTATCTTCACTGCATTAGGTGGTATTTTCTCTGAACGATCTGGGGTCGTTAATATTGGACTTGAAGGTTTAATGGTCATTGGCGCCTTTTCGGCCATTGTGTTTAATCTTACGTTTGTGGATACCTTCGGTAGTTTAACTCCTTGGATTTCCATTATTGTGGCAATGGTAGCTGGAGCTATTTTCTCCATACTTCATGCTGTTGCTGCGATTACGTTCCGTGCTGACCATACAGTATCTGGTGTAGCAATTAACTTATTAGCATCAGGGCTAACTTTGTTCCTTGTTAAGTTAATTTACGATAAGGGCGAAACAGGGATTATTAGTAAAGGCTTTAACAAGATCGATATCCCAATCTTAAAGGATATTCCAATAATTGGAGAAATATTTTTCCAAAATACTTATTGGACCTCGTTTTTAGCGATCATAGTAGCTATCATTGTTTGGTTTATCATTTATAAAACACCATTTGGACTTCGTCTTCGTTCTGTTGGAGAGCATCCGATGGCTGCGGATACAATGGGGATTAATGTTACCAAAATGCGCTACATCGGAGTGATTATATCTGGCGCTCTTGGTGGTATTGGCGGTGCCGTTTATGCTCAATCAATTACTTCCAATTTCAGCCATTCGACCATTAGCGGTCAAGGATTTATGGCTATTGCGGCGATGATCTTTGGTAAATGGCATCCACTTGGTGCACTAGGGGCAGCTATTTTCTTTGGTTTTGCACAAAGTATTAGTATAATTGGTTCAGATTTACCGTTCTTAAAAGAAATTCCAAATGTATATTTGTTAATTGCTCCTTATGTATTAACCATTCTTGCTTTAACAGGATTCATCGGCCGTGCTGACGCTCCAAAAGCAAGTGGAACACATTATATTAAAGGAAGCAGATAATGAAAAAGAAATAATTGTAAAAGAGCTCTCGTATCATGAGAGTTCTTTTTTTTAGTAATCAGAAGTAATCTCTTGTGAAGTACTAGTCTGGTAAATTATAGTAAGAAGTATAGGTTTTTTACAAAAGGAAAAGATATAAAGAAAAATGTTTACATATTCTTAAAGTAAGCCCTTTATGGAAAAGGAGGATTACAAATGAACTCAACTGCAGAAAAAATATCAGAATTGCAGGGATATAAGCTTCATGTGATTGAAACAGAAAAGTATAAGACGAATACATTTGTCTGGAGAATGAAAGCACCATTAACAAAAGAGGATGTAACCAAAAGGGCACTGCTCCCGCATGTTTTGCAGAGCAGCTCAGCAAAATATCCCTCAACAACGGCCTTACGCTCCTATTTAGATGAATTATATGGCGCCACTCTTTATGTTGATTTGTCCAAAAAGGGTGAATACCATGTGATGAGTGTGTCTTTAGAAATCGCCAATGAAAAATTCTTAAGTGATCCTACCCCACTTTTGAAAAAAGGATTTGAGTTGTTATCAGAAATTTTAACTCATCCGAATGGTTCAGGAAACGCTTTTGATAAAGATACTGTGGAGAAAGAAAAGCGAGTTCTTAAATCAAGGATTCAATCTGTCTATGATGATAAAATGCGCTATTCCAATGTCCGCCTTTTAGAAGAAATGTGTAAAGACGAACCATATGCCCTTCAGGTGAATGGCGAAGCAGATGCTGTGGATGAAATAACACCGGAAAATTTATATGAATATTTTCAGAAAGCCTTTTCGGAAGATGAACTAGATCTTTATGTCATTGGTGATGTGAAAGAAGAGGAAGTAAAACAACTGGCTGGTCAGTTACTAAACTTTGAAAATCGCCCCCCGAAAAAAGTGGAAACAGAAAAAATAGCTAATCGAACTGAAGTGAATGAGGTAAAAGAGCAACAAGATGTTAAACAAGGAAAATTAAATATCGGGTACCGGACCAATATTGTATATGGAGATCCTGATTATTTTGCCCTTCAAGTTTTCAATGGAATTTTCGGCGGTTTTTCACATTCTAAATTATTTATTAATGTTCGTGAAAAGGCGAGTTTAGCCTACTATGCTGCAAGCCGTCTCGAGAGCCATAAGGGATTGATGATGGTTATGTCTGGGATTGATTTAAAGAACTATGATCAAGCAGTAGGGATTATTCACGAACAAATGGATGCAATGAAAAAAGGCGATTTTACGGATCAAGAATTGGAGCAAACCAAGGCTGTTATCCAAAATCAAATTTTAGAAACGGTTGACACTGCTCGTGGTTTAACAGAAATCCTTTATCATAATGTCGTGGCATGTACAAATATTTCTCTTGAAACCTGGATGTCTGAAATGAATAACGTCACAAAAGAAGAAATAATAGCAGTAGCCAATAAAATACAACTTGATACGATTTATTTCTTAACGGGAACGGAGGCGGGCAAATAATGGAGAAAATTTCTTTTGACCAGCTTCAAGAAGAACTTTTTCATGAAAAAATGTCTAATGGCTTGAATGTGTATATTCTGCCAAAGAAAGGCTTTAATAAAACATATGCCACTTTTACAACCAAATATGGATCCGTTGATAATACCTTTGTGCCACTAGGGAAAGATGACTATGTTAAGGTACCAGATGGGATTGCCCACTTTTTAGAGCATAAGCTGTTTGAAAAAGAAGATGGCGATGTATTCCAGCAGTTTAGCCGTCAAGGGGCGTCAGCTAACGCCTTTACATCTTTTACACGTACAGCCTACTTATTTTCAAGTACCGCTGATGTTGAAAAGAATTTAGAAACATTGATTGATTTTGTCCAAAGCCCTTATTTTTCTGAAAAAACAGTGGAAAAGGAAAAAGGAATTATTGGTCAGGAAATTACCATGTACGATGATAATCCAGATTGGCGTTTGTACTTTGGCTTAATTCAAAATTTATATCAAAACCATCCAGTGAAAATTGATATTGCAGGGACGATTGAGTCAATTGCTGAAATTGATAAAGATTGGCTTTATGAATGTTACAACACATTCTACCACCCAAGCAACATGCTTTTATTTATTGTAGGTCCTGTAGACCCGGAAAAAATTATGACGCAGGTAAGAGATAACCAGGCGAAAAAAGATTATAAAGATATGCCGGAAATTAAACGGAAATTTGAAGAAGAGCCGCCGCAGGCTGCCGAAAAGAAACAAGTTCTTCAAATGAATGTGCAAACTTCTAAAACACTTTTAGGAATTAAGGCCCTTCATGTTGATCAGTCGGGCGATGTGCTTTTGAAAAATGAGCTGACCATGAACGTGCTGCTTGATTTATTGTTTGGCAAGAGTTCTAAAAACTATAATAAGTTATATGATGAAGGGCTTGTAGACGAAACCTTCTCCTATGACTATACACAGGAACAAGGATTTGGTTTTGCAATGGTTGGCGGTGACACAGGCGAACCGGATCAACTTGCTGACCGGCTGCAGCAAATGCTTCTGGATGCAAAGAAAGCCAGTGTGTTTAACGAAGAACAACTCGAAAGGGCAAAAAGAAAGAAAATTGGTGCCTTTTTGCGGGCGGTCAATTCACCTGAATATATCGCCAATCAATTTACTCGCTATGCGTTTAATGATATGAATTTATTCGATGTCGTGCCAACACTCGAAAAAATTACCCTTCAGGATGTTCAGTCGTTAGCATCTGAAGTCATATCAGAGGAACGTTTCTCGGTATGCCAAGTGATCCCAAAACAAAAGTAGGCGAAGAAGCGTCGGAAACCGGCGCTTCTTTGGCGTCTATGTATAGAAAGAGTGATAAAAATTGAAAAAGTATGTGTTATTAACGGGAGCAAGCGGGGGAATTGGACAAGCGGTAGCCTTACATTTGGCTGCGAAGGGATATCATTTATATCTTCACTATAATCAAAACAAACAAACCATCCTAGAATTAAGGGATAAACTTGCATCATTTGGCGGAGAATACATCCCGATACAGGCTGATTTTTCCTCCGTTACAGGATACCAGTCCATTCCAGAGCAAATTTTTTCCTTAGATGCAATCATCCATTGCGGTGGGAAAAGTCATTATGGGTTACTACTTGATTTAAAACAGGAAGAAGCTCAAGAATTATTCAATATCCATGTCTTAAATCCATTGATGCTGACAAAAGAACTATTGCCTAAATTTTTAACAAAACGTTCAGGCAATATTATTGTGATCACGTCTATGTGGGGGCAGACGGGGGCGTCATGTGAAGTGGCCTATTCTGCCGCTAAAGGGGCACAAATAGCCTTTGTGAAGGCATTAAGTAAAGAGGTAGCATTAAATGGCATCCGTGTAAATGCCATAGCTCCAGGGGCTGTAGACACCTCTATGATGGAGGGATTTACCTTTGAAGAAGTGGAGCAAATTTCTTTTGATATTCCAATGGGGAGAATCGCGAGACCTGAAGAAATCGCGGGAAGCGTTGCTTTTTTACTGTCAGATGACTCTTCATACATGACCGGTCAAGTACTGTCAGTGAACGGTGGATGGTACACATAAAAAATTTCATGATGATAAATGTATAGTTCATTAAGCTTCTTCACAAAATATCCTTGTACTATTCTAAAGGAGGGAATACAATGTCTGTTTTAGAAAACTGGAAACAATGGGAAGACTTCTTAGCAGATCGTCTTCACCATGCACAGAATGAAGGCATGAGCGAAGGGGCTGTTAATAACTTAGCATTTCAAATTGGTGACTATTTGGCTAACCAAGTTGAGCCAAAAAATGAACAAGAAAGAATACTTGCAGACCTATGGTCCGTTGCGGATAAACAAGAACAGCAGGCTATTGCCAATATGATGGTAAAATTAATTTCAAACAACGGCAACCGTTAAGAGAGGGGGACCTAAATGGTCTCTCTCTTTCTTATTTGGGAAAGATTTTCAATAAATCGTTCTTATTCTTCGTTTTTTCTTTCATCTTCTATTAAAATCATTTATTATAAAGTTTAGATGTGACAGTGCGAAAAAATTGTCGAAACTTCTTTTTGGGGGTTTTATGAGTATGAAAAAAGAATGGTACTTAGAATATGAGATTCAAAAAAACCGTCCCGGTCTCTTGGGTGACATATCCTCTTTATTAGGAATGCTGGCAATTAATATTGTCACTATTAATGGTGTTGATGAAGGCAGACGCGGTTTACTTATCTTAGCAAAAGATGATGACCAAATAAAACGGTTAGAGTCAATTTTAAATACTATGGACACAATAAAGGTAATAAAACTAAGAGAACCGAAACTGCGTGACAGACTTGCAGTTAGGCATGGTCGTTATATACAAAGGGATGCTGATGATAAAAAAACATTCCGATTTGTAAGAGATGAGCTTGGATTATTAGTTGATTTTATGGCAGAATTATTTAAGCAGGAGGGACATAAACTCATCGGTATTCGGGGAATGCCTCGAGTCGGGAAAACGGAATCTCTCGTTGCTGCAAGTGTTTGTGCAAACAAACGATGGTTGTTTGTTTCTTCTACTCTGTTAAAGCAAACGATTCGCAATCAATTGATTGAAGATGAATACAATGCTAACAATTTGTTTATTCTTGATGGGATTGTTTCAACCAGACGTGCTAACGAGCGGCACTGGCAGCTTGTTCGTGAAATTATGCGCATGCCGTCTGTTAAAGTAATAGAGCATCCTGATATTTTTGTACAAAATTCAGAGTACACGCTTGACGATTTTGATTATATTATTGAACTTCGAAACCATGCAGATGAAGAAATAACCTACGATGTCGTTGACCAGCATAATATGTTCACTGGATCTGACTTTGGGGATTTTGATTTTTAATAAATTGGAAGGTGTTACAGTTGACGGAATTAGGGAATCGATTAAAGGAAACCCGATTAGCTAAAAACTTAAGCTTAGATGATCTTCAAACCATTACCAAAATTCAAAAACGATATTTAGTTGGTATTGAAGAAGGTAATTATGAAAGCATGCCCGGAAATTTCTACGTAAGGGCCTTTATTAAGCAATATGCAGAAGCACTTAATTTAAATCCTGATGAAATCTTTGAAACCTATCAGAATGAAATTCCTGCCTCCCATAATGATGAGATTCATCATTTATCTAGGGTGAAAACGCACAAAGCAATTTCAGAGCGGAGCTCAAAAGTATTTGATCTACTGCCAAAGGTTTTAATTGGTGTGTTTGTCATTGGTATTGCGAGTCTTTTATATTATTTTATTTCCAATAATGTTGGAGATAATAAAAATCAAACACTTAGCAATGACACACAGAAAGTTAAAATTGAAAAATCTACCGAGCTTGAAAAGTTAAACTCTGATCAGACGGCAAAAACAGACACTAATGATAGTGTTACGAATAAAGAAACAACCACGACTAAAAAAGAGGCAACACCTGCCCCAGTAACACCAAAGCAAGAATTAACGGCTGTTCAAAAACAAGGTACTACGACAACATATGACTTGAAAAATGCAGATAAATTTGTCATTAAGCTAGTTTCTAAAGGACAAACCTGGGTAAGCATTAAAAACGGAAAACAGAAAACCTTTTTCCATGGAATGCTTATAAAAGGTAAAACCGAGAGTCAAACACAAGATTTGTCGACAGAAACGATGGCTATTATAAGAGTCGGAAACGCTGCAAATACAGACATTTACGTGAATGACCAAAAGCTTGAGTATGCGATTCCAGCAACAGCCAATGTTCAGAACATCAAGATTCAATATGTTCTGAAGAATGAATAGTCATCTGCTGATGACTATTTTTCACTTTTTTCAAAGATAAGGAGAAGAATTATGAATATTCCTAATAGAATAACGGTATCAAGGATCCTACTAATCCCATTATTCTTAATCATTATGCTCGTACCTTTTGATTGGGGCGATATGCATCTTCTCGGCGCAGATTTACCTGTCACTCATTTTGTTGGAGCACTCATTTTTATATTCGCTTCAACTACAGACTGGGTTGACGGTTATTACGCCCGAAAATTTAATCTGGTGACAAATATGGGCAAATTCCTTGATCCATTAGCTGATAAATTACTAGTGTCAGCCGCCTTAATCGTTCTTGTTGAACTTAACGATGTTTATGCCCCTTCATGGATTGTGATTATTATCATCAGCAGAGAATTTGCTGTTACCGGACTTCGCTTGTTATTGGCGGGTGAGGGTGAGGTAGTGGCAGCAAATATGCTTGGTAAAATTAAGACCTGGACACAAATTATCGCCATTTCGTCGTTATTATTACATAATTTTATTTTTGCAATGATTCCTTTCCGCTTTGATATTTTGTCATTATGGGTTGCGATGTTTTTTACCATTTGGTCTGGCTGGGATTATTTCGCCAAGAACAGTCATGTGTTAAAAAACTCAAAATAGGTCTGAAAATGGTTTGTTTTTAAGGGGGAGAAGGGCTTGAAAAATGCTGAAATTATTGCGGTTGGTTCAGAGTTATTGCTTGGACAAATTGTTAACACTAATGCCCGATTTATTTCACAGCAGTTAGCGGATCTTGGAATTAACGTATTTTTTCATACGGTTGTCGGCGATAATCCTGACAGACTTCTATCTGCGATCAAAACGGCAGAAAAACGGGCTAATGTCATTATTTTTACTGGCGGTTTAGGGCCAACAAAAGATGATTTAACGAAGGAAACAATTGCCCATCATCTAGGAAAGAATCTTGTAATGGATCAAAATGCACTAGAGTCCATTGAGTTGTACTTCTCTCGGACAAACCGGGTGATGACGGAAAATAATCGAAAGCAAGCATTGGTGTTAGAAGGGTCTCATATCCTTCCAAATGACCACGGTATGGCTCCTGGAATGGTGCTTGAAACAAATGGGAACACCTATATGCTACTTCCGGGTCCTCCAAAGGAAATGGAGCCTATGTTCCGTTATTATGGCTGTCCAGCACTTTCTCCTAAAGATGCGGTCAATGAAAAAATTGTTTCAAGGGTTCTGCGTTTCTTTGGAATTGGTGAAGCGGCACTAGAAACAGAAATTATCGACCTAATTGATGCCCAAAGTAATCCAACGATCGCACCGCTTGCCGGAGATGGAGAAGTCACACTTCGTTTGACGGCAAAACATGTGGATGAGGCTGTTGCACAGTCTATGCTGGATGAAGTGGAAAAAGCCATTAGAGTCCGAGTAGGACAGTTTATTTATGGTTATGATGATACTTCATTATTAGCAGAGCTGACGAATGTGTTAAAGGAAAAAAAGCTTGCTATTACTGCTGCAGAGAGTTTGACAGGGGGCTTGTTTCAGAAGGAACTAACTTCGATTTCGGGCGCAAGTGCTGTGTTTAAAGGCGGCGTGGTTTGTTATTCGAATGAAGTGAAGAATAAAGTGCTGCGCGTGAAGCAAGAAACGCTTGAAAAGGATGGTGCTGTGAGTGAGCAGTGTGCCTTAGAGCTTGCAGAAAATGCAGCAGATCTAATTGGTGCTGACATTGGTATTAGTTTCACTGGTGTAGCAGGTCCCAATGAGTTAGAAGGTAAACCAGTTGGCACGGTCTATATTGGGGTTGCGATTAAGGGGAGACCTACAGTAGTGGAAAAGCTAACACTTAGCGGTACGAGGGAAGCAATTCGTAATCGTGCGGTGAAATATGGCTGCTATTTTATTTTGCAGAATTTAAAAGTATCACAGAATGCGTAATAGCGTTCTGTGATTTTTTATTTTTTGGGGGATGTGTGGTTGCGGCGAGGGTAATTTTCAGTGTGTTCTGTCGGAGTGGGGTGTGATTCGGACAGTCGGGAGCCAAAATCAGATTACACTGTCCGAATGAGAGTGTGATTCGGACAGCCCGGAGCCAAAATCAGAAAGCACTGTCTGAATAAGGGGGCGATTCGGACAGCCCGGAGCAAAATATAGCTTGCGCTGTCCGAATGAGGGGAGGATTCGGACAGCCCGGAGCCAAAATGAGAATGCCCTGTCCGAATGAGGGTGTGATTCGGACAGCACAGAGCACAATGAGAATGCCCTGTCCGAATAAGGTTGAGATTCGGACAGTCCGGAGCAAAATACAGAATGCCCTGTCCGAATAAGGATGTGATTCGGACAGCCCGGAGCCAAAATCAGAATGCCCTGTCCGAATAAGGGTGTGATTCGGACAGTCCGGAGCAAAAAAAAGCTTGCGCTGTCCGAATGAGAGTAGGATTCGGACAGCCTGGAGCCAAAATCAGATCGCCCTGTCCGAATGAGAATCGTATCCGGTTACCCTTAGCTGTTTCCTGCCGATATTGTTCAACTCAGCGCACCTATTCAGATTGGAGGATTATATTAAGTCAGTATGGATTTTTAATTGAAATGATCTCCACAATTATAGGAATATTAAGCGATTAATAAACTACTACTCTTAAAACCCTCAAAAATTTGATTTTTCAGATAAGAAGGAGAAATACGCTTATCAGCAGGTAATGGATAATAGAAAGACAAAAAAAGGGGTTATATACCTGTTTTCCCAGTATAAATTGTTTATAAAAGGGTCGAATAAATGTTCGCTTTTTTACTCGACAAATAAATGAAAAAAAGGTATAGTAGTTATAGGATTTATATTCATAGACTTAAACGAAATAATTCAATTCTTTATATAAAAAAGGAGGAACTATTTGTGAGTGACCGCAAGGCCGCCTTAGAGATGGCGTTAAAGCAAATAGAAAAACAATTTGGTAAAGGCTCAATTATGAAAATGGGTGAGCAAACGGAAACAAGGATATCAACTGTTCCTAGTGGTTCTTTAGCACTTGATGCGGCACTTGGTGTAGGTGGATACCCTAGAGGCCGTATTATCGAAATATATGGACCAGAAAGCTCTGGTAAAACAACCGTAGCCCTTCATGCAATCGCAGAAGTTCAAGCTAAAGGCGGACAAGCAGCGTTTATTGATGCTGAGCATGCGCTGGATCCGACTTATGCACATAAACTTGGTGTAAATATTGATGAATTACTTTTATCCCAGCCTGACACAGGTGAACAAGCACTTGAAATCGCTGAAGCCTTAGTACGAAGCGGTGCTGTCGATATTATCGTTATCGATTCAGTTGCAGCATTAGTACCTAAAGCAGAAATCGAAGGAGAAATGGGTGACGCTCACGTAGGTTTACAAGCCCGTTTAATGTCACAAGCCCTTCGTAAACTATCAGGTGCAATCAACAAATCAAAAACAATCGCCATCTTCATTAACCAGATTCGTGAGAAGGTAGGGGTCATGTTCGGGAACCCCGAGACGACACCTGGTGGTCGTGCACTTAAATTCTATTCAACCGTCCGTCTTGAAGTGCGCCGTGCTGAAACATTAAAGCAAGGCAACGACATGGTTGGTAACAAGACAAAAATTAAAGTCGTAAAGAACAAAGTAGCGCCGCCATTCCGTGTAGCAGAAGTCGATATTATGTATGGAGAAGGGATCTCTAAAGAAGGCGAGATCATCGATCTAGGCTCTGAACTAGATATCGTCCAAAAAAGCGGTTCATGGTACTCCTATAACGATGAAAGACTTGGCCAAGGCCGTGAAAATGCGAAATTATTCTTAAAAGAAAATCCTGATACCCGTCAGGAAATCATGCTGAAAATCCGTGAACACTACGGTTTAGATGGTGATAAAATGGTGACGGAAACTGAGGAAGACGAACAGTTTAATTTATTAGATAATTAGAATTTTGTGAGCAAAGCCTGACATAGGTTTTGCTTTTTTAATAAGAAAATGAATAAAAATACAAAATAATAAATAAATATTCATATATAAAAAGCAAACTTACAGCCCATCAATTGTGAAATTCTAAATATTTCAAAATGCTGTTTGGACAAAGCCTTGACAATAAATATTCACAGCCTTACAATTAACATGTATATTTTACATTTTTGGAAATATTACATTGTGAAAAGCCTTGGTGCTTGGTGTATATTGAGTCTAAACAATGTACATGCCGACACTTAAAAAAAGAACAAAAAGTTAATAGCAAGAGGGGGTGTAACGATTGGATATAATTACGATCATCTCCATTTTGCTTGGCCTTATCGTCGGTGCCGTTGTTGGCTATTTTGTTCATAAATCCATTGCTGATGCAAAAGTAGCAGGTGCAAAGAATGCTGCAGAGCAGATTCTTGAAGATGCGAAACGTGATGCTGATTCATTGAAAAAAGAAGCTTTGCTTGAAGCAAAGGATGAAATTCACAAGCTTCGAACTGAAGCTGAACGTGAGGTTCGTGAACGAAGAAATGAAATGCAAAAACAAGAAAACCGTTTACTGCAAAGAGAAGAGAATTTAGATCGAAAAGAGGATACGTTGAATAAGCGTGAAAATCTTTTAGAAAAGAAGGATGATTCTCTAAACCAAAGACAACAGCATATTGAAGAGATGGAAAGCAAAGTGGACGAGTTGGTACGTAAACAACAAACAGAACTCGAACGAATTTCGAGCTTAACTCGCGAGGAAGCAAAAACAATCATTATCGATAAAATGGAGCAAGAGCTTACTCATGACACAGCTATAATGATTAAAGAAAGTGAAAACCGAGCAAAAGAGGAAGCCGACAAGAAAGCAAAGGAAATCCTTTCCCTAGCTATCCAGCGTTGCGCTGCTGACCATGTTGCGGAAACGACTGTCTCTGTCGTCAACCTTCCGAATGATGAAATGAAAGGCCGGATTATTGGTCGTGAAGGAAGAAACATTCGTACACTTGAAACGTTAACGGGAATTGACTTGATTATTGATGATACTCCTGAAGCTGTCATTTTATCAGGCTTTGATCCGATTCGGAGAGAAACGGCTCGTTTAGCTTTAGAGAAGTTAGTCCAAGACGGACGAATCCATCCAGCCCGAATTGAAGAAATGGTTGAAAAATCTCGTCGTGAAGTGGATGAATACATCCGTGAAGTCGGAGAGCAAACAACCTTTGAAGTGGGTGTTCATGGACTCCATCCGGATCTTATTAAAATCCTTGGTCGCTTAAAATTCCGTACCAGCTACGGGCAAAATGTCCTTAAGCACTCCATGGAAGTGGCTCAGCTTTCAGGCTTGTTAGCTGCGGAACTTGGACAGGATGAAACACTGGCTCGTCGTGCTGGTTTGCTGCATGACATTGGTAAGGCAATTGACCACGAGGTTGAAGGCAGCCATGTGGAAATTGGGGTAGAACTTGCAACCAAATACAAAGAACACCCTGTAGTAATCAATAGTATTGCATCCCACCATGGTGATACAGCACCAACATCTATCATTGCCGTTCTTGTAGCAGCAGCAGATGCCTTGTCTGCGGCTAGACCAGGAGCTCGTAGTGAAACATTGGAGAATTATATTCGCCGCCTTGAAAAGCTTGAGGAGATTTCAGAGTCATATGAAGGTGTTGAAAAGTCTTTTGCGATTCAAGCAGGTAGAGAAGTACGTATTATTGTAAGACCAGACGCAATTGATGATCTTGCCGCCCATCGATTGGCACGCGATATTCGAAAGCGAATCGAAGAGGAACTTGATTATCCAGGACATATTAAAGTGACCGTTATCCGTGAGACACGGGCGGTTGAATATGCAAAATAAAGCGGTGCAAATTGCACTGCTTTATTTTTTTGAGTACAGTAAATGGCGATTAAAGAGAAATCATATGTGAGACAATTTAAACAATACTAATTTTGTTAGACGAAAGGAAATACAATGAATTTACTTTTTATTGGAGATGTAGTCGGCTCTCCAGGCCGTGATATGGTGAAGGAATTTTTGCCAAAATTAAAGGAAAAATACCGCCCCAATTTTACGATTATAAATGGTGAGAATGCGGCAGGGGGCAAGGGAATTACCGAAAAAATCTATCGGGAGTTTTTAAGTCAAGGTGCACAAGCTGTTACACTTGGCAACCATGCTTGGGATAACCGAGAGATATTTGAGTTTATTGATTCAGCCAAAAACATGATAAGACCTGCTAATTTTCCTGAAGGGACACCGGGAAAGGGGTTGGCTTTTTTCAAAGTGAATGAATTTGAAATCGCGGTTATGAATCTTCAGGGTCGAACCTTTATGTCACCTTTAGATTGTCCTTTTCGAAAAGCAGATGAACTAGTCCAAATCGCCAGGGAACGGACTCCATTTATCTTTGTGGATTTTCATGCGGAGGTCACAAGTGAGAAACAAGCAATGGGCTGGTATTTAGATGGAAGAGTATCGGCAGTAATTGGTACCCACACACATGTTCAAACTGCTGACAACCGAATTTTACCTGGAGGTACCGGCTATTTATCTGATGTTGGGATGACAGGTCCGTACGATGGTATTCTAGGCGTAGATCGCGAGTTAGTACTAAAAAGGTTCTTAACGAGTCTGCCGGTTAGATTCGAAGTACCTAAGTCAGAACGAAACCAGTTGAGCGCCGTTTACATAGAACTAGATCGGAAAACAGGTTTAGCTAAGAAAATAGAACCAATCCAAATCAATGACGATCATCCTTTTTACAGTTAAAAAAGCTTCCCTGTCAGTGAAGCTTTTTTGTTAATTCCCTTAGAAATAGGCAAATGGTTTTTGCGAAAATCTTGACTTTTTTCGTCCAAGCCGGAATATGTCTTTTCACCACTGAATATAGTAGCAGTGGAATGTTATAACCTGATTTGTTCATGAACTGCTCATGCGGGATCGGGATTTTCTAAGGGGGAGCTAGGGATGGAAATATTAAAAGTTTCAGCAAAATCTAATCCTAATTCTGTAGCTGGTGCACTTGCCGGAGTTCTGCGTGAAAGAGGTGCAGCAGAAATACAGGCAATTGGTGCGGGTGCATTAAATCAAGCCGTAAAGGCAGTAGCGATTGCAAGAGGATTTGTAGCACCTAGCGGAGTTGATTTAATTTGTATCCCTGCGTTTACCGATATTTTGATTGACGGGGAAGAACGCACAGCAATTAAGCTTATTGTGGAGCCAAGGTAGTAGAAAAAGCCATTATATGTAATCAACATAGAAATTCACATACTTGCCTGCTTGGAATCATTCCAAGCAGGTTTTTGTGTTGTTCGATTTTAATACAATATTACATTTTTACTATTCTGCTATATAACAAAACAATACAATAGAATAATAAATTCAAGTAAACAATCTAGCATTTTGCATAATAAATTGTATATTTTAACTAATTTTTCCTGATTTCATCATAACATTTATTTAATAATAAAAAAATATTCATATTTTAGACATTATTTCGAGCCAAAGGGTTGCAATTTTAAGTACATAGGTCTAGAATTGTAAGCGTTTAGTACATATTCTTTATTCTGACTATTTAGTCTATAATGCGATTTCACAGACTAATTTTTAGTTGATTACTTGGAATTGTGCTATAATTAACATGATTTAGACTACTTAATTTATACATATCCAAAGGGGTGTAAGGGAATGATCAATCAACTTTCGTGGAAAGTTGGCGGACAACAAGGGGAAGGTATTGAAAGTACTGGGGAAATCTTTGCTATCGCACTGAATCGCCTAGGATATTACTTGTATGGTTATCGTCACTTTTCATCTCGTATTAAAGGCGGACACACTAATAATAAGATAAGAGTTAGCACAACAGAAGTTCGTTCTATTTCTGATGACCTGGACATCCTTGTAGCATTCGACCAAGAAACAATCGATGTTAACTACAAAGAACTACACAGCAATGGTGTCATTTTAGCAGATGCAAAATTTGATCCAAAGAAACCAGAAGACACTGAAGCCTCCTTGTATGCGGTTCCATTCACTGAAATTGCAACAGAACTAGGGACTTCCTTAATGAAGAATATGGTTGCTATTGGGGCTACCTCTGCTGTTCTAGATTTGGATATTCAAGTTTTTGAAGAAGTAGTTCGAGAGATTTTTGGTAAAAAAGGTGATAAAGTTGTAGCCAAAAACATGGATGCTATTAAAGTAGGCTACGATTATATGAAAGAAAAAATGGATTCAGCCGTACCAACGATGGTCCTAGAAAAAGCTGATGGCAAACGCCGTATGTATATGATCGGAAATGATGCTATAGCATTAGGTGCTCTTGCAGCCGGATGCCGATTCATGGCAGCATATCCTATTACACCTGCTTCTGATATTATGGAATATTTAATTAAGAAATTACCGGCAGTAGGTGGAACTGTTATTCAAACGGAAGATGAAATTGCAGCATGTACGATGACAATTGGCGCAAGTTACGGCGGTATCCGTGCGCTAACCGCTTCATCAGGACCAGGATTATCATTGAAAATGGAAGCGATTGGACTTGCTGGTATCACAGAAACTCCACTTGTTATCGTAGATACACAGCGTGGAGGTCCTTCAACTGGATTACCAACAAAGCAAGAACAGTCTGACTTAATGGCAATGATTTATGGAACACATGGTGAAATTCCAAAAATCGTTTTAGCTCCAAGTACTGTTCAAGAAGCTTTCTATGATACGGCTGAAGCCTTTAACCTTGCTGAAGAGTATCAATGCCCGGTCATTGTATTATCTGACCTTCAATTATCATTAGGTAAACAAACAGTAGAACCTTTAGATGTTTCTAAAGTAGAAGTTAGACGCGGAAAGCTTGTAACAGATGAGCTTCCAGAAATCGAAAACAAAGGCTACTTCAGACGCTATGAAGTAACGGAAGATGGTGTTTCACCTCGTACCATTCCTGGTATGAAAAACGGTATCCACCACGTTACTGGTGTTGAGCATGCTGAAACTGGTAAACCATCCGAATCGTCAACAAACCGTATTGCACAAATGGATAAGCGTATGCGTAAAGTGGAAAATATCCGCTTTAACACACCTGTTTATAAAAATGCGCCACATGAAAATCCAGATTTATTGATTGTAGGGTTTAACTCTACTCGCGGGGCTATTGAAGAAGCAATGGTTCGATTAGAGAAAGATGGTTTGAAAGTAAATCATGCCCAAATTCGTCTAATTCATCCATTCCCAACTGATGAAGTATTACCATTGGTTCAAGCTGCGAAAAAAGTAATTGTTGTCGAAAACAATGCGACTGGACAGCTTGCAAACATTATGAAAATGAATGTTGGTCATGCTGAAAAAATCACGAAATATGTTAAATATGATGGGAACCCATTCTTGCCTCACGAAGTTCATTCAAAATGTAAGGAGTTGTTCTAAAATGGCCACTTTTAAAGACTTTAGAAATGATGTTAAACCGAACTGGTGCCCAGGCTGTGGCGACTTCTCCGTACAAGCAGCAATGCAGCGTGCAGCAGCGAATTGCGGTTTAGAACCAGAAAATTTAGCAGTAATTTCAGGGATTGGCTGCTCTGGTCGTATCTCTGGTTACATTAACTCATATGGCTTCCATGGAATTCACGGTCGTTCATTACCGATTGCTCAAGGTGTTAAAATGGCAAACCGTGATTTAACAGTTATTGCTTCTGGTGGTGACGGTGACGGTTATGCAATCGGGATGGGACATACGGTACATGCTATCCGCCGTAATGTGGATATCACGTATATTGTTATGGATAACCAGATTTATGGTTTAACGAAGGGACAAACATCACCTCGTTCAGCAGTAGGTTTTAAAACAAAATCTACACCGATGGGTTCCATTGAACAAGCGATTTCTCCAATGGAAATGGCCTTAACAGTTGGAGCTTCATTTGTCGCACAAAGCTTCTCAACTGACTTAAAAGATCTTACTGCATTAATTGAAGCGGGTATTAAGCATAAGGGCTTCTCCTTAATCAACGTTTTCAGTCCATGTGTGACGTATAATAAAGTCAACACATATGACTGGTTTAAGGAAAACCTCACAAAACTAAGTACCATTGAAGGATATGATCCTTCTAACCGTGAACTGGCGATGCAGACATTAATGAAGCATAATGGCTTAGTTACAGGTTTGATTTATCAAGATACGCAACGTCCTTCATACCAAGAATTAATTCCTGGCTATTCCGCAGAACCACTAACGAAGGCAGAATTAAATCTCGATCAGGCACATTTTGATAAATTAGTTGCTGAATTTATGTAATTGATAACCCGCGGAAATCCGCGGGTTATTTAGTATTTTTTTGCGCTAGGATATATTCCTTTATCTCAAAATCTATTCGCCCATATCTCTCGGCAGGAGTCTAAGTATACCAACGGTGTTGACAGGGATTTCTATTGTTTTCATTTGTTTAAACCTTTATACTATAATAATGTGCAGAGTTCAGAATGGAGCACAGGGAATAAATAACAATTGAAAATTTAGTAGACATTTCAAGGTTATTTTTAAAAGAAAGGGGTTAATCACAAATGAATGAAAAACAAAGATTAGAAGGCCAGCAAGTTGCCGCTACTAATTCTTCGGACAAAAAATCCGCCAAGGATTATAGCCAATACTTCGAAAAAGTAATAACTGCACCTTCTTTAAAAGATGCAAAAAAACGTGGTAAAGAAGAAGTGAAATATCATTCTGATTTTGCCATTCCTGAAGAGTTTCGCGGAATGGGTGGAGGCAGAAAATTTTACATCCGCACTTATGGCTGTCAAATGAATGAACATGATACCGAGGTAATGGCAGGAATTTTCCTCGCTCTTGGTTATGAACCAACCGATAATACAGAGGACGCAAATGTTATTCTTTTAAATACATGCGCCATCCGTGAAAATGCGGAGAACAAGGTTTTTGGTGAACTTGGTCATTTAAAAGCCCTCAAAATGGAAAAGCCAGATTTACTTCTTGGTGTCTGCGGATGTATGTCTCAAGAAGAATCAGTTGTGAATAAAATCCTTAAAACGTATCATCATGTAGATATGATTTTTGGTACACACAATATCCACCGCCTGCCAAATATTTTGAATGAAGCGTATATGTCTAAAGAAATGGTCGTCGAGGTTTGGTCAAAAGAAGGCGACGTTATTGAAAATCTTCCGAAGGTCCGTCGTGGGAAAATTAAAGCGTGGGTTAACATTATGTATGGTTGTGATAAATTCTGTACGTATTGTATCGTTCCTTATACACGTGGGAAAGAGCGGAGCCGACTGCCTGAAGAGATTATCCAGGAAGTCCGTCATTTAGCTGCACAGGGATACCAGGAAGTTACTTTACTAGGTCAAAACGTTAACGCTTATGGTAAAGATTTAGAGGGTATGAACTATGGGCTAGGGGACTTAATGGATGAGCTGCGTAAAATTGATATTCCAAGAATTCGTTTTACCACAAGCCACCCACGTGACTTTGATGACCGTCTAATCGAAGTACTCGCTAAGGGTGGTAACTTAATGGATCATATTCATTTACCAGTTCAGTCCGGTTCAACAGACGTGTTAAAAATCATGGCTCGAAAATATACAAGAGAACAATATTTAGAGTTAGTAAGAAAAATTAAGGCTGCGATTCCAAATGTAGCCCTAACTACTGATATTATTGTTGGCTATCCTAATGAGACTGACGAGCAATTTGAAGAAACCTTATCATTATACCGTGAAGTGGGTTACGAATTAGCGTATACCTTCATTTATTCACCGCGTGAAGGTACACCTGCTGCAAAAATGGAAGATAATGTTCCACTTGAAGTGAAGAAAGAACGTCTACAACGTCTAAACACTTTGGTAAATGATCTTTCGCTCGAAGCAATGAAAAAGCACGAAGGTCAAATTGTTGATGTGTTAATCGAAGGGGAAAGTAAGAACAACCCTGAAGTGCTTGCAGGATATACTTCTAGAAACAAGCTTGTAAACGTGGTTGCACCAAAATCAACAATTGGAAAAATTATTAAAGTAAAGATTACAGAAGCAAAAACATGGTCATTAAATGGAGAAATGGTGGAAGAATTAGAACCAGTTGAGGTGAAATAAGGTGGCGAAGTATACAAAAGACGATATCGTCGCTCGCGCAGCGGAATTAGCTCGAATGATTGCAGAAACAGAGGAAGTTGATTTCTTTAAACGGGCAGAAGCACATATTCATGAAAATCAAAAGGTTAAAACCTTAATCTCCGATATTAAAGGATTGCAAAAGCAGGCTGTAAACTTGCAGCACTATGGTAAATCTGAAGCCCTAAAAAAGGTGGAAGAAAAAATTGCTTCGATTGAACAAGAATTAGATGATATTCCGGTAGTTCAGGATTTCAAACAGTCCCAAGTTGATGTAAATGAATTGTTACAGTTAATTGCTTCAACAATTTCCAATACGGTTACAGATGAAATTATTATTTCAACTGGCGGCGACGTATTAATCGGGGAAACAGGCGCAAGCATGAAAAATGGCGGATCCTGTGATCACGAACATTAATTTATAAACCAGACTTCTTCAGGAAGTCTGGTTTTCTTTTTGCCGATAAGAAAGTATACCTATCAGGCATAAGTGCACCTACGCCTCATGAACCGCCCCATACGGAGGTCGCCAATCGGCGAGTTTTTTTATCATATCTATCCGCTCCTCAAAAAAAGCCCCTATCCAACCTTACTTTAGTACAGGCAATGAAAGGCACCAACCTATAAATTCCGCATAAAATGAAGCATGACTAAACTTTTAACCAGTATTCACAAAAATATATATCACACTAGTCTAAAGAATTGCATACGATGAATTGAAAATGAATGAGGAGGGTTCGCGCGAAATGGGAGAATATAGAGAGATTATTACGAAGGCCGTAGTAGCGAAAGGACGCAAATTCACCCAGTCCAATCATACGATTAGCCCGGCGCATCATCCAACAAGTATTCTTGGCTGTTGGATAATTAACCATAAATACAACGCGAAAAAAGTTGGCAAAACGGTAGAGATACACGGCTCGTATGATATTAATGTTTGGTATTCCTATAATGAAAATACCAAAACAGAGGTGGTAACTGAACGCGTTCAGTATACAGATGTCATTAAGCTAAAGTATCGTGACCATGACTGCCTCGATGACAATGAAATTTGTGCACGAGTGCTGCAACAGCCAAACTGCTGTGAAGCCGTCATCTCCCCTAATGGAAACCGTATCATCGTCCATGTTGAAAGGGAATTCCTTGTCGAAGTGATTGGTGAGACAAAGGTTTGCGTCAAGGTAAGCCTAGAAGCTTGCAAAGACAATGACGATGATTGGGGATTGGATGTTGATGACGAAGAATTTGAGGAACTTAACCCAGATTTCTTAGTTGGCGGAGAAGAGGAATAAAGATACTAGGAAGGTAATACTTCCTAGTTTTTTTCTTTTTTATCAATATATAATGAATGTTCAAGCTTTAGATTGATGTAAACAATATCTGGTTTTCATGAATGATTCCTAAAAAACGCTGCATCCTAGTTTTAGGAGGTGCAAACATGGAACCGAGACAACCTGGAAGTAGAAAAATACCGGATTTTGCTCAACTGAATGATCGAATCATTCTTGAAAGTACTCCAACGCCAACGATTGTAATCAAGACGAATCTTGATCCAAAGAATGCAACAGTAAATAATCCCTATTATCATGACGGGGATATTAAGAACCCAAAAGCAGTGAAGAATTATTTTGAAGAATAAGAAGCCAGGATTATTCCTCCTGGCTTTTTTCCCATTCTTGTTTCAGTAATGACAGCATAAACGTATCATGGAATACTCCATCTTGGAGAATATAGCCGCGCAGTAAACCTTCATTTGAAAATCCAAGCTTTTCAAGCAAAGAAAGAGACGCATTATTTTCAGGATAGACGACCGCTCCAATTCGATTTAATTCCAGCTTTTTAAAACTAAACTTTAGGACTTCACTTACGGCTTCAACAGCAAACCCTTTTCTCCAACATGAGGGGTGAAGCTCATAGCCTATTTCAGCTCGTTTATTTTTGAGATGCAGTACGTTTAAACCAACGGTACCAATGATTCTTTGGTTTTCTTTTAATTTAATCCCCCAGCGAATCCCTCGTTTATCTAAGTAATTCTTGTAATATATATCAATTAACCGATTCGCTTCTGCTGGTAATGTAAACGGACTAGTTCCATAGAATTGAGTTACGACATCTAATGATAATATTTCATATACGGCATTCGCATGTTGGTGTGTCAGTTCAATTAATTTCAATCGTTTGGTTTCTAATATTGGAAAAGGCATGAACTTACCTCTCTTTTTTCATCGACTTAATGTAAAATGGCTGACAGAACAAATATTTCTTTTATTGTATCTTGCAGAAAAAAAAATATCTAGAAAGAAGCGATATTTTTGTTAAAATTCAGACAAGGTATCTTTTTGAAGGTAAAGCAATAAAATCTGAGTCAAACATTAGAAGGTGTGCAAATGGACGTAAATGTATTAACGAACTTAATCGAATCGGAATTATTGCCATATATAAATTTATCTGTAGAAAATCCCTATGATCCTATACTCGTTGAGAATCGTTCTGCTTCCTGGCGGACGATTGGCTGCGGTAATTATGCAGGAGTTTTCTTACATGAGTCTTATCCAGAAGTGGTGGTAAAAGTATATGGGAGAAATCATGAGGAACTTGTGAAAGAAATAGATGTTTATCAAAAACTAGGAAATCATGAATCTTTTTCATGTCTTTATGGCTATGGAGAAACTTATTTAATCTTAAAAAAACTAGAAGGCATCACTTTATTTAATGCATTGATAAAAGGGGTTCAGATTCCTAAAATCGCGATTAAAGATATTGATGATGGTTTAGAGTATGCGCGCTCAGTAGGCTTAAATCCATTTGATGTCCATGGGAAGAACGTGGTGATGTTTGAAGGAAGAGGCTATATTGTAGATGTATCGGATTTTTATAAACAAGGCTATTGCCACAAGTGGGATGATTTAAAAAGAGCTTATCACAAAATATATTGTCCTTTACTTTACAAATACCATCCGCCTATTCCTTTTCGAGTGGTAGATGGGATTCGTAAGGGCTATCGATTGTACCGAAGAATTAAAAGAAAATTGGAAAAATAAAACTGTAAGGTTGAATTTTCTGATAATATAGAATGGAACCTAGTTTTTGGAAAGGCGGGGTAATCGGTGCATTTCCCTTTCTATATATTCGGTATCCACCCTCATTTGATTTTTGAATCGTTAGCCTATTTTATTGGATTCCGTATTTATTTGTATACAAGAAATAAGGAAGGAATCCCGTTAGATAAAGCGATTTGGGTGGTAGTGGGGGCCACGTTAGGAGCGGCAATCGGTTCAAAGGTTTTATATTGGTTTGAAGATCCTGTTAAAACGATTGAGAATTGGAACAATCTCATGTATCTGGCAGACGGGAAGACTATAGTCGGTGGTTTATTAGGAGGACTAATCGGTGTAGAAACAGCCAAAAAGTGGATTGGCTGGACCCGTTCGACTGGTGATGATTTTGTCTTTCCATTAGCTACAGGCATGATGATTGGCCGGATTGGCTGTTTTTTAACCGGGTTAGACGACCATACTTATGGTGTCGCAACCACTTGGATTACAGGAGTAGATTTTGGTGATGGTGTAAAACGTCATCCAACACAGCTGTACGAAATCATTTTCTTACTTTTCTTAGTTATAGCTCTTTTTATGGTAAAAAGAAAACAGTTGGGATGGGAAGGATTGTTGTTTCAATTATTTATGCTTTCTTATCTTGTTTTTCGTTTTTTGATTGATTTTATCAAACCAACCCCACATCCATATTGGCTATTTAATAATATCCAAATTGCTAGTCTGCTAGGAATCCTTTATTACATAAGACTTGTCTCAAAAAAACAGTCGAAAAAGAGGAGTGAAATCCATGCCTAACCGTCCCTATTTATTTTATGAACTTACGAACAGCATCTGTTCTACCTGTTTAAGAAAAGTAGAAGCAAAAGTCATTATCGAAAATGAAAAAGTCTATTTAGTGAAAAATTGTCTGCACCATGGGAGAGAAAAAGTCCTGATATCCACTGATGTGGCCTATTATAAATGGTGTCGTGAGTTTATCAAGCCATCAGAAATGCCATATCGCTGGAACACCCCAATAAAGTATGGCTGCCCTTATGATTGCGGTCTTTGTCCTGATCATGAGCAGCATAGCTGTTTAACCCTTTTAGAAATAACGGAACGCTGTAATTTAAAATGTCCTATCTGCTATGCTGAATCCTCTCCACAAAAAGGAACTTTCCGCAGCTTAGAGCAAATTGAATTTATGCTTGATAATATTATTAAAAATGAACGGCAGGCAGATATTGTTCAAATCAGCGGGGGAGAACCTACCATCCATCCTCATTTTTTTGACATCCTAGACATGGCAAAATCAAGACCCATCCGGCATATAATGGTCAATACGAATGGTCTTCGAATTGCAACTGATAAAGAATTTGTGAAAAAGCTTGCCGCATATTCTCCTGGTTTTGAAATTTATCTTCAGTTTGATAGTTTTGAAAAAGAAGCCCTCGAAGAATTAAGAGGTGTAGATTTAAGAGAAGTAAGGGAGAAGGCAATTGAAAATTTAAATCAGTATAATATCTCGACCACGTTGGTTGTTACACTGAAAAAGGGCTTAAATGACCATGAGGTTGGAAAAATTATTCAATACGGGTTAAAACAGAAATGTGTTAGGGGAGTTACCTTTCAGCCCATACAGGCTGCAGGCAGATTAGAGGAATACGATCCATCCATCAACAGGCTCACATTAAGTGAAGTAAGACAAATGATTATTGACCAATCGGGAGTATTTGGTGAGAAAGATATGATTCCTGTTCCCTGTCATCCTGATTGTTTAGCGATGGGCTATGCGTTAAAACAAAATGATAGGGTCACACCATTAACAGGTCTAATTGATCCGAACATTCTCTTAGAAGGCGAACGAAACACGATTGTATTTGAACAGGATGATCACATTAAAGAGATGATTTTTAAATTGTTTTCCCTAAATCATTCGCCTGATTCATCAGCGATATCACTAAAAGATCTTTTGTGCTGTCTGCCAAAAGTATCAATGCCCGGTCCAATTGGTTATGATAATGTCTTTCGAGTGATTATTATGCAATTTTTAGATGCTTATAACTTTGATGTTCGATCCGTAAAGAAATCCTGTGTTCATATCGCCCATCCAGATGGGAGAATCATTCCGTTTGATACCTACAATTTATTTTACCGGGATGAGAAAGAGGAAGAATTGAAGAAAATTCAAGCGGAACTTGAGAGGAAAACTTATATAAATGCAGATTAATTCTTATTCAAAATAAGAATAGGGGGTCTTTGGTTGAGTCAGAATCAAAACGATGGATCACTAAAGCAACTGTGGTTGGGGATTGGGATTGCTTTAGGTATATACCTTCTAGGGATCATATTATTAGTAGCTTCTTCATCCCTTATCCTCCCTTATATGTTGCTTGCTGGAATTGCACTTATTGTCATTCCAATTGTAGCCTTCTCCATAGGAAAGAAACGGTTGGGGCAGGGGGCATTAATTGGCTTAGGATTAAATATATTGTTATTTTCAGCTTGTGCTGGTATCTTGATATCCAATTTAGGTGGGTGAGGGGGAGAAGTTGAATGGATGATCGTCAATTTCGTAACGCAATGGGGAAGTTTGCCACAGGGGTAACTGTGGTGGCCACAGAAGTGGACGGCAGTATTCATGGCATGACAGCTAATGCATTTATGTCCGTATCATTAAGTCCCAAATTAGTGGTAGTTTCGATTTCTGAAAAAGCACAAATGCTTGACAAAATAAACCAAAGTGGAAAATTTTCCGTGAACATCCTCAGCAGCTTCCAGCAAGACCTGTCCATGCATTTTGCGGGACAGCAAAAAAATCATCAAGAGGTAAAGTTTGACCTATTAGAGGGAATTCCTGTTTTACCAGGTTCAGTAGCACAGATTGCCTGTGAAGTGACTGCAGCACATATCGAGGGGGATCATACACTGTTTATCGGCAAGGTAATGGATCTCCAGATTGAAGATTTAGAGCCGCTTATCTATTTTAGTGGAAAATACCGTTCGCTAACTGAAGAATGACAGAATTTAGGGAATCCATCAAGAGGTGGGTTCTTTTCTTTATGATTTGGATATGCATGATTTCATTGCAAAACTTTGGAAGGAAAGGAAAGGAAAGGGAAAAGCTTCGGCGGTTAAGAAGCCTTCAAAACTGTCGAAGGAAAGGAAAGGGGAAAGCTTCGGAGCTTTAGAAATGTTAGTTCTTGCTAAACAGTTTCATTCCTTTCCATCGACAAAATAAGAAAGTGAAAAATTGGAATAATTATCCAAGTTTCTGCCGGTGTTTGTATATATAAATTCTTTCGGAAATAAAACTTATAACCAAACCGATAATAATCGGAACCAATGAACCAGTTGTAATAAAAAAGCCATTTGTGTTATCTGTATATTCATAATGAAACATCAACGTAGGAATAGTGAACACATAACCGATTAAGTAGAGGCTGGTAGTTGTCAAAATGAACGACCCGAATGTAACTATGAAACTCTTTAATTTCATATAATTCCCCCCCCCTGTATTTGAAAATATTACCACTTAAATTATTATACATTTAATGATTCCATAAGCAACAATTTTTATGAAATAGAGTCTCTTTAAAACATTTTTAAGTTTGATTCTGAAAATTTTGATATTATAATAGTAGCGAAAGGTGTGATCAATGTGGTAGTTCAACTAGAAAACGTCTCATTAATACGTGACGGCAAATGGATCTTGCAGGATATTAATTGGCAAATTGAAAAAGGGGAACACTGGGTGTTATTTGGATTAAATGGTTCGGGAAAAACGGCCATCTTAAATTTGCTTAATGCCTATTATTTCCCAACAAAAGGTAAAATCACGGTACTTGATTTGGAATTTGGAAAAACCTATCTGGCAGAAAAACTCCGGAAGCAGATTGGATTTGTGTCATCGTCACTTCAAGAAAAATTTCATCCGGATGATAATGCTTTTGAAGTCGTCTTAAGCGGTGAATATGCTTCCATTGGCCTTTATGAAACACCAACAGACGAAATTAGAAAAAAGGCCATTGACCTTCTTGATGAGCTTGGCTGTATCGAATATGCCAATCGCAATTATCACACTTTATCACAGGGTGAAAAACAACGTGTTCTGATCGCACGGGCACTGATGGCCAACCCTGCCTTACTGATACTGGACGAACCGACTAATGGGTTAGATTTTATTGCCCGAGAACAATTGCTTGATTCGGTTGAAAGAATAACCCATAATCCGGATGCACCGACCATCATTTATGTCACTCACCATGTTGAAGAAATCCTGCCTGCTTTCAGTAAAACGTTACTTTTGAAAAAAGGACAAGTATTTGCAGCGGGAGATACCAAAAATATGATGAATAGCGACATGCTGACACAGTATTTTAATCTTCCGGTTAAAGTGCAGTGGGAAAATGAACGTCCGCTGCTTTCCAAACAACCGGCAAAAGAAACCATTAGCATGAATTCTTAATCGAAAATGGATAACAAAAAAACCGCAATCGAATTTGATTGCGGTTTTTTTTGAAGCACAGACAGGATCTTTAGACTGCTTTATTATTTGTATTTCAACATAACAGATATTCCGGGCAATGTCTTACTGCGACCGTCTTTGCCTGTTTCTTTAATGGTAATGGTATGTTTCCCTTCACTATAATTAACAGTATTAAGAGAAAAGTGATAGCCGGCGTTCCCATTATGGTACTGAGGATAGGCTTTTAGCACATCTGGTCTTGAATCGCCATAGACTGCCTGGCCAGCGGCTGAACCATCTACCAAAATGTCGATTTTGGATACACCTGTTATATCCAAAAACCAGCCCGATACATTGGAGGTACCAATTAGAGTCGTATTGGTTACAGGTTTATCCACATAGCCTCTAGAGTTAGCGATGGTTATGTTTTTATCAGGTAATGCAGTGACTCGTCCGTTTTTGCCCGTTTCTTTGATTGTAACCGTATGTTTTCCATCACTAAGTTTAGTTGTGTCGAGTGTAAAGTGAAAACCAGCGTTCCCATTTTTGTACTGGGGATAGGCTTTTTGGACATCTGATCTTGAATCGCCATACACCGCCTGCCCAACCACCTTACCATCTACCAAAATATCAACCTTGGAAACACCTTTTTCATCTATGAACCAGCCTCTTACGACACTTTGTTCATTGATAGTCGAATTATTTGTTGTTGCATCCATTACACCAATAGACGGAAGTGTCTTTGGTACTTCATTCCATACCAAACTCGATATTTTATTAATGGTCTCCATACCATAGGATAGGGAGCTATTATCGGTTGTTAGAACCGCAATCACATAATTTTTACCTTGTCCATTTATGTATCCTAAACTGTTAACAAAGAGTTTGCTTGGAGGATTCGATGTAACCCAGCCATTTTTTAATGCCACACTGACGCCTGCTGGAATCCCATATCCGGTTCCCCAGCGTTGATCCGACTCTACATGCTGCATAAGATTCAGACCATAAGTCCTTTGTGAATCGGTTAATACTGAATTAGGATAGGCAAAGTATTTCATCATCGTAAGTTGATCTGTCACATTGGTGGTCGTGTGGCCCCACCAGCCGTCTGTTCCTGCAATCGTATTTTTTAAACCAACTTTTTGAAAAAAGGACTGGACAGCTTTATCGCTTCCAAGCTGCCGCCAGATGGTACTTGCAGCACTATTATTACTATTTTCTATCATTCTAGTCAGCAATGAATTTTCGGAGCTTGTTATTGGAAACTTTTGATAGAGCACATCTGCCAGCATCGACATTTTTACAACACTTTCCGTATAGTAGGTTTTAGAAGAGTTGTAAGTGTATGTTTGCCCCATGTTTGCATCATAAACCCCAACAGAAACGGTGTTACTTCGAGAACCAATATAGTTGGTCACATCAGGTCCTAAAATAGTATCTGCCGATGCAGTGTGGCTATTTTTCCGTACGACAGCATTAAAATCCCCGCAAACGCCATCGCCGCCATTTTTTTAAACAAAATCCATTCCCCATCCTTTCAAGTAAGTGATTCTGCCTATCTATAATACTGCTCCTCTATGAAAAAACATATAGTTTTATTTGTTTATGGTCACCATTGGATCAAAGCCTACATAAGAACCATTGAAAGCAAGGTGGACCGCGTTTCTGCCGCTTTCTTTGGATGCGTATAATGCCTGATCGGATTCATGTAAGAGGACTTCTAGTGTTTTAGCATAGGGATTAAGGTCGGAAACGCCAAAACTGGCTGTAACGAAAATAAGTTCTTGATTGGTATTAAGCGGTGTTAATTCAATGGCCGCTCGAATTTTTTCGGCGATTTTTGCTGCATCCGAAATCGATTTACCTGGTAAACATAAGACAAATTCCTCTCCTCCATACCTCCCAAAAATGGATTCATGTTCAAGTTCTTTTTTACATATGGATACAACATGTCGAATTGCTGCATCGCCAATTAGATGTCCGTAATGATCATTGATCTTCTTAAAATAATCAATATCAAATAAAATAAATGATAATGGCGCTTTAGTTTGAATAGCGTTCTTTAGTTGTTCACTACTCTTATCTAAGAAGTAGGAACGATTATAAATATTGGTTAACCCGTCAAAATAGGCAAGATGTTTTAATTGCTCCTCAAGCTTTTTCTGCTTTGTAATATCACGTATAACAATGATTGTACCGACAAAGATCTTTTGGTTCTTATAAATTGGAGTGGGAAGAATGTGGTAATATTTATCATTTTTGGGATTGAACTATTCAGATTCAAATTCTTGGTCCTGCATTCCTTGATACTCATTCAAAATTAGATTGATTTCTTTTCCGATTGCGACAGGCGTGAGTGTTGGATTTATTTGTTCTGCCGCTTGATTATAGTCTATAAGTCGATTCGAAATGTCGATGACGAGGACACCGTCCTGCATGCTTTCAAAGATCCGTTCTCGTGCAATGGGGGCTAAAACAAAGAGCTCCGAAGAGAAAATCCCCCAGAAATATAATGCATTGGTAAAGCACATACCATTGGGACTGGATCCATCCCATAAGGGGAAAGTCCAATTAAGTATAGAAAGGAAGCAATCATGGGGATGACAAGACTTGCTATGAGTGTGACAATTTGTTTCCAGTAAGTAGCCTTTGTTCGCTGCCAATACCATAATAAAATACAGGTTCCAAGCAGCAAGGACCCAAATGTAAAACTGCCATGAACGACATACCATGGTCCGGTAATCATATCAACCACAGGACTAGTTACATCTGGTCGTAAATAAAGGGAACGATACATCCAGTGATGAATGTCATTGGTCCAACTAAGCAGGAAAGTAATCAAAGGGATGATGAATAGAGAAATGATTCTGCCGCGAGTTAAAAATTTATCTAAACCCACATATTGTAAGACGAGCACGAGACATGTTGGCGCAATAAATGGCAATCCACAGTACTGAAATTTGATCCAAAAGCTAATCTGGTTTATGGTACTGCTGGATAGTTCCAATGCATGTCCGAATATATAAATGGCCGATAATACGGACATGATAATGAATGTTTTCCGGCTCGACATGAGTTCTTTTTTAACAAAAGCATATATGGTTAAGAGAACCGATAAAACTCCTGAAACGGATATTATGACGATATATTGAAAGATTAGTGAATTCATAAGATTACTCCCAGATATAATTCTTATCCTAATAGACTAGAATATTATATCAACTATTGGACGTAGATGAGCATGAAAACTTAATGTCAATATACAAAACAAAAATGCTGGGAAGTTTTTCAAACTAAGGTTAAAATACAAATAAATAAAAGCTTATAATGTTTTATTTCTATTTAAGGGGAGTACGTATGGAAAAATACATTTTATCTTTAGACCAAGGAACGACAAGTTCTCGGGCAATAGTTTTTAATCAAAAGGGCGAAATCGTGTTCACTGTACAAAAAGAGTTTACACAGTACTTTCCAAAACCAGGCTGGGTCGAGCATAATGCCAATGAAATTTGGGGATCGATTCTTTCGGTCATTTCCGAAGTTTTATCTGAATCCGGCATCCAACCTGAACAAATTGCCGGAATTGGCATTACGAATCAGCGGGAGACGGCAGTGGTTTGGGATAAGGAAACGGGGCAACCAATCTACAATGCCATTGTTTGGCAATCAAGACAAACAAGTGAAATTTGCGAAGAATTAAAGGTAAAGGGATACGAAGATGTCATTCGATCGAAAACTGGATTGCTGATTGATCCATATTTTTCAGGTACAAAAGTAAAGTGGATCCTTGATCATGTCGAAGGGGCACGTGAAAAAGCGGAACAAGGAAAGCTCTTATTTGGTACGATTGACACTTGGTTAATATGGAAACTATCCGGCGGTCGTGCCCATGTTACCGATTATTCAAATGCATCGAGAACCCTTATGTTTAATATTTATGAGCTAAAGTGGGATGAAGAATTGTTAGAAATTCTTGGTGTACCCTTAACCATGCTTCCAGAAGTCCGCCCATCATCGGATGTTTATGCGAAAACAGTAGATTACCATTTCTTTGGAAAAGAGGTCCCAATTGCCGGGGTGGCAGGTGATCAGCAAGCCGCCTTGTTTGGTCAGGCCTGCTTTGAAAAAGGAATGGCGAAAAATACGTATGGAACCGGTTGCTTTATGTTGATGAATACAGGTGGTAAAGCAGTCCGTTCAGCACATGGTTTGTTAACAACAATTGCCTGGGGGCTGAATGGAAAAGTCGAATATGCTCTTGAAGGCAGTATTTTTGTAGCAGGCTCCGCGATTCAATGGCTGCGCGATGGCTTAAGAATGTTCAAGAATGCCAAAGATAGTGAGAACTATGCATTAAAGGTTTCATCTTCTGAGGGCGTGTACGTTGTCCCAGCATTTGTCGGCTTGGGAACTCCATATTGGGACAGTGATGTCCGCGGTGCTGTATTTGGTTTAACGCGAGGAACATCGAAAGAACACCTCATTCGCGCCACCCTTGAATCCCTTGCCTATCAAACAAAAGATGTCCTGACTTCTATGGAAGCGGATTCCGGAATTGAACTGAAAACACTACGTGTTGATGGAGGGGCCGTCAAAAATAATTTATTAATGGAATTTCAATCCGATATTTTAGGCGTGCCGGTGGAACGGCCGGTTATTAATGAAACCACCGCATTAGGTGCTGCGTATTTAGCCGGGCTTGCCGTCGGATTCTGGAAAAGTCAGGAGGAAATTTCTAAGCAATGGGCAGTGAATCGCTATTTTACGCCGACCATGTCTGAGGAAAACCGCCATCAATTATATAGCGGTTGGAAAAAGGCAGTTAACGCAGCAATGGCTTTTAAGTAAGCGTGATTTAAAAATGGGTTCATAAATGGTGTGGAGAAACAAAAGAAACCACAATTCATTACTGAAAATGTGTAATGTCTTTGTGGTCTCTTTTTGTTTTCTAAAAAAGGGAAAACGCATAAGATAAAGTGGCTTCTATTTCTTAGGAGGATAAAGCAATGACCTTTTCTAACTTACATCGAGAGCAGATTACTGCACAGCTAAAAACAAACAAATATGATGTTTTAGTCATTGGCGGCGGAATAACAGGAGCAGGAATTGCACTTGATGCCCAGATGCGTGGCATGAACACGGCGCTGGTCGAGATGCAGGATTTTGCGGCAGGGACATCCAGCCGATCGACTAAATTAGTCCATGGCGGTTTACGGTACTTAAAGCAAGGGGAGGTTAAAATGGTGGCTGAGGTCGGTAAAGAACGGGCCATTGTTTATGAAAATGGCCCCCATGTCACGACCCCAGAATGGATGCTTTTGCCCATGCATAAAGGAGGGACATTCGGAAAATGGACCACCTCAATCGGCTTATTACTCTATGATTTTCTTGCTGATGTAAAAAAATCAGAGCGGCGGACCATGCTCACAGCCGATGAAACATTAGCAAAGGAACCTCTAATTAAAAAGGACGGTCTGAAGGGTGGAGGCCTTTACGTAGAATATCGTACCGATGATGCAAGATTAACAATTGAAGTGATGAAGGCAGCCGTAGAGAAAGGTGCCACCGTTCTTAATTATTCAAAGGTTATAAAGCTTGTATACGAGAATGGAAGAGTGGTCGGAGCGCACATACAGGACCAGTTAACGGGAAAAGAATATGAAGTACGGGCTAAAAAAATCGTTAACGCCGCAGGCCCATGGGTAGATACGATTCGTGAAATGGATCAATCCAAAAAAGGGAAGACCCTTCAGCTATCAAAAGGGGTACACCTTGTCATTGATCAATCCCGTTTTCCATTAAAACAGGCCGTTTATTTTGATACACCAGATGGGAGGATGGTGTTTGCGATTCCCCGTGACGGCAAGACCTATGTGGGAACCACAGATACCTTCTATAATGAGGATGCCGTTAACCCTAGAATGACCGTCAGTGACCGCAGTTATATTATCAACGCCATCAATTACATGTTCCCTAGAGCGATTATAGGTGAACAAGATATTGAATCCAGTTGGGCCGGAGTTCGTCCGCTTATTTTTGAAGAAGGAAAAAGTGCCTCGGAAATTTCCCGGAAAGATGAAATTTGGGTATCGGATTCTGGATTAATCACCATCGCGGGCGGTAAATTAACAGGCTACCGAAAAATGGCAGAAATGGTGACAGATCTTTTAGCAACGAAATTTCATTTAGAAGAAGGCAGAAGGTATCCAGCGTGCCAAACACGACATCAACCTATTTCTGGAGGAGATGTCGGTGGCTCAGCGAATTTTTCTGAATATGTTTTAAAGCATTTGAAAAAAGGAGTGGACATTGGACTCTCCGATGTGGAGGCAGAAAAGCTGGTCAGAAGATATGGTTCTAATATTGAGCGTGTATTTGATTTATTGGCTTCCAATCTAGATGATGCTCAAAAATATCATTTACCGCTCGATGTCTTTGCGCAGCTTGTGTATGCGATGGAAGAGGAATTGATCGCCAACCCAATTGATTTCTTAAACCGACGGACAGGGGATCTGTTGTTTAATATTCAAAGGGTGCGAAAGTGGAATACACAAGTTATTTCTTTCATGGCAGACCGCTTTAATTGGACCGATGATGCAATTAAGAAGTATACATTGGAAGTTGAGAATGCTTTGAAGGCTTGTGTGATACCTGTTGATGAAGATATGGATGGTAGGAATGTGGTGAATAAAAATTAACCCATAATAAAGAATCGACCCCATTTATAGTAAAATGGGGTCGATTCTTTATATTGACAATTTCTTATTTGTTCCAAACATATTAACAATAAGTTATTCATTTTTAAGAAAAGTACACTAGAATTACTGCGCACCATTGATGTATTCTAGCTCATTCTGATTGTTTACTATCTTGTAATTCTTTCCCCATTCATACATCGCTTCTAGTATCGGCATTAAACTTTCCCCTTGAAAGGTCAGTGAATACTCTACTTTAGGAGGGACAACTGGGTAAACTTCGCGATGAATAATATCATCTTCTTCTAACTCTCTCAATTGATTCGCAAGCATTCGTTGGGTAATATCTGGAATTAACTTTCTGAGTTCGCCAAAACGTTTAGTTCCCTGTTTTCCTAAATACCATAAGATTAACATTTTCCATTTCCCGCCGATTATTGAAAGAGTAAGTTCCTTTTCACAATTAAATGTTTTTCCTCGTGGATTACTCATGTTATTTGCCTCCTATTGTTTGTTTTCATTAATGAATAATAAACTTCTAATTTAGTAAGTTTTCATTTTTTAAGTATACTTATGTATTTTTTAAAAAGATTGTAAAAAAACAACATTATATCTCATCCACTGGCGATTTTATCAAAAGGAAAAGACCACAAATTCGAATTTGTGGTCTATAGAATATTCTATTTAGGGTAATATTTTATTCAAGATTTGCATGCTTCCCATACATTTTATTGGAGTCTAGCCCTTTTTTCTCCATGAATCTTAAAATCAGGGCATCGTAAAATAACAACATTGTTTGTTCAAAAAGAGAACCCATTGGTTGAATCGTTTGGTAATCACCGGTTGATTGATCCTTTGGAGCACCCGGTAGCTTAACAACAATATCAGCTAGCTTTCCGATTGTAGAATCTGGAGAAATCGTAATGGCGGCGATGGTTCCACCAAAGTTTTTTGCTTTTTCAGCAATGGCAACCAAGGTTTTGGTTTCTCCTGAACCGGAGCCGATGATTAATAAATCACCTGGTTCTAAGTTTGCTGTTACCGTTTCCCCAACGATATAAGCATCAATTCCCATATGCATCATTCGCATCACAAACGATTTGCCCATAAAACCAGATCGGCCTGCTCCTGCAACAAAGATTTTGTTGGATTCAAGAATTTTAGTCACTAACTCCTCAGCCTCTTTGTCTGAGATTTGGTTTATAGTGCGACCTAATTCTTGAACCACTTCATCTAAATATTGTGTCGTAATCATGGTTTGATTTACCCTACTTGAACGGCAGTTTGTTTGATTAATTCTTGCATTTTAGCTGCCGTTGCTTTTTTATCTTCTTTGCTCGTAATCCCACCGCCTACAATCACTAAATCGGGTTGTTGTTTAATGACTTCTGGTAGTGATTCTAATTTAATTCCGCCAGCAACCGCTGTTTTTGCATTTTTAACAACACTTTTAATGGTAGCAAGATCTTCAAATGAGTTTTTACCAACAGCTTGAAGATCGTAACCTGTATGAACACAAATATAATCAACGCCAAGTTCATCTAATTCTTTTGCGCGAGCGGCAATATTTTTAACAGAGATCATATCGGCAAGAATTTGTTTGCCCTGCTTCTTCGCTTCTTCTACTGCTCCTTTAATCGATTCATCTTCAGCAGCACCAAGAATGGTAATAATGTCTGCACCAGCTGCAGAGGCTTGGCTCACTTCATATCCAGCTGCATCCATGATTTTAAGGTCAGCCAACACCGTTAATTGAGGAAACGCATTTTTTACTTCCTTAACCGCTTTAAGTCCTTCATTAATGACCACTGGTGTACCAATTTCAACAACATCCACATGATCCTTAACTTCTTCCACCAATTCAATTGCACCCTGAATATCGACAAGATCTAAAGCTAATTGTAATTTCATAATCATAGTCTCTCCTTTTTGGTTTGAATTTGTAAAGCTTAGATTCATTGTAATTCCAAGAAAATTATAAAAAAAGTACGCACTTTAAAATCAGATAGTGCGAAAAAGTATACTATGGGAGTCTATTGGTATACTTTTCCTCACTATATGAAAAGAAAGTGCGTACTTACGGTGAAACGATCTGCCATCTATAATTTTGATAAAAGGGTAATTTACAGAATTAACTGACATATTTCAAGCTCAAAAAAGTTAGGAGGGAAAATAATGAGTATATCAATTGTGAGTCCTGATATTCATGCTAAGGAATCTCTTAATATCATAAAAGATCAGAAGGTAGATTCGATGACATTTGTATTATTCGGGGCAACAGGAGATTTAGCGAAAAGAAAAATCTATCCTGCTTTGTTTAATTTATATTTAAATCAAAAACTACCAGATACTTTCCTTGTTGTGGGGGTTGGAAGAAGTTCATTATCTGATGCAGAATTCCAAGACCGTGTGACTCAATCGTTGTACACATATTCAAGACATTTGGTGAATGATAAGGCCAAAAAGAAAGAGTTTGTTAAAAAGTTTCGTTATAGTCAATTAGATATTACACATGTAGAGGGTTATAAGCAGTTGCTTGAACTTGTCCAACATAATGAACAAGAGCTGCAAGTAATGGAAAATCGTATGTTCTATTTATCTGTTGCTCCAGAATTCTTTGAGGTCATTAGTTTTAATATCCAAAAGAGTGGATTAGGGGAAACAAAAGGATGGAAACGATTAATCATCGAAAAACCGTTTGGACATGACCTAAAATCGGCACAAGAACAGAACGAAAAACTTAATAGAGTCTTCGAAGAAGATGAAATTTACCGGATTGATCATTATCTAGGGAAACCGATGGTCCAAAATTTAGAAGCATTAGCCTTTGCGAATCCAATCCTACAGTCATTATGGAGCAATCAATATATTGCCAATGTACAAATAACGGCTAGTGAGACTGTTGGTTTAGAAGGTCGAACTGGCTATTATGATAAGGCAGGGGCAATTCGTGATATGGTTCAAAACCATATGATGCAGCTTTTGATGATGACGGCCATGAGTCTTCCTAAGCGAATTAGTGCGCAGGCAATACGCGGGGAAAAAAGAAAGGTGATGGAATCACTTCGTCTTCTAGATAAAAAGGAAGTTGCAAAAAACGTCGTTCGTGGCCAATATGGACGAGGTGAAGTGAACGCTGAAGAGGTTATTGGGTACCTGGAGGAACCAGGTGTTGAAGAATCGTCTACTAACGATACGTTTATCTCTGCCCGCCTATGGGTAGATAATGACTTTTGGGAGGGTGTTCCATTCTATATACGAACTGGAAAAAGAATGAGGGAAAAATCAACAAAGATTGTAATTGAATTCAAGAATTCTCTAAAAGAATTATATTGTAGTGAAGTCCAAAATACGGAATCGAATCTACTAATCGTGCATGTGAATCCAAATGAAGGGGTATCGCTGCAATTGAATAGTAAAAATCCGATAAATGGAAAAATAGAGCCGATCATGGTTAACTTTTCAGCAAGCAAGGAGGACGTTCCCGAAGCTTACGAATTATTAATTTTTGATGCCCTAAAAGGCGATTCGACCTTTTTTGCTCATTGGCATGAAGTGGAATTATCTTGGAAATGGGTACAGCCTATTTTAGAAGCATTTGAAGAAAGTTTAGTCTCTATACAAACCTATTCGGCGGGTTCAATGGGTCCAGAAGCATCAAATTATTTATTGAATGAAGATGGGTTTAAGTGGCTGTAAAAAAATATGGTTAACATTAGGGGTTTGAGGTAATCGCTGCACAATGGCTATTGTGCAGTTACTTTTTGTGTGAAACTAAAAAAGGGTTATCTCAAATTACGTATTGAGCCAACCCTTCATAACTTTCATATATAAATCATCCCTTGTCTGGCATCGATTATAAGTCCAGGACAAGAGTTCCACACTTTCCTCTAGAAACACAAGTTAACATCACATTTGCATTTTTCTTCTCTTGATCTGATAGAAATAAATCTCGATGGTCAACTTCTCCTTCTAGGACGTCAACTTGACAACTGCCACACCCTCCAATTTTACAAGAGTAGGGAGCTTGGATATTATTCTTTAGTAATGTTTCAAGTAAGCTTTCTCCCTCTCTGACTTGTAACAACTGATTACTTTTATGTAATTTCACCTGAAATGGATGCTGAGGTCCTAAATCGGGGGGGCTAAATAATTCAAAATGAATACTACTTTCATGGTATCCATAGTATTTGGCTGCCACGGCATATTCTTTCATCATCGCTTCAGATCCACAAAAGTAGACATGCGTTCCGATTGGTTTATTTTCCATTAAAGGTGGTTTCATTTTCTTTTTTTTATTTGAAAAATAAAACTGTATCTCATTTGGATAATGATCTTTAAGGTAAGAATAAAACGCACATTGCTCTTTTGAAGGTGCTGCGTAATGCAGTTCGAAAGTCTTTCCTTTTGCTTTTAAATCAGCAGCCATTGCTAGGAAAGGGGTAATGCCAATCCCAGCAGCGAAAAACATATGATGCTTAGCCCTAAAGCTTAGCGGGAAGTGATTTCGAGGATAGCTAATCTCAAGTCGATCGCCTTCTTTTATTTCATGATGCCAGTAGGCTGATCCTCCTTTTGAGGAATCATTAAGTCGAACGGCAATTTGATAAATATCAGTTTTATTTGGAGAAGTGGTTAAGGAATAATGGCGCTCGAACTGTTTTTGATCCTGTTCTAAATAGGTAACGATATGAGAACCAGCAGAAAAGCGAGGCAATGGAGAGCCGTTTATCTGGGCTAGTTTAAAGCTTTTAACACTAGGGGATTCTTTTTTTATTTCCTTGACAATTACCTCAATGGTTGCAGTCATTAAACTCTTCCTTTCTTTTAACCTACTTTAATATAGCCAAGATAGGCATTTAGTCTTTTAGAAAAATGATTCGAGATCTGCAATGTTGTTTTACAATGACGGCAGTGTATTTCCTCTGCATGCTGTTTAAAATTGGAAGAGTAGCATTTAACGCAAAAAACGGTTTCCTCTTTTGGTCCTAACACGACCGATTGTATTTCATTTTCTGAAAAACCTGCCAAGTAGGCGATTTCTTTGATTTCTCCTATAAAAGCGGGATTCCCCGCAATAAGAAGATGGGTTCCGACTAGTTGTTTATAAAGAATAGTTTGGACATCATTCATTGAGAAAGGAATAAATAGAGAACGATCCTCAGCTGAAGCATGGTTCAAATTCAGATATATATTTTTCTTTATCCTTTGTTTTGCTAGGGTATCTAGGACATTCACTTTGTTAAGAAATTCAGGTTCTTCAAGAAACAAAAGCATTTTTTTCGCATTTTTCGGGATTATTAGATTAGTATCCATCTTTCTTACTCTCCTTTTACTCGATGGTTTTTTAAATACTCCGTTATTTTTTCTTTATATGAAATAAACCCCTTGTATTCAGCCATATAATCGGGTAAATCGGTCAAAATACGGTAAAATCGCTCCGACCATTCTTGGTTTTGAACTAATTCCTGTAAAGATATCAAATGGGTATGAATGCTAAATAGGATGCCGTTACTCCCTGGAAGGCGAAATAACCGTTGGTCTTCCACTCGCAAATGAACCAGCTCCCCGGCATTTTCAACTGTTACCTGGTCTTTTTTTGGTCCCCATAAATCAAACGTTTCTGGAAATGTATCTAAAATGGGTTCAACCGTAATCGTCCAATTTAATCGGGTCCATGGGCTTCCTGCTTCCATTCTCAGTAGGAAATTTCTGACCTTTTCTACAAGACCGCTTGAGGTAAAATGTGGGACAGGGGAATGAAATTCGGTATATGTCATACCAAGATTAAAAGCAATCGACCAGTTGGCAGGAAAACAGAGCTGTCCTGCATCCATATAAAGATCGCCATCTCTCTGAGCTATATAGACTAAATCTTCTTGAATATGACGTCCGATAAAATCTAAAGGTTCATATGGTAGAGTAGTAGAATCCCCAAAAATAAACGATTGCTCTTCCCCTAATAAATGATTGGTGAATGTCCAATGGTCCTCGCTTTTATCTAAATGGAAATAATTAGGAAAGGCAGATGTCATTTCATTCATAATCAGTTCAAGAATTTCCCATTGGGCATCTATTGAATGAGAAAAGGATTGATAAGCTTGATTCTTTGTCGCACTTAATATCAATTTTTTCTTCTCAATTTCATAAAAATAATCTGGTGTAATAGTCAGTACTAAGGGTGGGTCTAATGCAACGGAATTATTGGAATACCGATAGGAATCTCCCTTAAAAGGAAAAGGGAAACGTTCCATTAATGGCTGAAAAGGGATTTTTTCTTGAGTCATTTGTGTTTGATTCATAGGATCCTCCTAAATGTGTTTTGTTTGAGATTAGTATTTTTAAAGAAAAACGAATAGAAGGGGATGCTAGATCCTTCTATTCGCATATAAAATAATAGCTATTTTTCACATGAATGCTTCTTCAGGGAGGCGATGGGCCGCATAAACTGCGTCTCCATCACTTTCACCATCAAAGACAACCGTTGTATCGGGAGTGAAAATTAATACATCCCCTTTTTCTGCTACATATTTTTCACCTTGATCGTCGATAATGACAATTTTTCCATTAAGGACAACCTTCATTTCTAAATACGTATAAGTAAAAGTAAAACTTTCACCAGGCTGCATAGAAAAGTAACCAAGTTGTAAAGGTTTATCTTGTTTGGTAACAGGTACATCAATGATTTGACTTTTTAAAGCTGGGATTTGAAGCAACTCATTTAATTCTTTTTTGGGATATGTACCTGCCTTAATTAACTGCACACCTGGTTCTTGACTTAAATAAGTAAAATCTGTTTTCATCATTGTTTTTTCGCTCATTTTATTCACTCCTATTTATTAGATTAATACTTTAGGAAAAAGTATTGTTGAACACCCATAACGTTACATGAGAAAAAAAAGATGTGATAGCTCGTTTTCTCAATATATGGGATAAGATACAAAAACACGTTATATAACCTTACAACTGTTTCGGTTTTTACAATAATTCGAATGAGAACAGTTTTAAAGTTAGGATAAGACAAACAAGATGTAGCTTGGGGGTGGCAAATGGCGAAAACTAGACAAAGGAAGTACATAAAAAATCAAACTGTTTAGCAAGAATCAGTCACTAAGGAAAGGAGGAGTGTCGATTGTCTGAGACCATTCGAAAGTCTATTAAAATTTTGACAGCTCTTAAGCCACAGGAGGAAAAGATGGAGTGGAGTGCTACTGAAATTAGTAGAGAACTTGATATGCCTGTTCAAACCGTTCATCGGATCCTTTCTTCGCTTGAGGAAAGTGGAGTTGTTTATAAAAACTTTGAAACAAAGAAGTATCGTTTAGGGTTAACTTTACTTAAAATTGGATTTTCGTTACGAAATGAATTATTAGTAAGAAATTTTGCGATTCCCATTATGGAAAGATTAATGAAGAAAACGAAAGAAAGTGTTTATTTAACCGTACCTGAAGGGGAAGAAGGTGTATTTATTGACTGCATGAATACGATGCAATGGCTCAAGTTGGCAGAACCAATTGGTATGAGGGTTCCTCTATGTACGGGAGCATCGCAGAAGGTGATTTTGGCCTTTATGAATCGAAATTCTCAGCAAAATATCATCAAAATGCTTAGTAAAAAAGGAAAAGTGAAAGATGAACAAAAATTAAAAAAGGATATCATGATGATTGAAAAATGTGGGTTTGCTTTATCATTTGGGGAAATAACAGAAGGAACCGCTAGTGTCGCAGCCCCAGTTTTTTCATGGGAGGATGAGGTTGTTGCCTCACTCACGGTGAATGGGCCAGAAGCAAGGTTTTCGGAAATTCGACTAAGAGAAATCGAAGTTTCAGTACGAAAAGCTGCGGAAGAATTATCAGAACAATTAGGTTGGCTTAAACAAGCTTCAAAATATATTTAGAAGCAACAAAGATGAATAAGAGAGTTGATTATTCTATATTTAACGGGAAAAAGGAGGAAAATATGAAAAATCTACTAAAAACCAAAGGAACTCTTTTTATTTCTGTTCTGTTTCTTTCATTTCTTTTACCTGTAAATGCATTTGCTGCTACACCAGGAGAATTGGATACGGGAGATACTACTTGGGTTTTAATTGCCTCGGGTCTTGTATTGTTTATGCATGTACCAGGTCTTGCACTTTTTTATGGGGGGTTGGTTAGTCAGCGGAATGTCGTCTCCACCTTAATGCATAGTTTTGTGAGTCTATTAATTGTGAGTGTAGTGTGGGTTTTATGGGGTTATAGTTTTAGCTATGGAACCAGCATCGGTGGATTTATGGGCGGTTTTGATTATATTGGTTTTAAAGGAGTCGGGCCTGAAGTATATGGTTCATTAACAATCCCTCATTATTTGTTTGCTCTACTGCAAATCGTTTATGTAGCGATTACAGTTGCGATCATCTCTAGTGGAATCTCTGGAAGGATTTCCTTTAAGGCATGGATTTTATTTACGATCTTATGGCCCACGGTTGTGTATGCTCCAATGGCACATATGGTGTGGGGCGGTGGTCTTCTCGCTCAATTGGGTGAGCTCGATTTTGCTGGAGGAACCGTTGTCCATATTACTTCAGGTGTTGCAGCTTTAGTGGCCGCGATTATGATAGGTCCTAGAAAAGGGTATACCACCGAACAAAAGCCACATAATGTTGTGTTGTTCTTGTTTGGAGCAGCGACTTTATGGTTTGGCTGGTTTGGCTTTAATGGTGGTAGTGCATTAGCTTCAGGCAGTCTCACTTCGTTAGTTCTTCTCAATACTCATATTGCTGGGGCAGCAGCGGGGATCGGGTGGTTGGTTATCGAGTGGATGATGCGCAAACGGCCAACACTAGTGGGGACCGCAACAGGAGCCATTGCAGGGCTAGTTGCGATTACCCCGGCTGCAGGCTATGTCTCTGTTCCTTCCGCCCTTATCATTGGCTTAATTGGTGCCCCAGTATGCTATTTCAGTATTTACTATTTGAAAGCAAAATTAAAGTATGATGATACGTTAGATGCTTTTGGTGTTCATGGAATGACAGGAATTTGGGGAGCCATTGCGACAGGTCTTTTTGCTAGTAAGGAGATCAATCCTGCTGGAAATGGGTTGTTTTATGGAAATCCAGAACAAGTGCTTCACCAGTTGACTGGTGTAGGGGCGGCGATTCTTTTAACGGTCGTCGGTACGTTTGTTATTTTAAAAGTTATTAGCTTAATTACGCCATTACGAGTAAGTGAAAAGGAGGAGCTGGTAGGATTGGATGTAAGTTCCCATGCTGAACCTGCATATAATATAGAAGAAGAGCAACCATACCAAAGTTTTGAGCATTATGAGGTAAAGAATGCTCATTAAGAAATAAAGAGTAGACTAAAAGGCCATCCGTTCAGATTCAGGAGGAATCTAAACTGGATGGCTTTTATTTATTTTATTCAAACAACGTTTCATACATTTGTAAATATCTTTTTATATTGTTTAGGTGTTAAATGAATGAACTTTTTGAAACCTTTAATGAAGTGAGCCTGATCATAGTAACCATTTTCATAGATAATATCTAGTAAATCTTTTCCATTTCTATCTAAATACATATCTAACGTATTTTGGAAGCGAACGATTTGACAAAATTGCTTAGGAGAGAAGCCAATATAGGATTCAAACTTCCTGCGTATATGCTGTTCTGAATAGCCAATGGAATCGGATAAGTCCTGGACATTAACGGTTCCCCGTGACGAATAAATCTGATCAATGGCATATCTAACCATTTTTTGATCTTTTTCTAATTTTAACTGTTTTTCTTGTAAATACTCTCCAAACAATTGGATTCTCTCGCTAAATGACTTCCCCGAAATGATTAGCTCCACCATCGGCTCCGCCTCATTCAAAACCTCAATTAACGGAATTTGCTGAGCAAGAAGGAGGTCCATTGATTCATTTAATTTGAAAATACTTTGTTCAGGGAAAAATCGAACCCCGAAGTATTGGCAATCTTTTCGAAATTCTGGCTGTTTTTTTCTGTGTAAAGGACTAGTCCAAAGATAAGCAGTTGGATTTGTAGGATCACAGCAGAATAAAAAATCAAAACATCCATCTGGAATAAGGGATAGAAACGTAGAGTTGTCTGCCTTTGTAGTGAATTGATAGAACAAGGCAACATTCTGGCTATACCATCCACCCGCGGGTTTAAGTTCTTGATAGAAAAGTGTATTTTGTTTGATTTCTGGTTGAGAAGGAAAATAGATTTGGTTATCTAATAAAGGACTCATTTTGTAGTACTCCTTTCTTAACAGTAATTGATAACAGAATATGATTGGATGAAAAAAATTAGTGGAATAGTTAGAATTCATAAAAAAATAATAATAACATTTCTATGTTTATTACAGTGATATGTAAGAATTTCTAACATAGAAAATCAAAAAACATAACACAGGTTCGTTTTTTACAATAAATTCGACAAAAAACTAGGTATTCTAAGAGTGTAGTTAAGATTAACTCAAAAAAAGTCAATTTAAATTTATCAAATATTGGGAGGCAAACTCATGAAAGCATCCGAAATGAAAGTAAATCAAGCGACACATCCTTTAGAACCATTAACATCGGAGGAAATCACAAAAGCAGTAGCGATTTTAAGAAGTGAAATGAATGTAACTCAATCTGCTAGGTTTGCACAGGTGGTCTTAAATGAACCTGAAAAAGAATTGGTTCTTAATTTTAAAGAGGGAGATTCATTTGAAAGAGAAGTTTTTATTATTCTATTAGAGCCAGAAACGAATGAAACGTTTGAAGCGATCGTCTCTCTAACAAAAGAACAAGTGGTTTCCTATGAATTTATTCCAGATGTTCGACCAGGTTTTATCCTGGATGAATTTGAAGCAGTCGAAGAATTAGTGAAAAATGACCCAGATTATCAAGCTGCCCTTTTAAAACGCGGCATTACCGATCCAAGTTTAGTGATGATTGATCCATGGTCTTCAGGTTACTTTGGGATCCCAGAAGATGAAGGGAAACGACTTGTTCGTGCGTTAGCTTGGGTAAGGCCAGCTGAAGGTGAAAATGGATATGCGTATCCAGTTACAGGTCTAATTCCGGTAGTTGATGTGAATAAAATGGAAATTATCCGCATTGAAGACTACGGAGTGAAACCAATTCCGCCAACAGATGGTGCTTATACTCCGGAAGAAGCAAATAGTTACCCGATTGATATTCGCCAAGACGTAAAACCATTGGATATCATTCAACCTGAAGGCCCAAGCTTCGAAATTGATGGTCATTTCATTAAGTGGCAAAAATGGAATATTCGTTTTGGATTTACGCCAAGAGAAGGGCTTGTTCTTCACACTGTAGGATATGAGGATAAAGCAAAAGTTCGTCCAATTCTTTACCGTGCGGCCCTTTCTGAAATGGTGGTACCTTACAGTGATACAAATCCAGCTCATAACTGGCAAAATGCGTTCGATGCAGGGGAATACGGAATTGGTCAGCTTGCCAATTCTTTGGAGTTAGGTTGTGACTGTGTAGGGTTTATTAAATACTTTGATGCCGTAATGTCAAATAGTAAAGGCGAACCATTTACCGTGAAAAATGCCGTTTGTCTTCATGAAGAAGATTATGGCGTTGCATGGAAGCATACAGATTGGAGGACAAACAGAGTAGAAGTTAGGCGTTCTCGTCGTCTTGTAATCTCATTCTTTGCGACAGTTGCAAACTATGATTATGGATTCTTTTGGTCCTTCTATCCAGATGGAACGATCGAATGTGAAGTGAAATTAACTGGTATTTTAAATGTAGGTGCTTTGGATGAAGGGGAAGTTCCTAAATATGGAACAGAGGTTGCACCACAGGTGAACGCGCCATATCATCAGCATTTCTTTAACTTCCGAATCGATCCTATCCTTGATGGGGTGAATAACTCATTGGTTGAATCTTATACAGTCGCAGAAAAGGCAGGTCCAGAAAATCCAAATAACAATGCCTTCTATACGATAGCAAAAGCCTTTAAAACAGAATCAGAATCCGTAAGTAATATTGATTTGGCTACTCAAAAAACATGGAAAATTGTCAATCCGAATTCGAAAAATTTTGTTGGCCAACCAGTCGGATATAAAATTGTCACGGGTGAAAACTGTTTTCCGTTCGCAACAGATGAGGCTAGTGTTATTAAACGTGCAGGATTTATCAAGAATCATCTCCATGTTACAAAATATGACCGTGACCAAATGTATGCTTCTGGAAAATATCCGAACCAATCAAAAGGAGGAGATAGCTTAGAGCATTATGTAAAAGCTGACCGTAATATTGAAAATGAAGATATTGTTGTGTGGTACACAATGGGGCATCACCATATTACTCGACCAGAAGACTGGCCGGTTATGCCAACTGCGTATCAAAGCTTCCAATTGAAACCAGTCGGATTCTTTGACCGTAACCCAGCTCTAGACCTGCCGCGTCCAAAGGCAAAAACATCTTGCAGCATGACAAAAGGTGATTCCTGCCATCAATAAGAAAGAAACGGGAGTTGGTTTTTTAACCAGCTCCCGTATTATAAATGGAGGTGAAGGCATGTTAGTTTTAATTAGTTCAGCAATGATCGTTGTTTACACATTATTTTTTAGTCTTTACATTGCTTCAAGAAAACATATTGTGAGTCCAGCAACAGGAAAATGTATTTCGATGGCATTAGGAATGGTAAGCAGTACAATGATTGGTCTCATCATTGCTCTATTAATACCAGGAGAACTAGCGTATGCTACCGTAGTATCCATTATCGTTAGCGGTGTATTTACCTATTTCATTGGCAAACATTTCGGAGCTTCGGGAATCATTGAAGCATTGTCTGCCAGCTTTATGGGAGCGATGATGGGAGCGATGCTTGGAGATATGACCCCAGAAAACCGTCAAACGTTTATCATGGTTGCTATGGATATCATCTATTTATTATCTATCATATCTTTAATGTTTATGGTTAATAAAGAGGTTGTAAAACAGAATGCCATGATTAAAACCAAATTAACCCCGCTTTTGCTATCATTCGTTCTTTCCATTTCAGTAATAGGAATTGCAGTAACAGTGGAGACACGTACCCATGTTCCGGTTGATATGCCGGAGATGAATATGAATCATCAACACCAGCATTAAACTGAAAATAAATGAAGCCTAAGGAGGAATTGGTATGTTGCGTAAAAAACGGAATATGGTCTTATTCACATTTCTTGCCATTCTTTTCATTGTTCCAATCAATGCGTTTGCAGCCACAACAACACCCGTAGTTGATTCAGGAGATACAACCTGGATGTTAATTTCAACGGCAATCGTCATCTTCATGCATGTTCCAGGCTTAGCTCTCTTTTATGGAGGATTAGTAAGTGATCGAAACGTTGTTTCAACCATGATGCATAGCTTTGTCAGCCTGTTAATCGTCACGCTCGTATGGGTATTATGGGGTTACACTCTTAGCTTTGGACCTGATAAAGGCGGACTGATAGGTGGGTTGGACTACTTAGGATTTCATGGGGTTGGAGGAGAAGCTGCATTTGGGTCTTACACCATTCCGCATTATACTTTTGCTATCTTCCAATGTGCATTTGCCGCTATTACCGTTGCCATCATTTCTGGGGGGATTGCAGGAAGAATTTCTTTCCCAGCTTGGATTCTCTTTAGTTTGTTATGGGTTACCTTTATTTATGCTCCGATGGCTCATTGGGTTTGGGGAGGCGGTTTTTTAGCTAAACTTGGTGAACTCGACTTTGCTGGTGGTACAGTTGTTCATATATTATCTGGGGTAAGTGCTCTTGCGGCCGCTATTATTATTGGACCTAGGTATGAACATTTGAAGAAAAAACACAGTCCACATAACATCGTTCTATTCTTAATAGGTGCTGCAACACTTTGGTTTGGGTGGTTTGGCTTCAATGCAGGGAGTGCTTTAGGTGCAAATGGTGTAACTGCTCTTGCCTTTGCGAATACCCAAGTTGCGGCAGCCGCTGGTGGTGTGTGCTGGCTACTAATTGAATGGAAAGTCCGCAAACGACCAACTTTAGTCGGGGCAGCTACAGGAGCAATCGCTGGTTTAGTAGGAATCACTCCTGCAGCAGGGTTTGTAACTGTTCCTTCAGCCATCATTATTGGCTTACTTTCCGCGCCGGTAAGTTATTATGGAATTAACTTTATTAAAGAAAAATTCAAATATGATGATACATTAGATGCATTTGGTGTTCATGGTCTATCTGGAATTTGGGGATCACTTGCAACAGGTCTTTTTGCCACAACAAGTGTGAATTCAGCGGGTAATGACGGATTGTTTTATGGGAATCCTGAATTGATTTTACACCAAGCTTTGGGAGTGGCAACAGCGATCGTTCTTGGTGTTGTCGGAACGTTTATCATCTTAAAAATCGTAAAACTATTTGTGCCTTTACGTGTTACCCAAGAAGAAGAATTAATGGGATTAGACATTAGTCTACATGAAGAGATCGCTTATAGTTCAACGGTTCAACCTTTAGAAACACCTAATGATTCATATGTATCGTAAATAGTCTTAGACTGAAAAAGTATCAGTATAGTAATTAAAGGTTTTCATTTTAAAACAAGCACTCGTTTTTTAGATGCTTGTTTTTTCTTTTGATTGAAATGACTTGTAATAATTGATAAAACAGATAAATTTTTTAAACTATAAGATTGCAAATAGTATAAAAATGGTAAAATAAATTGAGATGATAAGGAAATTCTTTACACTGGGATTTTGGTCTTATTGAGTTGTGCAAGAATGATCAGAAGGTTAAGGTGAAATAATTATGACAAAAACAAAGCAAAAAATTATTACCCACTTATGGTATGACAAGGAAGCAAAAGAAGCAGCGGAGTTTTACGCATCCATATTCCCAGACTCAAAAATTACAAATGTATCTACAATTCATAACACACCATCAGGCGACTCCGATATAGTCTCTTTTGATCTTTGGGGTCAGAAGTTCATGGCAATTAGTGCAGGGCCTTTTTTCAAATTCAATCCATCTGTGTCTTTCATAGTTAATTTTGATCCATCGCGAGAAGAAGACGCCGGAGAAAAAATAAATGAGGTTTGGAACAAATTGTCCGAAGGTGGCACAGTGCTCATGCATCTTGATGAATATCCTTTTAGTAAGAGGTATGGCTGGATTCAGGACAAGTATGGTTTGTCCTGGCAGTTAATGCTTACCAATCCAGAAGGTGAAGAGCGGCCTCCGATAATGCCATTTCTATTGTTTGTGGGAGATAAATGTGGCAATGCGGAAGAGGCGCTTAAATTTTATTTATCAGTTTTTAAGAACGGAAAGCAGGGGCTTATCGCTCGTTATCCTAAAGGTATGGAACCAGACAAAGAAGGAACAATCATGTTTTCTGATTTCTTACTTGAAGATCAGTGGTTTGCCGCAATGGATAGCGCCCATGAACATAAGTTCAATTTTAATGAGGCAATCTCATTTATGGTGTATTGCGATACTCAAGTAGAGATTGATTATTACTGGGAAAAACTCTCTGCGGTTCCTGAAGCAGAGCAATGTGGCTGGCTAAAGGATAAGTTCGGTGTATCCTGGCAGATTGTGCCAACTGATATGGACGAGATGATGAGTAAGAGTACACCTGAGCAACTTGCGCGCGTAACGAAAGCTTTTCTTAAAATGAAGAAGTTTGATCTTGTGGAACTACAGAAAGCTTACAATGGGTAATGTGTTGTGAAATAAGAAGACAAAAAACGTGAAGATATACAGTTTAGGGGATGGTCGCAATAGGGCATCCCTTTTTTAATTGTTGAAAATTCAGAATATTTATGTTAATTTCTTATAGAAGATGATAGATAATATATCCTTACTACCATTTAATCCTATTGTAAAAGAAAGCGATACATCATTTTCTAGAGTAATTTTTGGGTTTCTAAAAATTAAAACGTTTTCATAAGGAGATTCCTTAACCAATTCACTATTCATTCCATAAGGAGTTCGATTTTTATAAAATTTGTTCTAGTTATCTCCATAACTTGACACTTATATGATGATTATACATGATGGAAGGAGGCTCTAGTAGTTATTTTAGACCTATTAATAGAGTAACAGATGAGTAAGGACAACTTATGCACTAAACGATAGTCTTCTAATATTTCATTTTTAGGGGGATTCAGATGGATGTTAGTGGAATTTTAAAGGTAGTTGCAGAAAGTAAACGAGTTGATCCAAGTGAAGAAAAACAATTAAACACATCGATTGGCAGTGGTAAAGCCTTTCAAGAACTTCTTCAAAAATCCAAACAAGATCCCGAGGCTTTTTGGAATGATGTGGCGCGATTATTTCCGTGCTCGCATGCTTTCGCATTGGGGCTATTTATAATACCGTATTTTCAGGTTACTCTGAAAAGTCTTTGAAGGACCGTCTTGTTAGCTTTGAGCCAAAGATTATCGTGACCACGGACGCTACTACAAGACGGGGAAACATGGTTCTCTTGAAAGAAAAAGTGGATGCAGTCATTCCTGATATTCCGTCTATTGAAGCAGTGATTGTTGTAAATCGCTTAAACACTGAAATCAATATGAAAGATGGACGTGATTTCTGGTGGGAGGACCTTACGAAAAAGGCGAGTATCCATTGTGAACCTGAGAGATTAGAGGCCAATGATTATGGTATTGTGTTTTATACAAGCGGCACAACAGGAAAGCCAAAGGGGGTCGTTCATTCAGGAATGGCCTTTGTCATCCAAAATTACATTTATAGCAAATATCATATGGATCATCATAATGACGATGTTTTCTGGTGTTCGGCGGATATTGGCTGGTTGACGATGCATATTTGGGGCATTGCTGGTGCATTAGCAAATGGGGTTACCACGGTTGTATATGAAGGAGCAATCGACTATCCAACAAAGGACAGATTTTATCAGGTGATTGAGAAATACCGTGTCAATAAAGTGTTTACTGCTCCAACGGCATTGCGCATGTTAAAGAGTTTAGGTGAAAAAGTTTTGAATCAATTTGATCTATCCTGCTTGGATGTCATTTCCCTAGTTGGTGAACCTTTTGATCCAGAATCATGGCAATGGACGTATGAAGTACTGGGAAAGAAAAAGATATGTGTCAATAATACATGGGGACAAACGGAAACAGCCGGTTGTCCAATTGCTGGTGCAGCATGGTTAACCCCAATGAAGCCTGGATCAGCCGGAATGCAATTTTTAGGAGCTGATATAGCTGTAGTGGATGAAGAGGGAAAGCCGGTTAAACCGGGTACATTAGGAAATTTAATTATTAGAAAACCATTTCCAATGCTGTGTCGCACACTTTGGAAGGAACCCGAGCGCTACATTTCCTCTTATTTTAGCCAAGTAGAAGGGAGCTATTTTGCTAGTGATTTGGCTCTAATTGATGAAGATGGCTATGTATGGGTCGTTGGTCGTTCTGACGATGCATTCAATGTTGCCGGGCATCGCTTAAGTACAATGGAAATTGAAAGTGCAGTGCTTGAATGTGAAGGGGTTGCTGAGGCGGCTGTCATTGGTGTCCCGGATGAAATTAAAGGAGAGGTACCGCTCGTATTTGCCCGGGTAAATGACCCTTCTCTTGGGACAGATCATTTAAAAGAAAAAATAAATGAACGGATTATCCAGCTTATCGGAAAAATCGCTCTGCCTAAAACCATCATTTTCACTGAAACACTCCCAAAAACAGTAAGCGGAAAAATCATGCGCCGGCTATTAAAGGAAATTTTCTTATCAGGAAAAGTCTCAGGTGACATTACAGGGCTTGAAGATCCAGCAACAGTAGCGCAAATTCAAACAATTATTAATGAAAGGTATACTGTAAAGTAATTCGATAAGGCAATTGTATGGCTATCCATAATATTATAAAACGAGTAAGGTTCACGAATAATATCTGTGAGCCTCTTCTTTTTTTAAGGGTGCTTTTATCAAACAAATACCCAAAATATGGTTGACACTAATAGATTACAAATGTAATATAGATGACATGTGGATTACATTTGTAATACGGGAGGTGTATTGTATATATGAAAGAATTACCTAAAATATCGGAAGCCGAATTGGAAATTATGAAAGTTCTTTGGGCAAAATCTCCTCAAACAGCGAATGAGATAATTGAAAAGCTTGAATTAACGATGGATTGGAAACCGAAAACGATTCGAACGCTAATTAACAGATTAGTACAAAAAGAAGCGGTTGCTTATCATCAAGAAAAAGGGCGTATGTATGAATATTTTCCATTGGTCTCTCAAGATAGCTATTTACAAGTAGAAACAAGATCCTTACTCAAACGTTTCTATGGTGCAGCCTTTAAACCGTTACTTGTAAATTTCTTGAAAGAAGAAAAACTATCACCAGAAGACATTAGCGAACTCAAGCAAATACTAGACCAGAAGACAGAAGAGAATCAGAGGAAGGAAAGGTAAAAATGATTGATATTTTTCTAGACAGCTATCTTCCTCGATTATTTGACTGGGTGATAGAAACATCTATTATGGCAAGTATACTGGTTGCACTCATCATAGGTGTTAAAATCTTACTAAGAAACAGGCTTACCCCAAGGTGGCACTTTCTACTTTGGATGATTTTAATTGTGCGACTCATACTACCGTGGTCACCAGATAGTTCTTATAGTATTTATTCTATTCTTTCAAAGAGTTATGAAAAGGCCATTTCTATTCCAAGCCAACCAGTAGTTTCTTCAGAAAACGAAACTACGCAAGAAACGACAGCGGTTGTATCTGGTACGAGGGCATTCAAAGAAGAGGAACACTTATCTGCTGGTTCACGACAAACAACCAAGAATAGTAAAACAGAATCAACAGTTCCTATTGAGAAGCAAAAGGAAGAACCAATTTCCTTACAAACTATTGCTTTATACACTTGGTTAGCAGGTGTTATTGGATTAGGTTTCGTAACTTATCTAATCAATCAAAAATTAAACCGATACATACAACAACAACCAGTTATTACGGATAAAAGGATTGTTAAAATATTCGAGAATTGTAAGCAATCTATGTCTGTTCAACAAAGTATCCCATTACTCTTAGCTGGTAAAATCTCTAGTCCGACAGTCCTTGGTTTTTTTCGCCCCAGGATATTACTGTCAAATGTTTATTTTAGTCAACTAACTGACCAACAATTACAACATATTTTTTATCATGAGTTAGCCCACATTAAACGAAGAGACGTTGGTGTTAATTGGCTAATGCATAGTTTACTAATCTTTAATTGGTTTAATCCAATTCTATGGTTTGCCTATGTTTGGATGCGAGAGGATCAGGAACTTGCATGTGATGCATATGCACTGACGTTTATGGAGGAAGAGGAAAAAATCCCATATGGACTTACCATTATAAGTCTTTTAGAACACTACTCAAAAAATTATCAAATACCTAGTTTGGCTAATTTAAGTAGAAATAAAAGAATCTTAAAGAGGAGAATTTTTATGATTAAAAAATTTCAAAAGAAATCATATGGCTGGTCTATACTTGGAATTGTTGTAGTGATGATTATTTCATCGCTATCCTTACTGAATGCACATGCAGATAGTTTAAATGAAAAGCAGGAAAAGCAAGTGGAAACGAAAGAAACAGCAAATGCGAATGTTCAATCGAATGGATTCGATCCAAGATTGAAAAAATTTATTGCAGAACAAGCCGAGGAATTTAAAAATACAACAAACTTCAATCAATATACTGCGAAGTTCAATCATTTAGTGTCGGAATTTGCCAATCAGTACACTGGATATCCTACAGTTGAAGCTGCATACGATTTTGAAAATTTACGAACGTTGATACAATTGGGATCAACCATTAACTTTTCTTCGGATCAATTACAAAAACAAGGTAATGAAACAGATGAAAGAATCGTTCGAGCGAAACGTGTGCCGGAATACGTAAAACAAATTTTGAACGACCTTGATGTTGTCATGAATAAAAATGGCAAAGGCAAAACGTATGGAGTGTTACACCAGTTGGACGGAGAACATGTTATAGATTTAGAAAAGTTTGCATATCACGAACAAGAATTTCCTGCTGAACTTAAGGAATATGATATTCAAAATTATAAAATCGCGGAAGTTGAATCGAGCAGATTGGACCCAAGAATGAAAAAACTTATCTCTGAACAAGCGGACATATTTAAAAATACAACCGACATCAATGAATATTCCAAAAAGATTGAACAATTAGGTCAAGAATTTGGAAAATTGCCAACTTTTTCTTATAACGTTAAAGTTGCATACGATTTTGAAAATTTTCGAAGGTTGATAGCATGGGAACAACACTATTCCTATGTTATATCTGTTGAAAAACAACAAGGTATTGATACAACAGAGAGTATGGAGTTAATCAAAGAAACATTTGAATACATAAAACAAGTTCTAAACGACCTTGATGTTGCAATGAATAAAAATGGTAAAGGCGAAACGTATGGAGTGTTACACCAGTTGGATGGAGAACATGTAATAGAATTAGAAAAGTTTATATATGGTGAACAAGGATTTCCTGCTGAAGTTAAAGATTATTATACCCAACTGATTCAAAGGAGAGAATAAGTTATTTGCTCCTATCAATGATTGTGATATAGGGTCCTTAAGCTAAGAGTTAGCAAGAGTAGAAGATCTGCTAGGTACGGGATTTTCGTCAGTTCCATATTTATTACCCGTGTTGCAAGGAAATGAACAAGAGAAATTAGCCAACAAACTTCTCCTTAGAGATGAATGTCCTTCTTGGTTATATGAGATTAAGATGGGAGCACCTTCTATTTGCGAAAGCTGGGATGCATACGCAGAAGATGGAACGCCAAGTAAGTATTCCATGAACCATTTTGCATTTGGCTGTGTGTAGCGAATATCTTTTTCGAACAAATCTAGGCATTCATTCTTTAAAGCCAGGATTCAGTTGCTTATCAAACCAGATTTGGAATGTGGCCTTACCTATGTACAAGGAGCGCATGATTGTATATGCGGGATGATTGAAGTTTCCTGGAGGATTGTTGGCTCTCATGCCACGATGGATGTTGTCATTACCCCAGATGTTCAGGCAGGTTTTTTAATACCTCTAGAGTTTTGCCGAGGCGTCTTATAGATACAAATATCTAATCTTCAGTCATAATAATTACGTCTTATAGCTACGAAAAAAAAACGCTATGTCCCGTAATTGTCCCGTTTGAGTGGTCGGAAATCAAATACGTTAACATAGCGTTTTTAACGTTTAGCGTCCCGAAGAGGATTCGAACCTCCGACCTACAGTTTAGGAAACTGTTGCTCTATCCTGCTGAGCTATCGGGACAAGTTAAATAAAATTATTTAGTTCAAACACACAACTATTGAACCCGTCCTGATCTCAGTATGATTACTCAAGAAGCAGTTCGATCAGTACGCTGAAGTAAACTCCATTGGAGCATATTCGAACGTGGTGTGCTATCGGGATAAATAGGAACGTTATTAATTATAATAATTAAATTAGAAAAGGTCAATGGAAAAGTTGCTGTTAAGACATTGGGAGGTTTCTTTCCAGTTCCGTTTTTGCGGTTTTCTCCCTAAATAAGCCCCAAACAATTAGACTTAACGTAATTAATAAACCATCTAACGATAAGATATACCAAGGATAGGGACCAAGGACATCTAATAGGCTGGTGCTGCTTGGCTTATGGCTTAAAAACATATAGTTTCCGCCCACCAGCTTATTAATGAGCATAATAATTGGCATAAGAACATTTAAAAAGATAAATAACTTTAAAACGGACCAGATGGTTGGCCGGTATCCTTTTGCCCATGTAAAATAGAGTGGCACCCAAATGCTCATTAAATGAGTATAAAAAAAATGATAAAACCGAAAATGCGGGAAGTCATAATTTAATAAGGGAGTAAAAATGGCCTGAGATGCTCCTAATAATGCGGTGAATAACAATATTTCGTAGAATATCTTTTTTCTAGTTAATAGTAAAATGATATTTAAAATAAGACTGATGCTGCACAACTCTAGAGGGATAGCGTGACTTATATCCCAGTTGCCATTTATTAACATCCAGATATGATAGGTTACTTCTATTGTAATTAACGAAATAGCTGCTCCAATTTCCCAATTTCTTGTCTTGTCTGTTTTTAACTTTTGTCTATATAGATAAATGCAGCTTGCCACTACCAGTAAGAGGACAATAATGAAAAAGTGACTAACGGAAAACATTTCAAAATGATAATTTTTCGAACTACCACCGAACCACCCCAAACGAACACCCCCTATATTTTGTACTTTACCATGCTTTGAATTCAGATAAAGTCGAAAGTTAGTTAAATAAAAAACAAATTAACCATTAATTTGGCAAATATTCAACGGGTGCCCGACACTGGCCGTATATGATATAATAGTTTGTCGAAGAAAAGCGATTATGAAATACAGTAGTTAGTTACTGGGAATAAGCATGAGGACAAAAATGGCGAACAGAAAGCCAAACATGTCCGCATGAAGCCGTCATGAGGACACAAAAGGCGAGCAGAGAGATAAACATGTCCGCATAAAACCTTCATGAGGACAAAAAAGCTGGACAAAGTGCCAAACATGTTCACATGAAGCCATTATGAGGACAAAAAAGTTGGACAAAGAGCCAAACATGTCCCCATGAAACCCACATGAGGATCAAAAGAGCAAACAATCAATTTTGTCCCCTTAACAAGAACCGTAAATTCTTAAATAAATAGATGAAAACCTGGAGGTCATTATGGCTGGTTATACGCCGATGATACAACAATATCTTACGATTAAGGCAGATTATCAAGATGCCTTTTTATTTTTTCGCTTAGGCGACTTTTATGAAATGTTTTTCGACGATGCTATCAATGCATCTCAAGAATTAGAAATCACCCTTACAAGCCGTGAGGGCGGATCGGAAGACAGAATCCCAATGTGCGGCGTGCCGTACCACTCCGCTCCGAACTATATCGAACAATTAATCACAAAAGGCTTTAAAGTGGCTATATGCGAGCAAATGGAAGATCCCCGGCAAACAAAAGGAATGGTAAAACGGGAAGTCGTTCAGCTCATCACACCAGGAACCGTGATGGACGGCAAAGGACTAACAGACAAAGAGAATAACTATCTTGCATCCATTACAGCCTTTGACGATCAAACCTTTGGCTTTGCCTATAACGACATATCCACAGGAGAAAGCCGAGTTACTCTTCTATCTAATAATTTTGATGAAGTGCTCAACGAATTGGCTGTCTTAAGCGCCAAAGAAGTGGTAGTAGCCAGCAATTTTGATGGGGAATTACAAAAGAAAATGCGCGAACGCGATGTGCTCGCCATCTCTTTTGAGGATAATAGTTCAATAGAAATGAATTTTGTCCACCTGCTTGAAGGGCTTAACCAAGAAAAATTAAAGCAAACAGCAGCAAGGCTGTTTCACTATTTATTCCGCTCCCAGAAAAGAAGCTTAGACCACCTTCAACCGGTGACGACCTATCAAATTCAGCAATATATGAAAATTGATTACTATTCAAAACGAAATCTAGAGCTAACCGAGACAATCCGTTCAAAGGGTAAAAGAGGTTCATTATTATGGTTGCTGGATGAAACAAAAACAGCCATGGGCGGAAGGATGCTCAAACATTGGATCGACAGACCGTTGATTCAGCAAGCGGAAATTGAGCACCGTCATAACCTTGTAGATGTGTTAATCCAACATTACTTTGAACGTCAGGAGCTTCGTGAAAACTTAAAGGAAGTCTACGATTTAGAGCGTTTAGCTGGCCGTGTGGCATTTGGCAATGTGAATGCCCGCGATTTAGTCCAATTAAAGCGCTCCTTACTGCAGGTCCCTTTTTTAAAGCAAATCCTGCAAGGAATGCAATATGAACAAATGAATGAAATCGCCGAAAAGCTAGATCCATGTGAAGAAATAACGGATTTACTAGAACAGGCAATTGTAGACAATCCTCCGCTTTCGTTAAAAGAAGGAAATATCATTCGCGACGGTTATAATGAGCAGCTTGATCAATATCGTGATGCCAGCCGAAACGGGAAAAGTTGGATTGCCCAGCTGGAGAGGGAAGAACGGGATAAAACCGGGATCAAATCCTTAAAGGTCGGCTTTAATCGCGTGTTTGGATATTATATCGAAGTGACTCGTGCTAACCTGCATCTGTTAACCGAAGGTCAATATGAGCGGAAGCAAACATTAACAAATGCCGAACGTTTCATTACCCCTGAGTTAAAAGAAAAAGAAGCGTTAATTTTACAAGCTGAAGAAAAATGCGGGGAGCTGGAATATAATTTATTCACAGAAATTCGGGAAATGGTGAAAGAGCAGATTCCTCGCCTTCAGGCATTAGCAAAAGCCGTAAGTGAATTGGACGTCTTACAATGCTTTGCCCAGGTCAGCGAAGAACGCCGCTATGTGAAGCCACAGTTTTCGAATGAACGCCGCGTTGTCATTAAGGATGGCCGTCATCCGGTTGTCGAAAAAGTACTCAACAAGCAGGAATATGTGCCAAACGACTGCTTTATGGACAGTGACCGTGAAGTTTTGTTGATTACAGGCCCTAACATGTCAGGTAAAAGTACGTACATGCGCCAAATCGCTTTGATTGCCATTTTAGGGCAAATCGGCTGTTACGTTCCTGCTTCAGAAGCGGTACTCCCGATTTTTGACCAGGTCTTTACAAGGATTGGTGCCGCGGATGATTTGATTTCCGGGCAAAGTACCTTCATGGTCGAAATGCTTGAAGCCAAAAATGCGATTGCCAATGCTACTCAAAACAGCTTAATTTTATTCGATGAAATCGGCCGGGGAACCTCCACCTACGACGGAATGGCGCTTGCTCAGGCGATTATTGAATACATTCATGAGCGAATTGGGGCCAAGACGCTTTTTTCCACTCATTATCATGAGTTAACGGTATTAGAAGAAGAACTATCGAAGTTGAAAAATATCCACGTCAGCGCGATTGAACATAACGGCAAGGTTGTTTTCCTTCATAAAATTAAAGAAGGTCCTGCCGATAAGAGTTACGGGATTCACGTGGCCCAGCTCGCAGAACTACCTGCTGAATTAATTAAAAGGGCGAGTGAAATTTTAGCAGAGTTGGAGCAGACGGATGTTCAGCCGGCACCAAAAGTCAAAGTTGAGCAGCCAGTCCCAGAGCTAAAAGCCGAAAAACCTGTGGACCAGCTGGCTCAGTTATCCTTTTTCGATGAGCCAGCCCAGCCGAAAAAAGCGGAACCTTCCTCCAAGGAAAAAAGAGTGTTAGAGAAAATAAAAGAATTAGATTTATTAGATGTTACACCGCTTCAAGCGATTAACCTGCTGTATGAGCTCCAGAAAAAGTTGAAGTAAGGAGGCGTTATGGATGGGCAAGATTATCCAATTAGATGAAATTTTATCCAATAAAATAGCAGCTGGAGAGGTAGTCGAACGCCCTGCCTCTGTTGTAAAAGAACTTGTGGAAAATGCGATTGATGCGGGCAGTACCGTGATTGAAATTGAAATCGAAGAAGCCGGGCTTGCAAAAATCCGCATTACTGACAATGGCAATGGAATAGAGGAAGACGATGTCTTGATCGCCTTCCAACGCCATGCCACAAGTAAAATTAAAAATGAAAATGACCTGTTTCGGATTCGGACGCTGGGATTCCGAGGGGAAGCTTTGCCAAGTATTGCCTCCGTTTCTAAACTTGAAATGAAAACTTCGACTGGAGAAGGTGCCGGCAACCGAGTATTGATTGAAGGCGGAAAGGTCGAAGTATATGAAAAAGCATCAGCGAGGCGCGGTACCGATATCACGATTACCGATTTATTTTTCAATACACCAGCTCGTTTAAAATATATGAAGACGATTCATACCGAACTAGGTAACATTACGGATGTGGTGAACCGCCTGGCGCTCTCGCATCCGGAGGTTGCCTTTCGCTTAATCCATAATGAGCGGAAACTGCTGCAAACAAACGGAAACGGCGATGTCCGCCAGGTATTAGCATCAATTTATGGAATGGCAATTGCCAAACAGCTTGTTCCGGTTTCGGCTAGCTCGCTGGATTATAAAATTAGCGGGTTTGCATCGATGCCCGAAGTAACAAGGGCATCAAGAAACTATATTTCAACGATGATCAATGGTCGCTTTATTAAAAATTATCCTTTGGCTAAAGCCATCCAGGAAGGGTACCATACCTTGCTGCCAATTGGTCGTTATCCGATTGTTCTATTAAATATTGACATGGACCCGCTTTTAGTAGACGTCAATGTGCATCCGTCAAAAATGGAAGTCCGAATCAGTAAGGAAGCCGAGTTGAATGAACTGGTTACTACGATGATTAAGGATACGTTTAAATCGAAGATCTTAATCCCATCAGCTTACACACCTGTGAAAAAGGAAGAACCAAAATCGGAGCAAACGGCTTTAAACCTTGATGAAGGGACTCAGGTTGCGAGTAACCCGATTGAAACGCCATGGGTGCGGCCAGTATTTACGGAAACCATTCAGGAAACGACTTTTATACCACCTGTTCAGGTTGAACGCATTCCTGTTAAGCGGGATGTAGTGGAGCCAGTATCTTCTCCTCTAACGACTGTAGAACCGATGGATGAAGAGGATTTTGTGGATACCAATTTACCGCTTGAACCCGAACCGGAAGAATACATTGCTCCTATGGATAAAGTGGTGGCTGGAAGCCGGATTCCGCGCCTATATCCAATCGGGCAGATGCATGGTACCTATATTTTTGCCCAGAATGAAAATGGCTTATATATCATCGATCAACATGCTGCGCAAGAACGTTTAAAGTATGAGTATTTTCGGGAAAAAGTAGGACAGGTTGCGTCCGAGCTCCAAGAATTGCTTGTTCCGATTACGTTGGAGTATTCAACAGATGAATATGTAAAAATAACTGAGAATTTGAGTGAGTTAGAAAAGGTGGGGGTATTCCTTGAGGAATTCGGATTAAATAGTTTTATTGTCCGTTCCCATCCACAATGGTTCCCTAAAGGGGAAGAGAAACAGATTATTGAGGACATGATTGAACAGGCATTATTGATGAAAAAAGTAGATATTAAGAAGCTTCGAGAAGAGGCAGCCATCATGATGAGCTGTAAAGCCTCGATTAAAGCAAACCGACATCTACGAAATGATGAAATTCAGGCACTGCTCGATGACTTGCGAAAAGCATCAGACCCGTTCACCTGCCCACATGGAAGACCCATCATTGTGCATTATTCCGTCTATGAGATGGAGAAGATGTTTAAACGGGTAATGTAAGATTTTTTGCCCGCTGGCAGGCGGTACTATAAGGAAGTCGGTCAAAATAAATAATTATATTGCCCGCAGGCAGGCTCAATAATAGGAAGTCAGTCAAAATAAATGATTATATTGCCTGCTGGCAGG
>NZ_JAFBEX010000021.1 GCF_016908975.1 Neobacillus cucumis
TCAGACGCTCCTACCCTTTTAAAAAAGTTGAATGAGCTGCGTCTATTTAAGTGTTGCCATTTTTCGGTCCTTACAGAAGTTAATTTTCATGGTAGTTTCTGTAGTCCTTTACAAAGATAAATGGATAAAATAAAGCTTTTCATGTATAAGATTTAAAGTTTCAGCGTAATAATTCGTTCTTGTAGTGACGTGCACTTTATTTGGAGAGGCGGGCATGATAGCCTATTATAGCTGAGCCAGAATCCTTAATACACCTGGCTTCATGGCTTATAATCATACCCGCAGAGGCTCCAAGTAAAGTGACAAATTTCCTGTACTTACTAACAGTAGAGGATTCGGCAATATTTGAATATAACTTCAAAACGTATTCACTTAACAAAGCACTACACTACATTTAAGTACAAACTTTCACAATATCTTCGTATTACGAAATAAACGTTTCTATTTACCTACAGAAAAGAAAATTTTTCCATGTTATAATAAAAATACAATAAAATTAATGGGAATTTTCCGACTTTTATTAGTCTCCTCCCTTTAAAGGAAAGGAGGCTGTAAGATTATGTCTTTAGCCCATACGAAAATTTTGTTAGAGACCATGAGATATTTTCATAATACTGAGATTTATTCAACTTTCAAAAAAGAAGATCAAACCCCAATCTTGTCTGTGTGCTTTAAAAATAATCAATATGAAATAACCTATCTCAAGACTCAAAAAATCGAACATTATGATAAACTTGAATCTGTTTTAACAATTATTCATGGATTGTAACCTCAGTATCATCCTCGAAAGCCACTCCCTCAAACTCCCCCGTCTTCACCTCAGTATGGATCTGCAATCGTGCCTTTATTCGTAGTACGCATAGTTTATTACTATTTAACTTTGTTTTTTTACTGAATCTCATTTTACGTCGCAAATTTGTGTCAATTGCGAAGTTAATAAACAATTCCTTATTCCACTATCCTGCCCGTTAGTGCATTAAAAAAGGGGATAGCCGCTGCCATCCCAATCTTTAACTCTTACACCCATTAGTTGAATAACTGATAAGCCTTTAAAATAAGCCATAAGATAATTAAACTCCAAATCAAAACTATTAGTGAACCAACTATCCAATTCTTCGGCTTACCGTTTTTCATCATTTCTTCTGCCTTAACTTCACAGTCAGATAATACATCTTTCGGTATCATCTTCAATGCAAACATTATTCCTAACGGAAGAATAATTACATCATCTAAATAGCCTAGAATAGGTATGAAATCTGGAATTAAGTCAATAGGACTGAACGCATATGCGACCACACAAGCGGTAAATACTTTAGCATACGAAGGCACTCTTTCATCTTTATATGCTAAGTAGAGCATAAATATCTGTTTTTTTAAATTCCTTGCCCAAGCCTTAATTTTCGTAAACATTTTATCTCCTAATAGTAGTTAATATTTTATTTACATTATAACAAAATAAGATGGATTGTTAATGCACTAGTCGAGTAGAATGGAGACTTTCTACCTTTCGGTAGATTATACTCCACCCCCTCACAGAACCGTGCTTGCACTATTAATGCACACGGCTCCTCCTAGTTACCATTCACATTTCTGCTATCCTTAATAGTTTTGTTTCCATCATTATTCCTACCTCAGAGTGTAGTAAATGTGTCCCCATTAAAGTTGATAACTGGTAGCTAGCCTTTCCTCCATCGGCATTACCCAACTTCATTGGTACTACGCTGCTATCCGACTCCCTATTCAGCATTTGGCTTCCTTGCTTGTTATCGCTTGTACACCATACTCTTCCATTAAGAAAAGTCCAATAGGGTCTCCCGACTTGCCGTATCAAATCAATGTGTAACGTGCCAAGGTCTCTGACTCCAGAGAGGTTTTATCCATCTTGCCTTAAACGATGGATAAAATGTAGCTTTCTGTTGCAGGTAAAACATCAGCCCTCTCGTTTTACTAACATTATGGAGCTCAATCCCTTCAACCAATTGGCTTTCGGCCCGCCACCTAACTGTCTACGCTTGGAGACTAAAGTTACCTTTGGTCCTCCAAGACTCGTTACGAGCGAATGGCTAGTTCTTACTCGACGGGAATCCCACCGTTATATGATACGACCTAGACTCGGCCGCACACCTGCCAGTTAGTGAAACAAGAAAAAGAGTCGCTGTTATGACTCTTTGTAAAACTCAAGCACCTGTTAATTTAAGTACAATACTTCACATTCTAGTAATCAAGCTTTTTTCGATAAACTCAAAAGCCCTCAGATAAAATTCACCAAGGACTTTTGTATTTAAGTGTTGATACCTTTCTTTATTCAGAAACTTTTATAACAATCTTACCGAATGCACCTTTATATAGATGTTTGTAAGTATCAAGGGCTTCATCAAAAGAATAGACAGTATCAATGACAGGTTTAATTTTAAGTTCATCAAAAGCTCTCATCATTTCATCAAAAGCTCTACGATGTCCTACATTAATCCCTTGAACATGAGCTTGTTTTGATAATAATGAGAATACATTTAATTCTGCCATCATACTTTCCAAGAAACCAATAATATAAATATGACCTTGAAGAGCAAGAGCTTCTATTGAACGGTTAATACTTTGACCACCAACTACCTCCAGAATATGCTGTACACCTTTTCCTTCTGTAATTCTTAATACTTCTTTTTCCCAATCTGGAGTCTCCGCATAATTTATAACATCTTTTGCACCAAGGGCTTTTACTCTTTCTAGTTTTTCATTGCTGCTACTTGTCGCAATTACTCTTGCTCCTAGTGCCGAGGCAATTTGAACAGCGTATACGGATACTCCTCCAGTTCCCTGTACAAGCACAGTATCTCCTGCTTTAATTTTTCCATATTCAACTAGTGAAAACCAAACAGTAAGTGCAGCAACTGGAAGTGTCGAAGCTTCCTCATCAGTCAAGGTAGCTGGTGTCATTACAGTTGCGTCCTCATCAAGCAACATATATTCTGCTAACCCACCATTTTTTGGTCCTCCTAAGGCATGAGCACCTTCATCTTTTTTTGGGATCCCATCAATCCATTTAGTAAACATATGAGAAGTTACACGGTCACCTTTTTTAAATTTTGTTACCTCTGAACCTACTTTTACTACTTCTCCAGAAGCATCAGATACAGGTACGAATGGTTGTGTCATTAATTCAGGCAAATAAACCCCATCAACAATTGCTTTGTCACGGAAGTTAAGTGAAACAGCCTTTACACGAACAAGAAGTTGTTTCGGTCCAGGCTCCGGTGTAGGTAAATCCACCAATTTTAAGTTTTCTATACCAACGCCATGTCTTTGCCATGCTTTCATAAGTTCCAATCTCCTATTCTTAAAAGAATTTTTATTTGTTAACAAGGATATTTATCTTTAAATCACTGTCATTCAAATTTATAAATCGGGAATCGTCGATATATCGAGGATAAAACCAATCGACAAATCACTAATTGTCGATATGATGGATAATAATAACAACCAAATCCTTATCGGAGTTTGGTCATCGTTATAGTTCTGTTTGAATAAATTTACCTAGATTTTTTATGGCTTCCTCATCCCTTTTGTAATAAGTCCACTTACCTATTCGTGTTGCCCTTATTAAACCCGCTTTTTGTAACATTGATAGGTATTGAGAGGCTGTAGATTGTGTCATATTTAACTTGTCTGTTATTTGACTAACACATACCCCAACTTCCACCAAATCAATTCCATCTTGCGGTCCAAAGTGGGCAACTGGGTCTTTAAGCCATTCTAAAATTTGAAGACGAGCCTCATTTGTCAGTGATTTAAAAACATTTATTTTATCCATGTACACATTATAAATCGACAATGTTCGATTTGTCAATCTAACTAAAATTAATAATTAGATTCTTTTTGTAAACTTATTCCTTATTATACTAACCTGCATCCTTTAGTTGAACAAGCAAAAAAGCCACCAATAATATGGCAGCTGGATCTTCAACTCTTGCACCCGGTAGTTCAATAAGGATTCTCCCTTTATAAGGAGCCGTTAATGTTGAGAACTTTGTTTTAACATCTCAATAAATTTTGAAAGTGCGCTTGTCATTAGACTATCCTTGTGTCGAATGAAAAAGGTTTTGGCGGTGCTGTATTGTTCTGGAATTTCGAAAGAACGTACTAACCCTTTTATTTCGAGTGATAGAATCGAAGACTTTGGCACTAAAGAGGCTCCAAGTCCAGAAATCACACCTTGAATAATAGCATCGGGATGATTGAATTCTAAATATCGAATTTTACCAATCCCTATTGTTTTCAACCAAGTTTCAAGTTGGTCTCGATGTGGACAACCTTTTGTATTCATGAGAAAAGGTTGATGACATACTTCTTCAATATTTTTCATCTCTGGAGCACTGATTAATACGAGTTGTTCTTCAAATACAAGCTCCTGCACGATGCTTTCATCATTCAGTTCCGATTTTACTAATGCACCATGAAGTTGAAAATGACGAATCTTTTCCACCAATTCAGCTGAATAATCGGTCATTAACGATAACTCTACTTTTGGATAAAGTTTAAAGTAATTAGCTAGTATGGAAGGAAGAAACATTGCAGAGGCGGTATGAGTGGCTCCAAGCATGAGACGACCAATGGGTTCTGTTGAATCATTTAGAGCTTTATGTGCATCTTCAAGTAAATGGATAATTTGTTCGGCATAACTCAATAACTTCTCACCTGCAGGCGTTAATAACATCCCTCGTTGGCGATAAAAAAGTTGCGTATTCAACTCCGCTTCTAATTGCTGCACCCTTGCAGTAACGTTTGACTGTACATAGCCGAGTATTTGAGCGGCTTTTGTAATACTACCCTCACTTGCAACAGCCAGGAAAATTCGTAACTCATTGATGTCCATTTCTGACCCCTCACATTATTATCATTAAAAACGAATCTATATATCATTTATATTCATTTTACATGATGATTGTCGGAGTGTACAATTTTCGTAGGCAAACCAAAAGGGAACATTTTGGCTCATCTGCCCTATCAAGTTATCAAGGAATTTTTTAGGAGGTAAAATATGCTTAATCATTCAAACATTGAAATTGGAGAACAATTTCTGGCTGCGTACAATGCTCACAATTGGGAAGGAATTCGAAAGTTATTACATCCATCGGTTAAATGGACCCTACCAGGCAACGGAGCAATTTCGGGGACGGCTGAAGGAATAGATGCTGTTATCAATAGAGTCAAGTCAATTGTAGATGGAAAAGTGTGTACACAACTTCATGGAATACTTGTGGGTCAATTTGGGCTGACCTTATCACTACACAATTCAGCTGTCTCAGACGATGGTCGTGTCCTAGAAGAAGAATTAGCGACGGTGCTAACCATTGAATCTGAACTTATTACTAAAATAGATACTTACCTTTCTGACGTGGCTGGTATGGAACAATATTTTGCAAAATAGAATATTGAAGTGTATCAAATAAATAAAACAGATCTTTGAGTCTAGTGGCTTAAGTTTCGGAACTTACATAGAAAGATGCCAGCAATTCTGTTGATGCAGTTTTAAATTATATTTCGAAAGCATAAAAAAATGATGTTAGATTTCAATTAATTGGATTCGACAACTTTGAGGTTCGTACCGTGCTGCTCGTAAGGAACGTAACCCATAAACTGGAAAAGAATCGACATTTAAGGACAGTAGCTTTAAATAACTTACTTTTACTAAATGACAAAAAAGTGATGATACTAATACATCACTTTTTTTGTCTACTAAAACTTTGCAAAACTCTCATTAAATTCGACCAATAACATATTTGAATTCTTCAACTATAGCACCCAGTTAATTTAAGTATAATGTTTCACAATCCTATTTAAAAAAGAAAATCGGACTATCTCTTTAAGGTTGCAAAATAAAAACTTTGCACTGCTACTAAAATTATTAATACTGATAAGATAAAGAAAGAAATTGACCTTCCTTTCTTTTTTAAAATATATTGTTCTATTCCATTTAAAATAATAGATATTGCAAGAATAATTCCTATAAAACCAGAGTAGAAAAAATTTACGGGATATGTCGTAAAAGATAAATATATAAATACTATCATTGGGATAATCAATATAAATTGAGTAATAAAAATAGGCTTTACTCTGTTCTTAAAAAAACGGTTATTTAATTTCATATCCTTTGTCTCCATTAGGTAAAAATTTATTATTAAATTTAATTATTAATGTGTCACAATAACATCTTTAACTCAAGCTACCCGTTAATTTAAGTTCAATAATTCACAATTCCTATAAATACTCCATATTAAATTATAGGTCCCTTGTACGTACTATGTAAAAAAACGATCACACTTCGGGGCTGTTGACAAACTTAAAAGTTACAGTTGATAGCACAAGATATAGAAAATAATAAAGAAGACGAATCATATATGTAGTAGGAATTCGTCTTCTTTTTGTATTGATTAGCTATTTGTCAACAGCCCCACTTCGGATCGCTTTTTTTAATCTATGATAAATATTTTTCAATTGGTACCCAATAGTTGTCTTTCCAGCCTTCAGCAAGATGTTCGCCTTGTCCTTCTGGAAAACCAACATGATCAAAAATTACTAATGTTTCTTCACCTTGTTTTTTTAATTCGAACTTGGCAATAGAATAAACTCCCTCAGCCCAATTACCAGCTCGCCAGGCTTGTACTATTCTTTCATTAGGTATAAGCTCAATATTTCTACCTGTGATCATGCCACCAAATAAGGAGAATGCCCCACCAGCCTCAGCCTTAATTTCAGTTGGTGCTCCACCAGTAACTGTACTGAATTGATTAGCATCCATAAGTGCATCATATACCTGTTTCTGACTTGCTTTAAAAATAATTTCATGATGAATAGTTGTAGACATACAATCATCCCTCCTGTGTTTTCTTGAAATTTTTATTTTTTAATTGACCAAGGATCTAAACCTGGATCTTTTCCTTCTGCGAGCATTTGAAGACGTTCCATATAATGAGCCCATCCGTTGCTGTTGGATGTAACTTTTTCAGCTGGTAGGTTATAATGGTGTAACTCAAGGAGAGTACCGTTATTTTGTGGAGTTAAAGTAAATTCAACGGTACTAGAACCTGGGGGCATAATGTTTGAATCATCCCATCCCCATGTCCATACAATTTTTTCAAATGGTTTAATTTCCTTGAATTCACCAATTGCGATGTCTAGCCCATTAATGTCGATTCTATATTTTCCTCCGACACTTGGGTCCAATAAAACGTTTCTCCCAATCCAACGAACCATTTTTTCAGGATCAGTAAAAAAAGAGAATAACGTTTGGGGACTACAATCAATAAAAATTTGTTTCGTTAAACTTTCTTGATTAATATTCATTCTTCCTCCTTTCTTCAGCTTCAGCTGCTTCTTTTAAACGCATAAGGCTGTCATCCCAAAAACTGTCTAAGTATTCCTTTAGTTCTTTAAAACCTTCCCTTCTAATACGATAAAATCGCTTTGTACCTTCTTTTCGAACTACAACTAATCCCGAGCTTTCCAATACTTTTAAATGCTGTGAAATTGCAGGTGCAGAAATATGAAAATGTAGGGCAATTCCACTGGAAGTAAGCTCACCATTTCGTAATAAATAAAGTATTTCTCGCCTATTTGGTTCTGATATAGAATGAATTATTTTTTCAATCATAAAACTAATTTAGCACACACTTAATTAAGCGTCAACTTAATTAAGTGTGTGCTAAATTACATTAATTAACAATTACAGTTTTTTCAGTTTTTAATTAATTGAGCCTATTTTTAGTTTTTGCCATTAAGGAGTATTTTTTATTCCTTAGTTCACTAAACCAGTTAGTTTAAGGAAAAATATTGACAATCTCTTGATTTAAAATCCCTTTTCATTTCGATTCATAATATTTGAACGAATAGCCTTGCAGGCTATAAAGCAGGCAAAAGCCTGCGTATTGTTTAAGCAAATGCCCTAGCGCGATTGCCCGAAGGGGGCAAGGTCTTAAGCTTTTTCCTCTATTTTTGAATTATTTATGTTTTATTATTGATGAAGTTATTTTAAAAGAGCCGCAGTTACGACTCTTTGTTAAACTCAAGCCTCTTACTTTAAGTGAAATATTTCACAATTTATACTTAAAATCAGTCATTAATTATTTTTTGTGATTCGTTTTAAGATACCTGTTAAATCTCATTCCTACTTATACAAATATCCAAACTAATTTGTTGTACAAGCATATGATAAATTGAATCTTATTTTAAAGGAGTACAAATATGAATCTATTTGCCACGCTTATCTCATTTACTCCCAGCACAGGTGCACTGACCTACAGTGTTGATGGTGTTACGCAAACGTCAACCCTCGTATCGTCTACAAAACCGCTCCGTGCAGCACTCAATCGGTATTTACCAACCGACCCAGTCCGCCCCATAGTAACTCGTTGGAACACGCTCATCGATTCGGCAAAGGGGCAAGTGACCTTCGATAACCTGAATCCAGGGTCCGATATTCCAAACACCTTCAACGGTATAACGAGTGAACTCGCGGCTAATGACGCAAAAGTGCAGATCCACCTGAAACTGAAACCGAATAGCGATATCGTAGCTTCTCTCCGCCCCATTTCTTTTATTCCAACAGAACCAATATAAACAATAAATCTTTTCTCGAAGAAAGCAATGAAATTGGTGCTTTCTTTTGTTTAAAAATAGCTGTTTTGAAGCCTAACTTTAAATGAACATTTGTTCAACTATCCTCCTGTTAGTTTAAGTGTAATCTTTCACAATCCTATCTAGCTTTAATAGGAAGAGGGATATACTTTTATAAAATTGCCCGAAACTTTCGCAAAAGGATGTGCGAGATTATCGCCTCTTCAACTAAAGCCCCGTTAACTGAATAACTTTAATTTTTGAAATTATCCATATTCCAATCTCAGGGTCCGTTATGTAGATAGATAATTAGAAATTAAAAAAACCACTCTGTTAAGAGTGGTCTAGCAGGTTGTTTTTCTAGACATTCCAGTGATTGATAATTAACTTAGATGCGATGGCCTAAAACTAGACTCATCACTTGAACTTGAAGATTCATCGCTTGATGAACTAGAACTAGACTCATCGCTAATTGAACTAGAACTTGATTGATTATTTACGGATTTATCCATATAACTGAAACGGACATTTTTAATGTGGAAAAGGGCAACACGAATCATCTCTCCACAATTCACTAAAACAACAAAATCATCTTCTAGACTAGCGAGTACCCCCTCTACAGTTTCAGGACCACGGTTAATTTGTAACCATTCATATTGGGAGGATTTAATCAATTCTTTAAGATTACACGATTTTTTGAATCCTTTCGGAACTTCAGCGTTGATCTTCCTATCACCTTTTACATTCTCAGTAAAACTTTTATTATGATGGCTGTTGTAGTAAACAACACCCTCATTTGTAAGAATGGCAATATAATCGTCACCCACATGCAATAACTTTCCAATACTGGATTCTGGGCCATTCCGATCAACTTGGATTACTTTACCTAAAAGCTCCTTAGTGAAATCTTTACTCATATGAATAATTCCCCTTTATTTGATAAATGTAATTTATTTATATGTAGCACACGGTAGATTGTCCTAAGAAAATAGCCTGTCTCTCTCTCTACTTCTATCACTATAGTCCTTTCGTCTAAGTTGAATAGTAATAAATCTTCGATTAAGACCAGTGAGGTTGCATTAACTTTAGTCAGATTTCTCCATAAAATAGGCGAAAAAAATAACCATGAATATCTATGTTCATGGTTATAGTGGTTCACCTATTTGTGGAAAAGCCTATAGAAAAACCCTCGTTTCTTTTGTTCATGTCTTGCAGCTGTTTCTTGTTGGGTCTTTAACAATTACGGTGAAGAAGATTTAGAACGTGATTTGAAGTGGTTGGAGAAGACAAAGCATGGTGATGGCGATAAGTGGATTCCACACCCTGGCATATCCATCAATTCTAATAACTTTAAGTGTAATTCTTCACAATCTATCCTATTAAAATAAAAAACGCGACTGCCCATATTGAACAGTCACCTCAAACTTTATTTTTTTGGCTATGTTAATTCTCAATGATGATTTTCAGGCAAAACTATAACCGCCCGTAAAGGGCGGTTTATTAAGCTATCGTTCTCCGTTAGCGGAACACCTTGTACGGCTATTTCTCCAACTCATAGCGGGCCGCGATAATGCCCGACTTGAGCGTTCGGCTGGACAGCAGCTTGAGCCTGATTTTCTCGCCGCCGTCGAATACCGATTTTCCTCCTCCCAGGACGACTGGACAAATTGTAAGCAGGAATTCGTCGATCAGGCCGAGCTTCAGCAGCGTCTTCGCCGCTCCCGGGCTGCCGAAGATAACGAGATTTTTGCCGGGCTGCTCTTTGAGTGCCTTGATTTCCTCTGCGATATTGTCCTTGATCAGCATCGTATTGTTCCATTCCACCTTGTCCATCGTGCCGGAAATGACTATCTTCTTCACATCCTGCAGCCATTTGGCATGCTCCTTTTCGTGCCTCGGCACATCCGGATTGTCCAACATCGTGGGCCAGTAGCTCTCCATCATGCGATACGTCGTCCGTCCGTAAACGGGGGCTCCGACTTCGGCTACGACCTCCTCGGCGTATTTCTCTAATTCCTCGTTGTACGGAATCCAACCCAGTCCTCCGTTCGAATCCGACGCATACCCGTCCAGCGACACATGCATGAATAATACGAGTTTTCTCATATCCGTTTCTCCTCCGATTTCGAATTTATTTTGTTCGATTTTTTTGGCCAAGGCCTTTCAAGACAAACCGTACCCATAGAGGATCCAAGTCAAGTCCTTAAACGCTTATCTATAAATACCTATAAACAAAGATATAGGATGCATCACATCAATGTTTTTTTGCTGATACTGTATACATCTGCCCTTTAGTTGAAGTAGAAGGGGCTTTACTTTCTTTTTAAATACTTGTCACGAAATGGAGAATCAGGTTTTTAGCCTTTCGGCATTTTGCTCATATCCATATACAAAGCGTTCCACCGATGACCGTCCGGATCCGTAAATCCGCAGCCGTACATCCAGCCCTCTTTTTCGCCAGGCTTGTTGTATACAGTGCCGCCAGCACGTTCGACTTTCAAGGCGAGCTCATCAACTTCCTCCCTGGAGTTCGCCCCCAAAGAGAATAACACTTCAGTACCTTGCCACGAATCCGCAACCGCATTACCAGTAAAACCGCGAAATACGGATTCAGGGAAGAGCATCAAAACAACCTGATTGTCACCGACTATCAAGCTGAAGGAGCCGTCTTGACTCGCATACCGCTCATTCAACCGAAAACCGAGCTCCGTATAAAACGCCTTTGCCCGTTCTGGTTCTCGCACTGGCAGGTTCAGCCATAATTCCCTGGACATACAAAAACCTCCTGATATAAAGATTACCCACCCCAAATAAATTCAATGTTTATGATCATCTTTCCTTCCTGTTTGGAAAAAAATTCTTTTGCAACTCCTGCTATGTTAGTGGAAAAAGAAAAAGGAGCCGCTGTTTACCAACATGTCGACTTCATAAAAACCATGATTGTATAGCTTTCATATGTACATAGTTTATACTGAATAATAAGATATCTTTCAAGACCAACAATCAAAATGAAAAAGGAGAGATGATTCTATGAAGCTCGATATCTACGTCAATTATCGAGGAGTTTGTGAACAGGCTTTTCGGTTCTATGAAAAGCATCTCGGAGGCAGAATAACATCGATAATGGCTTTCAAACAACTACCAGATCCGACGAACGTTCCAAAAGGTCGGGAAAACGACATTCTACATGCTACCATCGAGATTGGGGACACAGTGCTAAGGGGAGCCGACATCCCCAACGCTGAGCCTATGCGAAGTGTCTATCTGACACTCAGGGTTAACAGTGCAGAAGAGGCGGAGAGGCTTTATACCTTGCTTTCTGAAGAAGGAGAAATCTTTATGCCTATGGAAGAAACCTTTTTCGCTTTGCGTTTTGCTCAGCTGAGAGACAGGTTTGGAACGTCCTGGATGCTCCTGTGTGAGCATGAGTCCATAGAAGCCTAGTTCTATTCCGATAAAGTCCACATCGTTCGCTTCTTTGGATAACTTCAGCCGTTCAACACTATAACGGCTGCTTTTTTTGAGCAGCCGAACGTTCAATTAGAAATGCTACCTTTTTAAATGTAATGGTTTACAATCTTTTATTGTGCATTTCGTTAACAATCATTTGAATTATTATTCCATATTCGTAATAGTTTTTCTATTTTAGTTGATTTAGTTGTGAAGTCTTTTAAAGTTTATGAATGAATCAATTATTGTTCTTTTTTTCATTTGAGTTCCACGCTACTGCCCCAAACAAAGCTCCAATGATTAAGATACTCCATTTTATTGCTTTTCTCATCTTCGTACCCCTTCGTTTCCAATTAGGAGAAAAAGCCCCATTGTTATATGCTTTGATTTTTCCAGAAAAAGGTTTCATTAATAACTGTACATTATCAACACCCCTGCACCATTTGTTTGACAGATTACTTCTAATCTTCTTTGTTATAATTTAAAGTATAAGAATTTTGCAGGACGATTCTCCACCCATCCGGATCCTCAATAGTTACTCCTGCCTTATTCCAATAGGGATTTTCAGGTGCGACTTCTTTATAACCCATTCGATTCAATCTTTGGACAATCCTATCTCTTGCCTCTTTATCCGGAAAATAGAACACGAGCAAATTATCTTTAGTTGGTGCCGGGCACGGGCTGCCCTCGACATGCTGGGTAAACTCCAAATGGTAACTTGCATCCGGTAACCCCAGCATGATCCCGTCATACCCATCGTGTCCTTCAAACGATCCAATGACCTTTAAGCCCACCCCATCACGATAAAACTCTACTACCTTGTCTAATTGATTTGTAGGTCTTGCCACTCGAAATTGAGCAACAGGTAAGTCTTTTGACCAAACCTTTTTCATAGCTACACCTCTTTTAATAACAATGAATCTAGCAGTTGAAATAAATCCTTTTTTTCATATCAATCCTTTTTACCTACTCCGTCATACATATCCATTCACAAAATACTCAATTGTTTCCAATTCCTCTTCATTTAACTCCCGGTCTATTTCTCGTGCATATTCCCATTTTATTTGGTCTGCATTCCCATTACATTTTTCTGTATAATTGGCCACTGCCTTTAATAATTGCATTTCCCTGTTAAACTCATCCTTGGATATTGGCTTCCAATGGGAAAGAACATAAGTCTGAGCATCAAACTGTTCGAGAATGGATGCTAGTTCCTTTGTTCGTTTTGTTGTGTAGGACCTTTTGGGAGCAAAAATTTCCGGATAGATGCAATCCCCTAAAAATAATAATTCTTCTTCTTTAATATAGATAACCACAGAATCTGAGGCATGGTCCCCGCCCACATGCATTAACAAACAAGATACTCCGCCAAGGTCTATTTCGAGTTCGTTTTCAAATACAACTGTTGGTAGAGTGATATGAAAATCCCTATTAGCCCCAAACTCCTTTTTTATGCAGCTCGCACAAAATTCGATTTCTGTACCTTCCTTCACCCGCTCATCTAAAGCCTCATCCGTCCAAGATAAAGGTATTAGTTTTTGCATTTCATTCATTGTTGCTTTTGAAGAAATGGCCACCGCTTCCGTTAAGGAAGAAAGTCCAAAAATATGATCCCAATGCCAATGTGTTAACACAACCAAATCCGGTCTGGCGATATTCTTCTCTTCCAGCATTTTCAAAAACAATTTAGCATGTGCTTCCGAATTACCTGCATCAATCATTAATGTTTTTTCTTTTCCAACCACCATTCCTAAAATCGGTCGATCGGTCTCCGAAACAGGTGTCATATACCAAAATGAATTTCCAATTTTGTTTATTGTTTGCATTATACTCCCCTTCGTTCTTCATCCATCAATGGTAAACTATCGTTATTAATTTTTTTAGCAGCTTTTTTGGAGATAGGAGTTTTGATTTTCACCCCAAATATCCAACGTGTGAACGGAGTCCGCTTGATGATAAATTCATAGATTATGACTGAAATCATAAAGGTTATCGCCATAATCAATAAATATTCCTGCCAAACACCGATATTGAATTTTAATATAAAATACCCTACTACAACCAGGATACTTTGGTGAATGATATAAATCGGAAAAGATGCCTCATTCATATACGGGACGAGCTTATGGGAGAAATTCAAAAACTTATTTCCATACCCAAGGATCACAATTAAAGTTAACCAAGTATTTAGTGACCTTAAAAAGGTATTGAAAATATCTACCGGTGAAAAACTGGTTGAATCCAGAGAATGAAATAAAATGATTTCCCAAACAGGTACGAGGATTAGGATGAGTATGAATGCATGGAAACGGTAGGTTTTAAACATTTTTTGGTAATTAGGATGGCTAGCTGTGACAAATCCCATGATTAAAAAAGCTAAATAATAAAATGGATTTTGTCCTCCTGGTGCAGGCAAAGACTGGGTCGCCGCTAAAATGATAAAAAACAAAATATAAACATAGGGTTTGCTAAAAATCAAATGGAATTTTTCAAACCTGGATGTGCCATTTTTATTTTTTAGATAAATAAATAACGGCAGCGCAATAAGCGATAAAACAAATAAATAAAGAATGAACCACAAATGGGCAGGTGTGAATGAACCAAAGTATCCTGATAAATCACTAAAATCTAAAAGATAGTTTTTCAAGAAGGTAAAATAATTGCCCGGTGAATCTCCCCTATGTTGCCATAATGAAAAGTACCCTTGCGGTGGAACAATCAATAACAACCCAAAAATAAATGGAATCAGCAATCTCGATATCCGATCCTTCATATACTGTTGATAGGATCTATGCTGCAAGGCATACCAGATAGAGGAACCTGCAAGCCAAAATAATAATGGCATAAACCAGTAGCTAGTAGAAGCGATAAACCAGCTTAACCCCCAGCTTAAAACATGACTCTTCACATAAAATGGATCCCAATGGTCGAAAATCCTTGCCGAATGGAATGGGAACAATAATAAGATACCCAAATTCCGCAGCCAATCAATGTCATATCTTCGATTCGCCATCAAATCCCCCCCTTTTGATTACTATTTGTTATTTTTATTAAGATTTAATAGGGATTCAGTCGACTTTAAGAATATATTACCATTTATGGTGTTTCGTTACCATGTTGTTTTTAATAGTTAACTAATTTAATTATGCCTTTACACCCATATTAACTTACATTTTTATGTACGAAAGGACCTATTTATTGTCAAATTCTGTTAAAATATTAATAGAGGGGTGATGTTATGTTCAAAAGAAAAACACCGGTTTCAACTAATTTACCAAATAGTTTGTATTCACTTGAACCGCTTATGTTAGGAGGGATTCAGCAATCGATCTTAATTCGCACCGATGACAAAAATCAGCCCATTGTGCTTTTTCTCCATGGAGGACCTGGGACTGCACAAATTGGTTTTGCAAGGCGATTTCAGAGGCAATTAGAGAAGGATTTTATCGTTGTGAATTGGGATCAAAGAGGTTCAGGAATATCCGAATCTGGTGAACTTACACTTAAGAACTACTTGAATGATGCTAAAGAGCTTATTCAATATCTTCTAAAAAGATTTGAGAAGGAAAAGCTTTACTTGGTAGGTCATTCCTGGGGAAGTATTCTTGGCTCCTTGTTAGCTCAGGAATATCATAACTATCTTTATGCGTATATTGGCGTTGGTCAAATTATCTGTATGACTGAAGGCGAAAGCATTTCCCTTGATTTTGTCAAAGAACAGGCAGAAAAAAAGAGAGATAAAAAAGCACTTGAACAATTACATACTCTCACATTTGAACCTGATTCCTTGAATTATTTATTTTCTCAACGCAAACTACTTGATAAGTATAAGGGCTCTCTCTATTCGATGACCAGCACTCAATTATTTTTTGGTGAATTTCGGCATAATACGGAGTATCTCGTGTCTGATTGGTTTAGGTTTATGAAAAGGAATAAGGCATCATTAACCATGATGTGGAAAGAAGTAGCCAAAACAGATTTTAGAAATATCATCCAGTATTCCATTCCAATTTATTTTTGCGCTGGAAGATTTGATTTCAACACCCCTTCTTAACTGGTGGAAGAGTATTTTCATCATATTCATGCACCTGTTAAGGAATTCGTTTGGTTTGAGAACTCCGGCCATTGTCCTCCGTTTGAAGAACATGAAAAATTTAATGAAGTGTTGTGTCAGATAAAAAAAGCTGTTGGCTTAGACAGCTTTTTTGCACTCTACTATTTCCTCAAATAGTTCCCTTCAATTGATGTCTTAGTCTTATAAAAACTCCGCTTTATACATTATTATATCTGGTTTATTTTTTGTAGTGTTTAAGTTCTTCAATGATATGTTGTTCAATTATTTTGGTGTCTTCAGGATGAAAGGCATGGGATGATTTATCCAACCAAATGAATCGTTTTCCTTTGTCAGCCTCGAGGACCTTGTAATAATCCTCTACAAGCTCTCCAAACACATGTACATCCTTTGTTCCATGAATAAAACTAACAGGTATGGAGACTTTGAGTAATTGTTCTTTATAGTTAACGGTGGCAATTTCTTTTATGAAATCTAAGTGATAAACGAGTTTAAATCCTTTAACAAAGGTATTATAGACATCGATCATGGAATAATCTTTAGATTGAATAAATGCTTTTGAAGATTTTAACAATCCTGGATGTTTGATTTGATCGTCAGAATAGACCATTGAGTTATATCTTAACATCTATTTTCTTAGTATAGTCCACTGTTTGGTGCTTTCAATAAAAGGGGGTTGACCGATTGCATTTAATTCATCTAAAGCTTTCTTATTCTTCCTTTTAGCCACTTCTTTCTTTGCCCAATTCAAAGCAAGCTCATCATTTTTTGCCCAACTAACGATCTGCGAAATTCCAATATAGGAATGGAATACTTCAGGATAAAGGTGAACCAACGATAAACCAAGAAGACTTCCCCATGTATGCCCTGCCAGAAAAATCTTTTGTTGGGAGAATCGATCTCTTAAATAATCAATTAATTCAGTTGAATCAGAGATAAACTGATTGATTGTCATGGTTTCTTGCTTAATCTTACTATTATATGATTTTCCTGTCCCTCTCTGATCCCAAAATACTAATACAAAATTTTTAACAAGTTTTTTGGTATTGGTTGCCATCGTATAATCTATTCCTCTGTTTGAAACCCCAGGCAAGGGCATTGATGGTCCACCATGAAGAAATAATAGAACAGGATTTGTTGGATTTTCTGCTTGAATTAAAATATACTGCTCTATGTACCCAATAAAATTTTTTCAACAGAACTAATTCTTGATGTTGGAATTTGAAAATCCGATTTATTAGGAAGAAGTAACTAGCGAACAAAGCCTCCTTAAAGAATACATTTATTTCTCAAACTATTTTCAGGGCTACCATTACACCCAAGGTCTGTTGTGATTACGCAATATGAATATTTTACTATTTTACCAATTTTATGGATATATATTTCAAGGTATCTGAAACTCTATAGAGGCTTTCTTACTTTAAGATTTTCATAGCGTAAATTGTGCCACTTATAATTCAACTTTATAGATAACTATGATCCTTTTTAACCACACATGCCTTTTCAATTAGGTTGACTACAAGCAGTGTGCAGCGGTCATCAACTTTAAACGAAGCTCCGTTAGTTGAACAAAAAAAGCGATCCTTTAAAGGACCGCACAGTTAAACGCAATATATAATCTTTCTTGTAGCAAAAGAAATTTATATATTTTTCAGTATCTTTGCAGGATTTCCCGCGACTATTGAATTAGTAGGTACATTTTTTGTAACAACAGAACCAGCAGCAATAATTGAGTTATCCCCAACGGTGATTCCAGGTAAAATAACACAGCTACCACCAATCCAGACATCATTTCCTATCTTTATTGGAATAGCATAACCACTCTTATTCCTATCTTTAGGTTCAATTGAATGACCAGCTGTATATAGTCCAACATTAGGACCAATCATACAGTTGTCACCAATCCTTACTTCTGCCATATCTAAAATCGTACAGTTATATCCAGCATAGAAATGATCACCAACATGAATGTTGTATCCTAAGTCACAATGGAAATTATGCTCAATACTTGGATTTGCTCCAACACTTCCAAACAATTCCTTAATAATTTCCTCTTTCCTTTTTGAATCTTCGACTGGACAATTGTTGAATTCTTGAACAAGTTTATGGGCACGGATATTCTTTGTTCTTAATTCTTCGGTGCCTCGTTCGTAATAAATTTTCTCTTTATTCTCCATATTTAATCCCCTTTCTTCAGTTATTAATAAAATACCACATTTATTTAAAGTAACCTGCCACGTTACATCAATTGAAAAAAGGGTTTCCAGTTATTCCAACATAACTCATTAACTAAACAAAGTGTCATTTAACCATAAGGATATATAAGTAAAATTTTAAAAAAGAAGATAGGTCCCTCTCATAGAGGGATTCTATCTTCTTTTCCATTCGAACTCAAAAGGATAATATCCCCATTAACACTCTAAAAACCCCAGTAGGATTCCTCTCAAAATCCTCAATGGAAACATCCTTTTTTACTCCGTTTTTAACAAATTCAATTTGTCGTTCATGTTTGTTCATTATAATTCTAATATTCTTAATTCTATATTCCATTACTCTGGATGCCTTAGCTAAGTCTGTTTCATCTAAATTTAACTTAATTCGATCGGACACCCTCCGCAACATTCTCCAAATCAGCATTTCTTCCTTTGATTTCATAAACAATTCAGGAAGCTCCATTGCTTCTTTTAAGGTATTGAATGTTGTGAGAATATAACTGGAGATTCCATAATGCACAGGCTTAATGATAGGATTAAGGTTGATCCAATATCCGACCTTGAAGTTGATAACATCTATTCCACTAACTCTTTCTGGCTGAACCTCTTGAATTTTCCCATATACCAATACTCCATATTCCGCACATACTCCACTTTTAACATATAAGGCAACATACTTGGCTTCCTGCCAACCCTTTTTCAATTTCTCAACAGGAATGGAATAAAAGCCTTGTTTAATAAAATGATCATAATCTTCCGCATTTGAAACAAGCCCTACAAAAACCTTTTCATCGAGACTAGATTTCCATTTAGCTAATGTACCGCGTGGCAGAATCCCTTCCTGCTGGATTTCCTCTGGACTTTTGTCGATCAATCTCTCCACAAATCGTTGCACTAAGGATGTGGCATTTGGTAAGAATGGCAGCCCGCCAATGTTTACTTTATTTATACTTTCGTAAAAATGATGGCCGTGATAGGTTATTTCATCATACCACGGAAACAAAACATATGCCCCAAAGGCTGTCCTTTCATAAGGACCGTCAACCGCTGACGCAACAATCGAATCACGGTAACGATGCATTGTGTTGATATCGTCTTCTATAGGGCCTGGTGTTTTGTAGCGTTTTTGATAATAGCTGTCAGCTTGGGCATAATCGATTCGGTATTTGGCATCAAATATATAATTAAAGGTGTAATCTCTTCCTCTCTTCTCGATGCTTAGCATGGTATCCGGCTTCTGAGGAAGAGTAGGTAACCCGCCTTCATATTTCTGATAGGTCAAGACAATTTCTTCATTCGTAATGGGATGTTGATAAACACGTTTTGCCGTTTTATTAACTTCGAGATTAACAAACAATCCCTCACGATTGACTTGGACTATGTCCTGGCTTAAGAGCTTATACTTTCGACCGAGGATTTGTCCAAGCTTAAGAAAGGTCCAATATTCATATAAAGTCGCTACATCCTTAACGGACATCTGATAAATTTTTCCTTCCAGAACCAATCCCTTTGAAACGATTAAGTAAATTTGAAATGCATCCCTATAGCCCGTGCCCATTTGCAAAACCAAACTCATCACTGACCGGTCCAAATTCCCAATTTTCATCCAAAAAGAATTTTTCAACCTTCCCTGAAGTTGGTTGATCATTGTGTTTATCCCTTCAACCAGGTCAGGATCTGGATCCACTAAGGAACGTTTATTCCAATTTATAGCGCTCTCAAGTAAATCCTCTAGCTTATGTACGAGTCTTACCATCGTCCACTTTATATACCGGTTTTCAATCGTGTCGAAGGTTAAGTCTTTCTTTATTCGTAAACCTTCTATCGGCATAAGACGCTTACTTCCAAAAGGGATTCCTTTTTCTACCTCAGCAAATCCACTCGATCGCTTACGTAAATAATTTCTACTGGTTGAATCTAACTTCCTTAGCTGATCCCCTCTTGCCTTTTCATACGTTTTTTCCAGTTTATGATGAGGCTGTTTTTCAATTCGTGAAATCGCTTGTAAAAATTGGAGAAAATGATGGTTAATTAAACGATAAAACTCTGTTCTCGAAGGCTTCCCTTCCAGTTTGAGTTTTGCTCCTAAATACGTTTTACGAATGAAATGATAAGCCAAATTGTAAATCTCATCATTTACATCTTCTAATAACTTATTGTAGTCATTTTTATAATCGAGCTTAGAAGGAAATATCTCTAACGTTACTTCTAATAACGTTTTGTTGCTAGCTCGGATTTCAAAGGTCGTAAACCCAACTTCATTTTGAAACTGAAGATTCCCCATCAGCATAGACTGTTGGCCAATCTTAACAAGTGAAACCGATTGTCTCAATAGCGGATGTTCATGATAAAAGGTCAATTCTTGACCGTTCTTCGGTAAAACGATGAGTTGATAAACTCCATTTTCAAAAAAAATGGGCCGTAACCTCGAAGGCTCTACTAGTTGCTGTTGATTAATATCGTACACCTTGATTTCTTGTATGGTGTCGCCTTGTACAGAAAATTCCATTACATCATGATAGTCCATGCTACGGTACTGCTTTAATCCTTCGTACCGATTATGATAGGGTTTTCCTTTTAGAATCAGAGATAATTCGTCTGTTTCAATTTGAATTAATTCAACATCTTCACGAGATCCAGAAGGAAGTGAAGCCATCTTCTAACCTCCTAAGCATTTCAACGACCTTTGCTGCACTATGAGGATATTTTACACCTTCAAGTTTCGCTACAGCTAAATCCATATCTTCTTCAAACTGTCTATTTGTAAATATTCGATACAATTCCTTCAACAAGTGATCAACTCGCGAATCGCTCCCGGCAATTCTCGGTAAAATCTTTTGTAATATACAATGGTCAAGTGCATGATCATAGTCCATTAATTGGCTTTCAGAGTTATATGCCATATAAAAACAAATTTCATCGCGTACCCGGTAACCCACGTTCGCATTAATCAATTGAAGGGCTTCATTCATTTTAACTAACTCTTCCGTCACTCGTTCTATTAAAGTGGTATGCTTTTGATAAACATCCTTAAGATGAAGGTAGATAGATGCAATGGATTCCTGCCCAATAATAGCTGGCTCGATTTCCTCTAATTCAGTTAAAAAAGCGAGATTTGCAAGCTCGACCCGGTTGAACTCAATCGTGTTCGCCCTGTCCAATACCTTTTTACTAAATGGATGAGTGGTTTCATCCATATTTACGGTCCCGATGATATATAGATTATTCGGCAACTTAAAATCTTCACCAGCTGTTTCCTCAGATAACAAAGTCGATGAAACAATTTTCCCATCTTTCCATTTGCGGCTTTCCATCACACTTAAAATATCGCTAAAATAATACTCTACCCGTGCTAAATTCATTTCATCTAAGAGTACAAAATAAGGAAAATTAGGGTTATTTTTCGCTCTCTTGATTATCTTGGTCAGCGGTCCTTCTTTAAAATCTCCTTTAATGTCCACATAGCCGAGTAAATCGGACCCATCATTCCAATCTGGTCGAATTGGGATCAAAGCAAATTGTCCATTTTCTTCGGTTGCCCCTATGCTTTCAGCAAACCATTGAACCATTTTTGTTTTGCCTGTTCCAGAAATACCGGAGAGAATCACAAAAGGCTTCGTTTTAATTGAAAGGAATAAGTTAATTATCTCTTCTCTTGTGTAATAGAAGCCTTTACTTCTAATATAGGAGAAGATATGTTCAATTAACTCTTTATCATTTAAATTGGTAGTTCCAGTTTCACGAATTATGTACTGTTCTTTATGAATACATTCTGTAGTCTCGTAGCCATTTCTTTGCGCAATATAATCCTCATAAATCCTAACCATTTCCTGAAGATCCGTAACTAATGTACTTTCATTTGGTATGTTGTCAAAATGGTATGCAATATACGCAGCAGTAGACTGAGCATATTGTCGAGCTTTAGAACTGATACCTAAACTGAAGTCGTCATCCTTTCTCACTTTACTTGATGCTGGTATTGATTCACGGATCTCTTCCTTTATTCGTTGCATCTCGTCCTTTGAGGTTTCCGTGACTCCTTGGGCAAGTGTAAGGTAAACAGTTTTCATATCCTCACTAAATAGATAGACAATATAATACCCACGCTGAGTAGATACCGTTATTTTCCTATTCATTATGGCAATCCAGGGGACAGCTGCCCAATTTCCTTGACCCACAGACCCGGTTACTACGTATTCTGCCGAATCGATAAAATCTAAACGATAGAACTCTAAAGGAATGTCATTTCGAACAAAAGCTCCCAGTGGGTGGCCACCGAATCCTTCCCGTTTGGCATCAAGGTACTCTTCCATTACTTTCAAAAGACTACTTCTTGTATCACTCATTATTACGTGCTCCTTTGTGCTATATGTTTCGAAGAAATCTTCGGTTGGCAGCCATTCATGGTCAATCATTTGGGTGTTTTCTAGCCACATAAAGAGATTATTCGTTCTTTCTTTTGCAACAGATTCCACCATGAGATTGTCTCCTCTTGAATTACGAACTATCAGCATTCCTAATTCTTCAAGAGCAGTCTTCTTTTCTCTCTTTGAAAAATTCTGTAGAAGATCTAAACAAATCAGTGCAATCCTAAAATATCCAAGATTTAAAAGAATTCGTTTTATGTATAAATCCTTATTTTCGCCATTAATATATTCATCTAATTGGAATTGATTCACTTCATTAAATTCATTAATAAATCCAAGCAACCGTACATCCTGCCTGCTACGAGTCTTTACTCGGTATAGGTTGCCTTCAATATGTTTACTTAATTGTGTTGGATCGAACGTACCTTCTACTACTTCATTTAAGAACTCTTTTACTTTATGATACTGGTCACTTGGTAACTCGTCTGTTTGAAATTCTCTTAAGGAAATAGATTTGGTCTTTCCACTAATAGAAGCTTCTACAAAAGGTAGGTTTGTGAAGAAAGCCATTAAAAAAGAAGTTCTACCTCTGGTCTTATTAAAATCATTTGCAGTGGCTTTCCTAACACTAATAAATTCCTGCCAGCCTTCAAGAATAAAATCAAATGAAATAAACTCAAATGGTTCTTGTTTTTCCCCATTTTGGAATTTACTTCTTGATGATTCGGTTTCAACATAAATCCCCTTCTGGTCGACCTTTGAAATTTTATTTTCTTTTTTCGTACTTAATGTTTTAACGTTACTTAATCTTTTTGATAGTTCAATAACGATATTCTCTAACAATCGAAATCACTCCGGATGTTCATTAAATAAACCATTTAGTTTATTTTGCCGATTATATATTAAATAACATTTTCTGTAACGATCCTTTTATTGAAGAACAAACTAAAAAGAGCTTTGTTAGCTCTTCTTAGTTTGCATTTTATAACTAATCCTCACCATAAAATTTACCAACCAAGTGATTTTGTTGTCAAATAACAAACCACGGTTTTCATCTCAAAAGAAGAAAAGCATAAAGATAGTGACTGCACCTTAAATCTTATCTATTAAATAAGTTAGAGTTTCTATGTAAATAACTGTACCTTAATTATCCTCAACCTCAATTAAAAAATTTTCTCCTTAAACCCACCTCTTTTTTCTGCTTTCATTTGTCGTACTTTTTCAACTGCAGGAAAAGATGATCCATGAGCCTCAGCAAACGTACGAATTATTTCTAATAGATCGGCCAGCTCTTCAATTGCATCATCATCATTTTTAGCATTTACATTTTCAGTTAGTTCTTCTAAGCACTTATTTTTTAATTCTTTTATATATTCATCATCATTAAGAACTCTTATAGAAAATTATTTCCCTGTGCTTTCAATTACTTCTGGTATACTGTCGCGGACTAATCTATTATGAATAGTCATATTAAGTAACCCAAATCAATAAATACTGATAAAGACAATTATAGAACTTTTCGAAGATTTATTATAAAGAAAAGTAAAATTCTTTAATTTTTTGTGCCATTTGTCTTCTTCTTAGTTCTAGAAATTCATTATATTGATCGTATTCCATTTCAAAGATTTCAAGAGGAACAGAATTTTCTTTTAGATTTGCTTTTAATATATTCAAGTCATCAATCTCACCTAATTTTATTTGTTTAGTACAACATTGCTCCATCATCCTTAGCATATATTCTTTTGGGGATTGATCTTTGATAGCTATATTTATTTCTTGTTGTGTGTATACATAATTGGCTATTTGATTATAGTGTCCACGGTTTGAAATTCCATTTCTCTGTAAATACTTTTTTGGAAAGATATGATGGATATCCCCTCTTTCCTCAATAAGATGTTTAACTTCGACCACTTTGGATAGAAATCCTTTATCTCCATTTTTTATTTGAGCCATAAAGAAGAGGTTGAAATATGGGCTGCTTGCAACAGAAGTATTTAGACGGGTAACTAAAATATTATTCCAAAACGCTTCTGACAACTCGCCTTCTTCCACATTCTGAACATATTTCTCAACGTTCTCTACTTGTTGAAAACGACGAACATCATACTCGAAAGTGGATAGCGGAGTTTTCCATTTTATTGATTTTTAAAAAATAGTTTATAGTTGTTTAAACACACCTAATCCCGCATGGTTAATATTTTTTTGAAGATAAATAATGTTCTATTGTTTTCACATATGTATTCCAATCCTTATAACATTCTTGTATTTTTTGTTCCAAAATGGGGGTAATTTGTAGTTCTTCGTTGTATATTCCATTTCGACGCATGTTTTCTAGCCTATTTATATATTGATTTACAGAATTCCCCTTTAGTTTTATTTCACCTTTTTTTAACATATGTTTCTGCTCTAAATATGCTTTAAATTCCATTACCTTCAGCCTCCTCCGCTTTACAAATTATTTCCTTCCAAAATCAGCCTTTACTTCACCCCATCGATCTGTTTCCCATTTGATAATTTTAGTATTATAATCATTTTCCAAGAGCCATTTTTCAGCTCTTTCGATTAATTCCCAAACTCTTTTTGTCTCTTTATTTCTATGCAAGGAAGTATTTGCTCTCTTTACCTTCACCCATTTAATAGCAGTTAATGAATCAGAATAGATTGGGAAGTTCTTTCCATGCTTTATTAGAAATCCTAAACCATGGACTATTGCTAAAAATTCCCCGATATTATTCTTTCCAAGTATAGGACCAAAATGAAATAGAACTTCTCCTGTATTTGTATAAACACCTTTATATTCCATTACCCCTGGATTTCCACTACAAGCTGCATCTACACATATACTTTCTTCGATATATGTTGTATTTTCAAAAAGATTAAAAGATTGCTGGCTTCCAGTTTTCACATCTTCCTTTTTTACTTTGGTTGTTGGGCTATATTCCTGTCCTTTTACATATGCTTCCTTTGGCTCATCTAATGAAGAAAATGATTTATATTTGGAACCACCTCTATCATCTATAAATTTAAATATTTTTTATTTCGGTTAATTTGGGAAATAATATGACCTACCCTTTGGTCCTTAAATAGTCTATATGCAGGAGTTTAATAAATATTTACTCATATATAAAAGCCTATTCCTAATACAAATGACCTATTTTGATATTCGACATTTTCAGTAAAATTCCTTTTTAATGACATTAATTAACCCTACTAACTATAGCTAATAGGGTTAATTTTTATAAAAGGTAACATACTTACCGTTTCCGTTTCTTATCTTTCTTCATTTGCATTTGTTAGTCGCCTATTGCTTCTCTTTTATAGATTTTCTTATTTGTACATTCTTGTTAAAAAAAAGAAATGCAAGAATCACGCTGCCCGTGTTCATGGCAGCTACAAATTGTTACTATACCATCTGCACTAAGGATTTTACAAAAAGAGCTACCCCTGTCTCTAGTGAAAAGTATTAATTTTCGGACCATAGTTCCGTTTCTTAAAATATTCCATGTCCCCCAACCATTCCCTCCTCCAGCTTCATGATTTCTGGATCGATACCAAAGAATCTTTCTTAATATTTCTTCCGATAAGTCAGAGTTTAAGAGAGTTATTTTTATATTTTGATACTGAAATTAATTTTTAAATCCATAAACATTTCTTCAAATAAAGATAACTCTGAGTAAAAAAGTGTCTTCACTGTAGTAGAGACAGACCCTCAAGCAAAATAAATGAATGAAACAGTTGGACAGTTGCCGTTTCTTATTCTTACTTAGAATAATAGTATATTATTAATTTCATTGAGAGGAGGTTATTATGTGTCTGATTCACACGAACCCCATCACCACCCTTGCTTTCGATATACAGCTCTTGGAAATTCCATTGCCTTTGGAGAGGGTGCTTCATTTACAGTCAATGATACTGGACACCACGGATACGGATACGTATATTACTTTCGGGATTTCCTGTCGGCGATTTTCCCATGTGTGAATTTAACCAATCTTGCCGTTCCTGGTGACACTAGCACTAATTTACTTCAACGGCTGCAAACCAACCTGTTTAGAGAAGCAGTAAAAAAAGCAGATTTAATTACCATCAGTATTGGTGCTAACGATTTATTGGAATGCCTTGCTCAGCTCCCCCCTGCCATTCCTGCCTGTTTGTCAGATGCCGTTGCAACTTTCGCCCTCAACTGGCCACTAATCATGGAAGATATCCGAAAAAGGATTCTATCCCACGCTAAAATTTTGGTAATGACTGTTTACAATCCTGTCCCAGCTAATAACCCAAGATTTTCCCTTGCTGAGCCCTTTATTCGGGGTATTAACCAAGTGATGAAAGCAAACCGTTTTAAATTTGATTATAAAGTGGTTGATGTTCATGATGATTTTCTTGGACCATTCACTGATACCACACAATCGAAGGTTTGTACATGGACACATTTCTGCACGACACAAGATCCACATCCTACTGACGCAGGTCATTTGGAGATTGCTCGCTTGCACGAATTAGCATTTCTGAAGAATCATCAGAAAAAGCTTCACCTTAAAGGTGATGATGAAAGCTGTGACGAAAGCAGTAGTGATGAAAGAAGTGACTAAAGGTTCAAATACTTAGCATGATAAGACCGTTCCTCATTTCTGTGGGCGGTCTTTCTTTGGACATGTTTACCCCAAGCCGACTCTCTCGTAAGAGGATTGTTGATTAAAGCCAATAAAACTCCCCATTAAGGAGCTATAAGAATTTCTTATTAAATTTGTTTATTTTCGTGTTTTCTCCAATGATAAAGAAATAATCTCCTTTTTCAAAAAGTATTTCTGCAAAGTGAGATAAAATAGGTTCTCCATCTCTGATAAGAAAAGAAACGATAAGTCCATATTTTCACCAGAAATCCAAACTGCTCAGTGAATTCCCAATCATTAGTTCCGGTACTTCTATCTCAATCTAGAATAGAGTTCTTCATCATTTAGCAATTAACGACAAGCTGGTTATTTTAATAAAAAACGGCTGAATATAAAGATATCAGCCGTTCTTAATTATCGATTTTAAATTAATAAATCCATTATCAACCGCAACACTTTTTATATTTTTTCCCACTTCCACATGGACATGGGTCATTTCGGCCTACTTTATTTTCTTTTCGGACAGTAACACTTTGTTGCAGATTCTTTTGATTGCTAGCATTTCTAAAATGCAGCTCACTCTCCATAACGGCTTGTTTCCACAACTCAATGTCAGGGTGCTGCTGACCTAAAATTGAATAGTAACCATAAACCGTTTGTTCAATATCCACAAGGCCAGAGGAATACTCTTTTTTCATATGATCACTTATTTCGGGTACTGCCTTTATGGATAACTGGTGACAGAGGGCTTCAATCAGTATATCTTGATCATCGAGTTTTTCTGCCTCATGATAGGCTTCTCTTAAAACCTGAATCGCGAGATCTGATTTAATATTTTCCACAATGGAAGCAGCAAATATGATCGATTCCGATTGTCGTAAGTAAGGTACTGCCTGTTTCACAACCTCATCCGATTGAAAACCAATTAATGCCGTTGCGACTTCTTCTAACAGAATATCATCATCACGGATTAACAAACTTGTCAGCAATGGGATATACTTTTCCAGCCTTAATAATCCGATCATATAAATTGTCAGAATCCCATTAAATGAAAACCATTGCTCTTTTAATTCCTCCTTAAGAACTAAATCAATTTCCTCTTCAGTAATCCAGCCGTTATGCACAATACATGCTGCCAGTTTTTTCGCCTTTATGTATAGATCCTGTTGGTAAGATGCAGCACGCTCAAGATCATTTAACGTTTCCCCATATTCTGTATAAACTTCTTCTTCCGTCCCGTTTACTACTAGTTCATATAACGGCCACATTTCCTCTCGAATAAATTTTTTCAGTGGCTCCCTATTTTTTAGCGCAAGTTTCGGGTCAATACGTGCTACCAAATTCAATGCTAAATGGACCTTGGACTGATCCATCTTCGGGATATTTCCGATCAGAATTTTGATTGATTCTTCATTGATTGTCTGATTTTCTACAAAGATGAGAATGGAGGTTTGCTTTTCTTTATTGTTAAACGCTTCTTTCAAAAGTTCTACTGTCCATTCTTCCGGAACATTAGGAAAATCGTGCAGTGCATTAAGTACCGTTTCTTGAATTAAAAAATCATTGCTTATTAAGTGTGGTTTTATTTTTTCCAAAAATGTCATCCTATAAGTCCTTTCCTACCGCATTTGCTTAAACCCCATTATATCCATACTTAAATGGGCAAAACAATAAAGTAAACAGAATATGCTATGTTAATTCATAATCTATTGAACACACCCATTAAATCCCCATTTTGTTACAAATCCCGGTCGACTCCAAATGTTTAGTTTCCTCCTTTTTGCTATCCTTTCATCCTCTCTAAATAAATCCAAATATTTATAGGGTGGTTCTATTATAAAACCCACGCGTGCGAATCCTTCTTTAAGCAGTGTTTCTTGAACAGATTTTCCATCTACAAAAACATATGCTAATAGTCTCCCATACGAATCCCTGGTCCTTCCATTCTCCCATTCTATCGTTATGGTGCCGCCTTTCACTAGCTCATTATTCCTTGCGTATGCTTCCCTTGCATAAGGCTGGACACACATGTCTGGCTTTTTCGATTCTGATGTATCTATTAATAAATAACGAACCGTTTCCAATTTCCCATTGACTCTTACTTTAATTGTATCGCCGTCAATGGTATTCACTAATGTGACGGGGACTTGGACATCTGGGGAATCCATCGCTTCAGTCTTACGTGATGAATTCCATATCAGCTCACTCTGCTGTAGGCTAACCCTTGGTTTTATTTCTTCTTGCTGAGGAGTTAATGCTAGAAGCGTTGTGGCTGTTACTAATGAGACACCTGTTATTTTTTTTAGCAAAGACAATACCTCCCTCACTACAAGCTTCAGCATTTATCATCTGGCCATCTTCAATGTTTATATATGGTTCGATGAAGAAAACGGACATTATTTTTTTCATGATGATGTGAACATTTTATAAAAAAATTCGTACAACCTCACTTCCCTTTTTAAACTCCTGTAATCTAAATATAGGTCCCCCTATTAATCTAACTGTTATAGCTAAATGTTGATTTCATTGTGTATGAAAAATAAACGGTAAAATTCCGTTTAAATTGCTAAATAACCCTAATTCCTTAAAAATAAAGGAAGTTTTTCCGTTTATATTATCCAAATCTTTGAATTTTGTCTTATTTGGAGCGGTTAAGCGGAATATCTCCGCTTATATCTGCTTCTTGTGCTTCCTCTATAAAAAATAGCCGGAAATTCTCCGCCTATGAATCTCATACATACACGAATATCAACAATGAATAATAACAGCTCCAATCTTTAAAATAAATTTGATACAAAAATACGCCAATTTGCAAAAAAACGGATTCAAAATTAGAATTTGATGTCCAAAAAAGGGGTTTTTAAGCAAAAAATGGCTCCAAATTCGAATTTTTGAAATTCGAATTCCTTAGCCAAAACCGCTATCTTAGAAATGCCAGAAGTGTGGGATTGCCACGTTAGCTGGCCTAGATTAAGTGATAAGGTGGCTAAAAAGTATGAATTTAAAATCTGGCAATATTGAGGGATTTGAGCCGTTTTCGCAATTCGAAAGTTTAAAGGAGTTTAACCGCCATATGGAAATGTGGCTGCTCGATCACAAGAAAGATTTTTCAAAAGGTGAATTAATAGGATTAAAAGGCTTAGAGCGGTTCTCTGCCAAAATCCCTGGTGTTTGTAATGCCAAAATTGGAACCATTTTAAAAGCGATTAATCAACAATCTAAAGAAAACATCCTCTCCCGTTCGACTTTTAAACGGATGATTCTTAAAGGCAAAAAATTGGGGCTTTTCTCTGTCTATGAAACTGAAAGGAGCAACGGTTCCCAATCCAGCAATCTTTATGTATTTAATCGTTTTCCTCCAAGTGAACCACCCAAACAACCTAGCATGAGCCACCGTAATAAAACTATTAATCTTTTAAAAACTGAAAGAGATAAAAAGATAAAAAAACGTATAGAGGATCCGTCTAAATTAGATTACACGTATGTGAGCAATCGTGTTCCACAGCCTTTCGTTGAAATCGTTAAATGCTTCTTTCCAGATGCAAAGGTGATCGAAGAATATTGGCATATGGCCCAAATCCTTGCCTATGGCTATGAACTAGACCATGAAAAAGATTTAATCGTTAACCTTGCCATCCAATCCTTTAAGCAGTTAATTCGAAAACTGAAGTTGACAAATGCTGTAAAAAAACCGATTGCTTACTACTATGGAATCTTAAAAGAGAAATTTTTTCAGTATTATGAGGAGATGCTTTACGAAAAGCGCGCAGCAGGACTGATTCAATCTAAACCGATTGGTTTTGAGTATAATGGGGAAAGATTTGAGTGGGATTGGTTGAATTTATAAATTTTTGCCTGTGAAATATGGATAGGAAGGCTGGTAAGGATCATTGGGGTACAATAAAGCCTCCCCCTTTCTTTAATCACTTCATCTTTTCATGTATAGGAGATGTATAAGAAACACCAAAGGAAGCAGTGGAGTTCAAGAATGACTTTTTTAAGCACTCTTTCTTTTATATGTCCGGCTATCACAGTTCGCCGTCAAAAATGGCCACTGTTTGCCTTTCAGGACCAAATTCCTGACCGTTCCATTTCAATAGAGTCAGTACAGTTCCCAGACTGTCCGCATTGTACCTGCCGGCAATCCTTTGATAGGCTTGGAGTTCAAATAGATGATCTCTGTTAAAATCAATGGGATATAAACCAGACAAAGGATTCACCCACCCATTAATGGGAGTCTTTAAAATACCTTGGGGGTTATAAATCTCCGATAGATATTCCTTCCCCTTGTATGTAATGTCAAGAATATACTTTTCTCTTAGATGATAGCTGATGACCTTTGCTCTATATTGATTTTCATATGTTACATCGTACTTAAAGGAATCATAGAAAGCATCCGAATCAAAAATCTGCCTTAATTGACCGTTCATATAAGAATAGTTATACGCATAAATTGTGCCGCCGCTTCCTCCGGTGTCCATGACTATTAAAATATCATCACCCTTTTTACCAGTAAAATTACCTAGAAAAAGAGTGGGATTGTAGCCAGAGTTATTTTTAAAATGAATGTGATCATAGTGATGGGTCCTGCCATTTTGGACAACCAATGTAATGTCTATCCAAAATGGACTATTAGGGGTTTTATAGGCAGTTAGAAAGACATTATCCTGTATCCCGTCTCCGTCAATATCTCCCCTCTTGACGGTTACGATGGTTGGACGATTGGGATGTATTTGTCTTGAATCAGCTGATTGCATTCCTGCCCGCATTTCTAAAAGTTTGTGCTTTGAAGGATAAGGATTGTGAAAAGACAATGCCATATCAATTGTTTGCATGGCTTCCGTTGTTAATCCGGCTCTGGCCTGCGTATTAGCCAAACAGTACCAATAATAGGGATGATTCGTTTCACGTATTTTTGTGTAATAGTGATGGAGCTCTTTATGGAAATCATTTGTGTCCATATGCATCCCACCTGTTTTATTATTCTCCATATAGATTTATGTACGAATTCATAGGCGCATTCCTAGGTCCGTTCAACCCAAACAAGAAATCCAAAGGATTAAAGGGCACACAAATAGGGCTGCCTCCGCAACCCAATCTAGAACTTCACCAAAAGGTTTTTTCTCCTTCATATTAAATAAACAATGGCAGAAATGTTTGGAGGAAAAAGATGAGTGCAATTCTTTTCTGAAAATAGCCGATCATCTTTTTTCTTTTTAATGTAAGATCTTCCCAAGAAAACTTCTAGTTCGCTCATTCTTAGGCGATTTAAACAATTCTTCAGGTTTTCCTTCTTCCATAATGCTGCCTTCGTCCATGAATAACACTCGGTCTCCAACTTCTTTGGCAAAACCCATTTCGTGTGTGACAACCACCATCGTCATGCCTTCTTTTGCCAGGTCCTGCATGACCTTTAAGACTTCGCCAACCATTTCAGGATCCAATGCGGAAGTAGGCTCATCAAACAACATCACTTCCGGCTTCATCGCAAGAGCACGAGCAATGGCAACACGTTGCTGTTGACCTCCGGATAACTCATCAGGAAAACTATTTTCTTTGTGTGCCAATCCTACCTTTTCAAGAAGCTGACGGGCAAACTTTTCACTTTCTTCTTTCGACATTTTTAAAACTTTCCGCGGGCCGACCGTAATATTTTCTAGTACCGTTAAATGATGAAACAAGTTAAAACGTTGAAAAACCATCCCGACCTTTTGACAGACTTTGTGTATATTTACTCTTGAATGGGTTATTTCCGTACCGGAGATGGTAATTTTTCCACCCGTTGCTATTTCCAAGCCATTTAAGCAGCGGAGAAAAGTACTTTTTCCACTGCCAGATGGACCGATGACAACCACCACTTCTTGCGGCTGGATTTCAACTGAAACATCTTTTAATACTTCAATAGGCCCAAAGGACTTTTTCAACTGTTCAACGCTTATCAATTTGCAGCCTCCTCTCTAGATAGCCGGCAAAACGTGTAAGGGAGAAAATGACGACAAGATATAAAAGAGCTACTTCGCCGTAAATTTGAAATCCTGCGAAGTTTTCTGCGATGATAATTTGACCTGTGTAAAGAAGTTCAACAATGGCAATTGGGGCTAACAAGGATGTATCCTTGATTGTTTGGGCAAATTGATTGACCAGTGGCGGAATCATTCGTTTAAAGGCCTGCGGCAAAATGATATGAATCATCGCTTGAGTACGAGTCATACCAATACTGTGGGCGGCTTCGCTTTGTCCGCGGTCCACGCCCAAGATTCCAGCGCGGATAATTTCTGTAATATAGGCCCCTTCGTTTAAGGCTAGGCCAATAGCAGCAGCAATGTAGGGATAAACGTCCGAGCCAAACCATTGGTTTAATGGAATTATCGTTGGCAACCCTAATGCTATAAAAAGAAGCTGTACTAAAAGCGGGGTACCGCGGAATACCTCAACATATACCCAGCTGATGCCCCGTAACACTTTAAAACGAGAAAGCTTGCATAATGCGGCTATAAGTCCAATAATACTGGCAAATATAATAGCGATCACTGAAAATTCAACGGTTCGCCACAAGCCATGCATTAATTGCGGGAAGGCGTGTTCCATAATACTCCAAGAATTCAAAGGTATATACCCCCTTAATAATAGAGAGAACTCACCTGATGGCGGGTCTACATGACCCATGCAAAACTAGGTTGGATTAGCAAATATTTTGCTAGAATAACATGTTTTCCTAGACAGATAGGCGTAGCAATCGAGAGCTACGCCCCATAAATAGTAGTATGTTAGATGTATCTGTTTACTCGTCTAATGCAGCCTTATCTGGAGCGAGTTCCTCGTTTACAACTCCACTTTTATCTCCACCAAAGTATTTATCAAATAGCTTTGCATATTGACCATCATCTTTAATTGCCTTTAATCCATCATTTATTTTTTTCAATAGATCCGGATTGTTTTTTACTACAGCTATTCCGTAATACTCTCCAGTTGGAATAGATTGAATGGCATGAACATCTGAGTGAGTATTCGCATAATCCTGGTTAACAGGGGTATCGAAGACAACAGCATCCGCACCACCGCTTGCCAGTGCACTATAGGCATCATTAATATTGTCAAATTGCTTAATATTTTTCTCTGGAATTCCTTTGGACTTTAACAAGTCAACTGAAGATGTTCCTTTTTTCGTTGCTACAAGCTTAGTCTTAAGGTCGGTTAGACTTTTGGCAGATGAACTCTTTTTCGTAAGTACGGAAATCCCGGATTTGTAGTAAGCATTTGAAAAGTCTACAGCTGTTAAACGGCTTTTCTTAATGGTGATCCCAGCAACAGCTACATCGACTGATTTAGCTTGAAGGGCAGGAATAAGTCCAGTGAATTGCATGGTAGAAAGTTCAACTTTAAGATTTTCTTTCTTTGCAATGGCATTAATCATATCAATGTCAAACCCTTGGACCTTTCCATCTTTTTCAGATTCAAAAGGTGGAAAAGTAGTATCAGCGGCAACTTTAATAGTTTGTGTTGCGGTTGTGTCCTTCGTTGCATTATCAGTACTTGAACTGCTGTCGCAGCCTGCCAGCACACCTGTGGTGAGTACCCCTGCTAGTAAAAGTGATCCATACATTTTTTTAGTGAACAAAATAAAACCCCCATCCATTTAATATTTTTAATATTCAATGTTGTCATCTCAAAAAGTCCTAATAGTATTATAATTATAAATTTGTTAAATATTCCGAAATAGGATAAGTCTGAATGGAAGAGTCATTCTTTAAGGAGGGTATTGGTAACGATTTCATATATTCTGGTTTGTTAGAAAAAACAGGCCGGAATTATTTTTCCAAGCCTGACTTTTGCATGGGCTATACTCCCGTTTGATTCAACATGTAAGATAGAATGCCTCCACACAGTATATAACCCTTACCAATAGTTAAAAATAACCATATAAACTTAAAGGGGAAAAAATCAAATGCAGCAATTTTTAGAGAACTTGGACTTAGGAGCAAAGGGATTATGGTTTCCTGTTACAGCAAGTTTACTATTTGCACTAATTGCCTTAATAATCCCGAAAAAAAATATCTCTTGGAGAGAAATCTATATTACATTTGCGGTTGTAGGATTTGGTACATGGTTTAGTGATGGTCTAATTGCCAGGGAACTCGACCTTTTTGATATTGGAGACCCCAAAAAAGCTGGAATTGGAGATCTTCTTAGTTATACGTTTATACCAAGCTCACTTGCAATCCTTTATTTAAATTACCTTACTACTAATAATAAATGGAAATTAACATTTTGTTTCACTATCATTGCGCTTTTAATCGAATTTGGGATGGTCTATGTTGGGTATTTGAAATACAAAGGATGGAATTGGTACATTTCCATTATTGTTTTTCTGATCGCTTTCGGTTTTTTATTACCCATTCATAAGAAGATCATTCGAAAAGAATGACTGAAGTTCGATTTAATAAACCCTCAGTTTTTAATGAGGACATAATTCGGTTGGATTATGTCCTTTTAATATGTCTTTATTTTTCAATGACCGCCAAAAGTTCCGGGTGTATCACTCAAAAATGGTTTATTATTCGCATCCATTAGTTTATATTTTTTGGGTGTTTGATTTTCATTGATACAAGAATCGCTTGATTGTACCACCTCATATTACCTACTTTTCTCAAAGTATTGTCTCTCCATTAATCAAATACACAAAACAAACATCTCCTCTGAATTACTTCTACAATAATGAATGGAATCCTCTACCATTTAATAAAAATCAAACGCTAACTAGGTTTACATAATATTATTATAGTTAATTAATTGGAATTTATCCATTTGGGCTACAGCGAGCTTCTTATTTTCTCATTTGAAGGCATTTTTTTATGCAAACATCAAAAACGCCTTCCAAATGTGATTTTGGAAGGCGTCTTTTGCAATTTAATTGATTTTATAGCTTTTTTACGTGAAGGTGTTTATCTTTCAGGTTATGTAAAAGCTCTATGATTCTTTTTGACATTTTACCATGATAAATTTAAATGGAGGCTTATTTTCCATATTCTTATGTGGCTCAACAATTTCCGAAAACTCTACCAGTCCATAGTTTCCAAATTCCTGTTTGATCGAGTCAGCATCATAAAAAAACATTTTTACCCCTTCCATAATCTCGAAATAGTCTTTACCCAGTTGTTTACCCTTTCCGAACATGGGGGCTTCCTTCGAAATAGTAGTAAAAATCATATACCCGTTTGGCTTTAACTGATTATAACAATCTTGAATAAACTTTTCTCTATCGTGACTATTCAATAAGTGAATAAGGGCATAACAAAATATTCCGTCATAAAGTTTATGATCAAAAGGCATGTCCGTTACTGAACCATGAAAAATATTCATCTCAAGACCATTTTGCCTTGCCAAATCAATCGCTGTTTTGGAGATTTCAATACCCGTTACATTCATTCCGTTGTCAATAAACACCTTTGCATTCCTACCATATCCAATACCAGGAATCAATAGATCCTTAACTTTCTTTTCAAGGAAAAAGTCCTTTGTCAAAATGGCGGAGTCTGATGGTTCAAATCCCCACATCATTTGATTTTCTATAAAACTTGATTCCCAAAATTCTGTCATAGCTCAATCTCCTTTATAAATATTGACTCGCTACCTTTAAAATCTGCTGCTTATGTATAATTAAATTATAGCCAATTCTTTAAATAAAACATCTGAATTTATTCAACTAATAAAATTGATATAAAAATAAGCCAAATTGCAAAAAAACGGCTCCAAATTTCGAATTTGGTGCCCAAAAATGGGTTTTTGATGCAAAAAGTGGCTCCAAATTCAAAATTTTGAAATTCGAATTCTTTAGCCAAAACCGCTATCTTAGAAATGCCAGAAGTGTGGGATGCCACGTTAGCTGGCCTAGATTATGTGATAAGGTGGCTAATCGTATGAATTTAAGATCTGGCAATATTGAGGGATTTAAGCCGTTTTCGCAATTCGAAAGTTTAAAGGAGTTTAACCGCCATATGGAAATGTGGTTGCTCGATCACAAGAAGGATTTTTCCAAAGGTGAAATCATAGGATTAAAAGGCTTAGTGCGGTTCTCTGCCAAAATCCCTGGTGTTTGTAATGCCAAAATTGGAACCATTTTAAAAGCGATTAATCAACAATCTAGAGAAAACATCCTTTCCCGTTCGACTTTTAAACGGATGATTCTTAAAGGCAAAAAATTGGGGCTTTTCTCTGTCTATGAAACTGAAAGGAGCAACGGTTCTCAATCCAGCAATCTCTATGTATTTAATCGTTTTCCTTCTACTGAACCACCCAAACAAGAAAGCATGACCCGCCCTAAAGAAACTATTAATCTTTTAAAAACTGAAAAAGATCAAAAGATAAAAAAACGTAAAGAAGAACCGTCTAAATTGGATTACACTTATGTAAGCAATCGTGTTCCACAGCCTTTCGTTGAGATCGTTAAATGCTTCTTTCCCGATGCAAAAGTGATTGAAGAATATTGGCATATGGCCCAAATCACTGCCTATGGCTATGAATTAGATCAAGAAACTGATCTTATTGTTAATCTTGCCATCCAATCCTTTAAGCAGCTAATTAGAAAACTGAAGTTGACAAATGTAGTAAAAAACCCGATTGGTTACTACTATGGAATCTTGAAAGAGAAATTTTTTCAGTATTATGACGAGATGCTTAACGAAAAGCATGCAACAGGACAGATTCAATATAAACCAATTGGTTTTGAGTATAATGGTGAAAGAATTGAGTGGGATTGGTTGAATGTATAAATTTTTTGGCAGAACTACATATAGATTTAAAATTCAAAAATATCAAATGCTTTCTAGCAATTGATGCTTCCTTTTGTACTATGGTTGAATTTATTAGTCAACAATCATTCACTCTCTGTTCCTATATGATAAATATTCTAAAAATTTCTTAGACGCAAGTGAAAGTGATTTTTGTTCTCTCATAGCAACACCAATATTTCTAAAAGCAGGAACCTCAAGCTCTTTCGCTATAATTTTGTGAGGAATACGCTGTAATATCAATTCAGGTAATATACTGATTCCTAGCCCATTTTCCACCATAGACATAATGGCATAGTCATCCCATGTTGTAAAATTAACATTGGGCGAAATTTGGTGTCTCTCAAAAATTTCGGAGATTTCTGCTTTTGCCCCCTTCTCCAACAGCATAAACGGACTGTTCAGTAAGCCGTTGATGGGAAACTTTTCGCAATTAGCAAGGGGATGATTTTGTGGAAGCACTACCAGCAAACGGTCTTGTTCCAAAAAGATGGTTTCAAGGTCTGCTTTTGGAGATAGCCGCAAAAATCCGAAGTCAACACGCCCATTTAGTATCCAGCTCTCAATTTCTGTATAATCACCTAGCAGAAATTCAAAATCTATCTTTGGATAATCCTTCTTAAAAATTTTAATAATGTTAGGGAGCCAATGTGATGCTACGCTGGAAAATGTCCCAATCCGAATCATCCCAGATTCCATATTGTGTAAGTCTTCGATTTGCTTCATTAAGATTTCATACTCATTGCAAATTCGCTTTAATTGGGGCAGTAACTTATAACCATCCGAGGTTAAATTGATACCCGTACGTCCTCTTTCTAAAAGGGACCCCCCCCATTCCTTTTCTAAATCGTTAATCATACGGCTAATCCCAGACTGTGAATAGTCCAATGTTTCGGCAGCTTTTGTAAAACTACCCAATTCCACTGCTTTGACAAACGCCATATATTTTTGGATATTCATATCTCTTTCCTCTTTCCATCTGGTTTTGTCATACATATCATGCTAAACATCCGTTTTTGTTATGTATGTGAGTATGATATATTATTGCTATTCATTATTCAAGTTAGGAAAGGAAAAGGTGTTTAACGATGTTTTTTGTGAGTGATATTATGAACAAAGCACCAGACAGCTACAATTCTCATCTATAAGAAACGGTCTAAAAGCACATTCCGAAAGTGATCGAAATTCATAAAAAGAATTAAAAACAGATTAAGAATCTGCGAAATATAAGCAGATTCGTAGGAGTAGACGATGACATCTAAAATTCAGTTTATATTATCAATGATTATTTTCGGTACAATTGGTATAGTTGTTCGAAACATTGATCTATCTTCGAGCGAAAGAGCTTTACTAAGCAGTTTCATAGGATGCTTATTTTTACTGTTCATATTCTTCATCATTAAGAAAAAAATATCATGGAAGCTAGTTAAATCCAATGCTTTATTTTTGATTCTTTCAAGTATTGCATTGGGAGGAAATTGGATTTTTCTTTATCAATCGTATGACCATACGACAATTGCCAATGCAACACTAGGTTATTACTTTGCACCTGTATTTGTGATGATTCTTTCTCCCTTTGTACTTCGGGAACAATTATCCATCAAGAAAATGGTTTGTATTGGTGTAGCGATCATAGGGATGTTTATGATTATAGGAGAAGGCGTCAGAGCATCCAGCTCAGATGACCTTCTGGGACTTTCCTTTGGATTAATCGCAGCTGCATTTTATGCTGCGTTATTGCTTCTAAATAAATTTATTAAAGATATGGGAAAGTTAGAGTTGACCATCATACAGCTTGGAACAACTACTTTACTTCTATTGCCATATGTTTTCTTTACTAAAGGCTTTGTTATCTTTGAAGTATCAAGCTCTTCCATTCCTTTTATTTTCATTTTAGGGATTATCAATACAGGAATTGGGTTTTGGTTATTTTTCTCTGGTATGGAAGGATTAAAAGGACAAAGTATAGCTATGCTAAGTTATGTAGACCCATTTGTAGCTATATTGATTTCCGCTATTATTCTCCATGAACAAATGACTAGTAATCAAATACTGGGTGGTGCACTCCTGTTGGGTTCAACATTTGTTAGTGAAACAAAACTTATTAGATTATCCAAACAGAGCACAAAGATTTTATCGAAATAGTGATAAGAGCAGTGGGATATTTTTCTCCACTGCTCTTAATTTATGTTATATATCCTTTTTAACAAAAATATTACTTGAGACTTTTAAAAAGTTATATTCACTCGCAAAATAATCATTTTAGGAAAAATAGAAAAGTCTTCTAAATAATCGGCAGATACCAATGGATCCTTAGTAATTTACTTCCTTTTATATGGCCCATTATTCCAGTCCCCCGCCAAAAATGGCCACTGTTTGCCTTTCAGGAGCAAAATCCTGACCGTTCCATTTCAATACAGTCAGTACAGTTCCCAGACTGTCCGCATTGTACCTGCCAGCAATCCGTTGATAGGCTTGAAGTTCATATAGATTATCTCTGTTAAAATCAATTGGATATAATCCAGACAAAGGATTCACCCACCCATTAATGGGAGCATTTAAAATACCTTGGGGGTTATAAATCTCCGATAAATATTCCTTCCCCTTATAAGTAAGATCAAGAATATACTTTTCTTTTAGATAATGACTGATTACCTTTACTCTATATTGATTTTCAAATGTCACATAGTACTTATAAGAATCATTGAATGCATCCGAATCAAAAATCTGCCTCAATTGACCGTTCATATAAGAATAGATATACGCATAAATTGTGCCGCCGCTTCCACCGGTGTCAATGACTATTAAAATATCATCGCCCTTTTTACTCGTAAAATTACCTAGAAAAAGAGTGGGATTGTAGCCAGAGTTATTTTTAAAATGAATGTGGTCATAGTGATGGGTCTTGCCATTTTGGACAACCAATGTAATGTCTTTCCAAAATGGACTATCAGGGGTTTTATTGGCAGTTAGAAAGACATTATCCTGTATCCCGTCCCCATCAATATCTCCCCTCTTGACGGTTACTATGGTTGGACGATTGGGATGTATTTGTCTTGAATCAGCTGATTGTATTCCTGCCCGCATTTCTAAAAGTTTGTGCTTTGAAGGATAAGGATTGGGAAAAGACAATGCCATATCAATTGTTTGCATGGCTTCAGTTGTTAATCCGGCTCTGGCCTGCGTATTAGCCAAACAATACCAATAATAGGGATGATTCGTTTCACGTATTTTTGTGTAATAGTGATGGAGCTCTTTATGGAAATCATTGGTGTCCATATGCATCCCACCTGTTTTATTATTCTCCATATAGATTTATGTACAAATTCATAGGCGCATTCCTAGGTCCGTCCAACCCAAACAAGAAAACCAAAGGATTAAAGGTCACACAAATAGGGCTGCCTCAGCAACCCAATCTAGAACTTCACCAAAAGGTTTTTTCTCCTTAATATTACATAAACCTCCAGGATAACAATTTACTGTTTCGATATCGAAATCCATTAATCGACAAAAACGCCCCAACCATCAGAATAACCACCCAGTGGTTTACTTATGTTGTCTAATTTCTTCTGGATGTTAATTAATTCATTATAATTCAAAAGCATTCTTTTTGAGCAACAGCATGCCCACTCGTCTGTTTCGTCGTCTTGCTCTAAAAAACAATTGAACCCTTCTCCTTTTAGTACCTGCGATAATTTTTCACCTGTTGTTTGATCAGGGACGGCCACAAAAAATTCGACTGATTGTGGTTTTTTAAAATTCACTCCATCTTTATAGAGACTTTGCAAGGCATCTCCATCAGCATCATTTGGAAATTTCATTCGTTTTCCCTCCATGATATTTCATCCTTTTAATGTTTTATTTTCACCAGATGAACATCATTTAAATTTTGTAAAAATGTTTCTAATTCATCATCTGTTCCAAAATTATATAAATACCCATAGTTTATAGGAGTTTTCCCCTTATTTATTGCCTTTGGAAATTGTTTTAATGCCGTACTACTAAATTTTTTTCCTGTACTTTTTAAATCATCATTCATTTCAATAGTCTTTGGATTTAAAACAATGCTTGTTTTTTTGTTATTAATCAAATAAACAAGTTCTTTACTGTTTAAATGCTCTAACTCTATTGCTTTAGTGGTTTCATAGTTTTTATTAAAGTTATACTTTTTAAATATACTTACTATATTTTCTTTTTCCTTGCTGAGGGGTAACCTTTCTCCAGAACCTAATACCATACTCTCTTTATCATCTGCATATTTATCTTCCTGCTGTTGTGGACTTCCAGTTTCTGCATTGATATCAGAAATGTTTTCTTTGTCGGCTTTTATTGCTTCTAATTGTCGTTCAAACACTTCCCTCATCTCATCGACTTTTTGCAAGGTCTGATCAAAGTAAGGCTTAAGTAATGCATCCAAGTCATTTAGTTCCAATGAATTGGTTTCTTGATGGACGTTAACAGGAAGCTGATACTTCGGAGCTGTAAATTGATGGCTAACATACACTTCCATATACCATACACTGATTTCAAATAATAACTTGTGAGCTTCCAAAATATCCTTTAACTCTATTTCTTTTAAATCATGTGCTGCTTTATTCCCCATCTTCCGGATCCACTCCAGCTTCAAATAAATCTCTTCCGGAATAATGTCTTGACGATATAATTTATGTATTCGTTCTGCAGGCTTTAAAGGATAGATAGCCTCCAAGCTCTCTGTATCGCTAATTTTCTTAACAAGTTTCTCACAATATAAACGAGCCTGGATCAATGCTGACTGGGGTTGATTGAATAATTGGGCTTCAATTCGATGTGCAAGATCGGCTAATTCATCGGAAAATTCTCTAACGAAATCAAATAGACAGTTATTCATCTCTTACCTCCGTATATAAACGTATCTACTAATGATTTTATATATAAAATGATACTATCATAATTTTGTAGTATTTGTAATAATCTATCTAGTTCTTATAGTTTATCTTACGATTTCCCCCATCCATACAAAAACCACTTACAAACATTGATTATACAGATATTATTTAAAAAAATAAAAACCTCTATAGACTTCCATTTAATTAATTTGAAATTTTAAATTACATGCTTTTTCAAATAAAAAAGACATCTGCCTTAATATCTTGCAGATGTCTTTAGACTACTATCCAACTATTACTTCACATTATTTATGTTAAACATTTACCCCGTTTTTAATTTTTTAGATTATCTAGCTTTTCAGAAATAGATTTTAGGATATTGTTCTTTTCCTGCTGTATTTTTAGGAACTTTATTAAAAACCAAATTATAAACACAACAGGAGCAATATAAAATAAGATAGTCACAAATGGAAAAATTGAAAAAAGAATATTCTCTGACATAATTAACCCTCTTTATTGGATAATTACACCATAATATAATTCCTTCTTTTTACTAGATTGTTTATTTTGGTATTGATCAGCCTACTGAATCTTTAGTCCTCTGATTCTTGATTTCTAAGGAGGTTCAAATAGTCATCCGTTTTGTGTACTATTTGAGTAATTATTCTCAACTAGACCCAATGGTAGCCTAATCTCAACTGTTGTACCTTGATTTTCTTTGCTATCAAATGTCAGTGTTCCCTTATGTTGTTTGATAATCCTGAAGCAGGTCATCAACCCTAAACCCGTTCCTTTTTCTTTGTTGCTATAGAAAGGCTCTCCTAGTCTTTTTAATCGTTCTTCGCTAATTCCGACACCATTATCCCTTATCTGAATGATGAGATGATCCTGATTGATAAAAGCTTTGATTCCTATGAAACCATTATCCTTTATATCTGTTGCTTCAAAACTATTCTTGCATAGGTTGATTAATACTTGTTTCATTTGATTGGCATCACACATAACCAATGGGAGGTCCTGTTCTATTTCAATCGAAAAGTTAACATCATTAAGGAGTGTTTCTGATTCTAGTAATGTTTCAATTTCTTTTAACAATAAAGGGATATTTACTAGTTTAGGTTGGATTTCTTGTGGTTTGGCTAGTGTAAGAAATTCTTTTATTATCTCCTCAACCCTATTAAACTCGGCCAGGATGACGTTAAAGTATTCAGGTTTTACGAAACCTTCCCGGAATAACTGGATAAACCCTTTTATAGATGTTAGAGGATTTCTGATCTCATGTGCAACTCCTGCGGCCAACTCCCCAACTAACGACAATTTCTCAGCATTCCTTAGCATTTCTTCCGCTTTTCTTTTCTCTGTAATATCTTTTGATACAACCATAATATGTTCCACTTGGTCATTTTCACCCATGACTGGTGTTCCTGTACAATCAAATAATTTCCATTCACCATTTGCATGTAACAGCCTAAACTCAGCTTTAACAGGTAATTTAGTCCTGATCACCTCTGCGAATTGACGCATGGTAATGTCCACATCCTCAGGATGAATAAGATCTAATGTACTATTTCCTTCAAAATATTCAGATGAATAACCAAGTACGTTTTCGTGTGATGGGGATGCATAGATACCTTTCCGATTTAAATCGAATAAAATAATTAAATCGGTCATGTTTTCAGCAATTAGGCGGTATTTCGTTTCACTTTCCAGCAAAGCTTTTTCAGCCTTCTTTCGATCGGTAATATCGATACATGAGCCAATTACTTCCACCACTTCGCCACCACGTTTAATTGGGCTTAACGCTGCTAGATACGAAATTCCATTAAGCTCATCTTCATAATTTACATTTTCTTCACCATTCCACGCTCTCTGGTAGTATACTTGCTTTTTCACTGCCATCTCTTCCGGAAGAAAATCCTTCAACTGTTTTCCTACTACAAGACTCGGAATAAGGCCTAAGCGATACAATAGTTCACCATCACACAAGGTGTGAATAAATTTCCCGTCTATGTTTTTAAATTTAAATGTCATACCCTGCTGTAATCGAATCGTTTCATTTAATTCTTTTCTTGCGATGCGTACCAATTCTTCAGACCACATGCGTTCATTAACATCCTGCGAGATTCCATATTCCTTGACAACGTTTTGAATGTCCATTATCGAATTTTCTAATTCGTTTTCTAAAAGTGGTTTCGTAAATAGATATCCTTGTCCTTCATCACAAAGATGTTCCTGTAAAAACACAAGTTGCTCCTTTGTTTCAATTCCCTCTGCAACCACATTTAAATTCAAATTATGGGCCATGGAAATAATGGTTTTAATAATCGTTTCATCATTCGGATTATTTTGCAGTCTCCGTACAAAGGACTGATCAATCTTCAAAGTATCCAAAGGAAATTTTTGTAAATCATTTAAAGAACTAAAGCCAGTCCCAAAATCATCAATACTAATGCGAACTCCAATCCTTTTAAGCTTTTGTAGGGTTGTAATGGTACGTTCTATATTAGCTGTTATGCTTTCGGTAATTTCTAATTCCAAATATCGAGGTTCTAGCCTTGTCTCATTTAGGATCCTGGCAACTGTTTCATCTAAATTAGAAAGAGTAAATTGCTTGGCTGATAGATTGACAGAAATCGTGGTGTGAAATCCTTTTTGCTGCCACTCTTTATTTTGCTTACAAGCAGTATATAAAGCCCATTCACCAATAGGAATAATTAGTCCTGTTTCTTCTGCAATTGGAATAAAGGTTCCAGGTGATACCTGGCCCCATTCTGGATGGTTCCAGCGGATTAAGGCTTCTACACCTACAATTTTTCCTGTTTTCAAACTCACTTTTGGCTGATAGTGAAGGAGTAACTCCCCTTGTTCAACCGCTTTATGAAGATCCATTTCCAATTTCAAGGGATTGATATTATAAGCCTGATTATATGATGAATAAAACTTAAAATTATTTTTCCCTTCCTTTTTAGCTTGGTACATAGCAAAATCAGCACGCTTAATTAAGGTTTCCACCGTCTTACCATCTTCTGGGAAAATACTGATTCCAATGCTCGGAGAAGTATAGATATCATAATTTTGAATCCTAATTGGAGCAGCCACAACATCCATCATTCTCCTGCTCACCTTTGCAGCCACATCTCGATCAGCATTTTTCAGAATAATAATAAATTCATCTCCACCTTGCCTAAAAACGATGTCTTTATCATTTAAAGATAAGCTAAGACGTTGGGCTACCTCTTTGAGCAATTCGTCACCTGTATTGTGACCGAGGGTATCATTGACCACTTTAAACCGGTCAAGATCCATAAATAAAACAGCCATTTTTTGTTCTCTTTTTGCTGCACTGACCAGTTCGCTTGTTAGACTTGCATTTAATTTATTGCGATTTGGCAAACCTGTTAAATAATCATGATATGCCATATGTTCATTTGCTTTTTCTATTTCCACTTGTTTAGTAATGTTCTGGGCTATCCCAAAAACACCATTAACTCCTTCATTTACGAAAATAGGTACCACTGTCACATTTAAATGAATAATCGAACCCTTCCTATCTAATATAGAGGTTCTAAAATTTTGTGCCTCTCCTTTTATGCATCGTGCAAAATGATTTAATACTTCTACTAGTTTTTCAGGGACAATCATTTCCTTAAAATTCATTGGCTTTAATAATTCTTCCTTACGATACCCCGTTGCTTCTTCACAAACACTATTACAGCTAGTAAAATTACCATCTAAATCAAACGAGTATACACAATTGGTATTATGTTCAAAGAGCGATTTATATCGTTGATCATTTATATCTCTATGTTCTTGGTCTTCCTTCATTTTAAGCTGTTTTTGTAATTTCAGAGTATTTCTCTTTTGTAAGGTAATGTCACGTACAGAACCGCTTATGGCGATAACCTTTCCTGCTTCATCTAAGATTGAATGAGAAAGTTCTTGCACCCATCGAACTTCACCATCAGAACGAATGATCCGATATTCTACATCTGTTGAATCCCCTAATAATTGCTTACATAGTGCATTTTCAATGATCCATTTGTCTTCCGGGTAAACCGACTCTAACAATATTGTTGGATTCTTCATAATATAATCTTGTGTATACCCATATATAGAAGCAATACCTTTAGAAATCCATAAAGTATCTTCTTGTACGTCTTTATACCAAATCGTTAGCTCCGGGCTATCGAATATTGTATGTATTGTATTTTCTTCGGATAGGGAAGCAATAGATCTAACATTCATTTGAATACCCCAATCTTTATATATTAAAAAAATAAGACTATTCCCTTTAGAATAGCCGATGAGATTTTATCATTATTCGGTAACCCGGCAATCATAGTTATGGTTATAACCTTAAATCCGTTCTTTGCGCCCTCACCTTACAGTAAGTTTGCCTTTAACTAACTTTGTTGTACTTTTGCAGGATTTTCTGAAACTATTATACTATAATTGATTATAAAATAAACTATTAATGAGGGATATTGGAAAATTTATACTATATTCAAATTTACAAAATTCTTTACATGCCATTCCCACCAATAGGTTAAATTCTCAGGTATTATTACCCTTCCATATCTCTATGAAACCTTTGAAACGACTCTTCTTCAACAAAATGTATTTGTTTGGGAATTTTTCGCACCTTTCATTTATAATAAATCTTGAACTCTTTGTTACCTATACCTAATATTCATTTAAAATTATCATTTACGACAGAGGTGCCACAATGAAGGAAATGCAGAAGTTTTTAAAAAAATATCATGAGGAAATGAATTGGGAAATTAATAATGAAAGTTATGAGAAATCACGAGCTTCCCTATTGAACAACTATATGCTCCTAACAACTGAGGTAGCTGAAGTCGCAGAAGAACTTAGAAAAGCATTTAATTCTACCAATAGTCATATTTTAAAAGGAATGAATGAAAGTAAAGCTTTTGATTTAGCGAAGGAAAATGCAAAGGAAGATTTAGGAAAGGAATTTGCGGATTGCTTAGCCTATATTATTAAATTTGCCAATTACTTTGAAATTGATTTGGAAGAAAGCTTTTACAAAAAGATGGATGAGGTCAAAAACCGCAAAAATAGGGATGTAAGTTTGTCTAGAAAATAAAATAAAAAAGGGATAAACCTCAAGTAAAGTATGTTTAGGTCTATCCCTAATATTTGAAAAAACATCCCTTTAAAGGATTTATTCATTTATTATCTTTATTGCCGTATTTAATTCGTCAACCACCCTGTCACACTAATAGTCAAATTCCTCATCCAATCTTTGTATTTCAGGATGAGCTAATGATTTACGGATACACTTCTAAACAGTATTAGTTGAAATACTGTATTTTTGATTTAACTTCATTTATCAATTGAAAAAGCTCACTTCTTATATCATTTAAATAAGCAGAGACAGAGGAAGTATCATACTCCCTCTGTTAGTTTATGATTAAACATTATTTACAAAAGTATATCTTTAGAGTTATTAATAACGCGACCTGCTGCAGTAGTTTCAATTCGTTCCAATGGATCGTGATTCCTTAGGTTTCCAAAGTCAAGGCCAGTTAAGTTTTCAATAGTTGAAACTTTTACTTGGTATGTTTTAAATTCTCCATAAGCAAATTCCAAATTATCGATTAAATTTTTTTGAGTTTGCAAATAGGCAGTCGCAGATAGTTCCCCATTTGCCTGAACAAGAACAGCAACTTTCCAAAATTCTGCAGGTATTTTAACGTTTCGATAGATTATATCGTCACCCCGAAATACTGGTCCTGTAAACACGGTAACTTTCAAATTAAATTTATCAGCATTTTCTAAGATATAATCTTCTAAATCCAACCATGTCTTCTGATTTAAATCCTTATGTTGTGGAGAAGAATTCGTATAGTGAAATGTATCCTTATTTGCCTCATTGGCATTATCTCCCCAAACAGGATCTCTTCTGCGTACAAGATGACCTCTATCAATATCATTATTCTCGTAAAGTTCTGGCCCGCACTGATATTTTTCTTCAATACGTGGATCAAACGTCCATTTATTTTCACGACCAATGTTCACTAGCTTGTTTCCATCAATGTTAACTACAGTATAGTAGGCTAGACGCCTAGACTTACTCATAACGATTGAAAAATGTGTATAGTTTAACACAGTGTCACCGTTCTTCTGTGTAACTATGTCTCCTTTAAGGTCGGAACGAAATGTTGGATGAGGAACTTCATAGTTGTTTCCAAGAAATTTAGTATCATAACCAGTCGAAATTTCATCATGCGATTCTTCATTTTTTGTATCAATTTCTTCCCTGTTATGAACAATGCCATCAATTAACGCTTTCTTTTCATCACTTAAAATTTCACTCTGCTCCATAACAAATTTTAAAATACTACTAATTCTGATAGACTCATTGGATATGTAATTAGTAGTATCATTCGGATCCGGAACACCTGCATGATGCAGGCCAACAACTATCCATTGATCGTTAAAAACGGGGGAACCGGAAGATCCCGGCTGCGTATCTGTTGAGTAATGAATATAATCATCAAATATATCAATAATTTTATTTTCTCTAAAGGCTACAGCTTTTGGAGCGCCTGATGGATGTTGAATAATGGATACATATTCACCAAGTAAAACCTTCCCTTTTTGAGGAAGTAATGGTAAGAATCCAAAATCACTGGATTTCGAACCATCTGCTGAGATCTCTTCAATAGCTACTAAAGTAAAATCTAACTTCTGGTCTGTAATAAATAGAATATTAGGTTTAAAGCGGAAGCTTTTAATCGGACGTTCCCTTTGATCAAGATCCATTTCATAGTTAAATTGTGCAACACTAAAAAGCGCAGAATCCTCGTTTTCTAATACATGATTATTTGTTAGTAATAGATTGGAAGAAACAAGAAAACCAGTGCCGTATCCAAGAATTCGACCAATTCTATCACGTACCTCAATTCTACAGACTGGCTTCGCTGCTTTAAGCCCTGCTTCAAAATAAGAAATTGGAAATAAATCATTCTCCCCAAATATCCTTTCAAAAGCTAGTCCATCACGAGGGTTTATTATTTTCTTTCGAGCAGAAATTCTCTCTGGTGTATCAATTTCCGATGGATTCTTGTTATTTTGGTTATCATCCATTCGTTCTCGCTCGTTTGAACGTTCAATGTAACGCTTTAGTGCTAGTTGTTCTTGCTGAATAGATACAAGGTTCTGATTAAATCTTTGAAAATCATTAAATTGAATAGACATATTTTGCCTCCTAAAATATTATAAAAATCCTTGTGAATATTCACTTTCAAAGAGAGTTTTTCAGTGTTGCCATTTAACGTTAACCTGCTTACTGCATTAGAAACGGAGGTAACCTTTAGTCTCTGTTTTATGTCTTCATGTTGTTTTGGTTTTCAAATCACTACCATAAACGGCTTAGGCTGCTGCTCCTAATACTTCCAATAATCCCGCTCCATCTTCGGCATTACAATGGTGAACTGTCTCTTCATAACGCCTCGAAAGCCATTCGCGTTTATCTCCTCGTTTCTTTATACCCTTATTATACACGAACAAATGTTCTATTCAAATACTTTCAAGAGGATATTTGAAATACATCCACTAAAAATAACCAGAAGCCTAATTAGGCTTCCGGTTTATCATTTATAATTAGTTTTTAATGAAACGGCTATTGGATCTTTTTCCATACAGAATTCTACTAATGATATTTTTCCTTCATGTTCTAATTGATGCGCCAGAAAAATGATTTCTTCTGCTTCTTCTTTAGATGAAATGGGAGATAATCGTACATTGCCATTGTTCAGGACAATTTGGTTAAATAAATCATACTTATTCAAATTATCAGCCCCTCATTAAAGTAATTACTTTTTAATTACCCAATGAACGATTGAATCAAACAAAAAAGACCCCCCTTATAAATTTGTATCATTATAAATGTCTGCTTTCCCTTTAACTTAAGTTTCTTTTATAGAGATATTTTCGTTTCCATTTATTCTCATGGATTTTCCTGTTTTTACCCTTCATATCTCGAGAAATTTTATTCCCTGCTCTTTAATTTATATACCCGTGCTTCATAAGCACGGAAGGTTATTTCGTGCAAATCCTCTTTCTCCACATGGTAATTTGAAAGTAACAGCTCCGCTGAAAGACTGCTCAATTCTTCGGGCAATCTAAATACAGGCGTTCGATCAAAGAAATTCATGATGATCAAAAACTCTTCTTCTTCATATTTGCGTGTATAGACGTAGAGATCCGGGTCAAGAGGCAACAAAAGCTTATATTCTCCGTACACTAACCCCTCATGCTTTTTCCTCAAATCAATGAGCTTTCGGTAATAATGATAGATCGAATTTTCATCCTTCAGCGCTTCTTGGACATTGACTTCCTGATAATTAGCATTTACCTTTATCCAAGGCGTCCCCGTCGTAAATCCTGCGGCATGGGAATCATCCCACTGCATGGGAGTACGCGAATTATCCCGGCTTTTTTTCCAAATCGCCTCCATAATCGTATCAATTGGAGTTCCAGACTCAACAGCCTGTTGGTAATAGTTAAGCGTCTCAATATCCCGATACTCATGAATCGATTGGAATTGAGGATTTGTCATCCCAATTTCCTCTCCTTGATAGATATATGGCGTTCCTTCTAAGGTCAATAGGAAGGTCGCTAACATTTTCGCAGATTCTTTTCTATATTTACCATCATTACCAAAGCGGGAAACTGAGCGAGGCTGGTCATGATTACAAAGATAATTGGCATTCCACCCTTTTTCGTGAAGGACTGTCTGCCATTTACTCATAATGTTTTTTAAATCGAGCAAATTCCAGGGCGTCAGCTCCCATTTACCGGTTCCTCCTGTTGCAGAATCCAGCAGCATATGCTCGAATTGGAACACCATATTCAGTTCATGCCGTTCGTTACCAATATAGTTTAACGCCTGCTCAGGGCCGAGCCCGGAGGTTTCGCCCACAGTCATGATGTCATACTTATACAATACTTTATCATTCAGATCTCGAAGCAGCGTATGTACCTTTTCTAGGTTGGAAAATAATGAGTAGGCCCTCACATAGGGGAGGTTGTTTGGATTAGGAGCATCTGGAAGATTTTCAGCTTTGACTATGTGAGCAATGGCATCCATACGGAATCCGTCAACACCCTTATCCAGCCACCAGCGTACCATCTCCTCCACATCCCGGATGACATTTTCATTTTCCCAATTTAGGTCTGGCTGATTTTTCGTATACAGGTGCAGATAGTACTCTTCTGTCGTTTCATCATATTCCCAAACCGATCCGCTAAAATAGGATTCCCAATTATTTGGCGGCCCGCCGTTTTTCCCTTTTCTCCAGATATAATAATCCCGTTTAGGATTATCAAGAGAAGAACGAGATTCAATAAACCATGGATGCTCGTCCGATGTATGGTTAATTACCAAATCCATAATAATTTTAAGCCCCCGTTCATGAGCTTGTGCAAGCAGTTCATCAAAATCCTCCATCGTACCGAATTGCTTCATAATGGCCCGGTAATCACTGATGTCGTAGCCGTTATCGTGATTGGGCGACTGATAAATTGGGCAAATCCAAATTACATCGATACCTAAGTCCTTTAAATAATCAAGTTTTGAAATAATCCCCTGTAGATCGCCAATACCGTCGCCGTTAGAATCCTTAAAACTCAACGGATAGATTTGGTACACTACACTTTCCTTCCACCATTTCTTTTTCATCGTTTGAGATTCCCCCTTGCCAAAATCAAAAGTTCTAACATTTTTAAATTAATACATTCTTCAAAAGACTTCAGCCTGTCAACTTTATTGATACTCTATTTTTTACTACCCTACTTTTTTATGTCAAAACCTATGAATAGATTGGTGGTTAAAATCATCGGTCAAAATGTTTTATTAAGAATTTTTTTGAGTCCGCACGCTATCCGCGAACGGATAAATAAAAAAGTCTCGTAAATCAGGTTCATTAACCTTAAGTAATGACACCACGAAAATGAAAAAAAGCCGAATTTCAACTAGTAATCGACTTACAGTTGGAAACCAAGAATTTAAAGAACTTGTATTACAAATGAGGGAAAAGACCTTTTATACCTTCTGCAATCATCTGGATAGAAATAACAGCAAGGATCAAACCCATTATTCTTGTTACAACATTTAAACCACCTTGTCCAAGTTTGTTAATAACAGGAGTTGAATAGTAAAATAGCACATAAGAAAGTGCTAATACTAGCGCAAATCCAATAAACACAAGGATTAGATTGGAGATGTTAAAGGAACCTGAACCTGTGTGTGCCATAACAGTTGCAATCGTACCAGGGCCAGCCATAATAGGCAGTGCCAGAGGAGTAATCGATATATCCTCCTTTTCTTCTGCTTCCTTTTTTTCTGCAGAATGCGGTGTCTGTGCATTTGAAGTCTTTGCATGCAAAAGATTAAAAGCAATTCCAAAAATAAGAATTCCTCCAGCAACTCGAAACGCATGGATAGTAATACCGAATATAGAAAATATGAAGTTGCCAAGCACCAGAAATACAGTAAGAATACACAAGGAAACGATTGCCGCTTTCCTTGCCGTATGTTTCTTTTGCTGTTGAGAATATCCGTTGGTAAGAGAAATAAAAATAGGAATATTCCCTATTGGATTCATCACAGCGAAAAACGATACCGTCATTTTAAGAAGTAGACTAACCAAAAAGTTCCCTCCTATCTCACTTTAAGCATTTTTAAATTCATCCTTATATATAACCTACATTGTGAAAACGAAACAATTGAACAAGGAAAACACTAAACAATTCACTTCATAGTGCAAGAAAAGCGTAGAAACTATAATAATTGAAAACTCTTTCATTTCATGTATAGTAAGAGATAAGCAAAAAAGTAAAAATGGAGTGGGACTCATGGAGAAGAAAAGAAATTGGGCAGGTAATTATCAATATAGTACAACTAACTGGCATGAACCTGAATCGGTTGAAGAAGTTCAACAATTGGTTTCAAGTTTAAAAAAGCTGCGTGTGATCGGATCGCGTCACTCGTTTAATAGTATCGCAGATTCTGAGGAAAATATGGTATCCTTGCAAAAGCTCAACAGGGTAATATCCATAGATCGAGAAAAACAAACGGTGATCGTGGAAGCAGGAATCAACTATGGTGAACTGGGGTCTGTGCTTCAGCAACATGGCTTAGCTTTACATAACCTTGCATCCCTTCCTCACATTTCGGTTGCTGGGGCTATTGCAACGGCCACACATGGTTCAGGAAATCGTAATCAAAATTTAGCTGCAGCGGTCCGTGCGATGGAAGTGGTCACTGCGGATGGAAGTATTGTCACTTTTTCAAAAGAAAAATCCGATGAAGAATTACATGGTGCTGTAGTAGGACTTGGTGGATTAGGTGTCGTCACAAAGCTAACACTAGATGTTCATCCAAGTCATCAAATGAGGCAGGATGTATACGAGAACCTTCCGTTAGCACAACTAGAACATGATTTTGATTCCATTTTTTCTAATGCGTATAGCGTTAGCTTGTTTACGGATTGGCAGGATGAGCGGTTTAACCAGGTGTGGCTGAAGAGCAAAGTACCGGATGATCAGACGTTTTCGTTTGGAGAAGATTTTTATGGAGCAAAAGCCGCCAAAGAAAATCTCCATCCCGTCCCTGGGGTTGGAGCAGAAAATTGTACAGCCCAGCTAGGGGTGCCAGGGGATTGGCTGGATCGCATGCCACACTTCCGAATGGATTTTACCCCAAGTAAAGGACAAGAGCTGCAAAGTGAATATATTATGGCCCGCGAGCATGCCTATGCCGCTCTTTCTGCGGTTAGTGAAATCCGTGAACAAATCGCGCCACATTTATTAATATGCGAGGTGCGGACCATTGCCGAGGACGAGCTTTGGTTAAGCCCATCCTATAAGCAGGATTCCGTTGCCATACACTTTACGTGGCAGGATAAATGGGCGGATGTACAGAAGGTGCTTCCGCTCATTGAAGCCCAGCTAGAACCTTTTCAGGCTAAGCCACATTGGGGAAAACTGTTTACTACCTCCCCTGCCAAAATACAGTCACTTTATGAGAAGATGCCTGCCTTTCAGCAGCTGCTTATGAAGTATGATGCAAATGGCAAGTTTCGGAATGCCTATTTGAATCACTATATATTTAATGAGACAGAGTGAAGCCTCTAAGCAAAATAGAGTGATAGTTTGCTTCGTTTAGAAAGCAACTTCGGTCACCCAATATGAACCACTATCCCTAAATACTGTTAGGAAAATTATCGAAAAAAATCGTTTGAATATGAAGGCCTCTTGCGAGTGAATGCAAGAGGCCTTCATCTATACGATCCATCATTTTGGCGATCAGCGTAAAAAGTTCGTTTTGGCAAGGTCAATGAGCTCGTTGCCGTGCCCGTTCAAAACGGCTTTCATCATCCGAAGGCTAAATCCATGCGCATGTTCAAATGTGATTTTAGTTGGAAAAGCCAATTCTTGGCGGTTCACGGAGCTATTCCTTAACCATCTTTAGTGCCGTATTTAATCCGTCAATAACCCTGTCACACCAATGGTCAAATTCCTCATCCGTTTTTTGTAGTTCAGGATGAGCTAATATGTATTCAACCGTTTGCTTAATTCCTTGGTCAAATCGAGTCGTCGCAACAAAATCGGGAACAAGTCTTTTTAGTTTAGAATTGTCGAAAACGACGGAATTGGCCTTATCCCCCAATAATCCACCCCTGTAATCTTCCTTACTGCAAGCGTCCAAAAATTCTGATGACACATGGATCGCATTGAGTTTGACTGCGAGTGCGTCCGCGATGGCCTGGTAAATTTGATTCCAGGTAAGACTTTCATCTGAAGTGATTTGAACAGCCTCACCGATTGCATGAATATTGCCCATTAAGCCAATAAAGCCTTTGGCAAAATCACTATTGTGTGTCATTGTCCATAATGATGTACCATCACCATGAATAATAACCGGCTTATTCTCTAGCATGCGTTTTGCTACCTGCCAGGAACCATTGCTTCCATGTACTCCAAGCGGAATCGAACGTTCATCATAGGTATGACTTGGTCTTACAATCGTAATCGGAAAGCCTTCCTCTCGGTAAAGTTTCAGCAAATACTCTTCACAGGCAATCTTATTTCTCGAATACTCCCAATATGGATTTGATAAGGGCGTTCCTTCTGTAATTCGATAGTCGGACAAAGGAGTTTGGTAGGCAGAAGCCGAGCTAATAAAGATAAATTGTTTCGTTTTCCCCTTAAATAAGCGATAATCTCTTTCTAGTTGTGCAGGTACAAACGCGATGAAATCAGCCACAACATCAAACGTTAAATCTTCAATCAGTCTGGAAACTTGCTCTTCATCATTAATATCTGCTTGAAGTAAGTTTACCCCTTCTGGCAAACGATCCTTTCGATTCCCCCGATTAAGAAGGTAAAGCTCACATCCCATTGTTACCAATTGCTTCGTGATAGCAGAACTAATCGTTCCTGTCCCACCGATAAATAACGCTTTCATGGTTCCACCTCCGCTATTTTCCTAACGCTTTCATACAATTAAACTATTTCTTGCAAAATAGCGAAAATCCTTTAAAAATGAAAAGTTATATATGATTACCTGATGATCTAGAACCCCAATTGTCTTCCCGCATCCGACTTTTCCTAATTATTGCTTAATTTAGGTTCATTAATGTACCAAGGTGAACAATCCAGGATGGATTTACTCCTACTTTTTCTTCACCTTTTAACCCTTTAAGAATCGCAACCCAATGACCTCTTTTTTGACCCGTCTCTACCTTTTGTTTATGTAGAATACCTTTCTTTTGTACAAATACGTAGCTCGATTTTCCAATCGTAATGATGCTCGTTTCAGGAACTGCTTGCAATTGTTTAGACTGCAGAACAACGTCTAGTGTGGTAGAGTAGCCAGGATATAGACCTTTTTGGGAATCAAGACTTGCTTTAAAAGAATAGGATGGAACCGGTTCTTGTTGTGAATCTTTATCCTTATTAACTGGTGCTTTATAGGTAGGATAATCACTTACCTCCGTTATTTTCCCGTTCCAAATCTTATTGGCAACTACATTAGAAGTTACTGTAATCGGTTGGCCTGGTGTAATTTTAGCTTTTTCTGCTTCTGTTAGCTTTCCTTCAATTTCAAACGGATCATTAGAAACGATTTCCATGATGGCTAATTGCTGATTTTCTTTTGCTTGGAAACCTTGCCCTAAATTCTTATTCAGGTTAACTATCACACCTGCAGTGTTGCTAGAGACAATTAAGGAATCGAGCTCGGCTTGAAGCTTTTCTGCCTCCAACGTATATTTTTCGACCTTTAATTCTGCCGCACGGGAGTCAGCTTTTGCTGTATTTAGTTCAGCTTTAAGTGACAGAATTGATTTATCATCTATACTATCCGAATCACCCACACCAGTTAGATTTGTTGTAACGGTGGTATTGGTGGCGTCGCTTGTACCTGGTGTAGTAGTAGATTCAGCTTCCAGTAAATCCTGTTCTAACGAAGTGATTTGCTCTTGCAGTTGTTTAGCACTCGTTTCTGCTAATTGTTTATTTATTTCTGCTTGTCCTAGTTCTGCCTTTAATGCTGAGCCTTCGTACGAAAAGAGCTGTTGTCCTTTAGAAACCGTTTCCCCTTCCTTTACAAAAATCTCTTGTATAGATCCTTTTGAGGCATTTACATAAATCGTTTCAGTATGACTTTGTACAACACGAGCTGATACTGTTTTTGTTTTAATGAAGGTTTTTTCTGTCGGATTCATAAATACTAACTTCTTTAAATCCCTTTTATTCCATTCAATTATGGCTAAACTTAACATAACAAAAATAAGTATCAGAACAAGGAACCCAAGTAAAATCATTTTCTTCTGACGTGGGGTACGTGCTTGTTCGTTTTCTGTACCAAATCTCTTTGCTGTTTCCATAACCCTACCCTTTCTATATAGATTAATAGCAAATTTTGCAATAATCTATAAAACAATTTTCTACTATATTGTCTATTTTTTACAAGTAAGTTTCAAGGAATATTTTTAGAAAAATTCAATTAGATTAATTCACAAATTTGTAAAAGGCGCTCTTAAGGCAATTGCAAAAAAAGACCGAGTGTACTCTGGTCTACGTACTTCTCTTTCTAAAACATATTAGTATGATCATCCGAATAAAAAACAATTGTATTACGGGGGGAAGATTATGATAAAACATTTGACAAAAGTATCTATTTATGCTATAATTTACAAATTAAAATACACTGTGTATAATAAGGTTCTCCTGGCCAGGGGAATCTTATTTTTGTTATGGGAGGCAATTGAATGAAAGCCAATGAATCTAGTGTGACTTCTTTAGTTTCAGCATTCGGCCGAGCATACCACAGTAAACATGACACTCCGAAGGTTTTTGATGATTTTTTCGCGGAAAAACTAATTACTGAAAAAGAATTGGCAGACATTAGTGAAAATATGATTAAAGGAATCTCGTTTTTCAACAGGGAGATTGCTGAAAAGTTTAAAGAACAGCCAGAAGAAATCCTAAAATGGATCACTCAGGTCCAGCTATCCCCCACTCCGCTTGCTCGGGCGGCTTATTGCGAGGAAGTTTTAGCAATCGAAATGAGGTTAGGATTGCAACAATATGTAATCCTTGGGGCTGGGCTGGATACATTCTGTTTCAGGCATCCAGAATTGGAAAACTCTTTGGAAATCTATGAAATGGACCATCCTGCTACACAAGCATTTAAAAGAAGCAGACTTGCTCAGGCAGATTTAGAGATTCCCAAAAATCTTCATATGATTCCGGTTGACTTTACTGAAGAATTTTCCTTTGAGAGCATCCAGGAAAGAGGGTTTCAAAATAAAAAAACGTTGTTCAGTCTTCTGGGTGTCACCTTTTATCTAACAAAAGACGAAAACTCCCGTTTGTTTAGTGAACTTTTTACTAAAGTCCCTGAGGGAAGTTCCATCGTTTTTGATTATGCGGATGAAAATCTTTTTAAAGAAAAAGGATTTTCAAATCGAGTGGAAAATATGCTGAAGATGACGTTGGCCGGCGGCGAAGTAATGAAATCATGCTTCAGTTATCACGAGATCGAGAAGATGCTTGAAGATGCAGGTTTGCTAATTTTTGAACACTTGTCACCCACTGATATAAACAATCGATTTTTCCGTCACCGGACGGACTATTTAAGAGCCTTCGAAACGGTCCATTATATCCATGCAGTCAAGAAATAGTTATGGCTTCTTTTTCTAAAAGACCAAAAGCGTTCCTGCTTTTGCAGAAACGCTTTCTTTAGTACAGCATACCTGAAAATCAAATTAACATTTACCTTTTATATGAAATATATTACAGTAGTTACGCTGTTTAACCTATGTTTTAATAGGGATATAGTCTTATTTTGTCTTTTAGCTGCGAGGTGAACGAATGTTGAAATTAGAGGAAAATAATAAGAGACGCTGGTTGAGTCATATACGCAAAAATAAAGGAATGACTCAACAGCAAGTTGCCTCGAGCTCCTTTATTGATCGATCTTATTATTCGCAGATAGAAAGTGGAAAACGAAGCCCTGGCCTAAATGTTGCTAAAAACATAGCAAAGGTGTTGAATTTTGACCCGCTATTATTCTATGAGGATGATCAAAATTTCAATTTACTTGAAGACACAACCATAAACAAAGATATTTATGAACGCTTAAAAAAACTTGACAGTGGACGTGTAGTATACCTTTATAGCAATTATGAAAATTACTTGCAACATGCTATTTCGTTTCTTTTAATAGGAGTTAGCAAAAATCATCAATGCTTATTGATTGATATCCCAGATAATTTATCACAGATTAAGCAAGCGTTATTAACGAATCTAACCATAGGTGAAATCAATAAACAAATCCATTTCATCAATTTGGAAGATCTTAAGAAACCTGAACCTGAAGTGGTTGTTGATCCTTTAATAAGGATCAACAACAAGATGGATGAAATGGAGTCCATCTATATATGGTCACACGAGCAACATGATGAATCTGATAACTGGGTATGCCAGTTACAAAATCGTTTAAATACAGAGAAGATCAAATTAAAGAATAAAAAGGTTTTAATGGTGTGTTCTAACAATGCTGCTAAAGTAACCGCAGGTACACACATCAAGCTGATGAGAGAATGTCCTTATCTTATGACCGATTTTGAAATAGTCGAATCTCCATTGTACCAATTAAATAAAAATTCGAGGATATTCCCCTCATTTTATATTCAGGAGAATATGTAGAACCGCGTCTTATTGGCCTTTTAAAGAATTGAAATTTTTAAAATGAGGTGTTATTTTGACTAAGATGTTTCAATTATCAAATGATCTGGAAGTTAGCAATTCAGCACACATATTATACTTTTTCGAGGACCATAATAGCTATCTTAATAATATGATTGCTTATATAAAAGCAGGGATTGAAAGAAACCATCATCTCCTTATAATAGAAAATAAATATTTATATAACGAGGCAGAAAAGAAAATTAATCAATTATTTTCAAAAGAGGCTCAAAAATTTATTCACTATATCGATAATTACCTTTTTTATCGTTGTTACGGTGATTTTCATATTCACAGTATTGTTGAACACTTTGGGGAAATATTAACTCCCTTTTTCAATGAAAAAATGAATATTCGTACATGGGCTCATGTAGAGTGGAAAGAACAAGATGACATTTCAAGTAAACTGGAAGAATTTGAACATCTAGCGGATTGTAGTGTAAATGAATCGGGTCTTATGTCAGTATGTGCCTACTCTGCTTCGGATGTGTCAGCGTCACTTCAGACTGGAATGATGAAGAGTCATGAATATCTTATGACGGATCAAGAGTTTGTTCGGTCTTCCTTATATAGAAAGTAAGTTTTGAGAAGTTATTACTACCATCTATTGCCATCTACTTTGACCTCTTTTTCCGAATCACGCTTATTCGCAGCCGTTCTTTACGAACAAGAAACTAAAAACAGGTAATGAGCATGATTGCTACGTGAAAGCATAGTGAAATAATGGAATACATTTTCAGTTAAATCTGGTATTCCGTTCCTATTTGAAATCCTGCGAATAAGCCAAAATTCTGCTCATGCAGTTTATCTTTTTATTGATTTTTTTATGCAAACCAGCATGGCACGTCAACAAGTATCGTAGAAAAAACACTCTCATATCCCCTGCCTAATTTCAACTTGATTGTCGTGTAGGTATGAGAATTCATAGTTGGAGAATTTCCGTCTAATGTATAAAGAGGAAGGTTAAGAAACAGATATAAGCGGAAAAATTCCGGTTAACTGCTCTAAATAAGACCAAATCCTAAGATTTGGATCATATAAACGGAAAAACTTCCTTTATTTTTAAGGAAATACTCCTATTTCCCAATTTAAGCGGAATTTTTCCGTTTATTTTTCAAACACAGTGAAATCTACATTCAGTTATAATAGAAATATTAAAAGTGTTTTGCAAGATTTACCCTTGGCGAATGATGAAGATTGTAGATGAATTTTTTAGTGGATTTAGTTACCTAAATAGATGCGAAATACTGTGTTTTTTTTCACAAAACTCCCCATCAAGAGAACCCGTTAGGCCTAGGTGCCCCTCTTTTTTATTGAGATCTCCTATCTTTTTCAATTTGTAAAAAAATCCCACAATATGATTAAAAACAATTTCTCCATTTCATTCTTAAGGAAAGTAAAAAAGGTGTAAAAGTAGGAATGTGGCAATTAGCCACTTTGAAAAAAAACAATTTGAATTAAAATTAATATATATATTTTTAGTATAAATTACCCACTAAACACACAAAAATTTTACACTAGAAATATCTCATACTACTGTTTACATCTATATATTCATGTAAATCTACCTAGGAGGTTCAACTTTGAAATCGGAGGAAAAGTTCCAAGAATTAGCAAATTATATTGAGGCAGTTAAGAATTACTATATACCTGTTTTATTAGAAGAAAAGAATGATTATAACAACGCGATTATAAAAGGAAAGTTGAATGTATTGAATGACATTACAAAAATGATTAAAAAGTTAGAAAAAGTAAAATAGACGTATTCTTACGTTAGTTAGAAACGCCCCTATAAAGTGGTTGAATATTCACTTTTTAGGGGCAATTTAGGGATTCGTTTAATACCCTTTTATTAGTTCACCAATTCCTTTTCTTCAAATCCCTCGATAAAATCAATCATTTTGGATATTAGCGGAAAAAGTTCGTTTTCGCAAGGTCAATGAGCTCGTTGCCATGCCCGTTCAAAACGGCTTTCATCATCCAAAGGCTAAAACCATGCGCCTGTTCAAATGTGATTTTTGGCGGAAAAGCCAATTCCTGACGATTTACAACGACATCAAGTAACACGGGTCCGTCATATTGCAGGGCACGCTGAATCGCTTCCTCCAGCTCTCCAGGATCCTCCACGCGAATTCCTTCAATACCCACCGCTTTCGCGACATCGGCAAAGTTGGGGTTATCAAGAGTGGTTCCTGCTTCCAATAAGCCCTGTGCTTTCATTTCAAGCTCGACGAAACTCAACGCACCGTTGTTAAATACGACTATTTTGACGGGCAATTTATGCTGCCTAAGTGTGAGAAGATCACCCATCAGCATGGCAAGTCCTCCATCTCCAGAAAGAGAGATTACCTGGCGATCCGGCTGAGCAAGCTGTGCTCCAATCGCCTGTGGCAGGGCGTTTGCCATCGTTCCGTGATTAAAAGAACCTAACAACCGCCTTTGTCCGTTCATTTGCAGATAACGAGCAGCCCAAAGTGTCGGGGTTCCGACATCGCATGTAAAAACGGCGTTTTCACTTGCCAGATCACTGACGGCTTTCGTTAGATATTGAGGATGGATGGGTGTGCGACCTGGTTTTCCGGTTGCCAGTTCGTCCAAATCATCGCGGATTTTTCGAAAGTGGTCGGTTAATTTCTTCAGGTGGCTTCTATCCTGTGATTCTGTCAGATAAGGCAGCAGTGCCTCAATCGTTGCTTTCACATCACCACACAGCCCGTAGGTGAGATTGGTTCGACGACCGAGATGTCCTGGTTCAATATCGACCTGCAATATGGTGGCATCTTTTGGATAGAATTGCCTGTATGGAAAATCGGTACCAAGCATCAGTAGGACATCGCATTCCTTAACCGCATGATAGCCGGATGAATAACCAATCAGGCCAGTTAGTCCGACATAGTAAGGATTATCATACTCCAGGTGTTCTTTCCCTCTTAATGCAATGACCATCGGTGATTGCAGTTTTTCGCAAAGCTGCATAAGCTGTGTGTGAGCCCCTGCACAGCCGGCTCCGCACAGCAGCGTGATGCGTTCGCCACGGTTCAAATAGTCCGCCAGCTGCTTTAACTCCGTTTCCGAAGGATGTATGACCGGCTGTGTCACATGAAGGACATGTTCAGGTACGGGGGTATCGTCTGCTTCATAGCCAGCGACGTCCCCTGGCAAAACAAGAACGGAAACACCTTTACGCGAAACTGCATTCTGCATGGCGACGAGTACGGAGCGTGGCATTTGGTGAGCAGTCGTCACAACCTCACAGTAGTAGCTGCAGTCCTTAAATAGATGATCGGGACGTGTTTCCTGAAAAAAATTGGTGCCGATTTCGTAGCTAGGTATGTGTGCTGCAATGGCAAGGACAGGAACCCGGTTACGGTGACAGTCGTACAAGCCATTAATGAGGTGCATATTGCCAGGACCACTGCTTCCGGCGCACACAGCAATGCTTCCGGTCATGTCTGCATCGGCACCGGCTGCGAATGCGGCAACCTCTTCATGGCGGACATGAATCCATTCAATTTTTTCCGAACGCCGGATGGAATCGATGACGGCGTTCAGTGAGTCTCCTATAATACCATAAACCCTTTTCACCCCTGCATTTAACAAGGCTTCAACGAGTGAATCCGCAATGGTTCGCTTCATTCTATTTCTCCTTCGATTTTCACTTGGTATTTTTTATATTTTTTTCCATGTTATTGGGTTTTATTCTGAATCTAAGGAATGTAGGAATTATGGTTCTGTTACCTCGACAGATTTCCAATCTGTATCTATTGCCCTCATCACTCTATAAGATAGAAAGTTTAGTAGGGAATCAATGAAAAAGGCTGTCCTTAAAAGGAACAGCCTTTACTTCTTTTCATATGGCAATGTATTCGTTTCATCTCTTTTTTCCCAACAATGGCTTAAAAAATTGCCAAAATATCTATAAGGAAACCGTAAATCATTGCATCAAGTTTCTTATTGTTCTCTTCCACTATGTTCAAAGAGGCCTTTTAAAATTTTTATTTATTTACACCATTTATCATATTGAGCGAATGGGTAAGTGCAGATTTGGACTTGCTCACATCAGGGCTTGATGAACGTACTGCCGCTAACACAACGTCAATTGTTCCATCAATTTTTGTCCATGTTGTACCATCTATTTTCCTAAGTCTTGGCTCTGATGTATCCCATTGATGTTCCAAATCGTCCGCACTTTTCTTTGCTAAAGCAAATTGGTTGGAGTTAACATCTTTTAGCATATTATTCTCAATTGTAGAGAAATCATTTAATTGACCAACTAATGTTGTGGAAGAAGCAGTATTCGTTACTTTATTTGCTGTGTTTAAGACGCCAAGTGAATGGTTAAGTGCTACTTTAGACTTGCTAGCATCAGGATTAGATGAACGAGCAGCTGCTAAAACAATGTCAATTGTACCATCAATTTTTGTCCATGTGGTGCCATCGATTTTTCTAAGTTTTGCTTCCGATGTGTCCCATTGATGTTCTAGATCATCTGCACTTGTTTTAGCGGAACTAAAGTTATTTGAGTTTACATCGGTTAGCATGTCATTTTCAATTTTAATAAAGCTTGTTAATTGTCCACCTAATGTAGCTTGTGATGAAGTGGTTTGCGATGCTATATTATCGCTTCTCCATACATACCCCCCAATACCAACAACTAAGAAAACACACAGTGCCACTATGGTTTGGGTCAAAACATTTTTCTTGTTTCCATTTGTTTGTTCTGTATGTGCTGTTTCTCTCTTTGCATTGATATCAATTTTTGAAACCGCAAGAAAAACAATGATCGCTAAAATAGCTATCAGGAAAATGACACTCGTTACGGTTGTACCCAATCCTAACCCGCCATTCACTTTCGGTTGAGAAAGGAAATCTCCTATTGATGCGCCAAGTGGACGAGTCAAAATATACGCAATCCAAAATGCAAGTACCCCATCAAGTTTCAATTTCCATGCTAAGAATATACAAGCTATGATCATAATGACTGTGATTCCTGTGTTTAGATAACCAAGACCGAGTTGTTCGGAATATAAGTCACCTACTGCAGTTCCAAGTGCAAAGGTGAATAGAATCGTTAGCCAGTAGAAAACTTCTCTTTTTTTGGTAAAAATCGAGTGTATCGAGAGAGTTTTTTCACTTAGATACCAAAAAAGGAAAGTTAATCCTAGCAGCACCGAGAAAACAGCTGTACTGAGTTCAAGAGGTACACCTATACCATCTGTTAAATTATCCGTTACCAACGTTCCAAAAACACTTATAAGAACAACCGTTGTCCAATAAATGCCTGGAACGTATTTAGTTGCTCTGAATTGAAAAAACAGTACAATGAAAAACGCTATTCCCATAATGATGGTAGTCAGTGTTAAACCTATTCCAAGGTTGAAATTTATGAAATCAGCAAACGTTTCACCGACAGTTGTACATAATACTTTGATGATCCAGAAGAAAATAGTAACCTGCGGTACCTTGCTTAACAACTGTTTAATGACTGGTTCTTCCTGCATCGTTTCCTCAGCGACTGATAATTTTTTTGACAAAAAACTCATCTCCTTTTTGTAAGCATCATTAATAAAACTTTTTTGGAATGCAATCAACAAATTTAACTATAATAGATTGGTATTGAGTTTTTATTAAAAATCAATTAATCAAATATTAAGTGTCTATTAAGTTCCAATTTTTTTTATTGTTGGCAACTGTTTTAATATATTGTTAATCCCATACCCTTATCTGATCTGCATTGTTCCCCCCCAAGGCGAAACCCCCAATCGGGGTTTTTTCTTTTTAAACGAAATTAAGAAAAATTTAATCAAAAACTAAGTTGAAAATTGCAGTTATTATGGGAGACTGTTAGATAGTTATGGTCAAAATTTTTGCAAAAAAAGTATTTTAAGGGAGAGTTTAAAGTGAGTATCTTACATCATTTGGGAGACATAGTCATAAATTGGATTAATTCCATTGGATATTGGGGGATCCTTTTAGGAATGGTTTTGGAAAGTACCTGTATTCCAATTCCCAGCGAAGTGATTATGCCTTTTGGTGGTTATTTAGTCTCAACAGGGCATCTAAATATGATAGGAGTTATATTGATTGGAACACTAGGAAATATCATCGGTTCTTTCATTGCATATGCGATTGGACTTTGGGGTGGAAAAAGATTCATCGACCGCTTTGGGAAATATGTATTTTTGTCAAAAAAACATTTAGAATCGGCTGAAATGTGGTTCGATAAACGTGGGGAAATTACAGTATTTGTTTCACGTATTTTGCCAGCCATTCGTACTTTTATTTCTTTACCAGCAGGAATTGCACGAATGTCCCTTAGTAAATTTTTAATATACACTGCCATTGGTAGTGTAATTTGGTCTTCCATTTTAACTTATGTAGGATATGTGCTAGGTAACAATTGGGAACATATTCAAAATATCTTACATCCTATTGCTTATTTGGTTGCCATAATCGTGTTCTTTATTTTAGTTTTCTTAGCTATAAAAGTTATTAAAAGCAGAAAGGCATCAGCATAATATAGTTTTCGTTTGGAAAGCAATGCTTCTGGAATAGCATTGCTTTTTTTGATACAACCATAAGAAAACAGAGTACTTATAAATAATTTTTGGTCTTAATGGATTTTTAATGTTTTTTTAAGTCAACAAAAAGGTTATTTTGATATTATTTATCTTGCCCATTTTTGGTGGCAGGAACGAATATTCTCTAGCAAAAATGAGATTTTTTCTTCAAATGTTCAATAAAATTCAGATAGAAATGAGGAACTGGAGTGAATTACGAATTATTTCAGGCAATCAATCAAAATGCTGGCCATCATCCCTTTTTAGATGGATTAATGGTTTTCTTTACTCAATTTGCCTTTCCAATTTTTGCCTTAGTTTTACTACTAATGTGGTTTTTGGGAAAAGAAAAAGAAAAATATACGGTTGTATACGCAGCGATCACCGCTGTGATTGGTTTGGTTATTAATTCTGTCTTAGGTCATATCTTTTATGAAAATCGTCCATTTGTCACCCATCATGTGCATCTTCTGGTACAGCATGCAAAAGATTCTTCGTTCCCTAGTGACCATGCAACGGGTACATTTTCCATTGCTTTAGCGATATTATGGAGGAAACATCGTAAGATTGGAATGGGTATGCTCTTGTTTGCTATTTGTACAGGAATTTCCCGTGTTTATGTAGGAAACCATTATCCTTTTGATGTACTAGCAAGCATCATCGTATCACTTGTAGTAAGCGGACTTGTTTTTGCATTACAATCCGTTTTTGCACCAATTGGTCGTGCTATGATCAACATTTACAATCATATTCCATTGGTACCCAAAAACGCACAAAGCATTTCCAAATAAAATTTAATTTAAGAAATAAAACATCGGTTTTTTTTACCGATGTTTTTTTATTATCTATTCATTGGATCGTTGTTGGGATACTTGGTAGGCAATGTATTTAAAAAATGAATTGTAAAATGTTCCTAATCAACACTAAGAATTTATAAAACCAAACTGGCTAAATTAATTTTAAGGGTGTTAAATACAATACAATTCATCCGTGGAGGAAAGGTGGGTACTTTGAATAAAAAAATCCTAATTATTTCTTCCGATTTTACTGGCCACGGGCATAAAAGCATTGCTGAATCCTTACAAGAAAAAATTGGTGAAAATGCTCAAATACAAATACATGTGGTGGATGGCTTCTCATTAGGAGGATCCACATTATTAAATATTGGTAAATCTTATGGTCCAATAACAAGATATTCTGCCCAATTATGGAATGCCATATGGCATGTTTCTGCATTAAATTCTTATGCCATCGACAAAGGTGTAGAAAATCTTATTAAAGATGATTTCTTGACTTTGTTGGATGAGGTAAATCCAGATGTAATCTTGTCTATTCACCCAAACTTTAATGGTTCCATCATAAATATTTTAAGAAAAGAAAGAATTCAAATTCCTTTTGGAACGTTTATTGCGGATTTGGTTAATATTTATCCATTATGGTGCGATCCTAGAGTTGACTTTATTTTAAGTCCGACTAAGGAAGCCATGCTAAAATGCTTAGAATATGGCGTTTGTAAAGAAAAAGTACATGTAATGGGATTCCCTGTTCGAGAGCGGTTCTTAAGGTCTCAAAGAAAACCTTTTGAAATGAAATCTGAACTTAACTTTTTAATGATGAGTGGCGGCGAAGGCGTAGGGGATATGAATGCGATTGCGGAAAACCTGCTGAATCACTTTGATTGCAACGTAACCATCATAGCGGGAAGAAACGAAACCTTAAAAGCAGAATTAGAAAGCTCTCTGAAGCCTCGTTTTGATAAGCGTGTAGACGTTTTAGGGTTTACCAAGAACATTCAGGATCTCATGCTTGCTGCCGATATTGGCATCATGAGAGGGAGCCCGAATACCATGTTCGAAGGTGTAGCAACCAATTTACCAATGATTATTACAGGTGCTCTGCCAGGACAGGAAAAAGATAATCCATCTTTTGCAGAAAAACATCATTTAGGGGTTTATTGTCCAGACAACGAAAATCTTAAATCGATTATCGATGAGTTACTGGAAAATGATGGAGAAAAGTTAAAAAAGATTATGGAATCCCAAAGAGACTTTATCAATCCAAATGCTGCACAGGATATTTTGGATTTCTTAACTACTGCTGAAAAAGCAAAGTTGATGTCAAGGCAGAGAAGAAGAACTCCTTTTGTTCTTGCTACAAGGAAGTCATATAAAAGGTTCAAACGGAGAAAGCCTTTAAAGAAATTAATTCGCAGAGCCAAATTGGCTTTATAAACTGAAGATGAATGCAAAGCGGCTGAGAAAATCTTAAAGGATTCCGTTTTCGGGTACTTTTTTATTTAAAGAAATAAGAATTGACGTATGAATTGGCATACGTCTTTTTCTTTTTTATCAAGGTTTTCTACGAAATTCCATTACCTTTACATAGAAATGGACATCATTATTATTATGGACAATAAGTATTGTACCATTAACAAAGTGTCTCCAAACTTCTGTCGTTTGCAGTACCGTTTTGAGTACCAATTTTATTGATCTTTAGCTGCATCTAGGATTCAGTGGTGTCGCACTTATCGGTTGGGGGATCAGTTTAAGCACCCTATCAGATAAATAAACGGAAAAATTCCGCTTAAGTAGGAACTATTATTAAAAAAAGCTTAAATAGACGGAGAGATTCCGCCTATTGCCTCGAAAAATGCGAAAATAAGGAATTTTGCTTTGCATAACCGGAAATCCTCCGCTTATTTACCCCAAAACGAGCTCCATGCTACATCTAACCGGAAAATCTCCGCTTATTTCACCTTTCGCTAGTTACTCGAATAAGGTCAAGATATCTTATCAAAAGGGAGTGAGGTTTTACTTTTTTATATACCAATAATGATGCAATACGACTGTCATTTCGGCACCTATTTTAAGAAAGACACCTCAAAACGGAACCCTTTAAAAAATTCTCAGCCCTTTTTGATTTAACTCCCCTACCAAAAAATATCGTCCATAGGCGGAATCGGTTTATTTTCTATTTTCCTTACTTCATCTGTTATGTCTTCTGTACCATCCACCATTACCATTTCAATGAATGTTCTACGATAGCCCGTTTCATGCTTTATGCTTTGTATGTACTTGTGGGCAACGTTCGCAAATTCTTTTTTATTCCTCGCTGAAAAACGTCCTCTAACAGCTAGCCCCGTTCCTTCAATATTTAAATGTACTTCCAGGTTAAACTCCATTTTTAACACCTTCAAATTATTATTTACGTTTATTATAGAACAAACGTTCTGTTTTGTTGCAAAAAAAGCCTGAAATTATTTTTCTAAGCTTGTCTTATTCATGGGTTATACTCCCGTCTTATCCAATACGTATGATAGAATGATTTTAAAAAGTAAGGTAGTTGATACATGGTGATAGATTCCCCCTATATAAGAAGCGTCGTTTTAAGGAGAGACGATGTACCCGCATTTACTGAATATCCTTTTAATCTGCCAAGTATAAGGACCCTAAATCAGCTTACCTTTCATCCCAAGGTTACCTACCTAATCGGTGAGAACGGAATGGGAAAATCTACTTTATTGGAGGCAATTGCCGTTGCCTTAGGTTTTAATCCTGAGGGTGGATCCTTTACCTTCAACTTTTCTACGTTTGATTCCCATTCTGAATTAACAAACTATTTAAAACTGATCAAGGGCATTGATAAGCCAAAAGACGGTTTCTTCTTACGAGCTGAAAGCTTTTATAATGTAGCCTCTAATATTGAGGAATTGGATCAGGGTGGTGGAGGTCCGAAAATCATCAATTCTTTTGGCGGACAATCTCTTCATGAACAATCACATGGAGAAGCCTTCTTCTCCACCTTTATACACCGATTTGGAGGAAATGGAATTTATATACTGGATGAACCTGAAGCTGCACTCTCCCCCTTGCGGCAAATGTCAATGGTTACGAGAATACATGACTTGGTCAATCAACATTCCCAACTCATTATTGCTACCCATTCACCCATTATTATGTCGTATCCAGACTCAATCATCTATGAGTTAAGTGAAGAAGGAATCCAAGAGAAAAAACTTGAAGAAACCAATCATTTTCAGATTATGAAACAGTTTTTAAATGACCCTAAGAGAATGCTTCATCATCTTCTGGAATAAGGCACCACCCTATTTCAATTGGGTGAGGATTCAGTAGACTCCGATTAAATTTTGATCCTATCATTGTAAAAATTAGCTATGTCTAATGATATGGATAAGTTAAGTGTACAGGTAATGCTGTAACCAATTTATTTGAAGATTTTAACATGAATTTTTAAATGAATTGGATAAGAATACTAAAAAAGATGAATTTAATTTTTTCTATTTTCATGAAATTCATCTAATGATGTTTTTTGTGCTATCATACTAATGGTATATCTTAATCTGGAGGAGAAATCATGAGTAAAACAGAGGAATTGAAACAGGAATTGCAGGTTTTGACAAGTCGGCGTGAGCGGATGCAGAAGAATCTTTATGAAGTGGAAAAACGCATTAATGAGATTGTTAATGAATTGAAAAAACAATAAAAACAATTAGAGAGTCCCTTTGCTTTTTACTTAAAGGTAAAAGCGTACAATAAGGATTTTCTCTATTACTTTGCAATCTTCATCCATCTTTAAACAATCATTGAAATAGCATCAAAAACTATTCAGTGCTTCTTTTATCTGATTATTAAATAAAGAACGCCTCGAATGCTCATAAAGAGTCGAGGCGTTCTGCTTCAGAAATTCAAGCTATCATATATTTACGTTATCCTTCCTATTTCTTTGAGATCTACTATTTTTCCTGTAATCAGCCCTTCTACTATTATTAGATGCCAATTTTCGGTCCTTCATTGCTTTGAAGGAGTACTTTTTCATCATCAATTTCAATCTCTCCATCCATCTTCCAATCCTAATTTTCAAGAGAAAGTAGCCAATGAGGTATGAAATGATGCAGAAAGATACCACGTACAAAATCATATTTATTAATTGGTCATTATTGATGCCTAACCATAATGCTACTAAAAGAATGGCTAGGATAACTGCCCCTACTGCCAATCGCTTAAGGTGTAATCTCATTTACGGTCCCTCCAAAATTTTTTCAAAAACCTATAATACCCTTTCGGAAAGTAATAACTATTTTTTTATTATGTAGTTATATTAACACTCTCATTTTAAAACAATAAGTAAATAATATTAAAAATAACTTAAAAAACTCTTAATTTAAAAATCCCTCTAATGTGGTACACCTGTAAAATTGACAGCCTATTTTTCTAAACCCAAGACATTCGTTTATGCTTGTCCATTATTTCAGCATAATATATTTTTGTAAGATTTCTCTTACGATAATCTTCGGAAAGGGGGGACACAAATGCCAACTTCACCACTTTCCAATCTTCTAGTATGCTTAGGGGTGCTACTTGTGATCATTTTATTAGCAGTTGCACTTTTTGTTGGTGGAATTTTAGGCGTTGATACTAGCTCTTTTAGTGGAGCATTTAACGCAATTGCTGCACAATGCTAATCGAATTCTAATATCACGGGCAATTTAAAGTTCCTATGAAATGGGCAATGAACTTAGAAGATCCTTGAATTGATCTTCTAGGTTCATTTTATATGTTAGAAAAAAGCGGATTTCAAATGCATTTATTTGTGTAAAAGATTATCGTCCCTACCAGATTCACTGTATATGGTTTTAAAATTTTTTTTGAATAGGGTGACCAAATAATGAGTGAGAATCAAAAGAAAGCGAATAAATCAATTTTGAGAGATACTCTCAACTTTGATACTTTATTTAATACAACCACACAATCAAACAATAACAATGATGCATTAATTAATTTGGCTGGCAGCTTAATGCAAAATCCAAATACAATGAATTCACTAATGAAGGTAGCAAGCAGTTTGTTTACAAATGATACAACTGGTAACTCTGTAAATAATATGAATATGCCTAAGCAAGATGGACCCACTCCTGACACTGCTCCCACACAAGAGAATACAGAACTTAGTTTAATATCTTCACAGCTAGAAAGGATTGCAAATGAATTATCCGAAATAAAAGCTCAATTAAATGAATTGAAAAAACAAAATTAGAAGTAAATTAAATAAGACTCAAACACTAATCAGAATTCAAAAAAGAAATAGTCAATTATTAAACCTTGAGAAATCAAGGTTTTACTATTAAAAAAGCAATTTACAGGAAAGCTACCTTCTCAAATGGTGAAAATTAATTATAGTTTTCAGGAGGCTATTTCTTAAAAATATTCTAAATTCATTTGTTTATTTTTTGGAAACTTGTCACTAATTAGGACACCGACCCTTTCAAATTTCATTTTTGTACATACATTGTAATGACAAATGAAAAGAAGGTTCAAAAATGTCAGATAGTGCACACGTAGCTGGTTTTGCTCCAATAGTTGTATTGGTTATCCTGTTGAGCATTGACGACCGAATACAACTCGGTAATTGTTTTATGTTCATCGTATAATAATCTCAGTCTTGGTCTTTTTAATATTTAGGTATTTTTCACTATACATATTAATGATGGTCATCATAAAATAATACGTAATAAATAATAGTCCATTTTCCTTAGACTTCTCAATATCGAGGAGTCTTTGATTGTTTAATATGTGTCAAAAGTAACATAAAGTAGGCCTTACTTATTGAATTTTTCTGCCCTTTAGTTGAATAAGAAAAAAGACTGCCGTAGCGACGTTCATCTTGTGCTCAAGCATCCAATGGAACAAGGACTAACCCGTTTTATTAAAAATGTTTTTCAGCTAAATTTTTAATTACAAGGTAACCCCATGTAGAAAAGGGGGATATTTTTGCCATTCCTCTTTAGTAACAGGGCTTAGCTGTTGGTATCCTTTTATTAACATGCAATTATTTGCAAAGCCTTCCTGCGATTTAAAAAAGTAAGGTTCTATTCAGTCTTCTTCCAATGGACGATAGCCCAATATCATGCCATCTAGACATGTTTCATGAATAGTTTTTATTTGTACATCACCTTGTTTTAACGTCTTTGTTCCTGCAATTGTTTCGGCAAATGGAGGGTATTCACCTACCCAGTCCATTAATCCTGCCAAAAATCCCCCTTTATCTTCTTTTGACACTTCAATTACTCGCCCACATGCAAATTTATTAGACTTTAAAGGGATAGCCCAAAATTGTCCAGGTATTAAATATGTATTTGACTTTGGCAAAAAAGGATACGATACTTTTCGCATAACATGATTCTCCAATAGATTTTGTTTAATTTCTAAATTATCGTCTTATTTAAGTAAACTGCCAAGTTAGCTCAAAAAGGTGTTCATAAGTAACCTGATTAAACGAGATTTTTTTACCATAAGATAACTGAAAACTACATTGTTATAGCGCTCTATTAGTTTGAACATGTCTCTATGGGGGTACAAATTAAGGGACTTAAACAAAATGGAGGGATATTACATGTTTAATAATAATGAAGCAACTCCTAACAAAGCTGAAGAAACCGTAAGGAACATGGACAATAGCGAAATGTATAACAAGTTAGAAAATTTTAATGAGTTTAAATCATACCTACACAACAAAATATCAATTGGGGAAAAACTGGGCATGAATGAAGAGCAATTGGCGAAAAGTGCTGAAAAGGTTGCCGACTATCTTGCTAAAAATACTGAACCTCAAAACCGTGAGGAAGTTCTCCTCCAGGAGCTCTGGAAGGTAGGAAACGAAGAGGAACAACACAAATTAGCTCATATGCTTGTAAAATTAGCAAAATAAAAGTCTATAAGCTCTTTTGTTCCTTGAGGTTATCATACCTTCATACCGAAAACAAAATCAAATTGACATCAACCAAACTCGCCCCTGGCGAGTTTTTTCACTTCAAATCTCACATACAAGTCCGCAGAAAGTATCCTTATCTGTTTAAACTAACCTCCCTATAGTTTAAGTACAGCATTTCACAAACTTTTTTTGTTGTGAATTATGATGGGTGGTTTAACCAGTCACTTTTTATTATGATTAAATTATAAAAATGAAAATTTAATGAGATAATTGCCTTTTTATCGAAAGCGTTTTCTGATTGTTTTAATATATATTTATAAATTAGTAAATTTTGAGAAGGTGTTCTTAAAATGGATTTTTATGAGAAATTACCCAATGATGTTTTAATTGCCTTTTACAATGAAATTAATAAAAACATTGAAAAGGGTATTTTAACAAAACAAATGTATTATGAACTTGGTTTAATATTTTCTGTAATTAGTCGAAGAGGGATAAGTCTAAGGAAACCAATTGACTTTGATGATGTCATTGACCAAGATACAATGGAAAATTTTATTGCTTAAGAGTGACAGATTTTTAGGTCGCTCTTTTTTTATGTACAAAAAAGACCCTTGATCAAATAATCAAAGGTAAAGTTTAGGCTTAGCCGTACTGAGAGGTGTATTTTCAATTAAAAAATGCTATAAATGGCAGTATCATTTTAGTATATAATTAGAGACAAAATACGCAAGAAAAGCATAAAAACTTGAATATTTTAGGCTCTTTAATTTTATTCCTTATTGTGTTAAAGCCCAAGTAGCTCAATAGAATTACATAAAATTTGCCGAATGTGGAGCGCGTATTGTATCAACAGCGTGATTGCCCCAATGTATTTCAAATCCAAATTTACATTCCCAAATGGCATTTATACAAGAAAAATCAGTGTAGTATCATCATTGACCCCTAATGCTTAATTTCTCCTTTAGCTCTATGATTAATTTATGTATTTCAAAGATACTATCATTATTCCAATCCTTATCGAAGATTGCCGTTACCAACTGAAGTAATAATTCCTTCCCTACTTTATTAATGACTTTTGAATTACCAATAGTAAAATCATAACTATATACCAACTGCTCAAAAGTTGGGTGACTTCCTGACAACAGAAAGTCAATTTTAACATCCAGAGCTTTAGCAATATCCTGCAAAATGAATACACTCGGGTCTTTTCTCTCACCGGACTCAATTTTACCTAAATAGCTAGCAGAGATGTTGCTTTCTTTCGCTAACATTCTTTGGCTAGAACCCTTTTCCTCTCGTAATCTCTTGACTATACTCCCTAATTCATCCCTACTCGCACTTGTGTTTTTTATCACCCTAATATGCTCCTTCTATCAAAGAATATCTCAATTCGAATATTCGACAACAATCTTAAAAAGTCCCATCATTATTTTTTAAAGGTTTGAACATTTTAAGGCATTTTAACTAAAAAGATCATAAAAAAACTTACCATTTTTTTGGCAAGTTTCCTTTGTTATTAACCTGTCCTTATTCAACTACAGCCCCCGTTACTTTAAGTGTAATTCTTCACAATCTTATTGATAAACCCTTTTTATCTGAACAGGGAAACTATTAATTGTAAAACTCCATATGTGATTTTTCCTTTCTATAATAATCCAACCTGTCTTGTAAAGTACCTGTATGAAATTCAAACTTATGACCATCAGGGTCAGTAAAGTAAATGGATTTTTTATCTTTTTTGTCTCTTGGACGACCTGAAAGGATGTGTACATTCAATTCCTCAAGTTTACGGTACATATCATCAAACTCAGCTTCTTCTATTAAAAATGCAATATGAGTGTAAGACTGGCTGATTTCATTACGGGGAATATCTTTTTCTTCATTAAGGGCAAGCCATATACCATTCAAATCAAAATAGGCTGTGCTTCTGCCCTTGACTAACAACTTTGCATCAAACACATTTTTATAAAACTCTATCGATTTCTCTAAATTTGACACAGAAAATAAAAAATGATTAAGACCTTTTACGGACATAATTACACCTCAAAAGTATACTTTTTAATAATTCCATCATACAAAGGAAACAAATTTTATTGAAGTATTCTGCCATGTTAGTTCAACAAGAAAAAATGACCGCCACAGCGATCACATCATCCTGAACAAAAATGACTCATTCTGGGTTAAGACCTGGTTGTTTTACTTTTCATCGAATAGTTCTAAATCCCATCTTTCTTCTACTAATTTCGAACCAGTCCACTCATAATTTTGTTTTTCTTCTGTTAATGTAAAATTATATTTTCGATATAAATAACGAGCAGTTTCTAAAATACTTACTGTCCATAGGTAAACATGTTTGTATCTTTGTTTTTTACAGAAATCGATAGCAGTCTCCATAAGTTTCTTACCTATACCCATACTATGATAATTTTCATCCAAAACAAACCATCTTAATTGGGCAACGATATCATTGGATTTAGTAATCGCAATCGAACCTACCATTTTACCATCTACTTCAGCAATCCATAGTTCTCCCCCATCTGTATTGATCATAAATTCAGTTAAGCCCTTCATAACGTAATATTCAAACATTCTTCCAAACTTATAAGTATTTCCGTACAAAGTTCCATGAAGGTGAGCAACGAAACCTACATCTCCTGGTTGAAAAGTTCAAATGACTACATCTGATTGAGAAGTATCTTTAGTAAATATGGATTCTATGGTTCGCATTGAATTGATTAGCTTGGTCAAATTACGATTCGATATTTCTTGAATCATTTTTCCAACTTCACGATTTGCATTTTCAACTAAGTCATTATAAATTTCTTTACCATAGTCAGTAAGATAAAGTAAGTATTGGCGTTTATCGTTTAAGTGATAGGAGTGTACTTGATGGGTTTCCCACCTCAGCAACAAAGTAAGCCTGGACTTGAAACATTGATGAATCCAAGAGCGATATTTGATAACCCCAATTACAAACCAGCTGGTAAACTTATGAATAAGGTAGCTCTCATAACAGGTGGCGATAGCGGTATTGGGAGAGCTGTCGCTATTACCTTCGCGAAAGAAGGTGCAGACATTGCAATCTCATATCTAAATGAACACAGCGATGCAAATGAAACGATGTTTAATATCCAGAAATACGGACGACGTTGCATTACCATTCCAGGTGATAAAGGGTATGAGCAATCTTGCCAACAAGCTGTAATGCAAACGATTCACCAATTTGGTCGTATTGACATTTTGGTGAATAATGCCGGTGTACTTTACATTAAGAACAGTTTACTTGATATAGATTCGAAACAACGAGCAAGCACTTTTCACACAAATATTTTTTCGCAGTTAATCTTGACCAAAGCTGCTCTACCGTATATGAATTCAGGGAGCTCCATAATAAATACAACTTCCATTAGTGCCTATTTAGGAGATCAAGATTCAATTGACTACTCTGCATCAAAAGGAGCGATTGTTTCATTTACACGCTCTCTGTCATTGTCACTGGCATCGAAAGGTATTCGAGTCAATGGTGTTGCTCCAGGACCAATTTGGACTCCATTAATTCCTGCTTCCTTACCTCCTGATCAAATTGCAACTTTTTGGAAATAGCGTTCCCATGAAGCGAGCTGGTCAACCATTTGAAGTGGCACCTGCTTATGTATTTTTAGCCTCCGATGATGCATCTTACATATCAGGTCAAATTCTACACGTGAATGGCGGGGCAATTGTAAATGGTTAAATATTACTAAACAGTAAGCTTTATTTCATTTTGCTGACTGGGACATTGAAAAATAATAGCAATCCTACAATTATCAAGACAGACAGTCCATAGGCTAATAATGGCTTTTTGTAATGGAGCCGTATAAAAGGCAATTGAACAATATAAAAAATCACAGACCATCCGAAATTCCAACCATTATGGTAACTCATTAAACCCATTATGTAGTTTACAAACTCGACGACAGACAAAAGGGTCACCCAGAAGATGATCCAGGCAACCTGTTTTACCCATCCAGTTGGATACCGTCCTAAATATATAAACACAATGGATGGATAAGAGAGAAACGTTACAAGCAGATTGTTAAAAGTATGATTTGGAATGATATCTGTAGGGTCATATGACCACAACGGATAATTATATGTAAGAAAGTTATATAACAAGTCCAACATGATGACAAAGAGAAAGGTGGACTGATAATTCTTCCAGTTCCGCCAATCTCCCCAACGCCATGCAGCAAGAATCCATAACAACATGCGTACAATAATGTACATATATACCATCCTATTACAATAAATTTCCAGAAAGTGTATTATGAATAATTTTACTTAAAATATGCGTTTCTTCCTATTGCTAATTATTCACCAACAGGTACGTTAACTCTTCAACAAACTGTCCCTATTCAATTCCCCACCGTGGCTCACCTGTGTTCCTGGGCAGCCTTGGTTCCTGGACACAATGAAAGCGCAGGTAAAAGAAAATCAAGCAGATTTAAAAAGGAAATAAATATATTAAGATCTGCATTAACAGAAGCAGCTCAATCGGTAAGAGGATCAAAAAACTATCTCGGTGCACTGTATAGACGTACAGCTGATTGAAAAGGAAAGAAAAAGGCAGCCATTGTGGTTGCCCATGCGATGTTGCGAATCGCATATTACCTTCTAACACGAAAAGAAATGTATGTCGACTTAGGCGAAGATTATTTTGATTAACAGAGACAAGTATCTATTGTACGCCATTCGGTTCGAAGACTTGAAAACTTAGGTTATACTATTAAAATTACCGAAGCATCCTAATCAATTATTTCAATCCTTAACACCTTGATCAGGCGCTCCTCTTTTTTTAAAAAAAATGAATGAGCTGCCTCTATTTAAGTATTGCCATTTTCCCAATCTCACAGAAGTTAATTTTCATGGTAATTGAACAACAACCTCAAGAAAATCTTTAGATAATTAACCTAAAACTTCGTATAAGACTTAGTTTTCATTTTTTGATCAAGTCTCCTCCAATACTGAATTTATGCTTGTTATCAACATTCTCTAAATAACCAATTAATTGAATACTTGGGTTATCAATTCCTAGCAAAGGTTTTTCGCCAATACCTTCAAACGGCATAAAAACATTTAATATAACCTTTTCTCCTGGTTTAATATCTATTTTGTTTCCATTAGTTTCTACTTTATATTCGTTGCCTTTATATGCAGTTTGACTTGTTTTTATAGGAAAGGAAACGAAAACGTTATTTTGCTTTATAACGAAATCACTGCCGTTTAATAGATTAATGGAATATGAAATTCCCTCTTTCGAAGTTTGTTTTTTAACTAATTCCAACTTGATTTTATTTAGATCATTTGTTGAAAATGCTACCTTATTTGCCTTGACACACCCTGCCATTAATATGAAGGTTAACAAAATTAAAGATAAATATTTAGTTTTCAAAATAAACTCTCTCCCCTTTTTCTCTTTTTGAATATTTTAACATTTAATACCATTAATTTGAGGTATTTTTTTCTATCTTCAACTCTCTCAGTTAGCGGAACAAGAAAAGCGACTGCCCTTTTTGAACAATCGCTACCCGTTTGTTTAAGTGAACTAATTTACAAACTTTCCCTTTCATACTTCATTTGGTTTAGGAATGCTCCCCCCTATTGTGTTAATTAAGGAAAGCCTTATATAAATTTATAACAAAGTTTTTTCTCGAAGATCATTCCATATATTGTTCATCTGGCTCATTTAAAGCGGCAGCCAAGATTTTCTCTGCAACAAATTCAGGAGTATCAGGTTGATTGGAAGAACCTTGTGGCTGCTGCCGGCGAGCGCTGCGAACGCCAAGAGCGTTTTTGCCAAAATCCGTTGCGGTTACGCGCGGATAGACGGAAATCACCCGGATTTGCTCTGAGGCCAATTCGCCTCGTGCCGTCTCGGAAAGCATGTTCAAAGCGGATTTGGTAGCCGCATAGGCTCCGATTCCAGAAATATTCATCTTGGTGACCACCGAACTTATATTGATGATCAGTCCACCTCCTTGCTCTCGCATGATAGGGATCGCAGCTTGCATTGCAGTTAATGGTCCCATCACATTGAGGTCAAAGATCTTACGAAAGTCATCTGGATTAAGGTCGGCAATCGTGCCCCTTGCAGCTTGTCCTACGTTATTGATGACCACATCCAGTCGACCAAAGTGCCGGTCCGTCTCCTCAATGACCCGTTGAACCTGCTTCGGATCGCTCACATCAGCAGGCAGAGCTACAGCGTCACTTCCCCGGCTCTTCAATTCCTCGGCGAGATGATTAAGTATATCGGCAGATCGAGCTACCAATGCTAATTTGGCACCAGCAGCCGCAAAGCGGCGTGCTGTGGCTAAGCCGATACCAGCGGATGCTCCCGTAATAAGAACAACTTTGTCACGAATTTCCATAATAAATGTTCCTTTCTTTAATGAAATGATTAGCTCAACACGGGTTGGGGCTTTCACGCTCGAGAAAGTGCACATCGGACCGTTCTCGTCAAGGAGCACAAGGTGCACAGGATCATCTGCGGACTGTTGGACGGTGAGCGTCCTCTAAGTTGTTAAGATCCATCGCGGTGATGCCCCTTGATAACGGATAAATTCTATATGGTAACAAATAAATCCTCCCTCAAGTAACCTGCAAGTTAGTCGAATAAGAAAAAGGGGATAGCCGCAGCACCAACAAATCCATAAATAAAAACAGGGCACGGAAAATTTCCACGCCCTGTTTTTTGTTTATGAAATTTGTGGTCAGCAAGATCCATTGGTTTGTCTTTCTCCGGATTAAAACGGCTCGATGGCTTTCTCGTTTTTACCAGTTTGAGGCTGATTTTCAATTCTTCTTGCTTCTACTTCCTTAGGAATTTCCTTAAGATGTTTATTTACTTCTTCTACTTGATTAGTATTTCGCATTTCATCCATTTTTAAAAACCTCAATTCCTTAAAATATTTTTGATAAGTATAATATGCCGCAGTGATAAAGATTTTATGTTTGTTGAATCAGACCTACCATTTTTGAGTGGACGCCTATTTATATGGCATAGTAATTACAGCAAAAAAACGACGACGATGATAATAATTATAAAAAAGGTATTTCCTCACATTTTTTATATTTCAAATGAAAACCCAGTCACGCAGCGCGGTTTCTTCCCACTAATAGGAAAAACGAAGAAATTTGTGGCTCTGTATGGTTTAGGAAAATAAAAAGAAAAATGCCATTTGGTGCAAAGCCCGAGATGGTGAACGTGGATTGGGATTATTGAATTTTAAGCCATAAACCTCAGAAATGAGTTTATTTTATGTATCTTATTAAACTGAGTCGTTTGAGCTCAATAAGAAAAAGGCTGCCGTAGCAACCTAACCTTTTTTCGCTCAAGCACCCGTTTCGTAATATAAGGTTAGCCAGATTTTTCTGGTTGACCTTTTTTTATATAGTTTTATTATATCGGTAGTCGGGGGAGGACGTAGCACCCGTGGGACTTTGATCCCGTCAAGTAAACTGTCCACCCCCTACTTGTATAATCATGTTTCAAGCTGGTTGGGGCTTTGATCCCGTTTAACAAGCGAACCTATGACATTACAAGGAGCATTAGGGGTTACCGACTAATTTGTATTACTAGGAGGAGGAGAAAATTAATGAATCCAGTGATTGGTCTGGATGTATCAAAAGGAGAAAGTCAGGTTCAAGCGTTTTTAGATAAAGGTAAACCATATCGTAAGAGTTTTAGTATTACTCACGATCTTAAAGGATTAGGATGTTTATTAGAGTTCCTTCAAGATGTTGAAAAGGCTGCTGGTGGTCATCAACCTTCGGTTGTTTTAGAATCAACTGGTCATTATCATATTCCCGTTATTCAGTTTCTAGAGGAACAAAATTATGTTTACATTATCGTCAATCCTCTTATCTCTCATAGAGCCAAGAGCTCAAGCCTTCGAAAGGTAAAAACTGATGCAATTGATGCTTATCACCTTTGTGAACTGTTTTATAAAGAGGAGTTAAAGCCTTACAAGAAGCGTGGTGTTCAACTATTAAACCTTCGTAATCTGACAAGACAACAAGAGAGTATTGCGGAAATATCAGCTAAAACAAAGATACAGCTTCATTCTTTAATTGATCAGGTTTTTCCTGAGTATCGAGGTGTATTTGGAAGTCTATATTCGAAAGTATCAATGCTTACTTTACTAGAGTTCCCTACTTCTAAGGCTGAAAAAATCGCTGCAACGATTATTTCTGAAATCGGAGAGATATATCGGTTTAATGGTGCCAAGAAGTTAGTTGCATTCGCTGGAATAGATCCTAGCGTGTACTCTTCAGGAAAGTTTACTGCATCGGTAAACCGTATAACCAAACGTGGCTCGTGTAGGCTTCGCCACGCCTTGTATATGGCTGTTCAAAGTGGTATTCGGGATGCCCGTAAAAAGAAAACAACTGATGAGATCATTCCACGCAATAGAAGACTACGAGAGTTTTATGACAAGAAACGAGAAGAAGGAAAACCCTTTAGGGTAGCGATTATTGCATGTGTAAACAAACTCTTACATTGGATTTACGCCTTACTAAAAAGTAGTTCTTTCCAAGATATAGCATAGGACCTATATCTAACTAAATACAACAAAACCTTCCAATAAGAGAATTTAGGAAGGTTATTTGGCATGAACATTTTTAGTATATCATGAGGTTATTAAATTTTTTATTGAAAAATGTTGACAAACTATTAGCTGGTTTACTTCTTTAAGTGTAATTCTTCACAAAATTGAAGCCTCACTCACTTCAACTGTCCTTCAACCCCTTTCGCTGAACCGTTTAATAGCTTCCTCGGTCACCGGCTCAAAGAGGTTAACGAGGTTTCCGTCGGGATCACGGAACAACACAGCACGGTTCCCCCACGGCATAGTGGTCGGTTCCTTTACCCACTCATCGACAAACGGTTTCAAGCGCTCGTATTCGCCATCGACATTGTGACCGCGGAACTCGATGATGACAGTGTGATTATCGGCCGCCACCGCGGAACCAGCGCCAAACAGTGGCACCGTCTGCGAGTGGCCAATCGCAAGGGTGCACGATGGAGCAATGAATTCGGCAAAGACTGGCGCGGGGCGTTCCGCCGAAACACCCATGACTTTTTCATAGAACTTGACAAGACGATCCACGTCGTCGGTAATGATGCGTACAGAAGCAAAATTCACAGATACCATCCTTCCTATAATAAATGATACAATATCGTATCATATCATTTTGGACCATGAAGTTTCCGTAAAGGCCCGATTTAATCAGAAACTGAACCATTTGGTTCTACTGGCTGTTGCTCAATTGATCCATAGTGAAATGAATTAATTCCTGTGGACGTTGAATGGCGGTGTGCACAAACTGAAGCAAGACATACTTAGCATTTATCTATCACCCCTTTATGTTTAATTACTCCTATTATAAAATGACGCTACTGACAGCAGTATGTCAGTAGCGTTTAAACATTTTTTGAGCTTCCTCACGAATCCGATTTCGTAATGATTCAGGCTCCAATACAATCGCAGCAGCTCCCCAGCCAAGCACCCATTGCAACAATTCTTCAAGTTGACGAACTTGTAAGATCACATGCAATCCATCTTGATGCTCTTCCATATCCTCTATGTAATGATTGTTCGATTCTTTCACCTTATCTGCGATATCATGGTTAAATAAAAGGCGAACTAGCAAGTGTCGATCATCCGGAGGGGTATACTCTCTTAAGTTAAAATGTGTTGGTAGTTCGAATCGTTCTCCCAGATCGATAAGTTCCATCATTCGGGACAAGCGGAAATGGCGAATGTCTTGGCGCAGATCACACCGGGCAACGAGCATCCATGATCCTTGAACGAGCACCAATCCATAGGGAGCAACGGTACGAAAACTATGGCGATTCCCGTTGGAATCTGCAAGTCTTTTTGCATAATGGAAGCTGATCTTTCTCTCGTCTAATATCGCTCGACGGATCTTTTCTAGATATTCTTTTTCTTTTGACTGCTTAACCTGTTTATCAGAAATGAGCAAACGAATAGCCTTGCGTACACGAGATGTTTCATTGCGTACGCTCTCCGGTAGAATTGCCTCAATTTTTCCGCGGGCACCTTGAGCCTTGATACGATAATCATCATCAAATCTTTGTTCGATAAAGTCCGTTCCAATCAGCAAGCTCACGGCTTCTGGTACCGTGAAACTGATTGGCGGCAGGAAATAGCCTTTCATCAGGGAATATCCTGTCCCAGGGGCTCCTATGATCGGCACGCACGCTTCACTCAGCGCCTGGATGTCGCGATAGATGGTCCGCACGCTAGTTTCAAATAGGGTCGCCAAATCTTCGGCCCGTACAACTTCTTTACGTTGTAGCTCCAGCACGATGGCTAACAAACGGTCTGTTTTGTTCATTGGTTACCCCCTTTAATATTTACTGCAAAATAAACATACCACATCTTAATGGAGAAGATAATTTAGTAAAACTAGATACAAATTAAAAACCAATTGTCCTAGATTAGATGTAAAGCTAAAAATTATAAAAGTATCACAATCCTTAGAGATTTTATGGTAAAGTCTTTACAAGGACATAGGGTTTGTAGAATTTTCTCAAACATTTGATTTAAGTCGCCATAGTCGCAAAATATTACTCGATAACCTCAATAACAATCCTTCATTTTTTATCCTTAGTGATTAGTTCACCCTTTTCTTTCTTTTGATGCTTTAATCTTTATATTTTTTGTAATTTCGTCAAAGTCTAAATCTTCCCTTCGAATAACGAAAGTAAATGAGCCGTTGATAAAACTCTCTTCCATTTCCAAACACATCCTCAACAAATCTTAAGTATCCTTATTCAACAAGTCGAGTAGAATGGAGACCTTCTACCTTTCGGTAGATTGTACTCCACCCCCTCACAGAACCGTGCTTGCACTATTAATGCACACGGCTCCTCCTAGTTACCATTCACATTTCTGCTATCCGACTCCCTATTCGGCATTTGGCTTCCTTGCATGTTATCGCTTGTACACCATACTCTTCCATTAAGAAAAGACCGATAGGGTCTCCCGAGTTGCCGTATCATATCAATGTGTAACGTGCCAAGGTCTCTGACTCCAGAGAGGTTTTATGCATCTTGCCTTAAACGATGGATAAAATGTAGCTTTCTGTTGCAGGTAAAACATCAGCACTCTCGTTTTACTAACATTATGGAGCTCAATCCCTTCAACCAATTGGCTTTCGGCCCGCCACCTTACTGTCTAAGCTTAAAGACTAAAGTTACCTTTGGTCCTCCAAGACTCGCTACGAGCGAATGGCTAGTTCTTACTCGACGGGAATCCCACCCGTTATATGATAGGACCTAGGCTCGGCCGCACACATGCCAGTTAGTTTAAGCGAAAACATTCACAATCTATTGATTAAAATCCCTTTTCATTGATTCATAATATTTGAACAAATAGCCTTGAAGGCTATAAAGCAAGCCCTACGTATTGTTTAAGCAAATACACTAGCCCTACCTTTTTCCATTCATTCCATCTTAATTCACATATTTTTTGCAGGGAATTGTATGCAAACTATAGAATTAATCCTAAACATTATGATTGTAAAGGTGAAGGGTAATAAAATGGCTGGTAATAAACTTTGGTCTCTTGAAGAAGATGAATTAATCGATCATACCATTATTAATCTTCCTCATCGAACAGACATCGAAATTTCGGCAATTTTGTTTGGGCATCCTTTGTTAAAAAGAGAACCTCATCTGGGTTACTTCAGCACGTAGATCAACGACGCTGTAAGCTAAAGAAAACTAAAGACAAAAATAAAACCAAAAATGTGATAATGAAGATAGGTATGCATGTTCAAATTAGAAAGCCCTCACACATGTTGAGGGCTTAGTGTTTCTTCATATTCCTTTACTATCCGGTAAAATGTACTCCTAGGCACGTTAGCCCTCTTCATAGCCTCAACTGCTGTTATCTCTTTATCTTTCCATTGTTTGTATGCTCGTTCAAACTCTTGAGTAATTTCGGTTTTTGGTCTGCCCATGTGTTTCCCTTTGGCTTTTGCTACCGCAATCCCCTCAGCCTGTCTTGTCTTGATTTCCTCACGTTCTTTTTCGGCGAATGCAGTAAGAGTCAAAATGATTGATTGTATTGCTCGCTTAATAACATCGTCATGTTCATTGTTGGTGTTAATCATAGGCTCCTTTATGAAACGCAGCTGCACTCCATTATCTACAAACCATTTATATTCCTTCATTGTGTTATCCCATATTCCCTCCCATTCGAGTAATGGAATCAAATACTACCGTATCCCTTTCACGGACCAATTGTTTTAATAATTGATACTGAGGACGTTCAATGACTTTTGTTTTCACTTCATGCACAATCAATAATTTTATAATTTTTATATGCTAAACATTTACGAACGAATTTATATCTATGGCACCTTCTATTTTTCTTTTCACTCTTTGTAAAGCATTATCTACCGATTTTACATGTGTATTTAACTCTTTTGACATTTCTACATACGATTGTCCGTCTAAATAAAGAGATAACACTTTTCTTTCTAGTTCACTCAATAACTTATTTAACTTTAATTTAAATTCACAATCTTTTTCTTTATTTAACACCAACGACATAGGATCGCTATTACTAGTACCAGGAATCAAGTCCATAAATGTAACAGAATCATCTTCCTCATATACAGGCTTGTCTAAAGAAAGATAAGAATTTAGAGGTTTGTGCTTTTGTCTGGTAGAGTGTTTAACAGCAGTAATCATTTGTCTTTTGATGCACATATCAGCAAATGAAAGAAATGAGAAGATTTTTCCTTTTTGGTAATCCCTAATTGCTTTGTACAATCCAATCATTCCTTCTTGCACAATATCTTCTCTGTCTCCACCTATCAAAAAATATTTACTTGACCTTGAACGCACAAAGTTCTTATATTTAAAGATTAATCGTTCTAACGATTCACTATCTCCGTTATGTATTTTATCTATTAATATCTCATCTTCAAGATCATTGTTTCCTTGAATCCCGTCACCACATATCGCCATTCTTATCCCCCTTTTGCCAAGAACTAGTTGTTTTTTTAATGAAAGCGTTATTAAATAATAATAACTTATACTACTTCTTTTATAAATGGAGATTCGTTATAAACGATAGACGAATTACGACAAAATGTGATTTACTCCACTAAAGCACCACTTATCTACAGTATGTTTTTCTACCGTATTTAACGTATGTAATGATACAAAAATGACCAGATTTCTAACTTTGTGGAAACAATATATACAGTTATTTTTTATAGTATTCAACGTATTCAAGGATATGGAAAATGGACTTGGGTAAAAGGAGAAAGAAACAACCTTGAAGTTTAGTGTGGAAATGTACTTCTTCCATACTAAACTTCAAGGACAGTAAGCTGGTAGGTGTAATAGATAGGCTCGTTGCCTGAAGAAAACTGCAGCAGCAGGATCAATCAATTATACCCACAGGGGGATAAAGTCAAGCTCTTAATACGTTTATCTATGACTACATAAATCAATAAGTTCTTTCAACTTAACATCCAATTCAAGTTCCGAAGCGCCTTTATGTCATTTGAATCGAAAAAAGCATATAAAACAACAGTAAGCGACCTCGTCAATCCGTACTGGAACGACAAGGTCGCTTACACTATTTCTTCATCCAATTATAACAAGCCCTTTCATTTATTTTATTACGTATTCTCGGAACAGCGAAAGATTAGTAGACAAAGCGCCTCCTTAAGCAGTATTGTGACTCTTGGATACCTATCGTATCAATCGTCCGCTTTCGCCTTACCTACTTCATTGGAATCACCTTTTCCTTAGCTAGATTAAACTCGTCCCATGTACATTTCTGTACACTTCGCATTTTAATATCGCACTGGACTCACCCTTTTTTGTATAGATTTTAGTTATATTCCCTGTACGACTTGTACATTCGCCTTTCGCTATTTCACTGGATTCACCTTCTTATTTGATGTGTATGTTTTATTTGTCCTTATCATACACGAATGGTCGAATTTTGTAAATACTAAAAATTATAAATTTTCAAAAATTTCAGATTTCTCGTAAATAAATGGTAATAAAGTGGGTCGCCAGCCCATGGGGCATCCCGATTAGAGCAGCAACTCTGTGATCAAGCCAAATAGTTACCAAATTTTTTATTAATCACTAAAATCGGGAATTGTAGCAATTTATTTGAAATTGTCAGAAAATACTTTGAATATAAATAAGCAAAAAATATGCAAAAGGTGAATAAAAACTTGAAAAAGCACCCATCATTAAGACGATTGCGAACGAAGCAACTATTGAAGGAAATGCAAATAACAATATAATATATGTACAAAATATAACAGAATATAGTCAAAAAACACATAATTGGTGGCTTAATCGGTCACTCTTTTTTATTTGTTTCTTTTTCCATTAAAAAATCCGTTTAAGTACAAACCATTCACCATATGTTCGCATTGTTCATTACATTGTTCCAGAATACTTTCAAAATAGCTTAAAACTGAAACACTTCCTTAATCTTTTTATTATGTGATTTTAATTTAATGGAAATAATTCCATAACATTTAATAGCTATCCTTAATTAGTATTGAATCAATTAAAAATGGAGTACTAGGCATGAAGCTTAAAGCTATTATCTGTTTTTTTCTAAAAATGCATAAATTTAGTTATAATTCAGGTGAGTGTGTTAGATGCGGTAAGATACGAGCACGAATAAGATGATCGATTATGCTTAAAATGATAGTTAGGGAACTCCCTGACTATTGCTTCAAGTACATAATATTTGTCAAATGCGAAAAGATAAGAGCTGCCACGCAAATCTATCTTCAACTAACGCACCCGTTAGCCATCCATGAAGTACAGCTTCACCACAAAGGATGGAATTTTAAACAGTTCTTCCATGGTAGTTCAATAAGAAATTGCTTAAATAACTATATAGTAAAGCAAACTTTCAAGCTCTTGAGGGAAAAAGCAATGAAGTATTGTATCATCATAATGAAAAAACAAAATCCTCATCTTTTTGGAAGATGAGGATTTTTGCGTGTTATTACGTGTCATATGTTTTTAGACGGTGATGTAGTATTCCTGCCAGAACAGAGATTGAAGCTACCTCTTTTTGCTTCGTAAAACAGTAATAAAACCATCCAAAATTTCATGGCTAACAACGAATCCTTTTCGTTTATAAAACTCTAAAGCATCATCATTACCATTCGAAACAAAAATAAAATAATCCTCGACATCATCAAATTGATTTAACCAACTCATTGACATATTGAAAAGCTTTGAGCCAATCCCGTATTTCCTATAACCTTCACTAATATAAAACTGGGATAGGCTACCTACATTCTTTTCACTAACAGAAGAAATGTCAAAAAAAGTAGCAAAATCATTAGAATATGCTTCTTTGGGTGAAATGTTCGAGTATGCATAGCCAACTATCTTTTCTTCAACTTTAGCAACAATTATATGATTGTAAATTGCACTCTTAATAGAAGGAATCATTCGTGTTTCAAAATTCATCCCGTCGAACAATTCAGGCTTTATTTTTGCCTTTGACTTTTGAAAAACCATAAGCTCATTACATAAATCTTTGCAATCCTCAGCTTTTTCGCTAGGTATGATTTCATATTTTATATTCATGTATTTCTTCCTCCTCTATTTGTTCTTTGATGAATTTGACATGAAGTAATTGTGATTCTAAAATTATCATATATTGATTAGTATCTTTTGGAAAGTAGGCACCTTAAAGTGGTATAGAAACCTTTTAGTAACTATTGGAGGTTATGTTATGGATAAAAATAAAGTATTGCCCTTTTGCCCTGTTGAAACGACAGTAGGTCTAATCAGTAATAAATGGAAGGTTCTAATTTTGCGTGAATTATTAAGTGGCACAAAAAGATTTGGTGAACTAAAAAATGGAATAGAAGGTATTAGCCAAAAGGTACTGACACAGAATTTACGTTCAATGGAGAATGACGGATTAATAGAACGCCAAGTTTATGCCGAAGTTCCACCAAAAGTAGAATATTTTCTTAGTGATTTGGGTAATTCTTTACGACCAATTATAAACTCAATGAAAGAATGGGGTTTAGGGTATCACGAAATGGTGAAAAACACTTAGATTGAAACCAATGTTATCATTTAGAGTACAGTACAGCGGACATTACAATACATTAAATATCCAACAAGTAATCTGTTGGATTTTTAATGTGGACTTCGATATTGTTCCAAAAATATTTTGTTCAACTAAACTGCCCAGTTAGCTCAATAAGGTGTTCAAAAGTAACCTGATTAAACGAGATTTTTTTACCATAAGATAACTGAAACTACATTGTTACACCGCTCTATCATTTTGAACATGTATCAATGGGGGTACAAATTAAAGGACTTAAACAAAATGGAGGGATATTACATGTTTAATAATAATGAAGCAACTCCTAACAAAGCTGAAGAAACCGTAAGGAACATGGACAATAGCGAAATGTATAACAAGTTGGAAAATTTTAATGAGTTTAAATCGTACCTACACAACAAAATATCTGTAGGGGAAAAACTGGGCATGAATGAAGAGCAATTGGCGAAAAGTGCTGAAAAGGTTGCCGACTATCTTGCTAAAAATACTGAACCTCAAAACCGTGAGGAAGTTCTCCTCCAGGAGCTCTGGAAGGTAGGAAACGAAGAGGAACAACACAAATTAGCTCATATGCTTGTAAAATTAGCAAAATAAAAATCTATAAGCTCTTTTGTTCATTGAAATTATCATACCTTCATACCGAAAATAGAATTAAATTAACATCAACCAAACTCGCCCTTGGCGAGTTTTTTCACTTCAAATCTCATATATGGCATTACCATACGGTTATGTATTGCATCTTTTAGTTAGACAGGCTAAATAAACTAATAATAATTATTAGAATACCTATACCTATAAACACAGCTTTCCAAAACCAATAATCATTTATAAAACGAAAAGGGTCAATTCTTGCTTTTTTAGCTTCTTTAATTGCCTTTAAAAATTCATCAAGTCTAAATACACCTACCCACAGAAAGATACCACCTATAATTAAAACTAATAAGGAACCTATTACATCCTTCAATACAATTACTCCTAATTTTCGTTTTTTATTGGTATTTTAGCATACAGTTCTTAAACTATCCTCTCCCGTTAGCCATCCATGAATCGCTAAAAAACAGCTCTTCACCACAAAGAATGAAAATGTATTGAATCCGTCCATACTTGTTCTAAGGCTGGGAGA
>NZ_JAFBEX010000022.1 GCF_016908975.1 Neobacillus cucumis
TTTAATAATTTTATTATAAAACAAAAAAGCAGTTGAAAGGTCGATAAAATCTACCTTTCAACTGCTTAAAATGTGGACTTTTTCAGTGCCCTCGCCAATGCGCCTGTGGGGTCTCCCCTGCCCCGTACTCCCGCAGGAGTCGACTGCCTTCCGCTCCAATCAAAATGGTTTCAAAATCAAAACGACCTTTAACATAGCAAAAAAAAGAGAGGTGTAAATCCTCTCTCTAAAAAAAATCATTCTTCCTCTTCTTCCTCATCCATCATTTCATCAAATGCAGCGGAAACCTTATCGAATTCCTCATCACTTTCAATAGCTGAAAAATCGCCATCCTCATCCACTTTTAAAAAGAAAATATCAATATCCTCTTCTGTTTCTTGTTTTACATCTTCCGCAAATGCAACAGCGACATAATCATTTTCTTCAATGGTCATCACACCCAAAACTTCTACTTCTTGCTCCTCGTTACTTTCATCACTAATCGTAAAAATTTCGCCTACTTCAATCTTGCTCATCACAAATTCCCCTTTAACTAAAAAATTTTATTCACTGACAGTATCTCATAAAAGCCTTTCTATACCAAATTGTGCTGATATTTTTATGGTAAAATAAATCGTATAAAGCTTTTTATCGTCACAAAGGAGAAATTAACATGCATTCAAAAGATTTAGAAGAAAAAATCGTACAACAATACCAAGGTGAAGAAAAGATGATGATTCTTGTTTTTGCCCAGTGGTGTGTGAACCATGATCTTGATCCAGAAGAACTCTATTTGCGGGCCTATCCAAATCAGTCATCCAATCCTGCTTTAAGAGAAGCCATTGAATTAACTGTCCCAAAAGAGGAAGCAGGGGAAATTGCCGATCAAACGCTGCTAGGTGTTCTTTCCTTGTTCGGCAACGATGATCTTGCATTTGTAATCACAGAGGAAATTCAAAAACGGAAATAAAAAGAGGCAGTAGTTTCCGGGTTACACCAGAAACGCTGCCTTTATTTTAAAGAATATCAAGAAATTTTACTGTCTGTGTAATAACCAATGGTACAATGATGGCAATTACGGTCGGAATAAGAAACGCTAGAAACGTCCACTTTTTACTCTTCGTTTCTTTATAAATATTAAGTAGTGTAGTACCGCAAGGATAGTGCAGCAGGGAAAATAACATCATATTAAGAGCGGTCAGCCACGTCCATCCTTGATCGAGAAAAATTTGTTTCAAATCAGCTAAATTATCGACTTCTGTTAAGGAACCGGTTGAAAGATAGCCCATTAAAAGAATCGGCACAACAATTTCATTTGCCGGAAGACCGAGGATAAACGCCATCATAATAAAACCATCAAGACCAAGCAACTTACCGAAGGGGTCTAAGAAATGAACTGCATACATGAGGATACTTGTGTCCCCGATATAAATGTTAGCAAACACCCATGTAAGAATAGCTGCAGGAGCGGCCACTTTAACAGCCCGAACTAAGACAGACCAAGATTTAGTTAAGGAAGATCGGATGACTGTATCAAGAATTTTAGGCTTCCGATATGGCGGCAATTCTAACGTATAGTGTGTGGGTACCCCTTTAAGTGCTGTTTTAGAAAGAACCCAAGAGACGAAGAAGGTCACGATAATTCCAAATAAGACAATCCCCACGATAACACCTGTAGTGATTAATGATTTTATACCACCTGTAAAATTAGCCGCCATAAATAACGAAGCAAACAGAATCAATGTACCCCAACGGCCATTACAAGGGACAAAGTTATTGGTTAAAATCGCAAGCATTCTTTCCCGTGGCGATTCAATGATTCTTGTTGAGATTACAGCCGCTGCGTTACAGCCAAACCCCATTGCCATCGTTAGCGATTGCTTCCCATGAGCCCCAACCCGTTTAAATAGCCGATCCATATTAAAGGCTACTCTAGGCAGGTAACCGTAATTTTCTAAAAGAGCAAAGGCTGGAAAGAAAATAGCCATTGGCGGTAGCATGACACTAACAACCCATGTGGTACCCCGGTATAAACCAAGTACAAGAATTCCATGAATCCAATTCGGTGCATGTATAGCCTGAAAGAGGGATGTTAGTTTCCCTTCAATGAAACCAAACAACTCTGCTAGCATAGAAGAAGGAAGATTAGCTCCGGCGATTGTTAAATAAAACAATACCCCTAACATAGTAATCATAATCGGGAAGCCAAATATTGGGGAAGTTAAGATGTGATCAAGTTTTTCTGTTCGAGTATCTTGTTTAGTTTTTGAATATGAAATCCCTTCATTACATAATTGCCGGCTTTTTGTATATAGCTGCTGGACAATTTCATCTCTAAGTTTTGCCGTTGACAGGGATTGTGCCTCTGTATAAAGCTCCTGAATGCTCATTGTTTACACCACCTCCGGCACCATTCGTTTATTGATTTCATTAAGAAGCGCTTCATCCCCATCTAATAATCTTAGAGAAACCCAGCGAGAAGATAAGTCACTGCCAAGCAATTTTTGTACCTTTGGTTCAATGATTTTTATCTTTTCTTCAATCTCATCAGGATACATCATTTGGATAGGAACACATGAAATTTTCCCCGTAATAATTCGATCAATAGTGTCAAGGAGCATCTGAAATCCCTTTTTATTTCTTGCCGAAATTTTTATCACCGGGACCCCTAAACGATTCGTTAGCAGCCGTTCATTGATATGAATGCCCTGCACTTCGGCGACATCGATTAAATTAATGCAAATCACCACATTTTTCGTCATCTCTAATACTTGCAGCGCGAGATTTAAATTTCGTTCAAGCGCAGTTGCATCCAAAACAACAAGAGTCACATCTGGTTTTTCAAAAACAATATAATTTCTAGCAACCTCTTCATCGGTTGAATTTGAAAAAAGGGAGTAGGTTCCTGGCAAATCAATTAAATGAAAGGTCTTATCCTTGAATGGAACACTGCCTTCCGCCATGGAAACCGTCTTTCCAGCCCAATTACCTGTATGCTGTCTAAGACCGGTTAAGGCATTAAACAAAGTGCTTTTACCCGTGTTGGGATTTCCAGCCAGAGCAATTCTGTATTCATTCCCCATACGATATCAGAACCCCCTCTATTTTTGAGCTTTCTTCTTTTCTAAGCGCGATGGTGGTTTGACTGACACGGAAAGCAATTGGATCGCCCAAAGGACTTTTTCGGACCACTTCCACTAATGCTCCCACTACAAAACCTAAATCTAATAATCTTCTCCTCATCACACCCTCTAAATTTAATGAAGTAATTTTAATGATATTTCCTTTTTCCCCATTAACTAATTGAATTTTTTTAGGTTTATCCATCTCTCTTTCCCCTTCTCTAAAGTTTTTCCCGTGCGCAACTTTTCTTTAATTATATGATACTTCCGAGAATTATGTCACGGAAAATAGAAAAAAAGCAGCCTTTTTTTGACCGCTTCATAAATCTCTATTTAAATCATTGTAAATTGTTTCCATTCCTTTGGAAGCAACTGTTGATACCTACTCTGTAAGAACCGATCGTCAATTAAGACAATCGTCCCATGGTCTGTTTCCGAGCGGATCAATCTCCCTCCTGCTTGTAAAACCTTATTGAGTCCCGGAAACACATAGGCATATTCATAGCCGTTTTTCCCTTGGTCCGCAAAGTGGTCTTTAATAAGATTTCGTTCGAAACAAACCTGAGGTAATCCAACGCCAATCACGATTACTCCATTTAAGCGGTCACCGATTAAATCAACACCTTCCGAAAAAATCCCGCCAAGGACAGCAAAACCCACTAAGGACTCTGTTTGATTTGGTTTAAATGCCGCTAAAAACGCTTCTCGTTCAACTTCCGTCATTCCTGCTTCCTGAACAATGGTGTTGGTCGCTTCATTGAATTGTGTAAATTGCTCATAAACTGACAGTAAATATTGATAGGAAGGGAAAAAGATAAGGTAATTCCCAGGACGATTAGTGATTAAAGTTTGAATCTCCAAAACTATTCTCTCTCTCGTCTTTTCCCGGTCATGGTAACGTGTGGACAGTGCTTTAATATAAACATCGACTTGCTCTTCTCTAAAGGGTGACGGGATGCTAATCGCATAATCTCCCTCTCCTCCGCCAAGAATATCCTGATAATATGGCATGGGCGAAAGGGTGGCGGAAAAAAAGATCTTGGCGCGATAGCCTTTTCCCATCTGGCGAAGAAGAAGGGAAGGATCGATACAAAACAATTTGATGGTTACATCGTTTCGTTCTTTTGCAGCATAAATAACAAAATGTTCATCAAGTAGTTCTGCTATTTTCACAAATTGATTGACCTTAAAATACGTTTCTAGTAGTAGTGGTGGAGCTTCTAATGGCAGAACTTCTTCAGCTGCAATCAAAAATTGATGGATTCCTGCTAAAAAATCTTCACCGAGTTGTTCTAAAACAAACTCTCTTTTATCCTCTTCAACTTTTTTTAATTGAATAAATAACAAATTGATTTTATTGGCTGCTTCATATATTTCTTGAACTTTCCCCTTAAAGTCCTTCTTTAATTGAAGGAAAGGCTCTTTGTTTAAGCTGGCAGAAAACATCTCCCGCCCTCGGTCTACAAGATTATGCGCTTCATCCACGAGGATGGCAGTCGATTTCTTTTGCTCTTCTAATAAGCGTTTTAACGAGACACGCGGGTCAAAAATATAATTATAGTCACATATAATGGCATCTGCTGAGTAGGCCAAATCTAGAGAATATTCAAATGGACAAACCCTATGTTTACGAGCATACTGTTCAATCACGTCCCGATTTAGGGTGTTTTCGTTCGTTAATATATCAAAAATGGCTTCATTGATTCGATCATAATAACTATTCGCGAACTCACAGGCCTCCTTTTGACAGTTGGTTTCCTCTTGAAAACATACCTTGTCTTTCGCTGTAATGGTCACGGTCTTCATACATAATCCACAGGAACCCATTCGCGCAAAAGCCTCTTCCACAGCTGTTCTGGTAATGGTCTTGGCTGTAAGATAAAAAACTCGATTAATCTGTTCTTCTCCCATTGCCTTCATAGCTGGAAATAGTGTTGAAATGGTTTTTCCAATCCCAGTTGGGGCTTTGGCAAATAAATTCTTTTGATCTTTAATAGTCTTATAAACAGCCCCAGCTAATTTTCTCTGCCCATTTCGATAGCCCTTAAACGGAAAGAGCAATTCTTTGCAACTTTCATTTCTTTTATTGCGATGGTCGTCCAGTAATTTGGCATAGGGAGCATAGCTTTGAATGACCTCTAAGACAAACCTTTCAAGCTCATTCAGTGTAAACCTCTGTTTGAGAAACCTTTTCTCTTCCGTCTCCACGTGTACATAGGTTAACTGTACATCAACTTCTTCCAGTTCCCTGTCCTTCACCGTAATATAGGCATACATTTTGGCTTGGGCCCAGTGAACAGCATATCCTTGCGGTTCTAATTGATTGAGCGGCTGTGAAAAGGATTTGATCTCGTCGATGACCATCCGACCATCTTGGAACAATAACCCGTCACATCTGCCATCAATCAAGAAGTTCAGTCCCTCATAGGGGATCACAGTACTGAGATACACTTCCTTTTGATCGCCTTCTTGATAGGTCTTCTGAATTTTTTGATGAATCTTGGTCCCATCCACCATGGCTGATTGCGAACGAAAGCGAGCATCAATACTGCCGCTCTTAAAAACATGTTCAACAAGTGTTCTTACTGATATTTGAATGTTAGTCGTCATGCGTTACCAACTCACTATATGAGAATATACGTTTGTATTTAGTATAACAAAAAATAGCGCATTTCTGCGCTATTTTCATATCTTAAGATCGAATTTGTCCAGTTCCGCGTACAATTGCTTTAGTCGTCGTTAATGCCTTAAGTCCCATTGGACCACGAGCATGCAGTTTTTGTGTGCTAATCCCAATTTCAGCACCATAGCCAAACTGTTCCCCATCCGTGAAACGAGTTGAAGCATTATGATAAAGAACTGCCGCATCGATCGCTTGGAAAAATAAGCGCACATTTTCGGCATTTTCACCAATAATGGCTTCCGAATGCTTAGTACCATATTGATCGATATGGCTAATCGCTTCTCTAACATCACTAACTTTTTTAACAGCTAAAATTGGTGCTAAAAATTCTGATGCCCAATCTTCCTCTGTTGCTTGTTTCACAAATGTATAATCAGCTACCAACGATTCATCACCGCGCAGTTCAACCCCTTTATCCTGCAAACTGCTTAATAATTCTGAAATATAAGGCCAGTTTTCATGAACAAGCACAGTTTCCGCCGCATTACAAACGGATGGACGATGTAACTTTGCATTGATGGCAATATCAATCGCCATTTTCTTTTCGGCGGTTTCATCAATAAAAACATGACAATTACCAACACCTGTTTCTAGAACAGGTACTGTCGCATTCTGAACAACGGTTTGAATCAGCCCAGCCCCGCCGCGTGGAATCAATACATCCAAATATTCATTTAATCTAAACATTTCAGCGGCAGTTTCTCGGCTAGTATCTTCAAGTAATTGTACGGCATCCTCTGGAATCGCTGTTCCTTTTAATGCTCCCTGCATTACCTGAACTAATGCCTTATTGGAATGAATGGCTGATGAGCTTCCACGCAACAGTACTGCATTGCCTGCCTTTAAACAGAGACTTCCGGCATCCACTGTAACATTTGGACGAGCCTCATACACCATGCCTACTACTCCAAGCGGAACACGGATCGTTTCAATTTGTAACCCGTTTGGTCTCTCCCATGCTTCAATGGTTTCACCAATCGGATCATCTAGATGAATTAACTGCCGTACTCCATCGACAATTTGTTCGATTCTTTCTTCTGTTAAAAGCAGGCGATCAAGTAGGGATGTAGAAAGTCCGTTGTCCTTACCTGCTTCGATGTCCTTGGCATTTTCACGCAGAATATATTCTTTTTCTGTTAATAGGTGGTCTGCCAGTTTCAATAGTGCTTCGTTTTTTTCAACAGTCGAGATCATGCCTAATTGTTTTGATGCCACTTTAAGTTTCTTTGCTTTTTCCAACAGTTCTCCCATACCCAATCACTCCTTCGGTAATGTGACCCAATTATCACGATGGATCACTTCTGCTTTTTTGTTAATTGAATAACTCTTCGCTTCATTGCTTGGCAACCCTTTGACCGTTTTAAGATCCTGTGCAGAATAAAAAACTTGTCCTTTGCCAACTGTTTTCCCTTTTTGATTTCTTACCTCGACGACATCTAAGGCATTAAAGTCTCCATTGACTTTAGTAACCCCTACGGGCAATAAACTTTTTCCTTGGAATAAAATCGCTTTTTCAGCCCCATCATCTATTTCTATGATTCCTCCGACTTGAGAATGATAGGCAATCCACTGCTTTCTCATTTGCATTTGGGAGTGGAACGGGCCGCCAATATAGGTGCCGTCCCCTTTTCCTTCTAAGATATCAACAAGCTTTTCTTTCCCTTTTCCTGTGCCTACAAACACACTGACACCAAGCGAAAGAGCCTTCTTCGCCGCCAGCAATTTCGATTTCATACCGCCAGTACCGACAGATGAACCACTTTCTCCAGCAAATCCAAGTAAGTCATCTGAAACCTCAGGAATGAAATTAAACTTTTTCGCATCCTTGGATACATTTGGATTGCCATCATAGAGTCCATTAATATCTGTTAAAATAATCAAGGCATTCGCATGTAAAAATCCACTGACAAGGGCTGATAGTAAATCGTTATCCCCAAAGGTTAATTCCTCAATCGAAACAGAATCATTTTCATTAATAATGGGCATGACCCCTCTTTGGAGCAGTTCATAAATTGTTGAGAATAAGTTTTGAAAGCGTGTCTGGCTATAAAAATCTTCTCTCGTTAATAACATTTGCGCAGGAATGATATTAAACTCGTTAAAAAGTTCAATATAATGTTGCATTAAGAGTCCTTGCCCGACTGCAGCGGCCGCCTGTTTCCCAGCTGTCGTTTTGGGTCTTGTCGGATAGCCAAGCGAGCCAAATCCCGCTGCAATAGCACCGGATGATATCAAAATCACTTCATGGCCCTGTGCTTTTAAATAGGCAAGTGCCTCCACATGATCACGCATTTTCTCTTCGGATATGGTTCCCGTAGCATTTGTTAATGAGCTGCTTCCAATTTTTACGACCACCAGCTGTTTTTTCATTTTTAGTACGACCTTTCATAATAAAAAATAAATAAAAAAAACGATTCTACTGTCCTTGAAAAAAGGACGGAAGAATCGTTTCCGCGGTACCACCTTTATTGATGCAATTGCATCCTCTTGAACCCGTAACGAGGGGAACGGCCTATGTTTGCATAAGCAGCTTTTAAAAGGGCAGGTTCAATTATCTTTCCGTGAGAAACCTTTCAGCCAATGGGTTTCACTCTCTAACACATTCCAATAATTTACTAATCCCATACCATTTTCAATTTATAATTTATTTGATTATCTTAAGAAATTGAAAAATTGTCAAGATGAAAAACATAAAAAGATAAATTGATTACTGTGACGAAGCCCTATTTATTTTTTTCGATTAAAGACTTCTTTTAGGGTCGATGGTTTAAAAAGGATCGTTGCAGGATCCACTAGATTCATTACCCTCACTAAATCTTTATAGATTGCTTGATTCTTAGCAGATAATAAAAATATTTTTTTTACATACCATTGTTGGAACGTCAAACCAAATGGTTTCTTCCCTTTCACATCACTATATCTAAAATCTTCACAAAGAACCATCGACCAAACGGGGGAAATAATTTTTGCTAATTGTTTTTGTAATTTTTTCATTGGACCTATGTGGGATGTTGTAGCAAAGTAATCTCCAATCGCAAGCGCTTCTAAAGCCGCAATACTCATGCCCTGTCCAAAAACGGGATTGATTCGGCAAATCGCATCACCTGCTACTAATAATCCATCAGGTAAATCTACTTTTTCAAAGTGACGCCACTGTATCTGAGGAACCTGATAAATAGCTGTATCCGATATGGAAGTTCCATTCTGTAATTCTTTAAAAATATCAGGCAGTGGTAACTTCTCCGTCATTTTGAGAAAGCCCTCAGAATCTTTGACATCGACAGGATTGAGAGTATTTAGATAACCGTTGATCGTAACTATACATTGATTGTTTTCCACCATTGACAATGTACCGCCTAATGTTTCCTTAGCGGGATCCGGATAAAGAATCTTTATTTTAAAATTCTTTGGCGGCTCAGAGAGTGTATATTTTCGTGTAGCATAACAAAGGCCTATTTCGACTGTTTCTTTAGGGACTGTCCTTCCCTGCTTTTCTAACCACCCTCTTGTAAAGGAGGCCGCTCCGCTCGTGTCAATGATCAAATCTCCCTTTATCCTTTTTGGCTTACTTTCATGAAGAACATCAACACCACAAACCTTGCTTCCGTCCTCTGATAATAGAAAGGATTGTACTTTTATACCGTATTGATAAGTCACATTGCCAATTTGCTTTACCCTTTCCTCAATATACGATTCTAGCAAGGTCCTCGTTTGTAAAAAAGTAATATTATTGCTTGGAAAACGCAGTTTCCAAACTCCGTGATGAAACCAAGCAAGGTCATTTAAGGAATCAATCTTGATTGATCCGTGTTTTACCATGTCCTCTTGAAATCCAGGAAAAAGGCGTTCTAAGGCATGGTCACCAGCATGAAGGAGCAAATGGAGATGATGTGCTTGTAGAACGCCATTTCTGATGGTGGTTTGACTTTCCGGTTTTGCATCTTTTTCTAAAATTCGTACTCTATGAAAATAAGGTGAAATCGCGGCGGCAATTAATTTGCCTGCTATTCCTCCTCCAATAATAATCGCTTGATGGTTCCCCTGGTCATACTTCAATTTCAACTTTTCCCCTTTTTTGTCTATATTCAATTGACGATACAGTAATTCTATTCCCGCGTGATAAATTGACTTAACAGATATTCACTGACCTTCTCTGAATCCAGTCTGGCTGCTACAAACGGAGGTTGAATTTCCTTTGTTCCTTCTAGTGGAAGACCTAGCCACAAAAACTGTTGATCCACGATGATAAAGGGAAACGACAAACCTTCTGCCACTCTATGATCCGGTCGAAGTTCCATCCATTCTGATTCAGAAATTACAGTTAATTTTACGATTTTTTCACGATTATTAAGCTTCTCCAGCCATTCTGGGGAAAGTCTTGTATGAGCAGGCAAGGAAATCACAATCGATGCCCTAGCAGTTTCAATATCTTGAAATACATTTTCTAATTTTCGGGCATGCATCCATTGTAACTTGAGGTGCTGATGTTTAATCCACTTACCAATATCCTTTGTTTCCACCGTCTGCAGTTGCTTTACCTGATGCTCGACTAACTGCCTTAATGTTTTCCCTTGAAATACATGTCTTCGGATAAAGGCTTGATTGCTGACATGGATAAACTTCCCTTTTGTCCTTGTTATGGCAACATTGATTAATCGTTCACTATCCTTACCCGTTAATAGCATACCTGCTCGACTTTGCGGTGCACCTTCGACCGTATCAAATATCATCACATCCCGCTCGCTGCCTTGGAATCTGTGAACGGTTGCCGCAATGATGTCTGCATTCAAGCGTTGTTCTTGATATAAATCCTCAAGAATCAATTCCATTAACTGGGCCTGAGCACGGTAGGGAGTCACATAACCGATAGAACGTAAGCCACTCAAATAGGACTCATGAATTAAGTGAAAGGATAACAGTACCTGCCAAATATTGATTCTTGATTGGGAGGTCCTCTCCGTCAAACAATAGGCCCCTGTAAAACTAGTATCAACTAGAATGGAGGCGCGATTTGGAAACGGAGCGCTTTCCACTATTTTGTTCCTGCTCTTTCTAACACTCTCATGGTCACCAACAAGTGAATGATAGATATATTGATTGGTAAAAGCAGAAATATCCGGGTGCATACGCCGTTGTTCTTCTAATAGAAATAGATGCGGATGTAGTCTACCGTCATTTACCCAATCAACTACTCCTGCTCGGTGAAAAATATCCTCCCTTAACCATTTCGTTACCAATGAGTCCCTTGAGGCAGCAATTGGCGGCAGCTGCTTAAAATCGCCGCAAATAATGACCCGTTTCCCAAGTGCGGCAGCGAATGCCGCTTGAGGTACATACGCCATACTCGCTTCATCGATGATAACGACATCAAATGTTTTTTCATAAATAGCCGGATCGCTGGCTGCTTTCGCGAGCGTTACCCCCACTATATACGCATCTTTAACAAATTCTATTTCCTTTTGACGAATTTTTTCCAATACTCTGGCAATCTTCGTCTCAAGCTCCAGAAGTTGATTCGTATCCCTTTTACTAAAAGAACGAGCAATGTCTTGCTTTACCAGTTTTCTATCTTCAAGTAATTTTTCCTTTTCTTCTGCAAGACTAGGATCTTGATTCTGAAGCAATTCAGTGGTGGTAATCGCCTGCCGATTATCCGTGCGTTCACCTGTACCGAATCCATAACGAAGAACGTCCCCTTCACGGAAACGGTCTTTCTTTTGGATAAAGTCCGTTAATTCACCGAGGAGAACATCTACTGCTTGATTGCTATGCGAGAGGATTAAAACACGCTTTTCTTGAAAATATTTATTGGCTGCCGTTCTCGCTAGTGTATAGGTTTTACCCGTACCAGGTGGTCCCCATACAAAGGTGACAGGATTGTATTTTGATCGAAGAACTAACTCATGTACATTGCTCTTTATTTTTTCAAGCGGGTGATTGGCTGGCATCGAAGGATCCATTAATTTTTTAACTCGAAGCCTCTTTTGTTTGTCCTTTTTGATTTCATCCAGTCGTTCTATTAGATGATCAAGAAGTTCCCATGGATCATGAAACAAAGTGGCTTCCGAAATGAGGTCTCCAAACGATTGTTCAAGTGCTAAGATGACTCCTTTTCCCTCTGAAGACAAGACTCTCCCTTGCTGAGACATACTTCCCCATTCGAGTCGAACGGATGAACCGACAGGTATCCTTAGTGAAGTGGTTGTTTCAAAATAATAGGAATAGGAACCATCTGTAGATAACAGCCTGCCGTTGCTAACAAGGAATTTATTACTGCCAAATTTTTTTAAAAATTGAATTTCACTCTGGAGTGCCTGCTGCCACTCTTTTATATAAGAAACTACGGTGTTCATTTTTCTCATCCTTTAATAGGGGTTACCTTGTGCTGTAAATTACTATAGCATTATACCATCAAAAAGAAAAAAGCATTCGGTTATTGGTTAACGGGTTCACTTCAGGAGGAGTTTTACCCAAAATAACCAAAAGATTAGTAGACCATATCGCTTAATCGGAATGGTCTACTTTAATTAATATAAAGCCGTTTTCAAGGTTTTTATGCGAAAAAATACGTTGGTTTCAGTAGTAGAAAAATAATGTACAATGATTTATGTTCTTGCTAATTTTGGTGGATTTTATTGTCTAAATCTACTGTTAAAATTGTGCAATTTTACAGTTTAAGGATCTGTTATTATTCATTGTTGATTTTCGTGTAGATATGAGAATTCATAGGCGGAGAATTTCCGGGTAATGTATAAAGAGGAAGGTTAAGAAGCAGATATAAGCGGAGAAATTCCGTTTAACTGCTCTAAATAAGACAAAATCCAAAGATTTGGATAATATAAACGGAAAAACTTCCTTTATTTTTAAGGAAAATAGTGTATTTCCCCATTTAGGCGGAATTTTACCGTTTATTTTTCAAACACAGTAAATCAACATTTAGTAATAACAGAGACAAGTTTAAAGGAATCTCTAGAAATGCAGTCCCTACCTGGCAAACAAGAGGAAAGCGAAATGAAGTTTATCGGGGATAAAGAATCATTAAATGGTGATTTGCAAGATTTATTTTTGTGGTATATGAAGAAAATAGATGAATGGAAAAGAGCACCTAAATGATGCTCTTTTCTTTTTAAAATAATGTTATTTTTGAGTAAATTTAGTTACCGAATTAGATGCGAAAGACTGTGTTTTTTTCACAACTCCCCATCAAGAGAACTCGTTAGTTATTGGTCGAATGCTTTTACAATATGGGCGGATTAGCAGCTTGCTTTCAGGTAATAATTTGCTAGGGTAATAATCATGGCACCCATTCGTTCATTTTCAGGTGCTAACACACGGTCAATTCCCTCTTCCTTTAACGCTTCTAGAGTGACCTTGCCAACAGCAACCGCTAGAGTATGTCCCTTAAATGCTTCAACCAGTTCATGAGCATAATTATGTTGCTTGGCATAGTTAAATAATGATCGAACTTGAACGGCTGTCGTAAAACAGACGGCATCACACTCTTGGTTTTTCAGTTCCTCACAGAGAGTTTTAACAGTCTCGGTTTCGGGTTCAATATGTTGATAGGGGAGAATTTTTTGGACTTCCGCACCCTGTTCTTCTAAATATTGAGTTAATGCTGGTGCGGTTTCGCCATGAAGCTGCAGCATGACTCGTTTTCCAGTAAAATCAATTCCTTCAAAAGCACGCACTAGACCCTTTGTCGTCCCATCATCTGCGGTTACAATAGGCTCAATTTGTAATTTCTTCAGCGCGGACAAAGATTTATAACCGCGTGATGCGACTTTTGCCATACGGATTTTGTCAATAAAAGCTTCTTCTAGCCCCAACTTTGCAGCAATATTTAATAATGTTTCGATTCCAATACCAGTCGTAAAAATGACCCAATCGGCGCCTTGCTCAATAAATTCAACTAAATCAGGCTCCACTTCCTTCTCTGCTAAAAACACAGTCCCTTGCAGTGAACGAACAACAGGAATGCCACCTTGTTTTTCGATTAATGTACTAATTTCTTCAAGTTTCCTAGAACCGCCAACCACGATTCGTTTTCCTGATAGACCCTTTTCCATTTAGGTACCTCACATCTTTTTTTATTTATAAATGTAACATATTTTGAAACAAAAAAAGATGGTTTTTCTCTCACTTTTTTCCGTTGATAAATGTATTAAGTCTCTGCTTCCTTGTTTTTTAACCTTATTTTTATATTTCTTTTAACAAAAAGGAAGAGAAAAATTAACATCATTTCGATGATAAGACCAACTATATTCCATGTAAAGAAAGAAAACCGTAAAAGGTCCATTGTATTCTTAAACATTAGGATGGACAAATAACCAACAATAAAAGCGATCGGAAACAAGAATTTGTTCGTATTTCCCTTGTATAGATAGCTAAAGCAATGATTGATTGCATAAAGAAGAAAGGCCACCTTCGTAAAAATGGTTGGCAGCCATACAACCGTAATGACCAAATCAAGCCGATCAAGAAAATCGGTAATATTAATTTGTTGAATTAACATGAGGCTAGGGTAAGTAGATTCTCGGATAATCTTTACTCCTAATACAGCTAAAGAGGAAAGGATTACAACTAAGAAGAGAAACAAACCAAGCCCGGTTCCTATCATTACTGCTCGACGTGCTTTATGTGGTGGGTCGATATTTGAAATAATGATTAAAAAAAATAAAATCTCTCCCATCCATGAGAAGGTTATAAAAGTCGCTCTTAAGATGGTTGTAATAGATTCCATCCCAAGGAGGGGCTGTAGATTTCCAAAATCCCATTCATTCATTAATAATAATGGAAGCATAGTCACAATAATGAATAGTAAAGTAAAGTGGATGGCCGTTACTCGGGCTATTACCTCAATCCCAGAAAGAGCAATGTATACCATCACTAAGATAGAAAGTACCATTAAGATATCATTTGGCGTCGTGGGCAAAAGGACTGTTGCCACAAAATCAAACATCCCTCTTAAATCCCTAATTAAAGTAAAAAGGACAAACAGAAGGAAGATTAAAATGAACCCCTTCTCGCTCCATTTACTTTTACTGCCAATCAACAGAACATTTTGTAACCATTCTTGCTGAGTGTTTTTACCAAAAATAATAAAGATAAAAGAAATTAAAAGCGGGTAGATGATAATCGGGACGACCCATGCATTTTGGTCGCCTTGTTGTAAAATGATTTGTGGCAGACTGATGATGGGTCCAGCAAATATTAAATTTGCTACTAATAGTGATAATTGAAAAGCCGAGACCTTTTGTTTCATAATTTCACAACCATTCTCAAAATACCCTCAAAAGTTACATTCAAAAATGTAGTAATGGTGCTGAGTGATAAGTGAAAAAAATCTAGCATTGAAATACCTAATGCAGCGCCTACAAAAACATACACCCATTTTCGTTCTTTTTTACTGACAATATTTTTTTTAAAGACAAAAAGGATATAGGAAATAAGACTTATCCAGACAACAATCATACCTAATTTCATATTGTCATTCCTTTTCTACAATTCCTGAATTCGCGGATCTTTGAATATCAGCGTCTACTTTAATCGTGACTTTTAAATTTGGCAGGATCGTGCGCCAGTCGTTCTTCCAATTTTGATTCCATTCTTGATGCTTATATTTAAAGAGATACCAGCCAAACCCAAACACATCTACTCCCTGTGAATGAGCATGATTTAAGATTGCTTCAATTTCTTTTTTTATTTGACCTTCCATTTTGCTAATAACTAACCGATATGTTTGGGGATCCTCAATTCGATAATTAGGCTCATTCTCGAATAAGACGCCTACAGTCTTGACAGTGAGGAGAAAAGTAGGTTTTCCGTCTACAATCTTAAGCTTTGGTTTAGTTTGATTTTCAAAAATCTGAACAGAAATCTCTTCATTTTTTGCTACCGGAAAGGAAGCAGATTTCTTTAGCATTTTTTCAAATAACCATAATACGCCTGCACTTTCATTCTTATTCGTAGAAAAGACAAGTTTATCATCTTTAAATACAGCAAACCTCTGCATTTGGACTTCTTTTTTTGTTTTATCTGTTTTCGTTGTACCAGCTGTATTGATCATAGGAATAATCATGTCCTTCCCTTCACGATACAAATCCTGAAGAGCACTGCGCACTGTCATATTAAGACTGTTTTTAGACATTTCTCTCATTCCCTCGCCCGAATATTGTTCCATCCTGGGTTGTGTCTTTAATAGATTTACGGCATCTCCCTTTGAAATAAGCAGAAAGGTTGAAATCCTTGAGCGAGGCTGTGTGAAGACTGCATTTAATGTTTTCTTGATCCCTGCTTCTGCTAGAGATTCTCCAATTATATGGACTCTTCGGTGACCTAAATAAACCCTTCTAGATAATTTGGTTTGGATTTCCTCCATCGCTTGGCGTTCATTTCCGCCTGTCCCTTGGGCTACTAGGTATGGACCTTCACCGCTTGTACCCCCGCCGCCGCCGCTTGACCCTGCACCTCCCATAGAGCTGGGAAGTGGAACCTGCAAGGAAAATAAAAATTGGTTTTTTTCTCCTTTATCCACCCCTGTTGCGACCACAAAAGCGATATCATTAATTTCCGAGCGATCCCAACAGCCTGTCAATAAAAAAATGGAAACAATACAAGGTAACGAAAGTCGGATTGCTTTCATGTTGGATTCCCTTCTTCACTGCCTTTTCCAGGACTTGGCTTTAGATCTTCCCCTTCTCTTGTTCGATCGTTTTTAACGGTCTGACTTGGACGCTTATTCATGGACCACCAAGGCGCCCTTATAAAAACATCCTTTTGACCTTCCTTAGACATAGGAGAAATTGGAGATAAATAGGGGATACCAAAAGATCTTAATTTGCTTAAATGGGTTAAAATGATCAAGATGCCTAAGACAATTCCGAATAAACCAAACATCCCGGCTAGAAATATAAATGGAAAGCGCAAAAGCCGGATAGAAATAGCCATATTGAATCTTGGAATCGTGAACGAGGCAATCCCTGTAAGTGAAACAACAATTACCATTGGTGCTGAAACAATGCCAGCTTCAACTGCTGCCTGCCCAATTACTAGTGCCCCGAGAATACTTACTGCTTGACCTACGATTTTTGGAAGCCTTACTCCTGCTTCCCTCAGAGCTTCAAAGGATATTTCCATGATTAATGCTTCTATAAAGGCTGGAAACGGAATCGCTTCCCTGCTTGATGCAATACTAAATAGGAGGTTTGTAGGAAGCATCTCTTGATGGTAGGTCGTCACTGCCACATAAAGACTCGGCAAGGTGAGCGCTATGAACACAAAGATAATCCGCAAAAACCGAAGAAAGATGGAAATATGGAAGCGATGGTAGTAATCCTCACTTGCTTGCATGAATTGCCAAAAGGTAGCTGGCATAATAAGCGCTAAAGGTGTACCATCGATAATGATCGCCACTCTGCCTTCTAATAAATTGGCTGCAATCGTATCAGGACGTTCAGAATTTTGAATTTGCGGAAAAAAACTCCAAGGATTATCTTCAATTAACTCTTCTATATAACCACTTTCTAAAACACCGTCTATTTTGATACGGTCAATACGAGCTTGGACTTCTTTTAAAAGTTCTGGTGACACCAAACCATCAATATACATGATGGCGATTCCAGTCTTTGTTTCTTCTCCAACATCTTTAGCGATCGCTTTCAGTCGATTTGAACGAATTTTTTGTCTGACAAGGGCTGTATTTACCCGGATACTTTCAGTCAGACCCTCACGGGGTCCACGAACGACAGACTCTGTTTCAGGCTCTGTTACCCCTCTTCTTTGTCCTCCTTTTGCATCAATAACAATTCCGGTTTTAACCTTATCGACTAAAAGAACAGTATTTCCTTTCAGAATATTTGTAACCGCATCATCGAGCAACGTTATTTCTAAAACCGAGCTTGCAGATAATATTTTCTCTACTAAAAAGTCGGCAGTTATTCGATCTGTTTCTATCTCCTTAAGAATCTGATGAATCCCATGAAGTTGGATGCTGTTGGTATCAATTAGCCCATCTACAAACAGTAGATAAGCATTCACATTACCGGCAACGATATGCCGAAAGACAATATCCGAACAATCGGCAAATAGTTCTTTCAATCGGTCAATATTAATTGATAAATCTGCCTCAATTTCCTTATCCATTTTCTCACTTGGGACTGATTTCTGACCTTCTTTAAGAAATTTTTTAAATTTTCTCATCGAAATACTCCGAATTGTTAAATTTTTAGACAAAATAAATCCATGACAAACGTACTATGTGATAACAGAATAGTTTCTAAAATTACTTTCTATAATTTGCACCAAGAATTGAAAAATATTCCTGAATCTCTTTAAATTAGGCTTGATTTTATAAGCATTGGACATACTGAAAAATGTCAAAAAATTTGTTGGTAAGGAGGAGCGGAATATCAATGGAAGGTCAATTTAGTAATTTTATTAATGAAGTATCCATTCAAGCAAAAATGGAAAATGTCTGGGGATATACATGTAGGTCTTGGCAAAATTGTAATCAGGAAACGATTCAATCGTTCCTCTCTCAATGTTTTGAATATAATATCGATCCTCAGTACTGTATGAGTTGGGTCGAGCAGCACAAGGACGAAATTCCGAATTGGGAGGCTGTATCTGAAACATCACTAGGCTGGGTGAACGAACACACATCCACTGGATCTGCGATTTCCATCACAGAGCAGGAATTAAGCTAATCAACTTAGAAAAGGACATACAGAAACTCCTAACCAGCTTACACGCTGATTAGGAGTTTTTTGGTCCCTATTGATTTTTTTCGATTGCTTCCACCAATTTGAATAAGAAATGATAGATTAACTGGAATGCCTCACCCATTGTTAAATCATCCTGGTATCCTTTTATGTAATTCAAAGCAAAATTGACATTCCATAATCCATCTTCATTGCTAAACATTAAATCGAACTTAGCTTCCTCACCATGTAAATTTGCATTTAAATACTCTTTTATCTTTTCGTGAAATTTTTTCTGAAACTTCAATCCAAGCATGACGTCATAGGTTCCAAACACATCATCTACTTCAAGAGAGATGGCATCAACATTCACAAAATCAAACCATTTAGATTCGAGATAAATAAACTCATTTTTATGCTTCATCAAATACTGAAGTGGTTCAGATAAGAAAGCGGAAGTCTCATTTTTTAACATATTTTCCGTCTCTTTATCACAACGTTCAATATAAGCATCTGCAAAACGGATACTTGCGTCCTTTTCCACGATATGACTCTCATTTGAAAGTTGGTTTTGTTCAGCAAATTCGATTTCCTCTCTAAAGAGAACAACTCCCTCTTTAGTTTGATTTTCCCTTCCCGAAATGTAGTTTATAATCTTTTCTTTTAACAATCAAAACCCTCCTATTTCACCTACTTGAACTAATCTTAAAACACTTTACGAAAAAAGCAAATTTTCTTGATGCAAAAAGATTAAAAATATAAACAAGCAAAAAAAGGTGCCAAGCCGTGCCTGACACCTTTCTTACTATTTAAGAAAACCTTTTGGCATAACGACTGCGACGACTTCACCTCGAGCGCAAAGATTCTCTTCAGCATATACTTCTGCTGTTACTTTAAATTTCTTTGGATGAATTTCTTCAACCTTACCGACTGCTTTTAATGGGACACCGTGTGGGGTCGGCTTTAGAAAATCTACATTTAAGGAAGCGGTTACAAAGCGAGGTGGTTCTGTGCCTTCACCTGGTTCAAATCCATTCTTCCTCAGCAGAGCTAAGGAAGCGGATCCGGTACCGTGACAATCAATTAAAGAGGCAATTAGACCTCCATATACAAACCCAGGCAAAGCCGTATGTTCCGGTTTCGGTGTAAAAAAGGTAACAGTTTTATCCCCTTCCCAGCCTGTTCGGAAATGATGGCCGGCATCATTTAAGCGACCACATCCATAACACCAAGCAAAATCATCTGGATACTCATCTTGAATGGCCTTTATCACTTTTTCATCCATTTGCTAACCCTCCGTTTCGGCAGCATCCTTTGAAGTTATTTTTTTATTTGATTCTGGTAAACTGCCGATGTTCTCACTTCAACCGTTAATTTGCCATTTGCGTAAATCGCTTTGATTAAAAACGGGACTCCTGTGGTGTTCTGAAAACGAAAATCCGGACCGCCATAGGAAACGGTAGCATCTCTTCCTTGTGGCACGTAACCAACGGTTAATGAATGATGGTGTTTTTCCACATACCTAACACTCACTTGGTCCACTGCATTAAATAACGTCGACGACGTCTGGCAAATGCCTCCGCCGATCCCCATTACCATTTGCTTATTAACAATTTCCTTTGCTGGTTGGTAGCCATGAGCAGCGTCACTTGGCCCAACCGTTGTATTAAAAGAAAATATATCCTGTGCTCCAACAATGACATTATTTATTGCTTGTGCCGATAGCTCGATATTTTTCGAACGGCCGACAACCCCACTGTTAAAATAGGTTGAATAGCTTGCAACGACCACATCATTTAAATGAGCTACATCTTCAGGCTTATACCCGCTGTCTGTCAACGTTAGAGGCAGTTCAACCGTACCTCCTTCTACCGAAGCTGTCATGACTCGATTCACTAATTCCGCTTCGTCTAAAATGATCAAAGGCTTCCCTTTAATGATTTGACCATTTGCATCGATTTTATCAAGAACCATCCGCTGGTCGTATCCCTTTGTAGTCTCGGTTCCTCTCGCCAAGTCCTTCGCCCATTGTTCCACATTTTGTTTATATGAAGCTGGATTTCTCGTAAACCCTAATTCTGCTGGTAAAAAGGTTTTCACGGTACCTTTTGTATTCGGATCTATGACGTTAACGACAACTGGTTTTTGTTCCTCTTCCTTTTGAGGCTGCACCTCGTTTTTTTGGACCGGCTGCTTTTGTGGTTCCTTGACCTTTTCTTGTTCGGGGGTCTTCGTTGCCGTGCCCCCATTACATCCTGCTAAACCTAGTAAACTCCCAATTAATAAAACTGAAATTGCCCATCTCTGCTTAGCCATTTCCTTAACTTCTCCTCTGTTCCTATACTGTATTTCTACAACAACTAATCAATTACCTTCATTCACCTATTTTATTCTCTTTAGAATGTAATATGATTGATAAAAAAGGGATGTAAGTGGGCATTTAAATATAAGATGTATTAAACATGGATGTTGATTTCCGCTCCAGGCGTTCGCTTTCCGCGGGCGTGCCGGGGAGCCTCCTCGGCGCTGAAAGCGCCTGTGGGGTCTCCCCTGCCCCGTACTCCCGCAGGAGTCGAGCGCCTTCCGCTCCAATCAACATCGTTCCAAAATCAACAAGTACCCTTTATCACAGCCTAAAAAATAAAATAGCAGCCTGAACAAATAGGTTCAAAGCTGCTTTTGGAGATATATTTACCTAGTTCCTGTTTTAGCCATTGGCTTAATCACTTTTGCTTCAGTTAAAACAGGCAGATATTTTTTATAAGTATGCCAATATGCCATCGCAATAAATATGGTACCTCCAACTGCATTTCCTAAAAAGACTGGGATAAAATTATGAATATAATCCATCCAGGTAAAATGTCCAGTGAAAATGGCTGCTGGAATCACAAACATATTAGCCACAACGTGTTGAAATCCAATGGCAACAAAAGCCATGGTAGGGAACCAAATACCTAAAATTTTTCCAGACATATCATCGGCTCCATAGGAAAGCCATACAGCTGAAGCAACCAGCCAGTTACATCCTATCCCTGAAATAAATGCCTGAAGAAATGTTGCTTCAAGTTTATGACCCGCAATACTAACTGTTTTATCTAAAAACGGAGCGGCTTCTGTTAATCCTACAAGATGACCAAAGAAATAGGCTACAAAAATGGCTCCTAAAAAGTTACTGATCGTTACTAAGAACCAGTTATATAAAACCTTTCCCGTGCTAACCCTTTTTGACATTCTTGCTAGTGGTACGGCCATCATATTCCCAGTCAATAATTCTCCACCTGCTAATAAAGTAAGAATAAGTCCGATTGGGAATACACTAGCTCCTATTAAACTGCCTAGTCCTTCCAGATTGCCGGTCAGTGTTGCCGTTACTCGGATAAATAATAAATATCCGAGAGCTATAAATGCACCAGCTTCAAAGCCTAAAATCACCGTTTGCACTGGTGCATACTTCGTTTTTTTAACCCCATTTTCTACAGTAATGGCCATAATTTGATCCGGTTTACTATACCCCATAATAATTACTCCCTCATTTTTTTTTCACTTCGTTTGTGAAATAATTAACATACTTCTATTTTATAGCATTTTCTTCAGAAAACCTGTGAATATTTCTTCAATAATTTTGTAGCGCTTACATCCACTTATTAAAAATAAAGTATGACAAAAGTCACTATTTACAATTGAAAGCAAGGAATATGTTATAATAAAAACATGTTTTAATTCTACTAGTAAAACACTTATTTTTATTGCATAGTCCTATTTGCCACGATATAAACATAATTATTACTTTATGAATGGATGTGTTAACTTGGAAAATACGATTGAAACGATTTATCGATTAGAGAATCCGGAGGAAAACATTATTAAATTTGTAACTGGAACACAGCTTCGTTATGAGGATGTGATTAAAGAGGTTTTTGGTGTGGCAAGTGTAAATGATTTACACATGATGATTCAATATAACAAAAATTTTCAAACAAGTATTTGTAACAGTTATGGGATAAGTGAAAAGAAAATTACATTAGATAAAATCATTCGCATTGCATCCAAAGCCGATATTCTCTTCCTAAAACAACAACTAATAAACGAAAAAAAATCGAACCCTCAAAAGGATGATCAAAACAATCCTGGCGAAGAGGATCACCATATCAACCGCCCCTTCGACACCATCATTCAGCTTCAAGAAGGAATCTACCAATGGGATGACAACAATTTCTCCTACAACGCTATAACAATTGGTGCCTGACACCAAAAATAAAAAATGGAAGATACTCTACAAGCATACGGATTTTAATGTAGTAGTAACCTTCCATTTCATATCTTGATTTATGTTTACTTAACTTCTATTTTTATTACTTTTTGATTTGGTCATTCTGCCTAACAGGAACGCTCCCGCTGCGACACCAATAATCGTATTTGTTTTCTTATTAAAAACCTGCTTTGCAATCAAATTTAAGTTTTGTGGTCTTTCAGCTAACCGTCTCATGAAATAGCCATACCAATCGTTCCCAAACGGAACATACGTACAAAAAGGATAACCTTCATCCGCTAAACTTAACTGGAGCTCTCTTCTGAAACCATACAACATTTGAAATTCAAATTGATCTTTTGGAATATTGTTTTCCTTTACAAATTTTTTCACATGATTAATGATCCGATGGTCATGTGTCGCAATAGATGTAAATTTCCCATTCAATAAATGCCATTCTATTAACCTAATAAAATTGGCATCAATATCCTTTTTATCTTGATAGGCAATTTCTGCTGACTCTTTATAAGCCCCTTTTACAATTCGAATACGGAAATTCTGATACCTTGCAAGATACTCCATAGCTTGATGAAAATAGGCCTGAATAACGGTTCCGACGTTATCAAATTCTAGCGAAAGGTCATCTAATAGATTAAAAGTTAAATCAAGATGCTTAAAGTCTTCCATATCGATATTAACGAACATATCATATTGGCTCGCTCGTTCCACAATTTCTCTAATATTAGTTAAGCAAAAGGAATAATCAATATCTAATCCCACTTGAGTAGGTTTTAGGGAAATATGGGCATTCACTTGGTTCTCGTGAATCGCCTCGATTACCTTAATAATTTGATCTTTCGCAGCTGTCGCTTCTTCTTCTTTAAAAACAAATTCCCCTAAATTGTCGACGGTACAAGAAATTCCACGAGCATTTAATTCCTTAATACTTTTTATCACTTCTGGAATATTAGTCCCAGCCACAACACTTTGTGCACCCATTTTCAAGCCATACTTTTTAGCAGCATTATTTAGAAATTGATTTTGTGATAAACCCATGAAAATATCCTTCAACATCGCGATTTCCCCTTGCTGACTATTTTTTAACTACATTATAGCATACGCTTTCAATAAAAATTATTTTGTGAATATTCCAAAATATGACGTTCTTATATGGCTGAATTTATGGTCCTCGGACTTAAAAATATAATTACCAGAAAAAATTAAGACACCCCCAATCCATCTAATTGGGGGTGTAAGGATCTACCTATCATTTATCGTCGTCTATTCCGATTACGTAAAAAAGTTGGAATATCTAGTGAGTCGTCTTGTCCCTGATAAGACCGATCACTTTCAAGATGTTCTTCATACTGATGCCTTTGTCCAGCACGTTCTTGAACTGGTTGTTCATACGTTTCTTCACGTTTTGGTTTCTGGGCAGCTTCTTTTGAAGGAGCGGCCGCCATTGATCTCTTGGATGACGCTTCTTCATTAGTAAATCCTGTTGCAATAACCGTAATCATAATTTCATCTTTTAAATTATCATTAATGATGGAACCAAAGATCATATTTAATTCATGATCAGATGCTGATGCGACAAGGTCCGCCGCTTCTTGTACTTCAAAAAGACTTAAATTGCTGCCGCCAGTAATGTTCATTAACACACCTTGTGCCCCATCAATAGAAGTTTCAAGTAAAGGACTTGAGATCGCTTTTTTCGCTGCCTCAACTGCACGATCCGGCCCTTTGGCAACACCAATCCCCATTAAGGCTGTACCCTGGTTCGTCATAATTGTTTTTACATCAGCGAAGTCGAGATTAATTAATCCTGGAACAGCAATTAAGTCAGAGATGCCTTGTACACCTTGACGAAGAACATTATCAGCTTCACGGAAAGCTTCTAGCATCGGCGTTTTTTTGTCAACAATTTGTAGTAAGCGATCATTTGGAATGATAATTAGTGTATCTACTGCCTCACTCATTAATGCGATTCCATTGGCAGCATTTACGGCACGCCTCTTTCCTTCAAATCCGAACGGACGTGTAACAACACCAATAGTAAGGGCTCCAAGTTCACGAGCAATTTCCGCAATAGCAGGAGCCGCTCCTGTTCCGGTGCCACCGCCCATGCCAGCTGTAACAAACACCATATCGGCCCCTTCGAGAACCTCTTGGAGCTGCTTTCTGCTCTCTTCTACTGCCCTTCTTCCTACTTCAGGGTTGGCGCCTGCCCCGAGTCCTCTTGTAAGAGTAGCCCCTATTTGCATTTTGATTTCCGCTTTTGAAAGATTAAGAGCTTGTGCATCCGTATTAACAGCAATAAATTCAACACCTTGAATACCATCTTCAATCATTCGATTAACGGCATTATTACCGCCGCCACCTACACCAATAACTTTTATTCTTGCAATTTGATCTATATTCATATCAAGATCCCACATTTGTAAATTCCTCCCAAACTATATTACTCCATTATTCAGAAAATTACCTTTAGAGTAAAAAGTACTTTTTTCCTAAACATTCCTCTTAGTATTTTAGCAAAATAATAGGCTACTTTGTATAGTACCACGTATTCATTTCAGCAAAAAATATAAAAAAAAACTCAAAATATGAGAGAATTTTATTTTTGCTATTCATTTTTCCATCTTTCCGCTCCAATCGAAGTGCACCAGTCATTTTTTATTTACGATATTAAGAAGGCTGTCTTAAGAAAAGTTGACTGTTTTATGCCGTTGTGTCACTTTAAAGAGGCATATAGTAAACAATGAGGAGAATGTTACAAGTGAAACGAAAAATCATTGCTTATAATTTTGAGCTAACAGAAGTTCTTGAGAAACTAGATGATCAGTTTGAAGTGCAAATTTTCGATAGTATCAATCCTAAAACTGATCCAGCTTTTATACATGCGCTAAAAGATGTTGAGGGAATTGTTGGTCTGGCCTTGCCGGTTGACCAAGAATTACTTGAGCGGGCGCCGAAATTAAAAATAGTATCTAATAATTCCACCGGCTATAATAACCTTTCGATTGAAGAGATGACCAAGCGGGGTGTTATGGGTACCAATACGCCTGGTGTCCTAGAGGAAACGACTGCTGATGCTATTTTTGGAATCCTGATTGCTTCTGCCCGCAGGATAGCGGAATTGGATCAATTTGTGAAATCTGGAAATTGGAAAGGACACTTAACCACCGCAGAATACGCCATCGATGTTCACCAGAAAACACTTGGGATTATTGGTATGGGAAAGATTGGCTCAAGAATTGCCAAACGTGCTCACTTAGGATTTGATATGAATATCTTATATTATAATCGTAACCGAAATTTGGAGGCCGAAGAAAAATATAATGCCACCTACAGCGATCTTGATACTCTGCTAAAAGAAGCTGATTTTGTCTGCCTCATGACACCACTTACAAAGGAAACAGAGAATCTTATTGGTGCTCGGGAATTTAACCTAATGAAAAGGTCTTGTATATTTGTAAACGGTTCACGTGGTAAAACCGTTGATGAGTCTGCACTCATAAAGGCATTAGAAAATAAGGAAATTCACGCCGCCGCGTTAGATGTGTACCAAATAGAGCCGATAAAAATGGATAATCCTTTGCTGCAGTTTCCAAATGTAGTCACCACACCACATCTTGGTTCATCAACCTTTGAAACAGAACGTAAAATGGCCGAGCTTGCCATCGAAAATTTACTTGCAGGGTTAACAGGAAAACGCCCTAAAAACTTGATTAATCCAGAAGTGCTCCATTAAGATAAGAGAGATCATCACTTTATTTGAACGTAAAGGAGTAAAAATCATGGCAGAGGCAAAGAGTGTCATTGAAAAATTAAATTTGCAGAAATATACTGACAAACTCATTCTAAATAAACCTGAACAAATTGAGGATTTTCAAGAACTAGAGTATGATTCTTCTATTAAGAAAGACAAATATGATTTAATCTTCCATTTTATTTTTAGCATAGAGGAGTTTACCAAAGTACTTGAAACCGTGATTGAGAAAAAAATGTTAGAGGACAATGGCTATTTATACTTCGCCTACCCGAAAAAGAACAATAAGGTATATAAAGAATACATAGACCGCGACAGTTTTATCAATGCCCTGCCTGCTGATGAGGAAGGTTATGTACGGGGTAGCGATATCAAATTCGCAAGAATGGTAAGTTTAAATGATGTTTTTACAGTGGTAGGCTTAAAATCTACACCAAAAAAGGCGAAAAAGACTGCTAGTACGAAAAGCAGCCAATGTGTGGATGACTACATCAACAATATCGAGGATATTAAGCTGTATTTACAAAAAAATGAGGAACTATTAAACAAATACAATGATCTAACCCCCGGCTATCAAAAGGATTGGGCTCGATATATTTATAGTGCCAAAAGAAAGGAAACACAAGAAAAACGTCTGCTCGACATGGAGACTGTTTTAGGCGAAGGCTATAAAACGATTGAATTATATCGACAAGCTAAAAGGTAATAGTATTTTAAAAAAGTGCCCGGTTTTGTTTCATGAACCAGACACTTTTTTCTATCCTTTATTAATTTAAATCATGTTATTATTGTCTTTCTTTTTTTATCGAAAATTATAAAGCCGGAGCTTCCATTCCCATTTGGCTCCATTCTTCCCTTGCCGGTCCATAGACACCTGGCACCTTTAAGCCTGCTTGACGCATTAAGACTGTCATTTGGCCGCGATGATGAATGATATGCTTAATTAATAAAGAAAGAGTAACAGCTTTTGGCATCTGTCTTCCAAACACATTTTGTACTTCGGTTAATGATTCATCCGTCCACTGCTTCTGTACCTGTTCTGCAACCTCCGCACTAACTTTTCTAAAAGTGTCAGCGATTTCTTTTGCAGATGTTGGAATAGTCTCCCCGCTGCCGACATTTTCAATCGTAATTCCAAATTCATTTAACATACCAGGTGTACTTGCAACAATATGCCAAGCAATTTTGCCTAATGTCCGATCATCTTTAGAGACTGCTTGTCCGAGAGATTCATCTGTTAAGGCATCCAATACCCTTTGAGTAGAAGCGGCTTCTTGGTTCCATTCCTGGCTAAATTCATTAATAGAAGTAAACATACATAACTCCTCCAATTTTCTAATCTATCCATATTCATCGCTAAATTATGGCAAATAAAGTATATCATTCCAGATAGAAAAGATAAAATAATGTCTACCAAGCTTGGGAACCATCTCAAAAGTAGTACAGCACTAATTCAGTTGAACTTCCCATCAATCATACTAAGGGTTTCTCCAATTGATTCTTGCATAACAAATGTATTCGGCGCATGGTCGTAAGGGGTATCTCCCTTATTAATAATAATTAACGGTACCCCAGTGTTCTTATATTGTGGAAAGGTGGAGAAAGGGGTCACTTTCAAACTAGTTCCTAATACAAGCAAACAATCTGCCTGTCGGATCTGGTTAAGGATATGGTTAAATCCTTCCATCGAAAACCATTCACCCGTATCCCCAAACAAAACCACGTCAGGTTTAATGAAATGGTCTTCCTCCCTTTTTGTTTTACAATGATTACAAATGTAAAAGTCATCCATTGTTTTTAAACGGTTGATCATCTCACTTGTAGAATATGACTTTCCACAGTTCAGACAAGTGGCTGTTTTAATGGTTCCATGAAACTCAATTACGTTTTCACTGCCAGCTTTTTGATGAAGCCCATCAATATTTTGCGTAATGATAGAAGTGACTTTCCCTTCCTTCTCCCACTTCGCCAAGATTTGATGGCCTTCATTAGGAATAGCATCAGGGTGGTACAGATTTTCAATAGCAAACTGATAAAATTCCTTTGGCTGTTTATAAAAATAATCCAGCGAGAGTATGTATTCGGGTGCTAGTTTATAAATCCCTGTTCGCGAGCGAAAATCTTTAATTCCTGATTCAGTACTGATACCCGCTCCAGTCAAAACAACCATGTTTTTGGCATTTTCTAATCTCTTAATGCATGTTTCTATAGTGTTACTAGACATTTTGATTCTCCTTCCAACTCGATTGTCCTCCCCTTCTTTTTGAACTCCTATTGTATTTTTCAAAAAATATCAGGGATATTAATCTTATAATGAACGATTTTAATAAAAAAACAAAGAAGGATGCTGAAAAATGATTGAAATCCCAAGAACCCTATATTGTGAACATTGCCAAAAGGAAACGGAACACATGGTTCGCGAAGATGCCCTTGAAATTGAATACACCTGTACGGAATGTCATAAACACGAAGATATTGTTAAGTCATTTTTTTAAAGACATGTTAACACAAAAAAACTCAAACCTAGGCTTGAGTTTTTTTAAATCTTTAATTAAATTCCTTTATAAGCTAAACGATAGATTTCTGCTAATTCACTTACTAACGGAAGCTTAGGATTTGCTGTTGTACATTGATCCTCAAAAGCTTTCTCTGCAAGGTAGTCAACTTTACTTTCAAATTCAGCTGCTTCCACACCATTTGCAGCAATGCTCATGGGAATTTCTAATTCTAATGCTAAGCGAATGATTTCCTGAACTAAGCTTTCTACACCTTCTTCGGTCGTTGCAGCTGGTAACCCTAAAGTTCTTGCAATCTCTGCATAACGCTCATCAGCCTTAAAGTGATTGTATTTAGGGAAAGCTGTAAACTTCTTCGGTTTAGTTGCATTATAGCGAATAACATGCGGCATTAAAATTGTATTTGAACGTCCGTGTGCAATATGGAATTCCGCTCCTAATTTATGCGCAAGGCTGTGATTAATACCTAAGAACGCGTTTGCAAACGCCATACCCGCAATGGTTGATGCGTTATGAATTTTTTCACGAGCTTCTTCATCATTTCCATTTCGATATGCTCTTGGCAGATATTCAACTACAAGCTGAATGGCTTTCATCGCTAGACCATCTGTAAAATCGTTCGCCATACAAGATACATATGCCTCAATTGCATGTGTTAAAACGTCCATACCAGTATCTGCAGTAATATGTTTTGGCACAGTCATAACGAACTGCGGATCAATAATTGCCACATCTGGTGTCAACTCATAATCAGCTAAAGGATATTTAATGTTTGCCTCTTTATCAGTAATGACAGAGAATGATGTTACTTCAGATCCAGTTCCTGATGTGGTTGGAATTGCCACAAATTGTGCTCTTTGACCTAAGTGAGGATATTTTACAATCCGTTTGCGAATATCAAGGAATTTTTGTTTTAAGCCAAAGAATTCAGCATCTGGATATTCATAGAATAGCCACATTCCTTTCGCTGCGTCCATTGCAGAACCTCCACCAAGGGCAATAATGACATCTGGCTGGAACTTAGCCATCATTTCGGCACCTTTCATAACGGTTTCGATTGATGGATCTGGTTCAACCTCAGAGAAAATTTCGCAATGTACATAATCTGGACGTTTACGCAAGTAGTAAAGCACTCTGTCCACATATCCTAATTTCACCATGCCAGGATCAGTAACAATAATGGCTCTAGAAATTTTAGGCATTTTTGCTAAGTACTGAGTAGAATTTTTCTCAAAGTAAATTTTAGATGGGACCTTAAACCACTGCATATTAACATTCCTTTTTGCTACTTTTTTGATATTAATTAGGTGAACGGCACCAACGTTTGTAGACACAGAGTTACCTCCATATGTTCCGCAGCCAAGTGTTAATGATGGCATATAGGCATTGTATATATCACCAATCGCCCCTTGTGAAGATGGAGCATTGACAATGATTCTTCCTGCTTTCATCCGTAGGCCATACTGATTAATCACGTTTTGATCGTTTGTATGAATAACGGCAGAGTGACCTAAACCACCAAACTCAAGCATTTCTTCCGCTCTCTTTAAGCCTTCATCAGTTGAATTCACTTTGTAGCAAGCTAAAACTGGGCTTAATTTTTCCCTAGATAGCGGATATTTAGGACCAACGCCTTTCAATTCAGCAATCAGGATTTTTGTGCCTTCTGGAACTGTTAAACCAGCCTTTTCAGCAATTTTATATGCAGGCATACCAACAATGTCAGGATTTACAGCACATGATTGTTCATTAATGACCAACTTCTCTACTTTTTCTTTTTCCTCTGCATTTAAGAAATAGCAGTTGTTCGCAATCATTTCATTTTTTACATCATGATAAATTTCTTTATCAATAATAACGGCTTGCTCAGATGCACAAATCATTCCGTTATCAAAAGTTTTGGAAAGAATTAAATCATTCACCGCTTGTTTTAGGTTTGCTGTTTTTTCAATGTAGCATGGTACGTTACCTGGTCCAACACCTAGAGCTGGTTTTCCAGAACTATATGCAGATTTCACCATTCCCGCACCGCCTGTGGCAAGGATCATGGAAATCCTATTATGGTTCATTAAAGCTTGAGTCGCTTCTAATGATGGTGTTTCAATCCATTGGATGCAATTCTCTGGTGCTCCAGCTTTAATAGCGGCATCCCTTAACACCCTTGCTGCTTCACTGCTGCATTTTTGTGCAGATGGATGGAAAGCGAAGATGATTGGGTTCCGAGTTTTAATAGAAATAAGTGCTTTAAACATGGTTGTAGATGTTGGATTTGTGACTGGTGTGACCCCTGCCACAACACCCACTGGCTCAGCAATTTCAATCATGCCTTCATGTTCGTTTTCGTTAATGATGCCGACTGTTTTGTTATATTTAATGTTGTGATAAACATACTCTGTTGCAAACATGTTTTTTATGATTTTATCCTCGTATACGCCTCTTCCAGTTTCTTCGACAGCAAGTTTTGCTAAAGGCATATGTTGATCAAGACCTGCTAAAGCCATTTCCTTCACAATCTTATCGATCATCTCTTGATCAAAACCTCTAAATTCCTGTAATGCTTTTAAACCTTTTTCTACTAATCCATTAATCATGTTAGCTACATTTTGTTTGTCTTTCACTGTTTTTTCTACTACTGACATGTTAATCCCTCCAATGATTATATGTGTGAAACATTTCACATATATTTTTTAAAAAAAGATTTCATTACTGCATTTATTTAATTTGTGAATTTTTTCACAATTAAAACAAAAAATAAATCATTCACATACAGGGTTGCGTGGAATTTTTTCGAATTGGATCTCAGTTAAAACTTTAGAGTATTTTTTTACATTGACGACATAATTGACTGTCCAAATATAATTTGGGATCTCTTCATTTTCTTTTATTAACATTGCCTCAAATGGATCACCTACAATTTCTTCGAAGGTTTCTTGAGTATAGGTTTCAGCGTCTGTTGCGAAGGTTTTCCATTCACAAATCATCATGTCTTATCACTCCTTGTTTCTTTATGATTACATCATATCATGAAAAAAAGATAATTGTTTGTGAAATATTGAACAATCTTTGAACGTTGGTTCGTTTTACTAATTTTAGTTCTTTGGTACTAAAAACGCATTTTTTCCCATTATTAAGGATCCTATTTTGAATTAGCAACGAAAACGCTTCCATTTTAAAATTATATTAATATAACAACCTTCAACAGTAATTACCATAAGCAAATTACTTATATATTTAAAGATTTTTGGTTAAAATTCTAATAGAAATGGAGGAAATTCAATGTTTCGTTTTCTTATGATTATTATTACTATTTTTTTAATACATTCTTCTTGGCCATTTATAGAAAAAGAACTTAACAATACCAGCATTACCAACGGTATTTCCGAAGTAAATACACTAAAAGATAGCCCTGAAGTAAAAACAACCATTCAAAATATTTACACTGAAATTCAATCAGCCTTGGAACAACTTGTTTCTCTATTAAATTCCCCTAGTGAGCAGAATCAAAAATCAGCAGAATCAAATAGTGTGCCCAAGGTAGAATTAACGAAACCTGCACAACAGGAATTTTCTATTTTTAACATTGAGCTTGGCGATAGTAAAGACGACGTTGTATCAAACATAGGGACACCAAACCGTTCTACCTTGAATGAATACGGGACCAATTGGAATGCCTATCATGACAATTACCATCATTTTTTTATGGTGATGTATGATAATCAAAATAAAGTAGCTGGCTTATACACCAACCAAGATTTAATTGCCTCTAAAAATGGGATCAAATTAGGGACGGCAAAAGACACAGTCCGTAACTTGCTCGGAAAGCCTCTGACCAGTATTCAAAAGGGGCTTGTCCTTTACAAATTACCCGAACAGGATGAATATGATATGTTCTTGATTGATAACACCTATGTAACGGTTTTTTATGATCAACATCAAAACAACACCGTGACGGCTGTTCAATTAATTAGTAAGGATTTAGAAGATAAGAAAACCGATATTTACTCAAAACCTAGCTCCCAATTAAAAGCTGGCTTTGAGTACCAATTATTTGATTTAACCAATGCGGCACGGGTTCAGCATCAGCTCCCAGTCCTTACATGGGATGAACATGTTCAAGCTACCGCTCGGAAGCATAGTACAGATATGGCAGTTCATCACTATTTTGATCACACCGACCTTAAAGGACAATCACCATTTGATAGAATGGCAGCGGATCATATTGTCTTTCAACTTGCCGGTGAAAACCTTGCTTACGGTCAATTTAGTAGTATCTTTGCCCACGAAGGTTTAATGAATTCACTTGGGCACCGAGAAAATATACTACGTAATGGTTACAAATATTTAGGCGTTGGCGTTGCCTTTAATAATGAATCACAGCCATACTTTACAGAAAACTTTTATGCTAAATAAAGAAGGAATCACGGGGACGGTTCTATTGATTTTTAAGAATCAATAGAACCGTCCCCACTGCTTCTGCAAAAATTGGCGGATTATTTTTCTTGAATAAAGTTAAAAAATTTGATATATTACAAACAATTACATATCTTCTTACTTCAATAACTCTTGAAGTGAGGATAGAGGCGCAAAGACCATTAGTATACTATTAGAGGATAATGAGGTCCTATGACTTTAGTAGAAAGGGGAATTTGCCGAAGCGGAAAGAATCTCATTGATCTTGAAGCTGGTTCTGTATTGAATAAGTACAGAATTGTCATATAGGGAACTATATGGAGGGCTATCTCACGCATAGGAACTTGTACTTAGATGTTTCTACAGCAGCAGCGAACCCTCGATGCTGCTTCTTTGCGTTCACACTAGGATGTCCTTACCCCTCTAATTTATAAACAATTACAAAGGGTGAGAAAAAATGAATTTTGGCAAAGTAATAACTGCAATGGTAACACCATTCGATGAAAAAGGTGAAGTGGATTATAGCGCGACAAAAGCGTTAGTTAATCATTTAATTAACAATGGAACAGAAGCATTAGTTGTTAGCGGTACAACGGGTGAATCCCCTACCTTAACAACAGAAGAAAAAGTATCCTTATTTAAGTTAGTTGTTGAAGAAGCAGCTGGTAGAATTCCAGTTATTGCGGGTACAGGCTCCAATAATACTAGAGCATCAATCCAATTAACAAATCTTGCAGCTGAAGTAGGTGTGGATGGTATTTTACTAGTTGTACCATATTACAACAAACCTTCACAAGAGGGAATCTATCAGCATTTTAAAGCCATTGCCGAATCTACTGTTCTACCAGTCATGTTATATAATATCCCTGGTCGAAGTGTCGTGAACATGTCTGTTGAAACAGTCGTTCGTCTTTCAAGCATTCACAATATTGTAGCGATTAAAGAAGCAAGTGGCAACTTAGATGCAATGGCGGAAATCATCAGTAAGACCCCTGATCATTTCTCTTTATATACTGGTGATGATGCACTAACCCTTCCAACCTTGGCAATCGGTGGTACGGGGGTGGTTTCGGTTGCTTCCCACATTATCGGCAACGAAATGCAGGACATGATGACGAAATATAAAACGGGACAGCTCGAAGAAGCAGCGGCTGCACATCGTAAACTCCTCCCGCTAATGAAGGGTTTATTTGCTGCCCCTAACCCAACACCGGTTAAGGCTGCTCTTAACATGACGGGCATCCGGGTTGGTGATGTGCGCTTGCCATTAGTACCATTAACAGAGCAAGAAAAAAACACATTGGAAATGCTCCTGCCAGCTGACAAACTCGTAAGTGTAAGTTAAAATTAGGCTGCCTTTAGAAAGGCAGTCTTTTTTATTCATGAAACTCCCCTTTTAATTTGATCCATGAAAGGAAAATCGGAATGAGTAGAAAAACTGCCATTGTGACGGGCTCGTCAAGCGGCTTTGGTTTTTTATGCGTAATTGAACTTGCCTTGAAAGGATTTACGGTTATTGCCACAATGAGAGACACGAACAAGGCAAAAGCTTTGTTGGACCTCGCCAAAGAAAAGGAATTAGATAATGATATTCACGTTACCTCCCTGGATGTTACTTCAAGTGACTCCATCCATGATTTTAAAAAATACTTAGACAATTACTCTCAAATTGATGTATTGATAAACAATGCCGGCTTTGCCGTCGGTGGTTTTAGCGAGGAACTGTCTATAGAAGATTATCGGCGTCAATTTGAAACCAACTTCTTTGGCGTGATCGCAGTAACAAATGCCGTTTTGCCCATCATGAGGGCAAGCAAACAAGGTCGAATTATCAATATGAGCAGCATTAGTGGAAGATTTGGTTTCCCAGGCTTATCTGCTTATACTGCCTCCAAACATGCGCTTGAAGGCTACAGTGAAAGCTTGAGACTCGAACTCCGTCCTTTTGGAATCGATGTGTCCCTCATTGAACCGGGATCATACCAAACCAATATCTGGACGAGTGTGGACCAACTCGAGAACAACCCGGATTCTCCTTATACCTTTTATACGGAGAGTCTTTTAAAAGAAATAAATAATGGCAAAGCGGATTATGGCGACCCTAGTGATGTGGCTAAGCTAGCAGCCCAGATTGCTTCCAATCCCGGACCCTCTGACCTCCGCTATCCTGTTGGCAAAGGCGTAAAAACTAATCTTTTTTTAAAAAAGACACTGCCGTGGAAATTGATTGAAAATGTGGTCTTAAAAAGATTTAAGCTTTAATTTGTGCAGTTAAGCTTCTGTTTGGTTGATTCTTCCACATAAGAGGGACTATACTAAGTCTTGAATGAAGATAAGGAGGAGAAGCTCTTGAACAGCTTACAGTCAACCACTACGCTACATAATGGTGTGAAGATGCCATGGTTTGGTCTTGGTGTCTACAAGATCCCAGAGGGTGAAGAAGCTCTCGAATCAGTCAAAATGGCTATAAACGCAGGTTACAGAAGCATTGATACAGCGGCACTTTATCAAAATGAAGAAAGTGTGGGTCAATCCATTAAAGAGTCAGGCGTTCCCCGCGCAGAGCTATTTATCACCACCAAAGTTTGGAATGAGGATCAGCGCAATAATTCCGTTGAAGAAGCTTTTGAAACAAGCTTACAGAAGCTTGGTCTTGACTATGTAGATTTGTATTTAATCCACTGGCCAGTTAAGGAAAAATACAAAGACTCATGGAAGGTGCTTGAAAAGTTATATAAAGATAAGCGTGTTCGAGCAATCGGAGTGAGCAATTTCAACATTCACCACTTAGAGGATTTGATGTCTATTGCAGAAATTAAGCCTATGGTAAACCAAGTAGAGTTACATCCTCTTCATTCACAGCCAGAACTTCGCGATTATTGCAAAAAACAGGAAATTCAAATTGAAGCATGGGCTCCGCTTGGACAAGGCAGACTGCTCGACCACCCTGTTCTTCAAGATATTGCTTCAAGCCACCACAAGTCAATTGCTCAAGTCATCTTACGCTGGGATATTCAGAATGAAATTGTGACAATTCCAAAGTCCGTTCGTGAAAACCGTATCAAAGAAAACGCTAATATCTTTGATTTTACGTTATCTTCTAGTGATATGGAAAAAATAAATGCACTTAATGAAAATCAACGTTTTGGTGCGGATCCAGATAATTTTAATTTCTAATACTAGTGTGACTGTCCTTAAAGGGCGGTCTTTTTTATAGATGATTGTAAAAATATTCATCAAAGGCCTGTTCAATGCGGCTCTGAATTAAGTTGTACTCTGCTAGGGCAATGAAAGGTCCGTTCATCGACCGTCTCTTACCTCTTTGACCTCGCCTCGGGCAATGAAAAGCCGTTTCATTTACCGTTTGAACCAATTTGACCTTCGCATGGGCAATGAAAGACTGTTTCATTTACCCTATAAACCATTTGACCTCCGCTCGGGCAATGAAAGACTGTTTCATTTACCCTATGAACCAATTTGACCTTCGCATGGGCAATGAAAGACTGTTTCATTTACCCTATAAACCAATTTGACCTCCGCAGGGCAATGAAAGACTGTTTCATTTACCCTATAAACCAATTTGGCCTCCGCTCGGGCAATGAAAGACTGTTTCATTTACCCTATAAACCAATTTGATCTTCGTATGGGCAATGAAAGACTGTTTCATTTACCCTATAAACCAATTTGACCTTCGCTCGGGCAATGAAAGACTGTTTCATTTACCCTATAAACCAATTTGATCTTCGCATGGGCAATGATAGAACGCTTCATCGACCCAAAATCAAAAAATCCTTCAACCCCATTCCATGACCATCACTCCCCCAACCCCCTTAACTGCTCCCTGACCCCATCAATCAAATCCAACGGACCTACCCCATAACTTGATAACTCCTTCGCTTTCTCTTCCCCAGCTCTAGCATGTAGATAGCTCGCAGTCACTAGAGCCTGAACAGGTGATCCACCTTGTGCAAGAAACGATGCAATCATCCCGGTCAAAACATCCCCACTTCCGCCTTTACCAAGTGCATCATGACCAAGCGGGTTAACAAAAACCTCTCCATGTGGAGTAGCAATAATCGACCGATGTCCCTTCAACAGCAAATAAACGCCATAATCTTTAGCAAAAGTCTTAGCAATCTCGATTCGGTCCTCTTCCACTTCTTTTACCGTCTTATGTAACAATCTTGCCATTTCCCCTGGATGCGGCGTAAATAGAACATCCCCTCTATACTCTCGTACCAGACCCAACACACCCCGAAGCAAATATAACGCATCCGCATCAACCACTACAGGCTGTGTCGTTAATAACGACATGAAAGCTTTCATCCACGCCTCGCCGCCAGGAAATCTGCTAATCCCCGGACCAACCGCCACACTAGAAAATGGACCAATCAATGCTTGCAATTCGGTTAGAGCATCTGCAGCAAAATGTCCATCTTCTTCTGCTAATGGCAAAAATAAGGACTCTGGATTTTGCGCAGCAGCCATTGGGTAAATACTCTCCGGCACCGCTAAGGTAACAAGTCCTGCACCTGAATTTAAGGCCGATTTTGCCGAAAATATTGGTGCTCCAACATAAAACTTTGATCCGCCTAACACCAAAACATGACCGAACGTTCCCTTATGCCCATGTTTTGGTCTCGATGGGATCATCTCTTGCACCAAATCCTCTGTTATTAATCTCGGCATAGCAAGTCCCAACTCACCAACAATCGAAGGTGGAACAGAAATATCTACAGCCTTCCACTCCCCTACATACTTCGGACCATCCTGCAAAAAGAACCCTCTTTTTGGAAAAACAAACGTAACAGTCTTGGTTGACTTAATAGCGAGCCCTTCCACCTTGCCAGTATCACTATTCAAGCCTGAGGGAATATCGACAGACATTATTAGTTTTTCCCCTGCATGCTCATTTACCATAGCGATGATCGTTCCAAACGGTTCTCTTAAAACACCTTTCACACCTGTTCCTAAAAGTGCATCAACGATAACATCCGCTTGATTCAGTTCTGAGCGAACCATTTTAATCGAGGTTTCATGCAGGAATACAAGTGGTAGCTTACGGTTTCGATACACCTCAAAATGAACTTTCGCATCACCCTTAATGCGTTCAGGTGGTATAACTAAACATAGCAGCACATTAAATCCTAAATCCACCAGTCTTCGACCAATGACAAACCCATCGCCACCATTATTTCCACCGCCCGCGAGGACCATCACTCGTTGGTTTCGTGAAGGAACGCTTGCCACTATTTCCTCAACAACCTTTGCTCCAGCATTTTCCATTAACACAATCCCAGGCAAGCCAAGCTTGTCCATTGTAAATTGATCCATTAATTGCATTTCCTTCTGCCCTGCAATAAACATAACATTCCACCTCTTTCCTCCATTATAAACCTTTCCCCTCCCCTTTCCAGTTACCGCCAATACGAATTTCAACAAAACAAATGGGGCAAAATATATACGAGCAATTTTTATATTGCTCAAAAAAAATTCGTCGGGAGTGATGTATCATGGGTAGAAACAAACTTTTGGTTCCTGGTTCAGGTGATGTCCTAAATCAAATGAAAGAGGAGATTGCCAACGAGTTTGGCGTTCATCTTGGTGCTGATACGACCGCGCGAGCAAACGGTTCAGTCGGCGGCGAAATGACCAAACGTCTTGTCGCTTACGCTGAACAAACATTACGAAATCACCAAAATCAATAACTGGTGAAGTCAAAAGGGTGTCCAATCTGGACACCCTCCTCAGATAAATTTAATTAGCAAAAAGAATCTTTATCTCACTTTCCGCTTCAACCATCCTGCCAAATCGATAGCCTTCGATTAGTAGATGTCGTTCATGGTCCGTTAAACGACGGTTCCATTTTGTTTCTAAGTAAAGGATTACTTCGTTATAAAAAATTTCCGGATATTCAAAAGGGGTATTCATCTCCTTCTCCTCCTTTTCTTCATCGCCTCTTCCTTTACCATCATGTCCAAATTCTCGACTATTTAAAAAGGATCATCGCAATATGGCGAAAGATCACAAACGAGTTTTAGAATAATCCCTTTTCTTTTTATTTATGCAGAAATTTAAAATTGGTATAGGTCAATCGATTTAGGCAAGATTCATTATTTTTGAAAAATAGGAAATAATAGTCTTGGAACTGGTTAAAGAACTATGTAAATGGATGGTAATCGGTTTATAAATATTATATTATGAGAAAGCGGTGAACGTGTTTATGAATCAAGATTTTACCATTAATCATGAACAGATACCCAATTTTAAGAGTCATGACGAAGCACGAACATATTTAAAAAATCTTTATGGTGATCGTTTTTTATTAAGATTGACAGAAATGAGGGATGGGAAACGCGTAAATATGTACCATCTTGTGAAAGATCCTGAGGTTTATCAACCTTATATGGAAAGCTTTTCTCATGACGTTAAACATGATATAACCAACATTGATGTATTTAAAAGTTATAATACCATCGAAATAGATGAAAATGGACACGTGCGTTTTCAATCATGAAAAAGGAAGGCATATTATTTGCCTTCCCTCAATAGCTTTAAATGGTGCTCTGTTTCCCCAAGATTTTTCGGATAAAATGAACAATAAAAGTACTTAAGAAAATGCCAATTAAGATACTAAAAAACACAAATTCATCCATATGAAATCCAAAAGCAGAAACAATCATCTTCACGCCAATGATTGCCACAAGGACAAATGCAGTCGTTTCGAATTCTGGCACCCTTTCGATGAGTGCCAGAAATAGGTGTGCTACTCCCCTCATCATCAAGATTCCAATTACTCCTCCAAGCAACAAAATCCACTCTTGATTTGATACACCAAACGCAGCGATGACGCTGTCAAAGCTAAAAGCAATATCCATCAGCTCTACAGTTATAACGGTCTGCCAAAAACCCTTCTTTCTGCTCGTAACTTCGTCTTCCTCATCATTTTTATTTAAAAGGTTTTGAAACACAATCCAAAGGAGATAGTGCCCTCCAACAATTTTTATCCAAGGAATGGTTGTTAAGGTTACGCCAACTCCAATGGCAAATACTCGAAAAAAATACGCGCCAAATATCCCATAAAATAAGGCTTTTCTTCGCTGGTTCTTGGGCAGGTGTTTTACCATCACCGCTAAAACCAGAGCATTATCGGCCGACAATAACCCTTCAAGAATAATCAAGGTACCGATAACTCCCCAACTAGCAGGATTCGTAAATACTTCTTTGAATGCCTCGAATGAAAAGATGGTTGTATAACTATTTATCATTTCATGTAAGAAGTCCATCTGGATCTGTTTCTCCCTTTCTTTTTCCAGTAATGTTTGTCCAATTAAACAGGATTGTCTTCTTACTTAAATGTATGTAGGGTAAATCGATATATGACAAGCATTCTCTATTGTTACCAAGTTAACAAAAAACCTGTATACCATTTACTAAACGGTATACAGGCGGTAGTTCCTATTCATTGATTAGATTGATAAAACGCTCAACGACTTCATCGACAAATTTCACCGTTGCCTCATCTGTAAGACGACCGGAGTTCACATCAAATTTCGTCATAGCTTGATTAATGAGAATTTCGTTGCCCACTGGTGATAAGAGCTTAACTTGTAAAGCTGTTAAAATTTGTCTTAATTGAAGCTGCGCACGCAATGTTCCCATTAATCCGGTAGCAGCCCCGGCTGTCATGACTGGCTTCCCAATTAATACTTTATCTACTCGTGATAACCAATCTAAGGCGTTCTTTAACACCCCTGGAATCGACCAGTTGTATTCCGGAGTAATGATGATGACACCGTCAGCTTCATTTACTTTTTGTTTAAATTCAACTACTGATTCGGCAGGATTGAATTCTTCATCCTGGTTAAAATACGGAAGCAAGCCGAGATCTAGTACCTCTAGTTCAAATTTAGCTGCAAATCGATCCTGAATCGTAAAGGCTAGTTGCTTATTATATGAATCTTTCCGCAAACTTCCTACTAGTGCTACAATTTTCATACTATTTCCACCTTTTTTATGTAATTTAATTCGATTATAGAAATAAATATAGTTAAATTCAAATGACTTGCTCCTATGTTAGAAAAAAAGCTGATTTCAGGTGAAATCAGCTTTTGTCATTATTTGTAAATAGCAGCCACAACCTGGTCATAGGTCATTTTACTATCAACCACATATACACCAGGTTTTAATTTATTTTCTAGTCCTTTTCTCTCGATATCCTTTGAAAATTCAAAGGCGTTCTTCACCAGATTTGCTCTAACAAGGGTTCTGCCCACATCAATACTAGTCATTCCATCAGATACATTAACAACAACACGTGTGACTGTGTTAGAAGCAGGAGTGGCAGCAGTCGCTTTTGCTTGTACCGATGCTTTTGCATCTTGTACCTGCTTATCATTTTCAGCCTTCGTTTGTACAATATAGCCAGTTGCTTGAAGTTGCTTTTTCATTTCATCAGCGGTTAGTTGAACCTTCTTAGTGACCGTCGTCACAGCTGGTTTAGTGGTTGTTTTGGCAACATCATTTTTTCCAGTAAGATAAATTGCTCCACAAATGGTGGTCGTGATCAGCATACCGGCAGCAAAACTGCTAAGTAAGTTAAATTTCATTTGCAACCTTTCTCCCTTCCTTTATTGTCCGGTAAGGAGCAAGTACCTGCTCGATTTTTTCAATGCTTACTTGTTTCATGTCGGCAATACTCTCGGTCGAGTAATTCCGGTTCGCTAAATCGAGGACTTCACGCATGAACACTTTTTCTTCAGAAGAAAGTTGAACGCCTGCTTCCTTCATTATGACTTCAAGATCAAGTTCGATGTTTCTAATTGACTCTTGAAGAGCATTGATTTCCTTCATAGTTTCAATATGAATTAAATCAATTTGTTTATGTTGTGCCTTTGATTTTTGAGAAGTTCTGGAAATAGAAATCACTAGCAAAATAATAGAAATCCCAAATAACCCGGCTAAAGTCCATAGCATCATCATTAGTACCTCCAATAATTAATAACAATACACTATTATACAACCATTCTAGTTTTTTTGGCTAATTTTATTGCAAAATACAGCTAAAGTCGTAGAGATTTGGAAAATTTCAGCGAAATATGTAAACATATTTTTCAAATTCGACATTAATCTACCAATAAAAAAACGATGAGATACAATTCTCATCGTTACTTTTTATTAAGCTTTGTTAAATTGGGCTGTTAATTTCCGCTGCAGGTGCTCGCTTTCCGCGGGCGTGCCGGGGTGCCGGGGTGCCTTCACGGCGCTGAATGCGCCTGTGGGGTCTCCCCAGCCCCGTACTCCCGCAGGAGTCGAGCACCTTCCGCTCCAATCAACAGAATATAAAAACAACCATATCGTTTAATAGAGCCTTTTTAAGATTGGAAAACTCGATCGATTTCTTGGATTTCAGCATCCGTTAATTGGATTTCTAAGGTTTTGAGGTTGTTCAATACTTGCTCAGCTCGTTTAGCACCCGGAATAATGACATCAATCGCCTCACGTGTCAAATACCATGCAAGGACAACATGGGCAACCTCTGCTCCCTTTCCATTGGCAATGTCGCGAATATGTTCCATTTTTTCCAATGTCGCTTCAAATGTTTCTTTTTGAAAGAATTTACCGCGCTTTTCTTCTAGATTTGTATTCTTGTTGTATTTGCCAGTTAACAAACCAGAAGCAAGTGGGAAATACGGGATATAAGAAATTCCATTATTAATGGCATAAGGAAACAATTCTTTTTCTGCATCTCGGCTCAATAAGTTATACTCACCTTGATAAACATCAACATAGCCATCTTTATTCGCTTCTCTTAACTGCTCAATTGAAAAATTGGATACACCGATTGCGCGGATTTTCCCTTCATCTTTCAGTTGTTTTAATACACCAACAGCTTCATCTTTTGGTGTATCTTTATCAGGAAAGTGAATATAAAATAAATCTATGTAATCGGTTTGCAAACGCTGTAAACTTTCTTCGACAGATTGCTTTAAAAAGGAAGGTGAATTATCGATGACGATGTCTTTCCCTACGAATTTATGAGCTGCCTTTGTCGCGATAACAAGCTGTGAGCGCGAGCCGATTTCTTTTACGACTTCCCCAATGATTTCTTCCGAACGTTTTGGACCATAAATAAAAGCGGTATCTAAGAAATTAATGCCATTCGCAATTCCCGTCCGAACTAACTCCCTTCCCGCTTCTTCGTCAAGGTTTTGGAATAGATTGTGACCACCTACTGCATTGGTGCCTAACCCAATTGGATTAACATATAAGTTAGTTTTACCAATACGAACTTGGTTTGACATTTCTAATCATCTCCTTTTTTTGCCTATGAATATAATAGCAGACTTTTGATTTTTCAACTAAGAAAAGGCTTTCTAGCTTCTAAAAATTAACTTCTTTAACTCATCCTCTGTATAGTGATCCTTAATCCCAGGTTTTGTTTGTAAATAATGAAAAATTTCTTCATTAGGATAGTCTACTTTTAATCCCTTAATAATTGTGGTTAAGTATGCATGTGAGGGCTTTTTCGATTCAACATCATTAATATTCCAAGGAGCTGTAAAGCTGAAAACAGGATAGCCCTCTTCCTCACCCAAATACAGTATATTTCCGTACCAAGCATCTCGGAATACTTTTGATCCATTTTTGATCACTTCATCCATATCAATATGAAAATCGATTCCGTTGTTTTCCTGGCTTACAATATCCCTAAACTGCTCCAAGGTAATTAAATATCTTTTACTTAACGTAGCACAGCCGGGATCTTCGGTTAGGTCTATAAATGCCACCCCTTTAGATCCCCATTTGCGAGCTTCTTTTGCAAAGTAAAGTGGATAGTTCATAGTGAATGTAGATGAAGCGATTGGAAGTGAGGGATCTTTACATCCGGTCTCTACCTTTGTTGAACCCTCAGGTTTGCCTCCTTTTATATAGCATAAAAAACGCTCAGTATTAATATTTGAACCATAACTCGCATACCAGACATACTTTTCAGTCAAGATTGATCACCCACATTCTACCTGTTTTTATCTATTTTAACACTCTTTAAAGAAAGGTTATTCCTAACAGTACAATATTAATAGACCATTTAAAAATAGCTCAAACTATTCACATACTATTTCCTTTTAATAGGAGGATAAAATGAAACTAACCGATCTACTTATAAAATGCTTAGAAAACGAAGGAGTTGAATACATATTTGGAATTGTTGGGACCGAAACATTGGATTTCGCAGATTCTTTATCAAAATCAACTCAAATCCAATATGTAAATGTCAGACACGAGCAAGGGGCGGCTTTTATGGCTGATGTTTATGGGAGATTAACAAAAAAAGCAGGCGTCTGCCTATCAACTCTTGGTCCTGGAGCAACCAATCTCGCTACAGGTATCGCCAGTGCACAGCTCGACCATTCTCCACTAGTCGCAATCATTGGACAAGCGGGTGTAGAACGGCAGCACAATGAATCACACCAATTTATCGACGTCAAAAGTCTACTAGAACCGGCTACTAAATGGAACACCCAAATTCAAGATTCAAAAGCGGTTCCAGTTAGTATCCGAAAAGCTTTTAGATTAGCCCAAATGGAGAAACCGGGTTCAGTCGCCATTATCCTACCGGAAAACTTTGCAGCCGAACAGATCATGAATGAACCTTTACCCGTGACCCCAACACCTGAGACCGTTCCGGATGTAACATCTTTACAGGCTGCGAAGGAACTTATTCAAATGCATAGTAGACCATTCATTATCATAGGAAACGGTGTTATACGCCAGGAGGCGGCTATGGAGCTTGAAACCTTTATCAATACCCTTCAAGCTCCTTGCACTCACAGTTTTATGAGCAAAGGGGTATTACCGAAGGATCATCCACTTAATTATTTCACTTTTGGATTGAAAGAACACGATTATGTTCTCCTTGGAATGGATGAAGCAGACCTTTTAATTGTCATCGGTTTCGACTTTGTTGAACAATTGCCCAATGCTTGGAATAAAAATAAACTCCCGGTTTTACATATTGATACCTTACCAGCCGAAGTAAATGAATATTACCCTGTTAAATGCGAGCTGGTCGGTTCACTAAAAAAGACGATTCATGCCTTAAACCAAGCAGAAATACCAGTCAAACCATGGCAGCCATCAGGGGAACTTCAAATACAAATAAAAACGAACTATCAAATTTACGACCAATCGGATGAATCCCTAACAATAGAGAGTGTCCTACATCTTATCGAAAAGCTTTCAACAGAGAATACGATTGTCATTTCCGATGTGGGCGACCATAAAGTATCGATTGCTAAAACCTATCAACCTAAAAAACCAAACCGGTTAATCATCTCAAATGGATTAGCCTCTATGGGCATCGCGATTCCAGGGTCGATTGGAGCCAAACTAGCCTGCCCTGATGATCCTGTTATTTGTATTACGGGTGATGGCGGGGCTCTTATGAATTTTGCTGAACTGGAGACTGCTAGGCGGCTTGGTCTTTCCTTTACCATTATTATATTAGATGATTCCATGTTAAAACTCGAAGTAAAGCAAATGGACAAAAAGTTTGGTGACCACTATGGAGTAACCTTCCAAAACCCTGATTTCGTCCAATTAGCAAATAGCTTCGGGGTGAAGGGCATCCGACCGAAATCAAAAGCTGAACTGGAAAATATCCTTAAAGAGCCACAGAGGGAAATAGTTGTCATCGATCTTGTAACCAAAAATAAATCCTATCCCAAGTAACCTTGGATAGTCACAAAAAAAATAAGACCATGCCTGTAGCCAAGAATGGTAAAAGGCATGGCTTTATTTGTTATATAACAAACTAAACTGTACTATATCAAACAGATGAAAAATTGTAACGGGAGCTAAGACAATTATTACTTATCATGAATTTAGAGCTAAGAAAACCGCTTACAATTTTATAACAAAAATTCTGTTGTAACTAAATTTGCATCCTGTTACAATCAAATCATAGAATTTATAGAAAATTTATAAAATTCTAATTGTTATATCCACTTGTGATTGGAGGAGTATTGGTTGTCAAAATTACCAAAAGTGAATGAATTAGGTTTCTTTGAAATCCGATTGGAATCGATTGGCGGTTTAGGAGCCAATTTAGCCGGGAAACTGCTTTCCGAGGATGGAGTGGTCGGAAACGGACTCAATGGGGTCGGTTTTTCATCCTATGGATCTGAGAAAAAAGGATCGCCTGTAAAAGCACATATCCGCTTTTGTGACCCAAAAATAAATATACGTGACACCACACCAATTGAACGTCCTCATGTAGTCGCTATTTTCCATGATGCCCTTTTCAAGACCAACCATTGTACAAGTGGAATTTACCCTGATAGTACCATTTTAGTCAACTCTCAAAAATCTTCTGATGAACTTAAAAATGAATTGAAAATTCCTAGCGGCACCATTGCCATTGTTGATGCAACAGGAATTGCCCTCGAAGAACAAACCAAAGCCAACACTGCCATGCTCGGAGCGCTTTATCGAATTTTAACTTTCTTAAACCCAGAGTCCATGAGACAGACCATCCGCCGCACATTCGAAAAAAAATACCCACACCTAGTTGAACCCAACATCCGTACATTTGATCGAGGCTTTAATGAAGTCATTTTCCAAACGTATGAAAATGATGACTCGATCCCATTAGCACCATTTAAGCGAGCTGAGCCAATACTTGGTTATGAAACACAGACCATTGGCGGGACCATAACCAATCCCGGAAATAGTATCCTAAAAGACTTAAGTATTTCTCGAGCCGGGATGCTTCCTCATTTTCATGAAGATAAATGCATTAATTGTGCCGCATGCGATACCGCTTGCCCAGACTTCTGCTTTGTTTGGGAAGAGAAAGCAGACAAACGCGGGCGTCCGCAAATGTTCCTGCAAGGAATTGATTACCAATATTGTAAGGGCTGCTTGAAATGTGTTCATGCTTGTCCTGTTGACGCCTTATCAAGTGAACGGGAATACAATGACGGTTACGCAGACAAAAATCGCGTACCACATTTATGGGATCTAGTTATTCAAAACTAAGGAAAGGGGCAGAAATTGATGACCATTGAAATAAATCAAGAAAATATAACCGTTCCAAAAGGAACGATTGAACAGAGTATTGTCTTTGAATCTGGTAACGAAATGGCTGCCTATGCAGCCCACCAAATTAATTATCATGTAATGGGCTATTATCCAATCTCCCCTTCCACTGAAGTCGCTCAATTCCTTGATGGGATGAAAGCGAAAGGTGAACATGATATTGTTCTCATTCCTGCTGACGGAGAGCACGGTTCAGCTGGTATCTGTTATGGCGCATCCACTGGCGGCGGACGTGTGTTCAACGCCACTAGTGCTAATGGTTTTTTATATATGTTAGAGCAGCTGCCGGTTCAATCCGGTACTCGCTTTCCTATGGTCTTAAATTTAGTGAACCGGTCTGTGTCAGGTCCATTAAATATTCATGGTGATCATTCTGATCTCTATTTTGCATTGAATACCGGCTGGCCGATTCTAATGGCGCGTGACCCGCAAATCGTTTATGACATGAACATTATCGCTATTAAACTAGCAGAAGACCCTGAAGTCCGCCTTCCGGTTATTGTGTCATTTGACGGTTATTTTACCTCACATCAAAAACGACGTGTACAAGTTGTAAAGAATCGGGCAGATGTTCAAAAGTTTATCGGCGAACCGCCAAGAAACTTCCCGCATGCGCTCGACCGTGAGAATCCTGTTACGATCGGTCCCTATATGAATGAACCGGACTATATTAATAATTGCTATCAGCAATCGGAAGCGATGTATAAGGCTGAAGCTGTTTTCGAGAAAATTTCAAAAGAATATGCGAAATTAACAGGCCGCGAATATCCTGTTCTTGATTTATATCGGATGGAAGATGCGGAGATTGCGGTATTTATGCTGAATTCAGCTGCTGAAGTATGTAAAGACGTTGTTGACAAGTTACGTGCTAAAGGAATGAAAGCGGGGGTCATCTCCCCTAATATGATTCGTCCATTCCCACAGCAAAAGTTAGCTGAAGCATTAAAAAATGTTAAAGCGGTTACAGTTGGTGATCGTGCAGATTCTTACGGTGCACATGGCGGTAACATGGCCCTTGAGGTACGTGCTGCACTCCAAACGGTAGGTAACAGTCATACCAAAGTGGTAAACCGTGTGTATGGATTAGGCGGCAAGGATTTTTATGCGGATGAAGCTGAAACTTTTTTCCAATTAGCTGAAGAAGCTGCTGATAATGGTTTCGTAGAAAAGCCATTCGATTACTTTGGCCACAATCCAGGAAAGGCAGAGTTTGCACCGAAACGAGTTTTAAATCCGATGAAAAAAGAAGATTTAAATTCCGGATTAATTAATGTCACTCCTGACGAAGAAACGGGAGAATTAAAAGTAAAAATTCCTCCATTAAGAAGCCTTACGAAAAAACCAAAACGCTTGGCATCAGGGCACGGCGCATGCCCTGGGTGCGGAATCTTCTCGGGATTGGAGCTATTTTTTAAAGGCATTGAAGGAGATATTGTGGCGCTTTTCCATACAGGATGTGCGATGGTTGTTACAACTGGATTCCCTTACAGTTCTCACAAAGCAACCTATATTCATAATCTCTTCCAGAATGGATCGGCGACATTATCCGGTCTTGTCGAAATGTTTCATGAGAGAAAACGTCGTGGTGAATTAGATGAACTGGGATTGTCAGATGATTTTACTTTTGTGATGGTAACCGGTGACGGTGGAATGGATATTGGCATGGGGCCTGCCATTGGAACCGCTCTTCGTAATCATAAAATGATCATTCTTGAGTATGATAACGAGGGTTACATGAATACTGGCAGTCAATTGTCTTATTCAACACCGATGGGTCATATGACAAGCACTTCTAGTGTTGGGAAATTCCAAAAAGGAAAACCGTTCCATCACAAAGACACGGCGCAAATAATGGCGGCAACTCATATTCCATATGTCTTTACGGGAACTGAAGCGTTTGACCGGGATCTTTTGAAAAAGGCAGCTAAAGCTCAATGGTTCGCGCAAAATGAAGGATTGGTGTACGGAAAAATTTTAATTACCTGTCCGTTGAATTGGAAATCAAAAGATGAATTAGGTCAGTCAATCGTCGAGGCGGCAGTAAACTCCTGCTTCTTCCCGCTCTACGAGGTGGAGAATGGACTTACCACCATTACTTACGATCCTGAAGCTAAAAACAAGCGATTACCGGTGACGGATTGGCTAAAGATGATGGGCAAAACCAAACATTTGTTAAACGAAGACGCACAAGATTTATTGAAAATGTTTGATGATGAGGTAGAACGACGTTGGCTGAGACTGAAGGCAAAACATGAAAGTCCATACTTATAATTTGAAGATTTTTTATTTTCACTGATAAATTTTAAAAAACGCTGATTTATGGAAAAAATCGCTGAAAAGCGTTTAAAAATCGCCGATATATGAAAAAAATCGCCGATAAGGTGTAATATTATACGAAAATAAACTAAAAATCCCGCTGCGAGCACTCTCACAGCGGGATTTTTCTAAAAGTTAAGCTAATAAATTTGGACTTCGAGAAATGTCCAGCTCCAGGCGCCTTCGGCTCGAGGTCACAAGTCAATCCATCCAAAAGGTTAAAAAACAACCTTTCGACCGGCTCGCCTTGTGCTTGTCGCCGATATGCGGGCGCCTTACGCTTTTCTTATTCAAACAATGGACTTACTGCTTTTTGATTATGAATTCGATCAATCGCCTCTACTAGTAATGGGGCAACTGATAAAGTTGTAATTTTGTTGATCCGCTTTTCTTCTGGCATCTCAATCGTATTGGTTACAACTAATTCTTTAATCGGTGAAGATTCAATTTTACTAATCGCATCAGCAGAGAATACAGGATGGGTACAGCAAGCATACACGGTATTTGCTCCCCTCTCTACTAAAGCATTTGCAGCCATGGTGATTGTTCCACCAGTATTAATTAAATCATCAACAATAATGGCATTTTTACCTTCAATATTCCCAATGACATTCATGATCTCCGTTTCACCGGATTCATCCTGTCTTCTATCAATTAAGGCAATCGGCGCATTTAACATACTTGCCAACTTTCTAGATCGAATGACTGCACCATTATGAGGGGCAACCACTACGACATCCTCTAATCCTTTTTTCTCAAAATAAGTTCCAAGGATGGGGTTGGCAATCAAGTGATCAACCGGAATATCAAAAAAGCCTTGTACTTGTGGGGCATGAAGGTCCATTGTTAAGACTCTCGTTGCTCCGGTTCTTTCTAACAGTCTTGCTACTAATTTCGCTGTAATTGGCTCACGAGGTCTTGCTGTACGGTCTTGGCGAGCATAGCCATAGTAAGGTATAACTACGTTAATCATTCCAGCTGAGGCTCTTTTCAAGGCATCCACCATAACCAAGAGCTCCATAATATTATCATTAATAGGATGTGAAGTGGATTGCATCAAAAATACTTCACTGCCCCGAACACTTTCTTCAATATTAACTTGAATTTCCCCATCACTAAATTGGGTACTAGAGCTTTTTCCTAGTTCACACCCTAACAACTTAGCCATTTCATTAGCTAGCTCACGATTCGAATTTAATGAAAACATCTTAAAACTCTTCTTCAGTTGATACGTCACCTTTGATCCCCCAAAATATGTTTATTGATTCATTATTAACTCTTGTCCATTTCTCTATTCTACATGAAGAAAAGAAATCAGGGTAGAATTTGCACTTAAAAATTAAACAAAAAAACCAAGGTAGTGCATTCTACCTTGGTTTTCTATTTTACCATTTATTCATTTGCTAATAAAATAGACATAAATTCATCGCCTGTGATGGTCTCTTTTTCTAACAGATATTTAGTCAATTCATGTAATTTATCCTTATTTTTTTCTAAAATCTCAATTGCATTTTGGTGGCAAGATTTAATAATCTTTAGAATTTCAGCATCGACTCTTGCAGCAGTTTCCGCTGACACCATAAGTGATGTATCGCCGCCTAAATAAGGGTTATTTACGGTTTCCAGTGCCATCATATCAAACTCTTCACTCATACCAAACCTTGTTACCATGGCTCTAGCAATTTTTGTAGCTTGTTCAATATCAATGGAAGCTCCTGAAGTCACTGTTTTAAAAATAATCTCTTCAGCGGCACGGCCTCCCATATAGGTAGTGATTTTATCCAAGGCCTGTTCTTTCGTCATTAACACCGTCTCCTGCTCGTCTACTTGCATGGTGTAGCCTAGAGCACCAGAGGTTCTTGGGATAATCGTAATTTTATGAACAGGTGCTGAATGGTTTTGTTTGGCTGCTACCAAGGCATGCCCGATTTCATGATAAGAAATTGTTAGTTTATCCTTCATAGAAATCACTGCATTTTTGCGCTGGTAACCGGCAATCACGACTTCAACAGACTCTTCTAAATCATTTTGTGTTACTTTGTTACGACCTAATCTCACCGCTCTTAAAGCTGCTTCGTTAATAATATTGGCTAAATCAGCACCAGAAGCTCCAGATGTCGCTCTAGCAATTAAATCAAAGTTGACATCATCAGCTAATTTCACTTTGGCTGCGTGCACATTTAGGATCGATTCACGCCCCTTTAAGTCGGGCAATTCTACTGGAACTCTTCGGTCAAATCGGCCAGGTCTTAAAAGTGCTTTATCAAGTGTTTCTGGTCTATTCGTTGCCGCTAGGATAATAATACCTTTATCGGCTTCAAATCCATCCATTTCCGTTAATAGCTGATTCAAGGTTTGTTCTCGCTCATCATTGCCCCCAGGCATGCCAGAATTACGGCTTTTTCCAATCGCATCAATTTCATCGATAAACACGATACATGGGGCTTTTTCTTGTGCTTGTTTAAACAAATCTCTAACTCTAGCAGCCCCCATTCCAACAAACATCTCAACAAACTCAGAACCAGACATGGAAAAGAATGGAACTTTCGATTCGCCTGCTACTGCTTTGGCTAGCAATGTTTTACCAGTACCAGGAGGTCCTACTAACAAGGCACCCTTCGGGATGTTTGCGCCAATTTCTTTATATTTTTTCGGATTATGAAGGAAGTCAACAATCTCTTGAAGTGCCTCTTTCGCTTCATCTTGACCAGCGACATCTTTAAACGTAATCCCTGTTTCTTTTTCAACGTATACCTTGGCATTACTTTTGCCAAATGATAAACCGCCGCCGCCCATCATCTTTCCTTGCATCTTCTTTGTTAGCCATTGTCCAAGTGCAATAAAAATGGCAAACGGTAGAATCCAGCTAAGAATAAAATTTAACAACGGTGAAGTCTCTTTTGGAATGACCTTTGTAAATTTCACATTTGCATTATGCAAACGATCTACTAATTCAGGGTCTTCAATTGTCCCTGTTTTATAGACCTTCGTTTCGTTATTTTGTTTTGCCTTAAAGGTAATTGTACTATCATCAATTTCAACCTGTGTAACATTCCCCTTATCAACCATCGTTAAGAACGTGCCATAATCAACTTCTTTTACCGAGTAGTTTGTAAAAAATGGAAAAATAAATGAATTTAATAACAGGATAATGACGATGGTTATTCCATAATAAAAAACAAGCGGCTTCTTTGGTGGTTTTACTTTTTTCACTTTTGTTCCTCCATTATGAACTTTTTCGGACTAGTCCATTTTTTAAAAGATTCATCTCTATTTTATAATTAGCCAATGCTTCTTCTTGCGAAAGCTCATTGGCAAACTTTTCAACCACATTTCTTAGTGTAATGGTAAAAACGATTTGCAAGAGATGAAATAAATCCTTGTGATTAGAGATATTTAAGTTACTCGTATTTAATAAAGATACAAGTTCAAGTAATCTTCCGTTAGATTCTTGGTCTTTAAAAATTTTTGAAAAAGATAATTCTATTTTATAAGTCATATTTAAGAATGCATTTTTGAGAAAATGAACATCCTCTTCTTCCATAATGATGTGTTGATAAAACTCAATCATGGTAGTAAATAAATCGCCATTATATTTTTCTAGCAGAACACCAAATTTATTTCTTATACTTTTAACCAATTCATTTAATAGAAAAAAGAAGGCATCTTCTTTATCGTCAAAATATTGATAAAAGCTTCCACGCGGAATATTCGCTGATTTGATGATATTTGAAATTGATGCATCATATAGCGGAACTCTTGAAAATTCTTTTTTCATTGCCACAATTAGTGTCTGTTTTTTTTCATCAGGTAGATTTATAAAAGTGACTTTGGGCAATGGGAACTCCCCCAATTCTAACTAATATATTTTATGACATACTGTCATTATGAATACATTCTAGATGACACGCTGTCACTTGTCAAAGAAATAGTATTGAACATTATTTATAATAAGGAAAAATAAATATTTCAATATAAACGAATTTTATATATTTTCTAAAAATTTGTTGTCTTTATTGAGAATTATTGGTATTATTACTATCGTTAAAAAATTATAAATCAGGGGGTTATGAAAATGGGCAAAAAGTCCATCGTTGTTTTACTATCTATTGTGCCATTTATATTGATGCTGGCAGCCATTCCATTTGTTAACCGCGTCCAGCCAATTATCTTTGGATTACCCTTTTTGGCGTTTTGGTTATTTTTCGGAATGTTAATAACGCCATTATGTACTTATGCTATTTTTAAATTACAAAAAACAGAAAGAAGTGCAGAGTAATGCAAGGAAATGTTACAGCTTTGTTAATCACAGGAATCATTGTTTTAGGCGTTGTTTTAATTGGATTTTTATCCGGGCGAGATAAATCAAACAGGAGCTCTGTTGAAGAATGGTCCGTTGGCGGAAGACGATTCGGTACTCTACTTGTCTGGTTCTTAGTCGGTGCAGACCTTTATACGGCTTATACTTTTTTAGGCTTAACAAGTACCGCTTATACTGGCGGAAGTCTTGCATTCTTTGCCATTCCATATACGATCATTGCGTATTTTATCTCTTATTTTTTCCTTCCTAAGCTTTGGAAATTTTCAAAAAGTCATAAAATAACCACACTTGCCGATTATGCGAAGGTACGTTTTAATAGTAAGTTTTTATCCTTCTTAATTGCAGTGGTTGGTGTATTAATGCTTATTCCTTACATAGATTTGCAATTAGCAGGGATTCAAGATACGTTGACGGTTGCCGGAACAGGTTATATTAACGTAAAAGTAGTTGTGATCGTTTCATTTCTTTTAGTTGCTTTATTTACCTTCTTTAGCGGTATAAAAGGACCAACCTATACAGCAGTCATTAAGGATGTTTTAGTGTGGGTCGTTATGTTATTCCTTGTGGTTAATCTTCCGATTATGCATTTTGGAAGCTGGGGAGCCATGATTGATAAAGTTGCAACCGATTCTCCACAGTTATTAACCATCCCGACTACAGGACCAAAAGGGATTCCGTGGTTCTTGACCGCTTCCCTGGTTTCCGGATTAGCATTATTTATGTGGGCTCATGCAGCAACTGGTGTCTTTACGGCTAAAAGTGCTGATGCGCTTCGAAAAAACGCTATCTTTTTACCATTATATAATATCGTTTTAATTTTACTGATTTTCCTTGGTTTCGTAGCCTATCACGTGCTGCCAGCAGGAACAAATCCTAGATTTGCGTTATTAAATTTGATTCAGGTTTCATATGGTGGAACCGTCCAAGGTTTAGCATATGCTACTATTGCCCTTGCTTCACTGATTCCTTGTTCAATTATGGCGATTGGGGCTTCAAATCTGTTTGCCAATAACATCTACAGAGATTTAATAAATCCAAAGGTCAAACCTGCAAAATTAACATTGATTACACGCTGTATGGTATTTGTCGTTATTGGATTAGCATTAGTGTTTGGGATGGTATTCCCTTCAGCACTTGTTTCATTGCAATTGCTAGGGGTATCCGGTATGGTACAAATCTTCCCAGCAATCGTGTTTAGCTTATTTTGGAAAAATCAAACGAAAGAGGCAACCATTGCGGGATTATTTGTTGGTTTAGTAGTTACTTTCACAGTCTATGCAACTGGGAAATCCTTTGGTATTTATGAAGGGTTCTGGGGGTTATTGGCTAATGTGGTCGTTACTTTTGTCCTTAATCCTATGTTTGTGTCGAAGATCAAGAACAAATCCAATCCTGTGCTAGATCAATTATTTGGTAAGCAAAAAAGCAGTTTAAGAAAAGGCGCTTAAAATTTAAAAAGACCTATTCTTCTATTTTAATAGATAGAGGAGTAGGTCTTTTTATACTTTGTTATGGCCTGTCATTGCCCAAGCAGAATTGAAATGGTTCAGCTTGTCCATGAACCTGTCTTTCATTGCCCGAGTGAAGGTTAAATTGATTCAGATTGTCCATGAACCTGCCTTTCATTGCCCGAGTGAAGGTTAAAATGATTCAGCTTGTCCATGAACCCGCCTTTCATTGCCCGTGCGAAGGTGAAAATGGTTCAAGTTGGCCATGAACCCGCCTTTCATTGCCCGAACGAAGTTCAAAATGGTTCAGCTTGTCCATGAAACATATTTGAGAACATTTATAACAAGCATAGTATCAGGGTTGTTCTAGAACCATTCATGCGTACACCACTCTCTGATTTTTGGTATGATTTGTCCGCATGGGCCCTTCATGTGGACACGATCCTCTGATTTTCACTCTGTTTTGTCCGCATGAGGTCTTCATGAGGACACCACTCTCTGATTTTCGGTATGATTTGTCCGCATAGGCCCTTCATATGGACATAATACTCTGATTTTCAGTTTATTTTGTCCACATGAACCAGTGATGCCAAAAAGAATTCACATTAATACTCCACTTACCCAATTGCCCCGGCTACATCATAAAGACTAAAATCGATCTCAGTTGCCTCTCCAATAACATGCTTAGCAAGCTCAGCACCTATGAATGGTCCACTTGTTAAGCCGGATGCACCCAGACCGTTTGCCACAAAAACTCCTTCATAATGTGGCAAGGCACCGACTACTGGCAAAAAACCAGGTGTAAAAGGACGAAACCCTACACGCGTCTCCATGTATGTACCATTCGAAAGCCCTGGGGCTACCTCGATGGCCTTATTTAAAATTTCTTGAATTCCCCCGATGGTTACTCGATGATCAAACCCTGCCTCATTTTCATGGGTAGAACCAATAACCACTCGACCATTTTCAAACGTAAGGATATATTGATTGGTGACCGGCATTACCACTGGCCATGAGGACGTATCCACATTAGGCAATTCGAGATGAACGATTTGCGCCTTTTGCGGCTTTACTAAAAACTCAACCCCTAACGGCTGAAATAGCTCATTTGACCAAGCCCCTCCCGTTACAATGACCTGGTTGGCTGCTAAAAATGTCCCCTCAAGGTTTACCCCAACAACAAGTTTTCCTTCAGAAACCAACGAGGCATTTCCTCTCATATATTTAGCCCCATTTTTTTGAGCACCACGAATCAAGGCATCACGTAATGAGCGACCATCAACCCGTGCACCTCCACTGACATGAACGGAACCAAAGTCACCAGAAAGCGGCGGAAATAAGCTCTTTGTTTCTGATGGAGTTAAAATTGTTATTTCCCCAATTTCAGGAGCATCCTCCCGGCGTTTCCCTGCCCGCTCTGCCATCTGTTCTAGCTTTGCAGGATCAGTATGGAGGCTAATCGCGCCAACACGTTTATAGCCGGTATCTGTTTCACCATCCGCCTCCAACTGTGCAATTAACTCGGGATAATAACGGGCACCGCCTTTTGCCAGCTGATACCAGGCTTTATTTCGTCGCTGTGAAAGCCATGGACATACGATACCAGCTGCAGCATCAGTGGCTTGACCAGTATTATGCCGGTCTATTAAAATAACCTCTACACCAAACTTGGCAAGATGATAAGCGGTCGAAGCCCCAACAATTCCCGCTCCAATGATAATAACATTTTGCATATAACACCTTTTCTATGTAAATTTTTAAATATGATTTTAATATCCAAAATTATAACATGAAAGTGTTCCTAAGATTAAAATACCTGACATCAATTAGGTTTTGCTATCAGTGAAGTAATCATTCCGATGATAAAGATCGATAGGCATGAATAAAGAACTGCGGACAACCCTATGATTTGTAATGCAGCTAAGGCAATCAAACCATCGATTATTAAAATAACCATCCCGATATTTAATGAAAAAGCTTCTGATAATAAGCTGGCTAATAAATCCGTCCCGCCTGTGCTTGTCTCGTATCGAAGCATGATTCCAACTCCTAAACCGATGATGATCCCCCCTAAAAGCACACTGGTAAAGATAGGTAGCAAGAATTGGTTACTTAAAGGTTCTAACCAATCTATACTAATAGAAACAATAACTAAACCTAGAAAGCTATTATAAAAAAAGATGGGTCTGTAAATCCATGTATAAATACACAAAGGAATGCTTAAAAGGAATAATGCTAAACCCGTCGGAAAGCCAGTATAATAATGAAGTACAAGAGCGATTCCGGTAATGCCACCATCAAGTAAATGATGCGGTATTAAAAAACCGTTTAAACCTATACTCAATAGTAAGCTTCCTATAATGACAGCAAAGACTTTCTGAAAGATATCAATCACCTTTTATTGTTTTTTATCTCATTATATGTCCAAGCATTCTAATTAGAATGAGATCATTTTTTCACATAAAAAAGAAGTGCCTGTCCCACTTTCATTAAAAGTAGTGGAACAGGCACTTTGCCTATTAATGGTTAAACCCCTCTTTTATTTCCCCATAAAAAAGTATGCAATTGAGGGAGCACTTTAACGTTGTTAAGGTCAGGATCGAGCATTACTTTATCAATGAGCTGCTCATATTGATTTAACAAATGTAACAGCAATTTCTGGTTATCCCCAGTCGTAATATCATTATTTCCTACCTGTACAAAAAACGGAACATCAGGGTAGCGGAGATGAATATTTTTGGCATATTGATAATCGGCATCGTCAAATACAACGACCTTTAAGCTGACATTCCCAGATTGATTATTTTCTTTTAGATTATCAATAATTAGATCTAGCACTTGGAAATCAGTTTGCATAGAAGAACTAGGCGGCTTCGGTGAAATCGTTAATTCATCAATCTTATAAAACCAATCCTGCCACTTGCTTCCTTGAGTTTCCAATCCTATTTTCACATGATGATCTTTTAAAATATCAATCAATGAATCTAAATTTTTTAATAAAGCAGGATTTCCACCAGAAATGGTGACAAAAGAAAAATTCTCGCCACCAATTTGTTTTAGTTCATGCAAAATCTCTTCAGCTTCCATCATTCGGATATCATTTTTTCCAGTGCCATCCCATGTAAAAGCAGAATCACACCAACTGCAGGAATAATCGCAGCCCGCGGTTCTGACAAACATTGTTTTTTGACCGATAACCATCCCTTCACCTTGAATGGTCGGTCCGAAAATTTCCATTACGGGAATTTTACTCATTTTCCATCCACTCCCGTCTAGCTTCTGAATAACTTGTTGGGGTTTCGAATAAACGGACAAACTCCATCCTTGCCCCTTTATACTCTTCCTGTTTATCTTTTAATGCATCAGACATTTTTTCGTAAATCCAAACCACCATGTTTTCTGCCGTGGTATTCATTGGCGGCAGAGTCTCATTGAGATAGCGATGGTCAAGGTAAATTTCAATTTCCTTTTTCCAGATTTCTTTAATATCACCGAAATCCATCATAAGACCACGGTCATCGACAAAACCGCTAATACCAAAAATAACTTTATAGGTATGACCATGAAGATTTTTGCATTTCCCTTCATAGTTATGCAAATGATGTGCGGCATCAAAGGTGAATTCTTTGCTTACTAAGACTCTTTTATGATGGTATTTTAATTGATTAGGTTGAATGTCTTCGTTTATTTTTTGAAGTTTATCGACAATGTGGAATCCGTACATGTAATGATCACGCCTCTCTAGTTGACAAGTATTTCTCAAGGCCTTTTTTCCTTAATTGACAAGAAGGACATTCACCACAGCCGTCGGCAATAATTCCGTTATAGCAAGTTAAGGTTTTTTCACGTACAAATTCTAAGGCATCCAGTTCATCTGCCAGCTGCCAAGTTTCTGCCTTATCCAGCCACATTAACGGTGTATGAATGACAAACTCCTTATCCATCGACAGGTTTAAGGTGACATTTAGTGATTTAATAAAGATATCACGGCAATCTGGGTATCCACTAAAGTCAGTTTCACAAACACCAGTAACAAGGTGCTTTGCCCCAACTTGACTCGCTAAGACTCCAGCAAATGAGATAAATAACAGATTCCGACCAGGAACAAAGGTCGATGGCAGCTCACCATCTACACCTTCTTTTACCTCAATGTCATCTCGTGTTAAGGCGTTCGGAGCTAATTGGTTTAAGAGTGACATATCTAGAATATGGTGCCTGACACCAAGTTCATTTGCTATATTTTTAGCACATTCAATTTCTAAAGCATGCCTTTGATTATAATCAAATGTGACTACTTCTACTTCTTTAAATTGTTTGAGGGCCCAAAACAAACAGGTGGTGCTATCTTGCCCGCCACTAAATACTACGACTGCTTTTTCATCCTTTAACATAATAGGAATCTCCTTTCAAAAGAAAAAACAACACCCCAAGATAGAAGTGCTGCTTCATCTTAGTTTTTTTAACGAGGGGGACTAGAACCTCTTCTATAAAAATTCAATACTAAAAATTATATCATAAAAACATTACAAAGGGTACCTATTTTATATGTTTTTTCAATTCGACCAGATCAAATTTAGCCGGCAAGGAACCAACTTGCGTTGTGGCTACCGCTCCCACTTGATTGGCGAACTGGAGATACGCAGTTAAATCCGTTTGGTCAACTGGTTTCCCTTTGTCGTGAAAGCGATACAGAAGTGCGGCCATAAAGGCATCACCTGCCCCATTGGTATCAACAGCATTTACTGATGGAGCGGGTACGAAAACCTTGTGTCCATTCCCAATCGCATAAGCACCTTTCCCTCCCATTGTAACAAACAGGAAAGGGATCTTCCATATGGATAATTTTTCTAAGCCGATCTCTAACGAATCCGTTTCCGTTAAAAAAGATAACTCATCCTCAGCGATTTTAACAATATCGGCTTTTTTTAGAAAAGAGGTAATGGTTTGACGGCATTGTTCTTCACTTTCCCATCGTTGCAAGCGAATGTTCGTATCGAAGGCTATGACATTACCGAATTCCTTGGCATACTTTAAGGAAGTTTCAGTGGTCTCTTTTGCTTTGGGATGAAAAAGGGTTCCCGAACCAAAATAAAAAAACTTTGACTTCTCAAACACTTCTTTTCTAATTTCATTTGCGGTTAAGACTTCATCTGGCGTTTCATTTATATAGGAGTGAAAAAATCGCTCTCCGTTTTCCTTTGTATGAACATAAACTCCGCAAATTTTTTTACTGGAAGTGTGAACTGCATATTGGGTGTTGATGCCTTCTTTTATTAATTGTTTTTTAACAAACTGGCTTGTATCATCTTCCCCTAATTTACATAAGTAGTATGTAGGAATTCCGAACCGGCTTGTTCCTACTGCAACGTTTACAGTTGCACCTCCTAAAAGCGGCTGAAAATGCGTGTTGGTATTGTCGACTGGAATATAGTCAACAAAAGGTTCGCCTAATGATATGACTCCTTGTTTTTCCAAAATAAATCTCCTTTGAACCATTTCCTTATTCTATTGATCCGCAAATTCTCTAGCAATTCTCTCAAACGCTTCTTTAATCATTGGACGAGGAGATGGGATACAAATTCTTTGATAGTTGAGTCCCTCTTCGCCAAACATTTTTCCATCTTCAAGAATGACATTTGCTTTATTATAAATACGGTCATGAACCTCTTCAGGGGTTAAACCGTACCCGCTAAAGTCCATCCACATAATATACGTTCCCTCAGGGATTCTTACCTTCACTTTTGGCATATGTTTCGCTAAAAACTGGGCCACCCATTCCATTGTCCCATCAATATACTCCTTAAGCTGCTCAAGCCATTCTTCACCATCATGGTAGACAGAAATCAAGGCAGACACTGTGAACGGGGAAGGTAAATGGTTGCCCATCACATGAGTGAAAGTTTTTCGATGTTTAGGGTTTGAAATAATAGCATTGGTACAATGAAGCCCCGCAAGATTAAATGTTTTGTTAATCGCTGTAAATGAAATAATATGGTCGGCATTCTCCGCTACTTTTGCAATTGGTGTAAAAGTTTGATTCCGCCTGATTAAATCACCGTGAATCTCGTCTGCAACAATCAGAACGTTATTCCGTGCACAAATATCGGATAATTGCTGAAGTTCTTCCTTAGTAAAGATTCTTCCTGTTGGATTATGAGGATTACATAAAATGAACATTTTTGTGTTTTCGTTTTTTGCTTTTTCCTCAAAATCCACAAAATCAATATGATAATAGCCCTCTTCATCGCATTTAAGGGCGTTATTTAAGAGTTCCCTACCGTTAGCTTTAATTACAGCAGAAAACGGAGGATAGACAGGACGTTGAATAATAACCCCTTCTCCAGGATTGGTAAATGCTCTAACCGCGATGTTTAATGCATGGACAGTCCCAGGACTATAGATAATCTCTTCCTTCTTGATGTCCCAATCATGTCTCTTTTTAAACCAATGTTGAATTGCTTCAAAATATTCATTCGGAAAAATGGAATATCCGAAAATTCGATGATCAACCGTCTTATGTAAGGCATCTATCAAGGCTTGAGGCACAGGTAAATCCATATCTGCTGTAAATAACGGAATGGTTTCTTCATCGTATCTGTCCGTAAGCCCCATCTTTTTAATCAAGTCCCCGCCATCCCATTTGATGGAATAAGTCCCTCTTCGATTCACAATTTCATCAAAATTATATTTCATGCCTATATCACCTTTCGTCGTCGAATAGATGTTGTACCTTATAATCAGTCATTTTATATCATCTGCATCTTATTCAAATCGTAACCTACAACGGCGAAATTTTCCATTTAAATGTCTTCCAATTCAATAAATCATGCCAGGATAGGATTATTGGTGACAGGCACTATTTTTCCTATCCTGGCATGATAAATGGTGACAGGCACCATTTAGTAATTCAGTTTAGCGAGCATGTAGAGTTCGGCTTGGAGCTTGTCTAGGATTTGGGTGAAGGGGGTGTGCATGAAGAGTGGGAAGAGGTCTTCGAGTGCGTCTTCGTAATCTTGTCCCATTAGTTCTCGTAAATTTACATATCTTTCATAGAGCATGGCTTTTTCGAAGTCGATTCCTAATTCATAGAGACCCTGGAATAATGCTTCCTTTGGAATTTTCTTAATCTTTCTAAAGACCACTTCATTTTTATCAATTAACTTTTCATTTAAGTAATGCGTTACATAATCAGTATAAATGATCTGTCCAACATCATCTGTTTCCTGCTTGGAATAGTTAAATCCAATCACATGATGCTCCTTATTTTCATGAAGAATAAACGTTTTATTTCCTCTTAAATGAGTAATAAAACTTTTTACATTTCTGTCAAAAATCTTATCAAACTGGATGATTTGCTGGAGCTTATAGGCAAACTCATTATGTTCTTCCCCTACAACAAACAACCTGTCCACAATCGGTAGTAGTTTTAATACCCCTTCAGATAATTGGCTTGAGGCATCATATATCGTGATGTCGTGGGCTTTCTTCATTCGCTTAACTTGACGTTTTTGTTCAGTAACCGATAACTTAGAGAATTCGTGAATCAGTTCATGTGATGTATTTTCTTTAAGTAACGATCCATAGGAAATGAATGCAACGGATAAATTCGTATTGGCTTTAAGCCAATGATAAACCGATACAGACAACTCTGTTACACCTGAGTTTGACTTTGGAGAATAAAAACCAACTAAATACAATTCTATCACCTGCCTTAATAAATGATATTCGCTGGCAGAGAAATGGAATGGGACAAATCACCAGTTCCAAAACAAAAGCGCAAGCGCCTTGAACAGCCCCGACAAGCATAAGACGCTCAGGGAATTAAGGCGTTTTTTGCCTTCATTCCCTGAGCGTCTGTAGACCATCGAGGGGCTAGGCGCTGGAGCTGGACGTCGACAGTCCTTTTATTAACAGTTATCCACAAGCGAAAATTTATAATTTCCTTGAAGATAACAAAAGTGGACATGGTTTTTAACCATGCCCACTGATAAAAGATTAATGATTATAATGTTGAGATCCCTGTTGCATATTAGTTTGATTTCCTAACATCTGGCCTTGCATCGGATTCTGACCATACATTGGATTCTGACCATGCTGTATGGCAACACTAGTTGGAGTACCACCCATTTGGCCCATTGGCATCATGTTTTGACCTGATCTTGAAACATGTAATGGTTGGTTCATTTGTTGATTCATTGTTTGGTTCATTGGAGCATTCCCCATTATGCTACCCATCATGGCTTGGTCAATTCCCTGTGGTTGTCCAGGATTCACAACATATTGGGCTTTTAATGATTCACTTACAGGCTGAAAACTGTGTAAATAGGTTTTGGCTGTATGATCTTTCATGGTTGGAATCTGGTATTGACCTTGCTGATTCATAAATAAAAATACTTCATATGCCTGGTTTACACAGTTAACAGCACCATTTAATAGAACTTGGCGAAGATTTGGGTCAGCAATTTCTAAAGTAGCTTTCACTCCATTAGCAGCCCCATTTTTATGGCAAATCAACAAAGCACTTGCGATTTCAAAATCATTAAAGGTAGAATTGACCTCAGGAGCTACCATACTTGGATTATCGAGTCCATACTGAATCTGATTTGGTTGAACAGAACCCATATTCGTGTTGGCTGACACGGGTGCAAAATTTTGATAATCGTGTGTATATGAAACGACCGTATCATAAGATTTTATTTCTTCCTGTAAATGACGATGAATCATTTCTTTTAATTGTGGGTCTTTTGCTTGTGCTGCGTACATATGAAAATGATTGATCATATTGATTTTTTCAGTTAGTATTTCATGAACTTCCATTGCTTCATGTGCTCCGAACGGCATGAATAACACTCCCTCTTGTTTTTTCCAACAAAGGTATTATCCACATGCCTCAACACATGTATGTGTCCCATTATTTCTCCAAAATGGTAAAATTACAATAATTATTAATCAGAGATAACTGTAACACGTTCTACTTTGTAGACATCTAGAGCTGCCTGCAATGCCTCACCTCGATTAACGCCAACGCCGTTCCGAATTAAAACGGCTTCTAATGCTCCTAATACAGATAGGACGTTTTCCTTCCGGCAGCTATATCCCATTGTTCCAATTCGCCAAATTTTTCCATGTAAAGGTCCAAATGAGGAAGCTATTTCAATGCTAAATTCATCTAACAACATTTTTCGTACCTGTTCACCATCCACACCTCTGGGAATTTCGACACACGTTACACATGGGAGTTTATGATCGGAATGGCCAAACAGACCTAGCCCCATCGCCTTAAGCCCTGCGACCAAAGCTTCTTCATGCAGTTTATGGCGGTCAAATCTCTGTTCGAGACCTTCTGTTAAAACAAGCCGCAAACCTTCATGGAGTGCATAAATCATCGAAGTAGCCTCCGTATGATGATTTAGTCTCCTAGGTCCCCAATAATCCTGTAGCATACTTAAATCAAAATAATTGCTGGCGATGACTGGTCTCATTCGTGTATATTGTAAGTCTTCCATTGTGGCAATACCACGTTCAACCTTTTTCCGAGAAAATAGAATATTTTCAATCCGGTCATTATACGTAATGGGAGCCATCCCAGATGGTACAGATAAGCATTTTTGGGTTCCGCCAATTAGACCATCAATAAACCAATCATCGGTTTTGACTTCCACTCCTCCTATGGAGGCCACAGCATCAACCACAAGAAGGATATCATTTTCCCGGCATGCTCTGCCAATTTCCTTTAAGGGCTGCATCCTGCCTGTTGAGGTTTCACCATGAACGATGGCCACTATTTTTGGTTGAACTTTTTTGATTTCAGCAATCACTTCTTGCGGTTCAAACACCTCTCCCCAAGGGCATTCGATTGTATGAACCTCAGCTCCATATCGTTCACAAATTTCAACAAGCAAATGTCCAAATCTCCCGAAAATAGGAACCAGTACCTTATCACCTGGTTCAATGATGCTGCATAGAATCGCTTCATTTCCTGACCGGGAAGTGCCGTCAATTGGAAAAGCCCATCGATTCTTTGTTTGAAAAACCTGACGAAGCATTTCCATTACTTCATTCATTATATTGGTAAAAGCCGGATCAAATTGTCCTAGAATAGGTGTACTCATGACACGTAAAACGCGAGGATCCACTTCCACTGGACCAGGTGTCATTATTGTTCGTGCAGGTGTGTACAGCTCAGAAAAAACCATTTCTTCCATCTCCCTTTAATACGCTAATTTATATAAAACCTCTGTTAATAACTCAATTCCGGTTTCTAAATCATCCCGATTGGTAAATTCATGCGGGGAATGACTAATCCCATTTTGACTTGGAACAAAAAGTAAACAGGTCGGATAAGAACTACCAAATACTTGGGCATCATGACCAGCACCACTAATCATTTCTTGATAACGCATGTTTTTTTCTTCACCAATCCTGCGAGCCAAATCACCCATTTTTACATCCATCCTCACAGGCTTCACATCCATCCACTGTGCAATGGATACTTCTATATTTAAGTTTTCCGCAATCCGTTTGAATTCAGCAAAGATCTCATTGCAGTATTGATCAATGATTTCCTCCATGTGATGCCGGATATCTAAACTAAATTCCACCTCACCCGCTATCACATTAGGGACATTTGGTGAAGCCAACAATTTGCCAACCGTTGCCACTAAATGAGGATCCCATTCCTTTGTTTTTTCTGTTAAAAAAGCAATCAAATAAGCGGCGGTACTGACAGCATCTTTCCGGTACTGCATTGGCGTGGTTCCTGCGTGATTACTTTCTCCCTTAATACTGATTGTATAACGGCGTTGTCCCACAATATGCGTCACTACACCAATTTGGTTGCCATTTTTTTCTAACACCATCCCCTGTTCAATATGAATTTCAACAAAACGTTCAATATCATGTCGTACAGGAGGTGTATACTTTTCTGGGTCAAAGCCAGCAAACTTCATAGCCTCCAAAAATGAAGTCCCACCGGCATCTTGTACGTTTTTCACACGTTCAAGATTGTAAGAACCCGTAATATTTCTTGAACCCCAAAAGGTTAAGGGAAAACGACTTCCTTCCTCTTCACTTAAAGAGACCACTTCAATCGATTTTTTCGGGTAACCATATTTGTTAAATAACCTATTTACAGCAAGTAAACTAGCAACAATTCCATATGCACCGTCATATTTTCCACCCTCTACTACTGTATCAATATGTGAACCTGTTAGAATGGTTTTTTCATTAGCATCTGTTCCTTGTAGTCTACCAAATAAATTCCCTACACAATCAAAATAAGGAACTAATTGCATGTCTTCCATTACTTTTTTTAACGCATGCTGGGCTTCCTGCCAGGAAGGTGAGTATAAAAGCCTCGTGACTCCGCCATTATCCTCTCGCCCAAATGAAGCAAGCCATTCAATCATTGCTTCAACTTGACCCTTATCCATTAATTGTTTATTTACTTGAATGGCCATTTTTTACGCCCCTCGCTATGTTAATTTTAGTCACATAAAACGTTATAGATATAGTTTACATTCAGAATAACTAGACTTCATTAGCTAATCAGTAAAAATTTTCACAATTTTTTATGCAAATTAACCAAAATCTGTTACAATGATAAAAATATATCTAACATTACATGTTACTTTTTCTTACATTAGAGAGGTGTTTCAAATGAAAATCTATGAACTTTTAGCCATTCCACAACTAACGGGAATGCAGGTGATTGCAGGAGATTCTGGAACAGAGCGGGAAGTGGAATCAGTCAATATGATGGATGCGCCTGATATTATTCAATTTTTAAAAAAGAATGAATTTCTGGTTACAACCGCGTACCACTTTAAAGATCATCCATATATGTTAACAGAACTCGCAAAAGCTATGGCTGAACAAGGCTGTGCTGGACTCGGAATTAAAACCAAACGCTTTTTAGATGAAGTTCCAGAAGAAGTCATTAAGCTAGCCAATCAGGTAGCCTTACCAATCATTGAACTTCCTTTAGAATTGTCACTAGGAGAAATTGTGAATCTCACGTTTCAAACCATTCTTGATAAAAGAGCGGCCGAATTACTACTAGTATTAGAGACTCATAAGCAATTCACCACTATTATTATGCAAGGAAAAGGGATTCAATTATTACTCCATGATTTATCCAGGATCATTGATCGGCCTGTCCAATTAATTGATCAGCATCATAAACCTATAACCCAACCTATAACCAACCTAGATTTTTATGAACTATTCGACGGAATTACATTCCAATCTACTAAGCCGTCACCGATCTCATTTTCAATCCTTTCGACAAAAGAGGAGTGCACACTCTTTCCTGTTCACATCAGCGATAAGAAATACGGTTTTCTGATCATAATCGGTAAAATTGATAAAACTGATCAATTAACCTTGTTAACCATTGAACAAGCTACGAATGTCATTTCCTTTTCATTAATGAAGGAAGTTGCACTCAAACAACACGATCGAAGCATCCGCAATGATTTCTTCCTTCACTTTTTGGATGGCACTTTGTCATCACAAGAAGAAATCATCGGTCGAGCCGCAGAATTCTCTTTACAAAACCAGCAAATGTATATATGTGCCGTGGGAAAAATTGACGGGGAGCTTCAACAGCCCACTTATATCCAACAGCACGAAGATACGGATGAATTATTCGATTTTATCGAAAGTGATTTAGCAGAGAAAACACCTCACATCCACTTTTTCAAGAAAGGAGAGAGATGTATTTTATTATTCGAAGTCCAAGAGAATGTCTCGACCCCTTCAGAATTTGTAGAAGCAAACCTTTTACAAGTTCAAGAGAGAGTTGCTAAATTTTTTGGAAAAACCGTCTCCTTTGGAGTGAGCACATTATGTCAGAACTTCTTACAAACAAAAAGCGCTTTTAAGGAAGCAATCGATGCCTTGTCACAAGGAAAGCTCTCTAAGAAAAAGGCGTACATTCAAACCTATCACACCAAAGACATTATGGAGTTAATGCGGCAAATACCACTTGAGGATTTAAAGAATTACTACACTATTGCACTTAGCGGTTTTAACGATACAAAAATTGAAGAGGAACAATCCTTACTCGAAACACTTTCCGTCTATTTAGAAACACATTGTCAAATATCCGAGACAGCCAAGCGCTTATTCGTTCACCGGAACACGGTAGTTTATCGAATCGAAAAATGTGAAGAAATTCTTGGTAGAAGCTTAAAAGATTCAGAAACAACCTTACAAATTAGACTCGCCCTTAGAATTAAAACCTTATTAGAAAAATAACAGCTGCTGTAAAACACGGCAGCAAACGCGACATAGAGGTCCTTCATCTTTTATTTTTTGTGCGATGTGAATAGAGAAAATCTGAATTTTTAGTCATCATAAACAATGACACATTAGGACTAATTGTTTATGATGTAACTAATCATAACATCACATGTTACATTTTATAACATAAGTGATACCACTTTATTAAAGGGAGGATTTTCTCATGAAAGAAGTAATCGGAAAGCCAAAAGTTATCTCATTAGGATTACAGCATGTACTAGCGATGTATGCAGGTGCCATACTCGTTCCGCTTATCGTAGGTGGAGCACTTAAGTTTTCACCACAACAACAAGCGTTCTTAATTGCCATTGACTTGCTTACCTGCGGAATCGCTACGTTACTACAATCAATCAACAATAAATATATCGGGATTGGCCTTCCGGTGGTGTTAGGTACTTCATTTGTCGCTGTATCACCAATGATAACGATTGGTTCCAATTATGGAATCACTGCCATCTATGGATCGATCATTGTAGCAGGAATATTCATCATTCTATTTGCCAATGTATATGGAAAACTATTAAAACTATTCCCACCTGTAGTAACAGGTACCGTCGTGATCATTATTGGTTTATCACTTATTCCTACAGGTATTAAAAACATGGGCGGCGGCGCTTCAAGCCCAGAATTTGGTTCTGCCGAAAACCTCCTTCTTTCATTTGGCGTCCTTTTCCTCATCTTATTGATGAATCGTTTCTTTACCGGGTTCATGCGTGCGATTTCCGTTTTACTTGGAATCATTGCTGGGACCATTGTAGCAGCCTTTATGGGAAAAGTGGACCTGCAAACCGTTGCAGATGCAGCTTGGTTCCGTATCCCAACTCCTTTCAATTTCGGTGTTCCGAGCTTTGAGATTGTCCCCATCTTAACCATGATTATTGTTGGAACTGTAATCCTTGTAGAATCAACAGGTGCCTTCTTAGCTTTAAGTAAAATAACTGAAAAAGAGCTGTCTGAAAAAGACATTATCCGCGGCTACCGTACAGAAGGAATTGCTTTTGTACTCGGAGGAATATTTAATGCCTTCCCATACAGTACGTTTGCTCAAAATGTCGGTCTCGTACAGCTTTCCGGCATTAAGAAAAGAAGTGTCACGACTGCAGCTGGTATCATTTTAATCGGCTTAGGACTGGTCCCTAAAATTGCCGCGTTAGCTACGATTATTCCAACAGCGGTTCTAGGAGGAGCAACCGTAATTATGTTTGGCATGGTAGTGTCTTCTGGAATTAAAATGCTAAGCAATGTGGACTTTTCAGACAATAACAATCTATTAATTATCGCTTGTTCCATTTCATTAGGCCTTGGTTCCACGGTCGTACCTGAGTTATTCAAAGTACTTCCAGAAACACTTCGAATTCTTGTTGGAGATGGAATTATTACGGGGAGCATTTGCGCTATTATTTTAAATCTTATGCTTTCTAAAGGCTTGAAGAGCTCCATAAGTGTCGTACCAGATTCACCCATAACATCCGATGTCAAAACCTTGTAAGGAAAGGATTCATTCATATGTATACAATCTCTGAGATAAACCATACAACCAGCCAGCAATTCTTAGAAATTGCTGGTGGTATTTTTGAACAGTCACCATGGATTGCTAACAAAGCAGCAGAATTAAAGCCATTCATTTCCCTTTATCACTTACACCAAGAAATGGTTAAGATCGTTGAAAACTCGACCTACGAACAAAAATTCGCCCTTATTCAAGCACACCCGAATTTAGGCGAACGAGCAGCGATGACGACAGAGTCAACCCAAGAACAGCAAGGAGCTGGATTACAAAATCTTGCTCCTGAAGAATACGAGGAAATAATTTCTCTTAATCAGGAATACATGAAGAAATTCGATTTCCCTTTTATTCTAGCTGTTCGCGGAAAAACCAAACTGCAAATTTTTGAAGCGATGAAGGAAAGAATCCATCATTCCATAGAGCATGAATTTAATACAGCCCTATCCGAAATTTATCAAATCGCCTTGCTCCGCTTAAAAGAGAAAATTACTGATATTCCCAAAATGTAATGAAAAAATTTTTTCCAAATATATTGAAAGAGATGATATAAGATGAGCCTAGAAGCTTTAAATAAACAAGTCAAAAAAGATCTTTCGTATCTTGCCTTTGGCGGTACGGATTGGGTACGTCCCGTTCAACATCAGGATGGTCATGTCTATGATGTAGTCATTATCGGAGGCGGTCAAAGCGGTTTAGCAGCCGCTTTTGGACTTATGCGGGAACGGATTAGCAACATCCTTGTCCTGGACGAAAATCCGGAAGGCTTTGAAGGTCCGTGGGAAACTTACGCCAGAATGGTAACCTTAAGGACACCAAAACACCTGACCTCGATCGATCTTGGCATCCCCTCCCTCACCTTCCGTTCTTGGTGGGAAGCGCAATTTGGTGCAAAGAGCTGGGAAGCAATTGACAAGATTCCTCGTGGAGACTGGATGAACTACCTGCGCTGGTATCGAGAGGTCCTTTCCCTTCCTGTCAATAACGAAGTAAAGTTAACTTTGATTGAGCCCTTAGAAACGGGTGTGTATCGTTTACACGTGGATGGTCATGGCACTTTAGATAAAACACTATTTGCCCGTAAAGTGATTTTGGCTACCGGAATTCAAGGTGGCGGTGAGTGGCATGTCCCTTCCTTTATAAAAGAAAAATTACCTACACATCTCTATGCACATACTTCAAATTCAATTGATTTTACGGTCCTACAAGGGAAAAAGATAGCGATTTTAGGTGGTGGAGCCTCTGCCTTTGATAATGCTCATTTTGCTTTATCAAAAGGTGTAGCAGAAGCACATGTTTTTGTACGCCGAAAAGAAATGCCGCGCATTAATCCGATTCGTCAAATGGAGGGTTCCGGCTTAATTGAACGGTTCCAATTCTTATCGGACGAGGATAAATATAAAGTAATGTCACATTTCTTCAAGCATAATCAGCCGCCAACTAATGATACCTTTGGGCGCGCGTCCTCATGGCCAGGGTTTAAGCTGCACTTAGGTTCTCCGTGGCTTGACGTAAAGGCCACGAGTGAAGGAGCAGTTGTCACGACACCTAATGGGGAATTCACCTATGACTTCTTAATTATTAGTACCGGTTTAGTGACCAATCCGTCTTTACGGCCTGAGCTTAAGTTAGTGGAAAAACATATTATCCGCTGGGGCGATTTGTACACAGCTCCAAATCAAATAGCTAATCCGATGATAGATGCACACCCTTATTTAAGCCCAGGTTTTGCTTTCCAAAGCCAGGATGATGAGGGGAAGAAACACCTTTACGGACTGTTTGCCTTCAACTATTCAGCACTGATCAGCTGTGGTATTTTAGCCTCTGCCCTTTCAGGAATGAAATTTGGTATTCCACAACTAGTTTCAGAAGTATCAAATCAATTATTTCTTGATAATCGTAAAGAAATCCTAGAAGACTACTTTAATTACAACGTGCAAGAATTTATTGTTGATTTAACAACCACCCAAGAGTTAGCTTAAGCTTTCTCTTGGTGGTGTTTTTATTTGTACATAAAGGAGAGATGCCCCCTATGTCTGGTTTGACTACACATATTCTTGATTTAACCCATGGCCTCCCGGCTTCAAATGTCACGATAGAGCTTTATTCTGTCTCAAACGCGGGACGGTATTTATTAAAGACCACCGTAACGAATGCGGACGGACGATTAGATCAGCCGTTATTGTCTGGAGAAGAAACGAAGGTCGGTACCTATGAACTTGTTTTCCATATCGGGGATTATTTTCGCAGCAAAAACCTTACACTCCCCGATCCCCTCTTTTTAGACATAGTCCCAGTCCGGTTTGGTATATCTAACATAGAAAGTCATTATCATGTCCCATTGCTGGTATCCCCTTATGGTTATCAAATCTACCGGGGGAGTTAGGAAAGCGCAAGGCGCCTGGAGCTGGACAATTCTCGAGGTCATTTTATACTCATATTTTTTGGAAGAGCTTAAGCGTCTTATCCTGCGCTTAAGCTTTTTTAGTTTAGTAATAAAAAACGACATTCTATCTAATTACTCGATAGAATGTCGTTTTTGTTTTTTAACTTAAAAACATAGCACCGTAAGCCAAGCCGCCTACAATCACAAAGGCCGGATGCACCTTCCATTTTTCTAATAATAATAAACTTATTATGGCAATAATAATCGTTTGCAAAACTCCATTGGAGCTAATAGAGGTTTGAAAAAAATCAAAAGTAAGTCCTGCCATTAAAATGGCTACAGTAGGAACAACAATCTTAGATAATCTCTTCACTCTTGGTGAATCTTTATGTCGAAAAATTAACTGCAAAAGTACAATCATTAAGATTAAGGAAGGAGCAATGGTAGCAAATTCTGCAATGACCGCGCCGATTGCTCCTCCCACTTCAAAGCCAATATAACCAGCCATCTTTGTGGCGATCGGCCCTGGCAAAGAATTCCCTAATGCTAAAATCTCACTAAATTCACTGGTTGTAACCCAGCCATAACGGTTCACTACCTCATGCTCAATTAAAGGAATCGATGCAGGACCGCCGCCATACCCCACAATATTCGGAACAAAAAACGCGAAAAATATTTGTAAATAGATCATAGGCTTTCACTTTTATCCTTCATTGGAATTTCATTCTTTTCTTTTTTATCCGGAAACACTAATGCGGTTACTAGTAAGACTGCAACCACAATACCTGGATTTACATGGAAGATTTCCATCAAAATAAAACTACCGGCGAGTAGGAGGAGACCCTTCGTCCAGCCCCAGCCTGCCTTTGATTTTTTTAAAAACTCCCATGTTAAGGTTGCCATCATCACACCCACAATTGGTACCACAGCACCGGTCATCCCTTGGACTCTTGGATTATCCTTGAATTTATTAAAAGATGTTAATAGAACCAACATCATCAATATGGTAGGCAACACTGTTGCCAAAATGGCATTGATCATGCCGAGGATTCCACCTAGTCGGTAACCGATATATCCAGCCATCTTTGTGGCGATGGGTCCAGGAAGTGTATTGGCGAGAGCCAAAACATCCGTAAATTCTTGGTCATTCATCCATTTAAATGTACCCACTATTTCTTTATGTACGAGTGGAATCGCAGATGGTCCACCGCCAAATCCTAACAGTCCGGACCTGAAAAATGCAATAAATAGATCCCATTGAAGTTTCACTGTTTAACCACCCTTTTTCTTGTTTGCTTTTGTATTATTGTTCAAGATGAAAAGCTCATTGACCGAAGGAGTACACTTTGCCTCTTTTCGGACAATGAACCGGTCTTTCATTTACCGCGAGAGCTCTCTTTGACTTTTTTCGGGCAATGAACCGCTCTTTCATTTACCGCGAGGGCTCTCTTTGACTTTTTTCGGGCAATGAACCGCTCTTTCATTTACCGCGGGAGCTCTCTTTGACTCTTTTCGGGCGATGAACAGCTCTTTCATTTACCGCAAGAGCTAACTTTGACTTTTTTCGGGCAATGAACCGCTCTTTCATTTACCGCGGGAGCTCTCTTTGACTCTTTTCGGGCAATGAACAGCTCTTTCATTTACCGCGGGAGCTCTCTTTGACTCTTTTCGGGCGATGAACAGCTCTTTCATTTACCGCGAGAGCTAACTTTGAACTTTTTTCGGGCAATGAACGGGCCTTTCATTTACCACAAGAGTACTTTTTAACTCTTTTCGGGCAATGAACAGCTCTTTCATTTACCGCTGGAGCACACTATTCCACTTTGCAGTCCATGAAATAACTCTATTAATCTAGAATCCTAGTGCCGCCCCATCACCTCGAGGATCTGCACCGCCAAATTTCACTTTACTATTCGGATCTATCTGTATGACCCCTGCATGCCCCATGACATCCGTAAAGGTATCTACCACCTCTACCTGATGTCCTCTTGTTTGCAGTGATTCAATAATATCGTTGGCAACTCTTCCTTCAATTTTGACACTATTGGATTCTGCTCCCCATGTTCGCCCATATAACCATCTTGGGGCCTCAATCGCTGTCTGTATCGGAAATTGATAATCGAGAATCCTTGTTACTAAAGCAGCTTGCGTTTGCGGCTGACCTTCTCCGCCCATCGTCCCATAAACCAAATAAGGCTGATTTTCCTTAAAAATCATCGCTGGATTTAACGTATGATAGGTTCGTTTTTTAGGATAAAGACAATTTACATCGTTCGCATCTAGCGTAAAAAAGCTACCCCGATTTTGCAATATAATTCCCGTATCTTTTGGAATGAAACCAGAGCCATACTCATGGTAAATACTTTGAATAAGCGAAACTGCATTTCCATATTGATCCACTACGCCAAGCCAAACGGTATCCCCTTTTGGATCCAATTGTTTTTGAAGATTGATTGGTTTAGTATAGTCGATTTTAGCGGATAATTCTATTCCCCTTTTAACAGATAAGAGCTCCTCTAAGGGAATAGGCGAAAATTCTGGATCCGTCAAATACTTGTCTCGATCCTCAAATGCGAGTTTTGTTGCTTCGATTAGTAAATGAAAATAATCCGCAGACCCTTCTTCAATGGCAGGGAGATCAAATTGATTCAAAATATTTAAAATCGATAAGGATGCAAAACCTTGTGTATTCGGAGGAAGGTTGTAGGCACGGTATCCTCGGTAGTCAACGGAAAGAGGCTCGACCCAATTAGAATGATGTGAAACAAAATCGTCGTAGGTTAATAAGCCGCCATTTGCTTGGAGATTTTTACTAATCGACTTAGCAATATCCCCTCGGTAAAATAAGCCGCTCCCCTCTTTGGATATTCCTTCTAAAGTCAAGGCTAAGTCCTTCTGTTTTATTATTTCACCTGTTCGATATGAAAAGCCAGATGTTTTTGTGAAAATTTTCTTAAATTCCGAAAATCGTTGCAAATGCCTAAATTGATTGTTTGTGTCATCTAAGTTAATATTGGTCCAATATTCTTGGCTTGGGGTTACTGGAAAGCCCTCCTTCGCATAATGAATCGCTGATTTTAACAGTTCCTCCCAGTGAATACTTCCCTTCATTCTTTCGGTTGAATAACGATATGCTTTTTCCCAGCCGGCAACTGCCCCTGGAACCGTGTTAGCGCCAAGCGGTCCCCGAGCAGGTATCTTCTCTAGTCCCTGCTGTTTGTAAAAATCAATGGATGCATTTTCACCAGAACGACCGCTACTATTTAATCCTTTTAATTCTTGGGTCTCGGCATTGTAGATTAACCAAAAATTATCGCCGCCAATTCCATTCATATGAGGGTAAACAACACCGATTGTAGCTGCAGCTGCAATCGCAGCCTCAACAGCATTTCCTCCCTCTTGCAGAATCTTCATGCCAGCTTGAGAGGCCAAATAATGCGGGGTGGTAATCATGGCATTCGGGGCCATCGTTGTTGGACGAAAGGACCAGTTTACACCATTTTTCAATTAAATTGCCTCCTTTCCATTTTTATTTAGTTGCAATATTCACACTTTTCTCAACAAGAACAGACGTCAATCGCTTGGCACATCTGAGTAACTGAATATCTTGGTATTGGTTAGCAATGAACGATAATCCGATTGGGATTCCATTACTTTTCAATAAAGGAATCGTTACCTGTGGGAACCCCGTTAATCCAGCTATACAGGTCAGCTTCATTGCTCTTGTGCGATAAGTCTCCATTTCCTCCAATGATGACTTTCGTAATGGTGCATCTCCTGGTGCAGTGGGTATGACTAATAGGCCGTTTGTTTTTAATAAACTTGAAAGCTTTTGTTTTATTTTTTCTTTATGATGATTTAAAGAGTTGAGCTCAAGTTGGTTCAAAGTACTAGCCCATTCAAACCGTTCCCTTATTCCAGGTCCAAAGGTTGGATTTACGGCTTCAATCCACGCACCATGTTCTTGCCAAATTTCAATTCCTTGAATGCTTCTAAAAAGTTGTGACCAATCTGTCAGCCCCTCATCTGAAATAACAATTGAGTCAGAATTGTCATACAATTCAGATAATATAGTTGCTGCGTTTATTAAGCAGTCCTTTGTATCTCCTTCGACAAAGGACCAGGCTTCTCTTTCAAAATAGATCGAATCAAAGTCCTCATGAATTTCATTATCATGCTGAATGAGAACTTCTCCAACTCTTAATAATACTTCGGCGCTGTTTGCCATCCATCCTACCGTATCAAAAGATTTAGCTAATGGGACCACTCCCTCAATATTCACTAAACCATGTGTCGGTCGATATCCAAATAACCCGCAATAGGATGATGGGATCCGAATGGATCCACCTGTATCCGTACCGAGTGCAAAGTCCACTAATCCTGCAGCCACCGCTACAGCTGAACCACTGGAAGAACCCCCTGGTATTCGATCTTGTGCATATGGATTAGTTGGGGTACCATAATGGAAATTTTCACCATTTAAACTATACATTAATTCATCTGTATGGGTAGTTCCTTTTAGATATGCCCCTTGGTCCAATAACAAGTTAATAACAGGCGCGTTTTGAGTTGCCGGTTGATGGGTTTTGAGCCAGTCTGGATTTCCAGCACTAGCAAGATAATCTTTTATATCAAATACATCCTTAACTGCAAACGTTCGACCATTTAATTTTCCAGCGGCAGTAGGAACTATATTTAACTGATCATCCATAAAAGCATTCCACTGATTTTTCATGCCGTACCCCCAGTTCACTAATGAAGTTTATATATAATTATAATGAGAAAATTCAAACGAGTCATTAGTATTCCTTCTAAAGATTTAAATGTTTTTGGTTAATATCACTAAATAAAACCTGCCAATAAAAAAAGAAACTGACTCCATCTGAGCAGCTTCCTTTAAGATTCATTCTCTATCTTATTTTTCTATAAAATATTATTCAAACTTGCCTGGATCGCTATTAAAAGGCTCGTTCGAGATTTTTATGGAGCCAGATGGACATCCATCATATGCCTCTATTACATCCTCTATTGATTCTTCTGGGATTTCAGCATTTCCTTGGTTTTTATCTAAATAAACAAATGAAATGCCGTCGTCATCATAATCAAAAACCTCTGGAGCAGAAACAAAACATGCCCCACACGCAATACATGTATCTCGATCAACAATTGTAAATTTTTTTGTCATAATATTCTCCTATATTTTTCTAGATGATGGGTTTCTTAACAACGTTTTTCATGATAAAATTAAATTCTTAATTTTATCTTAATATTAAAATTTTTTACAAGCATTTTTTAAGGGAATTTTAATGCTAACCAGTTATAATAGGTGGTGTAAGTAAGAAACAGTTAACCTAGATATCCTAGTAAATACACTTTAAGAGGTGAAACATATGCAAATAACAGCAGAAAATAAGAATGAAGGTAAAAAAGTACCGCCAACATATTCAAGAATGAATCCTTTTCAAGCGAAAGTTCTAAAAAACATCAACTTAAATGGGGCTAGCTCAAATAAAGAAACAAGACATATTGAGCTATCATTAGAAGGTTCTGGCCTTTCCTATAACCCTGGGGATGCTCTAGGTGTCCTTCCTCAAAATGATCCAGAACTAGTGGCAGCACTTCTTGAAGAAATGAATTGGGATGGAAAAATCGTTGTAACCGTTGGTAAACAAGGTGAAACACTCCCATTAATAGAAGCATTAACAAACCATTTTGAAATCACGCTTTTATCTAAAAAGATTCTTTCCGGGGCAGCTGCATTTACAGAAAATGAAGAACTGCAAAGGCTTGTCCAAGTAGAAAATGCTGCTGAATTAAAAGAATATACAAATGGTCGAGATTTACTTGATATGTTACGTGATTTCGGACCATTTAAGGCTACTGCCGAAGAGTTTGTATCTCTTTTAAGAAAAATGACAGCTCGTCTTTATTCGATTGCAAGCAGCATCACTGCTCATCCTGGTGAAGTACATTTAACCATCGGTGCTGTTCGTTATACAGCTCACGGACGCGATCGGAAAGGTGTATGTTCTGTCCAAGTTGCAGAACGTACGAAGGAAGGAGATACACTTCCCGTTTTTGTACAGCCCAATAAGCACTTCCATTTGCCAGAGTCGCAAGAAAAAGATATTATTATGGTCGGTCCTGGGACAGGCATTGCACCATTCCGTTCATTTATTGAGGAACGAGCAGTTACAAAAGCAGAAGGCAGAACATGGCTTTTCTTTGGTGATCAGCATGCATCCACAGACTTCCTTTATCAAGATGAGTTAGAAAAATATCAACAAGACGGAGTTCTAACAAGATTAGAGACTGCGTTCTCCCGTGATTCAGACAAAAAAGTTTATGTACAGCATAGAATGCTTGAAAACAGCAAAGAATTATTTGAATGGCTGGAAAATGGAGCTTATTTCTTTGTTTGCGGTGATAAGCAATATATGGCGAAGGACGTTCACAGCGCTCTCTTAAGCGTGATTGAAAAAGAAGGATCTATGACGCCTGAAGAAGCAGAAGCATATCTTAACAGTATGAAAGAACAAGGCCGTTATCAACGAGATGTATATTAAATAGATGGTTTTAAACCAATCTAACAAAGAGGGACTCCATTTAATGGAGTCCCTCTTTGTTAGATGATTATTTATAACTCAAGCCAAAATCAAATCCGTACTGACCCCACTCTTATTTTTATAATCATATGATGGATCTTCTTCATATCCAGGAATATCTCTAAATTCTTTAAACTAGTTCGAATCCTTAACAACATAACCATTATTTTTTAAAAGTAACCTAATTTCCTCTATATGGTCCTGATTTTTCGTTTCTAACGCGAGCTTCAGCTGGGCATAGCCAGGATAAATATCCTTGCCAAAATGATCGTGATGAACCGATTGGATATTAGCATCTAAATCTGATATAAAACGTAACACTCTTTGCAATTCCCCTGGCTTATCTTTTACAATCAAAGTAAAATTAGCATATCGTCCGGATTCGACCATACCACGCTCAATAATGCGTGAAATGAAATTTACATCCACATTTCCACCACTAAGAACTGCTACTACATTCTTTTCTTTGAAATTAACTTTTTGATATAATAGAGACGCCAAGGAGACGGCCCCTGACCCTTCTACCAGAAGCTTATTCCGCTCTAACAGAAGTAGCATGGTTCTAGCAATTTCCATTTCATCCACACACAAAACATCATCTACATATTTTTCTACCAGCTCAAAATTATGTATACCTGGTTTTTTGACGGCAATCCCGTCAGCCATTGTCGGGGTAGAATCCACCATGACAGGCTTATTTTCGGCTAAAGATTGTTTCATACTAGGACATGCTAACGTTTGAACACCATAGACACGAATATCGGGATTCTTCTCCTTAACCGCTAAGGCTATACCACCAATGAGTCCCCCACCTCCTACAGGTACCATAATGGCTTCAACATCTGGAAGTTGCTCAAGTATCTCTAGACCAACTGTCCCTTGTCCAGCAATGACAGCATCATCATCAAAGGCATGGATGAAAGTTGCCCCCATTTGCTCTTTTAATTCCAATGCGTAAGCTAAAGCATCGTCAAACACATTCCCTTGCAGCACTACTTTTGCACCATACTGTTTAGTTGCGGATACTTTACTTAACGGCGCCCCCTTAGGCATCACAATGGTACAGGGGATCCCTAGCATTTGACTGGAATAAGCCACACCTTGAGCGTGATTTCCGGCGGATGCCGCCACCACCCCTTTTTGTAACTCGGATTCTGATAAGGATATCATTTTATTATAGGAGCCTCTTACTTTAAAAGAGCCTGTTTTCTGTAGGTTTTCAAGCTTGAGATAAACTTTATTATTTCCAGAAATATTGCTAAACGTTTGCGAAAAATCAAGTGGAGTTGTATGAACAACTCCCTTCATTTTTTCCCGTGCAAGAATAATATCATCTATAGATATCAAATCTAACGACCTCTCATATCCAAATTTATTATTTTTAGGATATACCTGGTTCACTTATTTATACTTAGTCTTTTGTTACGGCACAATTCTCGGAAGTTTAACGGATTCTTCTTCAAGTACTTTCAGACCCCCCAATACCTCATAGGCAGATCCAACAGACACAAGGAAATCCCCAGTTATGGCAATTTTTTGTTCAAGCAAAAGTTTCATTTTATCGGTTTCTCCAATTTGGCTTTGTACCGACAAAGCCTCTAACAATTGACCGATCGTTCTCACCCACGCGCCTGTAAGAATTTGCTGTTCACCCATTTTAAAGGGGTCTTCTTCTAAGACATATAATCCAGATAATCCCTTAATCTCAATAAACTGTCCGATTACTTGAATCCATAACCCAAGAGCAACCTCATTTTCCAACTGCAGAATTTTCTTTTCTTTGATTTCTTGTTCGCTACTTGTTTCCTTAGACATTTCCATCCCCCCCAATCCCGGAACACAAATTTCAATTATTTTATGTGAAACTACCTAAATCGTGTGTTTTTTATAAGATTCAAACACTTTGTAAAGTACATAATCAAATTGCTTTCGCCTAGCATAGAGTGGAATAAGAATAATTGAAGAGTTTATGAAAAAAAGGCGGTGGATCGGTTTTGTTTGAAGTAAAAAAATCTAAATATGGCAGAGGAATCTTTGCAACCCGTAATATTGAAAAGGGCGAACTCATCCACGAGGCTCCAGTCATTATTTCACCAAGCAAAGAATATAAAAATTTGAGGAAGACGGTGTTTATAGAGTATGTATTTTGGTGGGGAGAAAATTTGGAGGAATGTGCGCTTGCATTAGGCTACGGTTCACTGTTTAACCATTCCTTTCAGCCAAATGCTTTATATAAATTAAACTTAGCTAACAAAACGATAGACTTTTATGCTCATACCAATATAGTAGAGGGCGAAGAAATTTTAATAAACTACAATGGAGACCCCGATAATGATACCCCTGTGTGGTTTGAAATGTTATAAATAAAGTAGGGAAACCTCTCACGAGGCTTCCCCCTTATCAAACCGCACGTGCCCTACTAAGGCATACGGCTTACCAACATGTTACATTGAAT